>VGFK01000011.1 GCA_016868895.1 Bacteroidota bacterium | reverse complement strand
CATCTCGGGAAATTTGAGTTTTCAATAATGCTTTACACTGCAGTTATGGTTCCGCTTACTGATTTTTTAACTGGTGTATTATCGGCACTAATCATCTATTTTGTTGTCAAATATGCTTTCAAAAAGTTCAATGGTAAAACAATTAATGAATAATTTGAAATACAGAAAATTAGTATTCAAAAAATTAAAACTAAAAAAAGATGAAAAATTACTTAAGCCTCCTAGAATCAAATAGAAACTGGGCTGCAGAAACAGTTCAACGCGATGCAGATTTTTTCAAACGCCTAGAAAACGTTCAAACTCCAGAATACCTCTGATTGGATGCAGCGATAGTCGCGTTCCTCCTAATGAAATCACCGGGACCAAGCCAGGTGAAATTTTCATCCACAGGAATATTGCCAACATGGTGGTGCATACTGATCTGAACATGCTCTCGGTATTGCAATATGCTGTTGAAGTATTAAAAGTGAAACACATTATTGTATGCGGACATTATGGTTGCGGTGGTGTTAAAGCAGCAATGACCAGAAAGTCATTGGGTCTCATCAACAAGTGGTTGCGCAACATTAAGGATGTATACCGTTTTCACAAGGAAGAAATCGATGGCATTAACGAAGAAAGTGGCCGCGTGAACCGATTGATCGAATTGAATGTTGTTGAACAGGTCATGAATTTAGCAAAGACCTCCATCATTCAGACAGCATGAAAGAACAACAATGCTCCGCATTTACACGGATGGGTATATGGTCTGGACAATGGACTGATCAAACCCATTTTTGAAATGCCTGCAGGTTCGCACTTCGATGAACTGTACGAATTTGATAACCTTTAGAAAAGAACAGATAAGATACTACGCGCTGTGATCATCGATCTCTTCGCTTAGTGCAGCAAAAATTTCATCAATCGAACCCTGTCCGTTGATTGTAATTACTTTCCCAAACTGATGGTAATACGATGCAACCGCCAGGGTTTCGTTTTTATAAACACTGATCCTCTTCTTTTGTACTTCAGGGTCGGCATCGTCCGTTCTTCCGGAAGTTTTGGCGCGGTTCATCATCCGTATGATCAGCTCTTCTTCGGGCACATCCAGCGCAATCATGAGATTGATTTTCTCTTCATGCTTGAGCAAGAGTTGATCCAGTGCTTCCGCTTGTGCTTTGGTCCGGGGAAATCCGTCAAATAGAAACCCGTATGCATCCGGGTTGTCGGTAATCACATTATCCACCATACCAATCACTACAGCATCCGGCACCAGTTGTCCCTGGTCCATATACGATTTTGCCTGCAACCCCAATTCCGTCTTTCCGGCTATTTCAGAGCGTAAGAGATCGCCAGTAGCAATATGCTTGAAACCATATTTGGCAATGAGCCGTTCAGATTGTGTTCCTTTTCCGCTTCCGGGGGGACCAAACAAAATGATGTTGAACATTTTGATAAATTAAGGGTTGATGGTTATGGGTTTATATGAACATTAACGTACCGAAAGGGCAAATATAATTAGATTTGAATATGAAAATAATGGCACTTTTTATTGTCGCAACCAGCCTGCTCAACAGCAGCTGTTCGTGGGCACAAACTCCCTCACCCAAACAAAAACAAAACATGGAAGAACAAAAGAGTAATCCGGTTTTTTCCAGATCCAAAGAGGAAAAAGTAACGATGAGCGAGGAGGAATGGAAAAAGATCCTGACTCCCGAGCAGTATTATATCGCCCGTCAGAAAGGAACAGAGCGTCCCTGGACCAGCAAATTTGAAAAGTTTGATGAAAAGGGTACCTACTATTGTGCAGCCTGCGGCAACACGTTGTTTCAAAGCAATACGAAATTCGACAGCGGATGCGGATGGCCCAGCTTTTTTGAGCCGGTCAACAAGAAAAGCCTGATTTATTTACCGGATAACACCTTGGGCATGCAACGAACCGAGGTGCAGTGCGGAAGATGTAAGGCACATTTGGGACACGTATTCGATGACGGTCCACCCCCTACCGGCCTCCGCTACTGCATCAACGGCGTCATTCTCGGATTCGAGAAGAAATAACTTATTTCTGAAGATCCATCTCTACGAGGATCGTTACGTCTACATCTTTTCCTACCACCAGTGAACCGGTTTCCAGTGCACGGTCCCACTTCAACCCAAATCCAATGCGGTCGATGGATGTCTTTGCTTTGAAGCCTGCTTTTGCGCCTCCGTTCTGGGTCTTGATCTGTCCACCGTAGGTCACATCAAACGTCACCGGCTTGGTGATGTCGCGAATGGTCAGGTTGCCACTCAACGCATATTTATTTCCACCCAGTGGTTTCATGGAAGTGCTGGTGAACTTCATCTGCGGAAATTTTTCTGCATTGAAGAAATCATCGCTCTTCAAGTGCCCGTCCCTTCTTTCGCTGTCGGTGTTCACAGAATTCACATCCACTGAAAAATTGACAACGGCATCAGAAAGATCTGCTTTGGAAGCAACCAGGCTTCCATCAAACATTTTGAACGAACCCTCAACTTCGGATACCACCATGTGGGTAACTGCAAACTTTACATTGGAATGGCCCTTGTCCACCTTCCAAGTGGATTGAGCAAAAGAAACGGATACGGCCAAGGTCATCATCAGGACCAGGCTCAAGAACTGCTTTTTCATGTTGAATTGTTTGATGTTTAAACACTAAATTAGGACGTTTTACAATTCGCCCCAAATTTCTACGATTCTTTAGACAGTTTTTTTGCTTAAATGTTCTCTAACCAAAAGAAATTTTTAGTCCTTCCCGGTTTGCATTATTTTACCTCCTTCATCAATCTGCATCACATGTTCAAAAGAATTTTTCTCCCGGTTTTGATGGCGACCCTGACGGTGGTTGCCTTTGCCCAAAAAGTATCCCTGGACCAGTTCAAGTCCTGGAAACCCCGGAATATCGGTCCCGCCGGCATGAGCGGTCGCATCACGACCATCGACGCGGTGGTGAGCGATCCCAACCAGATCTGGATTGGGGCTGCTTCGGGTGGTGTTTGGAAAACCCTGAATGCCGGTGGCAGCTGGGAATCGGTATTCGACGAACAGCCTACGCTCAATATTGGATCCATTGCGATTCAGCAATCCAATCCATCGGTGGTATGGGTAGGAACAGGTGAAGGAAACCCCCGTAACTCGATCAACATCGGAGAAGGCATCTATCGGACATTGGATGGAGGAAAGTCCTGGAAACGGATGGGACTGGAAAAAACGCGCAACATCCACCGCATCCTCATCGATCCCACCCAACCCAATACGATCTATGCCGGTGCAATCGGCAATCCCTACGCAGAGCATCCCGAGCGCGGTGTTTTCAAAACAACCGATGGCGGAGAAACCTGGAATAAAATCCTGTACACCAACGATACCTCCGGTGTGGCAGACATGATCATGGACCCTTCCAATCCCAATAAAATTTTTGCAGCCATGTGGCAGCACCGTCGCACACCCTGGAGCCTGAACTCCGGAGGCAACGGCAGTGGATTGTATGTGACGGTCGATGGCGGAAAGAACTGGAAGAAACTGGGAGCAAAAGAGGGACTGCCTGACGGACCATTGGGCCGCATCGGACTGGCCATCTCCCGCAGCAACCCCAACCGCGTGTACGCGTTGGTGGAAGCCACAAAAAACGGTTTGTATAAAAGCAACGATGGCGGCGGCAGCTGGACCCTGGTCAACGACAATCCCGAATTCGTGACCACCCGACCATTCTATTTTCAGGAAATCGCCTGCGATCCTGAAAACGAAAACCGGCTTTGGCTGATTTATCAAATGATCGGCAAAAGCGAAGACGGAGGAAAGAATTTTGAAGTGGTCATTCCCTACAACGGCATTCACCCCGACCACCACGCTTTCTGGATCCATCCCACCAATCCAAACTACATCATTGATGGAAACGATGGCGGTATCGGCATTACGCGCGACAAAGGCAAGACCTGGATCTTCGATGAGAAGTTGCCGGTGGGACAATTCTACCACATCAACGTTGACAACGAAATGCCCTATAACGTGATGGGTGGCATGCAGGACAACGGAAGCTGGCGCGGACCGGCATACACCTGGATGAGTGCGGGCATCAAAAATTATTATTGGGAAAACCTCTGGGGCGGCGACGGCTTCGATGTGATGCCGGATAAAGACAACTCCGATTGGGTATTTGCCATGAGCCAGGGCGGATCAGTCGGTCGTTACAATGTCAAAACCGGTGAACGCTGGTACATCAAACCCACACCACCCAACCTGAAAACAGATCTGCGATTCAACTGGAACGCAGGCATCGCACAAGATCCATTCAACAACAGCACCATTTATTTTGGCAGCCAATACCTCCATCGCTCTGCCAACAAAGGAGCATCATGGGAAATCATCTCACCGGATCTAACGACTAACGACAGCGCCAAAATCGATCAAAGCACCAACGGTGGTTTATCAATCGACATTACCGGTGCGGAAAACTTTTGCACCATCATCACCATCGCTCCCTCTGCAAAAGACAACAACGTGATATGGGTAGGCACAGATGATGGCAACGTGCAACTGACGCGTGATGGTGGGAAAACTTGGACCAATTTCCGCGGAAAAATTTCCGGAATGCCAGTCGGTGCCTGGATTCCTCAAATTCAGGCTTCACGCTTCAATGCCGGAGAAGCATTCGTAGTAGCAAACGATTACCGAAGAGGAGACTTCAAACCGTATATCTTCAGGACAACCGATTACGGGAAAACATGGACGCGGTTGATCGATGAGAAGAAGGTTGTGGGATATGCCCTGTGCGTGCTGCAAGACCCGACTGAACCCAATTTGATTTTTGCAGGAACAGAACATGGATTGTGGATCAGCTTCGACAACGGTGCAAATTTTCAGCAATGGAAAAATGGTTATCCCAGTGTTTCTACATATGACCTGACCATACAAGAGCGGGAAGCAGATCTCGTCATCGCCACGTTCGGTCGCGCACTCTGGGTGCTCGATGATATTCGTCCCCTCCGCAAACTTGCTGCAAACAAAGGAGAACTTTCCAAATCACTCACGGCATTCGAAGCACCCACTGCAGTGCAAGCACAAATCAGAAACGCACCCGGTTACGAATGGAGCACCTGGGGAATATGGGATGCAGATAATCGCTCCACCGGCGCGCACATTTCCTATTTCATAAAACCCGCAACCGATACGGCAAAATCAAAAAAAGATACCGTCGCGGTTCAAATTTTCAATGCCAACAATGACGTCATTCGCAACCTGAAATGGTCGGCCGACTCCGGATTGAATAAACGCACGTGGGGAATGGAAGAGCGCGGATACCGGACACCCGGTAGTGGTGGACCTGGCGGCGGCGGTGGCGGTCGCCGCGGTGGTGGCGGAAGAGGAGGCAGTGAACCTCCCGGTCAACCGGTACTTCCCGGCACGTATAAAGTGGTCATGACCTATCGCGATCAAAAAGATTCTACGATGGTAACGGTCATGGATGATCCACGAATCGGAAACCGTAACGGCATTAAGTCGGCTCAAGCCGCATTGCGTGCAGAACTGAAAAAAAGCGGGGACCAGTTGATTGATGCAATGGATTTCCTAACCAAAGCGGAAGAAGACATCAAACAAGTTGACGTCTACATCAATGACATGCGCGAAAAAGAAGTAGATTCCCTCAAACGCGTCAGCAAAAAGCTGACCGAAGAAATCAAAAAAATCAGGGAATTCATTTCCGGAAAGCAACAAACCAAACAGGGATACGGCATGGTTCCGCAGATCACCGTGATGAATCAATACCAGCAAGCCAACCAAGCCATCGCGTCCAAGCCCATTGAGCCTGGTCCGCAGGAAAAAGAATTGATGGCACGCGCAGCAGGATTGATCAAAGAAGCAGTTGATCGTGTGAATGCGTTTAAAGACGGTGCCTGGAAAAATTATACCGAACAGGTGAAGGGCAGCAAGCTCGATCCGTTTGGTGGAAGAAATTAATGGGAAACAAAAAGTAGGAAACCCTTTTAGTTTCTGTTGATCAGAAACTGGAAGGGTTTCTGCTGTTCACTGCGGATGACTTTTGCGATGGCGGCATGTTGGTGAACGACTTTGAACCGATTCAGATCGATCAACTCATACGCAGTGCACAATGACGCAGTGGTTTCGACCGACTGCAACAGGTGATCAAGCAATTGAACCTCTCTCTTGATCTGCAGTTCATCGACTTCTTCGTCTCTGCGCAATAAAATCAAATCCCGTGTCAATTTTTTCATATCAATACCCTACCATTCCTTTTTTACTCGGACAGTTGCAGCTGTTTTTTTTCATGGCAGAACAACTGAACAGGATACCGGATACAAGAATGAACATGAAGGTGAGCGGTAAAATACCAACTGTTCCCTTTTTCATAAGCACACTAAAATAGGTTTTTTTTATATTTTTTATACTTTCATAGATAATCTCATCTCAATATTTAACAGTGAATGTTCTTCTGGTGCCTTTGGACTGGGGACTGGGCCACGCCACCCGGTGCATCCCGCTGATCTCCAGTATGCTGGATAAAGGCTGGACGGTCTGCCTGGCTGGAGAAGGCAAGACACTGGCATTGCTCAAAGAAGAATTTCCGTCACTGGAATGCATCCCCCTTCAGGGCTACCGCGTCAACTACCCCAGATCAGGCAACTGGTTCACGCCCTGGATGCTGTTCCAATCGCCCAAAATATTCAGTTCCATCCTTCGCGAACACCGCTGGCTGAAGCGCCTGCTGAAAACACGCCGATTTGATTTGGTGATCAGCGATAACCGGTATGGACTGCACCACGAATCTGTTCCCTGCATCATCCTTACCCATCAGCTGCACATCGTTACCGGCTGGGGACCCCTGGCGGATCGGGTGATCCGTGCATTTAGCACTGCCTATATCAGAAAATTTACACAGTGCTGGATTCCCGATGCCAAAGAAAATGGGGGCATTGCCGGTCGATTGTCGCATCCTGAAATCCTTCCCCGCAATGCGCGTTACATTGGTCCTTTATCCCGACTTCAACCCATTGAGGGAAACACGAGCAATGAAATACTGATCACCCTTTCAGGTCCTGAACCGCAACGAACCATCCTGGAGGAAAAACTGATCGCACAGGCCACACAGTTACCGCATCGATTTTTAATCGTTCGGGGATTACCCCACAAAGACATTGTTCCCCCTCCCCTTCAGAACATTCGGTTCATCAATCACCTGGATGCCCGGGATTTGTCAAGGGAGATGTCGGCAGCGCGAGGGGTGATTTGTCGCTCCGGCTACTCCTCGGTCATGGACCTGATCCGAATGGGAAAACCAGCCATTTTGATCCCCACGCCCGGTCAGACCGAACAAGAGCACATCGCCCGTCATGTTGCAGAGAAGGGTTGGTTTTTAACAGTTGAGCAGTCGCGTCTCAACCTTTCTGCCGCCCTTGATGCCTTGCAATTGGCCAAGTGCAGTCCACCCGCCATGGATTTCAATCCATTCAAGCAGGTTTTAGGGGAACTCAGCACCCAATAACCGTCCGACCGTGCGCGGATTTTACTTATCTTGAACTCTTCCAAAAAACGAAACCGAATGATCATGAGAAAGCTCTGTTTAGTCATCCTGCTGGGATGCCTGAGTACATCCCTTTTCTCGCAATCCACATTCCCACTCAACGATGTGGCCAACGAAAAAGAGATCACCTACGCATTTACACATGCAACCATCGTAAAGGGTCCACAAGACCAAATCACCAACGCTACCTTGCTGATCCGCAATGGCAAGATTCTGGCCGTAGGCAGCACCTTAACCGTTCCTGCGGATGCTATTGTTGTCGATTGCAGCGGAAAATTCATTTACCCTTCATTCATTGATGTCTATGGCGATTACGGAATCACCAGCGCACAACAAGGAGGCGGAGGAGGAATGCGAAACTTCCTGATGCCGGCACAGCTGACCTCCAATACCAAAGGTGCATTTGGATGGAACCAGGCCATACGCGCCGAGGCAGAAGGGGCAAAATTATTTGTGACCGACGATAACAAAGCGAAACCATTCCGCGAAGCGGGATTTGGAGCAGTGCTCGCACATCAACGCGATGGCATTGCAAGAGGCACCGGCACACTGGTCTCTCTCGCCAACAACAAAGAAAATCTTGTGATCCTGAAAGAAAAAGCCTCAGCGCATTATTCGTTCAACAAAGGATCTTCTCAACAAACATATCCTTCGTCCATGATGGGAAGTATTTCGTTGTTGCGCCAAACCTACATCGATGCGAAGTGGTACAAAAACAATGCAGACAAAGAAGGCGTGAACCTGAGCCTCATGGCCTGGAACACCACTCAATCACTTCCCCAGGTCTTTGAAGCCAATGATAAGTGGAACGTGTTGCGTGCCGATCGCATCGGTGATGAGTTCGGTGTACAGTACATCATCAAGACCAATGGGAATGAATACCAGCGGGTGAAAGAAATCGCTGCAACCAAATCCACGTTGATTGTCCCGCTGAACTTCCCCACCGCCATGGACGTGGAAGACCCCAACGATGCACGCTTTGTCTCTGTCGCTGACATGAAACACTGGGAACTGGCACCTGGCAATGCCGCTGCACTGGAGAAAGCAGGGATTGAATTTTGCTTGACGACAGCTGATTTGCGTTCTCCATCGGCGTTCATGGCCAACCTGAGAAAAGCCATTGAAAACGGACTCAGCGAAAAGAAAGCACTGGAAGCACTGACGACTGTCCCTGCAAAAACACTGGGCGTGTCCAACATGATCGGAACACTGGAAGAAGGCAAAGTGGCCAACTTCCTGATCGCGACCGGAAATGTATTCAACGAGAAAACATCACTGGTTGAAAACTGGATCCAGGGCGAACGGTATGCAGTGAAAAGCGACAAATGGAAAGAGTTTACCGGCAATTACGCACTTGCACTCACCGGCACCAAAGGCAGTAAAAATTATACCCTTCGGGTAAAATCTGCCAGCGCAGTGAACGTGATGGCCGCAGATACCATGACAGCAAAATTTTCATTCGATGGAAAACTGGTCAAATTGAGTTTTGCTCCGGAAAAGAAATCACGCAACATGATTCGCCTCAGCGGAATGGACAACAACGGAAGCTGGAACGGATACGGTGAAGACCTGGAAGGAAATAACTATACCTGGACCGCCAGCTGGCAGTCGGCAATAAGTGCCGATACCAAAACCGATAGCACCCGTAAACGGGAAGGGAACAACAAAACAGGTGCCATCACCTACCCTTTCACTGCATTCGGATGGAGCGAAGCACCCAAGCAGGAAACCATCCTGTTCCGCAATGCAACGGTATGGACCAATGAAGCCGAAGGCAAACTGGAAAATACCGATGTGTTGATCAAAGCAGGAAAAATTGTGCAAATAGGCAAGGGACTTCAAGACAGTACTGCTGCAGTAGTGGATGCAACAGGCAAACACCTCACGGCGGGAATCATCGACGAACACTCGCACATCGCAGCAGCTTCCATCAATGAAGGCGGACAATCCGTTACCTCAGAAGTACGGATCGCCGATAACCTGAACCCCGATGATATCAATATTTATCGTCAGCTCAGCGGCGGTGTTACGTCATCGCACATTCTCCATGGTAGTGCCAATACCATTGGTGGACAAACACAGCTGATCAAACTTCGCTGGGGCGCAAACGACGACCAATTGAAATTTGAAGGATCCGACGGCTTCATCAAATTCGCTCTGGGCGAAAACGTGAAACGCTCTTCCATGCCTTTGGGCAATAACCGCTTCCCCGACACCCGCATGGGCGTTGAGCAAGTGCTGGAAGATGCCTTCACGCGCGCCAAGGATTATGAAAAAGCCCTTGCAGCCGCGTCTGCTCCAGCGGCACCCACTGCCGCAAAAGGTAAAAAACAATCGGCTCCTGCTGCAGATCCTTATGCGACCGTACGCCGCGATCTTGAACTCGAAGCACTGGTAGAAATCATGAATAAGAAACGATTCATCACCTGCCACTCCTATGTACAAAGCGAAATCAACGCGGCGATGAAAGTAGGCGACAAACTCGGGTTCCAATTCAACACCTTCACCCACATCCTGGAAGGTTACAAAGTAGCAGACAAAATGAAAGCACACGGTGCAGCGGCTTCCACATTCTCCGACTGGTGGAATTATAAAATGGAAGTGGTGGATGCCATCCCTTATAACGCCAGCATCATGCAGCGGGTGGGACTCAACGTGGCCATCAACTCAGATGATGCGGAGATGGCGCGCCGACTGAACCAGGAGGCTGCAAAAAGCATCAAGTTCGGTGGCATGGCGGAAGAAGATGCCTTGAAGATGGTCACGCTCAATCCTGCAAAAATGCTGCACGTCGATAACCAAGTGGGTAGCATCAAAGCCGGAAAAGACGCAGACCTCGTAATGTGGAGCGATCATCCGCTGAGCATCTATGCAAAAGCTGAAAAAACAATCGTAGACGGCGTCGTGTACTTTGATCGGGGAAAAGATGCTCAATTGAGAAAAGAGTTGACGGCTGAGCGGAACCGACTGATCCAAAAAATGAATGGAGAAAAAAGAGCGGGCGGTCCCACTATGCCGGCAGTCCCCAGTTATTCTGTATTGCTGAACTGCGGCGATCACGATCACAGCCACGGCATCCTCACCATTGAACAAGATTAAACATCAAACGAACTGAAATGAAAAAGATAATCTATACACTCCTCGTCCTGGGCATCACCTGTACTGCATGGGCACAGGAAAATGTGTATCCGGTACAGAAACAAGAAGGTCCCGTTTTCATCCAGAACGGAACAGTTCACGTTGGAAACGGTCAAGTACTGAACAACGCTTCCGTTGAAATACGGGATGGAAAAATCACAGCCGTAGGAAGCAACCTGAGCGCACCAGGTGGTGCAACCATCATCGATGTAAAAGGGAAACACGTCTACCCGGGACTCATTCTTTCCAGTTCCAATCTGGGACTGATAGAAGTGAACAGTGTGCGGGCGACCGTTGATGCCACTGAGATCGGTGAGTTCAATTCATCCATTCGAGCACTGGTTGCCTACAATACCGATTCCAAAGTCATCAATACTCTCAAATCCAATGGCATCACCCATGCCAACATTGTGCCTGCAGGTGGAACCATCAGCGGATCTTCTTCTGTTGTTCAGCTCGATGCATGGAACTGGGAAGATGCTGCCTATGCAACCGACAACGGTATGCACATGAACATGCCGGCCTTGTATTCACGTCCCAATCGTTTTGCCGCTTTCTTGGGTGGCCCACAAGGTCCGCAACAAGATCCCATCAAAAGAGGTTTGGAACAAATTGAAGAAATCAAAGTATTCTTCCGCGAAGCCAAGGCCTATCATGCTCAACCGCAGCATGCTTCCAAAAACCTGAAGTTTGAGGCAGTAAGTGGATTGTTCTCGAAAAAACAGAAACTCTACATCCACTGCGATGTGGTTCGTGAAATTCTGGCAGCTATAGATTTCAAAAATGAATTTGGATTTGACATTGTGCTCATGGGAGCCAGCGAATCCTATCAGGTCGCAGATCTATTGAAGAAAAATGAAATTCCGGTTATCCTGAGCCAGATGCATGCCCTGCCAACACTAGCGGATGACGGTGTGGATCAACCGTATGCCCTTCCGGCACAACTGCAAAAAGCGGGAGTATTGTTTGCCATCAACGACGAAGATGGTCAGCACCGCGGAAAAAATCTTCCGTTCAATGCCGGTACAGCAGTCGCCTACGGACTCAGCAAAGAACAGGCCTTATCGGCCATCACCCTCAATGCTGCAACCATCCTTGGAATTGGAGATCGTACCGGATCGATTGAGCGCGGAAAAGATGGAAACGTGGTGATCAGCGAAGGCGATATCCTGGACATGCGCAGCAGCAACATATCTCTGGTGATGATTCAGGGGCGCATCGTGAGTTTGAACGATAAGCACAAGCAACTCTACGAACGCTACAAGCACAAATACGGCTTGAAATAATTTGAACGGTGTAAGGGGACTCAATATCCTCTTACATCTTTTCCTTCCATTTCCATGTCTTTACCTTGTATCCATACAAAGCGTAAAATAAAATAATCAAGTAAGCAGGAACTACAATCCAGTATGCTTCCCGGGCCGACCAACTATCGGATATCCATCCCCAGAGTAATGGCAATACAGCGCCACCGGCGATTGCCATGATCATCAGGGCAGAACCAGTTTTGATAAATTTCCCGAGGTTATGTATTGCTAGAGGCCAGATTGCCGGCCAGATGAGCGAATTTGAAAGTCCAAGAAGTGCTACAAAAAGAATAGTAATGGGCATTTCGATATCCACCCACGGAAGAATAAATGACCAGGAGGATGGTACTGCAATAGCTGCGAGCGTAAACAGTATACCGGTAATCGCCGAAATTTTCAACACCGTATGGTAGGTAACCAGTCGTGGTATGGCAAGAATTCCCAAAACATAGCCTGCAAGCATTGTAAACATCACCATGGTGGTATATGCTTGTGCCGATTCAATGGCAATGCCAAGTGAAATACCATAACTGAATATGGTGTTACCAGCAATGACCTCGACTCCAACATAGAAGAAGAGCGTTATCACACCTAGGATTAAATGCGGAAATTGAAAGATGTTGGTTTTAGTAGCATCGGTAACACCCGATTCTTCTTCTGGCTCTTTGTCCAATTCAGGTAATGGTGACATTTTTACCAATATGCCTACAACCACAAGCACTGCAGTCATAACAATATAAGGTCCAATTACCCGTCGGGATAATTCATTTAGTACATTGAGTTCAGATGCCTCATCCATTGTCTTAAGGCTGCTTACAATAGCATCTCCATCATTGAGGATGTAATAAGCAAGAATTAACGGACCAATGGCTCCGGCAAAATTGTTGCAAATGCCCATGATGCTCAACCGAACAGCTGCTGTTTCCCGTCTCCCTAAAATTGTGATATACGGATTGACAGCGGTCTGCATCAATGCCAATCCGGTACCCATGACAAATAATCCTGCTAAAAAAATTGAAAATGTACGGTACACCGCAGCCGGAATAAACATAAGGGTTCCCACAGCCATAATCAAAAGACCAATCATGATTCCCGATTTAAAGCCGGTTTTTTCAAGGATTTTTGAAGACGGTACCGCCATTAACGTATACGAGATATAAAAAGAAAATGTCACAAATACGGCTTGAAAATTAGTGAGATCGCAGGCAATCTGAAGATAGGGTATCAATATTCCGTTGAGCCATGTAACAAAACCGAAAATAAAAAATAGAGCCCCCATCAACGTAAGGGAAAGCATCATCTTCTGCTGATTCGATTGATTCATATCAGTCTAATATTAATGTTGCTATAGAATTTTCTGGCATTTTAATTTCGACATATCGGTTTTGACAT
>VGFK01000010.1 GCA_016868895.1 Bacteroidota bacterium | reverse complement strand
GAACATCCTGGATCGTCAAACACAGGCGTGGAACAAGGGCGATTTTGAGGGATTCATGAATGGATACTGGGAAAATGATTCACTGATGTACATCGGAAAATCGAGTGTGACCTATGGTTTTGCTCCCACACTCAGCAACTATAAAAAAAACTATGCCGGTGCGGATCGAATGGGTAAGCTCACATTTGACATTCTCCACCTGAAGCAGTTAGGCAAGCATCATTACCTGGTAGTGGGCAAATGGTTCCTGAAGCGAAACGCAGGTAATGTAGGCGGACACTACACGCTCATTTTCGAAAAAAAGAAAGGGAAGTGGGTCATCATTTCTGACCACAGCAGTTGATCCGCTTTACAGGTGCTCCCGCCATAATTTTTTGAACAGTTTCATCAGCGCGACAAAACTTCCTGCCAGCCAGCAATAAAAAAGTATGGTACCGGTTGTATGCGTACCATCGATCAACGCCAATTCAAATCGTAGACCCGCCACTGCATTGATCATCAACCACACCAAGGCTGCAGTGAGCGACCAGATGATGCGCTGCATGAAGGCTCTTATTTCCGGATCCATGGTTAGAGAACAATTTGAATGGAGGTTGGTTCGCTTTGATCTAATTTTATAACCGATGAACAAAGCTACGCTATATGATTCGCTTCATTTTGTATCCACGCTCACCTTCAGAAAACTGACGAACGCGGTGCTGCTGTGGTGTTCCTATGGCGTGAGTCGTTTCTCAGGGCGACACTTTCATGCGGGTCAACCCCTATCGCTTTCGATTGAACCCACCACCGCCTGTAACCTGGGCTGTCCGGAATGCCCGAGCGGACTCCGATCGTTTTCCCGAAAAACCGGAAGCATGTCGCTTGAACTTACCCAACAAATCATCCACGCACAGCATCGCCACCTCATGTACCTGGGATTTTATTTTCAGGGAGAGCCGTTTTTGAATAAACACCTGCTTGAAATGGTCCGCTATGCCGCATCGCTGAAGATCTATACCGGTACTTCAACCAACGGACACTTTTTAAGTGATGAGATTGCACAGGAAACGGTTAACAGTGGATTATCGCGCTTGATCATTTCAGTGGACGGTCCAACCGAAACAACCTACAGTGCATACCGAAAAGGAGGAAGCCTTTCTGAAGTCATTGCCGGAACCCGCAGAATCATGAAATGGAAAAAACAATTCAACAGCACTACTCCATATGTGGTCATTCAGTGCGTGGTGTTCCGACACAACGAATAACTTCTGGCAGAAATGCGTCAATTGGCCAGGGAACTGGAGGTAGACGACATCTGGTTCAAATCGGCACAGGTATGCGATTACGAACAGGATCCCAATGATTTGATTCCATTGAACAACCGCTACAGCCGCTATTCCCATACAGGCGATGGGAGAAGGCCCAAAAATGCTGACCATGCGGGATGCTGGAGAATGTGGCACGGTAATGTGGCTACCTGGGATGGGAAGGTGGTGCCGTGTTGTTTCGATAAAGATGCCCAGTATGCGATGGGCGATCTCAACAGCGATGACATGAAGGCGATTTGGAGGAGTGAACCCTACGATCGTTTTCGCTATCAATTGATGAAGGGCAGGAAAAATATAGATATTTGCTCCAACTGCAGCGAGGGGTTGCATGTGCGACTTGAAAAGAACTAATTTTGATCGATGACGCATTTCAATAACCGCATCCGACAGGTGGTGCTCTTGCTGGTGATTGCTTTTCTGGCCTATCTCATCATCAAAGAATTGTATGTGTTTCTGCCGGGGTTGATGGGGGCGTTGACGTTTTATATTTTGGGAAGAGAACAGTTCTTTTTGCTCACCGAAAAACGAAACTGGAAACCGGGACTTGCAGCGCTGATGATGATCATCCTCTTTTTGCTCATCATTGCCGCTCCCATTTATTATACAGTAGTGCTGGTATCTCCCAAAGTCAATGCCATTTTTTCGCATACCCATGAGCTAAAAGTCGGTGCGCAGGCCCTGTCGGAAAAGGTCAGGGAATTGACGGGACAAGAATTGCTCACCGATGAAAATTTGGCGACGATGCAAAAATCATTGGCCAATTTTATACCGACATTTCTAAACAGTTCAGCGATGATCCTCAGCAATATGCTGGTCATGTTTTTTGTTTTGTTCTTTATGCTGACCGGCGGCCGGTACATGGAAGCAACCATTCGGCAATTCATTCCGTTGCACGAATACAGTGTCCATGCATTGGCATTGGAGACCAAGCACATGGTCAAAGCAAATGCAGTCGGCATACCCTTGATCTCCATTGTTCAAGGCATTGCCGCCTGGTTGGGATATCTGATTTTTGGACTCAACGATGCCGTGATGTGGGGGTTTTTGACAGGAGTATTTGCCTTCTTTCCCATTGTGGGAACCATGATGATCTGGGTGCCGCTGGTTATTTATCTTTTTTCTCAGGGAGCCACTGCGCCTGCAACCGGTTTGCTGATCTATAGTTTGCTGGTTACCGGCAATGTTGATTACCTCGCGCGAGTGGGATTGATGAAAAAAATCGGCAATGTGCATCCTTTGATTACCGTGTTTGGGGTGATTGTGGGACTTCAACTGTTCGGCTTCATGGGTTTTATTTTTGGTCCCCTGATTTTCAGCTACGCCATCATTTTGGTTAAAATCTATGCGCATGAATTTGTAGAACCCGGTAAACGACCCTTATAGGATTGAAGCATGGGGATTGAAAAAGACATACAGCAGCACCATTTTCAGAGCGAATCACAAAAGGCGATGGTGAACCTGATTTACACCTATCACTGGGTAACAGAAAAAATTAAAACGTTGCTGGCGCAAGATGGCATCACTTTACAGCAGTTCAATATCCTGCGCATTTTGAGAGGAAGCGATCCGCAACCACTATCCACGTTAACCATTCGGGAACGGATGCTTGATAAAATGAGCGACACCAGTCGCATCGTAGACCGCCTCGTTCTCAAAGGATGGGCCAATAAGCGCACGTGCAGCAACGACAAACGACTGGTGGATGTGAGCATAACCAAAGAAGGCAAACGCGTATTGGAAAAAATGGATAAGCGCATGGAAGAAATGAATGCTGTCTTATCAAAACTGTCATCATCGGATCTTAAGCGACTGAATGAGTTGCTGGATCACATTCGAAGTTAAAACGGCTCCCCTTTCATGGCACTATCCCAAGGACTATATCAAAAGCTTCAGCAAAAACTTTCTCCTCAACAGATCCAGTTGATGAAACTCTTGCAAGTGCCCACTGCGCAACTGGAAGAACGCATCAAAGAGGAAATCGAAGACAATCCCGCACTGGAACTGGATCCCGAAGCAGGGGAAGCAGGACAAGACGACGATCAACCCGAAGCCACCAGTGAAGGGACGGATGCCGATGCTGAAGCGTATGATAATTATGGTGACGACGACGAACCCGATTATAAAACACGGGAAGATGCAGTACCGGAATTGCCCGGCAGTGGATCCATTCCTCATCCGGCAGCAACATCGTTGCACGATAGTTTGATTGAGCAATTGGGATTGCTGCAGTTGGGTCCGCAAGACGTATTGATCGCAGAACAGATCATTGGGAGCATAGATGACGATGGATACCTCAGAAGAGAAACCCTTTCGATTGTTGATGATCTGGCGTTCAAGCAGAATGTTGTCGTGGAAGCTGAACAGGTAGAAACAATCATTGAAAAAATACAACTGTTCGATCCTCCCGGAATTGCGGCCCGTAATGTACAGGAGTGTTTGGTGGTGCAATTGAGAAGGAAGGTCATCCGACAAGGAACGGCTGATGTTCGAAACGCATTGAGAATAGTCGAGTTTCATTTTGACGAATTTTCAAAACGTCATTTTGAGAAAGTTGCGCGTTCACTGGGACTCACCGATGAGCAATTGCGGGCTTCGATTGACGAGATCCGCAAGCTGAATCCACGTCCAGGAGTGGTAGCAGGCTACATCAACAAGGCAGAACATTATATTGTCCCTGATTTTATCGTCTACAATTCCAATGGAGTACCGGAGCTCTCGTTGAATCACCGTAACGCACCGGAGTTACGCATCAGCAGTGATTACCGCGACATGCTCAAGGATTATGAAAAAGGCGGGAAGTCGGATAAAAAACAAAAAGAGGCTGCAACATTCATCCGACAGAAAATCGATGCGGCCAAATGGTTCATCGATGCCATTCGTCAACGTCAGCATACGATGATGATTACGATGCAGGCCATCATTGACCATCAGCACAACTTTTTTCTTTCCGGAGATGATTCCGCATTGCGTCCGATGATCCTCAAGGATATTGCTGAAAAAACGGGATTGGATATTTCCACAATCAGTCGCGTTGCCAACAGCAAGTTTGTCCAAACCGAGTTTGGCAGCTACCGGCTCAAGCATTTTTTCAGTGAGTCGTTATCAACCGACTCCGGTGAGGAGGTCTCTACGCATGAAGTAAAAACATTTTTACAGGAGCTGATCAACGGGGAAGATAAACGCAATCCGCTCAGTGATGATCAGCTGACTGAAATGCTTCAGGAGAAAGGGTATAATATTGCACGCAGAACCGTGGCCAAATACAGGGAGCTCCTGGAGGTGCCGGTTGCGCGATTGAGAAAAGAACTCTAACCGTGAACATGGAACAACGCTCTTCTGAACTTTCAACCGGCCAGCGATGGTTTGCGCAGGCCATTTCTATTGTATTTCATCCATTGTTTTTGGGCGTGTTTATTGCAGCCTTTTTGATTTTTGGAGGTCCCTATTTATTTCAATCGTTTACAGCACAGCAGCGAATGCGGCTCTTCATGATGTTCACGAATAACAATTTGATTTTTCCGTTGTTGGTGGTGGGGTTACTGAAGGGACTTGGATTCAGTTCCTCCATCATCTTGCATACCCAGAAAGAACGCATCGTGCCGTATATGGCAACGACCATCTTTTTTTTCTGGACCTATTATGTTTTGCGCAATCAAACCGATACCCCACGGTTGATGGTTGAATTTTGTCGCGGTCTCTTTTTTACATCTGCTGCAGCGCTGCTCTTCAACAATTATTTCAAGATCAGCATGCATGGCATGGGAGTAGGGACGCTATGGGGTGTATGGATATTGGGAATGGTGCAAGGATATCTTCCCCTTGATGCATCAGGAGCGATCGCCATCGGCTTAGGAAGTGTAATCCTCGTTGCCCGCAGGATGATCTCGGATCACAATTGGTTTGAGTTGATTGCCGGAGTGGTGGTAGGGGCTATTGCCCAATGCATCGGGATATGGCTATAAAAAAAAGACCCAGCCTGGAAAGACCGGGTCGGATTAACCATTCAAAAGTTTAGATCCGTTCAAGAGTCTGGATCCGTTTACATATTTTTTTTCAGGGTGATAGATGAACACACAGCTTCCACCCTTTATTAAATCAATGACCTTTTTGTTGATGCTCGTGGGAAGGGCCGGACATCTAAAACTTCTTCCCAGGTAGTCGTTGTTGCTGATCCATTCACCGTTTGCGTGGTCTGCTCCGTGTATGACGATGGCTCGTTTTCTGGCCAGGTCATTGAATCCTTTTTCCTGTCCCTCCAATGCCAGCGAGTAACCATTGAAACCCGCGTATGCCTCAGCCGTGATGTAAAATCCCAGGCTGCTTTGGTGGGAGGAAGGGATGTTGGGAAACTGCGTAGCGTATTCCGTTCCCGAATTCCTGCCGTGAGCGACCCAACTGTTCATCAGCAGTTTCTTTTTTTTCAGATCGATTGCAAAAAGTCGTTTTTCGCGAGACGATCTGGAGAAATCGATGATGGTCAGTATGCTGTCGCGGTTCAACCGATCCTGTGCATGCAAGCGGTTGAAACCGAGCAACGCCAGTGATAAGATGTTATCCGACAGCTGCACACCTGCCAAGTTCAATTCCCGACTGATGAGCTGAACCAGTCCTGTTCCCATGAAGTTTTTGGAGATTACCGTTGAGATGCGATGCTTCGGTTCGTGTTCAGCGTCCAGGAAGGAAACCAGGACCAGCAGAAAAAGAGATACCACGACACCGATCTTCACGATCTTCATATGGGGTTGGTTGGATCCAGCTATTCTAAAACGTTTTAATAGGTGGGATTATTGTCATGCAAGTTTCAACTTTTTGAAAATAAGTACGTTAAACGTTTTGTGAAACATTTTACCATTGAGGAAATTCAGGGTTGGGACCGGTTCTGCCGGGCCAATTTTGTGAATTCTTTAAGTGGGTTCAAGCCGGTCAGTCTGATTGCCTCTCAAGATGATCATGGGAATCCCAACCTGGCCATATTCAGCAATATTGTCCATGTAGGCGCTGACCCTGCTCTCATTGCGTTCATCAATCGTCCAAGGGAAGCGGCTCCCCATACGATTGGGAATATTGAGTCGACCGGTCACTACACCATCAACCACATCCATTCCGATTTCATGGACAAGGCCCATCAGACCAGTGCCAAGTATCCAGCGGGAGTGAATGAATTTGCAGCAGTGGGACTCACCGAGGAACGAAAAGCGGATTTTCCGGTTCCGTTTGTATTGGAGAGCCATATTCAATATGCACTTGAGCTTTCTGAAATCATTCCTATCCGACAAAACGGTACGTTTCTGGTGGTGGGAAAATTACTGCATGCCTTTGTGCAACGATCCATCATTGCAGACGACGGATACATCGATCTCTCCAAAGCAGGTTCAGTTGTCAGCGGGGGCATCGATGGTTACTATTCCGTTCAACCGCTTGCTCGCTTTGCTTACGCCAAAGCAGGCCGATAACCGTATATTTGCGCCACCAAATCTTCTTGTATGGCTCTTCTTGTAGTAGGAACTATGGCGTTTGATGCCATTGAAACACCCTTCGGAAAAAGCGACCGCATCATTGGTGGAGCTGCTACCTACATCGCGCTCAGCGCTTCCAATTTTGTTCAACCCATCAAACAGGTATCGGTCGTTGGTGGAGATTTTCCACAAGAAGAATTGGATGAACTCCAAAACAGAGGGGTGGAGTTGGGAGGCGTTCAAATAAAAAAAGATCAGAAATCGTTTTTCTGGGCAGGGCGCTATCACCTGGACATGAACGAGCGGGATACGTTGGATACTCAATTGAATGTTTTGGCCGATTTCATTCCCGTGGTACCCGATAGTTACCAGGATTGCGAGTTCGTCATGCTTGGAAACCTGATGCCTTCCATTCAGCACAGCGTGTTGCGGCAACTCAAAAAGCGTCCCAAGCTGGTCGTGATGGATACCATGAATTTCTGGATGGATTCTGCAATGCCTGATTTGAAAGAATTGCTCAAGCACGTGGACGTATTGCTGGTGAACGACAGTGAGGCGCGTCAGCTCAGCGCACAGTATTCACTTGTGAAAGCTGCAAAACACATTATGGCGATGGGCCCAAAATACCTGGTGGTGAAAAAAGGAGAACACGGTGCCTTGCTTTTTCATGAGGATAAGGTTTTTGTCGCACCGGCACTCCCCCTGGAGGAAGTATTTGACCCCACCGGTGCAGGCGATACGTTTGCCGGGGGGTTCATTGGTCATCTGGCAAGCACAGGTGATCTCTCGTTCAACAACATGAAGAATGCGATCATAGTTGGTTCCGCGATGGCTTCCTTCTGCGTAGAAAAATTCGGCACCACGCGTATAAAGGAGATCAGTAAAGAAGATATTCAAAGGCGCATCGGACAATTTGCGGAGCTCGTCAATTTTGACATCAAGCTCATCTGATTCCAAATCCTTTTTTATACCGAATGTTTTTCGCGCTCGGATGAAATGTTTCGATCAGGAGGATGTACACGCCTCGAGGCAGCAGGCGACCATTTGCGTCTGTCCCATTCCAGTTGAATGCCCCTGCAGTTCCACAGAGTTGATTATCGATGATCGTTGTTACCATCAGGCCTTGCCGGTTGAACACTGAAGCAGTCAGCATATGTCCCGCTTCTTTGAACGCATATGCGATGTGAATAAAATCATGCACCCCATCATTGTCCGGCGAAAGCAGATCCGGTTGAACTGAAAATGGGTGCACGGTTGCGCTGTCCGTTCGCGACTGAGAATTTTTGAGCGTGGGAGTGCCGTATCCCGATGAAGACGCCGCAGAGTGCCAGTTTGCAGCTTCTGTTGAAGGCCGATCTGCTCGAATGCGTTCCAAGGCGACTCCTTCGCGGTGTTGAATCAACGGTGCATGCATCGATGCGGTATACTGAACCTGATCCAAAACATGGCCTTGCAGATTGAGTACGGCTATTCTGCCTTCATTGTCGGGAAGCGTGGGCATGCTTTTCAATTGAAAGAGATGGGTGCGTTGTGCCGAAGTCCATCTGCGGAGCAGGTATCCGGTATCGGTAGTGAATACAAGATGTTCACCCGGAAAAAAGTTGATGGATCGATCTGCCAGTGCAACGATTGTGGTGGGTCTTCCAACCGGATCAGGAGCGGTGATGGCCAGTTGCCGCAGATCCAACATCGACGAGGAACGATTCAACAGTTCTATGTAATCGCTGCCTTCCGGTGGAGGATCGAACAGCAACTCGTTGATCACCACATCTCCATCGCGTGGAGGTTGAGGTAAACCGGTGCGCACCGAGAACGATTGTTTGGAAACAGTACGGCAATGCCAGATTGGATTGGTGCGGAGGGTATAGAGCCGCTGGCTATCCAGAGGACGAGCAAGTTCCAGTCGCACCGACTTGAAAAGGGATCCCACAGCCACTGCATTTCGAATTGGTGCTGCGGTGCTGTCAAAAAAATAATTTGGAGCATGTGCCAGCGAGAGGCTGTCCATCGGGAACTCCCATTCCACTTCCAGCAGTTTATCCGACAGTGCGGTGCATTGCAGGACAACGTTGTTGCGGGGTTGCAGGGTTGTACCGTTTCTGCTGTTGAGCTTACCGGGGGTGCCTCCGGATGGGTGAATACTGGCCGTCCAGTTTTCAGGGTGGCAAGGTTGTCGCCGATCAATCATTTCCAAACTCCATCCTCCTGCAGCTTTCACTGCATTTCCATACATGGACAATGTATACTCAACGGCATGAATGGTTTTTCCATCTGAGGAACGGAGTGTGATGCGATCGCCTGCATTGCTCAAAGAAGGCAATGCGTTCAGTCCAATACAATTGGGAACACCTGAAAAAAAAGGAAGTTGGGATCGGGAGCACAATAGGACGGTACTATCGGGGAGCAATAAATAATACGAGGAGATGGTGGCGGTAGTGGTTCCGTTATCAATTTTCCACCGGAACAATTCAATGGGTTGAGATGAAGTGTTGCGCAGTTCAACATATTCCGCGTTGGGGAGACCGACAATTTGGGAAGGATCGGCCATGATTTCGTGGATGAGAACGCTGTAACGCTCCACTTGAGCAGAAGCGGCGATGCAGTTGATCAGTAAGAAAAAAAGGATCCGCATGTTGTGCCAATCTACGCGCGCCAGTGAGGTGAAGCCAAGCGAGAATCACAATTATTTGGAGGAAAAAAGCGGTGAGTGTAGTTTTGCGCCCTTATGAAGGTTGCAGTTGTCGGAGCCACCGGACTGGTTGGCACCAAAATGTTACAGGTACTGGAGGAGCGAAATTTTCCCGTTACAGAACTCATTCCCGTTGCATCCGAGAAGTCGGTAGGCAAGGAAATTGCCTTTAAAGGAAAGCAGTACACCGTTGTGGGGATGCAAACCGCAATCGATATGCGACCCGCAGTGGCCTTGTTTTCGGCAGGAGGGAGTACTTCTACACAGTGGGCACCTGCATTTGCCGCTGCCGGGATAACCGTCATCGACAATTCATCGGCCTGGAGAATGGATCCTGCAAAGAAGCTGGTTGTTCCTGAAATCAATGCCGGAGAATTGACCCCCGCGGATAAAATCATTGCCAATCCAAATTGCTCCACCATTCAAATGGTGGTTGCGCTTGCGCCATTGCACAAGCGTTATACTGCCAAGCGCATTGTCGTGAGTACCTATCAGAGCGTGACCGGCACAGGAGTGAAGGCCGTGAATCAGTTGATGAATGAGCGCAAAGGAGTTGAAGGCGAGATGGCGTATAAGTATCCCATTGACCTCAATGTAATTCCACAGATCGATGTCTTCTTAGAAAACGGCTATACCAAAGAAGAGATGAAGATGGTCAATGAGACCAAGAAGATCATGGGCGATGACAGTATCCGCGTGACTTCCACCACGGTGCGTATACCGGTGATGGGTGGACACAGCGAGAGCGTGAACATTGAATTTGAAGAAGATTTTGATCTGAATGAAGTGCGTTCCTTGCTCTCTGCTTCACCAGGAGTAGTGGTGGTGGATGATCCATCGGCCCAGCAGTATCCCATGCCCATGGATGCACACGAACGCGATGAGGTGTTTGTGGGAAGAATCAGAAGGGATGAAACGCAACCCAATACATTGAACCTTTGGATCGTGAGCGATAACTTAAGAAAAGGAGCAGCAACCAATGCCGTGCAAATAGCCGAGTACTTGGTAGCACACCGCCTCCTATAACCCACAACGTACAACGTACAACCTACAACGTACAACAGTATTTCTATCGCATCATTTTCAAAAACTCCCCTTCGCTCAAAATCTTGATGGAGGGGATTTTTTTTGCTTTCTCCAGTTTTGATCCTGCGTCTTCTCCCACGATAAGGAAGTCGAGTTTGGAGCTCACTCCTGAAAGGATTTTTCCCCCTTGTGCTTCGGCTAGTGCTTCTGCTTCGGAACGTTTCAATTCTGTCAAGGTACCCGTGAATAAAAATGTTTTTCCGCTGAGGGAACCCTGAACCGCCTCTTTTTTGGTGCTGGTCAGTTGCAGTCCCATTGTTTCCAATTCTTTCAGCATGGCGATGTTGCGGGGCTGATGAAAGAAGTGGTGGATGCTTTCTGCGACTTTGGTACCGACGTCTTCCATGTGTTGAAGCGCTTCCTGGTCCATTTCAGCAAGATCGAGCAGGTGGTGAATGGATTGAGCGATGGTTTTGGCAGTTGTTTCTCCTACGTAGCGAATCCCCAACGCATTGATCAGTCGGTGCAGCGGCTGCGTGGTTGATTTCCGAATCGCTTCCTCCAGGTTGGTTGCAGATTTTGCACCGAATCCTTCCAGCGAGCGAATGGCATCAAAGGGAAGTGTGTAGATGGATGGGATATCGGTCAGCCAGCCCAGTTCATTGAATTTGCGAATATTGGCTTCTCCTAATCCGCGAATATCCATGGCGTCTTTGCTGGTGAAATGAATGATGCGTTCGATTACTTGTGCGGGGCAGGATTCATTGACGCAGCGCCACACCGCTTCTTCTTCGGATTTAACGAGATTGCTGGTGCAGGCCGGGCATTGCGTGGGGAATTGGATTGGTGCTTCCGATCCCTTGCGCAGTTCGGGAAATGATTTAACGATGTAGGGAATCACATCGCCTGCGCGTTCCACCAGCACTGTGTCGCCTAGGCGAATATCTTTTTCGCGGATGAAATCTTGGTTGTGCAGGGAAATCGAGGTCACGGTCACTCCTCCGATAGGGACCGGTTGAATTTTTGCAACGGGGGTTATGCTTCCGGTACGGCCGACTTGAAATTCAACATTTAATAATATACTGGTTGCTTGCCGTGCTTTGAATTTATACGCGATGGCCCAACGCGGGTGGTGGGTGGTCATGCCCAGTTTTTCCTGGAGTTCAACAGCATTGACCTTGATCACGAGCCCATCGATCTCATAAGGAAGATCATCTCGCTTGTTTTCATATGCAGTGCAGTAATCGATCACGTCCTGAATGCCGGAAAGAATTTTCTTTTCGTGTTTGGGGCTCCTGAATCCAAGGTCCCATAGCATATCGATGCTGGCACCGTGTGAGTGTGGCAGTTGGGTGGAGTCGGTTGCATTCACAAACGCGAGTTGGTAGATGAATGCTTCCAGGTTGCGTTTGCCGACCAGTGTGGCATCTTTTATTCGGAGTGATCCGGATGCTGCGTTGCGTGGATTGGCCAGTGGCGGAAGGTTGTGTTCTGCCATTTGTTCGTTGAAGCGAATGAAGTTATGTTTGTTCATCAGCACTTCTCCTCTGATTTCTGCTTGTTTGATTCCGTATGCAGAAAATGGGGCTGTTAACGGAAGTGATTTGATTTGCTTGAGGTTGAGGGTGATTTCTTCTCCTTCCACGCCATCGCCTCGTGTGGCACCTCGAGCCAGCCGATCGTTTTCGTAGATGAGGGATATGCTAGCGCCATCAAATTTAGGTTCCACGCAGTATTCGAGAGAGGGCAGTCCCGACAGCTCGCGGGCTTTTCGATCCCAGTCGATCAGGTCTTCTGCGTTGTATGAATTTTCAAGAGAGAGCATAGGCACAAGATGCTGAACCGTCTGAAACTGTTTGGTCATTCCAGGTCCCACCCGCTGCGTAGGTGAATCGGGTTGAATCAATTCCGGGTGCAGCGATTCTATCTTTTCAAGCAATTTGAACAAGGCATCAAATTCTCCATCCGCGATCAACGGATCGTTCATTACATAGTAGCGGTGTTCGTGAAAGCGGATCACGTCTCTCAGGAGTTCGATTGCTCCTGAAGCAGCTTCCGGGTCATTGGTGTGTTGAAGAAACTCCCTTGATTTATTCAGCACAATTGTTGCATCCACTGTTTTCGGCTCTTTAAACTGGGATAAATGTAGAATAATCGATTTTCTTTTTTGTTATTTGTCGATTGAAATTATTTTTGCTTAGACCCCAAAACAACATTTGCTCTGATGAATACTTCAGTTCTGCCCAATATCAACACGGATCTGGTGGAGATGGCGCCGCATTTTCAATTTGCCCATTCAGTCGATTGCGTGATTTTCGGATACGACAAAGGCGTGTTGAATGTATTGCTGATTGAAAGTGATCATCCCGATTACCGTGGTCAGTGGTCGCTTTTGGGCGATTTGTTGCGGCCCAACGAAGATCTGGATGCTGCTTCGTACCGGGTGCTGCGGGAGCGGACGGGACTTACCGATATGTTCTTGGAGCAGGTGAAGACCTTTGGAGAAGTGGACCGTCATCCGGCGGGAAGGGTCATCACCACAGCGTATTTGTCTTTGGTCAATGTACGCGATCATCAATTGAAGTCGATTGACAATGCATTGCAATGGAGGTCGGTGAACGACATCGATACGATGGCGTTCGATCACAAAATGATTTTGGATGCTTGCCTGGCTGTCCTCAAACGCAAGATCCAGGAGGAGCCGATCATCTTCAACTTATTGGAGAAGAAATTTTCCCTTCGGAATTTACAGCTTGTGTTTGAGCAAATTCTCGGTATGTCGTTTGATCGCCGAAATTTCCGCAAAAAATTGTTCACCACAGGCTTGCTGGTCGATCAGGGCGAAATGGAACGAAACGTCAAGCATCGTCCCGGTAAACTGTACTCCTTCAATCGTGAAGCGTACGATCAGATCAAGAAAAAGAGTTTTGTCGGGTTACAGTTTTGATCAACGGATTGAAGCAATTGCCGGCCATCAATGGGTCATAGCGATCCTCCCTTGATCAGTCTGCTTTCAATTATGTCTAGTTTTTTTGTGATTCCTTTTTCAAGAACTTCTCCAAATGTTTTCATGGCTCTTCTTCCAAGTTGATCTCCACTTGTTTCAATGTAGGTAATTTCAGGGTTCATGAGTTTAGGGACGAAGCCATTGCTGATGGCCAGCAGTCCTACATCAGAGGGTATGACGAAGCCAGATTGATGGATTGCCATGATGACGCCGGTAAGTATTTCGTCGCTCATGCAAAATATTACTTCTGCACGTTGATTTGATTTCAGCATATCTATTGTCACCTTCTTTGCATCATGACTATTGTTGACAGTAAGTGTTGTGATATCTATAAATGGTGATAGTGTTTTTAATTCATCCACCAACCCTTGCTTTCTTTTGCGTGTTATGGATAAGTTTGCGTTTCCAAAAAGTGCAAAAACTTTTTTTCGTTTGGATTCAATAATTGCTCGTGCGGCAATTTTACCCACTTCCCGATCAGCAATGCAAACTTTTATATACTCATTATCATCCGGGACTTTATCAAAAAATAAAATTGGAATACCCGAAGCATTGATTCGGTCGAAAGGGGAGAGGTCTTTTGTTTCAGGTGTCAATGCAACAAATATGCCAGCTACACGATTCAGTTTACATAATTTAAGATTTGCCTCTTCTACTACTGGATCGTTTGCCGACTGAAGTATGATCAGGCTATATCCCATTTTTCGAGCCTCCTCTTCTACAGAGGTTACAAAAGAATGATAAAAGAAATTGGACAATTCAGGGACAATCACCCCGATGACTTTGCTTTGGTTGGTGCGCAGATATACCGCAAAAGCATTTGGCTCAAAGTCCATCAAATCGGCCAATTCCCTGACTTTTTTCTTGGTAGATGTGGCAATATCGGGGTGGTCTTTGAGCGCACGAGAAACAGTGGAGATGCTGATACCCAACTGATTAGCTATATTTTTTAGTGTTGCTTTATTGCGCATATGCATCGGTATGATTATTGCAAAAATTGTCGCAAACCTTTGCAATTTATAAAAATCTTTTAAACAATTAAATTTTCAGCGGCTTGATGCAGCACTTTAGGGGAGTTCATTGCCTATAGGGGTGTCTTCAAAAGATCGAATTTCTAATTGACTGAATTTCAATTATTTCTGTT
>VGFK01000009.1 GCA_016868895.1 Bacteroidota bacterium | reverse complement strand
CTCCCGTAGGAGTCGGGCCCGTGTCTCAGTGCCCGTGTGGCTGATCATGCTCTCACATCAGCTATTGATCGTAGACTTGGTGGGCCGTTACCCCGCCAACTATCTAATCAACCGCACGCCCATCCATTACCGCCGAAGCTTTGATATAAAATTGATGCCAACTCTATATAATATGGGGTATTAATCCAAGTTTCCCTGGGCTATTCCCCAGTAATGGGTAAGTTGCGTACGTGTTACGCACCCGTTTGCCGGTCGCCAGCATCTGTATTGCTACAGACCTGCTGCCCCACGACTTGCATGTATTAAGCCTGCCGCTAGCGTTCATCCTGAGCCAGGATCAAACTCTCCATTGTAAATAATGTAGAATTGATTGCTCAAATTCTCAAATGTAAATTAGCGTCTTACCTTACCTCTGATCGATACAAGATCGATCATTTGAGTGTTACTGCTTTCCCAACTTTCAAAGATCTTTCAGCGTTTTGCGCTGCCCGTTTTTTAACGGGAGTGCAAAGTTAGCCAGAATTAGTTATTTGACAAATTTATTTTTCAACAAAAAGTGTTGAAAAACCGTGTTTTATGAAGAAGAAAGAACTAGCTTTTTTTCAAGCGGACTGCAAATATAGCGCCTATTGGTGATACCCGCAAAATTTAGTTGAACTGTTTTATAAAAATGGTGCCGTCATTCGGATAGCAAACATCCACCAAATACAGTCCATGTGCGGGCGCAGAGAAATCTGCTCGGGTGCTGTCATGCGATTGTAAAATCGATAAAAATTCTTCTGATCCCATTTTGCCCCTTCCAACACGGACCATGGTCCCAACCAGCGCCCTGACCATCCCTCTTAAAAACCGATTGCCTTCTACTTCCATCTGGTGGCCCTGTGGGGTCGCTATCCACCTGCACTCGGTAATGCGACAAAGATGCGTACCGACCTGGGAACCTCGCTTAGCGAAGGTGCTGAAATCGTGTTCACCCAAAATGAGCCGTGCCGCCTCATTCATCGCATCCAGGTCCAACGGATAGGGATAAAACCAAGCCCGCTCTGATAAGAAAGGATTCTTTTTATTGTATAATTCGTAACGGTACCGACGACCTATCGCCTGAAACCGGCTATGGCTGCCGGGTTGCACTTCTGCAATGCCCGTAAGTGCAATATCCTGCGGCAGTATCGCATTCACGTGGTATACCAAATCCACATTCAAATCTCCTTGAAAATCAAAATGATAGACATTTTTAAGGGCATGAACCCCAGCATCCGTTCGGCTCGATCCTGTTAGCACAACCCGCTGCCGGAGATAGGTCGCCATTGCCTGCTCGATTTCTTCCTGGATGGTTCGGGCATTTTCCTGCACCTGAGAGCCGGCATACCGCGTCCCTAGATAAGCAGTGGTAATAAAATAGGTGGACATGCTACTTGTTGGCCGGATTTCGTATCGGATATTTTACCCATTTGTCGATCTCTACAATTATCGTATCTGTTTTCCCTTTCCCGGGTCGCTCAAAATAAATACGGGCCAAATACGTCTCGTCTTCATAAATGTTCAGGTAACTGATAAGAGGAAGCAGAGAACGTATGGATGTGGTTGGTGGCGCCGGGTTCACGGGTGAAGCAGAGGCAGAAGGCTGGGGTTTTGTTTGCTTTGCCGATTGAGAAGAAGGGACAGACGGTGAAGATTTTGATGAAGGCGGCGTAACCGATGCTGTGGGTTTTGGCGAGGGCGGTGTTGCAGATGGCGCAGCCTTTGGTGAAGGCGCTGGCTCCCAAAGACTACCCTGAATGACCGTCATATCGTTGCGGTCCATCAGGATCCACTCTCCCCGCTCTGCTTTGCGGAGGTAGAATCCGCGGTCGCGATTCAACCCCTCAATGCGATAACCAGTCTGCACACTTCCAGCACCAGGAAATCCAACAACGACGTCAATTGCCGATTCCATGATGGAGGATATCATTAAAAACCCACCGGGTGTTGAAGAAATCACGTTCCCATTATACTTGATGAAAAAAGGCTGTTGCGACTCCGCCTCAAAAAAAGCAAAATGCTGTGCACGAGCACTGATCATGAGCATGATCATCATGCACGCACAATAAAACAATACGGTACTCCTACGACGCATGAAACAAATTTATCCAAATCCGAGAATACCTCATATCCCATCCACCACTCATCACAATTAAAATCCTGCACAATCTACGCATTGGTATATTTGATTCCTAAAATCATCGGATCACCATGAAGAAAATACTTTTTATTGCGCTGTGGATCTGCTCAGAGCATGTTCAGGGGCAGCAGCTTGCCGACACCAGCTGGAAATCCATCCCCCGCTACACCCCCGCCCGCGTCAATAACCTGGTGCATACCAAACTCGACCTGCGGTTCGACTACCAGCAATCGCGCGTAATGGGAAAAGCCTGGATCACCCTCCAACCTCATTTTTATCCAACGGATTCATTGCGGCTGGATGCAAAGGGAATGGACATTCATGAAATTGCACTCCTGCATACCAACGGATCCAAACAACCCTTACAGTACACATACGATCAACAGCAACTTGCTGCTCAATTGGGCAAAACCTATACCAAGCAGCAACGTTATACGGTATACATCGCTTACACCGCGAAGCCTGATGAATACGAAAAAATGATGGGCATGGATGCCATGCTCGGGGCGAAGGGACTCTATTTCATTGATCCAAAAGGAGAAGATGCATCCAAGCCTACACAAATCTGGACACAAGGTGAAACCGAATCCAGTTCTGTGTGGTTCCCCACCATCGATCAAACCCAACAAAAAACAACACAGGAAACTATCCTCACCGTTCCCGATCCATACGTCACCCTCAGCAACGGCAAACTCATCTCTCAAAAAAAGAATGCTGATGGAACGCGGACCGATTATTGGAAAATGGAGCTTCCTCACTCCCCCTATCTGTTCTTTGTAGGCGTAGGTGATTATGCCGTTATTAAAGATACCTGGAAAGGAAAAGAGGTCAACTACTACGTCGAAAAAGAATATGGCCCTGTGGCCCGAAAAATTTTTGGCCATACTCCGGAAATGATGACCTACTTCTCGCGCATTACCGGCGTCGAATACCCCTGGGTCAAATACAGTCAAATCACCGGCAGGGACTACGTTTCAGGGGCCATGGAAAATACGACGGCTACCCTGCACCAGGAAGGTGCCCAACAAGATGCACGGGAGCTGACCGACGGCAACATTTGGGAAGGAACCATTGCTCACGAACTCTTTCACCATTGGTTTGGAGATTACGTTACAGCCGAAAGCTGGAGCCACCTTACCCTAGCCGAATCATTTGCAGATTACAGCCAAACCCTGTGGAATGAATACAAATACGGAAAAGATGCCGGAGATGAAGAAAATTTCAATGGCATGCAGGCTTACCTGCTTGGCAACAATGCCAAAAAAGATCTGGTGCGTTTCTTCTACTCCAACCGCGAAGACATGTTCGATGCCGTGAGCTACTCAAAAGGGGGAAGAATTTTACACATGCTGAGGAACCATCTGGGCGACAGCGCATTTTTCAAAGGATTGAATACGTATTTAACAACCCATAAATTCAAATCAGCTGAGGCGCATCACCTGCGATTGGCGCTGGAGGAAACGAGTGGTCAGGACCTCACCTGGTTTTTTAATCAATGGTATTTTGGTAGCGGTCACCCAAAATTGGACATCACCTACCAATACATCGATTCATTGAAATCCGTTCGCGTCATCGTGAAGCAAACACAAAACACCGGAAAAATTTTCCGTATCCCTACTACAGTCGATGTCTACAACGGAATCTCAAAAAAACGACATGCGGTGTGGATCGAAAAAGCGATCGACACCTTGCAATTTGCTGTTCCCAGCAAACCTGAGCTGATCAATTTTGACGGCGATAAAATACTGCTGGCAGAGAAAAAGGAAAACAAAAGCCTGGATGCTTACATTCACCAATACCGATTTGCAGGCCATTACCTGGATCGCAGAGAGGCAGTGGATTTTTGCGGAAGGAAACTGGACGATCCAAAGGCTGTCGCATTGCTCAAAGACGCCCTTACCGATCGCTACGAGGGCATCCGAAAATTGGCCATCGGCAAATTGGATGTGAAGCGGGATGCTATCAAGAAAGCTGTTGAATCCGCCGTGATCGATCAGGCAAGAAGGGAAAAAGATCGTCCGACAAAATCCAGCATGATCAGCTGGTTAGGAAATACCAAGAACGATGCCTATCGTAGTTTCTATCTGTCCAATGTTGACGATTCTTCCTACTCCGTTTCCGGTGCCGCACTGGAAGCGCTGTTCAAAATCGATTCAACCGAAGCAACTGCAGTAGCCAAACGATTATCGCAGCAGAAAAGCAAGGGACTGCTTGACGCTGTTATCAACCGCATCCTCATTGCATCAGGAGATCAACAGATGCTGGACCGGATCATGACGCGTTTTTCTGAAATGCCGTTGTCCAATGATAAATTCATGATGCTGCAACAGCTTTCTGAAATTGCAGCATCGGTTAACGATGATGAAAAAGTGAAAAAGATGTTTCAATTGATCATCGGATTCCGCGATCAACTGCCGTCGTCCATTAAAGAACAAGTACTGCCCTACGTCAACAATTTTATTTTACAGGGCATGATCAATAAGATGAAAACCTCGGGCAGGACCGAACTCGCAATAGCACTTGAGGCTTCAATGAAACAGTAAATTCGATTATTGCAGTTGATAGGCGACAACATTATTTTTATAGAAGGTGGGCACATAGACCACCTTCTTTTTTTTGTCGTATCCAATATCGGCAGCATTGATTTTTTGTGCACGGGTATCCAACAACAACTTTTTCTCTCCTTTCAGGTTCACGTGCCAGATGGCACCGGACCAACACGAGACTAAAAAATTTTCCTCGTCAATTTGTTCTATTCCGTCTGTCCCCCCTTCCATACCATCGGCAATCAGCAGGCGCTCTTTGTCTTTGCCCAACTTGTACAACCCTCCGGCGTCGGTGAAGTAGAGGGTGCGATCGGTGAACAATACTCCATTAGGACCCTTCAACTGATCTAGGTATACTTTTGAATCTAGCTTCGAACCATCGATCTTGTGAATCTTTTTTGTTTTGGAATCGGATACATAAATATTGCCCTGCTTATCGACTGTCAAATCATTCAGCGCCTGCGCTCCTTCGATGTACACTTTTTTGACTACTACGGCTTTTGTTGGTTCAATGATGGCAACCGAATCGATATCGGCTACAATCAAAAAATCCTGAAACATGGCCATCCCTTTGGGTGCGTGAAGACCTGTAACCCAATAGGGACTGAGCACGCGTCCCGAGGGAAGCATGATCGAAATGGATCCCTTCCCGTCTTTGTCCCACGCCCCGCCTTCCATGTTCGCAACATACAACCGATTGAATTTTACATCATAATAAACCGATTCCGGAGTACGCAAGGTGGTGTCAGACGACCACAACTGCGTCAGGCTCTGAGCACTAGCAATCAGGATGTTCAGCGTACAGAGCATGAGAAAAAATAACCGTTTCATAATATGAGTTTTATCGTTCAATGTTAAATGCACGAGTTTCAATAGACGTGGATCGTCCTCCGACTATTTCTTCTACCAACTTGCCAGTGCCTGCAGCAAGGGATATCCCAAGCATACCGTGTCCACCTGCCACCACGAGATTGGAATAGCGGGAAGAACGACCAATATACGGCAATCCATCGGTGCTGAGGGGGCGCCAACCAAACCATATCTGTTCTTTTGTTGGAAACTCAACTGGGAGGTTCGGAAAATACGATTGTGCCGCTTTAAAAATTGCTGCTGCGCGTTTCATCAGTAACGGGGAACCCATTGCGCTGATCTCCATCGTTCCTCCCATGCGCAGATCGTTTCCCACGGGAGTCATGGCTACACGGTCGTCTACCAAGATAGATGGATAATGCAGATTGCGCTCCACCCCTTCAAATGTCATGCTGTACCCTTTCCCGGCTTGCATCAGTAAATTGAATCCCAGCATCTTGGTCAACTCTGGCATCCAGGAGCCCGCTGCCAGAACCAATTCATCGCAGCTGATTTCTCCTTTGTCGGTCAATACCCTTGTAACGGAACTTGCGGATGTTTCTATGCCCGTGATGGAGGTATTCAGGTGAAAGGTTGCTCCACTCTTCACTAAATGATGATGCAAAACCTGCATGAGCTGACCGGGATGGACATGGGCATCGAACGGATACCACACCCCACCTCGAACGTTGACTTCAACCTCCGGTTCCATGTCCTGGACCTCGCTGGCCGATAACAAACGGGTTTCAATGTTCAATGCTGCAGCATCGCGTGCCTGTTCAATTTCATGGTGCTCGGTGGTGGCCGATTTATACAGCATCAGGCATCCCGTTTCTTTCATCTGAAAATGATCGCCTAATTCCATGCGCAGTTCAGAGGTGAGTGTTCTGCTCAATTGTAAAATGGCATGGAGATGCGGGATATTCTTCTCCATCGTGGCCCTGCCGGATTTTTTCCAAAAGGTCAATCCCCAACGAATCAGATCCATGTTCAATCGGGGCTGAATATAAAAAGGCGAACTGGAACTGAGCATCCATTGCAACCCTTTTGCAATGATTCCCGGGGATGCGAGTGGAATGAAATGACTGGGACAAATATACCCGGCATTGCCATAGGAGGTTCCCTCTGTCATATTACCGCGGTCAATCACAACCACATCATGCCCCGCTTTCGTGAGGTAATGGGCACAGCACATCCCAATGATTCCCCCGCCTGCTATGACTATTTTCCCCATGTCAATTTTTTGATCACCTCAATTTCTTCCTGCTTGTATGGCGTTCCATCTTTTCTGAACACATCGTGGAACCAGAGTTCCGGTTCAGCCCCACTGGGAATGGGTTTACCCCATTGATAGATCGTATTGCTTTTCCCGGCTACGAGTCCCCAGTTGATCGCTCCCACTTTATACTTTTTGAAAACGGGGAGGCAATCCTGAAAGGTACTGTTGCGCGTGCGAGCCATGTATTCGGTACAAATGAGCGGTCGACCTGTTTTCATTTTTTCAACAATCTCTTTTTCCAGATTGACCGCATCATTGTAATTATGAAAAGTGATCACATCGGAATGGGTCAACACATACTCATTAAAGGTTGCATTATCGTACCAGGTTCCTGAACTGATGGGCTGAGCGGGGCGAACAAACCATGCCCATTCAAACATATTCTTCAAGAGCTCAAATGATGTCAATCCATACCCACTGTTCCCGGGTTCATTATACAGATCCCACATCAAGATCCGTTTGTCGTCTTTGAATGCAGACAAAACATCTTTTACATATGCTTCCAGGATGTTCCACCGAAGGGGATTATCGTGAATGGCAATTGTCGGACTCCTCACCCATCCGCTGTTGTGCACACCGGGTCGTGGTGCGGGCTGTTTTCCGGGATACGCATCGGGATTCCAGCAATCGTCCAGGATGGTGAACAGAATTTTAATTTTATGTTTTGCCGCAATGAATAAAAAATCATTCATCCGCTTTTTAAATCCACTGGGGTCGACCTGCCAGGCAATGTCGTGCAAATAGACCCGCATCGTGTTCATACCGATGGCTGCTGCCCAACCCAATTCTTTTGAGATCGTTTCCGGATCAAATGATTCGGCCTGCCACATTTCCAATTGGTTGATGGCAGAGCTGGGAAGAAAATTGGCGCCGACCAACCATGGCTGTTGCGCATACCATTGATTGGCCTTCTCCGCAGTCCAGATCGCCGACTGTGCGTTACAAAACTGAACAGCTGCCACCAGCGCCAAGAGCAACATGTATTTTTTCATACAACTCATTTTTTTCAGACACTACTTATTTGATTCGAATGATTTGTTTTTTGCCGGGCTGCAGTTCCCAGGTTTTGGTTTCATAGACGAGTGTAGTAGGGATTTTGCCATCGGAATGGACCTCCACGGATTTTAGTTTTCCCTGCTGCCAGCTCAAATCAACGGTATACCCTCCTCGTGCTTTGAGTCCGGTTGCATTGCCGGTCGACCAGTCCCTTGGCAACGCCGGTAGCAAACGAATCTCGCCGTCATGACTTTGCATCAGCATTTCCGTGATGCCAGCAGTGGCTCCAAAGTTTCCATCGATCTGAAACGGCGGGTGCGCATCCATCAAATTGGGATAGGTGCCTCCGCCCGACATGCGTGTTTCATTTTTATCTCCCGGATAATAGGTCATTATTTTTTTGATCGCATCGTATGCCATTTCACTGTTGCGCAGTCGGGCCCACAAACCAATCTTCCAGGCAATGCTCCATCCAGTCCCATTGTTGGTGCGCAATTCTAACGAACGCTTGACGGCTTTTACCAAATCTGGCGTAGTGTTCATCGTGATCGAACTTCCTGGGTATACGCCAAACAAATGAGAGATGTGCCGATGTTTGGGATCCGCATCTTCCCAGTCGTAGTACCACTCTTGCAAGTTTCCTTTCTTCCCAATTGTATAGGGATGCAATTGCTCCAATGCTTGCTGAAGTTGCTTGGCAAATGCATCATCCTCATGCAAAAGATCATTCGCAGCAATGGTTTGTGCAAATAACTCCCGGATCATGGCCAGATCAGCAGTCGCTCCATACAACACAGCACCCTTGAAGCCGTTGCCTGTGATAAATTCATTTTCCGGAGAAGTTGCCGGAGCGGTTACCAACTTACCCTTCTGATCCCGTATCAAAAATTGTAAACAAAACGTTGCAGCTCCTTTCATGATGGGATAAGCTTTGCTGCGTAAAAAATTGACATCGCGTGTAAACAAGAAGTGTTCCCATAGATGCGTGGCAAGCCATGTGCCGCCCATGGTCCAATTGGCCCATACCGGTTGACCCTTCCCAAAATCTCCCACCGGATTGGAGATCGCCCACACATCGCTGTTGTGATGAGCCACCCATCCATCCAAGCCATAAAATGTTTTGGCAGTAACAGCGCCTGTCGTACTCAGGTGTTCTAAAAATCCAAAAAGTGATTCATGCATTTCCGACAGATTGGTTGTTTCTGCCGGCCAGTAATTCATTTCTGTGTTGATATTGATGGTATAGTTGCTGCTCCAAGGGGGACGAACTTGTTCATTCCAAATTCCTTGAAGATTTGCAGGAATTCCAGGTGTGCGAGAGGAACTAATCAGTAAATACCTACCAAATTGATAATAAAGTTCAATCAATCCATTGTCGCTTCTCCCCGCTGCAAAATCTTTCAGTCGCTTATCGGTCGGCACATCTGAACGATGCTCACCACCCAACAAAAGTTGCACGCGTGAATAATATTTCGAAAAATCATTCCTGTGTTCATCCCAGATGCGCGCAAATGAAACTCCTTTTATTGAACGAATACGATTTTGAACTTCTTTCCATTCATCTTTTCCGGCTGATGCAGGATTCTTATCGTATCCATTGAAACTGGTGGCAAGTGATACACAGACTACCAATACAGATGCATCGCTTACATTCAATGCAGAGTCGGTTGTTGTAACCTTGCCATCCGTTTGAATAACACTCAGCTGTGCAGCATAACGCATGGAACGTGATAAGTCAAATAGAACCGATTTTGGAATGGGTCCTCGATAAACTGGTTCCGCCAATGATGGAGCAATTCCTCTCATACTCAATGTATTTTTAAATGCAGCAAATGCATTCAATTCGGCTTCCGTTCTGTATGGAAGAAGACTGTTCATCTGAAAGCCAACATTCATTTTACGTTTTCCTTTTGACTGCATCCGAATAAACAGAAGTTGATGTGGATGCGAAACAAAGTACTCGCGCGTATACAATGTACCATCGGCCTCATAATCTAAACGGGCAATGCCATTTTCCATATCCAATGACCTCCGGTAACTGATAGGATCTTTGGAGTCGGTCATGATCATGAGGTTCCCCACTGGCTCATATGAAGCGGAGTACTTGCCCTGAATGAATCGAGTAAGGCTATCTGCTAATTTGTAGTTCTCACTGAACAATGCTTGTCGAATTAGCGGCAAGTAGTTTTTTGCAGTGGGATTCATATTGGGATCAACCGGATATCCGCTCCAGAGGGATGATTCATTCAACGAAATGCGGTCCACCGAAGTACCGGCATAGATCATGGCACCAATGCGACCGTTTCCAATTGGAAGGGCTTCTTCAAAATAAGCAGCTGGTCGATCAAACCATAATTCATGATTCGCTTGTTGAGAAAATGCTATCTGAGCAATCCAAACGAACAATAGAAATAATCGGCAATGCATGAGAACGTTTTAAATTACTTGAAAACCGTGAGCATAGGGGTCAACCTGAGGATCAATCGAAATGGTGTTACGTCCATATACTTTCGCCCATCCTTGAATGGAGGGACGAATGGCGGGTTTCCCTTCGACTACTACTTCTTCTTCAATACGACCCACAAATGTGCTTCCGATGATGCTTTCGTGTATGAATGCGTCACCTTTCTTCAACCTGCCGCGCGTGTACCACTGTGCCATGCGGGCGCTGGTGCCGGTTCCGCAGGGAGAGCGATCGATGGCCTTGTCGCCATAAAACACCGCATTTCGTGCAGTAGAACGTGCATCCAGTACTTCTCCACACCACAAAATGTGGCTGCATGAATGAATGCTCGGATTCTGGGGGTGTACAAACGAATAGCGCTCATTGATGTTGTTTCTGAGCGTTCGGGCCATGCTCACCAATTGATCAGCAGTATGGTGCTGCAATCCCTTGAAATTCTGTTGCACATCTACTATGGCATAAAAATTTCCACCATAAGCAACGTCTACCGTTAGTTCACCGAGAACGGGACAATCAACGGACAAGTGCTCTTGATCCAAAAATGCGGGAACATTGGTCAATTTCACATAACTGACTTTTTCGCCCTCCATACCGTATTCGATATCCACCAAACCAGCAGGCGCTTCCATTTTTATTTTGCCTGGAGTTTTGGGCTGAATCAATCCCGACTCGATTGCTGCGGTAATGGTCCCGATGGTGCCATGCCCACACATGGGTAGGCATCCACTGGTTTCAATGAAGAGAATTGCAAAATCGTGGCGTGGATTGTGTGGAGGGTATAAAATACTTCCGCTCATCATATCATGTCCTCTGGGTTCGAACATCAGCCCTTTTCGGATCCAATCAAATTCTTTAAGAAAATGCTGGCGCTTTTCACTCATGGTATCGCCTTGCAGCGCGGGACCACCAGCCACCACCAATCGAACAGGATTACCGCAGGTGTGAGCATCCACACAATGAAATACATGTCCTCCCAATCGGTGTTCCGGACGAAAATGGTCGAGGGATAAGGGAGCAGTCAACATGGTTGTCCAAATTAACCAAAATGAACGAAATTGTGCAGATAAACCGATCGTTTATGGAGACCTACGGCAAGATCCTGTTGATTGCCATGCCCATCTTCCTTCTGCTGGTATTGCTGGAAAAATGGTATGGATGGAAAAAAGGACAGGATACGGTGAGAATCATGGATATGATTGCCTCCCTGACTTCAGGAGTGACCAACGTGACCAAGGATGTACTGGGACTCAGTGTTGCAATCATCAGCTATGGCTGGTTATACAAGCATCTGGCGATCATACACATACAAGAGGCCATATGGCTCTACATCATTGCATTTATTGCATTGGATTTTTCGGGTTACTGGATTCACCGCATTCAACACACGACCAATGTGTTTTGGAATGCACACATCGTGCATCACAGCAGCGAAGAGTTTAATTTAGCTTGTGCACTGCGTCAAAGCATCTCTGTTTTTTTTAGAATTTTTACGTTTTTCTTAATTCCAGCTGCATTGCTCGGTGTTCCGGCAAACGTGATTGCAGTAGTCGCCCCGCTTCATCTGTTTATCCAATTCTGGTACCATACGCAACACATCAGCAGAATGGGGATATTGGAAAAAATAATTGTAACCCCATCGCACCACCGTGTTCACCATGCCATTAATCCAGAGTACATCGACAGAAATTATTCTCAGGTTTTCATCATCTGGGATAAACTCTTTGGAACCTTCCAGGAGGAAAGCGATAGCATTCCGCCAGTGTATGGAATCACGCGACCAGCCGCTACTTGGAATCCGATCCGCATCAATTTTCAGCATATTTGGTTGTTGATACAAGATGCATGGAGGGCAAAAAACTGGAATGATAAATTAAAGATTTGGTTCATGCCGACCGGCTGGCGACCAGCAGATGTTGAAGAACAGTATCCTGTTTATAAAATTCAAGACGTTTACCACTTTGAAAAGTACAATCCATCATCTACCAAAGCACTTCAAACCTGGTCGTTCATTCAAATTTTTCTGATCCTGTTGTTTGTTTCGTATCTATTTGGAAACATTGCCGCCATTGGGAGTCCCGCTATGTTCTACTACGGCCTTTTCATTTTCCTGTTTGTCTACGCAATGACCGAACTGATGGATGGAAGCAAGTGGGCTCCAGGATGGGAAGCTTTGAAATGCTTTACCGGAATTTATCTGGCTTACACTACAGGGGGTTGGTTTGGTGCAGAACAGTACATCCCCTACATCCACTACTGGATCTTCGGCTACTTGTTGCTTTCGATGTACCTATCGATTAGCTTATCCATCAATCGAAGCGTGAGTGTTCCTTCGGAGAGCAGCACATCGTGAAATTTTCGAACGTCAAATTTTTCACCCAACGCTTGTTGTGCGCGTTTGCGCAGTTCTTTGATTTTTAGTTCCCCCATTTTATATGCCAGTGCTTGTCCCGGCCACGCGATGTAACGATTGACTTCCGTGTTGACTTCGTGCAGCGAAAGTGCGGTGTTGCTGGCCAGGTAATCAACAGCTTGCTGTCGGCTCCATCCCTTTGCATGCACTCCAACATCGATCACCAATCGGCAGGCCCTCCACATATCATAGGTGAGCTGTCCGAACTGGCTGTACGGATCTGTGTAGAGTCCTATTTCATATCCCAACGATTCTGCATACAGTCCCCAGCCTTCGCCAAATGCATTCACATATAAATTCCTACGAAAAGAGGGAAGATTTTCCATCTCCTGCGTAAGCGACATTTGAAGATGGTGTCCGGGTACGGCTTCATGAAGGGTCAATGCCTCCAGTGTATACAGGGTTCTGGATGGAAGGTTATACAGGTTCACCCAATAATGACCCGCCCGCGTGCTGGCAATGGGCGATGGAGAATAGCGTCCGGCGGTGTAGGTAGGGGCAATCGCTTCCGGAACCGGTTCCACACCATAGGGCTGGCGGGGAAGTCGCCCAAACAACTGCGGTAACTTCCCATCAATTTTTTTTGCAATGAACGATGCCTCTTTCAGCAACTCCTCACCTGTTCTTGGATAAAAGCGCGGGTCGGTGCGCAACGATTGAATGAACTCCTGTAACGATCCTTTGAAGCCTACTTTTTCTTTCACTGCCAACATCTCGGCTTTGATGCGCTTTACTTCAAGGAGTCCGATAGCATAAATGGAATCATACCCCAGATCCGTAGTGGTAAAATGCGCTACACGATCTTGATAAAATTTGAGGCCTTCAGGAAAGTGAGAAACACCCGGTGTTTTCGGAGCTTTAGGAAGGTATTCGGTTTCAAAAAACGTCTTGACTGCTTGATAAGCTGTTACCACACGATCCATGATGGAACGCTTTGCCTCTTGCTGTATAACCTGCCATTCTTCTTCGGAAATTGCAGTGGGACGTTTTGCAAATGGTTTCCAAAAGGCTGATTGCTCTGGTGAAGAAACAATATACACTTCGTAGGTGTTGCTGAAACTCTTCACTACATCAACAGGTTGTGCGATACCCAGTTGAAGTCCCTCCCGCATCAATTTAAAATGTTCTTCCATGTACCGGGGAAGATCTGCGTACCGCTTCAGCAGCTCTTCGGCATCTTTTTTGGTTCGAATCTGTTGATTGGACATACCGGCGACTTGCGTATGGAATCCGCCTTCCGACAAAATAGGATTCAGGTACGATTTGAACCGGTATTCAGAAATTTCATCTTCAAAACTATAGAGTAAGAGTTCGGCATTGATCTCATCGGCAACATTCAATTCCGATTTGGGAATCGAACGGATCTGTTGATCCAGTACACGGTAAAAGTCATGACTACGTCTGGATTGATCATCCGTGTGCAATCCCAATGGAAAGCCTGAAGAACCCTGCAACTTTCGCTGATCAATTCGAAAACTGTCGATTTGACGAAGTGCCTGTTTCAGCGATGGATGAACAGGCTCAGGTGCTTGTTGTGCAATCGCAGAAATGAGTGAACAACAACACAGCAAAAAGAAAACGCTTCTCATTCGATTGTTCGATTGACGTTCAGAGGGTTTGCAGCTTTTAATTCATCCGGCAGTAATTCATCGGGGAAGTTTTGAAAGGCAATGGGGCGAGCAAAGCGACGGATGCCATCGGGACCAACCGAAGTGAATCGGGAATCGGTAGTTGCCGGAAAGGGTCCCCCGTGCTGCATAGCCTGACACACTTCCACACCCGTGGGCACTCCATTGAATATGATGCGTCCGCATTTTTGTTGGATAATGGACAGCAATTCCCCCTGTTCTTTCAATTCAGCAGCGGTAGCAATCACCGTTGAAGTGAGTTGCCCATCCAGAGATGCCGCAACTCGTTTCATTTCTGTTGCGTCGTTGCATACCACGATCAACGATGCAGGGCCAAATACTTCTTCCTGCAGGATGGTGTTTTCCAAAAAGTTTGAAGCAGTTACCGAAAGCAAGAGGGGTGTACAATTTTTTGCAGTGGGTTTTCTGCTGTTCTCCGTCAGTACGGTGATCCCTTTTTGAGTCATGGCCCGAGATGCGCGCTGTTCATAGGCTTTCGCAATGCCATCGTGCAGCATCTTTCCTTCTGGGATGGCATTCATGCGCATGGCAAGTTGCTCCTTGAACCGATGAAGTGCAGGCGTATCCAACCCAATGATGATTCCGGGATTGGTACAAAATTGTCCCACCCCTAAAGTAATGGAGTCGGCATACTGTTGTGCGATTGCGTCAACATCTGCAGAAAGTTGTTGGTTGAAAAGAAATACGGGATTCACGCTTCCCATCTCAGCGAATACCGGGATGGGCTGCTTGCGCTGCTGCGCCCAATTGAAGAGTGCCATGCCACCTGAATACGATCCTGTGAATCCGACTGCCTGGGTGTGCGGATCTTTCACCAGTGCCTCTCCAACAGAGAACGATGCACCGTGCAGGTGAATGAATACATCTTTTGGAAGATGATGAATTTCCAAAGCACGTGCAACAGCCTGTGCAACACATTCGGAAGTCTCCGGATGAGCAGGATGCGCCTTGACCACTACACTGCATCCAGCTGCGAGTGCACAGGCGGTATCACCACCGGCAGTTGAATACGCGAATGGAAAATTACTGGAACCGAATACCACCACAGGTCCCAGAGGGGTCATTGTTTTTCGGATATCGGGACGGGGAGGAACACGATCGGGTGATGAAGTGCATATGCTCACGTTGAGCCAATCACCTCGTTCGCATGCAGCGGCATAACTGACCAACTGGTGCATCGTGCGCGCACGCTCGTTTTTGAGTCGGCCTTCCGGCAAATGGGTTTCGCGCATGGCGATTTCAATGAGCCGGTCGCCTAATGCTTCAATTTCTTTGGCGATGGTTCGCATCAAGGCTGCGCGTGTGGACAGTGAAGTTTTTTGAAAGAGCTTGAACGCATTGCACGATCGGTGCATAGCATCCTCCACTTCCACCAAGGTTGCGTCTTTGAACATGGAAAAATTTTTAGGGGTCAGATTTGAGGTCGGTTCGATAATGCAGTTTGAATGATGCCTAAGATGCGCTGGCGTTCATCCCCCACCAGTGGGAGTCGAGGCGCACGCACATATTCCGAACCGATACCGGTTTGGGTGGCTGCTAATTTTATGTACTGCACCAGTTTAGGATGTATATCGAGTTCCAATAAGGGCATGAACCAGCGATAAAGTTGAATGGCCTCTTCCAGTTTACCTGACTTAACCAAGTTATACAGGACTACCGTTTCTTTTGGAAAGGCATCAACCAATCCTGCAACCAGTCCATCAGCACCCAGCGCCAGTTCTTCAACAGTAAGGGTATCGACTCCGCAAAGAATTGAAAACCGATCTCCAAAGCGATTTTTTAGCCGCGTAACGTTTGAAACATCACGGGTGGATTCTTTGATGGCATTGATGTGGGGCAGCGCAGCAAGTTCCGAGAACATGTCCAGGGTGACCTCGATTTTATAATCGACCGGATTGTTATATATCATAATGGGAAGGTCAGTCGATTTTGCCACGTCCATAAAAAAAGCAACTGTTTCCCGATCGTCCGATTTATAGCGCATGGGGGGCAATAGCATGAGCCCATCTGCCCCCCAGGATTTTGCCAGCACTGCCTGCCGCTTGGCTTCCCGGGATGCACCTTCAGCGATGTTCATGATAACAGGAATTTTTCCGTTCAGGTAGTGGACCGAGCATTTAACCAGTTCTTCTTTCTCTTCAATGGTGATGGTGCTGGCCTCACCCAATGATCCTCCAATGATGATACCGCTTACTCCTGCTGCTACCTGAGCCGCCAGATTTTTTTCATACATCGCAAGATCAACCTTATCCTGATCATCAAAAGGAGTCAATAACGCTGGAAATACCCCTTTCCATTCAAATGAACCCATAGTACTGTATTTTTTCAAACATAATGAAATTATGGGAGTGAACTCTTCTGCCCTATCTTTAAACACAGAATTGAAGGATACCGCGTGACAGAGCAAGAACTCATACACCGATTGAAATCCGGAGACGGAATGGCTTTCCGGGAACTGGTCGAGACCAGGCAGTCGCTTGTGTTCAATACCGTATTGGGATTTCTTCAAAATCGAGAAGACGCTGAGGATGTCACCCAGGATGTGTTTGTGAAGGTTTATGAGGCCATTCAGCAGTTCAAAGGTGAATCGGCTCTCTCCACCTGGATTTACCGGGTAGCCGTCACCAGTGCACTGGAATTTCTGAGAAGAAAGAAAAGAAAGAAAAGATTTGGGTTCTTGAGTCCCCTTTTCGGTGAGGACAATCAACCCACCCTGGAATTGCCAGATTTTGAGCACCCCGGAGTAGTGCTGGATAACCGGGAAAAGGCAGGTATGCTGTTCAAGGCCATAGAGCAACTTCCTGAAAATCAGAGAATTGCCTTCTTATTGAATAAGCTGGAGGGGTTGAGTTATATCGAGGTCGCCGACATCATGCAAACCAGCTTATCCGCCGTAGAATCCTTGCTGCACCGGGCGAAGTCGAACCTAAAGGAAATCCTAAAAAAACAATACAATTTGGGCGACTAGCGCAAATTCAAATTTAAAAAAACATCTAAATTGAGTAGATATGCAAAAAAAGTACACATCCGAGGAAATCGTCAACAGTCTGGAAGGGGTGCAAAGAGCAGAGCCCTCCCCTTTTCTGTTTACCCGGGTGATGGCCCGTTTGGAAAGAGAACAATCCCGTCCAGAACTGGCCGTATACCGCTTGATCGCTCGACCTGTTTTTGCTGTTGCAATTGCCTCACTGCTCATCATTGTAAATGGGTACTTGATCATGAACCGTACAACCATTTCGCCGGCAACAGATGAACTCAGCCAGGTTGTAGCCGTGGAATACGCACAGCAAAATCACAGCAACCCTTACGAAACAAACGAACAACCCTGATGAACCAGACAACATACAAGTGGATGCTCTTCATCGTCCTGATTTTACTGATCAGCAACGTGGTCATGGCTTTTTTCCTTTTTGGAGATGAAATCAAAGGCGGGTCCAAAAAAGGAAAAGGAGAAGACATGGCGATGAAGGTCTATCGGGAAATTGGACTCGACTCCGATCAAGTAAAAGTTTTTTTATCCAGTAAGGAAGAATATTTCAAGCAAATGCGTCCAGTGTGGGGGGAAATCAAAAAATTAAAAGACAGCCTGTACCAACAAATGGAAATGAATTCTTCCGACTCCATTGTCAATGGCCTGTTAAACAGCATCACTGAGCGCAACCGCTATGCCGATTCATTCACCTATGACCATTTCAGTAAGCTGAGGGTATTGTGTACGTCGGATCAGCAAGCACGATTCGATACCATCATTCCCAAATTGATCAATCGCTCCAGAAGGCGTTGATTCGTTACAACCGTATCTGAACGCTGGTGAAGTAGTAGCTTCCATTGAATCCGAATTGCAATCCTGATCGGCTATACGGTACCTGTCCGTTTGTATAAGACGCATAGGTAGTATTCACCTTGTCGGGGTAAACATTAAAAAGATTATTGACTCCCACTGTCAGTTGCAGCCTATTCAGCAATTTATAGCCAATCAAAAGATCCATCAGTGTCTTTGCCCGGAATGTTTGTCCCCTATGCGGAATTCCAGCGGGCTTCTCCCACGCGGTGACTGCTCCAAAGCGTGTAACCCTTAGATTGAGTAATAACTTAGCATACGTATATTCAAGATTGCCGATGATTTTTTGCCGGGGCTGTGCTGTTGTGATCAACCCAATGCTAATGGTATCAATCAACCGGACGGGCACCGATGCATCGGAAACAAGTTGCTTTGGAGGATTTTTTTCGCTGGTGATTACCGTGCTGGTCATGGCGAGTGCTGCGCTCACCAATAATTTTCCTGATGTTTTGAATTCTTGTTTGTACGACAATACGAGGTCCAGTCCTCTGGTCGACGTATTGATATGATTGGTAAAGAATGCGATTTCCCTGATTCCGGTGGAAGGGGGAAAAACCGTTTGTAGAATGGGGATAGCAGGACCCACTGGAAGAACTTCAGAGATGATGATCCGATTAGCGACATTGATTTGATATCCATCTGCAGTAAATACTAGTTTTCTACCCAAGTTGAACGTAAAGCCCATGTTGTAATTCCAGCTCAATTCTGGAGCAGGCTGTGGAATGCCGATGGCATCCAGTCGCGGATCATTGGATGCCAATTGCCTGGTTTGCCGAATCAATCCATTTTGTGCATTGGAGGTAGTCTGTCCGTTAAAAACCTGTTGCAATGAAGGGGCTCTAAATCCACGGTTGATGGAGGAACGAAGGGCAATTGCTTCAGTGAGTTTCCACAGCGCTGCAATTTTCCCAGAAAGATTGCCTCCAAAATCACTGTACTGTTCATAGCGAGCGGCGGTGCTGAACATGAGCTTATCATTCACATCGGCTTCAACATCCACATAGCCTGCGATATTCCACCTGGATTGAATGGTCCGGTCTAGAATGGAAATACCCGGTCTTCCACTGCTGCCTGGCACTTTGCTCTCGGCAGTAGCGAGCGGACCAATCTCATACGAAAGCGGTTCTCCTTCCAATAATTTATACTAATCCCATCGCAGTTGAGCACCGAATGCCAGGTTGATCCATTTGAAGTACCCGGACTCTTTAATGGTCTTTGAAAAATCTAAATCGGTAATGCTTTGCTCAAACGCATTTCGTCCAACATAAAAATCAGTGGGTGAATTCAATCCCATGAATGCATTGCAGGACTCTATGGAATACAGATCAAGATGATTGTAGCCGTACCCGGTTCCCAGATCCACCTTCCAGCCATGAGCGGTATGCCGCTCGAACCCTGAGAAGAAGGAGTAGTCGGCCGTTACCCCTGGCAGTTCAGGAGTATATCCATCCGGATACAATGGGGACCCGTTGGGATCGTTTCGACGTGCGGTACGAAAGAAACTTTCACCAATGATTCGTTTGTTGGAACTGCCTCCGAAGCCGTACCATTTCCAGTTATTTTTCATGGGTACACCGAAATGAATAAACGTTTGCAACCCTTTGGTTGCATTGCTTCCAAACTTCATTACATAGGCAGGCTGATCAGTGGGCCACACTCCACGTGCATTTCGGATGCTGTCGTCGATTCGTTTATTGTCGTTATAAAACCGACCCAGGTATGGATCGGACCGATCGGTACCGTTTATACTGATGGCAGCAACCGTATAATTGAGGAATGCACCTTCTTTATTCAACCTCAATCCCTGATTGATGGACGTTGAAAATGAAAAGCCATCCCCTTTCTGCGTAATCCCCACATCGGTTTTGATCATTCCTCCAACAGCATTGGTTTTTAAGGCAATATTGATAACGCCGGCAATGGCATCAGAGCCGTACATGGCAGCTGCCCCGTCCCGAAGGACTTCTATCCGTTCAACGGCTAATGCAGGAATGGCATTCATGTCGGTCACCACTGTACCCCTACCCGGCACCAATGTGTTGCTGATGGAAGCAAATTGGTGTCGGCGTTTACCGTTGACCAGAACAAGGGTTTGGTCGGGCGACATCCCCTTCAAGCTTGCAGGATCGGCATAGTTGGCAATCCCGTTCAATCCCGTTTTTACAGAAACAAAAGAGGGAGAAGTGAACTGCGCCATTTGTGCTAAATCGATTTGACCGGTATTCAACAGTTCTCGTGAAGAAATAACATCCACTGGAACGGGACTGTTATAGTCGGACCGCGGTTTACCGCGACTCCCCACAACCAATACTTCGGATTCGTTTGTGTATATCGGTCGGATATAAATGATGTGCCAAAGGGTGTCTTGAATAGGAGCATGCAGGATGCTGTGGTACCCCACGCCGGAAATGAGAAATTTGGTGGGAGCTTCACTATTCAAGATGAATCTCCCTGCGCTGTTGCTGATTGTGCCCGATTTTCCATCCTCTGTTTGAATGGAAATATCGGATACGGGTTGTCGGGAATGCAGGTTGAGGATTTGTACCCTGATTTGCCTGATTTCCTGTGCCAACACACTGAATGGCAATAACAGGAGTAGGCTACTGATAAACAGTAAATGCCTCATTTTACTTTTTTGATTGCCGCCTCCACCAGTGGTTCCAGGACTTTGTATCCTTCTACTGTTGGATGCACACCATCGTCTGCATATTCAGCTTTCATGCCTTTGTTTTCATCGACCACTGCGCTATAGAGATCGAGATAAAAAAATTTATGTTCTTCTGCAAATGCTTTGATGGCCGCATTGAGTGCAATGACTTTATCAGCAGGTTCCAGACCGGGCCTCCATTTAAAATCTTTTGCAGGCAGCACCGAACAAATGATGATTTTAATCCCATTGGCACGCGCAAGTTGGGCAATGGATTGGATGTTGTTCAACGTACATTGCTGGTCGTACGGACCGGTATTTTGTGCAATATCGTTGATGCCAGCCTTCAGCACGAGAACGTCCGGTTGGAGGTTGAGCACATCTTCATGAAAGCGGAGCAACATTTGAGGAGTAGTTTGTCCGCTGATTCCTCTATCATAATAAGGTTTACCCGCAAAGAATTCAGGGCGCAGCCGCAGCCATCCTTCAAAAATGGAGTTGCCCAAAAATACTACGCGCTTCTCTCCTTTTTGCTTGGGCGGAACTTCGGCGTTTTGAGCAGCATACTTTTTAAAGTTGGCCCAATCCGACCAGCTGTCGTTTATTTTTTGTTGCGCAGAAGATAACAATGCAGTGGCGGTGAAGGCGACCACGATCAGTGTGCGAGTTGTTGAGTTGTTCATGTGTGGTTATTTGGGCTGCATGCGCAGAGCACCATCCAGTCGAATGGTGGTTCCGTTGATGTAATTGTTTTCAATGATGTGCCAGGCAAGTTGTGCAAATTCATCCGGATGGCCGAGTCGACTCGGATTGGGAATAGTAGCGGCCAGGGATTGCTGCACTTCTTCCGACATTGCTGCCATCAAGGGTGTCAGGAATACGCCCGGTGCGATGGCATTTACGCGAATACCAAAGGGCGCCAGTTCACGTGCTGCGGGAAGGGTCAGTCCCACAATCCCTCCTTTAGAAGCAGAATAGGCCGTCTGCCCTATTTGTCCTTCATACGCGGCAACAGATGCAGTTGAAATAATCACGCCCCGTTGCCCATCACCATCTGCATCCAAGGTCATCATCTGTTCGGTTGCAAGGCGCATCATATTAAAACTGCCGATGAGGTTAATGCGAATGAGCTTTTCAAAATGCTCCATGGGCATCAGTCCTTTCTTACCGATGATCTTGGCAGGTGTGGCGATGCCAGCACAGTTCAACAATACGCGGGGCTTCCCCAGTTCAGCAGTGATTTGTGCAGCAGCAGATTCAACGGATGCATTGCTGGATACATCGCACTGGAAGAACGTCGCACCAATTTGATTGGCTATCTTTTCGCCTGTCTCCTCGTTCATATCGATGAGCGCCACACGCATTCCTTTTTGAGCAAAAAGTCGGCAGGCCGCTGCACCCAATCCTGATGCACCCCCTGTGACCCAAACGACGCTGTTGCGTTGAAGTTCCATGATTAACGCGTGGTGAACTATCCGTAGAGTTCAAAATGGATGGATTTTTTATCCACTCCCAAGGCTTGTATTTTTTGACGCGCATCCATGATCATGTCTTTCCATCCGCACAAAAAGAAATGAGGGTTATCGCGAGGCGATTCCATCAGCTCTTGATATACCCCATGAACATATCCAACACGCATGCCTTGCCCGGGATTTTCTTCGCGCGAGAAGGTTGGGAAGTAATGAAAACCTGGAAGCTTTTCCTGCAAATCAAACAGTTCATTTAAATACAGTGCGTCTGTACGTTTTCGTGTTCCTGAAATAAGAAAAAGTTCCTTATGAGGAACATTGTTCGTGTAGATGTAATGCAGCATCGAGCGGAATGGAGCAATTCCGGTGCCGGTGCATACCATAAAAATATCGGTAGTGATTGGATCGAGAAGAGTGAAATGGCCTTGAGGACCCCGGATCAGGAATTCTGTTCCCACTGTTGCTTCATTGAACAAATAGGTTGTTCCCAGACCACCGTCCATTAATACGATCACGAGTTCAAATACATTGGTTTGATCAGGGGCAGAGGCAATGGAATAACTCCTCCATCGTTTATTGGGTTGTTCGTGAATGGGGAGATCGAGCGTCACGAATTGCCCCGGAACGAAGTCAAATTTCTCCAATTCAGGAATCTGGATCCAAAAGCGTTTGGTGGATGCTGTTTCATTTTCGATCCGAATGATCTTACCGTTCCTCCAGGGTTGTGCCGCCATGTTGAGTTGTTTGGTTTTCTAAATGTAAAAAATTATTCTTCATCCTTTACGCGAATCATGAAAATTCCGAAGACCAGCATGAGTATACCGGAATAAAGGTTTATCGATTGGTGCAGTGCGGTGGTGGCGATATATCCTACCAAAAGCACCAGTGCCACCAGGATAAAAAATACCCCGATCACAAATCCCAATTGATTGAAACGATTGAAGAGGTTCATATTAGAAGAATAGAAGGTTGAGCAAAATAGTAATCACCAGAAGTACAACGCTGATCGGTCCCACTTTTTTGTACCACATCGTTTCAGTTCCGTACACTTTTTCAGTGAGCGAATAGACCAGTCCTCTTAATTCTGCTTCCGGTTTCGGTTGGGTCATCAGGCTCACAAAGAGCGTGATAAAAAAGTTAGCGATCCAGGAGAATGAGGCGACAATGAATGCTTGTCCCATGCCGCTGCTGATTGGAAACATGGGGGCAATCCAACCCCCCTTCCCTTCTGCAAGGGTGAGTCCGTGGGTAATGGCTGCAGCGACTGTTCCCAGCAGCAATCCCCAGAATGCACCTGCGCTGGTGGTGCGTTTCCAAAACATGCCCAGCAGAAAGGTGGCAAACAATGGACCGTTCACAAAACTGAAAACGAGCTGAAGGAAATCATTGATGTTGTTATAACTCGCAGCAATGTAGGCAGTGCCGATGGAGACCAGGATGCCCACCAGGGTTACCCACCGGCCTACCCAGAGGTAATGGGTATCGGATCGGTTTTTAACGAAGTAGGACTGATAAATATCGTAGGTAAATACTGCATTGAATGCCGTTACGTTGCCCGCCATGCCACTCATGAAGGAAGCAATGAGGGCGGTGATACCAATGCCCAGGAGTCCGCTAGGGTAATAATGCGCAATCAAAGAAGGCAGGGTCATGGTATAGTCGAGTCCGCCCGATGCATCTTGCGGTATACGGTAATCGCCTGCATCGGAAGCCACTTGTGTAAGGGCAATCGCAATAACACCGGGAAGGACTACGATGATCGGCATCAGCATTTTGGGGATCGCCGCTATGATCGGTGTGCGCCGCGCTGCATTGAGATCGCGCGCAATCATTGCCCGTTGCACCACAAGAAAGTCGGTGCACCAATACCCAAACGACATCACAAAGCCCAGACCGAAAATGAGCGACATGAAATGAATGCCCATGGGATTCTCCTCCGCTTTGCCCATGTACTTCCAGGCATGCGTGAGTTCCGGCTGCAGTTGTTGTTGGATGGCCGACCAACCGCCGGCATCTTGCAACGCCACGATGACTAGTGGGGATAACCCCAATACAATTAAGAAGAATTGCAGCACCTCGTTATAGACCGCGGAGGTGAGTCCCCCTAAAAACGTATACACCATTACAATGCCCGCTGCAATCCAAATGCAGAGATCGAAGTTCCACCCCAATATCACCTCCAATAATTTTGCCAGCGCGTACAAGGAGATTCCCGAAGAGAAGACGGTCATTACCGCAAATGTCACTGCATTGAGTGCCCGGGTTTTTTCATCAAACCGAAGCGATAAATATTCCGGAACACTGCGGGCCTTGCTGCCATAATAAAAAGGCATCATGTAAACACCCAGGAAGACCATGGCGAAGATGGCCCCTACCCAGTAAAAATGGACCGTCATGATGCCGTACTTGGCCCCGGAAGCGACCATTCCCAGCACTTCCTGTGCCCCTAAGTTTGCAGAAATAAAGGCCAGGCTCGTGATCCACAGCGGGATGCTTCGGTTGCTGCTGAGGAAATCATTGCTGGAGCGGATCCTCTTTTTGATGATAAATCCAACCGCTACGACAAAAAGGAAATAAAGGAAGATGATCAGGTAATCTGCTGGATGCAAGCTCATGGGAATCGTTGAAAAGTGAATTAACGTATAAATTATGGATTTTTTGAAAAATGACTAATTTCAACGGGAAGAAATCAAACACCATGAGCCAGAAACCTTTTACGGCAGAAGAAATCAATCCATTGGGCAGTCTTGACGAATGGGAAGACGATTTGCTGGAGCGCTACCCGGATCCTGAGCAGATTGCATCGGCAAAATCAACGGAGGCCTATCGCAACTACGAAGAACCGGCCCGCGATACCGTGCGGGAATTCTACCGCTTGAATCATACCTATCAGACCTATGCATTTGTAAAAGAAAAACAGCGACAGTATTTATCCTTTGACAAAAAGGAAATGGCAATATGGGATGCATTTGAATTTCTGAATCAATTGGTGGATGATTCCGATCCCGATACCGATCTCGATCAGTTCCAGCATTTATTGCAAACTTCCGAAGCCATTCGAAGAGACGGTCACCCTGATTGGATGGTGCTGGTGGGACTCATGCACGACATGGGGAAAGTACTGTGCTTGTTTGGTGAGCCGCAGTGGGCGGTTGTGGGCGATACCTTCCCGGTTGGGTGCGCGTACTCCGACAAAATCATTTATCCTGAATTTTTCAAAGACAATCCCGACTACAACGATCCTCGCTACAATACCCAATACGGAGTCTATACTCCCAATTGCGGATTGAGGAATGTGGACATGAGTTGGGGACACGACGAATACATTTATCAGATGATGAAAGATCATCTTCCAGAAGAAGGATTGTATATGCTTCGGTACCACTCATTCTATGCATGGCACAGAGAAGGCGCTTACGATCACTTGCTGGATGATCACGATAGAAAAATGCTGAAGTGGGTGAAGCTCTTCAATCCATACGACCTCTATTCGAAGTGCCCTACTCCTCCCGATTGGAAAGTATTAAAGTCGTATTACACTGAATTGATCGAAAAGTACTTACCCAAGACCCTGAAGTTCTGATCAATCAGCATACTCAGGCCAGTACTGCTTAATTTTTATTTTTAGGAAGTTCACGCTTCGATGAAGTTGGTCCATACCATCTACCCCATCTTCGATGCTGATCCATCCATTGAATTCTTCTCGTTTCAGTTTTGAGAATATGGCATCGTAGTCGTTGAGCCCTTTCCCGATTTCGCCGTGACTCAACCGTTTAGCATATCCGAGTGCATCTTCCTCGTTGCGCAGGTCTTCAATCGTTCCATATCTAAGAAAGCGATCGCTTGCATGCATGGTCACTACCCGGTTTGCAACCCGATCAAGCAATTCCAATGGATCTTCGCCAGCGAGGAAGGCGTTGCTCGGATCGTAGTTGACTCCAAAGCAGGGATGTTGGATGCGCTCGACTAAAGCGCAGAATACGTCCATCTTTTGTGCAAACTCTGGATAGATCCAAAAATCATCTTTATAATGGTTCTCAAGAATCAGGGTGATGCCTCGCACTGCCGCGTAGGGTAAACAATCTGCGATGCATGCTGCAGCCAGTTGAACTCCTTCATCAATGGAAAGCACTGGTCGTCGCTGGCCTGATAGCACGCGACAATACCTTCCGCCCAAAGCATGCGTCATATCGATCCAGTTTTTTTGCTTTTGGATTTCTGCTTCACGAAACGCTTTTTCTGGATGCGTGAAATCAGGAGAACAGCACATCATGGGGATGACCATCCCCTTGTCTTCGACCATCGCTCTGAATTGCGTCCAGTTCCGCTTATCTTCCATCTCCAGAAAACCTGCATACCATTCCATTCCTTGCACGTCTAATGTGGATGCTAGATCAATCCATTCTGACAACTTCATGGTTCCGTCCTTGCACAATGCGTGCATATAGGCTTTGGGAAATACAGCCAGCTGAGGCATGGTTATTTTTTTGATGGAATGATTTGCGTGTCTTTTGGCGGATTGCGTCCAATGAATGGATGTTGTTCAAGATCAACTACCTGACCGCTGATTGGACCGCTTTCATCCGCAAGCCAGTAAACTGCTGCTGTTGCAATTTCTTCTGGAGTGAGCAGTCTGCCTGACGGCGCATATGTTGCGGGAACGGTCGTGAACCAATCCTCGGAGAGTCCCTGTTTTCGTTTGCGTTCTGCTTCTTTTTCCGTGAGCACCCATCCGGGATTGATTTGATTGACGCGCACACCATGTTCACGGTGCAATGCATCACCCAGGTTGCGCGTAAGGGTCATGAGCGCCCCTTTAGAAATGCTGTAGGCCAATAAATTGGGTTCGCCGCTGTATGCATTGACTGATCCGATGTTCAATACTGACCCTCGTTCTGCGGCGAGATGATGCAACGCTGCTTGAATCAACATCAGGGGAGCAAGGGTATTGACCTGAAAGATTTTTTCCATGAATGCACGGTCGGTTGTATGAATATCGGATGAAGCGACAATCGCCGCATTGTTCACCACAGCGTCGAGTCGACCAAAACGCGTTATAGCCAGTGCGACCAGTTCGCGTGTTACCGATTGCTCTGAAAGATCTCCGATGAGTGAAACCGCATAATCTTCTCCCAGTTCATCAACCACCTCAGAAGCCCAGTCCGATTCTAACCCGTGAATGATTACTCGTGCTCCCTCTTGTACACACCGTTTGGCAATGGCCTTTCCAATTCCGGTGGTGCTGCCGGTGATGATGATGACTTTGTGATTGAGTCGCATGTTAATCCGGTTTCAAAATACTTTTTACCACCTCACCGTGATGCATTTTCTCAAACGCATCCAGCCAATTAGAAATTGACCAGACCCCGCCAATGATGGGTGTTACATTCAAGGCTCCGGAAGACATCAACGCCAGGACGCGCTCCCAAATGGGCCAATTGTGACTGAAGCTTCCTTGAAGTGTTACATTTTTTTGCACCAGGGGATCGAGTGAAAAGTTCATGGGTTGAGGTCCCCATCCCACTTTTGAAATATGCCCTTTGGGTCGCACCCATTGCAACGCAAGTTGAAGAGTGGCGCTGGCTCCCGCAGCATCGATGATGCAATCCGCTCCCAATCCATCCCGTTCTTTCGCCCATGCTGTTGCGTCACCCGTAATTGAAATGCAATGATACTGTTCTGCGATCTTAAGCCGAGCAGCATCGGCGGGGAGTCCCACCACCGCAACCTCAGCTCCGCACAATTTCGCCATGGCAGCACAGAGTAATCCAATGGTACCCGGACCCAATACAATTACCCGATCACCGGGTTTGATGCGAGCGTTTTCAATAACAGCGTTGAATGCAACGCAGCAGGGTTCCGTCAGACAGGCCTGTTCAAACGACAAGTGGTCGGGAACTTTATGCAAACATCGGGCCGGAACGCGCACATAGCTGGTCATGGCACCGTTGACGCCGTATCCAAACCCTTTTCGAGTGGGATCTAAATTGTATAAGGCGGAACGCGACATAGGATTATTGGGATCGATGATCGCTGCTGTTTCGCTCACCACGCGATCGCCTTCTTTCCATTCGCTTACCCGATTCCCTTTAGCGGCAATGGTTCCAGCGAATTCATGTCCCAATACCACCGGATAGTTCACGTGCCAACTATGATCTGCGGTCCACTGATGAAGGTCGCTGCCACAAACGCCCACGTTGGCTACTTTCAGCAGCACATCTTCTTCTCCAATTTCAGGAATGGACAGAGAACGCAGTTCAACAGAACCTTTTTCAGGTGCATAATTAACAACTGCCGACATTTCCTTCATGATCGTTGATTTAGTGGTACGTCGCCATAGGCATGTATGCGTTCGCAGATCAATCGCAGCGATGCTTCCAGGTTTCCATCCGCAGTTTTGAATGCATCGGCGTCTATGGTCAATGGAGCACCCAATACGACGAGTGGTGCGCCATAAGCAGGACACTGGATGGCTTGTTCAAGAGAGAGTCCTCCGACTGCCTGAACTGGGATATTCACGGCGCCCACTACTTCCCGCAACAGATCCAACGGGCTTGGCATTCGTTGTCCGCGCGCAGCAATGGCTCTTCGCTCATCGTAGCCAATGTGATGGATGATATAATCACACCCAAATTCTTCTAGCCGTTTTGCTCCCGCTACCATATCGGAGCAAATCATGTTATCGCCCATTACGGATATGCCATAGTCCCTTCCCGCTTGCACCACACACCGAATAGTGGCTTCATGAGCCCGCGCCATCACCACCACATGGGTTGCCCCGGCCTTTGCCATCATTTCCGCTTCGAGGTATCCCCCATCCATGGTTTTGAGGTCAGCCACGATGGGAACATTCGGAAATGCTTCTCGCAGTTTTTTCACTCCGTGCAAGCCTTCAGCCAAGATCAGGGGAGTCCCAGCTTCCAGCCAATCTACGCCCGCACGCAGTGCCATGGCAGCGGTCTCCAATGCCTCATCGATATTGGTCAGGTCCAGTGAAATTTGAACGATGGGTTTCATGGCAAGAACCAATTCGTTTGGTTCATCTAATATATTCAAAAAAGATGGTGGTCATGAGGGTTGGACCCGAGAAACACATATTTTTCTTCTCCTTCATCTTTTATTTCACAATCATTCAATTATCACTATTTTCATAATACCTCCTATAAAAATATTTGGATAACATCATATTAAATCAAAAAATATAGATGCAGTAGCTGGTCGTTAGCCCACGGTTCACGGCCCGGCATTATTCAATCTGCCCATCTAAAAAATAACAAATAGATATGAAAGGGATACGTAAAGTTATGGTACTGTTGGTCATAGCGATGGCAGCAATTTATTGCAGTGGTCCTTCCATAGAAACTGAAACAACGAACACACAAGGAAGTACAGGTAAATTGGTTTATTTAAACCAAGGGTGGTCTGCAGAAGATCGTGCCGATTTCTATTGGGCTCCTCAAGGTTCTGCATTGTTGTCGTATGATATATATGTAAATCGTCAGCATAAAGTGGACAAGATATAGTCTAAATTAGTAGAGTGTTTCCATCATTAAAAATTAAATCAATAATGACATGGAACAGAAGCCAAAACAATCTACAGAGAACTTCATTAAACA
>VGFK01000008.1 GCA_016868895.1 Bacteroidota bacterium | reverse complement strand
TGCTTTATTGCGCATATGCATCGGTATGATTATTGCAAAAATTGTCGCAAACCTTTGCAATTTATAAAAATCTTTTAAACAATTAAATTTTCAGCGGCTTGATGCAGCACTTTAGGGGAGTTCATTATCTATAGGGGTGTCTTCAAAAGATCGAATTTCTAATTGACTGAATTTCAATTATTTCCGTTTTAAATGTCAGTAAGATCTAAATTGTTTAATAAAATCTGTCAATTTTTTATAAACGTTGAGCAAGAAAAAATTTCAGAAAAACTCAACAAAAATGCTCTTTATGTAAAAAATACATATTTTGCATTGCTTAATTATTTTCTGCTCCTCGTATTTAAAATTTTAAACCAAGTAATATGACCCCAAAACGTCTATTCAAAGCGATGCTTTCCGTTGCGATGCTGTTTGCATTGCAGGTTGCAGTAGCTCAGAACAAAACCGTTTCCGGTAAGGTCACCGATGGCAAAGACGGATCGCCTGTTGTTGGCGCATCTGTTGCTGCGAAAGGAACTACAACCGGCACATCAACGGCTGCTGATGGATCATTCCAGCTCAGCGTTCCCTCCAATGCGCGAGTATTGGTGGTATCTTCTGTTGGCTTCGGTACACTCGAAGTAAACATCACCGACAACATGAACATTGTGCTTGCTTCCACCGGTTCCAACCTCAACGAGGTTGTGGTAGTCGGTTACGGCTCCGCCCGGAAGAAAGATCAAACCGGTGCTGTTGCGCAAGTGAAGGCCAAGGATTTCAACAAAGGTGTGCTGACTGCAGCAGATCAGTTGATCCAGGGTAAAGTTGCCGGCGTACAAGTTGTAAACAACTCCGGTGCTCCCGGTGGTGGAACTACGGTTCGTATCCGTGGTAACGCTTCTATTCGTTCCAGCAATCAACCTCTGTTTGTGGTGGACGGAGTTCCTTTGGATGGCGGCAACGCTCGTCCCGGTTTGGGAAATAACCTCGGCGGAATCCCCGGTGCAAACCCACTTAATTTCATCAATCCGAACGATATCGCATCGATGGAAATCCTTAAGGATGCATCTGCCGCTGCGATCTACGGATCACGCGGTGCAAACGGTGTCATCCTGATCACCACCAAGAAAGGTCAGGCAGGTACTCCAAAGATTGAATTCAATGCAGGTGTGGGTGCAGCTTCCATCATGAAGCGTTTTGAAGTGATGGATGGCAATGAATACCGTTCTGCACTTCAGAAGTACAACCAGAACTCCGGAAATTATGGTGGCAATGTAGATGCCCTGAATGAAATTCTTCAAACTGCTATCACACAGAACTACAATGCTTCTGTAAGCGGTGGCAACGAAACAGGAAGATACCGTCTCTCTGTGGGTTGGTTGGATCAGCAAGGTATCATCAAAGAATCTGGCATGAAGCGTGCGACGGCAAGCTTGAGTGGTTCATATAAGTTTCTCGACAGCAAAAAATTGGGATTGGACTTCAATCTCTTCACTGCTCAAACCCGTGAAGATGTTGCTCCTATCTCCAATGATGCAGGTTTCCAGGGAAGTTTGATTGGCCATGCGTTGCAGTGGAATCCCACTCACCCATTGCGCAAAGCAGATGGTTCACTTTGGGTAGAGCCTCAGTTCGGTAACACCAGTGTGAATCCATTGGCCATGCTTGAGGCATATGACGACAACGTGAACACTACTGAAGTTTTGGCGAGTGTATCTCCTTACTATCGCTTCAATAATAATTTTGAATACCGCATGCTGTACTCTGTTCGTCGCGGTAACGGTGTACGGAAAAACGAAATCAAGCGTTTCCTCAACCTGCAGGGTAACCTCGGTTCTGCGTCCATTGGACTGGCTGAGCAAAACACCCAGCAGCTGACCCATACCCTGACCTACAACAATCAGATCACTTCTGATTTCAACTTGAATGCAGTTGTGGGGTATGAGTACATGAAATACGACAACCTTTCGTATGGCATGGGTGGATCGGATTACACCGATTTCCCCGGCTTGTCTTACTATAACTATCTTCAAAATGCCCCCGGTAACCGTCGTGGAATTGGTTCTGGTGCAGGTCCCATCGTAGAACTCCAGTCCTACTTCGCTCGCGCGGTAGTCAATTGGCAAGACCGTTTGGTGTTGACCGGTACAGTTCGTGCTGACGGTTCATCCAAGTTTGGTTCAAATAACCGGTATGGTGTATTCCCATCATTTGCATTGGCATGGAACGTTTCCAATGAGAAGTTCCTTGCGAACAACAAGTTCATCAGCAACTTGAAAGTACGTGCAGGATGGGGCAGAACCGGTAACCAAGAATTCCCTGCTGGCGCTTCACTGAACCGCTATCAGATCAATGGTCCCAATGACGTAACCCGTTCTAACTTCGGTAATGCCGATCTTACATGGGAACAGTCGGATATGATCAATGCCGGTGTGGACTTCGGTTTATTCGAAGACCGCGTTTGGGGTTCAATCGACTGGTTCCAGAAACTTTCCTCTAAAGTATTGTTCGAGCAGATCGTAGCCCAGCCTGGTCCTCCCGGTTCTGCTAAGTACTGGATCAATCTTCCTGGTAACATCTTGAATACCGGTGTTGAATTGGCAGTGAATGCAGCAGTGGTTCGCGGTAAAGATTTCTCTTGGAACGTTGGCGTTAACGCTTCCTTCCTGAGAAATGAACTCCGCGACTTTGGCAACCAGTTCTTCGAGACTGGTTCACTCAGCGGACAAGGTATCTCTGGAGCACGTGCTCAGCGCCTGGCTTCTGGTCAGCCGATCAACGTGTTCTACCTGCGTGATTTCCAGGGCATCGACAAAGCAACTGGTCAGAGCATTTATGCGAATGACGGTAACAAATTGTTCTACTCCGGTAATCCCAACCCAACGACTCTCTTAGGGTTCACTACCGATTTGAACTATAAGAAGTTTTCAGCTGTTATCAATATGAACGGTGCTTTCGGTCACGTTATTTATAACAATACCCTCAACACGGTTCTTCCCATTGGTAACCTCGGAACTCGGAACATTGCCAAGTCGCTCGTGAAAGACGGTCAGGCATTGGAAGCGATTTCTAACCCCATCGCTCCATCCACCCGTTACCTGGAAAGTGGCAACTACCTGAAACTGGCGAATGCTACTGTTTCTTACAACGTGGGCAACCTCGGTAAGACGTTCCGTAACGTGAACATTTCAATGACTGGTCAAAACCTGTTCGTGGTTACTAAGTTCTCTGGTTTCGATCCAGAGGTGAACGTAGACAAGCAAGTAGATGGAATTCCTTCATTCGGTATCGAATACATTCCTTATCCAACTGCTAGAACCATTCTCCTCGGCGTATCATTCGGACTCTAAAAAAATAAAAAAACACGATTATGAATATCAAACAACTTCTGTTCATCTTCTTTGGAGCTGCAGTACTTGCATCTTGCTCCAAGCTGGAAGAAAAATATAGGGGTGGTGTTGAAGCGGTTGCAGAAAGCGGGGTTAATGTCGCCGACGTTCTGCAGGGTGCTTATAACGCACTGAACAACCCTTTCCAGGATCAGTCCAGGTTCTGGGCTGCTTCTCAGCACACCACTGATGAAACCATCGGCCCCACTCGCGGTCCGGACTGGGATGACAACGGTGTATGGCGCGTACTCCACAGCCACAACTGGGATGCGGATCACCTGTTCCTTCGCGATACCTACCGTGAACTGTTGCAAGCGCAGTATGCTGCTTCAAACGTTCTCGCATTGAGCCCTTCTGCCCAGCAAGCTGCTGAAGCGAAGTTCATCCGTGCACTCTCCATGTGGTGTATCCTGGATGGATGGGATCAGGTTCCCGTAAGAAAAGATCTTGACAAGGTGACTGTTCTTCCTGAAGTATTGAAAGGGAAAGCAGCCTATGATTTCATCATGAAAGATCTCACGGAGGCGCTTGCCGGACTGCCTAACGGTCCTGCTATCAAAGCCAACAAGAACGCCGCACGTGCACTCATGATGAAGTTGTACCTCAACAAGGGTGTCTACGCTGGTAGCAGAAAGACTCCAACCTTCGATGCAGCGGATATGAACCAAGTTATTAGCTTGGCTGATCAGATCATCGCAAGTGGATATGCACTGGATGATAATTATTTCGATGCATTCGGTCCGGATAACTCTGCGAAGTCAAAGGAAATGATCTATGCTTTGGAAAATACAAACGGTCTGCGCGGCGGTAACAACCAATCTCGCTGGTATTGCACCCTGCACTACAATCAGCGTCCTAGCGGATGGAACGGTTTCACAACTGTTGCTGAAACCTATGATCGTTTTGAGGCTGCTGACAAGCGTCGTACCGCTGATTATCCTGGTGTAACCAATGTATCCGGTTTGAAAGTAGGTTTGTTGTTTGGTCAGCAAGTTGACCAAAACGGAACTGTTCTGAAAGACAGAAAAGGAAACAACCTTTCGTATACCAAAACAGTAAAGCTGAAAGAGATCGGAAACGACCTCGAAATCACCGGTATCCGCGTGGTGAAATACCCGCCTGATTATGTAAAAGAGTTCCCCGCTGAGAACGAATACGTAATCTTCCGCTTCGCTGACGTCCTGCTGATGAAAGCTGAGGCCCTGGTTAGAACCGGTAAGGCTGCAGAAGGATTGACCATCGTGAACAGCATTCGTGCTAAGCGTGGTGCTACCGCCTTCGCTTCATTGACCCTCGATAACCTCCTGGACGAAAGAAGCCGTGAGTTGTATTGGGAAGGTTGGAGAAGGAATGACCTGGTTCGTTTTGGCAAGTTCCTCGGTGCATGGACGGAGAAGCCTGCTTCCGGTGATGAGCGTTTGCTCTTTGCTATCCCTTCAGAGCAGTTGGCGGTTAACCCCAACCTCTCTCAGAATCCTGGCTACTAATCGAACTCGTGTTCTATATGCAAGAAAGGCCGTTCTCAACAACGGCCTTTCTTCATTGTTATACGTTCTGCACTACAGACTTGATTTAACTTTGCACACATGCCTAGAATCCTCATGATCGCTCTGTTTTTTTTAGGGGCCTGTTCTGCACCCGAACAGCAGCTCCTTCAGGAAATGAAGGGTACGGGCATTGATTTTGAAAATAAAACAGTCAATACCAAGGCATTCAATATTTTCAGTTACCGCAATTTCTATAACGGCGGAGGTGTTGCCATTGGTGACATCAACAACGACGGATTATCGGACGTATTCTTCACAGCGAATATGGGCCCAAACAAACTCTACCTCAACAAGGGCAACTGGAAGTTTGAGGATATTTCAACTGCAGCAGGCTTTACCGATAAGAAAAAATGGAGCACCGGGGTTGCACTGGTCGACATCAACAACGACGGGTACCTCGATATTTATGTCTGCAACGCAGGCAACCAAGCGGGCATTGATACCGAAAACGAACTATGGATCAACGATGGTCGGTTGCATTTTACAGAACAGGCTGCACACTACGGATTGAATGATCCGGGCTTTACGACCCATGCGGCATTTTTTGATTACGATGCCGACGGCGATTTGGATTGTTACATTCTCAACAACAGTTTTATTCCCGTCAACACCCTGAACTATTCCAATAAGCGCGATCTCCGTGCAAACGATTGGCCAGTTGCCGATGTGCTCAAAGGCGGAGGAGATAAATTGCTCCGCAACGATGGTGAACGGTTTACCGATGTGAGTGAAGCAGCGGGTATTTACGGAAGCCTGATTGGTTTTGGATTGGGAGTTACGGTGGGAGATGTCAATGGGGACCTTCGTCCCGATATTTATGTAAGCAATGATTTCTTTGAACGCGATTACCTCTACATCAACAAAGGCGATGGAACCTTCAGTGAGGAGTTGACGAAACGGGTACAACACCTGAGCCATTCTTCAATGGGTGCCGATATGGCTGATATGAACAACGATGGGTGGAACGAAATTTTCGTCACAGAGATGCTGCCAGATGATGACAAACGTTTAAAAATGACCACCACGTTTGAGACGTATGACGTTTTCAAATACAAGATAAAATCCGATTTCTATTATCAGTTCATGCAGAACACCCTCCAGAAAAATAATGGAAAAGGAGTATTCAGTGATGTGGCGCACTACGGAGGAGTTGCGGCGTCCGACTGGAGCTGGGGCGCTTTGCTGTTCGATGCGAACAATGATGGTCTCAATGATATTTATGTGTGCAACGGAATTTATCACGATCTGACCGATCAGGATTTCATCGACTTCTTTGCCGATGAAGTGGTGCAGCGCATGGTTGTGACCGGCGAAAAAGAGGAAGTGGATGAAGTCATCAAAAAAATGCCTTCTCGCCCCATCAAAAATAAATTCTATCTCAACAAAGGCAATTTTACATTCGACGACGCCGGTGATTCTTCCGGCGTTGTGACCGCATCTTTTTCCAATGGTGCAGCGTATGGCGACTTGGACAACGATGGGGATTTGGACCTGATTGTAAACAACCTGAACCAGCCTGCTTTTGTCTACCGCAATAACAGTCGAGAACTCACGGGCAACCACTTCCTCGGTGTTCAACTGCGTGGAACTTCTCCCAATGTATTTGCGATAGGATCCCGAGTGGAACTTTTTCAGAACGGAACCGTGCAATCACGCGAACTGATCCCCAACAGAGGTTTTCAGTCTTCTGTTGATCTCAAACTCATTTTTGGCCTGGGTGCCAATGCTACAATTGACTCATTGCGCATCTGCTGGCCCAATCGCACCTGCATTACTTTATTCGGTATACAAGCCGACTCCACCTATCAAATCAGACAGGATGCAGCGTCGGCTCCTTATGTTGCTCCCGTACTACCGCCTGCGATGTTGCGTGAAAACGCTTCGGTGCAGTTGGAAGTGCATGAGGAAGATAATTATGTCGACATCTATCAGGAGCGCAATATACCGCGACTCATTTCGAGGGAAGGTCCGCGTGCAGCTGTGGGAGATGTAAACGGTGATGGAGCAGAAGATGTGTTCATTGGAGGCGCTGCTGGTCGACCTGCCACCCTGTACATCCAAACCCCCAACGGGTTGAAAAAGTCGAACGAAGCCGTGTTCTTGGCCGATCGTGAACCGGAAGATGCAGCAGTACAACTTGTGGATGCAGATGGTGATCGGGATCTTGACCTGATAGTAGGAAGTGGGGGAAATAATCGACCAACCGGCTCTGCACCCATGCAACACCGCCTCTATCTGAACGATGGGAAAGGAAGTTTTACAAAGAAAGAAAATGCATTTCCTCCTGCTGTTGGCAACACCAATGTTTTGCTGACCCATGATTTTGATGGGGATGGCGATCAAGACCTCTTCACTGCCAGCTGCTCGGTTCCGGTGCAATACGGCATCCTGCCCGCTCCTTCTTATTATGTCAACAATGGGAAGGGAGAATTCACCGAACTAAGCAAAGCACTGGGCGACATCCCGGCAGGAATGTATACGGCCGCTACGCTTGCTGATCTCAACGGCGATGGCAAAAAAGAACTGGTGCTGGTGGGGGAATGGTTAGCACCTTCGTATTATCAATTCCAAAACGGATCGTTCAAAAAAATCTCCAATTCACTTCAGGATAAATTGGGGTGGTGGCATTCCGTTGCTTCCGCGGATTTGGACAACGATGGTGATCAAGATTTGATCATCGGCAATACCGGTCGCAACAACTATTTGCGCCCGGATGCACAGCATCCGGTCAAGATGTGGGTGAATCAATACAATCCTTCAGAGAACCGACAGGTTATTTTCACCCGCACCATCAATGGGAAAGATGTACCTGTTTTTTTGAAAAAAGAGTTGACCGATCAGATTCCCACGCTTAAAAAACAAAATCTGCGCCACGACGCATATGCGGATAAATCCATTCAGGAATTGTTCTCTCCGGAGCTGATTCAATCCAGCAGCGTAAGCCAATACAACTATCCGCATTCCGTCATTGCCTGGAACGAAGGAAATGGGTCGTTCGCTTTGCAGGAACTTCCTTTGGATGCACAACTTTCTTCTGTCATGGCCATTCTGCCTCGTGATGTAAACGGTGATGGAAAAATGGATCTACTGCTTGGGTTCAATCAATACGATTGGCTGCCGCAGTTTTCAAGAATGGATGCCGGTTATGGAGGATTGATCCTCAACCAAGGCAGTCGCCAACTTACATGGACGCCGTATCATGTTTCCGGCATTCAGGTGGTGGGTGAAACGCGCGATCTGCAGACCATTACGATTGCCGGTAGGACCAATTATCTGTTTGTACAGTCAGTAAGTCGACCTCTTCTCTATCAAAACACAAATCGTCCATGAGGGTGAAGGGACTGTACCGTGTCATTTTTTTTTCACTGCTGTTGGGATGCACCGCTGCAGAGAAACCTTTGTTTGAACTGTTGGATGAACGAACCACAGGACTTGAATTTGTCAATGCACTCCGACCAACCAGCAAGGTCAATATGCTCACCTACATGTATTTTTACAATGGTGCAGGGGTGGCCACAGGCGATTTCAACAAGGATGGGAAATACGATTTGTTTTTCTGTTCCAACCAAGATCAAAATCGCATGTACCTCAATGAAGGGGAGATGCAGTTCCGCGACATTACCGCAGAAGCCCGGATACCCAACGATGGTGGGTGGTCGACCGGCGTCTCGGTAGTCGATATCAACCACGATGGTCTTCTCGATCTCTATGTTTGCCGCGTCGGCAATTACGAAACGCTTCAGCAGGGAAACCAGCTGCTGATCTGCAAAGGCATTTCTGCGAACGGGATACCGTATTATGCCGATGAAACCGATGCATATGGATTGACATTCCGCGGATTCAGTACCCAGGCAGCATTTTTCGATCAGGATCTGGATGGCGATCTGGATATGTACCTGTTGAATCACTCACTTCGGTACAACAGCACATTCAATTCTCGCGATACTTATTTCAATACCTATGATAGTTTGTCAGGCGATCGCTTCTTCAGAAATGAAGCAGGACGTTATGTGGATCAAACCCGAATGGTTGGAATAAACTCCTCTATCATCGGTTATGGATTGGGTATTGTTGTTTCGGATGTCAACCGGGACGGATATCCTGATGTGTATATTGGAAATGATTTTCACGAAAACGATTACCTCTATCTCAACGATCAGAAAGGTGGGTTTGCAGAAACACTTGAAACTGCTACGGCTCATACCTCACAATTTTCCATGGGCGTGGATGCAGCAGACATCAATAACGATGGCTGGCCGGAACTCATTTCCATGGACATGCTACCGGAAGATCCTTATATATTGAAGCGCTCTTTGGGAGAGGACGAATACAACCTCTTCAACATGAAATTGCGGTACGGATACAATCATCAGTATGCCCGAAACAATTTGCAGTTCAATCGTGGGAACGGCACTTTTAGTGAAATCGGTGTTTACGCCGGTGTGCACGCCACGGATTGGTCGTGGTCGCCGTTGTGGACCGATTTTGACAACGATGGGTTCAAGGATTTATTTGTTAGCAACGGCATACCGCGTCGGTTGAATGACATCGATTATGTAAATTTTATTTCCAACGACGACATACAAGCGCGCATCCGTTCAGGAGAAATGAGTGAAAAAGAACTGAAGATCGTCGAACAATTTCCGCAGATCAAGCTGCGCAATAAATTTTACCGCAATTCAGGTGATATGCGATTTGTGGATGTTGCATCGCGCATCGCTAATGACAAGGAAACATTCTCCAATGGTGCAGCGTATGCTGATTTGGATAACGATGGCGACCTTGATATCGTTGTCAATAACATCGATGATCATCCATTCATTTACCGTAATCATGCTGCTCAGGACAGTGCGGCGGCCATAACCCTTCAGTTGAGTGGATCTCCGATGAATCCGCGTGCTGTCGGCGCTCAGGCAATCGTTTACCAATCCCAGAGCAGGCGGTATGCTGATAAATATCCTGTCCGCGGATTTCAGTCATCCATGGAAACCGATCTATACATTGGAGCAGGCAGGGATCCCATCGATTCAATCACCATCATTTGGCCCGATCTTCGGTACTCTGTTATTAAGAATCTTGGATCCACAAAACTGCTGAAGGTTGAATACCATTCAGATCTCCCCATTTGGTCGGTAAAACAGGATGGGCAAACCTTCGATCCGGGATCCTCTGCGTGGAGAGAAACATCCGTTCCAGAATGGATCCACCAAGAAAACCGATTCAATGAATTTGATCGTGAGCCGCTGTTGTTGAAAATGCTTTCCACTGAGGGTCCCGCTGCCGCAATGGGCGACATGAACAACGATGGAAAGCCCGATCTGTTTTTAGGATCTTCAAAAGGGTACAAGTCGTCTATCGTGTTGGATGCAGGCGGCAGTAAAAAAATTGTTCGACTACCAGAGTTGGATGCTGACAGTACGTATGAAGACGTGGATGCCGTATGGACCGATATCGACAAGGATGGATGGCAGGATCTGATTGTGGTTTCCGGAGGCAATGAATATTATGGAGAGACACCGTATCTCACACCACGCCTGTACCACAATGAAGGAGGTGCATCGTTGGTGCGCAGAACCGATGCATTTCCACAAATGAGCACTACGATTTCGTGTGTGAGAACCGCTGATGTGAATCGTGATGGGTATATCGATCTTTTTCTGGGAGGACGTGCGCAGCCCTTTGGTTATGGAAAGGCCGTTTCCTCCTATCTCTTGATCAATGATGGGAAGGGCAGGTTTACCGATCAAACGATGATCCTTGCTCCAGTATTGAAGGACATAGGGATGGTAGCCGATGCACAGTGGTTGGATGTGAATGGAGATAAACGTCTTGATCTTGTTTTGGCAAAAGAATGGGATCGTGTATCTGTGTTGTACGCCAATGAAAATGGGAGGTTGACTGCTCCTGCAGCAATTGGTGAAAGCGGCTGGTGGAATGTGTTGATTCCAGTAGATTGGGATGGGGATGGGGATATGGATTGGATTGCAGGAAACAATGGATCCAACCAGCGTTTGAAAGCCAGCACTGCATTTCCTGTTCGAATGTATTGCAACGATTTTGATGGCAATGGAGTTGGTGAACAAGTGGTTACCTATTATGTGGGAGGGAAAGAGATTTGCTTTGCAGTAAAGTCGGATCTCGAACGGCAGATGCCGATACTCAAAAAAAAGTTTCTCTATGCAGGAGATTTTGCTAAAGCCAGTCTCAATGATATTTTTGATGCAAAGAAATTAGCAGGAGCCGTCACATGGACCGTTACAGAAAACCGTTCTCTGTTGTACCTCAATGAAGGAAGCAAAGGCATTCGGACAGTAGCATTGCCCTGGCAGTTTCAGTTATCTTCTCTTCGTGCGGGTGTTGCATTGGATGTAAACGAAGATGGACGGATGGATGTACTGTTGGCAGGAAATTATTATGAGAACAACGTACAACTGGGCAGGGCTGACGCGGATCAGGGGGGGATTCTATTGAACCAAAGCAACTCAACCGGTGTTTATGTTCCAATGAAAGGTGCAGCACTCAAGGGGCAGATTCGAAAAATCATTTCTCTGCATGACAAGCTGTTGTTGATTCGCAACAATGCATCGGCATCCATTCTTCAAAAAAGTAAATAATTACCAGCGTCTCATGAACAAAGGATTGAAATTAGGAGTGATTGGGGTGATAGTAGCAGGGGGACTTTTTTTTCTGCTTCGGTCATCCACCCAGGAATTGGTAGTTCGTGTACCCTTACCACTGGAACGGGTCATGCGGGAATTTGAAGACACTGCCCGCTTCATGCGTTGGTATGCGCCTATGCAGGCATCGGGTACCCGGGTTGTCGTTTCAAAAGCCAATCCATTTGAATTTATTCTCGATCATCAGAAGGAAGGTCGATCAACGCCTGTACACATAGTGGTGAGTCCTGACACCAGCGATTCCAAGGTTACCAAGATGGTGTATCGTTACACCACCTCCTTGCTTTCCCCAACAGAGTCTGCACTGGCAAAAAATACTGCAGTGGCCTTGGAGCATTTGGGTGATTCATTGAAGCGCAGCGAATACGTCTATGGATATAAGATTGTCACGACAACCGTTGTGGATAGCTCGTTCCTGTTTTTATCCAAGATTGTACCTACCGAAAACGAGGCCATCGAGACAGAAAAAATTTACGATGCTTTGATTGCCTATGCAGAGCAGCGAAATGCCGGCTATACGGGCGTACGTATTTTTTATCGGCAGTATGTCAATAAAAAACAAACTGCTTTGTTTGCATCCATCGGTGTTTCACAGTACACCCCAACGGGTCCGCACGAACCCATTCAATACAAAATGATGCCGTATGGTAAAAAACTCCTGGTCATGGATTATGAAGGGGAGTACGGGAAGGCCAAGGAATTGTTTTCAGTATTGGAGGCCTATAAGCAGGACAACGAACTGGTCAGTATGGCCATCCCTTTTATTAAATATGTCAGTCCCGGCTACGGTTTCACCGATGACCAAGTCGTCAAGGTGCGCATCAGTTACCCTGTTTTTTGAGTGACCTTAAAAAAGGGATAAAAAATTTATTGAAAATCAATTAGTTATAGGGGTGTCTTTTAAAATCCCTCCTTTTTTCTTCTTTTTGGCCCACAGCTTAACTAACTTTGCGCTCCCATCTAAATAAGGTGGTCCGTTTCCGGGATGGCGAAAACGGTATTGTAAACGGGCCTGGCCCAAAAAATAAAACAATGAGTAAACTTCATTTCACCACGAAGCATGTAAATGCAGCTTCCGTGCAGCGTAAGTGGTACGTTGTGGACGGAACCAATCAAACTGTGGGACGTGTCTGTAGCAAGATCGCAGCAATTTTGCGCGGCAAGAACAGAGCGTATTTTTCCCCCCATGTTGATTGCGGAGATTTTGTCATTGTGACCAATGCCGAAAAGGTAGTGTTCACGGGAAACAAACTAAATTATAAGGAATACCAGCACGTGACCGGGTATCCTGGCGGACAAAAAATCGAGATCGCAAAAGATTTGCAAAAGCGCAGGCCTGAGCAAATTGTTGAGCGTGCTGTTAAGGGAATGCTTCCCAAAAACCGCCTCGGCCGTAAAATGTTCAAGAAATTATTTGTGTATGTGGGCGACCAACATCCTCATGGTGCACAACAACCGGTAGCGATCAAATTCTAATTCAAAACGATTTCAATCAATCAATAATGGAAAAACAAAAAAACGGACTGGGTCGTAGGAAAGAAGCGGTAACCCGCGTCTTCCTGAGCAAAGGTGACGGAAACATCACCGTGAACGATCTGGATTACAAAGCATACTTCCCCCAGGTATATCTCCAGAACCAGGTGGAACTTCCCATCAAAGCTGTTGAAGGTGCTGGCAAGTACGACATCAAAGTCAATGCTGCAGGTGGTGGAAAAAAGGGACAAGCAGAAGCCGCAAAGCTTGGCATTGCCCGTGCACTGATTACGCTCAACCCTGAATTCAGGCCTGCACTCAAAGCAGCAGGTTTGCTTCGCAGGGATCCACGCGGTGTGGAAAGGAAGAAGTTTGGTAAGAAGAAAGCGAGAAGAAGCTTCCAGTTCAGCAAGCGTTAACAGCATTCATCACACACGTACAAAAACACATTTCACACAATGGAAAATAATACTACACTGCAACAGCAACTTTTGGAGGCCGGTGTTCACTTTGGTCACCTTCGTAAAAAGTGGAACCCCAAGATGTTGCCGTACATCTATGCAGAAAAGAAAGGCATCCACATCATTGATCTGAATAAGACCGTTGAGTGTTTGCAGGAGACAGCAATTGCTCTGAAGAACATTGCAAAGAGTGGCAAGAAGATCATGTTTGTGGGGACTAAAAAGCAGGCCAAGGAAATCGTGACCGAATGCGCAAAGCGCATCAACATGCCGTTTGTAACAGAGCGTTGGTTGGGTGGAATGCTCACCAACTTCAATACCGTTCGTAAGTCGGTTAAAAAGATGCAGAGCATTGAGAAGATGTTGAATGACGGAAGCTTTGATAGCATCACCAAAAAAGAGCGCCTTCAGTTGTCGCGCGATAAAGACAAAATGGAAAAAGTACTGGGCGGTATTGCTCAACTGGGGCGTGTTCCATCTGCCTTGTTCATCATTGATATTGGGCACGAACACATTGCCATGGCTGAAGCCAAGCGACTGGGCATCACCACATTTGGCATGGTGGACACCAACTGCGATCCGAACAAAGTGGACTTCCCGGTTCCGGCCAACGATGATGCAACAAAGTCTATTGCCATCATAACCAACTACATCACAGCAGCCATTGCAGAAGGTTTGGCTGAGCGTCAGGCTGAGAAAGCAGAAGAGGAAGAAGCGGAAGAATCATCTGAGAACGCATTGCGTTTCTCCCTTGAAGATGAGGCCGTTGCGGATGGCGGAAAGAAAGGTAAAACCGGAGCTCCCAAGCGTCGCATTCCTTCAGCAGGCGGTGGCGGAAGAAAGCCGGCTCAGAAAAAGTAACAATTCATAATCAACACATTTTAATACGTATGTCGACAGCAACCATAACCGCATCTGAAATCAACAAGCTTCGCCAAATGACCGGCGCCGGTATGATGGATTGCAGAAAAGCATTGACAGAGACCAACGGTGATTTTGAAGCAGCGATTGATTGGCTGAGAAAGAAGGGTCAGAAGGTAGCCGCTTTGCGTGGTGACCGTGATGCGAAGGAAGGAGTCATTTTTGCAAAGACCACATCCGATAACAAGACCGGAATCGTCATGTGCCTGAGCTGTGAAACCGACTTCGTGAGCAAAAATGCCGATTTCATCTCTTTTGCTGAGTCCATCATTGATGCAGCCATTGCACACAATGTAAAATCCGTCGAGGAACTCAATGAAGTAAGCATCAACGGAGCAAGAGTGGCCGATCTGGTGAACGACAAGCTTGCAAGCATTGGAGAGAAGATTGGTATTTCTAAGTTTGACCGCATCGATGCAGCATTTGTAGCTTCTTATATTCACGGGACGAATCGCATGGGTGTATTGGTGGGCTTGAACGCTTCCAACGCTGAAGTAGGGAAGGACATTGCCATGCAGATCGCAGCCATGAATCCTGTAGCCGTCGATTCCTCCTCTGTTTCAGCAGAGGTGATCGAGCGCGAGAAGGGGATCATCATGGACCTCATCAAAAATGACCCTAAAATGGCGGGTAAACCAGAGGAAATGCTTTCCAAGATTGCCGACGGTAAACTCAATGCTTTCTTTAAGGAAAGCACCTTGCTGGCACAGGCCTTTGTAAAAGATGGCGGAATGTCGGTTGGCGATTATATTAAATCAAAGGATAGCTCCTTGGCCGTTGTTGGATTCAAACGCATCAACCTGGGTTAAGGCGCTATATTTGCACCATGCAACCAGTATACAAACGCGTTCTTCTCAAACTTTCCGGAGAATCCCTGATGGGCGACAGCAACTATGGCATTGACCCCAATATGGTGGCCTATTATGCCAGTGAGATCAAAAGCATTGTCGATTTGGGAGTTGAAGTAGCCATCGTCATCGGCGGTGGAAACATCTACAGAGGTATGAATGAGTCGGAGACCGGCATTGAACGCGCACATGGTGATTACATGGGCATGTTGGCCACTGTGATCAACGGAATGGCCATCCAGGCTATGTTGGAAAAGGTGGGCATGTATACACGCTTGCTCAGTGCAATCAAAATGGAGCAGGTAGCAGAGCCGTATATCAGAAGACGCGCCATTCGTCACCTGGAAAAAAATAGAGTCGTCATTTTTGGTGCCGGTACAGGAAATCCTTACTTCACCACCGATACTGCAGGATCACTCCGTGCTATAGAAATTGAAGCCGACGTGATCCTCAAGGGTACACGCGTCAATGGAATCTATACGGCTGATCCGGAAAAGGATCCCAGTGCTACGCGGTTCGAGACCATCACCTTCAAAGAGTGCATTGAAAAGAATTTGAAGATCATGGACATGACGGCATTCACCCTGTGCATGGAAAACAATCTTCCCATCATTGTTTTTGATATGAATCAAAAAGGCAATCTGGTCAAACTGGTTTGCGGTGATGCAATTGGAACATTGGTGAAGAATTAGTGGTTATTTCGTTCAACTCCTCATGTCAATAGCCTCCATACGAAAGGACTACCAGATGCGTTCGCTTTCTGAACACGAAGTGAACCAGGATCCTATTCAACAATTTGCTCAGTGGTGGGATGAGGCACTTCAATCTGAAATTCTGGAAGTCAATGCCATGGCGCTGTCAACCATCACAGCGGCAGGTCGACCTTCAGCGCGCATCGTTCTGCTTAAGGGATTTGATCAAAAAGGGTTTGTTTTCTTTACCAATTACGAAAGCGACAAGGGAATTCAACTTCAGCGACATCCGTACGCATCGCTGGTCTTTTTTTGGAAAGAACTTGAACGTCAAGTTCGCATCGAAGGAACCTGTTCGCGCACAAGCGATCAGGAAAGCGATGAATACTTTCAAAGCCGACCATTGGGAAGTCGGTTGGGCGCATGGGCCTCTCCGCAAAGCCGCACAATTCCGAACCGCGATATATTGCAACACAACATGGAAGAGCTGACAGCACAGTATGCACACGATACTATACCGCGACCACCCCATTGGGGAGGATTTAGGGTACAACCGGATCGAATTGAGTTTTGGCAGGGGAGGAGCAATCGTTTACACGATCGAATTCTCTACGAAAAAAACGAAACGTCCTGGCGGACCAGTCGACTGGCTCCTTAAGCCTTCTTCGCCGACTTCTTCGTAGTCTTAGCGGGCCGTGATCTTCCAAAAGAGCCCTTAAAAATTTTTCCTTTCTTGGTTTTTTTATCGCCTCTTCCCATGGGATTGATTTTTTGTGTGAAGAAAAAAAAGCAAGACGCTTTGTGTCTTGCTTTTTTTAATGTTTTTGTAAGGGTTAGATCTTTGATGAAAGTTCCTTACCAGCTTTGAAGCGTGCTACCTTCTTAGCTTTGATCTTGATCACAGCACCTGTTTGGGGGTTGCGACCGGTGCGAGCTGCTCTCTTGCTAACAGAGAACGTACCAAATCCTACAAGGGTTACTTTTCCACCACCTTTCAGGGTTTTGGTCACTGCGCTGATCATTGAGTTAAGAGCAGCGTTGGCCTGTGTCTTGGTTACACCAGCATCATCGGCCATCTTTGCGATCAATTCTGCTTTGTTCATAAATGAAAATTTAATTGGTTTGTGTCGACAAATTTAGATGCTTTTTGATTCTAACAAAAAATTTTTTTCAATTCGAATGTCCTGAAATATGCACCACAACTGAATTTCCGAGGGTTCATTTTTCTTAAGGTTATCCACAGGTACTGCACAATTCATGAAAATGAAGCAACATCCAAATCGAGCATCACGGGACAATGATCGCTGTGCTTCACGTCAGGAAAGATTTCTGCATCCTGTATCCGGCTCCTAAGGGCCTCTGTTACATTGATATAATCGATCCTCCAGCCTTTATTATTCAGCCGCACACTGGGGAAACGCTGGCTCCACCAGGAATAGCGGTGAGGCTCGGTGTGAACACACCGAAACGTATCCACCCAGCCTGAAGCAAAAAATGCATCCATCCAGGCGCGCTCTTCAGGTAAAAATCCGGTAGTTTGCTTATTCCCTTTGGGATCGTGGATATCGATCTCCTTGTGCGCGATGTTGTAGTCCCCGCACAATATGATCCCTTCGTACTTCTTTTTGATACGATTCACGTAGGGGAGCAATTTTTCTAACCACTCCATTTTAAAGGCCTGTCGCTCTTCTCCGGAAGTTCCGGAAGGAAAATAGGCATTTATCAGCAGGATTTTTCCAAATTGGAGTTGAATGACGCGTCCCTCGTCATCGCTTTGTGCATGGCTGTTTCCGCGATGGACCTTATCGGGCTGAATCGTCGTGAGCACTGCTACGCCGCTGTATCCCTTCTTCGATTGTGCACTGAACCAATAATCGCTATACCCCAAATCACGAATCGGCTGCATGTCAACATCTTCCTGGGTGGCTTTGGTTTCCTGCAGGCAAATGATGTCTGCAGGATGCGTTTTGAGCCAATCGATCAATCCTTTTTTTATTGCAGCGCGAATGCCGTTGACATTATACGAGATGATCCGCATGAGGTTAATTTTCCGCAAGAACCGGTCGCAGCCACCGCTCTGCTGTTTCCTTGCCCATCGCTTTGCGTTCGGCATAATCAATGAGTTGATCCTGTGTGATCTTTCCCACTCCAAAATATTTGGCTTCCGGATGTGCAAAGTACCAGCCGCAAACCGATGAAGCGGGATACATGGCCAGTGACTCCGTCAATTGAATGCCAATGGAATCGGTTGCATTCAGCAGTTGAAATAATTTCTCTTTTTCGGTATGATCGGGACAGGCCGGATAGCCGGGAGCTGGACGAATACCCTGATAGGATTCTGTGATCAACTCTTCATTGCTCCATTGTTCTGCTGCGGCGTATCCCCAATACGTGGTTCTCACTTTCATGTGAACATACTCAGCCAGCGCTTCTGCAAATCGATCGGCCAATGCCTGCAACATGATCTTGCTGTAATCATCATGCTGTTCTTCGAACCGTTTGATGTGGGGTTCGATGCCTTGTATAGTAACGGCAAATGCGCCGATATGATCCTGACCCCCCGCAGATTCCGGGGTGATGAAATCAGCCAGCGACAAATTGGGTTGACCGCTTGCTTTTTTGGTTTGTTGCCGCAAAAATTCCAACTGCACTTTTTCGTGTTGCATCGGATCAATCAAGGTAACCGTATCGCGATCATTGCTGTTGGCCGGCCAGCATCCAATCACCGCCCTTGGCTCCAGCCATTGCTCGTTTACCATCTGCTCAATCATGGCCATGGCATCATCGTACAACTTGCGTGACTCTTTTCCAATGATTGCATCATCAAAGATGGCCGGATAACGACCGTGCATTTCCCATGCTATGAAAAAAGGATTCCAATCGATGAAGGGAACCAATTCAGATAATGCAATATCCGTTAACACGGTTACTCCGGTAATTAACGGTGCTGCTGTCAATGAGGAAGTCCAATCCAAATGCAGCTTATTCTTTACAGCTGCTTCATAGGGCAGCAATTCTTTATTGCTCTTTTTGTTGGCGAACTCTTCCCGGAGTTTTTTGTAGTCCTTCCGGGTATCTTCCAAGAATGATTCTTTCTGTTGATTGAGCAGGGAGCCCGTCACCGATACACTGCGCGAAGCATCCAGCACGTGAATGACCCCATGGTCGTACTGCTCCGCAATTTTCAATGCCGTGTGCATCCGGGAAGTAGTGGCACCGCCGATCAGCAGTGGCTGATTCATGCCTCTTCGTTTCATTTCTGCAGCCACATGCACCATTTCATCCAGCGAGGGGGTAATCAATCCACTCAATCCAATGATATCTGCCTGGTGCCTCTCCGCTTCGTTCAGGATTTTATCAGCAGAAACCATTACACCCAGGTCGATGATTTCATATCCGTTGCATCCGAGTACTACCCCAACGATGTTCTTTCCAATATCGTGCACATCGCCTTTCACGGTTGCCAGTAAAATTTTACCGACAGAAGATGCTTCTTTTTTTTCCGCTTCGATAAAGGGCGTCAGCACCGCCACGCTTTTTTTCATCACCCGCGCACTTTTTACCACCTGTGGTAAAAACATTTTTCCGGCACCAAAAAGATCGCCGACAACATTCATGCCGTCCATCAGGGGACCTTCAATCACATCCAGCGGACGCAGATACTGTTTCCGTGCTTCTTCCGTATCGGCATCAATGTACTCAGTGATGCCATTGATCAGTGCATGCTTGAGGCGTTCGTGCACCGATGCATTTCTCCACTCCTCGTTTTTTTCTTTTGTACCGGTTCCCATGCCTTTGACGGTTTCAGCAAACGCAATCAGCGATTCAGTCGCTTCATTGTTGTCGTTATTCCGGTTCAGGATCACATCCTCGCAGCGCTTGCGCAACTCGGGTTCGATTTCATCGTACACCACCAATTGTCCCGCATTCACAATCCCCATGTCCATTCCGGCTTGAATGGCATGGTACAGGAACACCGAATGCATCGCTTCCCGAACGTGATCATTCCCGCGGAAGGAGAACGAAAGGTTGCTTACGCCACCGGAAATTTTAACCAGTGGGTAACGTTGTTTGATGATGCGGGTAGCTTCGATGAAGTCGACTCCATAGCTGTTGTGTTCTTCCAGGCCGGTTGCGACTGCAAAAATGTTGAGGTCAAAGATGATGTCTTGAGGAGGGAAGCCGACGTGTTCCGTGAGAATCGAGTAGGCCCGTTCGGCAATGCGAACTCGGCGATCGAGTGTATCGGCCTGACCCTGCTCATCGAAGGCCATTACGATCACGGCTGCTCCGAAACTTCGACAGACAATGGCCTGTTGTAAAAATTTCTCTTCGCCTTCTTTTAGCGAAATGGAATTCACAATGCATTTTCCCTGAACGCACTTGAGTCCCGCTTCAATGATCGAAAACTTTGAGGAATCGATCATGATCGGTATCCGCGCAATGTTGGGTTCGCTTTGCAGCAGATTCAAGAACCGCACCATTTCCAGTTCTCCATCCAGCAGGGCATCATCCATGTTCACGTCCAGTACCTGTGCTCCATTTTCTACTTGCTGCAGGGCTATGCTTAGTGCTTCTTCGTATTTTTCTTCTTTGATGAGGCGTGCAAATTTTTTTGAACCGGTTACGTTGGTGCGTTCGCCTACATTCACAAAGTTGGTTTCGGGTCGCACCACCAACGGTTCGAGTCCCGACAACCGCATGAAGGGTTGAATGTGTACCTGTTCACTCATGGGCTATCCGATTGCTGTTTCGATGATTGGAATAGACCGGGGTTGTAGTTGCTTTACCGCCTGTGCGATGTGCCGGATATGGTCCGGTGTAGTGCCGCAGCACCCACCCACGATGTTGACGTATCCCCGCTGCGCCCATTCTTCAATGAAATGAGCAGTTTGATGCGGCTCTTCATCGTATTCTCCCAGCGCATTTGGCAATCCGGCATTCGGATACGCCGAAGTATAGCAGCCAGCCAGTTGGGAAAGTTCTTCGATATGCTGACGCATCTGATCTGCACCCAACGCGCAATTTAGTCCAACACTCAGTGGACGAGCGTGTTCGATGCTGATGTAGAAGGCCTCAAGCGTTTGTCCGCTCAAGGTTCTCCCGGATGCATCGGTGATGGTTCCGCTGATCATCAGCGGCAGTTCAGGTCGACCACTTTCTCTGAAATATTTTTTTACGGCATAGATGGCCGCTTTTGCATTCAGTGTATCAAAAATTGTTTCAATTAAGAGCAGGTCTACGCCTCCTTCCACCAATGCCATGACTTGCTCCAAATACGCTGCAGCCACTTCATCGAAGCGGATACCACGAGCGCCGGGATTGTTGACGTCCGGAGAGAGGGATAAGGTTTTGTTCATGGGACCCAGCGCGCCGGCAACAAAAGGACCGCCTGCATGGGCGCGCTCCGGATGCTGTTGCAGGTAGAGGTCCACTGCTGCCCGGGCACAGTGGGCCGCTGCCGTATTGATTTCAGCTGACAATTCACTCATGTTGTAATCGGCCATCGAAACCGCTTGTGCATTGAACGTATTGGTCTCAATGATATCGGCACCGGCTTCCAAGTACTGCAGATGAATATTTCGAATGATCTCGGGCTGGGTAATGCACAGCAGGTCATTGTTGCCCTTGAGATCCGAAGGCCAATCGGCAAACCGGGTCCCCCGGTAATCGGCTTCCTGCAGTTTGCGCCGTTGGATCATGGTGCCCATCGCTCCATCGATGACGAGGATTCGCTCCCGAAGCAGTGTAGAGATGTCTTTCATTCACGTTTTAAGAGTGGCAAAGATAGTACATTTGCAGGTCTATGAACCTCTCATCCCAGCTCTTGGAGGCCGCCGTAAAGGAATTCAGTAAACTGCCCGGAATTGGGAGAAAGACGGCGTTGCGACTGGTGCTTCATTTGCTGAAACAAGACAGATCCGATGTGGAGCAGTTCAGTGAAGTGATCTCCCGACTGAGAAAGGAAATTCAATTTTGTTCAACCTGTTTCAATATCGCAGACGGTGAAACCTGCCAGATCTGTCAACAGCCCTCCCGCCGCAAGGACCTGGTTTGTGTGGTGGAAAGCATCCGCGATGTGATTGCCATTGAAACCACTGATCAGTTCAATGGTTTGTATCATGTGCTAGGGGGAATCATCTCGCCTTTGGATGGTATCGGACCGAATCAGCTCACTATCGAATCCCTTTGCAAGCGAGCGGAAGGGGGAGTTGTTCGCGAGATCGTCTTTGCCCTCAATCCCACCATTCAAGGCGATACCACTATTTATTATATCCGAAAAAAACTGCAACACCTGGGACTCCAATTTACCACAATAGCCAGAGGAGTTTCATTTGGCGGCGAATTGGAATATGCCGATGAAATGACACTGGCCAAGAGCATCCGCAACCGACTGCCGGTGGATAATTACATCAAGCAATAAGGGTTATTGTTCGTTGATCAATTTCAAATCGATCAAGACTTCATTGTCCCAATTCGCACGAATGGAGATGGGTTTTTTACGAGCGACAATAATCTCGGGTTGCATCTTTTTCCAATAATCGCCGGTATCCCATTTGTTATTATTGTTTGCATCAAAGTGTATGTGTACGTCATAGTCGCCTGGATCAATCAATTCAATTCTGTATTGTTGCTTTCCTAATTTTTGTCGATACTGTTCCTTTCCACTTTTCATGAAGATTACGATGGGGTGGAGAGCGGTATCAAGATTTTCAATGATCAAATTGATGCTGCCATAATCTGCAATCCGCTTGGTACTAAACACCAGGGTATCTGCTTTTGTAAAGAAATTGCCTAACGTATCCATGGCCATTTCTTTTCCCTGGATAAGTGAATACCGGGTATTCTCTTTCCATGTATGGGAAAGGGTGATTTCTTTTGCAGTGGAGTCAAGGGAAATGCCTACCTCCAAGCGGTTGAAGGTTGCGTCGCCAAAAAACAATTTTGATGTATCAAATTGTTTCAGCGGTTGCTCGGAACGGAGGATAAATTTTTTCATCAAGTCCTGCTTTATCCCATCCAGGTTATTGGTCAGCCGAAGACGTTTATCATCTGCATTCCGGTCGCTTGATTTTGCGGTAACAGTTGGTTTTTTCACCACTGGATTGGTGTCCACTCGCTCTGCTTCAAATGCATAGAGCAGTAAGCTAGTATCGGAGCCGACCTGTAGGGGTCGGTCGTTAAAAGCAATCAATTCACTGGGTTGATCGTATTTTCTGTCTCCGTTTTGATCCTTGAGGCCAAAGATGCCATAGGAACCGGGTTTCAGGTTGCGAAACAAAAAGCTTCCATCTCCTTTGAGTCGTGTAAAGTAACGGGGCTTTTCTTTTGCAACTGCAGAATCATCCAGGTTTCGGTGCAGTACTACAATCAAGGTGCTGTCCACTCCTCCGGTTTGGGCTAGAATGATATGGCCAGTTAAAAAGGCTGAATCCAGGTACGGTCCTGTTGAAAACTCATAATGAAAATCCTTGAGGATGTTTCCTTCGTTGATGTCTTTTAGTGCCTGTCCGAAATCAATGGAATAGGTGGTATTCTCTTCCAGTGTGTCTTTTATTTTAATGGTAACCGAACGGAGTTTGCTTTCTGCGTTGGGATTCGACTTCGGAAGAGGGGAGTAGGTCAGTTTCTCAAATGGATTTTCCAGCGCAACATATTCATCAAAAAAGAGCGTGATTTTATTGCCTTTAAAATTTTTGGCTCCCATTGCTGGCTCTGCCAGAACGAGTTTTGGAGGCAGGGAGTCCCGCGGTCCTCCGGTAGGCGGAATTTGTTGTCCGCACGAACAGATGAACACAATGCACAGCCAATACAAACAACTTCTCATACCGTGGTGCAAAGGTAACCGATTATGTGGATGCAAATTGAGTTGGATTGGCTTTGACAAAATTGCACCAGTGGCAATCTTTGTCGCCGCAGCCGGTATAAAATTCCTTGGCCTGGATCTTCTCCCATACCTCCCGGACTTGCTTGCGTACGATGGACGTATCTTCTTCCGTAATAGTGATTCTTGCAGAGGCAATCTCTTTTTTGGCATTGGGTTCGATGAAGTCAAATTCAGTGCTCACGGCCGAATATTTGCCCTGGTCCATTTTGTCAACCAACAACTTATAAAAAACGGCTTGCCGCCAGTAATCACCGCCATTGGGTTCTTTGTCGTTTGGTCCTTTCATTTTTTCTTTTGCCCGATCGGGATTGCCGGTTTTGTAATCGACTACATTGACCAAATGCCCATCGAACTCCATCTTATCAATCTTTCCTTTCAGGGGAACTCCATCGACTACCACATTTTTTACATTCCGTTCCACGGATACAATCTTGGAGAACGTATGGATGCGTGCATCGTGGTACTGGTCCAATACCTGTTTACCATACTCCATCCTTCGTTCAAACTCCTCTTTGGTGAAACTTTCGCGGTGACGGTATAAATAGGAAATAAAATCATTGATCAAGGTATCCTTTGAGGGGAAGGTGTTGGTGGGACTGTTTTTCATTTTCGAGAAAAACGACTCCAAGGCATAATGCACAGCGGATCCAAATTCCAGTGTTTCATTTTTGGGAGAAGGAATGCGGATGAGGTTGTGGTAGAAGAATTCCAATGGACAATTCAGGTAATTGTTCAACGCGGTCACGTTCATCACAAATTTTTCTAGTGCTGTGTTGATCACATCGCTGTCGTATGGATTCACCACTGGCGCCTCTGTCGCGGTGAGTCGCACCAAACGAAATGCATGCACGGTCTCTTCGCTCAGCTGAGGTTCCTCTACTGGTAAGTCGCGCCCTGACCGAACTTCTTCTATGAACTGACTGGGCTCCAGTCCTTTGCCGTCCTCCCGAGATTTGGCATAGGAAACGCACAGGTGTTGTTCGGCGCGGGTGAGGGCGACATAAAACAATCTCCTGAGTTCTTCCAGCCGATCTCCCTCTTGGTGCACCTGAAATAATGTATCGGGAATTTTATATCCTCCGCTGTTGACTTTTTTATTTTCCCAGAATACCGAATTGGTGCCGGCTACAAACACATGTTCAAATTCCAGTCCCTTTGAACCGTGTACAGTAAGTAAATTCACTCCTTTTTCGTTTCCGCCTACCTGCACAATTGGAAGCGCGATCTCCTCTTTCTTCATCATGCGGATGATCTTCATGAATGAAGCAAGACTCAACGAAGGGTTTCTTCGGGTTTCGTCTTTCAAAAAATCAAAGAACGTCGTGAGGACCTGCAATTCCCAGTGCGGATCATTGGAACGCATGATGGAAGACAGCACACCGGTATCGCGGATGATGCGATCCAGCAATTGCTGTAGGGTTATATTGTGAACTGCTCCAATCAATCCTTCAACTACCTCTCCAGCTTTTGAAAGCTGAGGAGAAATGGCTGAATCGAACAGTGTTGCACCTGCACCCTTTCTTTTTTCTTCAATGATCCTGCGAAATCCAGTCACTGCTTTTTTATATCCCCGTTCGTTGTTCTCCAAGCTGAGTTGGGCAATTTCCAAGGGACGAATACCGAACCAATCGTAATGCAGTATCTCGAACAACATTTGATCACCACTGAAGGGAATATCCATTTCAGCATCCAGGTATTCAAATAATCGAATCAGTTTTCGAATCAGGTTGATCTGAAGCAGGTTCAGGCTTCGCTTGCTGTAATACGAAATACCTTTTGCGTGGAGAAATTCGCTGATCTCTTCACCATATTTATTTTCTCGGTAAATCACCGCAATACGGTGCGGGTCGGTACCGTTGCCGACCAGCTGGGCAATGGCGTCTGTGATCCCAATCATTTCCTCTCGTGGCGTATTCCACGCGTGAATGGAAGGCAATGTTTGAATTGCTTTCAGCTCTTCTTTTGCAGTAGTTAGGATTTTTGACAATCCTTCCACCTGATGGATCAAGCGTTCCTGATTGGAATCGATCACCGTGCGGGCAGCATCCAGTATGGGTTGTACCGACCGGTAGTTTTCAGTGAGCATGATCACCTTCATTCCGGGATAGGCCTGGAGGAAGGTGGCCATGTTCTCCACGTTGGCTCCCTGGAATCGGAAAATCGATTGGTCGTCATCACCCACCACAAAAATGTTGGGCTCCTCCCAGTAGCTGATCAAATGCTTGACCAGCTTGTTTTGAATACCGCTTGTGTCCTGGTATTCATCCACCAGTACGTATTGAAACTGCTCCTGGTAGTTGGCGAGCATGTTTTTATTTTCATCAAATGCCCGAATGACCCAGTTGATCATGTCATCAAAATCGTACCGCTTGCGCTCCATCATTTTTTGCTGATAGCGATCAAATTCATCTACTGCAGCACAGAGGCGATCCATTGCTTCCACCTGCTCGCGGTATTTCTCAGGCTTCAGATCGCCCGCGTTAAACTCCTTGTATTTTTTCTGGTAGATGAATTCCGGGCGATGCTTCAATGAAGCCAGGTAGTCCCGGGCAGCATCTTTGATTTGTTGCGCCGACCATCCTTCTCGCTTCATGGTGCTGAACAGTTTCAGCAGGTTGGTGGTTTCAAAATAGACATCCCCGCGGTAGCGTTTCAGCGGGTTGCCCTGTTTAAAGCCATCGATCAGCTCATGGACCATGGTGATCGATTCGAGTTCGGAAACAGGATCGAGAGCATTCTTTTCAAAATAGGAAAGGTTGTCCTGGATTACCTGATTGCAGAACGAATGGTAGGTGTGGATGTGAACGCGGTGGGCATCTGCACCAATCATCTTTAGCAGTCGCCTGCGCATGGCGATTGCACCCGCATCGGTGAAGGTCATACACAAAATGTTTTCCGGTCGCGTGTCCGTTTCCATCAGAATTCTTCCGATGCGAATGGCCAGGATCTGGGTTTTTCCGGTGCCGGGACCCGCAATGACCATGACGGGACCTTCAATGCTGTCGACGGCCTCCCGTTGGGCAGCATTCAACCCTTCGTATTGCTTCAAAAAAAGTTCCCGTTGTTCTTCCCTCGTCATGGTTGAAAATTACAACAACTTGTCCATTGCGTTGTTTTAAATAGCATCATGGCGGTATACAAACTTCAAAAAACACAATTCGTCCCGATCTCCCTCGATGCAGCCTGGGATTTCTTTTCGCATCCTAAGAATTTGGCCCAAATGACACCCGATTATCTCCATCTCAAGTTCACCAATGAGCTGTATGGCGATGGGATGTATGCGGGTCAGGTTATTACGTATAAAGTTCGCCCTTTATTCGGGATTCCTCTGTTTTGGATGACGGAGATCACGCATGTGGAGGACCGTAAATTTTTTGTCGACGAGCAACGGTTTGGTCCATACGCCCTCTGGCACCATCAGCACCATTTTAAAGAAGTCGATGGCGGGGTAGAGATGACCGACATCGTGCATTACAAAGCGCCGTTGGGATTTCTGGGAGACATTGCTGTTGCACTCTTCATCAAGCGACAGCTGGAAGAAATATTTGTGTTTAGAAAAAAGAGAGTCGAGGAGCTTTTTGGAAAGCCCTAGTTGCGAAAGCTTATCCCGGCATGCGGGAAATGTATTTTTCGATCTGCTTGATCTGGTCCACTACCTGAGTAGTTGTTGGCTTCTGCGCTTTTGCTTTTCTGAAAAAATCTTTTGCAGCCCTGAATTCTCTTTTTTGCATCATGATCTGGCACATCTGCAAATAGGCCATGGCTGAACTTTCTTTATCGGGAATGCCCAACCGAATGGCTTGCCGAATCAAGCTTTCGCCTTCCTTCATGTTGCCTTTCTGCATCGCCATCATGCCCAGTTGAAGCTTATTGGCTCCCTCTGCCTCTTTCATGGGAAGTCCCAGATCCAGGCTCTTCTTCATGTGCTTTTCAGCACTGTCAAAGTCCTGTTTGGTCATGGCAATATTTCCTTTCAGCGTATAATAGACCGAACGGATGGGTTTGTAGAGGAGTCCGGGGTATTGAATGCTGTTGAGGATTTTTTCAGCACCGTCAAAATCGCCTTCTTCCAGGTATTCCTGAATCACCCGCAGGGGGCCGATAAAATAATGGGTAAAGATGCTGAGGACCGAAATAATATACAGCGCCAATGATGGCCAGAATCCAAAGAACAAATTAGAGGCCACTGCCAGAACCAGAAAAATGATGCCGATCATCAGGCGGTAGCGAATGTAGAAGTTGTACAATTTCATAGCCGACAAAGATACAAAAACCCACATCTAGCATAAAAATCAATATATTGAGTACTCAATTTCTTTCCATGAAAAAAGTGTATTATGTTGGCGACTGGGCTGTGTTGACCGGTCCTGTTTTCGCTGAAACCCCATTCCATCACAGTCCCAAAGGACTCGAAATCTTCAATTACGGCGTCTGGCTCAAAGACGCGTTGGAAAAAGATCCCCAGTACCAGGTCAATTCTGTATCTGCCTGGGATTTTTACAATCAGCTGGGTCCAGGCGATTACGAAAATATTCTCATCGATAATGACCTGATCATCTTCAGCGATGTCGACGCCAAGCTTTTTCAGCTCTCGCCCAAATTCTTTGACCGCAGCAAGTTCGGCAAAGAGGTGCTCACCTTTCCCGATCGTATTCGGTTATCCGTAGAACATGCTCACGCAGGTGGACGCTACATGTTCCTGGGTGGATGGTATTCCTTTACCGGTGAACTGGGGAAGGGAGGATGGGGAAGAACCCGGCTCGCTGAAATACTGCCTGTTCGCTGCTTGGATTACGAAGATCTGGTGGAAACAACCGAAGGATTTTCAATGGAAATCACTCCCGAAGGAAAACAACTCTGTCCCGATCTCGATCTCACCGGTTGTCCTCCCATCCTCGGATACAATAAAACAGTTGCTCTGGACAACAGCACAGTGATTGCCCGCTTCAAGGAAACCGGTGATCCGGCTATTGTAGTGAGCACTGTGGGGAAAGGGAAAGTCCTGGTCTATACCTCCGATCCCAGTCCACACTGGGGATGCAATATTGTGTATTGGGACGGATATCCTGCGTTCTGGCAATCCCTTGCTAAAGCCGTGCTTTCATGAAACACCTCTCACTGATTGTTCTTGCATGGTGTTGTGCGGTGGGTGCTGTTGCGCAGACCCCAGATCTCATGCCGTTGCCTCAGCAGTATTCCATGACACAACAGGATTTTCGCATTGCGCGATCATTTGCCATTGAGGTGAAGGGCGATGCAGATCCGCGGGTACTCAGAGAGGCCACTCGTTTTTTTCAACGGTTATCGGAACGGACCGGCATCTTTTTCAAAACATGGATCGTAAATGAAAACAGTCGCATCAGCGACAAAGGATTGCTGATTCGCGTGGACCGAAAAGGGAAAGTGGAGTTGGGAGATGATGAATCGTACCGACTTGAAGTGAAGCCCGACGGCATTCAGCTGCATGCGGTAACCGATATTGGAGCGATTCGGGGACTTGAAACCTTATTGCAACTAACAGCGTCGGATACCAACGGATATTTTTTTCGCGGAACGCAGATAGAAGACCGCCCCCGGTTTGCGTGGAGGGGACTCCTCATCTCACAACCTTATCACTTCATGACCATGGATGTGATCAAGCGTACGCTGGATGCAATGGCAGCTGTAAAAATGAATGTCCTGCATTTTTACATCAGCGATGACCAGGGTTACCGCATTGAATCAAAGGTGTTTCCGCGCTTGCATGAGTTGGCATCGGATGGCCTGTATTTCACGCATGCGCAAATAAATGAGATGCTGGATTATGCTCATCAACGGGGCATCCGCGTGATTCCGGAGATCGATGTGCCCGGGCATTCTACTGCCATCATCTATGCGTATCCGCATTTGGCTTCTGTGCAGCGCAACTACACGTTACAGGATCACTGGGGCGTGTTTGATCCCACGCTGGATCCAACAAAAGAAACGACCTATACTTTTTTGGATAGGCTGCTCACAGAAGTCGCCTCGCTTTTCCCCGATCGGTATTTTCATATTGGAGGGGATGAGAATACGGGTCGCGACTGGAAACGCAATCCTGAGATTCAGTCGTTCATGAAAGCCAACGGACTGACAACCACCTTGGCGCTGCAGAACTATTTCAATAAACGCGTACGCGGTATTCTGGAAAAAAATGGAAAGGTGGCTGTCGGCTGGGATGAAGTGCTGATGAAAGAAATCAATGATTCTGCCGCCAAGCATTATTTTGAAACAGGACGATACGATCAGCTCATTGAAACGGCTGTGCCCAAAGACATGGTGATTCAGTCGTGGCGCGGGATGGAAGCTTTACTCTCGTCTGCCAAAAACGGCTACAAGAGTATCCTTTCAAAAGGGTATTATATCGACTTGGTTCAGCCTGCATCGTATCATTACCTCACCGATCCCATACCCTTTCGCAATGAAGTAATCATCCCCGATAGCGAAGCCAACTTCAATCGTTTTGAATCGGATATTATTGAAAAAATAAAAAAAGGAGAGCGGTTGCTCACCGAACAGGAAGAACAATTGATCTTGGGTGGGGAGGCGACCATGTGGACGGAACACGTAACGACTGAAACCATGGATTCACGCATCTGGCCACGTACAGCAGCCATAGCAGAGAGGTTATGGTCGGCACCAACCGTGCGGGATGTAGACGACATGTACCGCCGCATGGACCTGATTTCCATTCAGCTTGAAGCCTTGGGATGCACACACCTCAAGAACCGGGACATGATGCTGCGGCGATTAACCGGCCTGCAAGATGTACGTGCACTTTCTTCTGTTGTGCAGTGGCTCGAACCGGTTCAAGGATATCAACGCAACAAGCTGAATAATTTTACGCGCTTCTCGCCGTATACACTAACGGTTGATATTGCCGTCCCAGATCAAAAAGCAGTTCGGGATCTGCATAAATACGTTCAGTCCTATGTGCAGCGTACCGATACTGCATGGAAACAGGAGGTTCGGGACCTATTTTACCAATGGATTGCAAGTGATCGTGAAGTGCAGTCGATCGCACAAACCCGTCCCGCTCTTGCAGACCTAGCGGTGCATGCTTCTCATCTCCGTGCGATTGCAACCAGTGCGCTACAGGTGCTCAATACACGCGGCGTGGATAAGCAGCAGGCGGTGGATCAGTTGAATAAGCAATTGAGTGAATCGGCCAAACCTGTTGGACATTGTAAGCTGCGGGTAGGTGATGCGATGAAACTGTTGTTGAATCGATTGCAATAGAAGAGATCAATCCGGCCTTCTGACTTCAATCACCGATGATGCCGTTACGCTTTGGTTCTGTGCGTCGATTCCTCTAAGGATGATTTTATATTTTCCTTCCGCGTCAGATGCATAAAAACGTAAGCCGTCCCTGAGTTGTGACGGTACAACATCTCTTTCCAGAAAAAGTATGTTCCTGAGATCAGGCATGCGATTCTTTTTTGCGGAATGATCTGCCGGCAAATAGGTTGTTTTTGCTTGTATGGTTTTCAAGGTGTAGTGTAAGGCAGCATCCGGTTTCAGTCCCGCTAAATCGGACTTATACGTTTTGAAATGCACAATGCCATTGAATTCGATTGTTCCTTGGATATATTTGCGACTCACAATTTCAATCGATCGGATCAGCAAGGGGTCGGTATCCAACAGTAGTTGTGCGTTGCTGATGGGGAGGCCATCTACCAGCAGCAATGCTTGCCCTTCAAAGAAGGCTTTCAGCGGTTGATTCAGTGCCTGAATCAATACCTCATCTTTGTTTTTCTTGACCCTTACCTGCGGAATGATTTCAGAAATCACTTCTTCCAAAACCGGAAAACGCACATAATCATCCAGAAAAAATACAACATCTGGTTTGCCATAGAAGTCGCTGCTATCGGGCTCGCTCAATTCAACCGCTCTGAGCGCGTTGCCGTAATAGCGTTTCATTACTCTGCTGTTGAAAATTCTGGACTCCAAATCTGTACGCATGCTTTCATTTAATTTGAGGCATGGGTAAGATACTGCAGTCGCTGGCAGTTCTACATTGGCCAAGACAATACGAATGTTTTTTTGGTCTTTGCTGGCAGGATGAATGACCAGATCAGCATCATTGAAATTGAGTGGAAGGATGAATTGTGCTTTTCCCTCTTGATCAGTAAGGGCTGTAGCGATGGCGCTATTTGGAATTTTATGAGCGGCCACTAATTTGATTCCTTTGGCGGGGCCACCATTTTGCAGTGCAACTACACTGAATATTCTGCCTTCCTGATTGAGTTCCCCCGTTTGCACATGCTCAATTGTTAGGGTTTGTGCTTTTGCATCTTCGTCATAAAGCTCCAATAGCCGGTCGTTGAGAACTGCAGCAATGGAAATCTGCGACAGCAGGTCAGTGCCTGAAGTATTGAACTCTATCGCACTTCTTGGTGCGACGCTGTTCTTTTTGAGTTGTATTGAAATGGGCGATGTAGATATGCTTGCGTTTTTTGTCAATTGAGGCGTGCATTCGACGGGTGGTAAATTAGGGTGAATGACCATGATTGGACACAGTGAAGTAGTAGAGGACATTCCCTTGATGTATGCATCGATGAAGTAATAATCACTCACCAGTGTTTCCGGTAGGGTTATAACGCCCTGGATGCGGTTGTTTTCTGGAATTATTTCTGTTTCAGCAACTGCAGTACCGTTTCTGTTGATGATGCGAAGTACAATTGTTTTTGTTTGAAATGGAGCAAGTCCAGCAATGCCGTCTACCCACACGTCTTCCCCTGCGACGTGTACTTTCTGATCGTTCCAGAGATGAATAGCAGTAGTTCTCACCTCTTGTGCGTGCAACAGGCCGCTCAGGGTTGTACTGAATGCGATATAGAAAATTCGTTTCAACATGTTACCAAAAATCAGGTTTTACAGTATCCCCACCCGTGAGTCGGCAGTCCACGCACGATTTCGGAGCCACTCCAAATCCACCGCCTGCAGTTACGAAGTATGCAGGCAAATAATTTGTGTTTTGCTGCAGAAACCGTTCCGCAAAAAAACGAGGGTATTCAAATGCGTCGCATCCTTGTTGTTCATTTCTGATGGGCCAGAGGTTGAGGGAGGAGTGCAAAACGAACAGTCGTTTTTCAGAAACCCGTCCAACGGAGATGTATCCAATGGCTGCACGCGACTTATCGTTGGTGCATGCAATGTTGGTCGGCATCTGCGAGGGTTGAGCGTCAAATATGGAACCGGTGAGTTCGGTATTTTTTTTCAGGATCTGCCAATAGTCATAGGCCTCTTTGGTGAGTCCGGTTTGCCGTACAATGATGCTGTATCGTACGTATAATTTTTCCGACTGATTGGGAATAAACGAAACGGGTTGGTAGCTGATCAGGTCTTGCCCCAGTTCTTCGGTGTTGTTCACCAGAATATTTTGTTCGTCTTCTGATTTCCAGCAGGTATAGACCTGATCGCTGGCAGGGCGTTCTACGATTGACCCATTTTTGAAATCATAAAGACTATAGTACCATGCTCTCCTTTCCCATGTCTCGGAGTAGGTCCATCGGTAGTACTTTGTTTTGTTTCCCGGATCTTTTGAGTGGACAAATACCCGAACACCATCCGATTCTTGTCGCCACGTCACACTGTCTACCGCAGGAGCGATCACTGAATTTTGAAACGGAGTTTCGTAGATCTTTCCGTCGGCAGTTTGGATGCGCAATGCGAGTGGTACATTATCGGGCAATTGCAGTGTGGATGCATAATCCCCGTTGTTTTTATCCGCCAAGGGCCACCGACTTCCTGATTGTGCTACAATTTCAACGCGAGCATTGCGCTCTGGAACATCGTCGAATTGGAACAGAGGTTTGAGTCGACTCAGGCGAATACGGTTTTCGGTCTGTGGGCCTGTTCGAATATCCCCTTCCACGACCAGAATGGACGTATCGGGTCTTGTATCCGGCAATTCAAGCGCTTTGGTGCACCCTGCAAACAGTACAATCAAAAAACCTATGACACCAAACATTCTCATCGGATCTTCAGGTTAAAGGTGACAAATGGGATGGGAGTGGCGAAGACTGACAATTGATATCCTTTGATCTGTCTTCCATCGGTTACAAAATATACTGAATAGGGGTTATCTCTTCCGGTAATATTATAGACGCCAAAGCTCCATGCTCCATGAAACAGTTGGGTCAGTCGGTGATTGTTTTCAATGATCATGGAAACATCGGTTCGGAAAAAATCAGGAATGCGGAACGCATTGCGTTCGGAGTAATACACCCGTTGTGCGCCACCCATGTAGAAAACGCCGAGGGGATAGGTTACAGGTCGACCTGTACTGTAACTCGATGTCAGTGAAACACTGACCCGTTGGCTGAACCGGTAATTGGCTACGACGCTTGCAATATGCGGCTTATCAAAGTTTACAGGGTAAAAATTTTCTTTATTGATGGTTTCACCGGCAATAGGATCATCCACCTGCAACAAGCTTCTTAAATAGGTGTAGCTGATCCAGCCGTTGAGCTTCCCATTGGGTTTTTTGTAGAGCACTTCAACTCCATAGGCCTTGCCTCTGGTCTTGATCACGTCTTGCTCCAGGTTGCTATTCATGATCAAAGAGGCGCCACTTTTATAGTCCAGGTAATTTTTGCTGGTTTTATAGTAGGCCTCAATGGAAAATTCATCTCCTTTGGATCCCGGTTGTGTATAGAGGCCAAGCGAAACTTGCTGACCGATTTGAGGTTGAATGAATTGATCGCTGAGTTTCCAGATATCGGTAGGTGAGAGAGCAGTGGTGTTGGTGATCATGTGGATGTACTGGCGCAGGGTGTTGTAGCTGAGCTTGAGGGAAGTTTTGGGACTGATCAGGTAACGTGCAGAGACACGAATCTCCGGGCCATGATAGGTTTGAATGGTTTGCCCCGGGGTATAGGTTACCGAATTCACGATGGTGTTTACAGACCGGGGTTTTCCTTCCTCGTAGACAAAAGACTCTCTGGGTCCTCCCGTCCTGTAAAAGCTGTACCGGACTCCGCCCTGCACAGAAATCTTATTGTTGAGCCGATATTGATCGCCGAGGTAGAGCGATGATTCGCTTGCTTTTTCTTGCTGAAGAATTTTAGTTGTAACAACCGATAGCGGATCGGTGGGCTTAAGCGAACCCGGATTCAGGTCATATTGAATAAACTGGAATCCAAAGTTGACTTCGTTGCGGTTGCTTGGGGCGTATTTGAAATCGCTTTTCACGCTGAATTGATGGATACCGAAGCGAAGATCGAAAGCGTCTTTTGGATTGTTGCGGCCTTTAACGGAGTAATCGTATTGATCGATACCGGCAGAGAGCACGTTGTAGAACTTGTCGGTAAAATTGTGTTTCCATTTCAGTCGAACGTTCCGGTTGGAATAGGAATAGGTCGAATCCTGATTGAGGCGGAACATGTCATTGCTGATGTAACCGGACAGGTAAAGGTGATCTTTTTCGGAAAGTTCATGTGAAATATTCACCATCAGGTCGCTGAATCCCACTTTGCTCTTATCAAAACTGTTGGGAAGGTATTTCATGAACCAGTTGGAGTAGGTGGTCCGACCGCCCACCAGGAAGGTGGTTTTTTTCGAACCGAGTGGACCTTCCGCTGTGAACTTGCTGGTGAGGGGGCCAATGCCTGCACTGGCGGTGAACCGTTTGGCATTGCCATCGCGGGTACTGATGTCCATGATGGAAGAAATTCTGCCTCCTAAGCGTTCGGGTATGGCGCTTTTATAGAGTTCCAGTCCCCTCACCACTTCAGCATCTACCGCAGAGAAGAAGCCAAACAGGTGGGTGGGATTGAAGATGGTCATATCGTTGAGCAGGATCAGGTTTTGGTCTGCCCCGCCGCCGCGTACGTTGTAGCCAGCGGTACCCTCGCCGACAGTGGTAACACCGGGAAGGGTTTGAATGGACCGAAGGATATCGGTTTCGCCGAGTACGGCCGGGATGGACTTGATGGCTCGCATGCTCAATCGTTCAACACCCATTTGCATGCCCCGGACATTCGATTGTTTTTGTGCAATGATCACCGCTGCTTTGAGGCTGCGGATCTCTTCTTGCATTTCTATATTCAACTTTCCATTTCCCTGCACATTGAGTTGTCGGGTTAGTTCTTTCATGCCTACACTGCTGATGCGAATGGTTTGCCGACCTTTAGGGACGGTGATGGAATAAAATCCAAATGCATCTGTAGAAACTCCGGCCTGACTGCCTTCCAGGGTGATGGAGGTAGAGCCGATGGGTTCTCCGCTTCGGGAATCACGAACATAGCCCGATACTACGGCAGTAGATCCCGCTCCTCCTTTCGTACCGATGATATAGATTTTATTTTCAATCGGGGTAGCTACCTCTTCTTGAATGTTGAATTGGGAGCTGTCGATTTTTTGATTGGGCTTGGGCTGAAAAAAGTCTTTGGCCAGAGGTGTAAATAAGGGGGTGTTTCCTCTATAAATGAAGACCTGGTTCTGATACGAGCGGTAAAAGTTCAGTCCTGTTCCTTCGAGTGTAATCTGAAGCATCTGTTCCAGGCTGCCTGAGGAAGGAGGAATGCTCAGTCCACTGGTTTGAGAGGGATTATAAAAAAAGGTAACCCTGAATTGTTGTTCCAGCACGGTAATCAGGCTATCGAACGGCGATCGTTTCTGGGCCTGGCCCACCTTAGCCAGTGCGATGAACAGCAGTATGGAAATGATTTTTTTCACCAATTGTTTCGCTCTGTTTCTTTGATCAGTACAAGGGCGGCCTTGACAGGATCTTTTTTGAAAGAGAGTTTATTTTCCCGAATCAGCCGTTTCAATTCCCGTTTGTGAGCAGAAGCGATGGTCAGCAGGTCGGAGGACCGGTCCAGGGGAACGATTGTTCCTTTATCGAGGATGAACAGCGTTTTTCTGAGGTCATAGATGGGTTGTTCGTTTGCATCCAGTTCAAGATTTTTCTTCCATTGCATGAGGAGCATGCGGCGACCCTCATAGAATTTTTCGTAGAACTCTCCTTCTTTGGTGAGCAGTTTGAGTTTGATAAATGAATGTCCATCTACATCAAAGGCCTGTAGTTTTTCGTGAACCAGTCGCAGTTTAAGCAAACCCTGTGCGTCTCGCACGATGACCCAGTCGTCCTGGCAGTCGTACAGCAGATCAATGTCTTTGTACCAGTTATCCTGGTAGCGGACTGATCCTTTATTGGAGGCAGTTGGGAGAAACGGAGTTCCTTTTAGTTGATTGAATTGTTTGATGTACTCGGTCCCGCTGTAGAGCAGGCTATTGGAGATTAGGGTATCCTGTTGAGATTCAGCATGGGACGATGAGGGGATAGCTCCCGCCAGAAGCATGAAAAAGGGGAGCCACTTTGCGATCATGCGATGAAGGTAGTCAATTATCTTTCGATTAACTTATAATGACTAAAAGTTAGACGTTTTCAAAATATTTTTCCTTTTGAGGAATATACGACGCTAGTTCAATTTACTGCAAATCGAATCGATCCAGGTTCAACACTTTGCTCCAGGCTGCTGCAAAATAGTTCATAAACTTTGTTTTCCCATCCTCGCAGGCATATACTTCTGCAATCGCCCGCAGTTCAGTATTGGCTGGCTTTATGTTTGCCATTGTATCTTTTTACCTATACAGTCTTCGCGGTGCACAAAGCAGGAATCAAACAGATTAATTGTTTCAATGCTGTTTTGAGCAGGAGAAATACATAGAGGGCAGCTAGATCTATTTATCTGATTTCAAGCTTCGTAGGATCAGCAAGAATCCCAAAGAAAATAAAAAAGTGACGACTGCAGCGAAAATAGGTATGATATCAGTCATTTTTCTGGTTTTGAATCAATTTAAGCAGAATAGCAAACCCCAAGATAGAAGGTACCCACAAGCCAACAAAAATGGCTGATTCTTGCTCTCCTTTGAACCATAATAGTTCTGAAAATATCAGAGACAGAAAAGCAGCAACCAGCATTAATATATCTGCAGCAGTGAATTTTTTAAACATGCTTGAATGAATTTGTTAATGAATATACCAATAATTATCTACAATTCACTATTAGATACTCCATAATCTTAAATTTTTACTACCTTATGGATAAATAAATAACATGGGATTTCATATCAATAAAAAGATTGAGGCGAAAAGCATTAATAAAAATACCAAAGCCAACGCTCAGTCTGGAGCTTCAAAGTTTATTACAAAATCAAACAGCAAATCATCTGGCGGAATAAAGAAGCCTATCAAAACAGGTGGTGCGAGAGGAAGTTAATTTTTATTTTCCCCCTCTCTTCACTTATCTTATAACATGGATAATTCGAAAGAGAAGATTTCAGGGAACATTCAAAAAACTGTGCACCTTTCTGTGCTTTATAGACGAAACAATTATTTTTTAAAAAGATATTTCTATATTTAAATAATAAATTTTTACAACTATATTACCCACTTTCTTTGACGATTACTAGGCCCCCTTATATCTACATAATTATATAATAAATAGAAAATCAATTATATAGTGTAGACTTGATTACCGTTGGTTCTAACGAAGTTAGGGCTGATTTGACTTGCCTGATTGATTTTTAGTGGTCTATAAATTATTCTTTTAAACCATTATTATTTTCTAAAATAGCAAGTAGTCCTGACAGGAATGCGTTCGAATTATTGGCCATCAATCCATCATTGATCCACAGCTCTACCGTTAAACCAGCCAGTGGTTGATGCCAAAAATGTGCATAGGCATCTCCCCAGGAAGAATTAGCCAATAAGAGCGATAGTCCGGTGCATCCAATTAGTAAAAACCCTGAAAATTTTTCACTTTTAAAAAAGTCTAAAAAAAGCCGGGTTATGACCAGATTGCGGGTAGTAACGGTGGAATTTTTA
>VGFK01000007.1 GCA_016868895.1 Bacteroidota bacterium | reverse complement strand
CATTTTCTTCCTCTAAAGACTTCATTTTCTTGACATCAGAGATCTCCATACCCCCATACTTGGCCTTCCAGTTGTAAAAGGTAGTCTCTGTGACACCTAGCTCCCGGCAAATCTCTCGGGTGGAGATACCGGCTTCTTGCTTTTTAAGGGCGGAGACAATCTGCGCCTCCGTGAATCGAGATTTTTTCATGGCAGTTTAAATTTAAGATTAATACTTAAGTTTTAAACCGTCTGCTTTTTAGGGATACTTACACCTAACCCAAGAAGAAATCACCTGGCTGGCAGATAATTAAAAGAAGCTCCCATGCTATTAATTTTGTATTTATAGTATATTTAAAAAATTGAAATACAATTTGTTATACATTATAAAAATAAACTTAGATAAAGTTACAATTTTTTGTCACAAAACAAACCAACCAATAACTAAATTTAAAAGTAAAAAGATGAAACCGATAATTAAACTTTTGCTCCTGGCCTTTGTGCTTTTGTTTTCCAATGCCGACCTGATGGCTCAAAAGAAGCCCACCCGCGCGGCTGAAAAAGAGCTAAAATCCAGGGTCATGCGCAAGGCCAAAAAAGAAGCACGTCAGTTGACCCGGGAAGGGTATGATGTGGCTCCTGGAGCCCTTCCTATCGCACGCCAAGTCGAATCCTCCTGGATCCGCTCAATCGAAATGGATGCAGAAACCGGGTATCCGAAGTACATAACGGCAAATGGTAATGCTGTTGGTGAGAGTATAACTGCGGCTAAACTTCAGGCAAATGAAATTGCCAAATTTGAGTTGGCAGGAACGATCTCTACCAATGTGGCAGCTTTGATTGAGGGAAATATCGCAAATGCGCAGCTGAGTACTCAAGAAGCGGCTTCAGTAACAGAAATTGCCGGCGCAATCAAAAACCTGGTTGTTCAGGAAATTGGACGTGTGCTGCCTCTTCTGGAAATTTACCGTCCGGTTGGGAAAAACAATGTGGAGGTCAATATCCGTATCGGTTACAACAGTGAAATGGCAATTGAGGCGGGAAAAAAAGTGCTTCGTCGTGAACTAACCGACAAAACCAAAATCCTTCACGAAAAATTAGACAAACTCCTCGATTTCAAGTAAAATGACGCGAATAGATGTTAACCTATGAAGCATCAGGGACGCCAATCGGCGTCCCATACTCTTTATTTTAAGCACTGCTTTGTGTGAAGTTTGTTAAATTTATTCCAACCAAACACCAGCCGGTAAATGGAATCGGGTAAACTGTCACAAATCAATCCCACATCAGAACAAATCAGAGAGAGTGAAGCGGCCCTCATCGAGGCTATACAGAATAGGAATGAATACGAGATTGCATCGCTTTACCATAAAAATTTCGAAAAAGTGAAGAGAATGGTTTGGGCATTTAAGAATGTTACTTTAGACCCGGAAGATATTTTTCAAGAAGGCTTCTCGCTTGCTATTTTCAATGTCCAGGAAGGTAAATTTCGAGCTGAAAGTAGCTTCTCCACCTATCTCATTTCGATTTGTCGAAATCTCTGTTTAAAACAACTTTCAAGAAATAATCCCCTGGAACTCATAGAACACCATGATGTTATGGACCAGACAAGTGATTTAGATGTTTTTAATGCGCTTATTTCCTTTAAACAGCAGTTGGGTAATAAGTGCAGAGAAGTTATCGATCTGCGCTTTACATTGGGCGAGGAGGTAAACGAAGAACACCCGAATAAATGCATGTCATTCGATGAAATCGCATACCGGCTTGAGATCACTTCTGTTTCTGCCAGACAAAGATTTAAGCGCTGCCTGGATAAGCTAAAGGAGCTGGTCATGGAGTCTCCGGAACTGAAAACGTACTTCTCCTCATGATCGCCTATCCAACGTTGATGATATTCTTTTCTGCATGCAGGAAGCTATCCTTTCGTGTGTTGTTACCTTTATTGGTTGCACTACCGGTATTTTCTCAGGTTAAAAAACAGGAAGAGCTCATCAATCAGTTTGAGAAGTTCAAGTCTGGAGCTCAGCAACAACATCAATCGTTTATTGATAGGAATGACTCACTTTTTTTGCAATTCCTTCAGCAGTCTTGGAAAAAAGTAAATCTGATCCGCAGTGAACTTCGATCACCATTGAAGCCCTCCCTTCAGCCAACATTAAAAGACTCTCTCCGTTCGCCATTCAGCCGTGAAGTAGAAGTGGATACCAATCAGGTGGGAACGCGTAATCTATTGAGTTTGCAGCACAACCTTCAAATGGATGACCCGGTTGAATATGCTTCCGTTTCCTATATCAAGGGACTTCAATTTTATGGAATTGAAAGTCAGTTGGAAGTCAAGCCGCATTTACTCCCGGAATTAAGAGTGATTTCCCCTAAATCCATCGCAGAATTCTATACAGGACTCACTCGTAATAAAGATTACTGGGCTGAGCAATTGGCCGTTTTACAAAACATGCGATCAAAATACCTGTTGAATGACTGGGGATTTTATCAGTTATCCTCCAAAGCCGCACATGTATTTTATGAAAGCTCCAATGAGCGAAAATTGCTTTCATGGTACATTTTGCTCAGGGCAGGGTACAAGGTTAAAATAGGATACAATGAAGAACTTGTCTATCTTTTGTTTCCTGCAAAAGAGAAATTGTACGGCACTCCCTATTTTAAAGAAGACGATGATATTTTTTATGTAATGGAAGAAAATCGTAATGCTATTCAGGATCTCCAAACATATAATAATAATTACCCGGGTAATTCAAAATCTGTCTCTTTCGCCTTATCGGAATATCCTTTGCTTCAGGGGGATAAATTTTCAAAATCTCATCAATACAAAGGCATTGATTTTGAATTTACATTCAATCGTGGTGTATTGGATTTTCTTTCCACCTATCCCCAATGCGATTTACGCGTATATTTTGGGCCAGGTCTCACATCGTCAAATGAGAAAAAACTGGATGATTTTTTCCAACCAAAGCTAAAAGGATTATCGAAGCGGGAATCAATCGACATGTTGCTGGACTTTTGTCAACATGCGTTTCCTTATGCAACCGACCAATCTCAGTTCGGTAAAGAGAAATATCTTTTTTCGGAACAAAGTCTTTTCTTCCCAGCAAATGATTGTGAAGATCGAACCATTTTTCTCTCTTATCTGATAAAGCGGTACCTAAAATTGGAAACTGTAGCGCTTGATTTTCCTGGTCATGTGAATCTTGGAGTCTTTTTGAATGAATCGTTTACCGGGACCTACATCACATATATCGGAAAGAAGTATCTTATTTGTGATCCTACATATATAAATGCCAAAAGCGGAATGCTCTCTTCGGAGTATTTATCTCAAAAAGCCAAAATCATACCTTTGACTCAATAAAAGCATGATGAGAATACTTTCGTTTATTTTGATTTTGTGCAGCACCTTCCCAACTATGGGAAGGAGTCAATCTACAAAAGTAGCTTCAGGTGAAAGCAATATTCGTATAGAACCCTACGTGAGTCTTAATGAAGCAAAAGAAAGGGTTTTAGAGTTAGCAAAAGTTGATGCATTGATTAAAGAATTTGGTCAATATATCGAGCAACAATCCAACTTGGATCTGCAAAACGGTAAAGTAGATTTTCGATCGTATGGACAGACTAAAGTCAAGGGAGAGTGGATCCGGACTTTGGGAGATCCTGAATTTAAAATAGATCAACGTGCCAATCGTGGAAGTGAAGAACGATGGATAAGCTGCAGGGTAAGGGGGGAAGTGAGAAGAGCGATTCCTAAAGCTGATGTTGAGGTAGAGTTATTGAGTTGCCCGGAAAAGCCATGTGTAACTGATCGGTTTAAAGACGAGCAGCTTCTATATCTCTATGTTAAATCCCCAATAAGTGGTTATTTAAGTGTATTCTTAGATGATGGCGAGAAAGTATATCGCTTGTTGCCTTATCGCAGCATGGAGGGACAGAAGTCTGTAAAAATTACAGCGGACAAAGAATATATATTATTTTCTGCTTCCAAGAATAAATTCAATCAGGCATCAGATGGATTGCAGGTTTTTACCGAAAGGGAATCAGAAGACAATACATTGATTGTTGTTTTCTCCGAAAACGATTATAGTAAACCTCGGCTGAATGACGAACAGGTTGATGCCAATAACTTCATTATACCGCAGTCATTATCAAAAAATTATTTTGAAAACTGGCTGGGCAACAATCGAGCAGCTTTTTCTGATTTTCTTGATTTAAAAAGACGATTCGTAATACAAAAAACAAATAGCAAATGAAACAACATTTGATGAGGACTGTGTTGTTGTTTTTTTTGACGAGTATCTTTGTAGTTGCATGCCAAAAATTTGAATGGCACAGTCCCTTTGATCCCGAATGCCCCAAGGATTTATTTACTCCTAGTGATTTTGTCGGCACCTCTGAATTGAGATCCATTAAATTGGTATGGTCTCAGCCAATTGAAAATATTAGTGGTTTCACGATTTATCGCTCTGTTGCCAATGGACAACGCGTGCAAATCGCCACACTGGGTAAAGAAGCCCGAACATACGCTGATGCAGATGTTCAGCACGATAAGTCATATGCATATTTTATTGTTGCTAACGCTGGGGAGAACAAGAGCAATGAATCAACTACCCAGCTCATTTTTAAGGTAGCCCCGCCCCTTTCGCCCACTGATCTTCGAGCAACTGTACAAACAACCACTCGGGTGCAACTGATTTGGACAGACAAGTCTACTGATGAATCGGGTTTCAAAATCGACCGTAAACTTGATAACGGAAATTATACATTAATAGCAACACTTGGAGCAGATATTACCAGCTTCATCGATTCGACCGTAACAGAGGGATTGACCTATACTTATCGTGTTTATTCGTTTAACCAGGGAGGTGCTTCTACCACATATACAAATGAACTGCAACTGACTATGTTGCTGCTGCCTCAATTGACTACAGCTTCTCTAACTGGTATAACAGTAAATGCTGCTCTATCGGGTGGAATCGATATTAAGCAAAATGGAAGTCCTATCACTGCTCGGGGAATCGTTTGGAGTACTGCACAAAATCCGACCATTGCATTGAGTACTAAAACTACTAATGGGACAGGCACTGCTAATTTTGTTGCTGCTATCTCAGGCCTTACCCCGGGGACTACTTATTTTGTGCGCTCTTGGGCAACCAATCAGGCGGGCACAGCTTACGGCAACCAAATTCAATTTTCAACACTTCAGGCAGCGCTACCTTCTATTACTACACTTCCTGCAAGTAATATCACCATGAATGCTGTAAATATTGGTGGTACCATATCTTCTGATGGTGGATATCCTATTATCGCTAAAGGAATTGTTTGGGACCTGATGCCACAGTCAACTGTAAGTATGTCGACTAAAACCAGTGAAGGGACTGGAACCACTGCGTTCGTTTCCTCAATTACAGGATTGAATTCCTCGACGGTATATTTTGCAAGGGCATATGCTACTACTCAATTGGGAACATCATATGGAAATGATGTTAGCTTTACAACTTCTGCTACAAATGCAACAACTGGAACACCAATCACTGATATTGAAGGCAACTCCTATAAAACAATAGTCGTTGGAACTCAAGAATGGATGGCTGAAAATTTAAAAACAACCAAATTTAATGACGGGACGCCAATTCAGCTGGTAGAGGTTCAAAGTACATGGACTTCATTTACTTCATCGGCTTACTGCGATTATGATAATTCACCATCAATTGCAGCAGCGTATGGCAAGCTATACAATTATTATGCTGTCACTGATGCTAAAAATCTTTGTCCACAAGGTTGGCGAATACCAACCTTGTCTGACTGGAATACATTAGAGGGCTATTTAGGGGCATCTTTGACTGCCAAAAAATTAAAGGCTACAAGTGGATGGCTCGGAGATGGGGCTAATGGTACGAATGAAACTGGGTTCACGGCCTTGCCTGGTGGATTTAGGGATGATCGTGGTTTTGGATTACTGGGTATATTGGGATATTGGTGGACCAGTAGTGCGGTTTCTCCCACTTCAGGGACTTCAATTTTGATGTCCATCAATAGCTATATTGAAAAACCTGTAATCAATAAAATTGCGGGCGTATCGGTTCGTTGCATAAAGGGTAATTAATCATTAAAACATAATATCATCTCTGCACATGAGCAGTATATTTGCAGGAGTATTGCTTAAGAATATCACTCCTAAATCAACTGGCATGCGCTATTTATTCTTTCTCCTTTTTTCATTGCTTGGATTATTTTCTCTCGCCCAGCATCCTGATTACATTGTTTCGGGTCCCATGCTAGGACATACCGAGCTTCGTTCTGCAAAAATCTGGGTAGAATACAAAGAGGCCATCAAAGGAGTCCAGTCTCATTTTTACGAAGAAGCACAGCCAACCCAGCGGAAAATAGGGAAAGCAATTACGGGACTCAACCCGTATTTCAATGTGGTGCAGTACGAATTGAATGATTTGAGACCCGGAACTGCCTACCGCTATGAACTGGTGGCGGCCGACAAACGCGTAATTTTTGCCGGCAGTTTCAAAACACAAGAACTCCGGCAGTGGCGCAAACCAGCACCGGACTTCTCATTCCTCGCCGGAAGCTGCTCCTATTTCAATGAAGCGCCGTATGATCGGCCAGGTCGACCCTACGGTGGAGATTCTTCGATATTCCTGACCATGGCCAAAGAACCGGCTTCATTCATGCTCTGGCTAGGCGATAACTGGTATACGCGGGAGGTGGATTATTACAGTGCGTGGGGACTGCACAAACGCGCGGCAACCGATCGTAAACTTCCTGTTTTGCAATCGCTTTGGCATGCCATGCCTCATTATGCCATTTGGGATGATCACGATTATGGATGGAACGATGGTGATAAAAGCTATCCGCTGAAAGAAGCCAGTCGCGCTGCCTTCAACAGCTACTGGGCCAACCCCTCCTCTGGTTTCAATGATCAAGGCATCTATACCAAATTCACATGGAACGATGTGGATGTGTTTTTGCTAGACGACCGCTGGTACCGCAGCAACGATGCCATGAAGGACAGCACAAACGGACAGCCCAACCCGGAAAAAGAAATGTTTGGTGCCGAACAACTGACCTGGCTGAAAAATGCTTTGCTGCAGAGCAACGCAAATGGAGGCATCAGCTTTCGAATCATTGCCACAGGAAGTCAAATGCTCAATCCCAATAGTCCATACGACTGTTTCCGGCGATTTCCCAAGGAGTACAATGAACTCATGGCATTCCTTAAAGATAATCGCATCAATGGAGTTGTTTTCATGACGGGTGATCGGCATCACAGCGAGATCATTAAAGTCGACCGCGAAGGCACCTATCCGCTTTACGATATCACTTCATCACCCCTTACATCGGGAACCCATAGCTTCGGTGGTCCAGAAAAAGACAATCCCTACCGGGTAGTGGGTGTCGATAAATTACAAAACTATTCACGGATCAGTTTTTCCGGAAAAGGGGCTGATCGAACCTTGAAAATAGAATACTTGGGGGTCAAGGGTGAGCTGCTGGCAAACTGGTCGGTTTCTTTGCAACAGCTGAGCACACCGAGGGTGAGAAACTAGTTGTCGACTATTCTTATAGGGGTCCGGAGATCATTTGGATCCCGCTTGTCGTAGCGAATGCCGAATCCATTTAGCGCGGGTCGGTGCTCGCGCTTTCGCTTAAGTTCGTAATCATAAAACAGGCGACCGACTTCGTTGAAGAAAGGAAATCCAACGGTTTCTTCATCGTATTTTGAATCGTTCACCACTCCGTCACTGTTCACATAAATCGTCGCGGAAAGAAAATAATCCACATGATTCTTGGTGTCGACTATATATGACACGTCGGTCATGAATCCATAGGCCCATCCAACTTTATTGAATACGCGAACATGCGAAGGCATACGGTGCGAACTGTCCTGAAAAAAAAATTTGACATAACTATCGTAAAACAACTTCTCATCGTATTTCGGATCGTCTGTTTCTGAAGGGTACTGTGAGAGAAACTTCAATAAAAATTGGCGATCATCTTCCTTCATATCGAACCGCTTTGAAGGTGAAACGTACTCAGGGAAAAGCACAGCCTGCAACATCTGCTGCATGTCCTCCAACGATATGGAATTGTGTCGGGTAAAATCAAATGGAGCATCTACTTTATTGTCGTTTCGATCCATATGGGCGTTTCCAATCAGGATCGGAGAGGGGAATTGAAAGCTGTCGATATTGTACGTTGGTGCTTGTGTGTGGATCAGCTTTCCTGAAGGATCATAAAACCGGATGCCGTTGGTTCGACGGTTTTGATCTTCAGTAAATCCCATGAATTGCCGCGTGATGCGCGTGGAAGCATATCCTTTTTGGTTCAGTTTCTTATTGATATCGTGTTGCCCTACAAACTGATACATGCGATTATAGGGATCATTTTCGCTGATCAGTAAGGCGCGTTTGATGAAATGGGCCATGGTGGGTTTTCCATCGCGAGCAGTGGTGTCCCGCAGCAAAGCAACTTGACGCGGGTAGCTGCTGTCAAATGCCATCCAGGTATGCTTGTTTACACCGGCAATCCTTTGTTCGTTGAGTTGTTCCAGTGACAAAAACGCCAAGGGCATTTTTACCATGGATGCGGGATTGAAATATGCGTTGGGGTCAACATGATAATAATAGTTCTTAAAATGCGGTACCCCTTTTTTGTCGCGATTGATTTGGGTATAGATGATCTGCAATCGGTATGCATCCGGGTTTTCCACTACGGCGCGCGCGATGCCTTTTGCATTTTGAAATACCTCAACCATCAGCGGGTCATCCAGTTCTTGCTGACCACATAGATCCATCGTTCCCAGGAGCCCGGAGGAACAGATGAATGCAGCTTTTACTAGTTTTAGCATCATGCGTAGTTCATTTATCCAGTACAATTTCCGAATTTTCGAATCACCCTGATTTACTTGCAGGTCTTTTCTTTTTCCACCCTCTTTTTTGTTATATTTAAGTGCATCAATTCAGTCCATATGCAGGTACTATTGGGTGTCATTTTTCATTTCATTGGGGGGTTTGCATCCGGGAGTTTTTACATGCCGTTTAAACAGGTTAAGCAGTGGAAATGGGAGAGTTACTGGATTGTGGGGGGACTCTTTTCCTGGTTGATTGTTCCACCCATTGCAGCTGCCTTAACCGTGCCTGATTTTGCCACCATTATATCCACTGCATCAACGGACACGCTCATATATACATTGGGTTTTGGAGTGTTGTGGGGATTTGGGGGACTCACTTACGGATTGGCAGTGCGGTACCTGGGAATGTCCCTGGGTAACTCTGTGGTGCTTGGTTTTTGTTCGGCCTTTGGAGCACTGGTGCCTTCTTTTTACTACGACCTCTTTCCTGCACAAGGCAAAACGACTTTCTCTGATTTGATCGGAACTTCGTGGGGACTGGTTGTGCTGATAGGAATTGTAGTTTGTCTGTTGGGCATCTACATTTGCGGTCGTGCAGGCATGATGAAAGAACGAGATCTTCCCGATGCTGAAAAGCGTACTTCCGTTGCTGAATTCAACCTGACGAAAGGACTGCTGGTGGCTATATTTTCAGGCATCATGAGCGCTTGTTTCAATTTTGGTATTGAAGCAGGTAAGCCCATGGCGGAACAAGCCGTTGAATTGGGGTGGGACCCCCTGTTTCAAAACAATGTCATCTACGTGGTACTGCTGTGGGGAGGACTAGCCACCAATTTATTGTGGTGCTTGCTGTTGAATGTTCGCAATCAATCCTTTTCTGATTATACAAACGCTGCAACCCCGCTGGCCACCAACTACCTGTTCTCTGCTCTGGCTGGAACAACCTGGTTTTTGCAATTTTTCTTTTATGGCATGGGAGAGAGTAAATTGGGGAATGGAGCTTCCTCTTGGATTCTGCATATGGCTTGCATCATACTGGTAGCAAACATGTGGGGCATCGGACTCAACGAGTGGAAAGGAGTAAAGCCCGCTACCAAACGCATGATTGTATTAGGAGTATTCACTATTCTTGCATCTGTAGCCATCGTTGGATACGGAAACTTTTTAAAACAATAGAACGACGTGTAATGGCTGGTAAATTTGAATATGTTAATGATGTGTGGGACGATCATCGGGCTGCTGCACTAGAAGGGGATGAGGTGGCATTGTTGTTGTATCGGTCCAATTTGCTCGGCTCCGATTTGCGAATCACCAACTACGGTGGCGGAAACACCTCTTGTAAAGTGGTTACTGATGATCCTTTGACGGGTAAGCCGACAGATGTGATGTGGATCAAGGGCTCTGGAGGGGATTTAGGATCGCTTTCAAAAACGGGACTCTCCGCATTGTACCTGAACCGGCTGCATGCCCTGAAGCAGGTATACGAAGGCATTGCTACAGAAGACAAAATGGTTCCCTTATTCAACCATTGCTTATTTGACTTAGATTCTAAAGCTCCCTCTATTGATACGCCACTTCATGCGTTCCTTCCTTTCAAGCACATTGATCATCTGCATCCAGATGCTGCTATCGCCATCGCTGCAGCTAAGGATGGCAAGCGCATCACTCAGCAACTATTCAAAGGAACTATTGGTTGGGTGGATTGGCAGCGCCCTGGATTTGATCTTGGATTGCAATTGCGAAAATGTCTGGAAGATTCACCGGGTATTCGAGGAATCATGTTGGGATCGCACGGACTGTTTACGTGGGGAGATACTTCTCGTGCGTGTTATTATAATTCATTGGAAGTAATTGAAACCTGTGCACAATTCCTTGAATCGGCATCCAAAACAAAAGGCAATGTTTTCGGCGGGATCAATGTTCCGTCCTTGAATCCAGAGCAACGACGGGAAAGAGCTGCTCAGCTCGGGCCTGTGCTGAGGGGACTGGTATCGGCAACTCAGCCGATGGTGGCACACTTTTCTGACGATGAATGTGTGTTGGAATTTGTTTGCTCAAATGATCTGAAGCGATTGGCGCCAATTGGGACCAGTTGTCCGGATCATTTTTTACGAACCAAAATTCGGCCATTGATTCTTGATCTTGAGCCATTGGCGGATCTCAATGATTCATCATTGCATACCCGTCTTCATCAACAGGTTGCGGATTACCGAACAATGTATGAATCATATTACACCGATTGCCGCCGACCGAACAGTCCCTCCATGCGAGACGCCAATCCGGTTGTCATTCTCTATCCCGGAATTGGCATGTTTACGTTTGCAAAAGATAAATCCACAGCGCGCATTGCCTCCGAATTTTACACCAATGCAATTAATGTGATGCGAGGAGCAGAGGCCGTTTCAGCATATACTTCACTGCCACCTCAAGAGGCATTTGATATTGAATACTGGTTTTTGGAAGAGGCTAAGCTGCAGCGCCTGCCAAAACCAAAGCCACTCACTGGTAAAGTGGCATGGGTCACTGGAAGTGCGGGGGGTATTGGCAAAGCGGTGGCAAAAAAGTTCCTGCAAGAGGGTGCATGTGTATTGCTGAGTGACCTCGATGCTGACCGATTGAAAAAAACATACGATGAATTTTCAATTCAATACGGAAAGGATTATGTACGCAGTGCAAAGATGGATGTTACACAATCGGCGCAAATTGAACATGCCATTTCAGAAGCCAGTCTCAGTTTTGGTGGATGCGATATTGTCGTGAATTCTGCCGGCCTCTCCATATCTAAACCCATAGAGGAACATACGGAGGCGGATTGGGATCTTCTATATGATGTATTGGTGAAGGGACAGTTTCTGGTTACCCGTTCGGCATTAACAGTAATGCGCAAGCAATCACTGGGCGGAGATATCATCAATATCGTGAGTAAGAATGCATTGGTGTCGGGTCCGAATAACGCCGGATACGGGTCAGCAAAAGCTGCTCAGTTGCATTTGAGTCGACTCAATGCTGCTGAGCTCGGCAAAGACGGCATCCGTGTCAATACGGTTAACCCTGATGCTGTAATTGCCAATAGCAAGATCTGGGAAGGCGATTGGGCCAAAGGTCGCGCTGCCGCTTACGGGGTATCGGTGGAAGAACTCCCTGCCTATTACGCCAAGCGCACGTTGTTGAATCAAGTTATTCTACCGGAAGATATTGCAAATGCCTGCTTTGCATATGTAGGTGGACTGCTTTCAAAGTCGACTGGAAATGTAATCAACGTAGACGGTGGTATCAGTACTTCTTTTGTTCGATAATAGAATTTCACATGAGAATTGAACAACATTCCATAGACCAACACAACAATCGCTTATACGAGGATCATCTTCTGCGGTTGGAACAGCTATTTACACTGCGTCCTTCAGCCCGTAGATTGCTGCCTTTGTTGGAAGCATTTCAAATTGCCATACCCAGTTGGGCGTTGGGTGCAGGTGGAACCCGGTTCGGTCGCTTTTCCATTGGAGGAGAACCGGGAAGCCTGGAACAAAAATTAGAAGACATAGGCGTGTTGCATGCATTGAATCGCTCCAGCGGAGCCATATCGCTACATATCCCCTGGGACATTCCAACCGATCCAGCGGCGATACGAACACTGGCACAATCATTGGACATTCGATTCGACGCGGTCAATTCAAATACGTTTCAGGATCAGCCGGGTCAGTCCCACAGCTATAAGTTCGGCTCCCTCCAGCACGTGAGTGCTGATGTGCGGAAGCAAGCGATAGCCCACAACATCGAAGTAATGCAGTACGGCAAAGAACTGGGATCTACGGCACTCACAGTCTGGCTTTCCGACGGGTCTAATTTTCCGGGTCAACTGAATTTTCGAAAAGCGTTTCAACATGTGCACGACAGCCTTGCTGAGGTGTATCAATCGCTGCCATCGGATTGGAAATTGCTGATTGAATACAAAGCATGTGAACCTAATTTTTACTCCATGACGGTGGGAGATTGGGGCCAATCGTACCTGCTTGCCAATAAATTAGGCAATAAGGCCTTCACATTGGTGGATTTGGGCCACCATCTTCCCAATGCCAATATTGAACAGATTGTCTCGGTGCTGTTGATGGAAAAAAAATTGGGTGGTTTTCATTTCAATGATTCAAAGTATGGGGACGATGATTTAACGGTTGGTTCCATTCACCCTTACCAGCTTTTCCTCATCTTTCAGGAACTGGTAGAAGGAATGAATGCGCAAAGCATGAACCATGCCAGCGATTTGTCCTGGATGATTGATGCCTCTCACAACATAAAAGATCCATTAGAGGACCTGCTGCAATCCGTTGAAGCCATCCAGCTTGCTTATGCCCAAGCCTTGCTGGTGGATGCAGATGCACTTGAGTCAGCCCGAATTGCTAACGATACAGTTCTTGCTCAAGAAATCTTGCAGGATGCGTTTAGGACCGATGTGCGCCCCTTGTTGGCTGAAGCACGGAGAAACAAAGGCGGATCGCTTAATCCATTGCGACTCTATCGGGAGTTGAACGTGCGAGAAGTCCTGATCAACGAGCGAGGAGTTGTTTCAAAAGCAACAGGCTTATAGCTGTTTATGAAATCCATTCCAGTAACCGCCATAGCCGATATAGGGAAGTCCAATAAAAAAATCCTGCTATTTGATGAACAGCATCAACTCGTTTTTGAAAACGTGGTTCACCTGCCTGAGGTAACCGACGAAGACGGATTTCCGTGTGAGGATCTAGTTGCATTGAAACACTTTGTAATCGAGGGACTTGCATCAGTGGTGACCGATCATAGGTTTGAAGTCAACGTCATTAATTTTTCTACATACGGTGCTTCTTTTGTTCATCTTGATGCACAGGGCAATCCGCTTACCCCGCTCTATAATTATTTAAAGCCGTTTCCGGAGCAACTGCAAGACGAGTTTTATGACAGATATGGTGGGAGAGAGGAGTTGGCTAGAATAACAGCTTCTCCCGTTCTTGGAAGTTTAAATTCGGGTCTGCAGCTCTATCGAATCAAGAAGGAAATGCCTGACCTTTTTTCGGCAATACACTGCTCCTTGCATTTGCCTCAATACATTGCTTTTTTAATCAGTGGTCTGCAGCAGACGGAAATAACCAGTGTGGGTTGCCACACTCACTTATGGGATTTTGATCATCATCGGTACCATGACTGGGTAGTCGACGAAGGGTTGGCTAACCTTTTCCCGCCTATTGTTAATGCTCATCAAACAACTTCCATCGAGTTTGCTGGGAAACAGGTAATCTGTGGAACTGGATTGCACGATAGTTCTGCAGCGCTTATCCCGCACCTTCTTCAGGAACAGGAACCTTTTTTGTTGTTGTCAACCGGAACCTGGTGTATTGCCCTCAATCCATTTAATCATGCACCGCTGACACAAGATCAATTGCAAAAGGACTGCCTCTGTTATCTTCAGTATACAGGTGTGCCGGTGAAGGCATCCCGATTTTTTGGTGGATATTTCCATGAGCAAGGTATCACTGCTCTTGCAGATCGTCTCTCCATACCTAAAAACAAAGTATACGAACGTGAGGAATACCGGCAACTTATGCAACAGTTAATCGATGATCAAGTAAAGTGCATTGCTCACATTGAGGCAGAATCTCCATTGAGTACCATTATTGTGGACGGCGGATTTTCTACCAATTCATTGTTTATGAAATTATTATCAGAAGCATTTCCTGCAAAGAAAATAAAGGCCTCGGCTATTCATCAAGGCACAGCGTTAGGCGCTGCTATGGTGTTGAGTTAAAAAATAATATGAAACGAAGCAAGCAGTATTATATCCGAAAATTCCATAGAGTCTTAGGGTTGTTATTGGGAATACAATTTATGATGTGGACCACTGGAGGATTGTATTTTAGCTGGAGCAATATGGATGAAATCCATGGCGATTATGAACAAAAGCGCGTGCCACTATTACCTTCTAACGATAGTCTAGTTTCTCCTGCACAGGTACTGCGTTCAATTTCTGCACTTCATCAAATTGACTCACTTGTTAGTCTTCAGGTGGTAGATATCCTGGGCAGGCCCTATTATCAGGTTAGGTGTATATCTGCATTGGAAAAAAACTCTTCTTCAAATCACCATGCAGAAGCAATGGAACATTTGGCAGATGCACGGACAGGAGCATTAAGAGGACCACTCAGCGAACAAGAAGCAATCCAGGTTGCGCAACGTCATTTTGTAGTGGATGCTGCAGTAAAGAAAGTGGAATACCTGGAATCAACCCATGCACATCATGAATACCGGAGCGGCCCGCTTCCGGCTTACGCAGTTCAATTTGATCATCCCTCGCAGGCTGTGGTCTATGTTGCTGCATCTTTGGGTACTGTGCAAAAAGTCAGAAACGATAAATGGCGAATATTTGATTTTTTATGGATGATGCACACCATGGATTATGAAAGTCGAGATGAATTTGGAAATATACTCTTGAGGGTATTTTCCATTTTCGGACTCATAACAGTCTTCTCCGGTTTTGCCCTGTTTTTTGTTACATCAAAATGGCTGAAAAAATAATGAATGCCCTTATTGATTTGATAGCTTCTGAAGCGTTCGCATGATGATTTCCATGGTTTGTGGACCCACACTCATGCCCGTTAAATAATCGCTGTGGGGTATTTGCTTACTGGCATCAAAGAACGTTGGCTTTAAAATATACCCCAACGCGTCTTGTCCCAATCCTATTACAAACTTGGGGCCGTTTGTTTTCATCAGTTTTTTGGTGTCCCAACTCATCTGCGGGACCGTTTCTCCTGGATGAGTGGCAAATTGTGCATCTCCAATTTGAAAGAAAGCGATTTCAGATTGAACATTTTCACCAAATGACCGCTTGATGATGCCGTTTTTTGAAAGTACCTTGAACATGGGGTTGGCGACTGGAAACTCGACTTTATTGCTCCTGAACCACATGTCGGTTGTAGCAGAACGTTTGCCTTTTTTGAGAATCCCGCTCGCGTATTGCGCCAATCGTGTTCCATAAAAATTTGCTTGTTCAAATGAAGAAGGCACATCCTCCGGCTGGATCCATCCTCCAATGGAACCTTGAAAAAATGCGTTTACTCCTCCTTGGAGAGAGTCCATGTATCGGTAATATCCCCAAACATAATCAGCGCTGGCCGCTGTGGTGGCATCGTCCATGATGGTGGGGTGACAGGCAAAATTGGTGAGGGTGGCAATATTTTTTTGTTGTGCATTTCGAAAGCGAATCACCGAAAGGGTTCGATCCAACTCCGTAGGCTCAGAAATATTTTTCACCCAATCCTCGCCATGTTCCCCGACTGCATACTCCATGCTGGCCGCAGCTCTCCTGGAACGTGCTTCCAGAATAGCCTCAACTGCATTTGTCTTGATTTTCATCATGTGGCGATCCACCACACCCGTATGCGTAAAATCTTTCCCCCAAATACCGACGACATCCGGACCGGCATGGGTATGGGTAGAGCTCATCACAATATGTTCAGGGGCAATGTCATTTGATTTGGATCGAATCTCTGCGCGAATCTCTTCCAGAACCGGATAAAGCAGTCCGATACAGTCGAATGTCAGCAACGTAATATTCTGTTTTCCATTATCGATGTGAATGGCCTTGACATGAAGATCGTCGTGAACATCCATGAAGGGACGATTGGGTTTTCCTCCCGCTAAATAGAGACTGTCCTTATCCGGATTGATGTTTCGCATCGCTGCGCCCACCTGAAAAGATTGGGCGTTAGAATAGCCAGTTATCACAAAAATGAACAGGAGAATGGCAAATGTTGAATGAGCGTGCTTCATGGGAATAAAAATAGGCAAGAATTCAATAAAGAAAAACTATCCGATTGATTATCTTTAAAACATAACGATTGCCTATGTACGCATCTCATCTTAAAGGAAGAAGATCCTTTATTAAACTCACTGCAGCAACCGCTGCAGGATTCATGATTGTTCCCCGGCATGTGCTGGGCCGCGGACACATCCCCCCGAGTGACCAGTTGACCAAAGGAATCATTGGTGTGGGTGGCATGGGCAGGGATCATATTCCTTATGCCGGAACACGGGTAGTGGCCATGTGTGATGTGGATTCCAAGCATCTTTCGGAAGCAGCCAATATGGTGCCGGAGAAAATCAAATTATTCCACGATTACAAAGAGTTGATTGCACTTCCAGAAGTCGATATTGTTCACATTGCTACACCACCGCATTGGCACGGCATCATGGCGATCGAAGCAGCCCGAGCCGGAAAGGACATTTGGTGCGAAAAACCCATGACCCGTACAATTGGTGAGGGAAAGCGAGTAGTGGAAGCAGTGAAGCAAAATGGTCGCATGTTCCGTCTCAATACCTGGTTCCGATTCGAAGATCGTTTCTACGGAATGAATACCTCCGTTCGCCCCATAAAAAAACTCGTGGATGCTGGATTATTGGGTTGGCCATTGACGGTGACCGTGAGCAAACACACCGGCTTTGACTGGAAATTTTATTGGGTCGGTAAAACACAACTGGAGCCACAACCGGTGCCACAAGAGTTGGACTACGAACGTTGGTTGGGTCCTGCTCCTTTCAAGCCCTATCATCCTCATCGGGTGCACGGAACATTCAGAGGGTATTGGGATTATGATGGGGGTGGGCTCGGCGATATGGGTCAGCATTACTTGGATCCTATTCAATATTTTTTAGGCAAAGACCATACCAGTCCCGTGAAAGTGGAAGTCGATGCCGAACAGCAACATCCAGACGCCTGCGGTACCTTCCGAAAAATCACGTATACCTACGATGATGGCTGCAAAATCATTTTGGATGGTGAAGCAAAAGATCCAGATGTAGCCTACATCGAGGGCCCCAACGGAAAGCTGTTCAAAGGGTTTAAATCGACCATACCCAATCTGGAAGACAAGTTGGCCATGATGCCGGATCCTGAACCGCAGGTTACAAGCTTTGTGGAGTCGGTTAAATACCGAAAAGTCTTTGCGCTCAACGAAATGAACGGCCATCGCTCCTGCACGATCATCAACATGGGAAAAATAGCCTTGCAGTTGGGAAGGACCTTGAATTTTGATCCTGTGCGACAGGAATTCATCAACGATGCAGAAGCCAATCGATATGTCTACCCACCCATGCGCACTCCTTGGACCATCTGAAAATAACCGCTCATGAAACGAATCCCCCTTTTCTTATGTATACTGATAGCTTCTTTTACATCTTCTGTTGCTCAACAAGAGAATTGGAAACAGATCTTTAGATCACTGGACGATGATTCGCTCAAAGTGACTGCTACGTTCACGATCGATGCCTATGCGCATCGCGTGGCCAATCAAACACAAGAAGCTGCAGCATTTGCAAAACGTTTGAACAGTGCTATAAAAAATGCAAAAACGTTCTATGCAAAAGAATATTTGATCTCCCTCGCCGGTGTACTGGGTTCTGATCTCTCCGTTCCGGTACTTTCCAAATTGCTCTCGGATGAACAATGGTGCGGCCCGGCCTCCCGCGCACTGGCTACCATTCGGTCGTCTGCTGCCATCGCTGCCTTGAATGCGAAATTGAATACTGCTCAAGGGACTTCACAACGCACTATTGCGGCAGCATTGCAGTATGTACACTATCAACTGCCCTCCTCAACAGGAGTTGATAAACCCTTGATTGGACTGGTCAATATGCAGGACCCCCGGTTCCTGCTCAAGTTTCAGGAGGATATGCAAAAGGCAATGGATCCTGTCGAACGCCGCCGTTTATTGAACAAACTTGAAATGGTAACCAGTTTTCCTGCATTGATGGTGGCATCTCATTATCTGGATGATCCTGCCTTGAAACATCAGGCAGCCGCCATTGTAACCAGAATGGCACTCAGGCAACCTGCACTCAGGGGAAGAGCCCCGCGCTCGGTGTTGGAAAAAGCGAAGCCGTTGATCAGGGGAACGGATAGTATTGCATTGAACAAACTCTTGACTGGTTATCTCAAAGCGCTTCCTTATGATAATGGGTGGGAGTCCATGTTCAATGGCCGCGACCTCTCGGGCTGGAAAGGATTGGTTGGAAATCCCATCACCCGGGCGAAAATGAGCGAAGAAGAATTGCTCAACGCAGAGGCTGTTGCTAATGCGCAAATGCAAAACGATTGGATAGTCGACAATGGACTGCTGGTCTTTACCGGACACGGCGAGAACCTCTGTACGCGGAAAAAGTACCGTGATTTTGAAATGGTGGTCGACTGGAAAATCACGGCAAAAGGGGATGCAGGCATTTATCTCCGTGGAAGTCCACAAGTGCAGATCTGGGACACCTCGCGGCGCGAATCCGGTGCCCAAGTAGGGTCAGGGGGATTGTACAACAATCAAAAAAACCCAAGTAAACCACTGATGGTGGCCGATAATCCCATTGGAGAATGGAATACGTTCCATATCATCATGAAGGGAGATAAGGTTACGGTTTTTCTCAATGGCCAAAAAGTAACGGATGAAACCGTGCTTGAAAATTATTGGGATCGTACACTTCCAATTTTTACAGAAGAACAAATTGAATTACAGGCACACGGCACCTATGTCGCATATCGTAACCTCTATATCCGTGAACTGAATCCTCCACAAATTGCACAACTCTCTGCGCAAGAAAAGAAAGAAGGATTTGAGCACTTATTTGATGGAGCCAATCTGGATAAATGGATAGGAAATAAAGAGGGATATGCTGTGGAAGATGGGGCCATTGTTACCTATCCCGGAAGGGGGAAGGGAAATTTGTTCACACGCGAGCAATACAGTGATTTCGAGTACCGGTTTGAGTTTCAACTGACTCCGGGGGCCAATAATGGATTGGGCATCCGCACGCCCACCGAAGGAGATGCAGCCTATGTGGGCATGGAACTTCAAATCCTCGATAACGATGCGCCGGTATACGAGAAACTCAAGCCGTATCAGTATCATGGTTCTGTCTACGGTGTCATCCCCGCAAAACGAGGCTACTTGCTTACAACCGGAGAATGGAATACGCAAACAGTCATAGCAAAAGGATCACGCATCACGGTAACCCTCAATGGACAGGTAATACTCGATGGAGATATCCAGGCAGCTTCCGTGAATGGAACGGCAGATGGACAAAAACATCCGGGACTGCTGAACACCAGCGGACACATCGGATTTTTGGGTCACGGAGACGTGGTTCGCTTCAAAAATATCCGCATACGTAAACTTTAATTCAATCAGTATGAAATGGTTTCAGTTGTTTGCATTGAATTGCCTGATTTCATTTTCAGGCTTTACGCAAGACCTCACCGGTGCGTGGGTTCGTGATCTGGATACCGCCATTCAGTACATGACGATAGTCGACAATTATTTTGTCGTCTCTACCTTTCACGTGGCCAATCGAAAATTCATCCGTACGCGAGGAGGTACTGCCACCATTGACGGCGAAAACATGTCGGGAGTCATCGAATTCAATACCGATAATAAGGATGAAGTAAAACTAAGTTTTTCATACGATCACAAATTGAAAGGGAAGAAGCTACATCTGCCGGCAGAAGGAATCACACAAGAGTGGGAGCGTGTAGACGACGCAAATAGCGGATTGGCAGGCAACTGGCGCATAACGGGAAGGCACCAAAACGGAAACATGATGCCCATGAACCCCGGAGCCCGAAAAACACTCAAAATCATGTCGGGCACTCGCTTTCAGTGGGCAGCTATCAACTCAGAAACGGGTGAGTTTTTTGGAACAGGCGGCGGCACCTATACATTTAAAAACGGTCAATACACCGAGAACATCGAATTCTTTTCACGCGATGCCTCACGCGTTGGAGCTTCGCTTTCATTTGAAGCAGAAGTGAAGGAGGGCGACTGGCACCATAAAGGGAAAAGCTCCAAAGGAGATCCCATCTATGAAGTCTGGAGCCGTAAACATCACACGAAATAGAGCCGGGAATGCACTAGGATTTATTTCCCAGCCGAATATCCAATTCCTTGAGCTGGACATCGTCAATGCTCGATGGTGCATCCAGCATTACGTCTCTTCCTGAATTGTTTTTGGGGAAGGCAATGAAATCACGGATGCTCTCGCTTCCTCCCAGCAGGGCACAGAGTCGATCAAAACCAAATGCAATTCCCCCATGTGGTGGTGCACCATATTCAAATGCACCCAGCAGGAACCCAAATTTATGCAAGGCTTCTTCCTGGCTCATGCCGAGTGCATCAAACATTTTTTCCTGCAACTCGCGTTGAAAAATTCGGATGGATCCGCCCCCGATTTCGTTTCCATTCAGAACCATGTCGTATGCATTGGCCTTGATTTGTGCATACGGGTGGGCAAGATAATTGGCTGCGTCATGTATTGCGGGATCATTATGGATCATGGTCTGGATCTGGGAGGGCTTTGGAGAAGTAAACGGATGATGACGTGCCACCCACCTGTTTTCTTCTTCCGCATATTCAAAAAGCGGGAAGTCGAGTACCCACAGCAACTTGAACTCATCTTTTTTGCGAAGTCCCATTTGCTCGCCCAGCTCCAAGCGCAATTCACTCATGGCCTTGCGCGTGCGTTCTTCTGCTCCAGCCAAGATCAAAACGATGTCCCCTTTTTGAGCTCCCGATGCAGTTGAAATTGCCTTGAGCCGTTCTTCAGCATAAAATTTATCGATGCTGCTCTTGTACGAGCCATCATCATTGCAACGGATGTAAGCCAATCCTTTCATTCCAATTTGCGGACGCTTCACCCATTCGGTAAGCTCATCAAGCTGTTTGCGCGAATAGGCGGCACCACCGGAAACGGCAATGGCGAGTACGGACTCCGCACCATCAAAGACCTGAAAGTTGGCACCGCTGATCAAAGCAGACTGATCCTGTTTTTCTGTAAATACAGAAGCAGGTTTTTTAAGGGTGCAGATGCGCATGCCAAACCGAATATCGGGCTTGTCGTTTCCATAGTTCCACATCGCATCTTCCCAGGTCATTCGTTCTACGGCCTCGGTGTAGTCAATGCCTTTGACATCCTTAAAGATGCGTTTGATCAATCCCTCAAACATGTTCAGGATATCTTCTTGTTCCACAAACGACATTTCGCAATCGATTTGCGTGAATTCGGGTTGTCGATCTGCACGAAGGTCTTCATCGCGAAAGCATTTCACGACCTGGTAGTAGCGATCGTATCCGCTCACCATCAAGAGCTGTTTGAATGTTTGAGGCGACTGTGGAAGGGCGTAAAATTGTCCCGGATTCATCCGTGACGGCACCACAAAATCACGTGCGCCTTCTGGTGTGGACTTGATCAGGAACGGCGTTTCAATGTCCATGAAGTGATGCTCGTGCAAATAATTGCGTGCTGAACGGTTGACCGCATAGCGCAATTCCAAATTTTTTTTGACCGGATTCCTTCTCAGATCCAGGTAGCGGAATTTCATGCGAAGGTCGTCTCCCCCGTCTGTATCGTCCTGGATGGTAAAGGGTGGAACAGCCGACTTATTTAAAATCGTAAATTCCTGTACATCAATTTCTATATCCCCGGTTGGCAGGTATGCATTTTTATTGGTGCGTTCAATCACTTTCCCCTTTGCCTGAACAACAAATTCTCTTCCCAACGAATGAGATTCCAGTTGGACGTTCAATGATTCATTGAATACGAGTTGGATAATTCCGTATCGATCCCGCAGGTCAATAAATGTAATCGCTCCAAATTTCCGGATGGTCTGTACCCAGCCTGCCAGGGTGACTTCTTGATGAATGTCGCCTATGCGCAATTCTCCGCAAGTATGTGATCTGAACATGGCGCAAAGATACTTCAAGCCAGGGGAGAAAAAAACGGCCTATCGGACGGCTTTTGCTGCTTCTTCTTCAATAACAGACTCCGTTTGCTGGTGTACTTTTTCCTCAAAATCTTCCTTGTGCATGTAAACGAGGTAGTAGTATCCCAATATCAGCAGTCCAATGCTAAACGGAAGGATCGATAATTCACGAAGACCATAGGCTCCTATGAGATTGGCATCCCATCCAAAGAATTCGCCCACCATCCAGGTGCAGTTTGCTGTGATCCAAAAATCGATAGCCAGATTGTGCAACAATTCGCTCGTGATGCGACGGGTTTGGTAGGTGATGAGGATGGCGACCAACAGGGTAGGAGCAATCATGATCATGGCGGGCCATTTAAAATTCAGTGCCCAGCAGCTGTCCTTGATCAGCCACAACAGAATGTGCAAATTTTCAATCCTCCTGAACTTGTAGGGGATGTAATAAACGGTCGAACGTTTCATCCGACAATGATAAGAAAACTTGGGGATTATCCTTTGATGGCTTCGGCCATGGTTTTACCAATGTCGGCCGGACTGTCCACCACGTGGATGCCGCATTCGCGCATAATCTTCATTTTTGCAGCGGCTGTGTCATCCGACCCTCCAATGATGGCACCGGCATGACCCATGCGTCTGCCTGGAGGAGCAGTTTGACCGGCAATGAATCCCACAACAGGCTTGGTACCGTGTTCTTTGATCCAACGCGCAGCTTCTGCTTCCATGCCGCCACCGATTTCACCGATCATGACAATACCCGTTGTAGCTGGGTCCTTCATCAATAATTCAACGGCTTCTCGTGTAGTGGTTCCAATTATGGGATCTCCGCCAATTCCAATGGCAGTCGTTACGCCCAATCCTGCTTTTGCGATTTGATCGGCTGCTTCGTAAGTTAATGTGCCCGATTTGGAAACTATGCCAATGCTGCCTGACTTGAAAATGAATCCAGGCATGATGCCCACTTTGCATTCGCCGGCGGTGATGACGCCGGGGCAATTGGGTCCCACCAAACGGGTCTTGGAACCCTGTAAATAATTTTTCACCTTGACCATGTCTTGCACTGGAATCCCTTCAGTGATGCAGACCACTAATGCAATGCCCGCTTCCGCTGCTTCAATGATGGCGTCGGCCGCAAAGGTGGGAGGGACAAAAATAATGCTGACGTCAGCACCGGTCGATTTCACTGCATCGGCTACTGTATTGAACACGGGACGGTCCAGATGCGTGCTCCCGCCCTTTCCAGGGGTAACGCCACCCACTACTTGGGTGCCGTATTCGATCATTTGTGTGGCATGAAAAGTTCCTTCCGTTCCGGTGAACCCTTGTACAATGACTTTGGATGATGCGTTGACTAATACCGACATGGCAGATAAGGTATGTTTTGGTGTCGCGAAGGTAACAAAATCTTACTTCAATAATTAGTCCATGTTGCGGTTGTTGTCGATCTTCCCGCTGACTTCCAGCATGCGCATGTCTTTGGCATCTTTGAGGAATTCGGACGCAAATATGAAATTATTGAGCCGATCGTTTTTACTGAAAATGATCTCTTTGTTGGTGCCTTCCCACTCCTTGTGGCCTTCAAACATATAGAGGATGCGATCCCCAATTTCCATCACGCTGTTCATGTCGTGGGTATTCACGACTGTGGTAATATTATAATCCGTGGTGATTTCTTTGATCAATCGATCGATGACCAGCGAAGTTTGAGGGTCGAGTCCCGAGTTCGGTTCATCGCAAAACAGGTACTGCGGATTCAGTACAATTGCTCGGGCAATGCCTACTCGTTTTTTCATACCGCCGCTGATTTCAGCAGGGTATTTTTTATGCGCCTGTGAGAGGTTCACACGATCCAGTACTTCGTCGACCCGCTTTTGTTTCTCTGCTCGGGTGCCTTTCGTGAACATGTCGAGCGGAAACAAGATGTTCTGTTCAACCGTCATGCTGTCGAACAACGCCGATCCCTGAAACAGCATGCCAATTTTACTGCGCATGATCTTGCGGCTGTCTGCATCCATGTTGCCAAAACTTACGCCGTCGTATTCGATTTCACCGGCATCGGGCGTGATCAGTCCCACCAAGCACTTCATCAACACGGTCTTTCCGCTTCCGCTGGCTCCGATGATGAGGTTGCATTTACCGGTTTCAAATTCCGCCGATACTTTATCGATGACGGGTCGTCCGTCAAAACCTTTTTCGATATTTTTTATAGTGATCATGGTTAGAGCAAAACTTGTGCGAGAATATAATCGGCCAATAAAATGACGACGCAGCTGACCACAACAGCCGTGGTACTGGACCTTCCGATTTCCAGTGCACCCCCACGAACATTGTACCCAAAATAAGCTGGGATGGCCGTGATGATGAATGAAAATGTATAGGCTTTGGTGAGCGCGAATGTTACGTTGTACGGCACAAACGATTCAACCAGTCCCCGGTCATAAATCTCGTGCGGCAGTATTCCGGTTACGTCTCCCACAAATCGACCTCCCCAAATTCCCAGTGTCATGGCGATGATGACCAAAAGGGGAATGGTGATCATCGCAGCCATGATTTTCGGAAGAATTAAATAGGCTTTGGTGTTGATGCCCATCATCTCAAGTGCATCGATCTGCTCACTTACCCGCATGTTGCCAAGCTCACTGGAAATCTTACTGCCCACTACTCCGGCCAGCACAATGCAGGTGATGGTGGGTGCAAATTCCAGGATAACGCTGTCGCGCACAATTTGCGCAATCACGGATCTGGGGATGATGGGACTCACGAATTGGTAGGCAGTTTGGACGGTGGATACGGCACCAATGAAAAGCGAAATGATGGATACAATGCCCAGCGAACCGATGCCCAGTTCACTGCACTGGTGCATCAATTCCTTCCAATACATGCGCATGTTTTCCGGACGCGTAAACATGCCGCGGATCATCAGGAGAAATTGGCCGAATCGGGTAAATATATTCATGGGCCTTAGCCTTTCTTTGATTTGTATTGTGCATCAATCACGGCAATCATCACCATGTTCAATATGCTGCGCGTAGAGGAACCCAGCTGCAGCACGTGGACTGGTTTTTTGAGTCCCAGCAATATAGGACCAATGGCATCGGCTTCACCAACTTCCTGGAGCAGGTTATACGCAATATTGCCCGCACTCAGATTTGGGAAGATCAGGGTATTGACATCTCCATTGTTGACGAGTTCGGAGAACGGATAGTTTTCCCGCATGATCTCTTTGTTGAACGCCACTATTCCCTGCACTTCGCCGTCTACAATCAGCGACGGATTACGCTGTTTGACCAACGTCCGGGCATTGCGCACCGTTATGGCTTCTGCTGTGTCGCTGCTTCCGAAATTCGAGTAACTCAACATAGCAATACGGGGCTCAACACCCAGGGAACGGACCTCTTTTGCCACCAGCAGGGTGATATCGGCCAACTCTTCCGCCGTTGGGTTGAAGTTGACGGTGGTATCGGCAAGGAACAATGGACCTTTTTTGGTCAACATGATGTACATGCCGGCAATCTTACTCACTCCGTCTTCGGTACCGATGATTTGCAATGCGGGTCGAATGGTATCAGGATAATTTCTGCTCAGCCCGGAAATCATGGCATCCGCTTTTCCGGTCTCCACCATCATGCACCCAAAATAATTTCGTTCTTTCATCAATTTAGAAGCCTCGTATTTGTTGACACCTCTGCGTTGACGTTTCTTGAAGAATAGTTCTCCAAACGATTTTCTCTGATCCGCTACACTGGCTGCTTTTGGATCGATGATCTCCATTCCCTCCGTAAGGATGCTGTTCGCTTCGGCGATTTCATTGATCACCTCTGGATTTCCCAACAGAATGGGGAAGGCAATCCCTTCGTCCAAAGCAATTTGTGCTGCCTTGAGCACCTTTGCATTTTCTGCATCAGCAAACACTACTTTTTTCGGGTCTTTTCTTGCTTTGCTGCCCAATGCACGGATCAACTGATTATCGATTCCCAGTCGCTTGTTCAATTCAATCTCATACTCATTCCAGTCGGTAATGGGTTTGCGTGCCACCCCGCTCTCCATTGCAGCTTTAGCAACTGCAGGGGAAACGGTGCTGATCAGGCGTGGATCCAGTGGTTTGGGAATGATATAGGTGGGGCCAAACGCAATTGCATTTTCGTTGTAGGCCATGTTCACGATATCGGGAACGGGTGTACGGGTGAGTTCAGCCAGTGCATGAACCGCTGCAAGCTTCATTGCTTCATTGATCTGCTTGGCACGAACATCCAGTGCGCCACGGAAAATGTAGGGGAAACCCAACACGTTGTTGACCTGATTGGGGTAATCCGAGCGACCCGTGGCCATGATGATATCCTCTCTCGCCGATGTAGCATCTTCCCAGCTGATCTCCGGATCGGGATTGGCCATGGCAAACACGATGGGTCGGGGTGCCATTTTTTTCACCATTTCTTTGGTCACGACATTGCCCTTGCTCAAGCCAATGAACACGTCGGCATTGGTAAACGCCTCTTCCAACGAGAGCGGTTGGCAATCCACGGCAAAGCGTTTTTTTCGATCATCCAAATCTTCGCGCTTGGAATGAATCATCCCTTTAGAATCAAACATCCACACATTTTCACGCTTCGCTCCCAACGCTTCATACAATTCAATACAGGCCATGGCAGCTGCGCCAGCACCGTTGACCAGAATGACGATGTCTTGGATCTTTTTTTCCTGTAATTCCAATGCATTCAACAACGCTGCAGCACTGATGATGGCTGTACCGTGCTGATCGTCGTGCATGATGGGAATATCCATTTCCTTCTTGAGGCGTTCTTCAATGTAAAAACATTCTGGAGCTTTGATATCCTCCAGATTCACGCCACCGAACGTGGGTTGAAGGGCTTTGACGATTTCGACGAATTTTTCAGGATCTTTCTCGTTGATCTCGATATCGAACACATCGATGTCGGCAAAAATCTTGAACAGGACTCCCTTTCCTTCCATCACGGGCTTGCCGGCTTCGGGACCAATATCGCCGAGGCCCAGTACGGCTGTCCCATTGCTGATCACCGCCACCAGATTTCCCTTCGCAGTGTATTTATACACATTTTCAACGTTCTCGTGAATCTCTTTGCAGGGTTCCGCCACGCCGGGTGAATAGGCCAGCGATAAATCCCGCTGAGTTTTGGCCTCTTTAGTGGGGATGACTTCAATCTTGCCCGGCCGACCCTTTGCATGGTACTCCAGGGCCTGCTCTCTTCTCAATGCTTTTTTATACATATGTTGCGTTTCGTTTTGGTCTGTGTTATCCTTTCATGCCCAGATAGGCCATCATCGCCATTCCTGTTTTCATTGCTGATTCATCTACATCAAATGTGGGAGTGTGCACTCCGGAAACAATTCCTTTGGATACATTACCTGTGCCCAATCGGAAAAAACATCCTGGAATCTCTTGAGTATAGTACCCAAAGTCTTCAGCACCCATGCTGAGTTCTGCTTCCACGGTATGCTTGCTGCCGATCAATTCGGTTGCAAGATTACGGGCGGTATCGACCAGTGCTGCATCGTTGATCACGGCAGGATAGCCTACGCTGATGTCAAGCGTCGCTTCTGCTCCGTGTGCAGCGGCAACATCGTAGACAATTTTTTTGATGCGTTCGTGTGCTTCAAATCGCCACGCTTCATCCATGGCCCTGAATGTTCCCATCATTTTCACTTCTGAGGGAATTACATTGGTGGTGAACCCGCCATTCAATGCACAAATTGAAAGTACGGAAGGGGAGAAGGGGTTGTTGTTGCGGCTCACGACTTGCTGCAGGGCGACTACCATGTGAGAGGCCGTCAGTACCGTATCCGCTGTCAGATGAGGTTTAGCCGCGTGTCCGCCTTTCCCTTTGATGGTGATGTACAATTCATCGGCACTGGCCATGACTTTCCCCGTGACGAATCCCAGTTTGCCCGCTTCCAGTTGAGGGTGCACATGAAGCGCATAGATTCGTTCAGGCCTGGGGTTTTCTAACACGCCTTCTTTGATCAGGATGCTGGCTCCACCAGGATTTTTTTCTTCGCCGGGCTGAAAGATCAATTTTAGGGTTCCTTCCCAATCCGATCGATGTTCATGCAAGATGCGCGCTGCACCCAGCAAACAACTGGTGTGCACATCGTGCCCGCATGCATGCATGACTCCGGGATGCTGAGAAATGTAGTCGACATTATTTTCTTCCTGAATCGGCAGTGCATCCATATCTGCACGAAGGGCAATCACGCGCGAAGAGGGTTTGCCTTTGATCAAGGCCACCACACCGGTTTCTCCAATCGAAGAATGGGAGATGCCGAGTTGGTTCAGGTGTTCACGAACAAATGCGGAGGTTGCATATTCTTTGAAACTGAGTTCAGGATGAGCATGCAGATGACGACGAATCGATTTGTATTCTTCAAAGTAATTGCTCGCCAATTGGTGGAGTGCATCAACGGTCATTGACTCAATTTTTTTCAGATTCCTGTTGTTCCATTTTCACCTCAATCTTTGACGGGGCAATGAATACCGACTTTCCGTATTCCAGTTCCAATTCTGCCTTCATTTTTTCGGCATCCTTGAGGCTCCTGAAATTCCCAAACTGCACGCGAAAATGCGGAGATTGATAGAAAAGATAGGTTTTTTGATCGGGATAGGATTTCATTAAACGGGATTTCACATCCATTGCCTGATCGCGTTTATTGGTGGTGATAACCACAATGCGGTATCCCTGCTCAATAACGGTTTTGCCTTTCAGTGCATCACGGTTGGCCTGCACCTGAAAATCAACCAATTGATCCACCCGGGGATCACGCTGAACGTATTCGCTTTTCCCAAATTGCTGCTGGGCATGAAGCTGCTGCATCAGCAATATGAATGAAAACAATATGATCAACCGTATATGCATTGTGATCTGTGGAAATTACTCCTGATCCCTACCGTGACAGGCTTTGTATTTTTTTCCGCTGCCGCAGGGACAAGGATCGTTTCTGCCGACTTTAGGTCCAACCCGAACGGGCTCTGGTTTTGCCTGTGCAGCAGGATCGTGATAGTCGCTGTGTCCATCCATTCCCTCATTGCTCATTTCGTCTTTGCGGATTTTCATGCGACTCATATCGGTTCGGCTTTCGCGGCCTTCTCTCAGTTGTTCACCGGAAGGCAATGATGCATGACAGAGGAAAGAAACTATTTCCTTGCTCACTTCTGCATCCATGTTTGAGAACAACTGAAACGCCGATTGCTTGTAGATCACCAGCGGATCTTTTTGCTCGTACACTGCTGTCTGCACACTTTGCTTCAGGTCATCCATCGCGCGCAGGTGTTCTTTCCAGCTATCATCGATAATGGCCAGGGTAATTGATTTTTCAAGCGAAATAATCATTTCGCCGCCTTGCGATTTTAAGGCTTTATCCAAATGCGTCAGTACATTCAACGTTTTTTTGCCATCGGTGAAGGGAACCACCACATTGACGATATGTCCGCCTTGCGTCATCTTCACGTTATTGAATACCGGAAGCGATTGCTTGGACAATACTTTCTTTTTTTGGTTGTAGTGCTCAATGGCCTGCTGGTAGAGGGTTTCGGATAATTGCTGGGTGTTGCCTTTCTCCAATTCTTCGGCCGATAAATTAAAATCGGTATTGAAGTGCATGATGGCTGAAAGCCTCAGTCCCTCTGTATCCTGTGTGCCGTCAAACTGATTGACGATGGTGGAGGCCACTGTATAAAACGCATTATCGATGTCCAGCGCAAGCCGCTCTCCAAAAAGGGCATGCTGGCGTTTTCCATAAATGACGCTGCGTTGTTTATTCATCACGTCGTCATATTCCAGAAGACGCTTACGGATGCCAAAGTTGTTTTCCTCTACTTTCTTCTGCGCGCGTTCAATGCTCTTGGTGATCATGCTGTGCTGAATCACTTCGCCTTCCTTGTATCCCATTCGATCCATGAGCGAGGCAATGCGATCGCTTCCAAACATGCGCATCAGATCGTCTTCCAGTGAAACATAGAATTGGCTGGAGCCTGGATCGCCCTGTCGACCTGCTCGGCCGCGAAGCTGCCGATCCACGCGCCTGCTTTCGTGACGTTCCGTACCAATGATGGCAAGCCCGCCTGCCTCCTTCACACCCGGACCCAGTTTGATGTCTGTTCCCCTTCCTGCCATGTTGGTTGCGATGGTCACATTACCGGCCAGTCCCGCTTCTGCAACCACCTGTGCTTCACGTGCGTGTTGCTTGGCGTTGAGAACGTTATGCGGAATCTTTTTTTGCTGCAGCATTCTGCTGAGCAGTTCCGAGACTTCAACAGAAGTGGTACCCACAAGAATGGGTCGACCTGCATTGCGGAGCACTTCGATTTCATCAATGACCGACTTGAATTTTTCGCGTTTGGTTTTATACACCAGATCTTCCTGATCTTTTCTGATCATGGAGAGATTGGTGGGTATGGAAACCACATCAAGCTTGTAAATATTCCACAACTCTGCTGCTTCGGTTTCAGCTGTACCGGTCATACCGGCCAGCTTATGATACATTCGAAAATAATTCTGAAGGGTAACCGTGGCGTAGGTTTGTGTTGCAGCTTCAATTTTCACGTTTTCCTTTGCCTCAATAGCCTGGTGCAAACCATCGCTGTAGCGACGACCTTCCATGATCCTGCCGGTTTGCTCATCCACAATCTTAACCAATCCATCCAGCACAACATATTCCACGTCTTTTTCAAACACGGTATAGGCTTTTAATAATTGCTGCACGGTATGGATGCGGTCCGCTTTTAACGAATATTCTTGAAGCAGGGATTCTTTCAATTGCAGTTTTTCATCTGCCGTAACGCTGGCACGATCAATTTCAGCGAGGGCGACTGATAAATCCGGCAGCACAAAGAAATTGGGATCCTCGCCTCCTTTGGTGATGTAGTGCAGGCCTTTTTCGGTCAGCTCCACCTGATTGTTTTTTTCGTCGATGTGGAAGTAGAGTTCTTCATCGACTTCTGGCATGTGTTTTTGTTGTTCGGAAAGAAAATAGTTTTCTGCTTTTTGCAACTTGACTTTGATGCCCGGTTCACTGAGGTACTTGATCAGTGCAGAATTCTTGGGCAATCCCCTGAATGCCCGCATCAGGTGAATGCCTCCGTCGGTTGGGGCGTCTTTATCTTCCGTGAACAACCGCTTTGCTTCCTGAAGGGAACGGCTCACGACCTGCTTCTGCACATCGACCAGCTGCTGAATACGGGGTTTTAAAATGTGGAACTGTTGATCATCGCCCTTTGCGACTGGTCCCGAAATGATCAAAGGGGTCCGTGCGTCATCGATCAACACGCTGTCCACTTCATCGACCATTGCATAATGATGCTTGCGTTGCACCATTTCATCAGCTGCATGCACCATATTATCGCGCAGGTAATCAAAACCAAATTCATTGTTTGTGCCGTAGGTAAGATCCGCCAGGTATGCTTGTCGTCTGGCATCCGAGTGCGGCTGGTGCTTATCGATGCAATCGACGGTCAGTCCCAACCATTCAAAAATGGGTCCGTTCCATTCAGAGTCGCGTTTGGCTAGGTAATCGTTTACCGTTACAATGTGCACGCCTTCTCCGGCCAGCGCATTCAGGTAAGCCGGCAGGGTGGAGACCAGGGTCTTTCCCTCACCGGTTGCCATTTCTGCAATCTTGCCCTGGTGCAAGACGGTACCACCGATCAGCTGCACGTCGTAGTGAACCATGTTCCACCGAACGGTAATGCCAGCAGCTTTCCAGGAGGTTTGAAAAATGGATCGATCGCCCTGTGTGGTGACGTATTCTTTTTTTACGCTCAGTTCCCGATCCAACGCAGTGGCGGTTGCCTCCACCTGGTCCGCTTCTTTAAAGCGACGACCTGTTTCCTTCACGACCGCAAAGGCTTCGGGGAGGATTTCGGTCAATATTTCTTCTGTTTTTTCGTTCCGGGTTTTTTTGAGCGCATCAATTTCTTTGTAAATATCGTCGCGACCGACGATGTCTTCTGTCGGCAAGGCTTCCGCTTCCTGACCCCGTTCGGCAATCTGTTGATCGATGCTGGAAAGATGGTCCTGGATTCTGGTTCTGAATTCCCCGGTTTTGGCCCTCAATTGATCGTTGGAGAGCGATTGGTACGACTGAAAAAACTGGTTGATGGAGGCCACCAAGGGTGTAATCGCCTTGACATCTTTTTCCGACTTGCTTCCCCCGAAAATGCCTGACAAAAATTTAAACATAGCTACGGTTCTGGCTAGGGGTCAAAATTAACTCATTTATGCCATAAAGCCCTTAGAAACCGCCCTCCTTCAGGCCTGTTCCGGAACCGTTTATCCCTTTTGCAAATCATTGCGAAGGCAAATGACTAACTTTGGCGTCCAATTGCGGAATTCAAGGGTATGAGAAGATCTTTTCAATTGATTTTGATGCTGTTGGCCCTTTCGGGCAGCAGCTGGGCACAGGATGGTTATCAGGTCACGGGCAAGCTGGTGGATACCCTGGGTACGCCCATTTCCCGGGCTACTGTTGCCGTTTACATTGCTGGCGGTAATGACACCATCAAGGCGTTATCCAATAACGTCGGCTTCTTTTTGATCAAAGGCATCCCTCAGCGCAAGTTTGTGTTGTCGATTTCAGACATCAGGTATGGGACCACCCTGAAGGCCTATCAGATTACTGAAGGAGAGGAGGTGCTGAAATTGGAAAACATTACCCTTCGTCCCCAATACAGCCAGATGCAGGAAATCGTCATTTCTACTCCTCCCATCATTGTGAAGGAAGACACGGTGGAATATAAGGCAGACTCGTTCCGGCTGAAGCCGAATGCCATGGTCGAGGATCTGCTCAAAAAAATGCCGGGCATTGAAGTGGATAAAAACGGTAACATTACGGCCCAGGGCAAGACGGTCTCCAAGGTTCGGGTAAACGGGAAAGATTTTTTCAGCAACGATCCCAAGGCAGCCACACAGCAATTGTCGGCTGATATGATCGATAAGGTGCAGGTCATTGATGATTATGGTGACCTGGCCAATATATCCGGCATTAAAGATGGTGAACCTGATAAGATCATCAATCTTCAATTAAAGAAAGATCGAAATAAGGGAATATTTACACGCACAGTAGTAGGAGCCGGTACAGAGAAGCGCTATGCGGGTACTGCCAATGTCAATGTGTTCAACAATGAAACCCAATTGTCTGTTTTCGGAGGCGCCAACAATAATAACACCAGCACATTCAATTTCGACGGAGGTTCTGGTGGTGGAGGAAATTTTGGACAAGGCGGTAGCGGTGGTCGGAACTTTCAAGTAAACATCGGCGGTAATAACCAAAGCGGGATAGGAGGGGAAGAAGGATTGCGCATCAGCAATTCAGTGGGAATGAATTTCCGAAACGACTTCAAAGAGAAGAAGAGCTCAATCTATGGCAACTACAGTTACTTTACGAGGGAAACCGATGTGCGTCGCGATGTGGCCTCACAGAACTTCTTCCAGACCGACAAGTTTTTGAATACACAGGAAACTTCTTCGCTGAGCAATAGCCGTAATCATCGGATGAGTTTGAATCTGGAATGGAACATTGACTCATTCAATTACATCAAGTTCATTCCCGAGTTTACTGCCCGTGACAACAACAGCAGGTCGCTTTCGTTTTTTGATTACGTGCGCAACGACGCCGATACCACCAGCCGCGGCAGCAACAACGATACATCCTTTTCTACATCGCCTAACTTTTCTGGTAATTTGATCTTCAATCACAAGTTCAAGAAAAGAGGCCGCAATTTATCCGTGAATATCAATGGAGGATTCAACACCACTGACGGTCAATCTGAAAAACTAAACACTACTCAGAACCTATTTCCGGTGTACAACGTTTCTGTGCTTGATCAGTTTGTGGTAACCGATAATCGTTCCAATAATTTCAATATCCGATTCAATTATTCGGAGCCCATCATGAAGGACCGTTACCTGGATCTGATTTATGCGTATGGTCGTTCATTCACCAGCAATAACCGGGAGACCAAAGTATACGATCCTGTACAGGGAGGGTACATATATTCCAATACGTTGAGTAACTTTTTTGAGAATGATTTCCTCAATCAGCGCATAGGGGCGAACATTCGGACGGTTAAAAAGAAATATAATTATTCGCTTGGTGCAAGTGCACAGCCCGTTGATCAACGCGGTAAATCCATTACCAATAACATTGTGTACAGTCCCATAAAACGACTGAACCTGCTGCCTTCCGCGAACTTTGCTTACAATTTTACGCGGAATAAAACATTGCGTTTCTTCTACAATGGAAATGCCCGTCAACCATCGTTCTCCCAGCTTCAGCCGGTGAAAGACGTATCCAATCCACAGTATCAGACACAGGGTAACCCCTTCCTAAAGCCAGAGCAGGTGCACGTGTTCAGCATGTCGTTCAATAATTTGAATTTCCTAACGGGACAAACATTCTTTGTTGGAGCGAACTATAATTTCGTTGACAATCAAATAGTAAACAATACCAGTCGCATAGGCAGGACCGGTGCTCAGTTTACCACTTACGAGAATGTGGATGGCAACTATACCGTAAGTGGATTTTACAATTTCAGTAAACCATGGAGCAATCGTACCTATATCCTCTCTGCTAATGGTGTTGCCGCTTACAACAATAACATCACCCTCATTGACAGTCAGCGCAATGTTGCGCGGAATTTGATTTTGTCGCAGGGACTCAAGTTTGAATTCAACTGGAAAGACTGGTTGGAAATTGATTTTGGCGGCCGCTACGGATTGAATCAGGTCCGGTATTCCTTGCCAGGCCAAAACAACGTCAATTATTCCAGCTGGACCATCACCAACAATTCACGCTTGGATATTCCAGGAGGATGGGTGTTCCGTCACGATTTGGAATACATCATCAACAGGGGACTTTCTTCTTCTGTGAATCAAAATATCATGTTGCTGAACACTTCATTGGAAAAAACGCTGTTCAAGAAAAAGAACGGCATTTTCCGATTATCTGGATTTGATATTCTGAAACAGAATCAGTCCATCGCCCGCACCATCAACGGCAACAACATTGTCGATACCCGCGTAAACCGCTTGACCCGTTATTTCATGATGAGTTTCATATACCGATTCAATAAGTATTCCGGTAAGCAGCCTGAAGGATCACAGCCTGGAAGAAGAGTAGTAACTCAATGATGAGCTTTGGACTCCCTTACGCATATCGTATTGGGTGCATGCATAGGGGAAGTCCTGTTGGACCGCAAAGCGGGTCGTAAAGCCATGCTTTGGGGAGCATTGGCACAAAGCGTTCCCGACATTGATTTTATTGCAGGTGTCTGGATGCCGCTTACTTCTGAGTTAATGGCACATCGGGGATTCACGCATTCCTTTTTATTTGCCGGTATGATTTCGTTTTTGCTGGCGCTGATTGCGGTCCGTTGGCATAAAAAAGATGCCATTTCCCTGAACAGGTGGTTGATTTTTTTCTTGATCGAGATAGGAGTACACCTTTTTTTGGATTCCATGAACAATTATGGCATTGGTTGGCTGGAGCCTTTTTCCGATCAACGATTTGCTTTTCATGTATTGTATGTTGCAGATCCCTTGTTTACGCTTGTTCCATTGATTTCGTTTTTCTTTTTGATCTTTCTGCGGACCGATCATGCACATCGCATCCACTGGGCCTGGTCCGGTATCTTCGCTTCATCACTTTATCTGGTTGTATCCGGTTTAAATAAAATGGAAGTGGAGCGTGCTGTGCAACAATCGTTGGCTAAGCAAGGAAAGCAATCGATCGATCATTTTTCAACCCCTACTTTGCTGAACAACATGCTGTGGATGGTTGTAGCCAAAGACAGTGCAGGATTTCGTGTGGCTCAGCGTTCGATAGTTGATCAGGGAGATTCCTTAGAGTGGGTCTATCTTCCTCAGAACGACTCCTTGCTGGATCCGGTGCACGATCACCAGGAAGTATTGGATTTAAAGAAATTTTCGCAAGGGTATTACACGGTGGAACAGTGGGGCGATACGCTGGTGTTCAATGATCTTCGGTTCGGGCAACAAAACGGATGGGAAGATCCCAAAAGCAGGTTTTCCTTTCATTACTATATCTCGCACCCAAGCGATAACGAGTTGATTGTCCAGCGGGGGCGTTTTGCCTTATTGAATCGAGCGTCCGGCAGGCGACTCCTTTCCCGTATGATCGGGAATTCAGGACATTGATTAGATCCCCATTTTTTTCTTCAAATTCTGATCGATTGCATCCAGAAATTCTTCTGTATAGAGGTAGTGTTCGCCGTGGTTGACTGTATTGCCATGAATGCAGACTGCCAAATCTTTGGTCATTTTTCCTTCTTCGACTGTCTCGATGCAGACGGCTTCCAGAGCGTTGGCAAAATCAATGAGGGGTTGGTTCGTATCTAATTTACCTCTGAAAGCGAGTCCTCTGGTCCATGCAAAAATCGATGCGATTGGATTGGTGCTCGTGGGTTTGCCTTTTTGGTGATCGCGGTAGTGACGGGTTACGGTTCCATGTGCTGCTTCTGACTCCATGGTCTTTCCATCAGGGGTGACCAATACGGAAGTCATCAGTCCCAATGAGCCAAATCCCTGCGCTACGGTATCGCTCTGTACATCCCCGTCGTAGTTTTTGCAGGCCCATACAAACTTTCCGTTCCATTTCAATGCACTCGCCACCATGTCATCAATCAAGCGGTGCTCATAGGTGATGCCTGCAGCTTCGAATGCTGATTTGAATTCCTGTTGGTAGATCTCTTCGAAGATGTCTTTAAATCGACCGTCGTATTTTTTGAGGATGGTGTTCTTGGTGCTCATATAGAGGGGCCAGCCTTTTTGGAGGGCCATGTTGAAACAGCTGCGTGCAAATCCTTTGATGCTTTCATCGGTATTGTACATGCTCAATGCAACACCTGCTCCTTTGAATTGAAACACTTCATGTTCGATGGTGGTTCCGTCTTCTCCTTCAAACTTAACCGTCAGTTTTCCTTTGCCGGGGACTACAAAATCGGTCGCGCGGTATTGATCTCCGAAGGCGTGGCGGCCGACAATGATGGGACTGTCCCAGTTGGTGACCAGTCGCGGTATATTTTTTATAACAATTGGTTCTCTGAATACCGTGCCATCCAGGATGTTGCGGATGGTCCCATTCGGGCTTTTCCACATTTGCTTGAGGTTGAACTCCTTTACGCGTGCTTCATCCGGAGTGATGGTAGCACACTTGATTCCAACGCCATATTGTTTGATAGCATTTGCAGCGTCGATGGTTACTTGATCATTGGTCTGATCGCGGTATTCCACTCCCAGGTCATAGTACTTGATATCCAGGTCGAGGTAAGGAGTAATCAGCTTGTCTTTGATGAACTTCCAGATGATGCGTGTCATTTCATCGCCATCCAATTCCACTACCGGGTTGTGTACCTTGATTTTTGCAGCCATAAACTGATTTTTTACGGGTGCAAAGGTACAATTCGGTTATCACTTCAGCAATCCTTTTCAGTTTGATCACGCCCGATTGGAGGAAATAAAGTCCGTTGATCTCGTCTCCTTCCCGAAAAATCAGTTCGCCTTTTTTGAATTCAAAAATGGTACTTGTAGGGTTTGTAGACATGCAACTGATCGGGTCCAAAGGATTTGAGCATGATGCAATTCTTGACTGCACAGGTCTGACAGTAGGATGTAATCTTAGTCATGGTGTAGTGTTTTTTGAATGAATTATTGGTTCCCTACCAACCGATCCAAAACGACTATCTGAGCACTTAACTAAACAAAGATTTACAATTGTAAAGTAAAGAAAAATGATTCAAAATCAACTCTTTAGTGATCATAATCATTTTTATTGCGGTTTTGTCAATTTTGTAATCCATATGTTTATGGTTATTTTTGCATCCCTTGAACAAAACGAGCGGCGGGGTAGCTCAGGTGGTTAGAGCGTTGGATTCATAACCCAAAGGTCTCGGGTTCAACTCCCGATCCCGCTACTAAACAGGACTCTTCGGGATTTTCTTGAAGAGTCCTTCTTTTTTTATGTCCACAAGTATTTGATATTGTTGAAACTAACTCCACGTAACTATTCATTTTGCGAGTTAGATATTGATGATTTTTTGGATCAAAGAAGATTCCATCCGGAAACATAGTTTTATGCAGCCTACGCTTCTCATCGAGGCTACTGTTCAGCCATATTTTGCTTAGATTTTCATGCTTTTGTAGCGATTTTTCCAACAGTTCTTCCAAGTTAGTGTATGTCGTCAAAGAAAGTGGACAGTTTAGTTGTAGAGGGTTTCGTTGTTTAAATGTAGGATTTTTTCTTTTAAAAATAGTTGTTTTCGTCTTTTCAGGGACTG
>VGFK01000006.1 GCA_016868895.1 Bacteroidota bacterium | reverse complement strand
CAAGATCACCGAGGGATTTTGCTGGCACGGTTCGACCTAATCCAAGTGGAAGCCTACCTGACTTAGGTGCGGTGGAAAATAACAATTCTGTACCATCGCCTTTCTTGGATGATATCCAAAGAAGCGGTGATTCAATTTTTATACCTTGGAACTTCTATGATAAAACCTTAATTGATTCAATTATAGTATATCGGTCGACTAATAAAGCACTAACAATTCTCAATAGTTATAGGCGTTCGTTCGGAAATCAGTCATTTACAGATGTGATTCGAGATACATTGAGTTCAGAAACAGTTCAATACTATGCAATAATTATAAGATTAAAATCAGGTAATTATACCGGGCTTAGTAATATAAAGGCATCTAATGCATTAGTCAAAAAGACCTCTTTCTTACCACAAATGGTCAATCCTCGATTTGTATGGGGCGATATCGATAGTGATGGAGACTTAGACCTTGCTGCAATGGGTGAGACACCAGGGATTTTCTTCCAGCTTTATAAGAACACCAATGGGGTATTTACCGAAGTTTTCGATAGAACTAAAGTGCCCCAGTTGTTCAAAGGTGCAATGAAATTTGCAGACATTGACAACGATGGGGATATAGACTTGATTGCGTCAGGTCAAAGAACATCTGCAACCAATAACCTTGCAACATTCTTATTTAAAAATGATGGAAAAGGAACCTTTACTTTTAATGAAATGATTGATATTGTTTCAACTAGGGAAGGTGATTTAGCATTTGGCGATCATGATAATGATGGAGACTTAGATATGGCTCTTTCAGGTATTGATAATCAAGGGTTATCTCGATTGACCATTTATAATAACAATGGAAAAGGAACTTTTTCAATTGAAAGAAGATTATTCCCTAATCAAGGTGGCCCCTCTGATCCACTTTATTCTGAAATTCATTGGGTTGATTATGATAATGACGGTGACCAGGACTTGATTTTTAGTGGTAGAGCCAGTGGGTCTTCAGCTGGTGTAGTTACCAATACACTCTATAATAGCAATCAAACAAATAATTTTAGTGGATCAAACATAAGATATTACGCTGAGTGGGCTTTGCGTAACGCCTCAATTGAATCAGCAGATATTAATGCAGATGGTTGGACAGACATAATTGCTTCTGGAGGAGTTGAAAGTGGAACGAACATATCCAGGATTTCACGTATTATATATGGAGGCCCCAATGGTTTTCAATCTGTGGTAAATCTTGACAGTTTATCAGGCAAAATACGTGTTGCGGATTTTGAAAATGACGGAGATTTAGATATACTAATTTCTGGAACAGATCAGCAAGCAAAGCCCAGAACGGTATTTTTTATGAATACAGGAAGCGGTGCGGGTTTTGAGAAAAAGTCATTTGCGATTATTCCGAATCTTGACAGATCTGCATTTTCTTGGGCAGATTATGACAATGATGGAGATTTGGACTTAGTAATCAGTGGTCAAAGACCAGCAGCGTTGGGGGGGCAAGTACTTTCTGAGATTTATACATTTGAGCCTGAAAGAAAAAATACGTCACCATTAAAGCCAAATAAACCACAAATTCAAGATTTTGGAGATGGAAGAATTATTGTTTCATGGGAGCCTGGCAAAGACGATCTTACTCCTACAAATTCCTTAAACTACTTGTTAAAAATTGGTACTGTATCATTGACTGGAATACCCGGACAATCCTATACTGTGATAGAAGCGAATAAAAATGGAGGAAATTTATTAAACCCCGAAACTGGTTTAATTATAGGAACGAAATACTTTACTCAGCTTGACCCAGGCAGATATTACTTTATTCTTCAAGTTGTAGATAACAATAAATTGACATCATCGCCATCTGATACATTATTTCTAACACTAACATACCCTTGGAAGTTTGTCAATCAAGGAGGGATAGCCGATGCAACCATATATCCAAACTTTAGGTTGTCGGCTAAATGGGGAGATATAGATCGAGACAATGATTATGACTTTCTTTATGGTGGTAGTATTTATGAGAGTAATAAAATCAATTACACTGTATCAAATTATGATTTCCCTGAAAGCTATCTTCTAAATGGGTCTACTGAAACTTTTGCTTTATATAAACCAAATATTAAATGGCATGATGTTACTCAGGACGGAGTAGCAGACTTAATTGTTTCTTCTACTGATCCCATTAACCCATCTAATGCAACTTTGCCAAAATTCAGATTGAATATATATAAAAACGATCCTCGCTTAAGTGAAACTGGACGGGGAAGACTTTCAAGACTATCACTTGGGCTCGAAGATTCAATTTATCTTGGAAATACTCGATTTAAAATATCTGATTTGAACAACGATGGAAAACCCGACATTTTGATTGCAGGGGTTGATAAATCGGGTCAAAGTAAAATACATATTTTTACAACCGGTCCGCTTTCTACAGATAAAAATACACCACCAGGGTTTAAATTTAGTCGCTTAAAAACCAATCTAGATTCCATTTTAATCGCTCAACAATCATATGATCTAAACTTTGATTTCGGAGATGTAGATGGGGATTCTGACAATGATTTTGTAGCCTTTTATAAAAATGAACAAGGTGATTTGATTTCTCGCACTTATTTAAATACTGGAATTAACTATACTACTGGTAAAATAACATTCGTTCAATCTTCTAAATTTAACTTCGAGCCCCTTGATTTCTCTAGTATAGATTTAATCGACTATGATAAAGATGGTGACCTGGATTTGCTAACAAGTGGTAGATCCTTTACTTCAGGACAGAAATTTTATATCTATGAAAGCAGAAATGGAGATTTTGTTAACATTTCAAATCCAATTCAATCATTTGAAAATGCAAAATTGAATTTTGGTGATATAAATAATGACGGTTATTCTGATTTGATTTATACTGGAACTCGAGAGGGAACAGGGTTAATTTCAAAAATTGCTATTTTCAATCCGACTACAAAAGGATTTGTAGAACAATCTCAATTCTTATTTGGAAATGAATTCAGCGATTTAAATATAGAATTTGGAGACTTTGATGCTGATAGTGATTTAGATATTTTGGTAAATGGTCGGATTAGCTCGACTACTTCGAGGGATTTATTCAGAGTGTATAAAAACGTTCAAAATGAATCCGCACGTGTGATTACTGCCTTAGGATCTTTTACCAATTCCGGAAATCGTCCATTTTATCAAGACAATATTTCTACAGAATCATCAACGGATCGAACTTTTACTTCTGCATTGGTTGAAGCAACTGCATCTGATCAGTTTATTGAAAATGCTGCACCTACTACCCCATCTAACTTAAAACAACAAATCATTAGTCGCGTAGGTGACGTATACAAAGTTCGTTTCAGTTGGGATTCTGCTGCTGATGATCATACTCCTTCTGAAGGCCTTTCCTATGAACTCCGAGTTGGTACTGCCCCTGGCACAGTTGATGAAGTAGTTTCACTTTCACTGCCAACTGGTTATCGTATGGTACCTGAAGAAGGGAATACCGGTCGAAAACGCGTTTGGGATATTGATTTAAAGCCAGGAACCTATTATTGGTCTGTTCAATCAGTAGATGCTTCTTTTGCTGGATCTCCATTTGCACCTGAAATCAAATTCACATTTGATCCCAACGGGCAACTATGTGACCTTGGAGTGCCGACACTTACACTTTCCGGACAATCGACCTTCTGCCAGGGTGATTCTGTGCGGTTAATAGCCACCAGTCGCCAGAACATTCAATGGTTTTTGAATGATAACCTGCTCAGTGCTGCAACCGATTCTGTACTCACGGTATTATCATCTGGTACTTATAAAATCAAATATGCCAGTGCAACCTGTTCTACTGCTTTCTCTGTTCCGATAATTGTAAATGTGACTCCTCGGCCAGTAGTGGGCAGTATAACGGCCTCCGCCACAAATGTATGTGTTGGATCCTCTTCCCTGCTCACGGCCTCATCCGATTCAGTTTTTCAATGGTACAGGAACGATACACTAATGTCGGTTGCGGGTACCAAGTCAATCAGTGTATCACAGAGTGGATCATACAGTTTTATTTCCAAGGTGAACGGTTGTACATCAGCAAAGAGTCCTGGGGTAACGGTGAGTGTCAATCCGCTACCGACGGCTTCGTTTACCATGAGTGCCTCTGTGATATGTGAAGGCTCTAAGGTTACCCTGAATGCAACATCGGGACAGGGCTATGCCTATCAGTGGCAGAGGAACGGGGTGAACATATCCGGAGCTACGTCGTCAAGCTTCTCGGCAGGAGAGACGGGTCGCTATGGACTGATTGTAACCTCAAACGGCTGCAGTGCTACCGCCAAGTCGGATACATTGACGGTGAACCCAATACCGGCACGGCCGACTATCACCAAGGAGGGAGTAGAGTTGATTTCTTCTAATACTTCCGGTAACCAATGGTACCTAGAGGGGAATACACTGAATGGTGCTACATCGCAGCGGTACCGTCCTACGGGCAGTGGAAATCATACGGTCAAAACGACTGTAAACGGATGCACAGCTGAGATGTCGGAAACCTACTACTTTGTGATAACAGCCACTGTTGATCTATCCAATGGACAATACATTAAGGTGTATCCAAATCCGATTACTGGAGCAAGTGAAGAACTAACTGTCGATTGGTCACTGGGTACTGTGTCAAAGGTCAATGCAAAGATTCTGGATATGCAGGGCCGTGTTGTATCAGAGAAGAAATTGACGACTGTGGATAGGAAACTTAAGCTTACCGGAAAATTGGGAATATATTATGTAGTACTCAATTGGGGTGTCAATCAACAAATCGTCTTTAAGGTAATGAAGCAATAAAATTCAATAATTAAGAATAAATCCCTCAATAAAAAAATTCCTCTGTTCAAGAGGGATTCGTTTATACTTAAATTGGAATAGGTTTAATCGATGACGATCTTCGCTGTATCACCGTTCTTCACTTCTGCGTTGGTTGTGGTGGTATCACCAGCGGTTACATCAACTTTAATGGTCTTTTCTTCTGTTTTGATGACCGGGGCATCAGCCTCATGGAGCTGTGCAAGGGTAGGAGCGACTACCAGAGAGACAATCGACATCAGCTTGATCAAGATATTCATGGAAGGACCAGATGTGTCTTTGAATGGGTCGCCCACCGTATCCCCGGTAACAGATGCTTTATGGGGCTCGGATTTCTTATAGAACACTTCACCGTTGATTTCAACACCTTTTTCGAAGCTTTTCTTTGCATTGTCCCATGCACCACCGGCATTGTTTTGGAACATTCCCATCAAGACTCCACTTATCGTTGCACCGGCCAAGAAACCACCCAATGCTTCAGGTCCAAGCAGAAAACCAATCACCAATGGAGACAAGATAGCTATTGCACCGGGCAACATCATTTTCTTGATGGAGGCTTCCGTTGAAATAGCCACGCATTTATCGTATTCGGGCTTACCGGTACCTTCCATGATGCCAGCAATGGTGCGGAATTGTCTGCGTACTTCTTCTACCATGGACATAGCGGCTTGTCCCACAGCACGAATAGCCAGCGAAGAAAATATGAATGGAACCATAGCGCCCACAAACAACGAGGCAAGTACTTTGGCTTTGTAAATATCAATTCCCAGCATGGTGTAGCCGTTGTGGTTGACTACCCCTACATAGGCAGCAAAAAGGGCAAGTGCAGTCAACGCAGCTGAGGCAATGGCGAACCCTTTTCCAGTGGCTGCAGTGGTATTGCCAACGGCATCCAGCACATCCGTCTTTTCCCGGACTTCTTTGGGCAGTTCGCTCATTTCTGCAATTCCCCCTGCATTGTCGGCAATAGGACCAAAGGCATCAATTGCCAATTGCATGGCGGTAGTGGCCATCATTCCGGCAGCTGCAATGGCTACACCATAAAGACCAGCACACTCGTATGATCCCCAGATACCACCGGCTAAAATCAGGATGGGGATCATGGTTGATTCCATACCCACAGCCAGGCCACCAATCACGTTGGTAGCATGTCCGGTGGAGGACTGACGAATAATGGTAAGAACAGGACGCTTGCCCATTGCAGTATAGTATTCTGTAACAATGCTCATTAGCGTACCCACTACAAGTCCAACAACGATTGCACCCATAACACCGTCATTGGTGAAGGTCAATCCCCGAAGACTCATTTCTGCAGGCAGAATATAATAGACCAGTCCTGCGCAGGCAATAGCCGTGAGCACAATGGATCCCCAGTTACCCATGTTAAGGGCTTTCTGAACATTATCGGTGCTGATGCCTGCTGCATCGCTTACGCGGACAAAAAACGTTCCTATGATCGAAAACAAGATGCCCGCACCCGCGATGAGCATCGGCAGGAGGATAGGTGCATAACCGCCAAAATTATCGTTGGACAGTGTTTCTTGTCCCAATACCATTGTCGCCAATACCGTCGCCACATATGAACCAAACAAATCGGCACCCATTCCCGCAACATCACCTACGTTGTCACCCACGTTGTCGGCAATGGTGGCTGGATTGCGTGGATCGTCTTCCGGTATCCCGGCTTCGACCTTACCTACTAAGTCCGCACCCACGTCGGCTGCCTTTGTATAAATACCTCCACCCACACGGGCGAACAAAGCAATTGATTCTGCTCCCAAAGAAAAACCGGTCAGCACTTCAATGGTTTTGACCATTTCTTCGGAAGTGGCTTCACTACCTGGGGCAAACATTTGTTTGAGGATGATGTACAAGCCACCCAGCCCTAGGACGGCTAGTCCTGCAACACCCAATCCCATTACGGCACCTCCGGTAAAGGAAACATTCAACGATTTCGAAAGACTGGTTTTGGCAGCCTGCGCCGTGCGAACATTTGCTTTGGTTGCAATGCGCATTCCAATGTACCCTGCCAGAGCGCTGCTGAAGGCTCCAAATACAAACGCAAGAGAAATAGACCAATGGGAGTTGGGATTGCTTTGCGACATGAAGCCCAAGAGCAGAGCGACAACGACCACAAAATAGGCCAGTATTTTCCACTCTGCCTTCAGGAAGGCCATGGCTCCCTCGGCAATGTAGTTACTGATTTCCTTCATCCTTTCGGAACCTGCATCTTGTTTGGCCACCCAATTGAATTTTACAAGGGTGTAAAGCAGTCCGATCAAACCCATTACGGGTACTAAATAGATCAAATTTTCCATAAACAGTTACCGTTCTTTTGGTCTACGATTTCCGCTCTTTTTTAGGGCGGGTTAGGGGCGGCAAAAATAGGCAAAAACTGTCAAAAATGAAGTTTCAGCGACCTTTAGTCATCTTCTTGAAGATCAATGCCGTATCCATCAAATATCCCGGCAATGCGTTTGGCCTGGTAAATACTCCGATTGAATCGATTCCCCAGGACTATGATGACGGTGGAATCTTGGGGCAGGCGACTGAAAACGGTATTGTTCCCATGCCACCACCCATTGTGGTACACTATTTTTTTACCCGTAGGCAGCTCATATAACCTCCATCCCAATCCATAATTTTTGACCCCCTTGCGTTCATAACTGTATCCTTTGAAGGCTTCCTCTTGCATAGAAAGAGGAAATTGGACGGTGTCATATAAGGCCATGTCCCACCTCACCATGTCGCGCAGGGAGCTATAAATATTTTTATCTCCATACACCGCATCCAAAAACATAAACGTTTCCAGTCGATTGTTATTCTTATACGAAGGAAGAACCTGATCCGATTGATCCATGCTGAAAACAAAGGTCTGGTTCATTCCCAATGGTTCAAAAAATGCTGTCTTTAAATAGTTTTTATACGAAACTCCACTGAGCCGCTCGATGATCAAGGCAAGAATGACATAGTTCGTATTGCAGTAGTCAAAATAAGCATTGGGCCGACCCACATCCAGTTGTGTTTTATACTGAATCATCATCGTCAATATATCGGCATTGGTGATGAACCTATGGGTATCCCATCCGAATTTTTCAACGAAATAGACATAGTTGGGTAAACCGCTTCTGTGGCTGAGCAAATTGCGTACGGAGATTCCTGTAAATGGGAATTCGGGAATAAACGATTGGACCTGCTCGTCTACCGATCGTTTTTTTTCCTGCAACAGTTTTAACATGGCCATCCCGGTGATGGTCTTTGACACGGACGCCAAATGAAAGGAAGTGGCGGAATCAATTGGTTTTCCATACTTGATGCGTTCATTTCCATTATAGGCCTCAAAGACTATTTTCCCATTTCTGGCAACAATGATTCCACCGTTGAACCGTGATCTCAGTAATGTACTGCGATAAAATTTCTCACTGGAGTACCGTAAATCGCGTTCTTTTTTGGATAGCGGTGCATTTGAAACCAGGTTCCTGTATTGACTGACCAGGGAATGGGTGACTACCTGAGGAATATTTTGATCGATGACGTAATAAACAATACCACTACAAAAAAACAGCAATGCAAACAGCTTCAATTTCTTCATACCTAGCTGGATTGGTCGCAGAAAATTAAATCGTAGATTCGTACAAAATTACACTAAAAACCAATGGCCCTCGAATCCAAAACCAGTTATCCCAAAAACAAAATCAAGATTTTGCTGCTGGAAAACATCAGCGATATTGCTGTAGCAGTGTTCAAAGATGCAGAATACACAGAGGTCAAAAAGATTTCGGGAGCGCTCTCTGAAAAACAGCTCATCGAAGAAATAAAGGATGTTCATTTACTGGGCATACGATCCAAAACACTCGTTACCGAAGACGTGCTAAAGCATGCCTTAAAATTGCAGGCCATAGGGTGTTTTTGTATCGGTACCAATCAGGTCAACTTACAAGCGGCTCGCAAACGGGGAGTAGTGGTGTTCAATGCTCCGTATAGCAATACCCGATCGGTTGCAGAGCTCGTGATTGGTGCTTCCATTCTTCTGATCCGTCGGATCCTGGATAAAAATACGGCAGCGCACAATGGCATTTGGCAAAAGGAAGCTAAAGGCAGTTATGAGCTGCGAGGGAAAACACTTGGCATCATTGGTTACGGAAACATTGGTTCACAAGTCAGCATTCTGGCTGAAGCCATGGGAATGAAGGTACTTTTCTACGATGTACTAAAGAAATTACCGTTGGGGAACGCCAGCGCTAAATCATCCATCAAAGAAGTAGTTTCTAAATCGGACGTTGTTACCCTGCATGTTCCCGAAACTTCCCAAACAAAAAATTTAATCAATAAAGCCGTATTAAAGCAATTTAAAAAAGGCGCTATCCTGATCAATTATGCCCGCGGTGAAGTGGTGGACTTGGACGCCCTTCGTGATGCTGTATTAAAGTGCCATGTTTCTGGTGCAGCAATTGACGTGTATCCTTGGGAGCCTGAAAAAAATGGCGATCGTTTTGCGACTCCGCTTCAGCAGTTGCCCAACGTTTTGCTGACTCCGCATGTAGGCGGGTCAACCGAAGAGGCGCAGCAAAATATAGGGGAGGACGTCAGTGTTAAACTCTTGCATTTTCTGGAAATGGGTGCAACCAATGGTTCCCATACCGTCCCAGAATTGAATCTGCCTCCTCAAGAGGGTACGCATCGAATATTGCACATCCATAACAATGTACCCGGTGTTCTTTCTGAAATCAACAGCAGTTTGTCTGAGCATAAAATCAACATCTTGGGACAGTATCTGAAAACTAATGATCAGATTGGTTATGTAGTGCTGGATGTCGATAAAAAACTTTCTAAAAATGCCGCTGAATTGCTCCGCAGCGTTAAAGGAACCATCAAAGTTCGGTTGTTGTACTGATCATGGATCTGAGGAAAATATTAAGACAGTATTTTGCTGATGATATTGATTATGAAATTCAGCCGTTAGGGGCGGGGTTGATCCACAAAACTTTTGGAGTTGGCGTTGATGGTAATGCTCATTTTGTTCTTCAGCAGATCAATACCGAAGTATTTCAAATGCCCGATGCCATTGCGCACAATGTCAATCAACTATTGACGCATGCTCACCAGCACCGCCAGGACCCTTGTTTCCCTGCACCCATATCAACCCTAACGAGTCATGCTTTTGCTCGTGGGGAACAAGGTGAATATTTTCGGCTTACTCCTTTTATTCCCAATAGCCATGCCATCACAACCTGCAATTCATCTGATGAAGCATATGAAGCTGCCCATCAGTTTGGCCGTTTCAGTGCGTCCTACGCTTCATTGGATTGCAATTCATTGAAAGAAACGATACCTGGGTTTCATGACCTTCTATACCGTTGGCAGCAATTCAATGAGGCATTGATTTCCGGTGTAAATAATCGTATTACTGCTTCAAAAAAACTGATTCAGCAGATGGTGCAAGAAGAAATACTGCTCAAACGCTATCTCCATATTATCCAATCGGCTGGATTCAAGAAACGGGTTACGCATCATGATACTAAAATCAGTAATGTTTTATTCAATGCGTCTGTAAAAGGCGTTTGTGTGATTGATATGGACACTACGATGTCGGGTTATTTCATCAGCGATTTGGGTGATATGTTCAGGACCTATTTGTCGCCCGGCAACGAAGAAGAGACGGACCTGGAACAAGTAGGTGTCCGCAAAGAATACCTAGAAGCAATTCTTCAAGGGTACAATGAAAAGATGTCGGACCAACTTACCGATCAAGAAAAAGAGGCACTTTATTATGCAGGAGAATTCATGATGTGGATGCAGGCCCTGCGGTTCATGACCGACTACCTGATGGGGGATATCTACTATGGAATAACCTATGAGGCGAATAACCTAAACCGTGCCATCAATCAGATGCACTTGTTGAATCAGTACCGAAAACAGTTGTAGAATCTTTCCTTGCTTAAAGGGCAGGGTAAATCGTTATTCGAGGTTTTTTTTGTTTGAGTTGAATGATTCCGCTTTCTGTAACAGACGTTGATGTAAGATTGATATAGTTTAATTTTTCGAGTTCCAGCAATAGCGCAATACAAGAGTCTGATGCTCGGGTATGATCCAGCCAAATCTTTTTGAGTGCTGTCAATGAGCGGATGGATTGAAGGTCGGCATTGGTGATGGAAGCATACGAAAGTTTTAATTCTTCGATGTGATCGGGAAAGTTGGACAGTTGTTTCAGTGCCTGTTGAGCAGAACCCTCTATGTTGAAGCCAACAATTCTGAGCTTGCCGTCCCCGGCTGCAATTGGAGCAATGACCCATCCAGCATCTTCAATCGATTTCACCTCTTCGTCTGTTAGCGTTGCAGTGCTGTTTTTTTGATCTTTGTTTGGTTCAACGAGTGCATACAGATACCCTTCTCCGTGTGTCAGTGATCCTCCTTTGTGTCCGGTTGTGATCAGCAGTAATATTCCGCATAGCGTCAGCGTGAGATGTCCAATACGTTTTGAAACCATCCAATTTCTAACCGCTGCATAAAACAAAAAGAAGATGGAGGTGATGTATCCTAGTCGCTTGTGTTGCTCCAATTGATCTATAGGGTAGTCCCCATTTTGCGATAGCGCATAACCGCTCAGAACGGAAAAGATTGCAGCTCCACTTCCAATCCACAATATGAACTGTATATTCAGTGGTGATTGAAATTTGGGATTCTTCCACTCCACGCCATCCAGCGTCAGTGCGAGCAATAAAATCCCAATGGGAAGATGAACCATCACTGGATGCAATCTGCCAAAGAATTCGATCAGGTTCATGCTATAATTTCATCAATGACGTTGCCAAACACGTCTGTTAATCTAAAATTTCTACCTTGAAAAGGGTAGGTTAATTCTTCGTGATGGAATCCCAGTTGTTGCAAAATGGTGGCCTGAATATCGTAGACCGACACTTTTCCACTGATGGCGTTGTATCCAATCGGATCCGTTTCTCCGTGGCTGTATCCTTTTTTTATTCCACCTCCAGCCATCCACATGGTGAATGCATCTGAATGGTGATCCCTTCCCTTGTGGTAGTTTTGTTTGCCATCACGGTTTTCCTGCATGGGGGTTCTTCCAAATTCTCCTCCCCAGACGACGAGTGTTTCTTCCAGCATTCCCCTTTGCTTCAGATCCAGCAGCAGAGCCGTGACTGCCTTATCATTTTCTCTGCATTTTTGTATGAATCCAAGATCGAGAGCTGTTCCAGGATCTGTTCCGTGGCTATCCCAGCCCCAATCAAATAATTGGACGAAGCGAACGCCGCGTTCGACTAATTTTCTGGCCAGTAACGCATTATTCGCAAACGATTCTTGTCCCGGTACAGTCCCATACATTTCATGAATATACGCCGGCTCATCTGCTATGCTCATCACCTCCGGAACAGTGATTTGCATTTTAAACGCCATTTCGTATTGGGCTATTCGGGCAATGATTTCGGGATCTTTGTATTCCTCATAGGATTGTTCGTTGATGCGATTGATCGTTTCAATGGAGGCCTTGCGCATGTCTCTGTTCAACCCATTGGGGTCTTTGAGAAATAAAACCGGATCGCCTTCGGAACGGCACTGCACTCCTTGGTAAACAGAAGGCAGGAACCCGCTGCCCCAAACGCTTTTGCCTGCGTCGGGATTTCTTCCACCGGAAGTCAGCACAACAAATCCCGGAAGATTGCTGTTTTCGGTACCCAGTCCATACGTTACCCAGGATCCCATACTGGGCCTACCCAACCGTGCGGTTCCGCAATGCATCAGCAATTGAGCAGGCGCATGGTTGAATTGATCGGTATTTACCGCTTTGAGCAAACACACATCGTCTACTACTTTTCTGAATTCAGGGAGGTTGTCCGACAACCAAGTTCCACTTTCACCGTACCGGTTAAATTGGGTTTGCGGCCCCAATAAAGAAGGAACACCGCGTATGAATGCGAACTTTTTACCATTCAAAAAGGAGTCGGGACAAGGCAGACCATCCATTTTCGCCAGCTCTGGTTTAAAATCAAACATCTCCAATTGTGAGGGTGCACCAGCCATGTGGAGAAATATTACGGATTTGACTTTCCCGGGAAAATGCGGAGCCTTTGGCCTTAGGGGTTGTTCCGCTGAAGATCCATCGGTAGAAGACCATCCGCATCCGTTTAAAAATGCTCCCAGTGCCATAGCTCCCATACCGGTTTTGCACTGATGAAGAAAATGTCTTCGAGTCTGATAGCAGAGCGATGTGTGGTGTGCTTCGTGTATCAATGTTTCAAGGGACATGATCATTCAATTTTTTGTGATGACCTCATCCAGGTTGAGGATCGAATTGGTGACAATGGCCAATGCGGCCAATTGTTTAGCGTGCGGTTGATTGGAGCTGTCGGACAGCAACTGCTTGAGCCGTTCAGGTTCTGCAGAAATACGCTGTAAACTTGAAGAAAATAAGTCGACAAGCGCCTGTTTTTTCAAGACATTGATGTTTGATCCGGTCGCACGGTGATAACCTTTTTCAATCGCTTGTCCCACATCAGCACCAGCAGCGGGCAATAATTGCCTTGCCCATTGAACCGATAGATCCCAATACGCTGAGTCGTTTAACAAAGCAAGCGCCTGTAATGGTGTATTGGTTCGAATTCTTCTAGCGGTGCAGACTTCCCGTGCAGTGCCATCGAAGCTGATAAAAGAAGGGTAGGGACCTGTTCGTTTCCAATATGTGTAAATGGCTCGTCGGTACTGATCTTCGCCTTCACTTTTCTTCCATGATCGTCCATCATAAGGAGAGGCCCAAATGCCATCAGGCTGATAGGGCATAACACTTGGACCATACATTTTAGTACTCATCTTTCCGGTAATGCATAAAGCTTGATCCCGGATTTGTTCGGCAGTCAATCGAACACGGGGAGCATGCGCATATAATTTATTTAGAGGATCTTCTTTGAGTGCCTGTTGACTGGCAACGGATGATTGTCGGTAAGTAGCCGACATGACCATTCGTTTCAATGTTTTTTTGATACTCCAATCGTCATCGTACATAAACCGATACGATAGAAAGTCAAGCAGACCCTGATGAGTCGGATGCATTCCCTGAGATCCCAAGTCTTCCAGGGTTTCCACAATGCCTTGCCCAAACAGTTGTTCCCATAGGCGATTCACCATGGTGCGCGAAACAAGCGGATGCTGTTTATCCGTCATCCACATCGCCATTTCCAATCGCGACTGCATGTTCTTGAATTGATTGTTTTTCAAAACAGCTGGCACGCCTGCTTGAACTTGTTTGGATTTCATCAGCCAGTTTCCGCGTTCAAATACATAGGTATTGCGTTTCATGTACGCGGGATTGTCCTCCATAATGGGAGTGAACAACGCATCGGGTTCATTCAACAGGTTGATAAAATAGGTGAAGTATACCGTCGAATTGTTTGCACTTGGAAATGCAGGGATAGGCGTAAGCCAATCGACCAGCGTCCCATTCTCATTGTTATTTTTTAACGATGGATTGGTATAGGTAAAGTACACATCGTGTTTTCCGGAAAGATAACCGTTCAGCGGAATCGTCAGGATATCCCATTCTCCTTTTGTGATGGGTATGAAGTGCTGAGCGATGGGTTTCCCGTTAGGCTGATCCAACACAACCGAGAGCTTTCCACCGGCTACTCCCGATCGCATTCGAATCAACAACAGTGGTTTATCAGTGAAATCGACCGATGGGAAACGCGCGAGAGAATTTTTTCGGAACCTTAAAAACTTGGTGTCTTCCAGTGCGGCATTTGACATGGAGTCATTTGCAATGCTGTTGATGCATGGCCGACCTGTTTTGACCATTCGCCTGTAAAAATCAACGGCATCCTTGTTGGTTGATGTTTTCAACCAGGTCATGAGAGAATCGAATTGTTGGCGACTTCTATGCTGAAATTCCCGGAGCAACGGGTATTCATCATAGGTGTCTTCATCCCGCGACTCATTGAAGTATGCCATGAAACGATAGTAATCTTCGTGCCGAAAAGGATCGTATGGATGTGAATGGCATTGCACGCATGCAAAACTGGTTCCCATCAATGCTTCCCAGGTGGTATTGACACGATCAATGACCGCTGCAGTTCTGAACTCTTCATTATCGGTACCCCCTTCATCATTGGTCATGGTATTGCGGTGAAAGGCAGTCGCCAAAAACTGCTCATCACTGGGATCAGGAAGCAGATCGCCAGCTAGTTGTTCAATTAGGAATTGGTCATAGGGTTTGTCTTCATTGAACGCTTTGATCAACCAATCGCGGTAGCGCCATATCGTTCGGATATAATCCCGCTCGTATCCTTTGGTGTCTGCATATCGCGCAAGATCCATCCAAATGGCCGTCCAGCGTTCTCCAAATTGAGGAAGTCGAAGTAGAGAGTCGACCAGGCTTTCATATGCATTTTCCGATGGATCAGAAAGAAACTGACTGGCCAGCGCATCGGGCGCCGGAATGCCAATCAGATCCAAGCTGACGCGTCGCAGTAAGATCGATTTACTTGCTTCTTCGGATCGCGATAATCCTTTTTCAGATAATTGTGCGTCGATGAATTGATCGATTTCATTGGTTGGCTGTGGACTGAACCATTCAAAAAAAGATCGGGTAGGGACCTTGGGCAGTTGAACGGGCTGGTAAGACCAATGGAGATTGAACGGTGCACCTTCATCGATCCATTGCGTGAGGATCACAATTTCTTCTTTGGTTAACGGTGGCTCTTTATAGGGCATTCGTTCCTCCGGATCTGTTGCGTGCAGTCGTTTGATCATTTCACTTTTGGCAGAATTTCCCGGAACGATCGCGGGATGACCTGATTCCGTTGGCGATAAAGCTTCTTCGCGAAACAACAGACTGAATCCCCCTTTTTTCTTCACGCCGCCATGACAGGAGATGCACTTTTGATTCAAAATGGGTTTGACCTGGGCATTGTAATCAATTGGTGTTGGCGTCAGGAATTTCCAAAAAACAATGCCAAGGGCTATCATCACTGAAATGACAGAAAGAGTTCGCTTGTGGTGTATTTCCGGAAAATTCATGATGGCGAAAAGTAGTTATCCAGTGCTTGTTTTATCCGACGAACTTCCATGGGATCAACGGTTGCGTGTTTCAATGCCTCATGCATGTCTGAATTGGAATACTGCATTGCAGAAGAATTGTCAATGCGTGCAGAACTGTGAAAGCAAGTGGCAGTTGTTGAGGAGGCCAGTGATCGGATGTTATCCGATCTGACTTCGGATCCTACCATGATCTGAATGCGTGTGCCTGCACGCTCAACCAGTTCACGAATGAGCAATGCTCCTTCGCTGGCGTGGGGGTGCAAACCACTGGTGAGGATTCTGGTGCACCCCAAAGCGATAATCGACTCCATGGCTTCAAAGGGATCCCGTACACGGTCGAATGCCCGGTGAAACGTTACTTCCATGCTGCCCGCAGCTTCTATGAGTTGGGCGCATCGCTTTTGATCCACTTCACCTTTTGAAGTGAGCATTCCCAATACAACGCCATCGCATCCAATCGACTTACATTGCTGAATGTCTTCACGCATCGCTTCAAATTCAGCAGCAGAGTAGAGGAAGTCGCCTCCCCGTGGACGAATGATTGGAAAAAGCTGTATAGAACAAGCAGATCTGGCAGCCTTGATCATTCCAGCCGATGGGGTAGTCCCTCCTTCCAGCGGATTCGCACACAATTCGATTCGGGTTGCTCCGCAATTCTCTATTTCTGAGCAACTTTGAATATCAAAGGCGATGATTTCCAATTCGTATTTCATCATCGTGGGCGAATAGTAAAGTGGTAATCGCTTTCAACAACCATTTCCTTATCCTTTGTTTTGACGGAATAAGTAAAGCCGTTTTGAAGGGCATAGGCTCCGTAATTGCCTTGCTTATCCAAGGCCAAGAACCCAATTTGTATTTCTCTTGCCTTTTGGGGGTTGCGCTGTGCAATTCGCTCAACCGCCTTCTTACAGGCTTTCGGAGCAGTAAATCCTTGTCGCATTAATTCTACAACTAAGTGAGAACCAACGCATTTGATGACTTCTTCTCCAACACCCGTTGAGGTGGCGGCCCCGACTTCGTTATCGACAAACAAGCCTGCACCGATCACGGGGGAGTCGCCTACACGGCCGTGCATTTTAAAGGCCATTCCGCTGGTGGTGCAGCCACCACTGAGGTTCCGGGATGCATCCAGTGCAAGGATGCCAATGGTGTCGTGATTATCGATAGATCCGGGAAAGTGGTCTGTGGAAGGAGTTTGTTGGTAGCTGGAGTTCTCAATATTGATGACCGGCTTGTAATTGGCTTTCTTCAGCCATTCTTTCCAGGCCGCTTCGCTGTCGGGGGTCAATAAGTTCTGCCGGGTAAACCCATTCTGCAAAGCAAATTGCAGTGCGCCTTGTCCCACCAGGATCACATGGGGCGTCTTTTCCATGACTTTGCGGGCGACCGAAATCGGGTGCATGATATCTTCCAGGCACATGACGGAGCCACAATTGCCATGCTCATCCATGATGCAGGCATCCAGGGTAACATGACCGTCTCGGTCGGGATAACCGCCAACTCCAACCGTTTTATTGCTTTGATCGGCCTCTGTAACGCGTGCACCCGTTTCTATTGCATCAATGGCTTTTCCGCCTGCGGACAGAATTTTCCAGGCTGCTGCATTGGCCGCCTTTCCAAAATCCCAGGTAGAAACCACTACAGGAAACTCAGCTGATGGATCATCTTTTTTTATGGAATGCACCACCGGCAGGGCCAGTGATGAAGTTCGAATGAAATCTCTTCTGCGCATCACAATCGTTTGAGATACAATTTAATGAAAATGCATTCGGCTTACAAACAGGAATTATTTACTTATAATTTATATTATGTTAAGTAGATATTTATGAAAGAATTCAACACAGTGTAAAAAGTTCTTTATGGCAATTGGTAACTCCCCTGATGCTCGATGATGAATTGGATCAGGTCTTGCAACGAAAGGTTGGCGCGTTGGCAGGCATCCTGGATATCGTCGCGGTTTACATTTGCAGCAAAGGTTTTTTCTTTGAACCGTTTCATAACGCCTTTGAGTTCCATGCCGGTGTATCCATTGGGTCGCATGAGGGAATATGCGTGGATCAAGCCTGATAATTCGTCAAATGCATACAGCATATGGTCCATCCTGCTTTCGGGCAGCACTCCAAAATGGATGGGGCCGTGCGAAGCGATGGCTCGAATGATTTCTGGACAAATGTGCTTTTCTTCCAGGTATTCGACAATCCGTTTGCAGTGTTCCTGTGGCCACTGGTCCCAATCGGCATCGTGCAAGAGACCGGCCATTTCCCATTTCCAGGACTGATGGTCATCGAGCTCTTCTTTTTCCCGCGACCAATCCCCCATGAGTCCCCCTACCTGCACCATGTGCAGTTTCAATCGGTCGTTCAAGACCCACTCATTCAATAACTGCATTGCCTCTTCCCTCGAGAGTACCTTGTCGTGGTTATCACTATTCCCAAATGATGACCTTCCTAAAATCATGGACATGTTGTGAAGATAAAAAAAAGAGAGAAGCAATGGCTTCTCTCTGCTAATACATTTGTTCATGAACTTATTGATGGGCCTTATCGGCTTCATCGTATTTCTTCTGATAAAAATCAGCTTTTGCTTTATTTTTTTTACGATCAAAGCAATAGTTCAAAAGCGTACATGCCGATTTTAAATTAGATCGTTCGCTCACTTTCAGTTTTCCCATGGTATCAAAATGCCCAAACACTTTCTCCAGTGGTGGGATTGATTTGTCGATCAATTCATTCATGGAAGCCGTTAGATCAGCTTTCTTTTTTACGTCCTCAGGTTTAGTCCCTTTGATCTTATAGATATCATCTTCGATGAATAAAATCTGATTGTAATAGTGTTTTCCTATGGCCAACATGGTTTCAAATGAATTGGGATTTGCAGACAACGCCTTGGTATATAACCCTTCTATTTTTTTGCACAGTTCGTTGTAATCTGCTGGACGTTTGCTGGATTCTGAAACGTGCGCTACGGAGAACAATTCGCTTGCAAATTCAAAATTAAGATCAAATGATTCAGGATTGAACGCGAGTAATTCTTCAAAACGCTTCATCAATGCAGCCTGATCTCCTTTGTCGCGGGCATGGTCAATGGCCAACAAGGGTAAATAATCATCTTTGGGAAACAAGGTCATACCCGCATTGATGTACTTGCTCATGGAAGCATCGTCCTTTTTATCGTAATAGTGTTTTGCCAAATACCGATAAGGGGTGGCCATATCTGGAGTTCGTCCTACATTGGCATCGGCGAGTTTGGTGAAGTATCCAATGGCTTCATCTTCTTTTTTGGCATTGATGGCGGAGAGTCCCATGTAATATACCAGCGTTGTATCCAATTTATACAACCCCCACCCTTGTGAAAAGATGTAGTCGCCAATCACGCCTGTCGTTTTGAACGTGGACAACGCCTGATCGTATTTCTCCTCATTGTAATACCCTGCTGCTTCTTCAAAGCCACTGGCATAGAGCGAGAAAACAGGTTGATAATTATCGACGGTCAGGAATAAGGTCGCCTGATTTTTATCCATCTCCAACGCTTTTTTAAAGGCATCCAATGCCTGTAACCTGGCTTCCGGCATGGCTGCACGTTCTGTTGCATTGGCTGCGATGGCACTCAACACTTTACCCTTCAAATAGACAATCTCGGGATTCTTTTGATTTTTGGGTTGAGCCAACAGTGCTTCTACTTGTGTTTTGGCATCGTTCAGCTTGTTTGCTGTAATGGCTTCTTTGATTTTGGTCAGGTTCTGCCCGTTGACACTGTATAAGGTGACAGCAGCAACTAGGGTTAAGAGCAACTTTCTCATGTGATGGTATTGAAATAATTATGGTTGTGTTGGGGGTTCTGTTGTTTGATCGTTTTCTTCATCCAACTTGGTGATTGCAGCGATTTCATCTTCCTCATCCAACTTGATGAGTTTTACACCCTGGGTAGCCCTTCCCTGCTCGCTGATTTCTGCAATAGGCATACGGATGGTAATTCCCGATGCACAGGTGATCATCAAATCTTCCTTCTCACTCACATCGAGTATGCCTACCAATTTACCGGTTTTTTCAGTAACGTTGATGGTTTTTACCCCTTTGCCACCGCGATTGGTGATGCGGTATTCATCAATGAGAGTTCGTTTTCCAAATCCTTTTTCCGAAACCACTAAAACGGTGCGGGACTTATCACTTGTGTTCACACAAATCATACCCACCACTCCATCTCCTGTTTCATCCACTTCAATACCCGCTACGCCAATTGCACCCCTACCGGTTGGACGAACTTTTTCTTCAGGGAAGCGAATGGCTCTGCCCGATTGAACAGCCAACATGATTTCGCAGTTACCGTCGGTAAGCCGTGCATCCAACAACTGATCGCCTTCCACAATGGTAATGGCGTTTACGCCGGTTGCACGGGGGCGACTGAATTCCTGAAGCGAGGTTTTTTTGATGATGCCTTGTCTGGTACACAAGACAATATAGTGCTCCTGTACAAATGCCTCGTCGCTTAAATTTTTTACATCAATGATTGTGCGAATCTTATCGTCTTGCGGCAATTGCATTAAATTCTGAATGGCCCTACCCTTTCCTTGCTTATCGCCTTCCGGAATTTCATACACCTTCAGCCAGTAGCAGCGACCTTTTTCAGTAAAGAACAACAATGTATGGTGTGTAGACGCTACAAAAAGATGTTCAATGTAATCTTCCTGACGGGTCTTTCCTCCAATGGAACCCCTTCCCCCTCTTTTCTGTGCCCTGTACTCATCGGCTGATGTGCGCTTGATGTACCCCAGGTGAGAAACTGTGATAACCACATCCTCTTCTTTGATCAGGTCTTCAATGCGTACTTCGTTATCCAGGTAGGTGATCTCTGTTTTGCGATCGTCGCCAAATTTATCCTGTACCTCGCGAAGCTCAGTTTTGATCAATTCAAATCGTTTGGATTCATCCGACAACAAATCTTTCAATTCGGCAATCACTTTCATGATTTCAGCAAACTCTTCCCGAATCTTTTCAATCTCCATTCCGGTGAGGCGTTGCAGACGCAACTCCAATACAGCTTTGGACTGTATTTCGCTCATTCCGAACTGAGTGATCAACCCTTCTTTTGCCAACTCCGGAGTACTTGCATTGCGGATCAGTTGAATGACGGCATCCAGGTGATCCAGTGCAATCAAGTATCCTTCAAGGATATGCGCTTTCTTTTCCGCCTCTTTCAGTTGGAATTGAGCGCGTTTTATCACGACCTCGTGTCGGAAATCAATGAAGACCCCAATCTGATCCTTGAGGTTCATGATTTTAGGTCGACCTTTAACCAGCGCCACATTATTGATACCGTAGGAAGTTTGCAGATCTGTAAACTTGTACAGTTGGTTCACGATCACATTGGCAACCGCATCTTTGCGTATATCGATTACAATTCGCGTTCCTTCTTTTTCAGTGGACTCATTGTTGACATTGGTAATGCCTTCAATTATTTTTTCATTCACCAATTGACCAATACGGGCGGTAAGCACATCTCGACTGACCTGATACGGTACTTCGGTGATGACAATTTGCCCGCGGCCGTTGGCTTTTGTATCGATGGAAACTTTTCCCCGAAGGACAACGCGACCGCGACCGGTATGCATGGCCGACTTAACGCCTTCCATTCCATAAATGATTCCGCCTCCTGGAAAATCAGGTGCTTTCACCAATTGCATCAACTCGTCGATTTCAATGCTGCGGTTGTCGATGTAGGCAATGCATCCATCAATGACTTCTGCCAAATTATGGGGCAGCATATTGGTGGCCATGCCTACTGCTATACCACTGCTTCCGTTGATCAACAAATGAGGTATACGGGTTGGAAGAACGGTTGGCTCTTCGAGTGAATCATCAAAATTGAGTTGAAAATCAACCGTCTCTTTATCGATGTCGTCCATCATGAATCCCGCAAGCCGCTGAAGACGCGCTTCTGTATAACGCATGGCTGCAGGTCCTTCTCCATCGGGAGATCCAAAATTTCCCTGTTTATCGATGGTTGGGTAGCGCGTGTTCCATTCCTGCCCCATGCGCACCAGTGAATCGTAAACAGCCGTATCACCGTGCGGATGGTATTTGCCCAAAACCTCACCGACAATTCTTGCGCATTTACGGGTGGGTTTATTGTAATCCATTCCCAATTCATTCATCGCAAATAGAATGCGACGATGCACAGGTTTTAAACCGTCACGGGCATCCGGAAGGGCCCTTCCAACGATCACACTCATGGAATAATCGATGTAAGCAGCTTTCATCTGCTCTTCGATGTTGATCGGGACTATTCGATTGGTATCGTGGGTCTGTTCAGGGAGATTGTTTTCGTCCATTTTTTAATAAAAAAGAGCCGTTAAAAACAGGATTGATTTATAGATACAAATCTACTGATTTTAGGCCATTCCAGCCATTTTTAGGACGATATTCCATTCGGTTTCCAAGACCGGTTGGACGGAGAGTCGGCCCAGTCGTATAAGGGCCATATTGACCAGTTTTTTTTCTGATTTGATGGAGCTCAGTGAGACCGGATTTTTCAGTCGTTTATGCGGCTTTACATCCACCGCCACCCAGGCCGATTCATCTGTGGTGGGGTCCTGATAGGCTTCTTTTACTACTTTGGCAATACCTACAATTTCCATTCCCTCATTCGAATGATAAAAAAAAGCGAGATCCCCTTTTTTCATGCTCCGTAAATTGTTGCGAGCGGCATAATTGCGGACACCGTCCCAAAAGGTTTGTCCATCCTTTTCAAACTGTTCCCATGAGTACTTAAACGGTTCTGATTTTATGAGCCAATATGCCATAGCAAACGATTAGTATCCACTGGCCAACACATCGGCCAAATGCATTGCTTTAATGGGAACGGATGATTTTTCGGCTACTCCGCTGAGGTGCATCAGACAGCTCATGTCCGAGGAGATCAAAAACTCAGCTTTTGTCTTTTTTGCGTTTTCTATTTTTTGATCCCCCATAGCTGTTGAAATTCCTTCAAATTTTACGGCAAAGGTTCCTCCAAATCCGCAACAGGTCTCTTCTTCTGGCAGCGTTACCAGTTCAAGTCCCCCCACCTTAGCCAGCAACTGCAGGGGTTCCTTTTTCAATGAACATTCCCGCAATGCGGCACACGAATGGTGATAGGTACCAACTCCTTCCAGTCGCGCGCCCAGGTCATCAATGTGTACAACATTGACCAAAAAATCACTCAACTCGTATACCCGTTCTTTGAGTCCTTTTGTTACGCCTGGAGTCGAAGATTTGTCGTAGATCGTCGGGTAATAATTGCGCACAAATCCAGCACAAGAGGCACTGGGCATGACGATGTACTCGGCTTCAGCGGTATCCTGTAAGAACTTATTGCATACTTCGCGGGATTCTCCCCAGTACCCGGCATTGAAAGCGGGCTGTCCACAACAGGTTTGAGCAGGGTTATAGGAAACAGTGCATCCCGCTCGTTCGAGCACTTTGATGGTATTGAATCCCGTTTGGGGATAGAGCTGATCGATGAAACAAGGTATGAAGACGTGTACGTTCATTATCTGACAACACCCAGGCGAGCCAGGTATTTATCGACTACAAATCCCTTATCGGTGCGAGGATACTTTTCTTTGAGCAGCTGATAGAGTTCGATGGCCTCCTCATTTTTGTTGCTCATTTCAGAAAGCAAGGCGCCTCTGAACAGGTATTCAGAAGAGATTGCCTGATCGTCGGGAAACAAGGTTCCTGCTTTTTTATAATGTGCAATTGCTTCCTCATTCTTTTTCAATTCTGCATAGGCATCCCCCAGTAAACCTTCCACTTTGGCTTCCACTTGCTTTGCACCGTTGCTGCTGAACTTTTCCAATTGATCAATTGCCTTTTGAAATTCGCCCAACTGGAGGTAGCATTCGCCTGCATAAAGACGGGCAAGGTTAGCAGATTGGGTTCCGTCGTATTTGCTGATGACTTTTAACAATCCAGGTGTCGCTGCATTGCCATTGAGCGCCAGGTTAAAAGAATCTTTTCTGAAAAAGGATTCAGCCATGAAAATTTCTTCGTTGGCTTTCTGTTCTTTTGGAGCTTGAACGAAACTTCCATAGGCCCAATAACCTCCCACCAATATCACCAATGCAGCGATGCCAATTGAAAGTTTTTTACCATATGCGTTCCAAAAACCGACTGCTTTATTCACTACTTCCTGGTCGGCCTGCTCTAAATTTTTATGTTCTGCCATATATCTGCGTATGAATTAATCAACAATAAAAGGATAATCTTGCTGTTGGTACACATCTTTCAACAGTTCACTGTCGTCAGGCAAAGGGCTCTCTTCAGCGAAGCGGACGCATTCGTCTACTACCGACTTCACCCGATCATCGATCAGTGTAATGTCTTCTTCACGGTATCCAAATTCACTCAGGAGTTTCGACTTACAATGTTCAATAGGGTCTTTTTCCTTGTACTCTTCCACCTCGTCTTTTGAACGGTATTTTTGGGGATCACTCATGGAGTGGCCTTTGTACCGATAGGTTTTCATTTCCAACAATGTGGGTCCACCTCCTTCTCGGGCTCTTCTCACTGCTCGGGATACTGCTTCGTGAACGGCTTCCGGGCTCATTCCGTCAACTTTGTCGGCTGGCATTTCGTATGCATCGGCCAATTTGTAAATATCGGTGACATTGGAAGTTCGGGTGACAGAAGTTCCCATTGCATAGTTGTTGTTCTCGCAAATGAAAATCACAGGCAATTGCCAAATCATTGCCAGGTTGAACGTTTCGTGGAGCATGCCTTGTCGCGCAGCACCATCGCCAAAAAAGGTCAGGCAAACGTTATCGGTGCCTTTGTACTTTTCTGCAAACGCCAAACCTGCACCGGTGCCAATTTGTGCTCCTACTATACCATGCCCTCCAAAAAAATACTTGTCGACACCAAAAAAGTGCATGCTTCCTCCTTTTCCTTTCGAGCAACCGGTTGCTTTACCATACAATTCAGCCATGCATTCATTTGCGGTCATTCCTTTTGCCAATGCAAGACCATGATCACGGTAGGCGGTGATGAACGGATCTTCCTGGCGCGTGGCCGTCATGCATCCAGCAGCTAGGGCTTCTTGTCCGATGTACAAATGACAAAAACCACGGATTTTTTGCATACCATAGAGCTGTCCCACTTTCTCCTCAAATTTCCGGAGCAAAAGCATCATCTCGTACCAGTAATGATAGGTTTCCTTGGTGAATTTGGTTGCCGCCATATTGGACAAAATATTTGTCGTTCAAAAAGTTGTGCAAATATAGTGCGAAAATCCCAAAACAGGGGGGACTGAACACGGGTATTCCCTATTTTTACGCTTCTTCTCAACCCCTGTTTTTCCCTCATGTTCAGGATCTCCACCATATCCCTTGTGCAGTTCAGGAATTATGCTACTGCTGAGTTTCGGTTTACCGAGCACGTTACCGCCATCTGCGGGAAAAATGGTGCCGGAAAAACCAATTTGTTGGATGCCATCCATATGCTTTGTTTGACCAAAAGTTATTTTTCAAAAGGAGATCAACAGTCGGTTCGTCATGGAGAACAAGGGTTTAGACTTACTGGAGTATTCGAGAAAATGAACAATGAGGCAGAAGTTGAACTCATTCTGCGGGAAACCAATAAAAAAGAGCTCAGGGTGGACAAGGAAATGATACCCGTTTTCGCTCATCATGTCGGTCAGCTCCCCGTAGTTTTTATTGCTCCGGATGATATAGGACTCATTTCCGGCGGCAGTGAAGAGCGTCGAAAATTAATCGATTCCCTGCTTTCTCAATTGGACGCCGAATACCTGAATGCGTTGATTCGTTACAACCGGGTTGTGCAGGAACGAAATAAGTACCTCAGGTCAATAGACCCCTATCACATCGATCATTCCCTGCTGGATGCCTGGGATGTTCAACTCGTTCAATGGGGAACACAGGTTAATGCACGTCGTCTTGATTTTCTAAGAATATTTATACCGGTTGTCGAACGCTTGTATGCCGACTTTTCTTCACAGTCGGAGCAGCCAACCATTGAGCACATCAAAGGAATTCCGGAAGATGATTTTGCAGCAGCGTTAAACGCTGCACGGCAGAAAGACATCCATAGTCAACGAACTACCCTGGGCGCTCACCGTGATGATCTGTATTTTGAAATGGACCAGGTTCCCTTCAAGCAAGTGGCCTCTCAGGGTCAAAAAAAGAGCCTGTTGTTCGCCCTCAAATTAGCGTGTTTTCATATGCTCACTGCTCACAATGGGTTTGAGCCCATACTCCTGCTGGATGATGTTTTTGAAAAACTCGATGCAGGGCGTTTGCATCGGTTGCTGGTGCATGTTACGCAAAAAAACGCGGGACAGGTAATCCTGACCGATACCCATCATGAGCGCATGCAACACGCATTGCAGGGTATTTCTGTACCTTTCCAATCAATTGCTTTATAAAATGCCGGAAGCGTTATCCCTGGGAGATGCATTGAAAAAGTTTCTGGAATCCAGTCGACTGAAATCCAGGATGCAATCCCTTACCATCGAAGAACATTGGGAAGCCATCATGAGTGAGACCATTGCACGGTATACCGATTCCATTGAATTGCGCAACGGCACACTGTTCATACGAACATCTGTTGCTGCTTTAAAAAATGAACTCGTCTTTCAAAAAGAGTTGATACTTCAACGCGTCAATGAATCCATGGGGGAAGGAGCGGTCAGAGAAGTGGTCATTCTGTAAATCCAAATGGCTGGAGCATGTTGGCTCTGCCTCGTTTATCCAAGACGACTCCCTGCTGAAGTTGATAAAGGGTTGGATTGGATCGCGCTGCAGTTTTGATGGCTACAAGATCTCCTTTGTAAACAGGAAGTTGAATGTTTGATTGCTGAAACAGATCCGTCACAGCTTCGAATTGTGGTGTAACAACAATGACCGGGCGCTGATTGTCAATTGACCATCCATTGATTTTTTGAATTGAATTGATCCAGGCTTTACTTTTGTTGTCGACTTGACGGATAAAGATGACCCACATTTCTCGGGGATCGTTCAGAATGGCTGCTGTGGTATCCACCCCTTCTGGTGTCATGATGACAAAATCCTTGATGGGGGGTTCTGCATTTCCTTTTCGAATCAACTTGTCGTATCGGCGAACAAACGAATATGCGCTGTCGCTAAAGTCCACTGGAAAATGCTCGGTATCGAACTCCACCTCTTTTCCGTCTTTCTGATAGACAAACGTGATGACGGTGCTGTCCGGTATGGCATTGGAAGGAATCTTCATTTGCTCATAGATGTCCACTCCTTTTTTATAGGGTAGGCAATCCACAGGAGGTAAGTATTCTACAGCATAATATTGAATATACAGTGAAGCGATCGTTGCCAGGATAATCAATGACACCGCTTTAAAACGGGATATTGCAGACTGTATACTTTTTCGTTTGATGAACAGCCAAGCGGTGATGACCAGTAATACAAGATCCTTGGTAAAGGATTGAGCAGCAGAAAGCGGTATGCAATCACCAAAGCAACCACATTCTTTTATGTTACCGGAAAAAACTGCATATCCTGTGAGAAACGTGAAGAAAATGATGAGCAGTAAAACAAGCCAGCTGAATAATCGGAATTGCCATCCGATCAGCAAGGCAACCCCTGCAACAATTTCAAAGGTGATGATGATGACGGATAGGGAGAATGTATACGAGTCCAAGAACCCCATGTGCCAAACTTCAAAAAACTCCTGCATTTTGTAACTGAGTCCCAACGGATCATTCGCCTTGACTAAGCCGCTGAAAATAAACAGCAGTCCTACGAACCATCTTGCTATGGTAAACAGTTTATGCATAGTAGTTAAGCATGATGACCTTCTTTTTCTTCTTCAATGAGGATCAGGCCGAATACTGCATAGTTGATGATGTCAACAAAGTTGGCGTCTATTCCTTCACTGATTAGGGTTTTTCCATCGTTGGAAAGAATTTGGCGGATGCGATTGAGTTTCATGAGGATCAAATCGACAAAACTTTCCTGGCTCATGTCGCGCCAGGCTTCTCCGTAATCATGATTTTTATTGAGCATGGTATCGCGGGCAAGTGTCAGGTGTTGGGAATACAATTGTGAAGCAGTTTCAAGAGGAATATCCTGGATTTCGCTTTCGCCAATGGACAATTGAATCAGTCCGATGACCCCATAATTCACGATGCCTTTGAATTCGCTGATGATATCATCCCCTACCCGTTGGGTTTTCTTCTCCTGAATGGTTCGGATGCGCATGGCTTTAATGAAAATTTGATCGTTAATGGAGATGATGCGCAAGCATCGCCAGGAGGTTCCGTAGTCGCGTGTTTTTTTGACAAAGATTTCGTTGCAGGATTCCACTGCCTTGTCGTATTGTATATTTGTATGCGTCGACATTTGAATTCAGTACGGTCGCAAAAATAAGCAAAAGCATGTACTCACTCTTGGCCCACGGAAGAAAGATGGATTTGGATGTTCCGCGCATCATGGGTGTTGTGAATTGTACCGATGATTCGTTTTATGCAGGAAGTCGTTCGCTCGAAAACGGTAAGCTGGAGGATAAGTTATCATTGATGCATGAGCAAGGTGCAGATATCATTGATATTGGGGGTAGAAGTTCCCGCCCGGGGAGTCGCCATCTCGAAGACCAGGAGGAACTGGATCGGGTTGCCTACAGCATTGAGTATGTGAAAACCCACTACCCACATCAATGGTGCTCCATCGATACCACCAGTGCAGTTGTGGCCGAATTTGCCCTATCCAAAGGTGTTGAAATAGTGAATGACATCAGTTCAGGCAAACTCGATCTCCGACTTTGGCCGGTTGTATCCCATTGGCGCGTACCCTACGTATGCATGCACATGCAAGGCACTCCGGATACCATGCAGTTCAATCCTCAATATGAACACGTCGTTGAAGAAGTCCTACTGTTTTTCAAAGAAACAATGGGCATGCTGAATCACGCTGGAATCGAACAAGTGATCATCGACCCTGGATTTGGCTTTGGAAAGACCCTGGAGCACAATTACCAGTTGTTGAAGAACCTTTCTGAACTCAAGGAATTGAATCAACCTATACTTACAGGCTTATCCCGTAAATCAATGATTTACAAATTATTAGACACCACATCTGAACAAGCACTCAATGGGACTACAGCTCTCAATACGGTTGCACTATTGAATGGTGCGGACATCCTGCGTGTGCACGACGTGCCAGAAGCTCGGGAAGTGATTCAGCTAGTAAAGGCGCTTAATGCCTAACGTTAGCTGCTGGATTAGGATTTGCCGGCAAATCCTTTACTTCTACAACTTCCACATCGAAAATGAGGTTCTCGTTGGGTTTGATTGCAGGAGGATTGCCCTGAGGTCCATAACCTAAGCTCGAAGGAATGAATATCTTTCCTTTGGAACCTTTTTTGAATCGGGTAATGCCTTCCAGCATACCTTGGATTGCGCCTTGTGATTTTGATACAAAGAAGAAAGTATCCAGGCCGTGTCTAAAGTTTTGTTTATTGGTGTCAATGTTGGAATCAAAGTATTTTCCTTCAAAATTGTAGCCATTGTATTTTATTCCAATCAGCTGACCTGAATCGGCTTGCTTTCCGGTCCCTTCTTGTTCAATGGAGACAAAAACATTGTTGTTGATTTTCTCTGCTTTGATATTTTTAAGAGAAAGGTATTTTTCGATCACAGCCATCTCTTTCTCCTTGAACTTCTGAATTTCACTGTTGTAATCTTCAATCGCGAGATCACGACCTGATTTTCCATCTTTGTTTTTGAAAACAGCTAAAATTTTAATCGTGATTTGTTGCTTCTGCCCTTTTTTCACGTATGGAGGAGGGGCAGCTCCCAGGTTGGATAGGTTTTGAAGCGAATCATAATTTTGGTAACAGACAGCACTGTCACCCACCTTCATTTTATTCACAAATTCGGTAATGTCATGATAGAAGCCCACGCTATCGACCATCAGGTACTGGGGCATAAAATCATAGGAGTTGCTCACCATGGAATCCTTATAGGTGAGGCGATAATTGAATTTGATGAAATCGCCATGTTTCAGGGAGTCCCCTTTTTCGGAGGATATTATCTTATACTCCAATCCTGACTTGGTTTTTTCAAAGCCTATGTTCTGACAAGCACCAAGGAGCAATGCAATGAGGGCAAGGCCCAAGATGTGAACGAATGAATTTTTCATGTAATTGATTAATTGATTAAAAACTCTTTTAATGCCTTTTTAAATTCAACAATATTCGCATCAACGGAAAGCGAACTTCTCCCGCCGGATGCGTTATAATGTCCTCCTCCATTAAAGTATTTCCGTGCAAAGGTATTGCAGTCAAACGTCTCTTTGCTCCGAAACGACCATTTTCTCTCTTCGTCCCGGTCAATCAGCAGGGCAGCCATTTCTATACCCTGAATGGAAAGCGGAAAATTAACCAACCCTTCCGTGTCGCCAGTTTTAATCTGGTAACGGAGGATGTCCGCCTTGGGAATGGCAATTAACGCGGTGTTGTACTCATACATTAATTCCATCCTGTTTAACAGAACGTGTCCAATGAACCGCAGCCTGTTTTCCTGAAAATTGTCGTAAATATTGGAATGGATCTTAGGATGGTCAATGTCAAACCCCTGCAGCTCAGCGATCATTTTATGAACGTCAGGGGATGTGGATGAAAAACGAAAGGAGCCGGTATCGGCCATGACTCCGGCATACAGGCAGGTGGCGATATCTTGATCAATCAAATCGGCTTTTCCGGAGAACTTAATAAAGTCGTAAATCATTTCAGAGGTGGAACTCTTGGTGTGATCACTGTAGACGAAGTCGAATGATTCCGATTGTGGTTCACGGTGGTGATCAATCAATACCTTTTTGCAGTCCATCTGGGTTAAAATTCCCTCCATGTAGCGGGTGCGACTAAAATTGTTGTAGTCCAGACAAAACAGCCACTTGGCAGCAAAAAGGTATTTTTTAGCGATTTCACCTTTAGATTCAAAATCAATCACTTCTTCAATCCCGGGCATCCACTTGAGAAAGTCGGCCCAGTTGGTCGGCGAAATGACCACGGCAGGATTTCCCAGTTTTTTGATGAAATGGTAAAGCCCCAGGGCTGAACCCATGGCATCGGGGTCAGGCTTTTGGTGCATGGTGATGACCACCGGGTCGGTTGGTCGGAGCTGCTCAAAAACGCGGGTGATTCTTTTCATGGGGAGGTGCAAATGTAATGCCCCCCTTCCGCAAATCCAATTTGAGGGGGTTTTAGTTGGGCGATGCTGGTTTTCAGAGTAGATTTGCGCCCTAAAGCCATAACACCATGAGCAACAGAACCTTTACCATGATTAAGCCAGATGCTTTTGCCAGTCAGTACACCGGTGCTATCCTGCAGCAGATCGAAGCTGCTGGTTTCAAGATTGTCGCTATGAAAGCCACTCGCCTGAGCGAGTCAAAAGCAGGTGAGTTTTATGCCGTGCACAAAGAGCGTCCTTTTTATGGTGAGCTGGTTGCGTTCATGAGCAGTGGACCCATTGTGGCTGCTATTTTGGAAAAAGAAAATGCGGTAGAGGATTTCAGGAAGCTTATTGGTGCGACCAATCCGGCTAATGCAGAAGAAGGCACCATTCGAAAGAAATTTGCCCGCAGCGTAGGAGAAAATGCAATTCACGGAAGCGATAGCAATGAAAATGCCAAAATTGAAGGCGATTTCTTCTTTTCTGCGTTTGAGCGCATCTAATTAAATCATATGGCCTACCAGTCATTGGAGGAAGCCTTATTGGACCTTGAGCGGCATCATCATTTGGTGCGCATCAAGGAGGAAGTCGACCCCTTTCTGGAAATGGCCACCATCCACCACCGGGTATACGAAGTCGGTGGACCTACCCTACTTTTTGAAAATGTCAAAGGTTCCAAGTTCAGGGCAGTCTCCAATCTCTTTGGATCGTTGGAAAGAAGTCGCTTTATTTTTCGCGACACCCTTGAATATGTCCAGCGCTTGATTGCGATCAAGAACAATCCTATGGATGCCCTTAAACATCCGTTTAAAAATATAGATGCTCTTTTTGCTGCGGTTAAAGCATTGCCGCTCAAAAATCCCATTCAGAGACCAGTCCTGCATGAAGAGATCAAGATTTCTGATCTGCCATTGATCCATCACTGGCCGATGGACGGGGGTGCTTTTGTCACCTTACCTCAGGTATACACCGAAGATCCTGAACAACCGGGTATCATGAAGTCCAATTTGGGGATGTACCGCATTCAGTTATCGGGTAACGACTATCGGCTTGATCAAGAAATTGGATTGCACTATCAGTTGCACAGAGGAATTGGCGTGCACCAGACCAAAGCCAACAAAATGGGCATTCCGCTTAAGGTCAGCGTGTTTGTGGGTGGTCCCCCTTCACATACCGTATCTGCCGTCATGCCATTGCCTGAAGAGTTGAGTGAAATGACCTTTGCTGGGTTGCTGGGTGGAAGAAGATTTCGATATACCTATAAAGATGGATTTGCCGTAAGTACCGATGCCGATTTTGTGATTACTGGAGAAGTCATGCCAGGAGAAAATAAACCTGAAGGCCCCTTTGGTGATCATTTGGGATATTACAGTTTGCAGCATCCTTTTCCTTTGATGAAGGTCCATAAGGTGTATGCCAGAAAAAACGCCATTTGGCCGTTTACCGTTGTTGGTCGACCGCCACAGGAGGATACTTCATTCGGACAATTGATTCATGAGATGACCGACACAGCCATCCCGAAAGAAATTCCAGGTGTGAAGGAAGTCCATGCCGTTGATGCCGCAGGAGTACATCCTTTGTTGCTAGCCATTGGCAGTGAGCGGTACACGCCTTTTTTGCCGACAAAACAACCGGCAGAGTTGCTGACCATTGCCAATCATATTTTAGGAACTGGGCAGTTGAGTTTGGCAAAGTTTTTATTTATTACTGCCGACCCTACCCATCAACTCACAACCCATAACGAGGCCCAATTCTTTCATTACATGTTAGAGCGAATTCATCTGGATAGAGATATCCATTTTCATACGAACACCACTATGGATACACTGGATTATTCCGGGACAGGATTGAACACTGGAAGCAAGGTGGTGTTTGCAGCCTATGGAGATCCAATTAGAACACTAGCGACAGAAATACCCACTTGTTTGAAAGAGGTAAGCGGACTGACAGGCATTAGAATGATCATGCCGGGTGTAATTGCAATTTCAACCAAGAAGTTCCAAGATGCTGCAGAAACAGAGAAGGAAGTCGTGGTACTGAATGGCCAACTACTACCCCATCTATCCGAGCTTCACAACACACCTTTTTTAATTTGGTGTGATGATGCAGCATTTACCGGAGTCAACCTCAGAAACTTTTTGTGGGTTGCCTTTACCAGGAGTAATCCATCACATGATATACATGGCATTGGTGCCTATTACGAAAACAAACATTGGTGCAGTCGCGGCCCCATTATCCTTGACGCCCGCATCAAACCCCATCATGCACCATCTGTTGAACTAGATCCAGCAATGGTCAAGAAAACAGATAGGTTGTTTTCTAAGGGGGGAAGCTTAGAAGGGGTGTTAGGTTAGTGCAATAATTGATTTATCTCATTTAGATTTTTTGCTATAAAGTAACTGACATACTTTATCCATTGCTTTAAAAATGGATGGTTCAAAATTTGGATCTTTTGTGATGAGTATTAAGGTTAAAACAGCCTGATAAAGTAGCTCATTTTCTTTGTGACTGATTCGCTCAATAAGATTGATCCTATTGGTTCCTTTTGGAGATTCAGAAACAATAATTTCTTCAGTTCCTTCATCTATGGCAAATAACATATTCTGATTCATGTTAGGTAAGTTAAATAGTTGGATTTAATGAAGATGACATCTACCACTGGAATTGGTGGTCTTGTTTTTGCATCTTGTCCCTTTTTTAGTTATTCCTGTGCATTGCTTTGACAAATTAGCTGAATTTTTTTTCACTTCATTTCCATCACAACAGTTGATACCGACTTTCTTATTGTGGACTTTACAATAACAGCTATTTGATTTACTGCGATTGCATTTCTGGCATAGAAGTTGAATGTTTGAAACTGTTCCTTGTCCACCACATGAAAAAGGGATGATATGATCGTATTCTAAATTATCGCTGCTCCCACAACATTGGCATCTGCCACCATCTCTTGTAAATACGATTTTTTTAGTCGTTTGTGAAATAGATCGACTTTGTGAAAATGAAAAAACACAAAGAAATGAAAGGAGTATGAGTAGTAATAAGTGTTTCATGGCTAGATGTAAATATATTTGATAAGAATATTATTCATCACTTGTAAAAATTCTGACCTAAAAGTGTCCCAAATGTGACCCAAACTCATGTTATTGCATAAAAAAGAGCCATCAACTGATGACTCTTTCTGGGTCGGGAAGACCAGATTCGAACTGGCGACCCCTTGCACCCCATACAAGTGCGCTACCGGGCTGCGCCACTTCCCGCACGGTGCAAAGTTAATAAAAAGGTTTATTTTTGCCTAATCACCAGCGTATGACAATCCTCTTACGGAACGCACTCATCAAGGATAAATTTTCCAAACATTTCAATCAGCGAAGGGATATTCTCATTGATCAAGGCACCATCATTCAAATAGCTGCAACCATTGATCGTCAAGCCGATACAATAATTAATGCAAAGGGACATTCTGCATCCCCGGGATGGGTAGATGTTTTTGTCAGTGGAACAGATCCTGGTTTTGAGTTCAAAGATGAAGTTCGGACAACGGCACATTCTGCTGCACAAGGAGGCTATACCCATGTTTTTTTAACTCCCAATACCCTGCCGGTCGTTCAAAATAAAACAGCTGTCGAATACCTCGTCGGAAGAGATACCGGATTGCCGGTTGCTTTTCATCCAATCGGGGCAGTCACCCGCAATACCGAAGGAAAAGAGCTGACAGAAATGTATGAAATGAAGCAATCGGGAGCCATTGCCTTTGGCGATGGAAACAAGCCGGTTCAGTCAGCCGGGTTACTCATCAAGGCGTTGCAATATGTGAAAGCCTTTAACGGTACAATCATCCAACTGGCGGATGATCCAAGTGTATCACCGAACGGACTCATGAACGAGGGAATTGTTTCCACACAAGTGGGTCTTCCCGGAAAGCCTGCTCTTTCAGAAGAAATTACCATTAGAAGGGACATTGCGCTGGCCGAATACACGGAATCCAACCTGCACATAACCGGAGTGAGCCTGGCCACCAGTTTGGAGATCATTCGACAAGCGAAAGCAACCAATTCGCGCATCTCTTGTTCTGTTCCCATACACAATTTGGTGTTTACCGATCAAGCCCTGCTCAATGGGTACAACCCATTCTATAAACTCACCCCTGCGCTGAGGAGCGAAACGGATCGCCGGGCATTGGTGGAAGGAGTGAAAGACGGAACAATCGATATCATTAGCACCCATCACACGGCACAACACAACGATGTAAAGTCCTGTGAATTTGAATATGCGGCTTATGGAGCGCTGGGATTGGAATCTGCCTTTGGCACTCTCCTTGCATTGGGCTTCAATACGGATACTGTACTGGATGCGATTTGCTATCGCCCTCGTTCTATTTTTGGATTTAAAAGTTCAATTGAAGAGGGACAATTGGCCGACATCACCCTGTTTACAGAAAATGAACAGCTGGAGTTTACACCGGCTATGAATAAATCAAAATCGAAAAACAGTCCCTACATCGGAACTCAATTGAAAGGACGGGTAATTGGAACGTTGTACCATTCTCGATTCAATGAAAATGAATAATATGAATAATTTATCTCGACAATACAATCGTGAATTGCTTCAGTTTGGGCTGATTTCCGGACTGGCCGCTATTTTTGTTTTTGTGATCATCTATGTGTTGGGTTCTGAATATTTTTTAAGTCCCATCGTTTGGGTTTCTTCATTCGGCCTTCCAATTGTTTTTGCTGTACTCGGAGCACGCGCTGCAAAAAAGAATGGGAATGGCTATTTGCCGTTTTCGGGAGCGCTCAAGATTTGTTTTGGTGTTTTCGTGCTTACCGGATTGTTGTCTACCCTGTTCAGCTTTACCATGTTCAATTTCATCGATGTGGCTTTTGGAGAAAGTGTGAAGCAATTGACCATCGAAAAAACCATGGAATTTATGCAGCGCTTCAAGGTTCCCGATACAGAAGTGGATAAGCAGATTGATCAACTTGTGGAAATGGATATGTTCTCTCTGGGTAATCTCTTCAAATCTTTCGCACAATCCTGTATTGTCTATTTTTTTGAAGCACTGATTGTAGCGGCGATTGTAAAAAAGAAGAAACCAGAAATTGAATTTGGCAATTGATGGATATCAGCGTAATCATACCTCTAAAAGACGAATCAGCATCCCTTCCTGAATTGTGTTCATGGATCCAGAAGGTCATGGATGCCAACGGGTATTCGTTTGAAGTGATTTTAATTGATGACGGGAGCACCGATGATTCCTGGTCGACTATCCAAACCATACATGCTCAGTATTCCCGGTTCAAGGGCATTCGGTTCAAGCGTAACTATGGGAAATCAGCAGCTCTTAACGAAGGATTTCGTCATGCCGCAGGCAATGTAGTGATTACAATGGATGCAGACCTGCAGGACAGTCCGGATGAAATCCCTTCACTCCATCACATGATTATCCATGAGCGATTTGATTTGGTCAGTGGATGGAAAAAGAAACGGTATGATAATGTCTTGACCAAAAATCTTCCTTCAAAACTTTTCAACGCCGTGACCCGCAAAATGTCAGGCATTCAATTAAATGATTTCAATTGTGGTTTGAAAGCGTATAGTCGGGATGTAATCAAGAACATTGAAGTCTATGGAGAAATGCACCGCTACATTCCTGTGCTGGCCAAGTGGGCTGGGTTTAAACGAATTGGTGAAAAAGAAGTAGAACACCGTGCCAGAAAATATGGAGTTTCCAAATTTGGCTGGGAGCGTTTTGTAAATGGGTTTCTAGATTTAACAACCATCATGTTCATCGGTAAATTTGGAAAAAAGCCGATGCAGTTTTTCGGTTTATTGGGAACATTGTCTTTTTTGTTTGGATTCTTCAGCAGTCTTTATTTGATTGGTTCAAAATTGCTCGATCCTGCGTTTGCGTTGACCAACCGACCTCTTTTTTATATTGCGTTGGCGGTAATGATCATAGGAACACAATTATTTTTAGCAGGTTTTGTTGCTGAACTGATATCCAGATCTGCAAGCGACCGCAACAGCTATAACATCGATTCCAAACTCGGCTTTTCATAATTTCAGAAAATGTCCGATAAACTAAAAATTGTTTTGCTCGGACCATCCCACCCCTATCGAGGAGGAATTGCTTCATTCAGTGATCGGTTGGCAATTGATTTGGATCGTGCTGGACATGCAGTAGAGTTGATTACGTTTACGGTTCAGTACCCCAACATCTTTTTCCCTGGTAAAACCCAGTTTGCCTCTGAATCATGTCCCCATTCTTTATCGGTAAAGCGAATGGTTAACTCGATCAATCCAATTTCTTGGATAACCACTGGTCGCTATATTCGAAAACAACAGGTTGATCTGATCATTGTGCGGTATTGGATTCCCTTTCTTGCTCCTGCGTTGGGTTCAATACTGCAGATGGCAAAGCGGGGAAGTGCTACAAAAGTCATTTGTATAGCCGATAACATTCAGCCTCATGAACCCCGTTTGGGAGATCGAATGTTAACCCGGTATTTCAATGATGCAGTAGACGCCTACTTGGTGATGAGTCAAGCCGTTAAAAAGAGCATCGATCAATTAGGCTTCACACAACCCGTGGTCCTTCAGCCTCATCCGGTTTTTGATCATTTTGGAACTGTCCTATCACCTGATGCAGCGAGAGCACAATTGGGAATTCCAGCATCCAGTCGTGTGGTATTGTTTTTTGGGTTGATTCGTGCATACAAAGGGTTGGATTGGTTGATTGAAGCCATGAAATACGATTTTTTCCGAATAAATCATGTGCACTTGTTGGTGGCTGGTGAATGCTATGAGGACAGTGACAAATACCGATCACTGGTTCGTTCCTATGGGATGGGTGACCGCGTTCATTTTTCCGATGGATTTATTCCAGATGACAAGGTGAATCTTTATTTCAGTGCTGCGGATGTATTGGTTCAACCCTATCGGTCTGCGACCCAAAGTGGGGTAACGCCTTTGGCCATGCATTTTGAAACACCCATGATCGTAACCGATGTGGGGGGATTGAAGGAATCGGTGATACCGGAAAAAACGGGACTGGTAGTGTCTCCTGACCCGGAGGCCATTGCAAAAGGGATTGAACGGTTTTTTGAATTATCAGGATCTATTGATTTCAAGCAACAGATCCGTGAGGAAAAGAAACGCTACAATTGGGAACATTTTTCGGATCAGATCCTAAAGTTATTTAAGCAAGTATCCATGAAATCGCTGACGCTAATCATCGTATTGCTATTTTCTTACCTGACACATTTTGGTCAGTCGCCCATCACGTTTCAGGATCAGCAGTCATTAAAAAAGAAGGAGGATAGTCTTCTAGAATTGGGTACCCGGATGATACAGTCGGAGGAAGTGGCCACCCGATTCAGAAGCGATAGCGCGTTTACCCGAATGCTGGTAAGAGCTTTGCGAACGCGGAATTCGTTTTACCATCCGTTTGAGTCACTGTCTACGATTTCGCGTTTGTATGCACCGGACAGTAGTTTTAGGATCTTCACCTGGCAAGTGAGTCGAGACGAAGACACACACCGTCGTCATGGCGCCATTCAATTGCGGACTTCAGATGGCAGTTTACGGTTATTTCCGCTGATCGACCGCAGCATTGTCATTGAAAATCAACAGGACACTGTCACCAATAACGAATGGTGGATCGGCGCTATTTATTATGGAGTGGTTCAGAAAACATTCAATGGTAAACAAGTGTATACCCTGCTGGGATACGATGAATATTCGATCCGCAGCACCCGCAAAATCATAGAAGTGCTATCGTTTGAAAATGGAAAACCTGTATTTGGCGGTTCATTTTTTAGTTTCAGAAACGATAGTGCAGCTCAGTCCGATCGATCCCGTTTTTGGATTGAATACAAGAAAAATGGTAATGGACGTATTCTGTATGACGCTGATCTTGACATGATCATTTACGATCACCTCATTTCAGAAACAAATGAACCTACAAAAAAATACACCTATATACCCGATGGAGATTATGAAGGATTTCGTTGGGTAAATGGCAAATGGATGCATGTATCAAAGGTATTCGACCAAAAACTTGAAGACGGAAAGGCTCCGGTTGAAAAGCCCATGATGGAAAAAAAGCTTCCTACAAAGAAATCCGGGGGCTAATCATCCAATTTCAAGACTGCAAGAAATGCTTCCTGGGGGACTTCCACACTTCCGATTTGACGCATCCGCTTTTTACCCTCTTTTTGTTTTTCCAGCAACTTCCGCTTTCTGCTGATGTCGCCTCCATAACATTTGGCCGTTACGTCTTTTCTAAGGGCAGAGATATTTTCGCGTGCAACGATTTTTGCTCCAATTGCAGCCTGTATGGCGATCTGGAATTGTTGACGGGGCAACAGTTCTTTTAGCTTTTCGCACAGTTTGCGACCGAAGTCCTGTGCCCGGCTTCTATGGATCAGTGCCGACAAAGCATCCACTTTTTCACTGTTCAGCAAGATGTCCATTTTCACAATATCGCTATCGCGGTATCCGATGGGATGATAATCAAACGAGGCATATCCGCGTGTTTGGCTTTTGAGTTTATCGTAAAAATCGAATACGATTTCGGTCAGCGGCATCTCAAAAATGAGTTCTACGCGGGTTTGTGTGAGATAGGATTGGTTTATCAGGATTCCCCGCTTTCCAAGGCAGAGGGTCATGATGTTGCCGATGTATTCCGGTTTGGTGATGATCTGTGCCCGAATAAAGGGTTCCTCGATGCGTTCCATAGCGGTAGGATCCGGCATTTCGGTTGGATTGTTCACCTGTATGCGGGTTCCTTTGGTATCATAGGCCACGAAACTCACGTTCGGGACTGTGGTAATGACGGTTTGATTGAATTCCCGTTCCAATCGTTCTTGGATAATTTCCATGTGCAAGAGTCCCAAAAATCCGCACCGAAACCCAAAGCCCAGGGCTTGAGAGGTTTCCAATTCAAAGGTTAAGGATGCATCGTTGAGTTGTAATTTATCCATGCAATCCCTCAGCTCTTCAAAATCATCGGTGATCACAGGAAAAATTCCTGCAAATACCATGGGTTTCACATCTTCGAAGCCCTTAATGCCTTCCACCGGAAATTGTGCGTGGATGATGGTGTCTCCGACTTTTACTTCTTTGGCATTTTTGATGCCCGTGATCAAATAGCCTACATCTCCGCAGCCCACCTGTTTTTGTTCCTGCATGTTCAATTTAAGGATGCCTACTTCGTCGGCGCCATATTCAATGTCGGTAGAAACAAATTTGATTTTATCCCCTTTTCTAAGGGTTCCATTCATGATGCGGTAATAGACAATGATTCCCCTGAATGAATTAAAAACGCTATCGAAAACCAGTGCTTGAAGAGGTGCTTCGGGGTCACCTTGGGGAGGAGGGATGCGTTGAACAATGGCCTCCAGGATTTCGGGGACTCCCAGTCCAGTGCGACCGCTGGCCAGCAGGATTTCTTCCGGTTTGCACCCGATGAGGTCAATGATTTGATCTTTTACTTCTTCAATCATGGCTCCATCCATGTCGATTTTGTTGATGACAGGGATGATTTCCAGGTCATTTTCCAATGCCAGATAAAGATTGGATATGGTTTGTGCTTGAATCCCTTGTGCAGCATCCACCAAGAGCAAAGCGCCTTCACACGCTGCCAAAGCTCGGCTTACCTCATAGCTGAAATCCACATGACCTGGGGTATCGATAAGGTTGAGCACATAGTGTTGTCCGTCTTTGTGCGAATAGTTGATTTGAATCGCATGGCTCTTGATGGTGATTCCTTTTTCGCGCTCAAGATCCATATCGTCCAATACCTGATCCATCATCTCACGCTCACTGATGGTATTGGTTGTTTGCAACAGTCGATCTGCCAATGTTGATTTACCGTGATCGATGTGTGCGATTATGCAAAAATTCCTAATGTGTTTCATGTGGGATGCGCAAAGTTAATCATTTTCAATGGCTGCAAAACCCTTATTTTCGTCATTAGAATACCTCTTATGAAAGAACAATTTGAGCAAGCAAAAAAAGATGCGGAGTCGCTGACCGATCGACCCAGTAATGAGACATTGTTGCAATTGTATTCCTTGTACAAACAAGCTACCGAGGGAGACAATACCAAAGAGCCGCCTGAAAATCCATTTGATTTTGTTAACAAGGCAAAGCACGAGGCCTGGGCAGCCTTGAGGGGTAAAACAACCGAGGAAGCGATGCAAGCCTACATCGACCTAGTGGGCAAATTAAAATCCTGATTATTGTTTCAGTGCTGCAACAATTTTGAGAAATTCTTCAGCAATCAGTGAAGCACCTCCCACCAGCCCACCGTCAACATCCGGTTGAGAAAAGATTTCTGCAGCATTTGATCCTTTAACACTTCCGCCGTAAAGGATGGATATACTGGATGCAACGGTAGAACCAAATTGTTTTTGCAACACCCCACGTATATGCGCATGCATTTCCTGAGCTTGATCCGAGGAAGCTGTTTTGCCGGTCCCAATGGCCCAAATGGGCTCATAGGCGATGACAATTTTTTGCATGGCCGCTTCATCCAGGTGGAATAAAGATTCGTTGAGTTGGGCTTCGACAAATGTATTTTGATTGTTGGCTTCCCGGACTGCAAGTGGCTCACCACAGCAAAAAATGGGAGTGATATCTGCTGCTAAGCAATGATTGATTTTATCGGCCAATTGGGCATTTGTTTCGTGGAAGTACTCTCTGCGCTCGCTGTGACCGATGATGCAATACGGGACATCAATGCTTTTGAGCATGACAACTGAAACTTCTCCGGTGAAGGCACCTTCACGGGCATGGTGACAGTTTTGAGCTGCAATTTGGATGCTTTTGGAATGAATTTCCAGCTTAAGCATTCCCAAATATGGGAACGGCAAGGCCACTACAACTGACTGATTGGAGGTCAGTTGAGGCATTCCGGTTTCTAGCTCACGCAGCAGGGACTGGCCTTCTCGAAATGTTTTATTCATTTTCCAGTTTGCTGCGGCAATTTGCTTTCTCATGCTGTGTACTGTTTATAGAGTTCTTTGATATGCTCCATGTAACGGGTGTCGGGATGTTGATTTTTCATTTTCATCCACCGTTCTACATCCACCAACAGCTTACTGATCTGGTAGGGGGCACTGGCCTCACCTCCCCAGCTGAATGGCGGGTAATACTTTAAAGATAAAAATCCCGTATTGAAAATATTGGAAAACGATCCAATGACAGTCCCACTGTTGAATTGAGTATTTACGGCCGTTCGAACATGATCACCCATGATGATGCCCATTTTATCACCCGCTTTTTCAAAAGCGCGTTTACCCATGTTCCACACTCCTATTGTTCCGGCTGTATTTTTGAGATTGGAACAGGAGGTACCGGCCCCCAAATTGCACCATTCGCCAATATAGCTATCACCGAGGTATCCGTGATGCGACTTATTCGAGTTATTATGGATGATGGTATTTTTAATCTCACCTCCCACAATACAATTATCTCCAATGACCGTTCCGCTATAGAGTGCAGTACCCATTTTTACTGTGCTGTTTTTCCCGATATAGAGGGGTCCCCTCAGCATTGATCCGGCCATGATGCGGGCACCTGCATCAATAAAAACAGGTCCATCTTCTGTATGGATAAAACAAGGTTCCACACTCGCCAATGGATCTTTGAAAAAAGGATGACTACCCCACTGCTGAACCCCGTTGGTGACGGACGTTACAGCGGTGTGGCCACCCAACAACGTGCAATCATCCAGAATCAGTTGAGGCAACACACGCAAGAGCTCCCAAACCGAATCAAGGGTATAGAAAAAATCGTCCTGCCCTGTTCCGGTCTTTAAGAACTCAACCAAATCAAGACCAGGTTTTGGGATCTTGCAAGCCGGTATTGTGATTGCATCATCTGAAGCATTTAATGCAATAGATAATTCAACTGACTGATTTTTAGCTAATTGTGTCCATTTTTCGTGCACCAATAAGATACCCACACGGAGATCTAAATAAGATCGGGTCAGGGTGAGTGGAAGAAATTGCCGGTGCGAACCTTCTTGATCTAAATAGATGGCTTTCATGCTCAAATGAAAAACCCTCCTGAACGGAGGGCTTTGGTTATTTCTTTGCGTATTTCTTTTTGAACTTGTCGATTCTTCCCGCGGTGTCTACCAAAATGTTTTGTCCAGTAAAGAAAGGATGAGACGTATTGGAGATCTCAAGCTTGATGACCGGATATTCATTTCCGTCTTCCCATTTTGAAGTTTCCTTGGACGGTGCAGTTGAGCGTGTCAGGAACGAAGTTCCGTTACTCATGTCTTTAAAGATCACGAATCTGTAATCTTCTGGATGGATACCTTGTTTCATGTTTCTGAATTTTAGGTTGCATGGATTTTGCCATGCTGTTTGGGGTGCAAAGGTAGTGGTTTTGAGTTGAAAAGCAAGAGCAGGTGTCAACTTCTCATGTTCTCAAACTGAAGAGGCAATTCGAGTTCTGCTGAGCGACAAAGCTGTATAACTGCCTGTAAATCATCGATTTTCTTCCCATTTACCCGAACCATATCGTCCATGATTTGGGCTTGAACCTTCAAACCGGACTCTTTTATAAGCTTGGTTATCTTTTTGGCATCTTCCTGTTTTATGCCATTTTTCACCCCGACTTCCTGTTTTACTGTTTTTCCGCTGGGATAGGCTTTTTTGGATACGTCAAATGCATGGGGTGAGATCCCTTGTTTATTGGCCCGATTAACCAGCACTTCCACCAACTGACGCATCTTCATATCGTCTGCCGCTTCCAACTGGATAAGCATGTCTTTACGGTTCAGTTCGATTGCGACGGGCGTGTCCTTGAAATCAAACCGGTTCGTAATTTCTTTTTTGGTCACATTTACTGCATTATCCAGTGCTTGTGCATCTACTTTGCTGCTGATATCAAATGAAGGCATGTATAGTTATTTTGAAGTGGAAAAGGATCTTTTGCGTGAATTGTAAAAAAGGTAGATACCGGCAATCATCATACAGCAAGAAATCAGCTCTGCCTGAGTTGGATGAAATCCCCACATATCATAGGTTGTATTCACTCTGATTTTTTCAATCAGGAAGCGCTCCAGTCCGTTGAGGACAAGATAGCCTCCAAATAAAGCACCGGGCCAAATGATTTTCTTTCGAACCATCCACAACAGCAGGAAAAGAAATGAACAGGCTATGATTTCATAGAGCGTGGTGGGAAAGACAGGCGGGGTTAGCTGGAAGCAGTAGGGCCCCTCGCATCCGCTGATTGGGGTGCCGACTTCATTTACGTTGTGTGGATAGTTGTAGGCCCAGAACCAATTGGGAAGAAATGATACTCCTTTAAATGACGCGTGAGGAATGCTGTCCAGATGTCCGTATTCCTGGATGAGTTGGCGGGTAAACGCTTGATTGTCCATCAACGTCTGATGATATTCCCATTCTGCGGCTTCTACAATTTTATTTTGGTCGTTGACCTTATAGGCCGAGTTAAAAATTCCCCAATCCCCATCTCCGGAAACATGGCATCCTAGTCGACCAATGGCATATGCAATCATTAAGGCAGGAGCAGCAGCATCGATTAGGTGTCGAATTCCGATTTTTTTTCCTCTGGCAAACAAAATGACTGTGATGGAAGCAACGATTAAACCGCCGTAAAAGGTTAATCCGCTGGGAGAAAGTAGGTTTCCAATAGGGTCTTGTATGAACCTATCCCAATTTTCAAGATTATCAAACACTTTAGCACCGATGAATCCGGATAGTGCGGCATATACGGTAATGTCTCCTACCCGTTCATGCGGCCAAACCATCATCGTTTGTTCTTTAGGCTTGGCTAATGCCTGTTTTTTCTTTTCAAAGTAGCGCAACCCTGCAAACAATCCTCCCAGCAACACTCCACCCAGAATAGAACCTTCTCCGGAGAAAATATAGGCTTGAGGATTGACTTGCTGATCATTGAAAAAAATTCCAATCAGTTTATACCCGACTGCTCCACCAAAAAGAAAATTAACCGCTAATTCGGAAAAAGTCGCGGGTTTACCCACGATGATGCGTTCCTCCATAGGAAGTAAGAGTCCCATTTGCTCTTTTCGTTTGAGTTCTGCACGCAAGAGGAAAGCGGCCACCACAAACGCAATGGCTACGATAAAACCAAACGAATTGATGTATTGCGTAAAACCCCAGGGTTGAATGCCTAGGGTTTCTTTTAGAAAAAAATAGAGATTAGGATACATGCAATCAGTTACAATACTCTTCGTAGGCCGCTATCAAATTTTGTGCGATCAATTGGGCGGGTCGTCCTTCGATTTGATGCCGCTCAATCATGTGGACCAGTTGTCCGTCTTTAAAAAGAGCAACCGCCGGAGAAGAAGGTGGATATGGGAGCAGGTGTTCTCTCAAGCGTTTTACGGCGTCCACATCAAAACCTGCGAATGTTGTCGTTAAGTGGTCGGGGCGTTTTTGTGAATTGTTAACGGACATCAACACGCCTGGACGAGCACTTCCTGCAGAACATCCACACACTGAGTTGATCACAACAAGAGTTGTACCTTTTTTTGCAAGGGTGGTATCCACTTCTACCGGCGTCAACAATTCCTCAAAACCATTTTCAGTCAATTCCTCCTTCATGGGAATCACAATTTGTGCTGGATACATAATGTTAAGATTTTATGCAAAATTACAATTTTGAAACGTTTTCAAGTAAATTCGCCTTAAACTTCCTTTCCTTTGAATAAGGCGTTTGGTTTTGCACTTCTTCTATCCTTTTTCATTCTTACTACAAAGGGCCAGGTAGACACCCTGCTTGTGCAAAAAGATTCGGTTTCAATCCTCCCAGTACCCGTAAAAGACCCCGATTCGCTGCTCCGCATCATCAACCTGAATCCCTATTTTACGCTGCAGGTAGATTCCACTTTGGAGTATGACCTGGAAATCAATCGGCTTACCCACCAGTATTTCTGGTACCTTAAAAATGCTCCTATTGGGGTTCGGATCGATAAAACGACTGGACTACTCTACTTCAAGGCCGATAAAAACTACTTCAAAAGTGGAAAATTAAAATACGATGTTCCCTACCGGGTTGAAATTGGAGTACAGAATTTGCGGGATGCAACTGATCGCGTTGAAAGCCATTTCACCATTCTTTTCTACAGCACGGAGGTTGTGGTTTCCAAACTAAAGCCCACCATTGGGTCCAACATTCAATTGGAAGAGGGAGATTCGCTTCGTTTTCGAATTCTGTGTGAAGAAGGCAGTTTTCCTATTGAGCAGATCACCATCAATTCCAATCTGCCCATCAGCAATTTTCAAAACGTGAGCAAATGTGATCAGGAATTTCGGTGGATGATCCCCTACGATTTTATCCGGGATAACGATACTGCTCGCCAACGACTATTGGTATTGCAGTTCATTGGAACCGACCAATTCAGGAATGCCGATACCGCTACCATTCGGATTTCCATCAGAACAGGAATCAATTACCCACAAAAGAATTTGGAACATCAGCAAGTCGTCACCGAAATCCGAAAGTATATAACCAACCTTAAACTAACGTTTTACGTAGTGAGTAAAAATATCAAGACCAATAAATCAACGCGAACAGGTTTTGATATTACCGGTTCATCGACTGCTATGGTGGGGACAATTCTTTCCACTGCCGGAGAAAGCAATTCTGCCAAAAATATGGGAAAGGTTTTGCCTTCTGTAGGATTGACACTCGTGCCGGTGAAAGAAGCCGTATCCCCAAATAAAGTACAAGAGCAAAACACCGCTTCGCAGGTCAGGGGCACCATCAAGCGCTTGGATTACATGCTTACGGAAAATATGATCATAGGTGACCGCGATCCGGACATTCTCAATAAGACCAGGAAGTTGCGAGATGAACTAAAACAGGCACAATTGCAATTGGTTGATTTACCGCTAGTAGAATTCGATCCCCGTTACAGCCAGCAGGATGCCGATGAATATTTCAACAATCCAAAGGTCAACAAAAACTATAAACTGAAAGTAAAGTAGGAATCAATATCCAAGAATCTTGAGCATGCTCTGAGCAGATTGTTCCTTGGCATGTACCCAGTCCTGCAGCTTTCCATTCTTATCGTACCCAATGATGATGTGCTTGGGGGAAGGAATCATGCAATGCTTGATGCCTCCATACCCGCTGATTTGGTCCTGGTAAGCACCTGTATGAAAGAATCCAAGGTATAGGGGTTCTTTATTCGATCCATTGGTTTTGGGTAAAAAGACTTCATTGACATGCTCCTCGGAGTCGTAATAATCATGGCTGTCGCAGGTCAGTCCCCCCAGCACTACACGCTGGTATTCATTGTCCCACTTATTTATTGGCAAGAGGAGAAATTTTTCACCAATCCCCCATGTATCGGGAAGGGTGGTAATGAACGAAGAATCGATCATGTACCAGATTTCTCTATCGTTCTGAATTTTTTCAGCAAGAACAGAATATACATGCGCCATGCTCTCCCCTACAGTAAAGCTTCCAAATTCGGTGAAAATATTGGGCATGGGGACTCTTGCCTTTTTACACGCTTTTTTAATTACCGAAACGATTTCATTGATTATGAATGCATAATCGTACTCGAAACCCAGTGAGTGTTTAATGGGAAAGCCTCCACCGATGTTGATGGAATCCAACTCGGGACAAATTTTCTTTAATTGGCAATAGAGGTTGATGACTTTATTGAGCTCACTCCAGTAGTAAATATCATCTTTGATACCCTTGTTTAGAAAAATATGCAGCATTTTGAGATGAAATTTTTCTTCGTACCCTTCAATTTGGTCTACATAAAACTCGAGGATATCTTTTGCCCGAATTCCTAATCGTGACGTATAGAAAGGAAAGCTGGGTTCTTCCTCTGCTGCCACTCGAATACCCAATTTAAATGGCTCCTTTACTGTCCGCTTGTAGCGTTCCAGTTCCTCTTTGTTATCCAACACGGGAATCACGTTCTTGAAGCCTGTATTGATGAGACGAGCAATGCGAGAAGTGTATCCTTTTTGTTTGAATCCGTTGCAAATGATGAACGTATCCTTGCTGATTTTTCTACGTTTATAGAGATTATTAATGATCTCAATGTCGTAGGCAAACGAAGTTTCAAGATGTATGTCGTGTTGCAATGCCTCCTCTACCACAAAGGAAAAATGAGAACTTTTGGTACAGTAGCAGTAGTAATACTTCCCTTCGTACTTGTGCTTTTTGAATGCTTGTTGAAAAAGGGATTTTGCTTTTTTTATTTGGGTGCCAATCTTGGGAAGATAGGTCAGCTTGAGCGGTGTACCGTATTTTTCGATGATTGCTTTGAGGTCAACTCCATTGAACTGAAGGTTACCGTCTTTGGTTTCAAAGCCTTCTTGTGGAAAATAAAAGGTCTGCTTGACCAGATCCGTATAGGTATTGCTCATCCGATGCCTATCCCTTAACAGTGTTCACCAATTGCTTGAAGCTTTCAGGGTTGTTCATGGCCATATCTGCAAGCACTTTTCTGTCCAATTCGATCCCTTTGGTCTTCAATTTACTAATGAATTCTGAATACGTGAGTCCTTCTTCACGAACGGCGGCATTGATCCTCACGATCCACAAACTGCGGTAATCGCGTTTTTTCAATTTGCGACCTACATAGCTGTAGGTAAGTCCTTTTTCCAGGACGTTCTTGGCTACTGTATAGACATTTTTGCGTTTGCCATAGAATCCTTTTGCTTGTTTGAGAATTCGTTTACGGCGTGCCCTTGATGCAACGGCATTTTTTGAACGTGGCATATGATAATGAGTTTAAAGTGTGAGAATAATCGTGCTTATTTCAGTCGCAATAACCGCTTCACGAAATCAAGGTTCGCCTGACCAACTTGTCCGGTGATGCGGAGCGCTCGTTTGCGTTTGGTGGACTTTTTAGTAAGCAAGTGGCCCCTGGTGGGCTTTCTGAAGGTGATTCTGCCGGAGCCGGTGACTTTAAACGTCTTTTTAGCCCTGGAATGCGTTTTTACCTTAGGCATACATTCTTTTTTGCGTTACCCCTGCTGGTGGCTTTGAACAGACAAAGCGCTTGTGGAACCGTTTGGGAATACCCCTGATCTGGTCAGGGAGTGCAAAATTAGGGGAAAAATATCGAAAATGACAAAATATTGACTTATTGGGTATCCCCCATCCATTCGTTGTTTTTGCTGTTGTAATCGGGAAATACTTTATCGGGATCGATGACCAACCGTTTCAATTTCGATGTAATGGGCAGTCTAACCCGATGGGTCTGCTGATTTTGCCAAATTTCGACGGGTAGGCGGATTCTCCCTTTTTCGCCTTTATCCGACTCGTATTCCAATACGACCGGCATGGCCAGTCTTTCTAAATTGTGAACCTCTATTACTGCTCCCCGGCTGCTATCACCTTCGATATACTCCACTTTCCCAACCCCTTGATCCAATCTCCAATTTTCAATGAACATCCCTTTCCAGTACCAGCTCAGATCCTCCCCCAACCCATTTTCCATGCTCCTGAAAAAGTCCCAGGGAGTAGGGTGCTTATACGCCCAATCGCGGATATACTTTTTAAAAGCAGAATCAAATCTCCTCTCCCCTACAATTTCGTCCCGCAGCAGGCGTAGGGCATAACCCGGTTTATAGTATAGCATTAGCCCAATGTTATATTCCTTCAATGCATCCGGAATTTTCATCAATGTTTCAGAACTATCATCAAATAAATATTTGACCATGTCGTGGACGTTTTCCACAGGGGTGGCATATTCACCTTTGTTAAACGAACGGGTAGAAATTTCATTAATGAACGTATTGAATCCTTCATCCATCCAGCCAAACTTGCGTTCATTACTGCCTACAATCATGGGGAACCATGTATGTCCCAATTCGTGATCGGTTACTCCCCATAGTGCTTCTTGCTGGGCCTCTGCACCGCAAAAAACAATACCGGGGTATTCCATACCGCCCAGGTTGCTTGCCACATTGGTTGCTATCGGGTACGGATATTCCATCCACTGATTTGAATAATGCTCAATACTGGCTTTGACGTATTCCGTACTTCTCCCCCAGCCTTTCTTTCCATCCACACTGCTTGGATAAACGGATTGAGCCACTGCCTTTTTTCCACTGGGCAAATTGATGCGTGCGGCATCCCAGATGAAGGAAGTGGAGGATGCCCAGGCAAAGTCACGCGCATTGGAAAGTTTATATTTCCAGGTCAACAATTTTTTTGAAGGCCGAGAGTCCGCTCGCTTGACTTCTTGTTTAGAGCGAATTAGAATTGTTGTGTCTGACTGAAAAGCTTTTTGATATCGTTTCAGTTGCTCACCCGTCATTACTTCAGATGGGTTGAGTAAATCACCGGATGCCACCACGATGTGGCTGGAAGGTGCTGTAATGGATACCTCAAAATTCCCATATTCCAAATAGAACTCTCCGGCACCTAAATAAGGCAATGTATTCCATCCTTGAAGGTCGTCAAAAACACAGATGCGCGGATACCATTGTGCCATGGAGAAGATTTTCCCATCCTCATCGTACAAGATCCCCATGCGATCTGCGCCATAATCGGGTATTGTAAATTCATAATCAATTTTAATCATGATTTTATCACCAGAAGCACGGACTGCTTTTGGAAGTTCAACCCGCATGCGGGTGTCTGTGATGGAGTGTACAAGTGAAGTTTCGGATGGGTTTCCTCCAACAGTTTGCACCATTTTGATGCCCGTGATGGAGAACCCCCCTTTAAAATAGTTGGCCGCATCACCGTATCGGCTCCTTCCACCGACTGGAAGTTTAGCGAATCCTCTTGATTCAGGATTGAACAGGTTTTGGTCGAGCTGAAACCATAAAAAGGAGAGCGAATGGGGACTATTGTTCGTATAGGTCAATAGCAAAGAGGCATTAATGCTATTCTTTTCATCATTTAGTGTTGCAGAAATAGAATAATCTGCCCGGTTTTGCCAGTAAGCAGGTCCAGGCTCACCATTCCCTGAACGATAGGTGTTTCCATAATGAGGGTAAAACAGGGGTTGAAAAAGTGCATGTGAATCATACACGGATGATTGTCCCACAGTGGAAAATGATAAAACTATAGCAAATACAATCAGAAACAGGTGCTTTTTCATGATTGGGTTGTTTATGATCTAAATTTATTGAAAAGATTCCAGTAATGCTTTAGACTGCTTTTTTATCAACACGTCTTCGGCTGTTTTTGTAGGTAATTTCAGTTGATATTCGAGTAGCTCAATTGCCTCTCGAGGTTTTCCGGTTTTTTTCAGTGCGAGTGCCAAATCCAGGTTATTGGCAAGAAAACTGGGTGAACGTTTACGTACTCGCTGAAAAATTTCAATGGCCACGTCCATTGATGCTGGGGGTAATCCCCCAAACACCAGTTTCATAGCCGTTTTTGCGGCTGGGTTGAGCGAAGATACTTCCATGTTCCACCGTCCCAACAAATGAGCCGCTTTTAGGTGTTGGGGATCGATCAACAGTGCTTTATCGGCATCATCTTTGATGGATTTGGTAGACGCTGCTTTTTCTTTTAGGGAAACATAATCAATGAGTTTGCCGGTAACCAGTGCTTTTGCATAAAAACAATCGGCATGCAATGAATCCAGCTGGAATGCATATTGAACCGCATGAGCGGCACTATCCAGCCATATCTTTTTTTCTGAAGTGGCTTGAACTTCATCTGAATACATGACATAGAGTTCTGCTATGCGAATGGTACACTGCATTTCCGATGGATGCAACTGCCGGTATTGCTGGTAGACAGCAATAGCTTGGAGTGTTTTGTATTGACGTTCCAATGATTTTGCCTCATCCAGCAAATCGCTGGATTGTCCCATCAAAGAGAACCAGTTGAACATAACTAAAACAACCATCAATAGGCATTTCATTCTGCTCGTTGTTTCTGGGTACACACTCCTACTTTCCCGTTAAAATGTGAGATCGGCGCATTCAGCTTTTCAATGGTAATTTCTATTGAGCAGCATTGCTTGAACTGCGAAAACAAAGAGGCAATGATTCGATCAGACAGAACTTCTAAAAGCTGTTCAGTGACGGAAAACTCCTTTTGCAGCAATGCGTAGACCCTTTCATAATCTATTGAATCATTGAGATGCAGAACGGGCTGTTCCGTAAGCTCTAAGACAAGAGCGATTCGAAATTCAGTTCCGATAATGCGTTCCAATGCATGAACACCGTGGTATCCGTACAGGCGCACGTCGTTCAATAAAATTTTTCTCATATGGATCCAAAGAAAAGATATGCCATTAAAATGGCAGTTAAAATCCCCACAAGATCTGCAAGCAGCATGCTGGGAATTGCATACCGCGTATTTTTAACACCCACTGATCCAAAGTAGACAGCCACAACATAGAAGGTAGTATCGCTGGTGCCCTGGAAAATAGCGGAGAGTCGACCTGCAAACGAATCTGCTCCATACGTATTCATGGTATCAATCATCATGGCCCGGGCACCACTACCGCTCAGCGGTTTCATGAGCGCAGTGGGCAGTGCAGAAACAAATTGAGTGTCCCAACCTATCCCTGCAATAATGGCTTGCATGCCACTGACCAAGTGATCAAATACACCTGAAGAGCGCAAAGCGCCAATGGCAACCAGCATGGCAACCAGATAAGGAATGATCTTTATCGCCACCTCAAAACCTCCTTTTGCTCCATCGACAAACGACTCGAATAAATTGATTTTCTTGTAAAAACCTCCTAGCAAAAAAACCAAAAAAATCAGCAAGATGAGTCCATTGCTCAGTGCAGTGGAAAACGTCGCTATTCCCTCTTGATCAAAGCTTGTTTTAAGAAAAGTAATGAGTCCTCCTACCCCTGCGGCGATGCACAGGATCCACGTCAGAACCACGGGTTGCAACAAGTTGATTTTTTGGCGCAGGGAAACAATCACCAATGCAGCCAGGGTAGCCACCAGCGTAGTGATCATACAGGGTATGAAGATGTCGGTCGGATTGGCGGCAGGAGGAATAACGGCAGCTCGCATGGCAATGATGCTGATGGGAATTAGGGTGAGTCCGGATGCATGCAGAGCCAAAAACATGATTTGTGCATTACTGGCACGGTCTTTATCGGGGTTAAGGCTTTGAAGACTTTCCATTGCTTTCAACCCAAAAGGGGTTGCTGCGTTATCCAGTCCCAAGAGATTGGCCGAGAAGTTCATCATCATGTGACCAAAAGCGGGATGTCGGTGAGGAACTTCCGGAAAGAGTCGACTAAAAAACGGCTCGACCCATCTGGAAACAAATCGAATTGCACCTGCCTTTTCGCCAATGCCCATGAATCCAAGGAACAGTGTCATTACTCCGATTAGCTTGAATGAAATATCGACACTGTCTGATGCGGATTTAAAAATTCCGTCAGTTACGGTCTTAAAAATGGTACTGTCTCCTGTCATTACCCACTGGACGCAAGCAGTTGCAAAAGCGACGATGAAAAAAAAGAACCAAATGTAATGTAAGCTCATATGTATCTTTGCCACTCAACATTTTGAAATGGCGTTACAGGCAGGAATTGTTGGTCTTCCAAATGTAGGAAAATCGACCTTATTTAATGCGCTCAGCAATGCAAAAGCACAGGCAGCGAATTTTCCATTTTGTACCATAGAACCCAATGTTGGCGTGATAACGGTCCCCGATGATCGGTTGATACAACTTGAAAAATTAGTTCAACCTCAAAAAGTGGTACCCACCACCGTTGAGATCGTGGATATCGCAGGACTGGTAAAAGGAGCCTCAAAGGGAGAAGGTTTGGGCAACCAATTCCTGGGTAATATCCGGAATACGGATGCGATCATCCATGTGCTCAGGTGCTTTGAAGATGACAATGTCATTCACGTAGACGGTTCAGTGAATCCTATTCGCGATAAGGAAGTCATTGACACTGAACTCCAGCTCAAAGACCTGGAGAGTGTTGAAAAGAAGCTGAGTAGAACCGAGAAGATGGCCAAGACGGGTGACCGGGATACCCAGCGTGGAGTTGAATTGTTAAAAGAGCTTAAACTGCATCTGGAGCAAGGCAAAAATGTTCGCTCCTTACCAGTAACCATTGAGGAACGGCAAAAGCACATCGATGATATGTTCCTTCTCACCGCAAAACCGGTTATTTATGTTTGCAATGTGGATGAGAAAAGTGTTGTTACCGGAAATAAACATACGGCCTCAGTGACCGATGCTGTAAAAGATGAACATGCTGAAATCCTCTTGGTCAGTGCTGCCATCGAGAGTGAAATTGCCGTAATGGAGCACTATGAAGACCGAAAGCTGTTTTTGGAAGATTTGGGATTAAAAGAAAGTGGTGTCGTGCGGCTGATCCGATCTACGTATAAGCTATTGAACCTGGCTACCTATTTTACTGCTGGTGTTCAAGAAGTTCGAGCCTGGACGATCACCAAGGGAATGCTGGCTCCTCAGGCTGCAGGGGTAATTCATACTGATTTTGAAAAGGGGTTTATTCGCGCGGAAGTCATCCGCTACGATGATTTTATACAACTGGGGTCTGAGCATGCCTGCAAGGAGGCCGGTAAAATGGCTGTACAGGGCAAAGATTATACCGTGCAGGATGGCGATATCATGCATTTCAGGTTTGCAGTATAATGCATAAAAAAAGACCGATTTGAAATCGGTCTTTTTTTTACGAAAGTAGTTGTTGCCTATTGCGGCAATAATACCTGATCAATTTTGTGGTAAACACCGTTGATGGCATGACGGTCAAATCCTCCAGCAATAATCTTGGAATAGGTAGGATTCTTGAATCCTTTTACTCCTTGTGTGGCATCAAAAACCAGTGGCGGAGCTACCGGTAAGGACGAAGACAACAACGAGTTAACTGGTGTGGGCGTCGTAGGAAGATTGGCGGCAAATGCCCTTGCCAGCAATAAATGATACGCGACAATTCCACGCACGGTTTGTGCTGGGAGCAGCGCGAAGGTGGATGGACTTGCCGGCAATCTCAAGGCGGTGAACAGATTGATGAACGCTTGATTGGTGGGGGCCATCACGGTGAAATTCGCCAATGCATTGGCAAGAAAATCCTGGAAGCGTGATCCGGCAGGAACACCCGCATCGGCAGCTATCACAGCTGCTACCAGGTATTGAAGATCCGCATCCCTTGACATGGTATCCAGCAATACGCGTGTAGGAGGAGCAACTACTGCAGCAGTTACATGGATGGTTCCATTGGCCACTGCAACGTCTGCAGCAGTTACCGGAATGTTATTCACCCAAAGGTTAGCACCCCTTTTCGAAGGGAAATTGCTGAATCGAACCAATGGGTTGGTATTGGGTGCAGGAATGATAAATGCTGTTGGCATTTGTACATTTGGAAATGTAGTGGGTATTCTGTCGGAAGTCAGTTTCGCACCAGGAATTACATGGTACTGAACAATGCTGGCCACAGAAGCCGCTGGTAATGCATTGATTGCAGCCAATGGAATACCTGAACGAAGAAATGCGGCATCATCTGGAGCAAACACTGTGAAAACGGAGTTCCGATCCGATACAGCCGTCAACAGTCCCGCTTTAGTAACAGCAGCTTTCAAAATGGAGAAGTTTGCGTTGGAGTTCAACACTTCACCAATGGTGCTTCCTGAAGGGACTGGATTTGGTAGGGGTTCTGGCTCCGGTACATTTTCATTCTTTGTACAGGAGCTGATCACTACTACCAGCAACACCGGCAGAAAAAACCTGGAGAATAATTTATCTTGTTTCATAATCTTTTATTTGAATTGATCAATCAATGGTTCGTTTAGAAGATGTTGTACCCAAATGAAACGTAGTACAATCCACCAATGGATGGATTTGCAAGTGCAGTAATGTAATATTGGTTCAACAGGTTATTCGCCCCTACCCTCACCATTGAGCTGATTTTAGGAAGCTTATAGCTGATTTGGGCATCCAAAACCCTGTATGCAGGAACTACACCATTGGCCAGATCACTCTGGTAGTCAAATTCAGACTGCCAACGGTACACCAAGCTGAATCCAACACGCTTGTTTTTACCCATTCCGTAATTACCAAACGATGCATTTCCTCTGAATTTAGGAGCATTGAAATAGGTGATGAATGCATTTTCTACTTCGCCGAGTTCGTCGGATGACATGTTTGCAGTAACAAAGAATCCTTTGTTGAAGCGGTATTCCAAAGACGCACCCCAACCATTGGTTTTAACTTGGGTTGGTGAGTTGATGGGAATGGAAAGAATTCTTCTTTTTGAAGGAACAGCAATGTCAGCAGGACTTGGATTGTTGGTGATGGACTGTGCCACTACTACACGGGTAATGAAATCCTGGTAATTTCCAAGGTAATAGTAAGCGTCAATCAATAACCGTGAGTTGAACAACAACCCTTTGTATCCTACTTCATAGGACTTTACCGCTTCTGGTTTGAAATCATCAAAGGTCTGCACTTTCAGCTGACCTTGCGACAACGCTGCAACGGAGTAAACGGGATTGGCCACGATGTTGTAATGGCGTTTCATATCTGGAACACCACCAATGAGGATGGCTCCACCTGCTGCCAGGTCTATGTATTGTTGCTGTGTAGAAGGGAAACGATACGCTGTTTGATAAGAAAAACGCAAATGGTTGTTTTTTGCAATTCGTACCAAGGCTGTAGCGCGGGGTGTAAACCGGCCTTTAAAGTTGCTGTTTTTGTCGTAGCGACCCGAAACAGTGAACTTGATGCGATCATCCGCAAAACCTTTTACGATTTGAATATAAGCTCCATATTCATTGATGGGAATTTTACCAGCCGAATCGGCAAAGAGTGTTCCTTCAGAATTCAATAAGAACCTTCTGAAGTTACCGCCCACCAGAATGTCAGCAAAGTCCCCGGTCAGATGACTCAGGTTGTATTGGCCTTCTACAGCGGTCAGGCTGGTTTTGTCGATAAACAAACCACCCCCTGCAGAAATTGGACGCGCACGCACCGAATCATACAAACGCTGGAACAAAGGTGTTCCCACGATGGGTCGACCGATATCCGCTTGTGAACGGGCAAACGAATGTGCATTGGACTTGCTCAATCCGTTGAGAAGTCCGCCCAGGTATGCCTGACCATATTCAGTATACCATTGGGTGGATGGCTTCCAGGCCTCGTTGAACAGTCGTGTGGTAATGGTTGTGTTATAGGACTGTCCTGCATTTTCACGGGTGGTATAGGCTCTCAGGTTCCAATTCTTATGACGCAATTCTGCTTTGTATTGGCCCATTTTCAAATCCAGCAATGAGTAACGATCACTTCCCGTGTAAACGGTATTACCCGTTCCCCAGAACCCTGAAACAACCGCTTCAATGGAATTGGTGACTTTATAGTGAAACGCTGCACCCATCTTGAAATTGATTGTATTGGGATTGGTCACCTCTTTCTCCGTAAATCCTGTTCTGGAAACTGGATTGGGTGAACCCGTAAGCGTAGAAATATACGGAGCCAGGAACGGAGCCTGACCCGCAATACCATTTAAGACAAGGTTGAGGTCAATGGTGGTTTCATCACCATATATGTTCATGCCATCGTAATTGGGATCGGTACCTCTTGTTCCGGGTATGATGCTGCCCAGAAAAGGACCGGAACGCAAAACGTTGCGATTATCTGCTGCCAACCAATCCTTGGCTTGGATCAGTCCCGCTGTGATTTTATAAGCAAATTTTTCGCTGACCTTTTTGGCCCAGCGAACATCCCAATTGTAATAAGGCGATGGATCCCGGTACTTGCCATCTACGTGCATCATACCGTTTTTCATTTGAAAGGAAAGTCCCTGGTATTTGAACGGGTCCTTGCTGTTGATCAGCAATGTACCATTCATGCCACCGGGGCCATAGAGTGCTGAAGACGCACCTTGCAGCAATTCCATGCTCTCAACATCAAGCTCACTGAGGCCCACGATGCTACCTACGGCAAAATTGAGACCAGGAGCCTGATTGTCCATTCCATCTACAATTTGTGTAAACCGGGTGTTACCACTGCCTGCGAAACCGCGGGTGGTCACCGTTTTAAACGTAAGACTCGAAGCGACCATGTCTACTCCCTTGAGGTTGTAGGTCATATCGAAATAGTCGGCAGCAGGCGCATTGCGCAGAGCCGTATTGTTGATGCGCTCAATGGAAACAGGAGATTCCAAAATACGAGTTGGGGTTCTGGTCGCAGAAACCACCACCTCTGATCCCAAGACCGAAGACTGGGTCATCACGACACTGGAAACTGCTCCAGCACCAGAAGCCTGTACTTCCAAAATTTCATATCCAACGGAAGAAAAGATCAGGGTTGCTGGAAATTTAGTTGAGGAAGGAACACTCAGGTTAAAATTTCCTTTGTTGTCGGTAAACGTTCCACTGGGACTGCCTTTCAAGGTTACCGAAACGGCACCAAGGCTTTCACCTGTAGCACTTTTTACCTGTCCACTGATCGTAACGTTTTGAGCCTGTAGAAATGCCGGCAGCATCCATAACAGGGTGACTGCAAGGCAAACCAATCTTTTCATAAGCGATTATTTTGGTCGATTTTGGGTACAAATTAGTTATTGTTCCCCTCATAAAAAAAAATTAACCCCGAAACTTGGCCGTTTCAGCCAGTAATCGGAAAAATTGGCAGTCTCCCCTCCTGACGTTATTTTCGAAGCATGAATAGCCTTGATTTCCATGGAATAACAGCCATTTACAGCGGCAAAGTCCGAGATGTATACACCATTCGGGATACATACCTGGTTATGGTGGCATCCAATAGAATATCCGCTTTTGACGTCATCTTACCCCGACCCATTCCTTTCAAGGGTCAGGTACTGAATCAAATTGCCGCATATATGCTGCAACACACACGCGATATTTGCCCCAACTGGTTGATCGCCACTCCTGCTCCTCATGTTTCCATTGGAACGAAGTGCATTCCTTTCAAAATTGAAATGGTCGTTAGGGGTAATCTGGTTGGTCATGCCTGGAGAACCTATCAAACCAGTCGAACACTTTGCGGGATTACCCTCCCGGATGGATTGAAAGAAAACGACTATTTCACTACTCCCTTGATTACCCCCAGTACAAAGGCAGCTGCCGGTCACGACGAAGACATTTCTGCGGATGAAATCATCAACAGCAGACTGGCAAGCAAAGAAGAATGGGAACAATTATCGGCATACAGTCTCCAACTTTTTGAGAGAGGAAAAAAAATAGCCAAATCAAGAGGATTAATCCTGGCTGATACGAAATATGAATTTGGTAAGCTAGGTGATCAGATCGTTTTGATGGATGAAATTCATACCCCCGATTCTTCCCGCTACTTTTATGCAGATGGCTTTGATGAGCGCCAGGAAAAAGGTGAGCGACAAAAACAACTCAGCAAGGAATTTGTCCGAGAATGGCTGATTGCCAATGATTTCATGGGAAAAGAGCATCAAGTCGTTCCGGAAATGAGCGATGAGTGGATCAGCACCATTTCAGGAAGATACATTGAACTGTATGAAAAACTGATTGGTGAACCTTTTGTACCCGCTTTGCTCAGCGACGAGGAAACTATACATCAGGTCAATGCAGCAATTGATGCCCTACCGTAAGGGTCCGGCTTGCTGCTTTTTCTTACGTGACTTATTGAAAATATTCTGGCCCTTATCCACCCCCCTTCGGATGCTTTTTTGCTGTTCCTCAGGAAGCTGAACGACATCGAGGCATTCGCTGCTGCAACAGCCTTTTAATTTCTGCTGGCATTCATCGCATTGAATCAATAACAGATGACAAGCACTATTGACACAGTTCACGTGTGTATCAGAAGGTTTACCGCATGTGTGACAGGTAGATAGAATGTCTTCAGATATGCGCTCACCCAGTCGCTCATCAAACACAAAATTTTTTCCAATGAACCGATTCTCTAAACCAAGTTCCCGGGCCTGGTTGACGTAGTGGATGATCCCTCCTTCTAAGTGAAAAACATTTTTGAATCCGTTGTGCAACATCCACGCACTGGCTTTTTCACATCGTATCCCTCCTGTGCAGTACATGATGATGTTTCGGTCTTTCTCGGCTGTAAACATGTCTATAGCCATGGGCAGTTGCTCTCGAAAGGTATCACTGGGAATTTCAACTGCATTCTTGAAATGACCAACTTCATACTCATAATGATTCCGCATGTCGATGATCAGGGTATTGGGGTCATTTGCGAGTTCATTGAATGCCCGTGCATTTACATACCGGCCTTTATTGGCCATGCTGAATTCAGGATCTCCGATTCCATCGGCGACTATTTTTCTGCGCACTTTGATGTCGAGCACATAAAACGAATTTCTTTTTTCTTCAACCGCCTTATTCAATCGAATACCCTTCAAAGCTGGATGGGTATTTAGAAAATCAGTTAGGTTGATGAGGTGATGATCGGGACAGCTGATCTGCGCATTGATGCCTTCATGAGCGATATAAATTCTTCCATACACATCCCATTGCACCAATTGATTGTACCACGAATCCCGAAATTCACCAGGATGCTCGATTTCAAAATAGTGGTAAAAAGAAAGGGTCACCCGCGGTGTAGGATCTGCAAGGGCCCGTTCTTTTAACCATTTACGGGAAACACGGTTATGATGGGTTGGCATGATGCAAAGTTACAAAAACGTTCAGCTCAGTAATCGGTGAAGAGGGTTGAGAATCCCCGTATACCTAATTTAAATCCATTCTGTGGCTGAATACTTTTCCCAAATCCCCAAACATAATCCACTCTGAAAATCTTCAGAATATTGTCAACACCAAAAAATAATTCATGATAACGGACATGTTTAAAGGCTATCGCGTTGAGGCCGGTGATCAACCGAAGATTTAATTTTTGAATCAATGGAATTTTATTAGTCAGCAACCCATTGAGCCGGTATTCAATATTGGTCTGAAGAAATATTTTTTCACGATTGGACAATGCATAAAAAGGGGCTACCTGGAAACTTTCTACGTAAGGAGTTAATTTTCCCGTGAGGTTGCCAATGAAATGATGATAATCTGGAATTTCTAATCGTTTGGAACGAATAAAGCCTCCTAATTCAACTCTGTATTTCAATTCTCCTGCCAGTTTAAAGTTAGCATCTCCTGTGGCGGCAAACCGCCATTTGTCGTAGTCCACTGCACTGCCCATGATGTCCGGGATTCCTTTTGTGTATTGAAAACTGAAGACGGGTTTATTGGTAAACGACGATACAATCCGATCCGGCAGTTGAATGTATTTGGTCCCGGGTCGGTACACAATGCGGAACGTAGTGGAGAATGCTCGGTGACGGGGCATGGGAGCAGATGATATTTCAGTCGGATAATTGGGGGTGAGGTTTTTAAATACGGTAGTTGATCGGCCCCACGAATAGGAAGTATCTGTATTCCACAGAGGTGTGCGATCTTGATACGAAAGGGACCATTGCACCTCAATGCCGTTTCCAATGACCCGAGCATACCGGCCTTGAAAAAAATCAGCCTGGTATAATTTCATATAATTATTTCCCGTCATCAATGTAGAAAAGGTGTTCATGATCTGGGGTATGGGATTGGCATTGTTGAATTGATAGATTCGTTTCCCAAATGAAAAATTGAGGTTGTTGACATCGGTTTTTCCAAAACGATAGCCCAGTCTTAAAAAAGCTGTGAAATGCCGATTGGTTGTTCCATATCGAAGCACGGGTGTAATGGAAAGTTCGTCCCTGCCCTTCCAATCTTTTTTGATGGTCCCGGATAGTTGAAGGGCTATTCCTTCCACCGTATTGTAACTGACCGATTTCAAAAGTGGATCGTATTCATAGGACATTTTCTTTCTTCTGAAGATCATGGTTTGTCCGTTGAATATTGCACCAAATGGTGTGATTTTATTCTGGATACGATCCAATGAGTCCAGGTACAAAGGGTCTTCTCGAAGATGCTCCAGGGAATCTTTTTTTCTAAAATCGAGTAGTTCTGCATTGAGCAGAGGGACGGGACGAATACTGTCCCATGATTCAGCAGTTTTTTTGTTGGAAGTGGAGTCATAAATCAGGAGTGTATTGCCAAAAAAGTTCTTGGGGAAATTGGGCTGAAGGTTATACTTGGAGTAGACGGTTGTAAAGTATCCTCCCGCATCAAAACCGAGGAATTTCACATCCGGGTAAATGGTTTGTGCCGACACCAACCAGATTCCTTTTGCAAATTCCTGGTGGTATTGTTCAATTTTTATTTTGTCGGCAAATTCCAGCAGCGACCGTTTGTTGAGTGAAAGGCTCACAGAATGGATATTCCAGGTATCCTCAACAATTTGAATATAGCCGGAAAATAAGGGTTCATAGTCGCGCTTTGGGGTGACTTCAATTCTATTTACAAGTCGGTTATTTTCAAAGAAAGCTCCCAGGTAGCGGTACGAATAAAAACTCAACGCGCCATCTGCAATGGGTGAAACAAAACCTCGTGGGTTGAAGGTCTTTGGGAGATTGACGATGTTTTCATAGAACGAGATCAGCAGTGGAGTGGCCAATCCCAAGCCGTTAGTTTGTCCACTCACGCGTGTAGAGCGTACAATCACTTTGGTTTGAGCAGGATACTGTACGTATACATCTGAAATGGATTCTGAGAGGTAGATGATTTTTTTCTTAGAAGTATCCCCATCTTCAAAATTGATTACTTGTCCCAGCAATACATCTGGGTAATCGTTGGTACGGATTAGACCTTTGATATATGCCTCGCATTGAAATTGTTCTGTACTCCGGGCATTGTTTTTTCGTTCTCGGATCGCATTGCGAATAATTGCATAGGCTGGGTCTTTAGAATTTGCTTTGATCACCACTTCATTCAGGAGCAGTACATTGGGCTTTAACTTGACTTTCACGTGTTGGTCAGTGGCACCCATTTCCACAAGGAGGGTATCGGTTTGATAACCGACATGCTGAATGGCCAGTCGGTACTTCCCAGGGCGTAAGGGGATGGCGAAAAGGCCATTTGGATTGGTAATGTGTCGGGTTTCAGATTTCAATACCGCAACGGTACAAAAACCCAATGGCTGACCCTTTTCATCAGAAACCTTTCCCTGAAGCAATTGCGCATGAGAACGTGTACACGAGCAAAGAATAATAACCAATGCACCCAGAATTCTTACAAGCTGTGTATTCATTGATTAAAAGCTCATTTCCGAATCAGTAGCGTGAAAAGTCGACCTGTCATTGCAGAAATGCCAGCCAAAAGTCCAGGTATAAGAGCCGAAATAAGGATAATGACTGAAGGACCTGGTTGTTTGGTCACAAGTTGTGAAATCCGATTGGCCAGGATATGATCATTGTTGTAGCTGACCAGCCCAATAAGTATTCCGTATACAAGAGTTGTTCCCAGAAAAGTCGACAAGAAGGTGAATCCTACTTTTTGGGGAATGAACCCTCCTACCAGGAGTCCGGCCACGGCAACTGACCACCAGGGTAGGAATAAGCCCATGGCATAGGCCATGATGGGACAAAGAATAAACGAAGTAAAGAATTTCATGGCAGGGAATTAGTTTGCGTTAAAAGTCATTTTCCATTTCCACTGATTGGTGTTCCTGTCCTGTTGCTGCATAAAAAACAAGGAGTAGTATTCTCCTTTCCCCCAGGTATCGACAAAATTGTCATAATACCGGCTTCCGGGATTACCGCTTTGTCCACCCGGATACACTCCCACTGCTTGAATTGGACTATTCATTTCAATGATCATTTTCCAACTCGGACCATGATCGTGCTGTGTTGCATTCACAATTCCATGTCCACCCCCAATCGGTATTCCGCTACGTGCAAATGGCAACGTATTTGTTTTGAGCAGATGGTAAATGGTTGTGTTTTTAAAAACGCTCCAGGTTATTCGGTTTTCTTTTTCCAACACACTAAGAGCCTTTGCAGCTTTTTTGTATGCAAGAGTAACCTGAGTGGTCAGGTCTTCCAAATCGGGAGTGCGGATGTCGTCTACAAACTTGTATTGAGGATCCCGCTTCAACGCTTCCAGGAGCACAAACTTTTCGGGCTTTATGATCGGAACTGTTTTTGAAGTGAGTTCATCATGAAATACTCCTGTATATAAACTATCCCACCATGCATTGAAACATACAACTGCTTTATCGTTGGCTTCATTTCTGAAACTCCAATCCTGTATCCATTCCAGGTATTTCTTTTCTTCCACATCGATCATCGTTCGATCCAAATAAGCATCCAGAATGGGCCAGGCTTGCACTGCAAAAGAATTTTCATTGTTGTTTTGCAAGGTTTTCATATCCTCTATGGTAATGCTGTTCAATTCAGTGAGCCGGCGATTAATGGGAAAAGGTCGATACACCTCATACACACCCGGAATAAAATAAGGATAGGTGCTATCAGCCGGTCGTTGATTGGCACTACTGAGGAAGCCTTGTGTCGGGTTCACACTATGGGGGTTTTCATCTTCCGGAATGTACCCTTTCCACATGTATGATGAGTCGCGCCCTGGCATTACAAATAAGCCCTGATCTTTCCAGCGTAAGGGGAAAGTGCCTTGCTGCCAGAGTGCGATATCGCCCGTTGCTGAAGCAAAAATCATGTTTTGCCCAGGCGCATTGAAATATCCGATGGCTGTCCGGTAATCAGCATAATTTTTAGCACGGTTCAACAAGATCCACATTTTCATCACATTGGACGAGTCGTGTGCTACCCATCTGAGTGCATAGGCTTTATTGTTCGTCAAATGATGTTGATACTGATGGTCAAACATGGCGGGGCCAAAAACAGTGTACGCAACGGTATCCAAATAATCCGCTGAATCTTTCACCCCTATTGCCTCAATTCGAATAGTAGAAGGCACCCATTGTCCATTGAAATAGTATTCTTTTTTGCTATTGTCTCTGAATTCAATTTCAAAATAGTCCTTCACATCTCTTCCTGAATTGGTGAATCCAAAAGCAATGCTATCGTTGAAGCCGATGACTACCCCAGGGAGTCCGGGAAACGAAACTCCATAGGCATTGTACAGTGGAGTATTAATTTGCAACTCATACCAAATAGATGGAAGGGTCAGTCCAAGATGTGGGTCGTTGGATAAAATCGGTTTTCCACTTTTTGTTTTTGAACCGGCCACCACCCAATTGTTACTTCCGTTGGATGGATCAGGCTTGAATTCTTCTTCTGCTGTGATAACGGTGTTGCGCTGGTAATAAAGAGAGTCAACATCAGCTGGAGGGGTCAGCGATTGAGCGGGCTCGGTATATTCTGTACCTATAGGGATGATAGGATCAAGGGAGTCGGGAATTTCAGGAAAAAGCAATCGAAAATCATTCTCGCCCAAAAGCCGATAGGCGTTGGTGAGCTCAAAATCGCGGTCGTACCCTGCCAGGGTATTGGTCATTTGCTTGATGAATAAGGCACATTTCAGATTGTTCCATTTTTCTGGTGCATAGCCCAGTAATTTATACTCTATTGGAAACTGAGCGGGCTTCAGTGTCTCAATGTACGCGTTCACCCCAGCGGTATATGCATCCAATACTGCTTTGGTGGTTGAATCTTTTTCCATTTCCGCCAACGCGTTTTCTGCGGAGAACACCATGCCCATTCTGCGTTGGTTGCGATCAAAAGATAGCGCTTTACTGCCCACCACCTCGCTGAGTCGTCCCGCAGCAGCATGGGTTTGAAATTCCATTTGCCACAGTCGAAAGGAAGCATGCAGGTATCCTTGAACGAAATAGGCATCTTTTTCCTGCTCGGCGAATATGTGCGGGACTAACCGATCATCAAAATATACATCGATTTTACCGCTCAATCCAGTGATGGCCAATTCTTGATCATACGAATGGTTTCGGTGTTCTGCATTCTGCCATACTCCTTCTTGAAGACTTAAAAATGCTCCGAGGTCAAGGGGCAGAAACTTTCGCGTGCCCAGCGTATACAGCATCGCAGTATTTAGAATCGCTACCACCAAAAACCAAAAAAATTTCATAGCCTCAATTGTTTTTTTAAAGGTAACACTTAATGATGGAAATCAGGCTCTGGAAAAGTGAGCAAGTTCTACAGAAAAATCCAATCCGGGATAGCGTTTGGACAACTCGTGTACCATGGTGAGGTGCCGTTGCTTGAATTGTTTATGTTCAATGGATTCAGGATGAAGAGGACGATGCTGGAGCGCTGTGTTCAACTGCCCGATGCGTTCCATTCCTTCTCGGGTTTCTCCATCAATAGCGGCAATTAAGAATTTGTCCCAAACATATTGAGCCGCCTGATCATTGGGATGCACCAGGTCTTCTGTAAAGAAGCGATAATCGCGCAGATCGTCCACGACCAATTCAAAAGCGGGAAAATAGTGTACGCCGGGTAGTTGAATCATTTGCTCTACCGCTAGGAACAGTACCGACTTGCCTCGGTTATTTTCGATCAAGCCGTCTCGCTTGTGGCGAACTGGGCTAATGGTTACAATAAATTTTAGTCGGGGATTGAACTGCTTGAGTCGATTGTAACACACTTGGAATGCATGAGATACCTCCTCTGGATGAAGCAATCGTTTGGTGAACCGATCAGCAGGATGCTTATGGCAATTGGCAACAATTTCACTGTGATCCACTTCATATACCCATCCTGAACCCAACGTCAAAATGACCCAATCTGCCTTTTCCAGAAAAAGATGAGCAGCAGTTATTGACGAATTGATTTTTTGAAGTGTCACCTCTGGATCTGGGTCGCTGAAAGAAGAATGAAATTGCCAATTTGACCACAATCCTTTGTGTTCAGTCAGTGTAGAGTACCCCACATGTTTATTGTCGGCATAATTCACCAAAGCATTGAACATGCTGATCGGATTGAAGAGGGTGCCATTGGGATTGCAACAACAAGAAAATTTCGATGCTCGCAAAAACCGATTCATGTGTTCCGTGAAGCATGAACCCATAAGCAGCACCGACTCTTTCCACTTCAATTTTGGCTCAAGTGAAGGCGGATCAAAGGATAAATGAAAGTGCATGGTTGAACTCAATTAGTGTTGCATCCGCTGCCGGGTTGCCTCGTAAAGAAAAATTCCGGAAGCCACGCTTACATTGAAGGATTCAAATCCGCCTGGCATTGGAATTGAACACCTCATGGTGGCTGCCTTTGCGATATATGGTTGAACACCTTTGTCTTCACTTCCCATGACCAAACAGATGGGCTGAGTGAGATCAGTAGCATAGATAGGATCTTTCCCTTGCATCTCCGTTACGACGATTTCAATTCCATTCATACGAAGTGTATCAATGGCTTTGAGCAAACTATTTACGCGTGTGATCATGATTTTCTGAAGTGCCCCTGCAGAAGATTTCATTGCTTCCTCATTTAAGGCACCTACTCCTTTGTCAGGAAGTATGATCATTTGAGAACCGCAGCATTTGGCCGATCGGGCGATGGCGCCGATGTTCCGAACGTCTGTGATACCATCCAGCATCACGAAAAGTGGAACCTGACCTTGTTGATTGACCCAGTCTATCGCATCTTGTAATTCAACATATTCGATGATGGAATTGATGGCAACAACCCCTTGATGCTGAATGCGGGTCATGGCGCTTAGTTTTTCATGAGGTACCAGGTTCACTGGGATGGCCTGATCACGTGCCAATTGTCGGATGCGATCAATTGCTTCGCCTATAGCATTCTTTTGGAGATAAATTCTTTCCAGTCGAATTCCTTCCATCAGCGCCTCCAATACGGGTTGACGCCCAACGATATTGGTCGACTTATTTCCCATGATTTCTCTTTTCCATGTGTATCAACTTGAAGCGAAGCAGTGCTGCAACCGTCATGGCGTCTGTTATTTTACCATCGAGAACCAATTGGTATGCTTTCTTCCAATGCATCTTGATTACACGTACATCTTCTGTTTCTTCTGGAGAAGCTGCGCCAAATGAAAGTTCAGAAGCAAGATACACGATCGCCCGTTCATCTGTAACGGAATTGGACAAATGCATGTCCAACAGCTTTTCCCACCGCTTAGCAACAATCCCAGTCTCTTCCTTCAATTCGCGTTTCGCCTCACTCAATGGTCGCTTACCGATGAGACACCCTCCTTCTGGGATCTCTAAACTCTGCTGATTGAGAACAAACCGAAACTGACGAACCAGGTAAAGTTGTCCCGTAGAAACATCATAGGGAATCACGCCCACCGCTATGTTCTTGAAATGCACTTTACCATAGAGTCCTGGATTTCCAGATGGGGTGATCACATCGTGGTGAGAAACGGAAATCCAGGGATTGTCATACGTGAGGCGCGTATTTTTTATTTTCCATTTTCCCATACGTTCGATGTGCCGTTAATAAACAAACCCTCCAAGTGGAGGGTCTGAAAAATTGATAATGAGGTGATTATGTCAATTTAAATGCTGCTTTAACCCGACCAAGGTAATCCAGTTTCTCCCAGGTAAACAGTTCAACTTCCACGGTCTTTTTTCCTCCACCGGGAACATCAAAGGATTTCTTCACGGTTTCGTTCTTTCTACCCATGTGGCCGTACGCTGCAGTTTCTTGATAAATAGGATTGCGCAATTTTAAGCGGGTTTCGATGGCATAAGGTCGCATGTCGAAGATCTGCTCAATTTTCTTTGCAATTTCACCATCGGTCATTTTAACGTTTGCAGTACCATAGGTATCGACAAAAATTCCCATCGGTTTTGCAACCCCAATGGCATAGGAAACCTGAACCAGCATTTCAGAAGCAACTCCTGCTGCAACAAGATTTTTAGCGATGTGGCGAGCTGCGTAAGCTGCACTGCGGTCTACTTTTGAAGGATCTTTTCCGCTAAACGCACCACCGCCGTGTGCACCCTTTCCACCATAGGTATCGACAATAATTTTTCTCCCTGTCAGTCCAGTATCACCGTGAGGCCCACCGATTACAAATTTTCCAGTTGGGTTAACATGGTAGGTGATCCTGTCATTGAACAAGTGCTGAACGCCTTTTTTGCATTTTGATTTTACTCGCGGCACTACAATATTGATCACATCGCGCTTGATTGTATCCAGCATTTGTTTATCATTTTTGGAGAAGTCATCATGCTGTGTGGATACCACAATTGTGTCAATGCGGAGGGGTTGATCGTTGTCATCGTATTCAATGGTTACCTGACTTTTTGCATCAGGACGCAAGTAGGGCATTTTTGAATTTTTTTCACGACGAATCGCAGCCAGCTCTAAAAGGATTTTGTGTGCAAGATCCAATGCCAACGGCATGAAATTTTCTGTTTCGTTGGTAGCATAGCCAAACATCATTCCTTGGTCGCCTGCACCCTGATCCTCTTTTTTCTTGCGTTCAACACCCCGGTTGATATCGGCTGATTGTTCATGGATGGCAGATAAAATACCGCACGAATTGGCCTCGAACATGTATTCACTCTTCGTGTAGCCAATTTTAGAAATGACATCCCGCGCGATCTTCTGAACATCCAGCGTAGCTGTGGATTTGACTTCTCCCGCCAGAACGACCTGACCAGTGGTCACCAGTGTTTCGCATGCCACTTTGGACATGGGGTCAAAAGCAAGAAAATTGTCGATCAACGCATCAGAAATCTGGTCGGCTACTTTGTCCGGGTGTCCCTCGGATACACTTTCAGAGGTAAACAGGTATGGCATGAAAAGATGATTTTTTGCAAATATAGAGCAATATCAGAGTTTTGAATACACTACTCTGACCTTCATGCGTTTTTGTGCATGATTACCGCCACCGAGCACAACATGTCCTCTGCCGAGTCCATTGAGCACAAAATTGACAAGCAGGTCATTGTATTGCACGTTATGAGGAGCATGCAATTTCAGGGTTAGATTGGGCTCTTTTCTGGTAATGATTCCCTGTATGTATCGCGTGATATTGAAATCATATGTGGAAACAACTGCATTTGATGCATCAGTTATCAATTTTCGTTGGCCGCCAAAAACAAAGGGCTCGTATTTACCACCCAGATATGCATCGGTGAAAAAAGGTCGGATGACTGTACTGGGGGAATCTAATCGTTCCAGGTAGAGAAAATTTGGCGTTGAAAAGACATTGGGTTGTCGGCCGGCCGTTACCACTTCTTCGGTTTTGAGCTGGGCCAGGTGAATCATTACATTGCCTTTTTTAGAAGCGAATTCAGTCAAAGCAGGTAGTCGCAGTAAGGCATAGGTTCCTGGGTCGGCTTGAATATACACGAGACTGTCCCCTCTTGGGCGAACACCGAGGTGCCGCGCTGCCTCGCTGCCATTGTAGGAACGGGCTATATTATTGATGGCTGCACCTGTATTGAGGTTTTTGTACTCAAAGTCTCGGTATGTTGTGTCGCGTTTCCCGTTTTTATCGTATCGGTAATAAATGCGAAGATGGGTAGATGTATCGCTAATATCGAAGCTCATGAGAGCATTGGCAGAGGTGCCGGACTGTGGAACAACAGCGAATCCTTTGAAGATATTTCGAAAGGCGGTATCGTTGTAGTAGGGACTTCGGGTACTGGTATCAAAAGCCAGCAACGACTTTGCAAATAGCTGATTGAGCTTGATTCGAAGTTGATTGTTGATGGTTTGACGAAACAAGTAGAGTGAATCGTTCAGTTCTTTTGGAGCAAAGCTTTTTGTCCCAATTAAATCTCCGTATCGTACCGTCTTCCCTGTTGAATAGATGGTGTCTGTGCGAAGCGTCTCGGCTACGCGATGAACATTAACCGTTTGAATTGCATTGGTGTCACCAAATGTATGGGTCCATTTTAGACAGAGCACAGCAGAATCGAGGTAAAGGCTATCTGCAGTATTTTCAAAATAGTAGGGATAACTGGGCGGCTTGAGCTCAAAAAACATAGAGGCCGATGATTTGCCGAACTGGGGGTCATTGGTGATTTGTCCCAACACGAGATCACCGATGGTTCCATTATAGTCCTGATTGAGTCGCGGCAAGAGCGAATCTTCGGTTGGAAAAACAGAAGCGATGACTTCTAAAGTTGTGTCGAATGTAATGACATTGTCAACGGCCGGTAACAAATCGGCTCCAATATCAGTTCCCTTTATTTTGGTGCAGGAAGCCGCAAAAATGCAACACAATAGAATAACGGAGAAGAATGGGTTTTGCGACAAGGTTCGGTATCTCACTGGCAACGATTTGTAATGGGATGCGTTACTTACTCGCAAGGTCGCCATACAATTGTAAATACTCTGTTAAATCAGAATCATTTGAATAAGGAATAACTTTTTTACCCTTCACCTTTGAAAAAGCTTCCACCAGCTTTTTATCGACTTTGGCGTCTCCAAATGAGATGGCATCAGCATACGTGGCACCCCCTTTCAACATGGCCAAATTATTGGCATCTTTAAAGGGTTCAAGATCTTTTTCTTTAATTGCGGGATGGATCATGCAATTCTTCACAAAGTCAGCACCAAACTTCTCTTTGAAGGTTGATTGCCCTAGTGTAAATAAAACCTTACTGTTGCTGAACACCGGCTCTTTTTTGTAGGCGGTTTTCAATAGCATGGGAATGAGACCGGTCATCCAACCGCTGCAATGGATAATATCTGGTGGCCAGCCAAATTTCTTGACCGTCTCCAAAGCTCCCTTGCAAAAGAATATGGAACGGATACCATTGTCGTCAAACCACTTATCGTTTTCGTCGGTAAAGACAAATTTTCGCTTGAACATGTCTTCATTGTCCAAAAAATACACTTGAAGTCTAGCGTTGGGAAGTGATGCGACTTTGATTTGCAATGGATAATCATTGTTGTCGATGGAAATGTTGATGCCCGATAAACGGACTACTTCATGCAACCGGTGGCGGCGCTCGTTGATGGTACCGAAGCGGGGCATGATGCACCGAACCTCGAAACCCGTTTCATTGGAGCGGATCGCCAGTTTGTTTACCGTTTCTGAAAACTCTGTGAGTTCCAGATAAGGCGACATCTCGTTGGCAATGAAAAGTATTCTTTTCTTACTGACCATTTTAACGATTTGCTATTCAGTGTGCAAAGGTATTGAAAAAACTCCAAGTGTCTGAATTGACTAACTTTAACCTGAATTTCCGTATACATGCTTTCGCAACGAGTAAAAAATACAATCCAGTGGGTGATTGTCATCGCCCTTGGCCTCTTTCTTCTTTGGGTAACTACCCGGCACCTGACGGATGAGGAAGTTAGCCGCGTTAAGCAACTCTTTCTCAGTGCAAAATGGATGTGGGTGGTTCCCTGTATCGGTGCCTTGATCTTGAGCCACTATATCCGAGCGCTGCGGTGGAAAATGCTCATTGACCCTCTGGGTGTTCGTCCCCGAGTGCATAATGTTTTCCTTTCGGTACTGATTGGTTATTTTCTCAATCTGCTTCTTCCCCGATTGGGTGAAGTCATGAAATGCACATTTCTAAACCGATACGAAAAAGCACCAGTGGATAAGCTGATTGGAACAATTGTCACGGAGCGGGTCATTGATCTGGCCTCTTTGGTGGTGGTCATTTTCTTGACTATTTTACTTCAACTAAAGATGGTCAGTGGCTACGCTCAGGAAATCTGGCTCAACATCAGTTCCGACGGAAACAATACCCTTAATCTTCTTTTTATTGGGACAGCCTTTTTGGTGGGAACGTGGATCTTTTTTCGATTGTTTACCCAAGGCACACACCCCATTCTGATTCGAATCAAGAGGATATTGAAGGGACTACAAGAAGGAATGCTTTCGGTACGCAACGTTCGCAACAAAGGTCTCTTCATCGCCTATACGGCACTTATCTGGTTCTTGTACCTAACCAGCATTCGACTTGCCTTCTTTAGCCTGGAGGAAGTCGATGTGCTTTCCTGGGCGCCCGCACTGACCGTGCTGACATTTGGAAGTTTTGCCATGATTGCAACCCAAGGAGGGATCGGCGCTTACCAACTGGCTGTTCAAAAAACACTCGGTTTATATGGTATTCAGGAGGTTCCAGGACTAGCGATGGGCTGGTTGCTGTGGTCAACTCAAACGGTTTTTCTATTGGTGGCCGGTCCAGTCTCCATCCTGCTCATGCTGCTGCTCAATCGAAAACGCAAAAGCACATCCATTTCTTAATCTTTTACAAAAATTAATCAAGAGTAGCCTCTCGTGATCAAATCGCATAAATTGCACTCAATACTTTAATTATGAAGATCCGTTTTACTTACCTGCTTTTAATATGCATCGGCATCTCTCTTGTAACGTTCGCCCAAGCGCAATCAAGCATGGAGCCCTACAGAAAGGGCTGGCACCTTGAAGACTTTACCGAGAAGGGTAACTATGGAATCAGCGTAGAAAAAGCCTATGCCGAATTGCTCTCTGGGAAAAAGCCGAAAAAAAAGATTGTCGTTGCCGTGATTGATTCCGGTATCGACACAGCACATGAAGACTTAAAACCAGTCCTTTGGAATAACAAAAAAGAAATCCCCGGCAATCAGATAGATGACGATAAGAATGGGTATGTTGATGACGTACATGGATGGAATTTCATAGGCGGGAAAGATGGAAAAAACGTGGGAAAAGATAGTTATGAAGCCGCTCGGGTATACTACAAGTACAAGAAACTTTTTGGAGATTCAGTGGTAAATGAAACCCAGCTCACAACTGAGAAAAAAGAAGCCTATCGCCTGTATCAGCGCGCAAAGTTTCAACTGGAATCTCAGGCAAAGGAAGCAGCCATGTATGTCCTGGTATTGAAGGACATAGTAGAACGACTTCCTGCTGCCGATAGCATTTTGCAAGTGGCAATGGGTAAAAAAACATTCACAGGTGATGATCTCCAGCAATTCACAACCAGCGATCCAGCTGCTACTAAAGCACGTTCTAATTTATTGGGACTGTTTCAACAAACCCGACAGATGGAAAGCACGAATACTGCATTGGTGTCCGAGTTGGTTCAGTTTTACTCCGGAGAAAAATCTAAGGTGGAAGCCTTGGAAAAAGAGCCATTCCCCTACCGCGCCTCGATTGTTCAGGACAACTACACTGACCCCAAAGACCGATTTTATGGGAACAACGACATCATGGGCACAGACGCCTCACACGGAACCCATGTTTCAGGAATCATTGGTGCTGTCCGCAACAATAACCTCGGCATCAATGGAATTGCCGATCATGTTGAAATCATGACGGTCAGAGCCGTTCCGGATGGCGACGAGCACGACAAGGATATTGCAAATGCCATTCGTTATGCAGTGGACAACGGTGCCTGGATAATCAACATGAGTTTTGGGAAAAGCTTCTCCCCCGAAAAGGCCTGGGTAGACGAAGCCGTGCGGTATGCTGAATCAAAAGGTGTGCTGCTGGTGCACGCTGCCGGAAATGATGCTAAAAATATTGATACCGAAGAACAGTACCCCTCTATCAATGAAAACAACGATACCTCAAAGACTTTTACCAATTGGATCAATGTTGCGGCCAATGGAGCAACTGATGAAGAACTTGCTGCACCTTTTACCAATTATGGTCGCAGAGAGGTAAGCTTATTTGCTCCTGGAGTTCGGATTTACTCAACTGTTCCGGGTGGAAATACCTATGCAGAAAAAGACGGTACCAGCATGGCCAGTCCAGTCGTTGCCGGTGTGGCTGCATTGATGTTATCGTATTACCCTGAACTCACGGGTCAACAGGTAAAGCAAATCCTGGAAGCATCTGTTCAAAAACTACCCGGAAAGAAACTGGTCCGCCCTGGAGCAGAGGATGAAAAGGTTGGAATGGATGAGCTCTGTTCAACGTCAGGAATCATCAATGCATATGAGGCATTGAAACGCGCTTCGGTTACAAAAGGCCTTCGCAAATAGTCCTTACTTGTTCATGACCAGAATTCCCTGCTGAATCATGTCATTGATGACCAAGCAGGTTTCTCCAATGTAAATGTCTTTGGATAAATTGGTGACCCATTGTTTTCTGCGTTCTAACTTATCCTTGTCGGCCGAGAGACGCTTCTCATCCACGCCAAGGATAGAAACCTGCAGGTTCCTTACATCTTTGGAGGAGGCATCAATTTTTTTGAAGGCTTCACGAATTTCTTTTTGTTCCTGTCTGTATTTTGATAGCTGCAAGGAATACACTTTATCATTGGATTTTTCCAGCATCATGTAAGATTGCCGTATTGCAGAAAAGGTAGGATGGGCACTTATCCGACTCAAGCTTTTTGCACGCACATTTTCCAAATCAAAGGATGGTTTTACCCGTAGAAAAAATGCCTTTTGGATGGAATCGTAGGGCAGTGCATCCGGGTTGTCTTTTTCCCTGTATTTCAGGGTTTCATATTGATCGGGAAGAACGATGTGAGGAACAACACCGTTTAGTTGTGTTGATCCTCCGTTGATGCGGTAGAATTTTCGCAAGGTTAGTTTCAGCGTTCCAATATCAGTGGTCTCTTTTTTAAACAGGTTATTGTGCGGTTCCAGTCCAAAATTTTGTTGAACGGTACCCTTACCATACGTCGATGTACTCCCCAATACCACCCCTCTTCCATAGTCCTGAATGGCAGCAGCAAAAATTTCAGAAGCAGATGCGGAAAATTCATTGACCAATACGGTTAGCGGGCCATCATAAAGTACAGATCGGTCCGGATCTCTTAACACAGAAGGATTGCCCTCTCTTCCCTTTACTTGCACGATGGGTCCATCGGGAATGAATAAACCGACCATCTCTACAACGTCTTGCAAAGAACCTCCCCCGTTGTTGCGCAAATCCATAATGATGCCTTCCACTTTTTCCTCTTTGAGTTTCATGATTTCTCTGGCTACATCTTGAGCGCAACGAGGACCATTGGGACGTTGCCAGTCGGCATAAAACTCCGGTAGAAAAATGTATCCAATTTTTCTACCGTTTTCCTGAACAATAGCACTTCTGGCATAGGTTTCATCCAATACCACTTCATCCCGGATCATGATCACTACTTTGAGTGTTCCATCTGCCTTCTTGAGCGTGAGCCGAACCTCAGTGCCTTTTTTTCCACGAATCAGCTTTACGGCCTCTTCGGTTTCAAAGCCGGTGAGGTCTACCGGTTCTTCCGAACCCTGTCCTACTTTCAAGACTTGATCACCCACATCGATTTGCTGAGATTTCCAGGCAGGGAGACCAGCAACCAAGGTCGCAATGCGAATGGCTCCCCCTTCATCACTGCGCAACGAAGCACCTATTCCAAAAAATCTTCCACTCATTTGTTCATCGAAAGAGCGCTTTTCTACGGGAGGGAAAAAGGTGGTATGTGGATCCATGTGCCCGGCAATGACATTGATGAACAGATCAAATCGTTCGTCAGGATTGGCTTTGGTTAAGAGCCGGTCGAAATTTCGACTCATGATCTTCATCACCTTGTCGCGCGCATCTTTTTCAAGAACGGCATCTGGCTTATAGGCTGTATCACCTTTTTTCAATTGATCCCGCTGATCCAGCATATCCGCATAGCGTTCCAACGACATGAACTTCAACCGTTTTCTCCAGTTGTCTTTTCGGGCTGCCTCATTTTTGGGATAATCGGATTTATCCGTATCGAAATCGACCAGTTCGTCACTGGTGTATTGAAAAGGAGATTGCAATAATTCAGGATATAGCTTTGATGCTTCGACTGAGCGTTTGACGTAAATCTTATCGACTGCATAAAAAAATTGAATCGGTGCTCCATGCATTTCGTCGTCGATGAGCGATTCAAATTTTTTTAACTCTTTGATATCGGATTGCAAAAACATATTTTTTTCCGGATCCAGCGCTTCCAGGTACTTGTTAAAAATTTGTTTAGAGAACTCGTCATCAATTTTCTTGGGACTGTAATGCACTAATTCCAGCATATCCGTTACCTGTTGTAAAATCACCTGGTACTTATCCGGAGGATTGCCAATCCCGGATGAAGTAAAGGTGAACAGGAAACCAATGATTACTAACAGCACAACAACGGGGATGGATCGTTTACTCAGCATAAACTGTGTGAATTTTGATGACATGCTCAAAAATAAACTTTTTGCACTCCAAAGAATTGTTAAGAAAAGAAAAAGGGCCTTTTGGGCCCTACTGTCGGGAGGCTAATGGGTCTCGAACCCACGACCTTCTGAACCACAATCAGACGCTCTAACCTACTGAGCTATAGCCTCCGTGAACGGAGGGCAAATTTAACGTATATGCCAAGCATTTCAAAATTCAATTTCCATAGTCGGGATGCAGTAACTTTGCAGAAATCACGCTATGTCAACCGTTCTTTTGTTGATTCCTCTGATTTCTGCTTTCATTGGTTGGTTCACTAATTGGATTGCAATCAAAATGCTGTTCCATCCAAAGCAACCGACCCGCATCCTGTTCTTCACGATTCAGGGAATTTTCCCAAAACGCCAGCAACAATTTGCAGAAAAGTTAGGAAAACTGGTCAGCGCAGAGTTGATCTCGTTTTCAGATATTGAGCAAAAGCTTACTCATCCGGACAATCTCAAAAAATTGATGCCGTTGGTCGACCAAAAAGTAGATGATTTTTTACGGGTGAAACTAAGCGATGTATTCCCCATCATTTCCATGTTCATTGGAGAGAACACCATCCAGCAATTGAAAGGAATATTCATGAACGAATTGGAGGAAATCCTACCGGAATTGATCCGTAATTATGTTCGTAATTTAGAGTCGCAACTGGATCTCGAACAAATTGTGGTGGAGAAAGTCAGCCGTTTCTCCAGTGATAAAATTGAATCGTTGTTGAACCAGATCATGTCCACAGAATTCCGTTTCATTGAAATCATAGGGGGCATCTTAGGCTTCCTGATCGGAATCATTCAAATTCTGATCACCCTCATCTCCCAATGAACAATCCCGTTTAATACGTGTTAACCTTTCTTTATGAAGGGTTTCCGAAGGCATTTTCACCGTTAAACATCCAATTCTCCATAATCTCCTCAATATGCGTCAATTCTTGACTTTTGCGTTCATTTTTCTCTGTTTTCATTCTTTTGCACAATTTCCCACTGGAGGCAGACCCTCTGGCGCCAACATGAATATGGGAAGATTTTATGGCAAAATCGTGGACAGCAAAACAAACAAGGCTGTTGAAGCGGCTTCCATCCAACTGATTCAAAATAAACTCGATACGGTTACAAAAAAACGCAAAGATGTCGTGATATCGGGTCAATTGACCAAAGGAAATGGTGATTTTAGTCTTGAAGGCCTTCCGGTAATGGGACAATTCAAATTGCGCATTACGGCCATTGGCTACCTGCTGTATGAGCAACCCCTCAAGTTCGATATCAAAATGAACGGGAATGATTTTTCTTCCATGCTCAACAATATTGATGTGGATTTGGGAAATATCCGACTGGAAGTAGATGCTAAACAACTGGAGGAGGTAAAGGTAGTAGCCAGCAAGCCCTTCATGCAGATGGGAGTTGACAGAAAAATTTTCAATGTCGAGAAGAATCTGGTGTCAACCGGACAAACCGCATCGGAACTCATGAAAAACATCCCAGGCGTAGATGTTGACATTGATGGAAATGTTTCATTGCGAAATGCCTCCCCTACCATTTTTGTTGATGGAAGACCCACCAACCTTACACTGGATCAAATTCCTTCCGATGCAATACAAACAGTGGAATTGATCACCAACCCCTCTGCAAAATACGATGCTTCGGGCGGCATGTCAGGCATCATCAACATCATTTTAAAGAAAAACAGAAAAGCAGGATACAATGGTAACCTTCGGGCGGGTATTGATTCCCGATTGATGCCCAATGCAGGTGGGGATATCAACATCAAGCAGGATAAAGTGAACCTCTTTGCCAGCGCAATGTATAACCAACGAAAATCAATCGGTCAAGGAAATTCCATACGGGAAGAATTCTTTGCCACCCCCACCATTCGCTACGATCAGACCAATAACCCCAGAAGCACAGGATTTTTCAATTTCAATCGAGCCGGATTCGATTATTTCGTCAACAACCGAAATACATTCACCTTATCAGGTACCTACGTTCAGGGAAAGTTTGACAACACTGATCTTCTCTCCATTCGTACCGATACACTCCTCAATAGCGGAACAAAATCAATCTTTTCTGAACGCAGCACCGGATCGAGCTTCAATTTCAACAACGCAGGAGCTGCATTGGGATACAAACATTTGTTCAGTAAAAAGGGAATGGAGCTGACCGCAGACTTCAACTATAACAACAGCACCAATAAAAGCGACGGAGGATTCAAAACACAATATTTTGATTTGACAAAACAGCCCAAAGGGTTATTGATCGACCAAACGCAAAACGGAAAGGGCAGCAACACGTTTTACACCTTGCAAACCGATTTCACCCTTCCTATTTCTGAAAAATCAAAAATGGAGCTTGGCGCGAGAGCAGCGATTCGGGACTTTCAAAGCAAGAACCTTAATTATATTTTCAATTTTGCACTAGGAGATTATATCTCCATCACTTCCATCAATGCCAATTATAAATTCAACGACAAGGTATTTGCAGGCTATGCTACCTATAGTGGTGTGATCGGTAAAAAATTAAACTTTCAGGCGGGAATGCGCACAGAAAGTTCTACGTATTCTGGGGTACTGCTGGATAGCCTCGATCAGCCAACCGATAAAGCATTCAGCAACAGTTATCCCTTTAGCTTATTTCCAAGCCTCAACTTAACGTACCAAATCAGTTCATCCCAGGATCTACAGTTTAGTTATGCACGAAAGATCAACCGACCGAATTTCTTTCAAATCTTGCCGTTTGTCGATTATACCGATTCGCTCAACATCAGCAGAGGAAATCCAGGGTTGATTCCTGAATTCACCAATTCAGCAGAAATCAATTACCAAGTTTCATTCAAAGGAAATCACAGCTTACTCGTCTCCGGTTACTTCAAACAAACCGATAACCTGATCACACGCTACCAAGTAAAGGAACCCAGTTCCATTCCTGGAAAAGATATCTTGGTGAATACCTTCATCAATGCGAACAGCAGCCGAGCATACGGACTAGAGGTAACATCCAGAAACCCTATAGCCAAATGGCTGGAGTTGACCACCAATTTGAATTTTTTTAACTCCAGCATCAACAGCAGCAACCTGGACGTGAATCTGAACAATTCATTGTGGAGCTTTTTCGGCAAGATCAACGCCAATTTTAAGCTGCCGTCGAATTTCACGCTTCAACTTTCGGGCGACTACCGAAGCAAATCGATCCTGCCACAAAGCAGTGGTGGGGGTTTTGGTGGCAGCGGCGGAAGAGGCGGCGGAATGGGTGGACCTCCCGGAGGCGGAGGATGGGGCGGTTTCGTTCAAACGTCAGCACAAGGGTATATCGTCCCCAACTATGGACTTGAATTCGCACTCCGAAAAGATTTCTTGAAAGACAAGCGAGGTTCGATTACCCTGAGCATGAACGATGTGCTCAAAACCAAAGTATATGGTTCGTTTTCAGAATCGCCTTTTTTCACACAAACCAACTCCAGAAGACGCGATTGGCAGGTGTTCCGACTTAATTTTAGCTATAGATTTGGAAAAGTAGACGCTTCTCTTTTCAAACGCAAGAACACACGTAGCGGCATGGACGGCATGCAAGAGGGCATGTAAATGCAGCAATGATTGGTCAACCTGAATTCAGCGTTTCCCGACCAACATGGGAACGAAGGAGAACTCATCAAATTTTTCCTGGACATAGGATTGATTGTCCAGTTTGATTAATCGATGCATTCGCTGGTTCTCGCCTTCATCTAAAGGAAGCACCATGCACCCACCTGGTTTAAGTTGCTTGAGCAAAGCGTCGGGAATATGCGGTGCCGCAGCCGTGATTAATATTTTATCAAATGGGGCAAAAGTTGGAAGTCCTTCAAACCCATCTCCGTAAAACAATCGAAGTGCAGGGTATTGTTTAAGTAAGGCAAACCCCTTATTGGAATCGTACAATTTTTTTTGACGCTCTATGGAATAGACCTTTGCTTTTAATTCGGCTAAAATGCATGCCTGATAAGCACTACCGGTACCCACTTCCAATACTTTTTCAAAAGGCCTGATGTCCAATAACTGCGTTTGATAGGCTACCGTATAGGGCTGCGATATGGTTTGATCTTCACCTATGGGAAAGGCACGGTCTTCATATGCTTGTTTCTCAAAAGCAGAATCCAAAAAAAAGTGCCGTGGAACGGATAACAATGCGCCCAATACCGATTCGTTGGTGATCCCTTTGCTTCGGATGCTGTCGACCAGTTTCGAACGAAGTCCCTTATGCAGATAAGTATCCTGTGAAGTTCGCATATCGCCTTAGAGGTTCAGATCTTTCACAATGGCATCAATCCGATCTCCCAGTGCTGCATATGCCTGATCAAAGTGGGATGAGTCATCTAGTTTACCTTGAACGCTGAAATAAAACTTTATTTTGGGTTCTGTCCCGGATGGGCGAGCACTGATTTTGCTGCCATCTTCCAATACAAATTGCAATACATTGCTTTTAGGCAAATCGATTTTGCAAACTTGACCGTTGGACAAATCCTTAGCTTCTTGGTTTTCATAATCATAGACCCCTACTACTTTGGTTCCTGCCAGATCCAGTGGTGGTGCTGTTCTGTATTGCTGCATCATTTGAGCAATCTGTTCTTGTCCATCCCGTCCTTTTTTCGTGATGGAAATTAGGTGTTCTCGGAACAATCCATATGTATTGTAGATCTCAATTAATTTTGAATACAAACTTTTGCCTTGATTTTTTTCGAATGCCGCCATTTCACACAGCAATGCCACAGCACTTACGGCATCTTTATCGCGGAGCTGATCTCCTATCATCAATCCATAAGATTCCTCACCCCCTATGACATAATGCTCCTCGTGTTCTTTTGATTTGATGAGTTCTGCAATCCACTTGAATCCGGTGAGTACATTATAGCAATTGATGTGATTTCGGGAGGCGATGATGTCGATCAAATCCGTGGTCACTATCGTTTTAACGACAAAATCATTCTCTTTGGCAATTCCCTTTTTCTTTCGGGCTTCGATCAGATAATTGAATGCCAGGACGGCTGTCTGGTTACCGTTGAGCAGTACCCAGTTGCCATGGAGGTCTTTTACGCCCACCCCAACGCGGTCTGCATCGGGGTCTGTGCCCAGCAGGATATCGGCATCGATTCCTTTGGCTTTTTCCAGTCCCAGTCGCATAGCCTCACTCTCTTCCGGATTTGGATACACCACCGTTGGAAAGTTTCCATTGGGTTCCATTTGCTCTTCCACCACGTGAATCTGTTCAAACCCAAAAGCCTGTAGTACATCGGGCACCATTTTGAATCCTGTGCCATGGATGGGGGTATAAACAATCTTCAGGTCTTTCTGCAGCTGGATGATATCTGGGTAGACACTGAGTTGCTTGACCATTTGGATATAGGCATCGTCTGCTTCTTTGCCTAGTATATGAATGCGGTGAGCTCCACCCGACCATTTTACTTCATCAACACTGGAAATGGCGTTGACTTCTGTGATGACATTTTTATCGTGGGGAGGCACCAGTTGTCCCCCGTCATTGAAATACGCCTTGTATCCATTGTATTCTTTTGGATTATGAGAGGCGGTGCATACTACTCCCCCCTGGCAGTTGAGATTTCGGATGGTAAACGAAAGCTGAGGCGTAGGTCGAAGGGCTTCAAATAAAAAAACGGTGATCCCGTTAGCGGCCATCACATTGGCGGTTATTTCAGCAAATGTTCTGCTGTTGTTTCGGCTATCATGGGCAATGGCCACTTTGATTTCCTGTTGAGGAAAACATTTCTTGAGGTAGTTGGCAAATCCTTGGGTGGCCATACCGATGGTGTAGGTATTGATCCGATTTGTGCCAACGCCCATGATGCCTCTAAGTCCACCGGTTCCGAACTCAAGGTTTTTATAAAAAGCATCAATTAGCTCTGTAGGGTTCTCTTGTTGCAGAGAACGGATGGTGTCTTTTATAGAAGTGTCATAGCTGCCGTTCAACCATGAATCAATCTTTTCCTGGATCGCTGTTTCCATTCCGGTTATTTTTGCAAACATAATGAAAAGAGGAATCTTGATTCTGTTGCTGACCATGATCATCTTTGCCATTCATGGTCAAGACAGTACGCATCGATCAACTGCTTACAAGCGTTGGGTGT
>VGFK01000005.1 GCA_016868895.1 Bacteroidota bacterium | reverse complement strand
TCAAAAAATATTGCTTTGGCATTATCCCAACAACTGGACCAACATCAATGAGCGTGGAATATCCTGGTGCTCTGCCATGCGACAAGGCAAATGGAAATTGATTTATTTTCACAAAGAGCAACTCTTAGAGTTGTACGATATTGAAAAAGATATTCAAGAGCAACATGATTTGTCTGCAAGCATGCCTGTGCAACTAAAAAAAATGGCTGCATTGATGACCGATGTCATGAAAAAGCGCAGTGCACACATGCCGGTTGTTAAACAATCAGGTCTAGCTATACCCTGGCCTGATGAATTGGTTCAAGCAAGTCAAACAAATAGCAGATGAGATCTTTGCAGATATTTCTGATTTTGACTTTTTTCTTTCGTCAACTGAATGCACAAATACAAGCTGATCCGAAATTATTCATACTGGATCAAGGGGCCATTACACGAGGAGACAGTACAAGAAAAAGAATTGCTTTTGTTTTTACAGGGGATGAATATTACGAAGGATTGAAAAGTATTTCTCAATCACTTGCTCGTGAAAAAATAAAAGGCAGTTTCTTTTTTACTGGAAGGCTCTATCGGAAGAGTAAAGCCCGGAAATCCATTGTGCAACTCGCAACTGCGGGGCATTATATGGGTCCGCATGCTGACATGCATTTGTTGTACAATGATTGGAGCAAACGGGATAGTTTACTGGTTACCAAAGATTCTTTGGTAAATGATTTGAAAGCAAATGTCCGTCGTCAAGCCAATGTAGACTTTTGGTTGTAGAGAGTTTCGTTCTTTAAAAATAGTGTTTTTTCTTTTAAAAATAATTTTCTACGTCGTTTTAGGGACTCTTTTTTGATGATTTCTCTTTGTTTGAGTATTTGTTCTTGTCTACCATAATACATATCTGCTGGCGTGACATTTTTTAATGATTCATGGTAGCGTTCATGATTATAATACGTAACAAATTCTCCTATGGCATCCACTAACTGTTCTGGTAGGTAGTAGTTATTTAGTTTGACTACGTTTTTCATGGTGAGGTGATACCTTTCTATTTTACCCTGTGTTTGTGGATGCATTACTCGTCCGTGGATGGGTAATATATCCTCTGTGGCTAAGTAATCCTTTAGTTCTGAGGATACATAACAAGAACCATTATCACTTAGTAAAACGAGTCTTTGCCCTTTTTTAAGCCCTGCTTTTTTTATGGCAGTAGCAACAGTGGATTGAACATCCTGTGCCTTCATGGTACTGCATAACTCCCAGTGAACAATATACCTGCTGTAATCATCAATAATGGTACTTAGGTAATACCATCCCCATCCAATGATTTTAAAGTAGGTAAAATCCGTTTGCCACATCTGATGCACAAACTGGGTTTTAGTATGGAACTCATCGCTTGCTGATAATAGGATATGCGCAGGTGAGGTGATCAGTCCCCTTGCTTTTAATATCCTATACACGCTTGACTCTGATATGAATACACCCCTTTCATCGCTTAGCTTACAAGCCAGTTCCCTTGGGGAAAGTTCACTGTATTCCAACGCTACTTGTACTACTAGGGTTTTCTCCTGTTCGGGGATGGTATTCCACTGCCGTCGGTTACCTGGGGGCTTTTGTGATAGTCCAACCAACCCCTTATCCCTATAAGCTTTATACCATTTAAAAAAAGTACTCTTGGCTATACCTAGGTGTTGTAAGCAGCGGTGTATACCCATATCAGACCCTTCCACCAACTTGATTATCTCTTGCTTTTCCTGTGCTGTTAGTCTCATATACTTTGGATACTTTTCTTTTAACCCAGCGCGGCTATACTTTTTTTTAAATGATTGTTTTGAAGTAGTAGCGTAGCCACGAGTTCTTTTAAGTCCCTGTTTTCACTGCGTAAATCACTTACTTCATCCGAACTAGCTTCCCTAACTGTATCGCCTGCAAGACGCTTTTTACCCGCTTCCATAAACTCTTTGTTCCACTTGTAAAAGGTAGCTTGTGAGATGCCATGCTTGCGGCATATCTCTGTAACGGAGTTCTCGCCTCTTTGAGCCTCCATTACAATGATGAGCTTTTGTTCTGAGGAAAATAACCGCCTTGACTTACGACGGATGTCTTTAATGAAGTTCTCTGTAGATTGTTTTGGCTTCTGTTCCATGTCATTTTTGTTTTAATTGTTAATGATGGAAACACTCTACTAATTTAGACTATATCTTGTCCACTTTATGCTGACGATTTACACTGATAGTCACGCTTTTCGAAAATACAAATCAAAATGGGCGCAGATAGACGCTCCTCGTCACTATCATATATTTACGAATAAAGGCATAGAAAATCTTGCAAAGCAGAACAACATGTTCATCAAATATCAAATTTCAGACTCCAATGCATTTCAATTTTGGGGTAGTGAACAATATGTAAATGATATACCATTACATCACCAGAATTCTTACGGAATCAATCCCAAATCCTTCGCATATTCAAAAAGCCAAATGCGAACATTTGCTCGCCAGGCAAATCAATTGAATGAAAAGGGCGATGGTGATATGCGTGCATATTTTTTACAAAAATCCAATATCAATTCGTAAAAAAAACAAATACATCTACCATGTTCTCTTAGACAAAAACCTCTCCAACGCAACCTTGTCTATCTGAGGTTCTTCAGGATGTTTTTTGATCCACTCCAGAAATGATGTTTTGATCTCTTCCGTCCATTGATTGTCGATTTGTCCCGCATTGTACTTGCCCGACTTCAGCATGTCTTTTGAAAACCTATCCCGCACGCTGATGAACTCCGCCGTTTCAATTACTTTTTCAGCCATATGAGCCGGGATGAACAAGACCCCTTCCCTTTCGGAAATCACAAGATCGCCCGGCATCACAATCGCTCCACCAATGCGTATGGGAGTATTGAGTCCACCCAGCACTACATCCTCCAAAAAAGAAGGATGAAAATCCCTGACAAATGCATTGAACCCCGGGATCTTTGCAAGTCCTGACAAATCCCTGGCCGCACCATCAAAAATAACGCCGGTGCCCGTCTTATTAAAAATGGATGTTCCCAGATTATCTCCTATCAAGGTACCCTGTGCAATTTTACCGAAAGCTTCTGCTACATACACATCCCCCTTCTGCAAAATTTCGATAGGCCAAGCATTGGTATTGCCCTTACGCCCTTCCTGTTTCCCTCTTTCCTTGATCTGCAATTCCAGATCCGGCCTGGATGGAATGAAACGTGCTGTCACCGCCCTGCCAACAACAGGAACATCATCATGGACCATCTTCCAGTTTCCTTCATATTGATTTTTATACCCTTCATTCTGCAGGATCTGCCATGCTTCCTCAATGCCGATTTTTTTTGCACGCTCAATCAGCTGATCGCTGACCTTTGGCCTGCCATCCACAAATCTCTCCCCTTTCCATGAAGCTGTCAGGTATAACATCTCTTCCCTGGAAATGGATTGGGCCATTACAGAAAAAGAATAAAAACTTAATGCCAGTGCAAAGAATCTCCTGTACATAAATGAAATTGAATTGAAACTATCAGACAGAGGCTGCCATCAACACTTCCTTTAATCTGGCAGCTACAATCTTATCCTCCCCTTCCTGTAAAGACCAGGTGGTTACACTGAGGTTGTCTTTACCGCCTACCACCTCAATTGAAGGATCTCCCTTGCGAAGGTCTTCACGCAACTGATTGCCATCTTTCTTGATCTTCGTTGCATCCCATGTTATGTTGAGTGTTGGAGTAACATTTCCCAGCTTGGGGTGATTGACCACTGTAGTTATTCCTGAAACCTGATCCACGGCTGATTTGATCTTGTCGATCCGCTTTTGAAACATTTTGTATTCCTCATCATGATCAATTGCCATGAAAGACTCCAGCGCTACATACATACCCAACACCTCTTCCTTGTTCACTTTCATACCACGACCGATGGTTTCACCACGAGGTGGCATGGAAAGTCTTGCTGCAGCAATCACTTCTTTCTTACCCATGAGAATTCCTGCACTTTGCGGACCCCTCAGGGCCTTGCCTCCGGATATCGCAACAAAATGAAATCCCATATCATTGAAGCGCCAGAGATTGGAAACCGGAGGTACATCTGCAGCAATATCGATGGTAGTTGGAATTCCATATTTCTTACCGATCTCAACCCATTCCTCGTGTTGTATTTGACCCCGATCTGCATTGATATGCAAAAAGTGCATGGCCGCTGTATTTTTATTGATGGCCTTGATCAGCTCCTCCCTGGTTTCGATCATGATCACCTTCACACCCGTGTTGGTAAGTGCCTGGTTATAACCAATGGCATGGGCTTTCTGACAAATCACTTCCATCTTCATTCCGGTCCCTTCCAGTTTGGGCAGACTTTTAACCTTCACCGGATCCATGCCGGTGAGAATACCCGCCATCCCGAGGGTCAATGCGGCAAAGGCTCCGCTGGTCACTACCGCTGCTTCTGCATGCGTCATGCTGGCTATGCGTTCTCCTACTTTGTCCTGCAATTCGTCCAGCATACAGAACTTATGAGAGGCTTGTCTGATAGCATCCATGGCTTCCGGCCTCATGAGCGAAGCTGTCATGGCAGTGTAAGTACCGGCAGCATTGATGAAGGTGCGAATCCCGAGTTCAGCAAACAGATCCCTTTTGGCAAAAGTTGAGACTTCTCCGGCCTTCACTGTTCCGGGCAACAGAGGTAAACTTACTCCCGCAAGGGAAGACAGGGAAGCATATTTAAGGAGTTGACGTCTTTTCATGTTATGGTTTTTTGATATAAGCAATACAATCTATCTCTACCAGAGAGTTTCCCGGTACACCGCCGTAGGTGGCCACGGTAGTGCGAACAGGCGGGTTGGGACCGAATCTTCCCCTGAATACTTCATTCATGGCTTTGTAATCACCCAGATCAGCCAGGTATACATTTACTTTGAGAACCTTTTCCATGGAAGAACCTGCTTTTATAAGTTCCTTCTCCAGTTCCTTCAACACATGATCCGTATGGGCTTTGATATCACCTTCGAAATGCGCACCTTTCCCCGCAATGAAAACAAGATCGCCAAAGGTTGTGGATCCGGAGAACAAAGGGATCTCCTGATCCCTGACAATGTTATTGCATTTTTTTTCTGAGCTTTCAGATGAAGGAGTGGCCATGGCGCTGAGACCGGTCATTCCCAATGCGGTGGCCAGCATTTTTCTGAAAACTGACCTTCTGGGTTCTGCCTGCATGATGGTTTGTTTTAAGGTATAAAGAATCTCGTTGGTGATAACAATTTACTGATTTAAACCGATAAATATCTCGAATGAATTGAATATATTTAATACACAATTGATTGCTATGACCAGATTACTACTGCTTTTAACAGCCCTGCTGCTGATGCAGCAAACCCATGCCCAAAACTTTGATATCCTGATCAGAAACGGACGCGTAATCGATCCTAAAAATGGTATAGATGCGAGGATGGATATCGCAGTGAGCAATGGCAAGATCGAGAAAGTGGCTGCCCAGATCCAGGGAACTGCCAAACAGGTGGTTGATGCAATGGGAATGATTGTAACACCCGGGCTCATCGATATTCACGGACATGTATTTTATGGCACACAGGAAGATCATTACCTGAGCGATGGCTTCAGCGCCCTTCCCCCCGATGGATTCACACTTCGGGTTGGTGTTACAACGATCGTGGATTGTGGAGGTGCCGGCTGGAGGAATTTTGCCACGTTTAAAAACAATGTAATCGACAAATCAACAACCCGCGTATTATCTTTCCTCAACATCGTCGGCAATGGCATGAGAGGCGGCAACTGGGAACAGGATGTATCCGACATGGATTCCAAATTAACAGCCAATGCAGCCAAGGCAAACAAGGCACATGTGGTAGGCTTTAAACTAGCTCACTTTTCCGGTCACGACTGGACTCCAACCGACCGTGTGGTGGAAGCCGGACGACAAGCTGATATGCCTGTGATAATTGACTTTGGTGGTGCCAGGCCAACCCTTTCACTAGAAGAACTTTTCATGAAGAAGCTTAGACCTGGAGATATTTATACCCATTCTTATGCCAAGCTGGACGGATCCAGGGAAACCATAGTGGATGAAGAAAAAGGAACTCTTCAACCCTTCATGAAAGCCGCCAGAGAGAGAGGGATTATTTTTGATGTGGGATATGGTGGTGCCAGCTTCAATTATACACAGGCCATCCCTGCGCTGAAAGCAGGATTCTTCCCCTCTACCATCAGCACCGATTTACATACTGGAAGCATGAACACTTCTATGAAAGATCAATTGAGTGTAATGACAAAATTCATGCAAATGGGCATGCCCTTGCCAGATGTAATCAAGGCATCAACATGGTCTTCAGCGAAAGCTATCAAGAGAGAAGAACTAGGACATTTGAGTGTAGGCGCTGAAGCAGATATAACCATACTGAACATCAGAAAAGGAGATTTTGGTTTTTATGATAAGACAGGTTACAAGGTGAAGGGAAATGAAAAATTCGAATGTGAGATGACCATTCGCGCAGGCAAAGTTGTATACGATCTCAATGGGATTGCACAGCCAGTCTATGCGAAGTGAGCAGGAGATCACTTCCTTTTTTCAATGCCGATAACGCTGCTTCCATTGATCCCAAAATACAATCGGCTGCGTTTATTTGAAATAGCTATGGAACGAACATCGCCTTTTAGGTTGATGCCAGTTTTGAATGTTTCTGTGTATGAGAATTTAAATCCGCCCATATTCCTGAAAACGAATCCCCTGTTGGCGTCATATTTACCATACTTGATGCGTGTACCTGACTGATTGCCACAGAGTAAGATATCTTTTTTGCCGTCTTCATCCATATCAAAAGTTGCAATTGCAAAGACAGGTGACAATTGCGCTTGTAGGGGAAATTCGTGTATCAGAAGTGGCTTTCCACCAGTATTTTCAAACATCAGAGTTCGCATTTCTGTGGCCTTCAATTCAGCCGCATTTTTCTTTTGAACATCAGTGAAAAGCTCATCTGTTGTGACCCGGGCATACTTGGCATATTTGTCAAAACGCTTGCGCAGAGATGGCATTTGCTCCAGCAAATCATCCAGAGAATGAGATGGAAAAGAGACACCATTGATGAAATAAGAAGTAACTGCATCCAATTTTCCATTACCGTCAAAATCTTTATACAAGATGGTAATTGGGAGAGAATCACTCACCCTGAATTGTGTATTCAATCCGTAATTTCCTGCAATGATATCATCATCACCATCTCCATCCAAATCTGAAACTGCAATCGAATTCCACCAGCCGACCATGGGCTTTGGCAAATATTTTTGTGTATTGTCTTTCCACTGTCCATTCTGGTAACAGAAAACCTTAAGCGAGCAGAACTCGCCAACTGTCAGCAATTCCTTACCCGGCTTACCATCTACATCAGAAAAGACTGCACCGGTTATCATCCCCAAATCACCCTTCAAAGGAAGTGATTCTTCTCTTAGGAATTTACCTTCTGGGGATAGTACAAATATTTTGGAAGGATCTGCCTTGGGATATTGGCCATTTCTGACTCGTGAACCAACAAAAAGCCTGGCATTGCCATCCGCAAAACTATCATCAAATGCAATTGCACCTACCACCATTGAAGTGGAGGGTAAAAACTCATTCTTATATGCAAAGTTCTTACCATTCTCGTTAAGATAAACCTGAACTGTATTTCCCGGCTGATCTGAGCCATATCCATTCCTGCCAACAAGGATATCCGTTTTCCCATCATGATTGATATCTTTTGTGAGCAAAACACTTGCGGGAGCATTTGTTTCTTCGATTAGGGTAAACAACGTTTGTTGCCCGGACATAACTCTAGTAGCGCCATCTCTTGTGGCACCTATAACAAGCTCTTCTTTATTGTCGCCATTAAAATCAGCCAATGCCAAAATAGGTGAAACATTGCTGATGAAATTATTGAGTGAGGGTTGAACGGAGAAATCAGATTGATAGCGATCCTGAATAGGAATACTGAGCCCAGGATTGATTTTATATAATGTGATGGCTTTATCATCGACAGTTGACGATGGCAATGCTTTGGCCTGGTCTAGCTCAATCAGTTTGCCAGCGGGCAAGTCTTTCAATATTTCAATGTTTCCGTCGGGCCAGATCACTTTTACTGAATCTGCTTTTACCACATTCCCCAAGCCGAAATGCATGATTGGTTCCATTGCAGATTGAAACCCACGACTGATATGGTGTTCTTGCTTTTGGAGGATTCCATTTGCATATAGTGTAACTGAGGTTCCTATACCCATGAGGTTGGGTTTTTTACCCTTAAACTTGAAGCGCAATGACTTTTTCTGATGATCAGCAACATTATTGCGATGAATGAGAGCCTTACCATTGGTAACAGTCAATACAAGATCCAGATCTCCATCAAGATCAAGATCGCCGGCAGATGCTCCGGAGTATATTCCTTCCTTGTTGAAGCCCCAAGTTTGAGAAACATTTTCAAATCGATAATTGCCGGTATTCCGAAACATATAATTGCTTAGAGGATGTCCGGGCATTTCTTTGATATACTCCATCATCGACTGATCGGAACCACCACCTTCCACAAGCTCTACCTGACGATTAAAAGAATACTTGATAAAATCCATATCGGTATAATCGCGAACATAACCATTGGTAACAAAAAGATCCGATTCACCGTCGTTATCAAAATCCTTTAATAGTGCCGACCAGCTCCAGTCTGTATTGGATATCCCTGAAAGCTGTCCAATTTCTAAAAAATCCTGGCCTCCATTGTTTCGGTGCAGCATGTTTCGGCTGTACTGATTGTGAAATCCTTTTGAGAAAAGATATCTGAACTTATCAAAATTTTCTGCACCGGAATGCATCTTCTGATCATAGTTGCTTTCGGGGAGCATATCCAATGTTACCAGATCTGGCAATCCATCGTGATCAATATCATTCGCATCAGCGCCCATTGAATAGAGAGAGTGTTGGGTAAGGCGCTGTGAAGCTTCTTCTTTGAAAGTTCCGTTCTGCTGATTGATGAACAGATAATCGGGTTCATTGAAATCATTGCTGATAAAAAAATCCGGCCATCCGTCGGCATTAAAATCATTGACAACAATTCCCAGACCGAAACTCAACACGTTGGAAACAATTCCGGCAGATTTACTGACATCCGTAAAATGACCTTCGTCATTCCTGTATAGTTTGCTGGCGAAAAAGGGATTCTCTTCCTGACGGAGCTGCGGATTGTCTGAAACTCCTGTGGTGTATTTTTTCAGAGAATGATTTATGACCACACAATCAAGATCACCATCTTTATCATAGTCAAAAAAAGCAGATTGTGTAGAATATCCCTGATCTGCAAGGCCGAATGTTTCAGCCTGTTCAGAGAAAGTGTTGTTTTGGTTGTTGATGAAAAGGAGATTTGTTCTTCTTGTGGGATCGACATCTGCTGAACGGCAGATATATATGTCCAGCCAGCCATCAGCATTGATATCAACCAATGTTACACCGGTACACCAGCCTTGTTTGTCAGCTATTCCAGAAGCTGTGGTCATGTCTTCAAACTTCATCTCGCCTTTGTTAAGGAAGATCTTGTTTCTTACCATATTTCCTGTAAAAACAAGATCAGGCAGACCATCATTATTGAGATCCCCAATCGCCACTCCACCACCGTTATAAAAGTAAGTGTAGTTCAATACGTTCAGGTCTTCCGACTCTTCCAGGTAATTATTGAACTCTACTCCTGTATAGCCGGAAGAAAGTACCTCAAAAGCTGATTGCTTTTGAGAGCATGAATAGAGCGATAGGAACAGAAAGATTAAAATTGGATTGCGCATAAAAGTCATGCTTTACTCTTACCTGTAAGTTCGTCAATAAATGTGTAATAAAAAACCCCGGCGTTTTGCCGGGGTTTTTATCATGGAGATAGTTTTATTTATTCCACCAAAGTCTGGTTGCAGCATTGTCGGGGCCTCCGAGTTTGCTTACACCCGATTGAACTCCTTTGGCATTTGTAGCTAATTCACCTGAAACATAAGGGGTTCTTCTTACTACTCCATTTGCAGGCACATCCGTATTTTCTGAATTGACCCTTGGATAGAGTTTAGGGAAACCTGTTCGTCTGTATTCTGCCCAGGCTTCATGACCATTAGGCCAGTTAGCAATCCATTTCTGGGTTTGTATCTGTTCCCTCTGTTTGATAACTGTAGCTCCCCATTGAACAGGAATATCAGATAATGCAGGAGTCTGAACTACATCATTCAGCGCTATGGGAGTTGTTGTACCTGCAATGTATGCATCAACAGCCGCTCCTGTAAAGCCCCATGATGCCATGGATGTTCTTATGCCTTGCTCATAGAAACTTTGAGCAGTTCCTGTACCCATGTTCCATCCATTCAAGGCACCTTCAGCGCGAAGGAACCATGATTCAGCTGCATACATAACAAGAAAAGGAGTCGAGAACTGGAAGTCTGGCAAATAGTTGTTGGCCACATTGGAATTGGCACCTGCAGCATTTTCAGGAAGTCCCAGTTGTACCTGAGTATAACCATTGCGGAGACCTTTGAAATTGGATTTGCCGGGAACGGGTGCATACATCTTGGCCATGCGCGGATCACTGTAGCCTTTGAGTACACTTTCCATGGCAGCACTCATCCTGAATTCGTTCCAGGCTGTAGCCTGACACATGGGGTTCCGTGAATTGGTTGTTACTCTAACATATGCGTCATCTGCGTTGGCAGTTAGAACACCTGAAGCAACCGCTGCTTCTGCTTCTGCTTTTGCCAATGCCGGATCAACCACTGAAACCCTGAGTGCCAAACGTAAACGCATGGAATTGGCAAAACGAATCCATTTGTCAACATTACCCTGATAGATCTGATCGTTAGCACCTAGAGAAACATTTGTACCCTTGAATGCTTGGAGGTCATCCACAGACTTTTTCAAGGTTGCAAAAAAGTCCTTGTAAATAGCTTCCTGGGAATCATACTCAATTGACTTTTCACCACTACCTACTTTTGAATAAGGAATGGCGCCCCAATAATCAGTGCGTGGGAGGAACATCTGTACTTTCCAGATATTAGCGATAGCAAATATGGCAGGATTGGCTGCTTTACCACCAGGCTTGGTGTTGTCTAAAACACCTAGGATGGGTGGAATAGCGTTGCTGAAGAAACCGTTCCATGCTCCGTTGAGCCAGGAACCCACCATCTGGTTTCTGTCAGATGGGAAGTTGATGGCCACGTTTGCGAAATACTGCGACTGCAGATCTGCGAAAAGGCTCTGAAACGTTTGCCAGGAGGCCTGAATTGAGCGGTACTGTGCTGCAGCAAAAGCATTGTTTACACCTACAGCATCCAGCTCCGTGAGTTTTGTTTTGTCGGTATTCAGCTCATCAAATTTATCCGTGCAGGAAAAAAGGCTGAATGTTGCCAGTAGTAGCAGCACCGGCAAATGAATGATTCTATTGTGTTTCATATGCATGTGTTGTTCGTGTTTAGAATGTCAGGTTAAGATTGATTCCTATGGAACGGGTGGAAGGCAATGAAAATGATTCAAGACCAACAGTTGTGTTTTGAGCACCTGCTGTAAGCTCTGGATCGAAGCCTTCTGCTTTGTTCATCAGGAAGAAAAGGTTTCTACCCACCAAAGATAGAGAGCCTGTTTGGAATGGCAAGCCTTTGATAAGGGTTCTGGGTAGATTATAGCTGAAAACCAACTCACGAAGCCTGATATTGGAAGCGTCGTAAGTGAAAATCTCGCCGGCTGGTGTATTTCTTCCACCAACTTTAACCCAGTATTTCTCTGCTGTAGTTGCGGTAGTATTCTTAGAACCATCAGCTTGAACACCATCAACCACCAGTGTGCTTCTACCTTCCAGTGTTTTCTTCGTTACTCCATCAGCATAGATAACTGCATTGGTAAATGAAGAAACATAACCTCCCATACGGGCACTGATCAGGAATGTAAGGGTGAAATCACCGTAAGAAATTTTGTTGTTCAAACCACCTGTCCAGTCGGGACGGGAATTACCCATGAAAACTGTTTTACCGGCAGTAATTCTGGGAAGACCTGTTGCATCTATCAAAATCTGACCGCTTGCATTCCTCTCATATCCGCGGCTGTATAACTGACCCAGCGGCTTTCCTTCTTCAACTACTACGTCGTTTATGAAGTCACCCGCAAGTACGAGACGCTTTAGATCAGGAGTCAGTTCAACCAGAAGGTTTCTGTTTCTGGCAAAGTTCAAATCCACATCCCAGCGCAATTTTCCTTTGCGGAGTATAGCGCCATTCAGTGTAAGTTCAACTCCGGAATTTCTAACAAGGCCGGCATTGATGAACTGAGATGACCATCCAGAGGCTGGAGGTATCGCAACAGAGAACAACTGGTTTTTGGAGTCACTGGTATACCAACCCAGATCAATACCAAAACGATTATTGAGCAATCTTACTTCAGTTCCAATTTCAAGTGAGGTTGTCAACTCAGGCTTCAGATCAGGGAAAGGCTTCACACCATCTCTTGATATGAATCCAGTTGGGCCACCTGCTGCAAATGTATAGGTCTGTGTCAACAGATACGGTCTTGCATCGTTACCGGTAACTGCGTAAGAACCTCTCAGTTTTGCAAAGCTAATCGCAGTTGGAAGGTTCATCATATTCGATAGAATAGCAGAGAAACCTGCTGATGGGAAGAAATAAGAACGGCTTTCTTTCGGTAAAGTAGATGACCAATCATTCCTTGCCGAAGCAGAAATGGTGAGATAGTCCTTATAGGAAAGGTCTGTTGTCATGAACACACCCTGCTTTTCGGTTTCTGCCAATGAACGTCCGATTTGAGGACTTCTGGCATTAGAAGGAATAAAGAGATTGTCACGATTCAAACCTCCAGTAGAAGTAGATTGAGCCAAAGATGAAAACTGTTGACGGCTCGCACCCAGGGTTGCGTCCACATTGAATTCTCCGAAGGATTTTTTCACAAATGCAAAGAAGTCTGTATTGATCTCTCTGACTTTGCGGAACAATGTCTGATAATCTCCATTGTCTGCAATGGTATATGTATTATTGTACCATTTACCTTCAAACTGATCGTTATACTGGTCAATACCCATCCTACCCATAAAGCTCAACCACTCTAATGGCTTGTAGGTCATTGAACCAAATGCGGTGATACGTGCTCTTTTGTCAAGGGCAACTACGCGGTTCTTGATCCAGTATGGATTTTGTCCGCCATTGGAACCTGGATTCCAGAAATTCTGACGGAGCTGTCCGGTAGCAGGGTTGATGAACTCATAATCTTGAGCGGCCGCAAGAGAAATATTCCTGGGCAGTCGAAGAATATGTCTTTGGAGGTTGGCAAATGCTTCACCTGTTTGCTGACGATTGTTGATGACTTCATCCAGATAGGTAACCTTTGAGTCATAGCTCAGTTTTTTGCTGATATCACCTGAGATACGAAGGTTCATAGTATTACGCTTCATAGTATTGTTGTCTACAATACCCTTTGCGCCTACATTGGTATAGGAAAAGTAAGTTTGGGTTTTGTCACCTCCACCTGAGAGAGCCAATGAATTGGAAAGCTGGTTTCCTGTTGAATAGAAATCCTCATAGGTGCCGGGTTGGGGTGAGAAACTGTAGGTTTTTCCTACGTTAGAAGGTTTAGGTCCCCAGGCAGCCACTGAAGAGCCATCCATTTTAGGCCCCCAGCTGAATTCAGATGCACGGTTATAAACACCACCACTTCCCTGACCATATTCGTCCTGGAATTCCTGCAAAACAATTGCCTTCTCAGTGATGTAAGAACTGTTCAGCGTTACACCAAAACCTTTTCGCGTGCCTTTTTTGGTATTGATGATCATCGCACCATTAGCTGCTCTTGCCCCATACAAGGCGGTTGCAGATGCTCCCCGAAGAACGTTGATGGATTCGATATCATCCGGGTTGATGCTGGAAATACCATCGCCGCCATCTCGACCACCATTTGCGTTGCCAGGGCTGAAGTTTGAGTTGTCCATTGGAACACCATCGATAACAATCAGGGCCTGGTTATTGCCTGTGATAGAACGATCGCCCCTAAGAACAACGCGGGAAGAACCTCCAACACCAGAAGATGAGCGAACAACATCCAAACCGGCAACACGGCCGATCAATGAGTTTGCTACATTGAGCTCACGGGCTTTGGAGAATGTACTTACACCAACCTGCTGGGTAGCATAGCTAAGTGTTCTTTTGTTCTTGGAGAGACCCATAGCGGTTACTACAACCTCGTTGAGTTGTTTGTTGTCGGCATTCAGTGTTGCATTTACGCTAGACTGACCATCAGCGACAGTAACTTCAGTGGATAAGAATCCTGATGAAGAAATGGTCAGAACTACCTGACCTGATGTTATGGTAATGGAAAATGAACCATCATTGCCGGTAAGGGCAGTTTGGGTTCCTCCTTTTACCTGAACAGTGGCCGAAGCCACAGGGGCATTATCATTGCCGATAACCTTTCCGGTTACCTGGCGGGTTGTCTGGGCCATCAGGGAGGCCCAACACATTAACCCCATAAGCATGGCAAGTAATCTTTTCATGATTAATGTTGTTTTGGTGAATTGCCTTTTTTTGGACAATATGTTGAACAATTTAAGGAAAATATCAAACCATAATATGAAAAAGAGCCACTTTTTATCCACTTTGCCCAAAAAGTGCCTTTTACATAGAGCTATTGCAGCTTGATTTTATCCTTTAGTTTCCGATTACTTGGAATTTCATGGGTGGAAATAAATCCGGCATTGTTACCCCAACTCTGGCGGATATAACTCAGGATGGAGGCGAGCTGCTTGTCATTAAGATAATCATGTGCCGGCATAACTTCATTGTAACCTTGGCCATTAACAGTGATAGGGCCGTTCAATCCGTGGATCACCAACTGTATCAATCTTTTCTTATTTCCCAATACCCAATCTGATCCGGCCAACGGCGGATTCCGGGTTCCGTCCCCTTTGCCATTCAGCTGATGGCAATTGGCACAGTATTGGGTGTACAATTTTTCTCCCTCACCCAGGAGTTTCACTGAAAGATTGTCTACCGTGCTATCGGGGTCACTCACATTGGGAGCAGTAGCCTTTCTTTCAATCATATTCCTGAGCTCCTGATCACCAAACTTCTTTTTATCCCCTTTGAACATGATCCTCCACACTTTTCCTTTTTCGGATTCTGTAACGTAGAGTGAACCATCAGGACCTTCTGCCAATCCGGATGGTCTGTAAGCAGCATCACTGGTAAAAACAATGGTATCTATTCCGGCAAAGCCATCAGCAAATACTTCCCATGGTCCTGAAGCTTTGCCATCTTTAAAAGGCACAAAAGCAACAAAGTAACCCCCTTGTGGATAGGGTGCGCGAATGGTTGAACCATGAAAGGCAATGAAGGCGCCATTTTTATACCTTTCCGGGAATTGATTGCCGGTATAGAATAGAATATCATTGGGCGCAAAATGTCCCGGAAAGCCAATGAGAGGCTGATTGCGTTTTGCACCATCACCCTGGATTTTTCCATCCCCACCATATTCAGGGTTCAATAGTTTTTTACCCTGCATATGATCGTAATAGTAATAGGGCCAACCGGCATCAGACCCTTCATCTACTTTCAATAATTCTTCCGATGGCAATAATGCACTTTGCCAGGGAGTATAATACTGTGGCCAGGTCCTGAACAGATCATCTCTGCCATGCTGCAATACATACAAAGCATTTGCCTTTTTATTCCAATCCATTCCCACTATGCTTCGGATGCCAGTGGCATAACGCTTTCCATCACTTTGCCGCTGACCCAACTTGCTGTCGCTGAATTTCCATACACCTCCGTATTCTTCCAATTGCGGACAAGGATTTTGTCCGGGTGATCCTGGTTGTCTATCATCAATCTGACAAGCATCACTGGGTGATCCAAAGGGCACATACATGTTGCCTTTGCCATCAAAAGCAATGGGTTTGGCAATATGCGAGAATCTTGCACGGCGGTAATTGTCGACAAGCAGACATTCAGTTTTGGCAGTTGGCACCAGGGTCCATGGATTGATCTTGGTTCGATAGACCTCACCGGCAGTGGCAAAATAAAGATGCCCCTTGTGAATCCGCATGGCATTCCCATAATTCCCTGAATCTGCATAGTCACCAAAATATCTGATGATGTCTGCTTTACCATCATTGTCGATATCACGCAAGGCAACGCTACCATGTCCATCTTTGTCGGCAGTGCGAAGTTTTATGTAAACATCTCCGTTGTTTCTAACTGCAAGATGACGCCCCCTGCCTGTAGAATCGGCCACCACCACTGCATCGAAGCCATCAGGTAAGATAAGCCCCCCATTATCTGGATCTCCTTCTGGCAAAGGAGTCGAGGAAGTGAATTGATATCCGGCGTATCCGGACATCAGCATCAAAACAATCCATATGATCTTTCTGACTGGCAAAACTTTATCATTTAAGTGTTCTTAATTATTGATACAGCTCTACTATCATTTCAATTTCTACTGCAATATTATTGGGGAGGGCAACAGCTCCAAGAGCCGATCTTGCATGTTTGCCGCGATCTCCAAAAACATCCACCATGAGATTGGAGAATCCATTCATGACAGCAGGTTGCTGTGCGAAGCTGCCTTCACAGTTGACCAGTCCCAGAACTTTGACAACCCGCTTCACCCTATTGAGATCTCCTATCTGGGCTTTTAGGGTTGAAAGCAAAGAGATGCCTGTGAACCTCGCTGCGAGCTGCCCTTCTTCAATGGTTAGATCCTTACCCACCTTACCGATGACTTGTCCGCCTCCCGGCTTATCAGGACCATGTCCTGATAAATAAACCATATTCCCGGTCTGCACACATTTTACATAGTTCGCTATCGGTGCCGTGGGAGTGATGAGTTCAATACCCAGTTCTTTGATTTTTGCTTCAGGATCAACAGTTGATACTTTTGGCAAGAACAAAATACAAGCAGGCATTTTAACTGGAATATCCCTGTTGAGATCCTTCATGCTTCCATCAGATTCATTGAAAGAGAAAACCTGGATTTTGTTTTCATCCCGGCTGGCAACATATACATGCTTACTGCTGGGGTCAAATGAAAAATTACGGGGATGTTTGGCAACAGGGATATGGGATTTCTTTTCCAATGATCCATCATTCAGGATTGAAAAAATGGTTACCTCATTGCTGGTCACCCTATTGGAAGTCAGCAACCATTTGCCATTGGAAGAAATATGTATATCTGCACTGCCTTTGACGGGGGCTGCAGTTGTATCAGCAACAAGGGATTGCTGCAAGCTGAACTTTCCATCGTTTACTTTGAATACATCTACAGTGCCAGACAACTCATTGATCAGATAAGCGTGTGTGCCTGTTTTATCGAATGTCATATGGCGCGGACCATTTCCGGGCTTCACTGGAATAGATGAATAATTCTCAGAAACCGTACCATCGGGATTGATGGAATGCTGGTGTATTTTATCTGCACCAAGATCCGTAACATACAAAAATTTACCATCGGGTGAAACAGTTACCTGGTGGGCATGTGAGGCCTGTTGTCTTGATTTGTTCACACTCGAACCTTTGTAAATAATATGTTGAGCAACGGGAAGTAGTTTTCCATTTTCGGTTTTATAAACACAGAGACTTCCGGATCCATAGTTTGCGGTATACACCGTTTTGCTCTCTTCCCTGTACACGATATGGCAAGGTCCATTACCTGGATTGGGGACCGCATTCAGCAGATTGTATTTGCCATCAAATCCTGCTTTGAAAACCACTACTGATGCGGAAGCTCCACCATCCTCTCTCACTGAATATAATAATTTGCGATCCTTGCTGGCGGTAAGAAATGAGGCATTAGGGCTGTTCAATGTATAATCAGCCAAGGGTTTGCCTGATCTTGTATCTAATCCAAAGATCTCAACACCGGAATTTCCTTCTTTGGTATAGGAACCGATCAGAAGATCATAGGAAACGGTGTCAGCAAATTGTGATAGCAAACTATTGAGCAAAACTGCTATGGTAAGAAACATAAGTTGATTTTTGGAAGCATAATTTAGGAAAAATTTAATTTAGCACCATAATTCTTATTATGAGGCTTTATCCACTGTTCTTTTTGATGATTCTGATGTGTTTAGGACATACTGCAACAAGAGCCCAGCAGATCGATTCAATGATGAATGTCTATGCAGAAAGTTTTCCGAAGGAAAAGATCCATCTGCATTTCGATAAATCAGCATACAATAAGGAGGAAACCATTTGATATAAGGTTTATATCATTGATGAGCTGGGTCTTACCCGACTGAGCAAAAATGTATATGTGGAGTGGTACGATACAACAGGCAAAATGATCAGTCAGACAGCCGCCCCACTTTTTCAATCCACTGCAAAAGGTGCTTTTGAACTTCCGGAAGACTACAAAGGGAATTTCATCAGGGTCAAAGCCTATACACAATGGAGCCTGAATGACGAACCGGAATTTCGTTATACCAGAGACATTGTCATCAACAATTCCATTGAGCCGGATATGAACAGGATCAATGTGCTGAAAACCACTGTAACGAATGTTATGGTGGTTTTTTTAATACAACACATCATACCGATACCCCATTTTTTCTTCACTCATAACAGAAGCAGGAGTTTTGAACATATCCTTTCGAATGGAAAAAGGCTCCATCACGTCGTTTAAGTTGGCTCCCATTGGACCACCACTGACCGGTAAATACTTCTGACCTTGTCGCTTCATCCAGGAACTCCACATCCGGTCGATATTGGCATGATGAATCCAAAAAATAGGATCATTCGGTGAGGTGTTTTGCGCCATATTCCCACCATGAACCACTCCGTTGAGCCTATACAGTCCGCCCACATAGACATGCACTATATTGTGCAACGTGCTTCTCCGTTTACCGGGTATATCAATCACGTCCATGTTGTTATTGATGCAGGTATCTCCAGCAGTCCCTCTCCAGCCCTCCAGTGAATTTCGAAAACTTTTTGCGGTATCAACAGATGAATCCCATGGGTAACTATCGTAAATAGAAATCTGCAGGGTATTGTCGATTTCTTCCCTCACGGGCAGGTAAACAGATTGATCCAATTTCTTTCCAATGTTGCGCACCAGAAATGGCAATGGATTGGGCTTCAAATCAATATCGGAGAACACATCATTGACGTCTTCATCATCGGTGATCTTCAACACCCATTGTCCTTTTTGAAAGGGTCCTGTCTTTAAAGCAAATCCATCAGCAGGATCCCCGTTTCCCCCCATGAAATCATTTGAAAACAATGCTGCAGTACTTCTAGAATCGGTCCAATCCCAATACGGGAGTGCAATATCTTTTCCCGAAACCTCTTTCATGGCCCGTTCCAATAAATCGAGGTAGGATCGGTGCCAAGGTAAAAAGGCCGGATTCATATGCGCCGGATAATCGGTATGGGACATGGCCGGGGTACAGTAAAAAGCGAGGTAGTGCCAACGAACAAACTGGTCGTAATAATTCAGTTTACTGTCATAAGGGGATGTCGTAGCCTTTAATTTTTTAAATGCATCTACTATATCCGCTTTCTCCTGGGCCGAAAGACTTGCAACATTTTTTCGCACGCGGGTAACCGAAGCAGCATTGTCGTTTTTCGTGCATGCGATGGTTATGGTGCAGACCATCACCAAGAGCCAGCTGCTCCCAGATGGTGTTGCAACTGAAAAGAAATGACGCATAGATTTCATAGTAAAGAGGTTATCCACAACTAAAAATACAGAGAATATCTCATTGGCTGATCCACCACCGATTTTGTACTTTGCACTCTATTTGATAGACTAAAACCAAAAGCTTCAAGATCAGTCGACCATGAGCGGTTTCTTACGCAACGTTACGATCGTTCTCCTCTTTATTGGATGCTCTTCACCCGGTTACAGCCAGTTTTCTTTTACCTGGAACGAGCAAGCGCAGTCCATCTATCAATCCATTACCTCCCTGCGGATCCCTGAAGCAAAACGATGGTTGATTGCTGAACAAAAAAAATCTCCTCAAAATGCCGCCTGGCAATTCCTGGAGAGTCATGCCGACCTTTATCCTCTCTTTTTCTCGGAAGATCCCAGCCAATACCAGCAATTCATCAAAAGATCGGATAGCCGCATTGATAACCTGGAAAAGACTCCTTCTGCATCACCCTATCATCGATACGCCTTGGGCGTGTTGCACCTCCATAAAGCAATTGCGGGAATCCGATTCGACAAGAACTGGGAAGCTGCACTTGCATTTCGAAAATCCTATTCCCTCTTCAAAGAAAATAAAAAACTCTTCCCACAGTTTGTCGCAAATGATTTCTATTACGGCAGCCTCACCTGCCTGCTGGGAACCGTACCGACCAACTACCAGTGGATTCTTAACCTTCTCGGTATGACCGGCGATATCAAAGAAGGCAGTGATTTGGTCCTTTCATCCATCCGCAGCAACAATCCACACTCTGCCATGTGCAGAAATGAAGCATTGTTGATCTATCCTTTCCTGGTCTGGGTCTTTGAAGGCAATGTCAACAAGACATTTGATTTCTTGAACGATCCACTCTATGATTTCAAGCGCAACCACCTTCAGGCCTTTATGGCCATGAATATCCACCTCAACAACCAGCGCTCTGCCCGTGCGCTTGAACTCTCACAACAGATTGAGAGGTCAAACGACTATTACGATATCCCCTTTTGGCATTTTGAACGCGGGTATATTCTCATGCAACTGCTGCGACTGGAAGAATCAAAAAATGAATTCATGCAATTCTTGTCTGCATTCAAAGGTAACTTCTATGTGAAAGACACCTATGAAAAGCTGAGTTGGATTGCACTCCTGCAACAAAACAGCAAACAAGCTGTGGCTTACCGAAAAAAGCTCATCGAAAAGGGATCGGAAGTGACAGATGCCGACAAAGCTGCGCATCAAGCCGCTTTAACGAACTCATGGCCAAATGCTTTTTTACTCAGAGCCCGACTGCTCAGTGATGCTGGACTTCAGGACCAAGCCCTGCAACTGATGCGCACAAAAAGAGAACAGGATTTTGCCCTCCAAAAGGAAAAAACAGAATACGCCTACCGAATGGGGAGAATCCATGATCTCATGGAACAAAAAAACGAAGCGCTTCGCTACTACTCTTCTACTATCGCACTGGGAGCTGAACTCAAAGAATATTTTGCCGCACGCGCAGCGCTGCAAGCTGGACTCATTTACGAAGAACGAAAGGACTACAAAAACGCGACCATTCAATTCAGAAAATGCCTGAATATGAAAAATGCTGAATTCAAAAACGCACTGGACCAAAAAGCAAAAGCGGGTCTGCTGCGGTGCAAAAACAAAGCCTGATCACCGATTGAATTGAGCACTCAACAGATAACTGGATTCCAGCCAGTAGCGGATGTTGCCCCATTTTTCCATGTCCGTGATCAACCGTTTGCGTTCAACCTTCTTCAAATCGGGAAGTCGACCATCACGGTCACATACCGATTCCACCTGACGCAACGCCACATATCCCAATGCTGGTATGAGCGACAACACCACGAAACAGGCTCTCTTTTTTGACTCATCAGCATCCAGCAATGCAAACGCCTGTATCAATCGCTTCACTTGATCTTCAAATGCCTTCCGAACTGCAGCACAACTATCGGCACGAGAAACAAACGTATCAATCCCTTCCTGATGATCCTTGTATACATCGAACATATCATTGGATAACTGAATCACGCCTCCGAGTTCAAACCAACAGGCATCCAACACTTCTCCTTTAGGAAGATCAATGTAATGTCGGCACATCAATAAGCTGCCGCCTCCCTTTCGACGGGCAATGTCAACCAAGGCATCGAACCCCAATCCCCCATTTTTTTGCTTCAGCGAATCCATTTGGGCCCGATGAATGGCATTTACCACTTGTTTATACTCGTCCTGGAAACGAACCGCTTCCAATAACTGTTGATGCGTATCCACCAAGGCTTGTTCGTAAAAGCGGTTGGACCGAAACGATTCAGGATGATATACCATGGCGTGTAAATCATTCAAATCCACTCCGAGTTCATCCATTAAGTCATCGTATACGCTGGACAGTACAAAATACAACCGATTAAGGTGCTGTTCGGGCTCGTTGGTTGTGCGTCCATACAGCAGTGCAATAGTATCATTGATGAAGAGCTGCTGGATAGCAATACGCTTGGAGGCTTCCTTGATCAATTTATCGCTGAAGCTGCCATTGTGTTCACGTGCATAGTTCAGTAAAAATTGTTTTCCTCCTGACTCCACTCGGGTGTATGGGGCTGCACGCATCAAAAAGCGCAAAACAGATCCGGCATATGAAAAAAACGGAAAAGACACGGTTTCAAAACTAAACCTTTTGATCTTCAATGGCAACTCTGTAGTATATTGGATAAAATTTGATCGCCGTCCATGAAGACACTCCGGAATCTCTTGCTTGTCCTCATTTGTTCACTGCTCGCCGCTTCCAGTCGTTCGCAAGAACTGGACTCCATGTTCTCCATCTTTTCGGGATATTTTCCAAAAGAAAGGATCCATGTTCATTTCGATAAATCGGTCTACAACAAAGAAGAAACCATCTGGTATAAAGTATATATTCTGGATAATCAGGGAATCACGCGACTCAGTAAAAATCTTTACGTAGAATGGTACGATACCAGTGGAGCCTTCATTCGTCAATCGGTTGCTCCCCTTTTTCAAGGAACTGCAAAAGGAGCATTTGATTTACCGGCCGATTACAAAGGCAATTTCATTCGAATCAAGGTCTACACGAAATGGTCATTGAACGATGATCCTGCTTTTCAGTACCAGCGAGACATTACCGTGAACAACAATGATGGCAAAGGCAGCAAGAGTTTTGTCCCTATAAAAACCACAGTTTCCGTATTCCCAGAAGGCGGCGACCTGGTCAACGGATTGACCTCCCTGGTTGGATTCAAGGCAAACGACCAAAGTGGCAGACCCATCAACATCAAAGCGCTACTGGTCAACAACAAAAATAAACTACTGGATACCCTCAGGATTCGGCACAACGGCATGGGCAGTTTCATCCTGATTCCGCTTGCAGGCGAATCCTACTCCATCAAGTGGAGCGATGCATTTGGCAACAGTGGAACAGTTCCATTACCCACCGCAAAAAATCAGGGGGTGGTGCTGTCGGTCCGACAAACAGGCGAGTTTGCATCGGTTAAAGTAGATCGCACTTCTGAAGTACCCCCTACCATGAAGTACATGAAACTGTTGGTCCACATGGATCAACAGGTCCTTTTCAAGGTGGATATTCATGCGGTTGATCGTACATCGCTTTTTGCAAAAATTCCCATCGAAGAGTTGAATACCGGTGTTCTCAAATTCACACTGTTCACAGAAGACTGGAAACCGATCGCCGAACGCATCACCTTCATCAACAATCGCTACCATGAATTTGGCGCAAAACTCATTCCGCAGTTGACTTCTTTGACAAAACGTGGAAAAAACGTTTTGGATGTACTGGTCTCAGATACTACCGTTACCAACATGTCGATTTCCATCACCGATGCTAGCGTGGTCGACGAATCCAAACTGGGAAGCATCTACTCTGATCTATTGCTCAGCAATGAAATCAAAGGAAAAATTTTCAATCCGGCATACTATTTGTCCAGCGACTCCGACACGGTTTCTGCCCACCTGGATCTGGTGATGCTGACTCATGGATGGAGAAAATACGATTGGGAGAAAATACGAGTCGGGAATTTCCCTGAACTCACCTACCTGCCCGAAGGCGAAACCATGCGCATCAGAGGAAAGGTATATGGATTAAAATCGGTGAGCGCAACCGATCTCATGCTCAACATCATCCTGCAAAACAAAGACAGCAGTAAAAGTTTTTTATTCCAGCAAGTCAATAAAGAGGGATTGTTCGAAAGTCGGGAACAGATTTTTTATGATACAGCTCGACTCTACTACAGCTTCAATCAAAATCCCAAACTCAACGACATCACTCAGATTCAATTTGAGAACGGACTGCTGAAGCCTTCTTCTAAATTGATCGCCTACGAATACGGAAGCGGTGACCCCACCTGGAACGATAGTGTCGCAAAGGCACGGCTCGCCTATTTTCTTTCGCTACAGGAAGACTGGAAGAGCCGCTCGCAATACAAGACCTTGCAAGAAGTCATCATCAAAACCCGAGCCAGACCCAAGGAAGATGGGCTGGATCAGCGGTATTCCAGCGGACTCTTTGCCGGTGGCGATGCGCTGGTCTTTGATTTCATGAACGACCCCCTTGCTTCCGGAGCCATCGACATTTTTACGTATTTGCAAGCGCGGGTACCGGGACTCATGATCAATCGCGCAGGAGTGGCTACGCAGTTGATCTGGAGAGGCGCTTCTCCCGATGTTTACCTCGATCAAATGCTGGTGGGCACTGAATTCATCCAATCATTGAACATCCGCGACATTGCAATGATCAAAGTATTTCGTCCACCGTTCTTTGGCCCCATTGGAGGAGGAAGCGGAGGCGCGATTGCCATCTATACCCAAAAAGGATCAGACAGAAGAGCCGACGATGGGAAAAACAGCAAAGGCATGCTGACTGCTTTGCTGGCGGGCTATACCCGATTCAAAGAATTTTATAGTCCCCAATACGACGACCCCTCAGTGAAGCCCGAAACGGATATTCGCACCACGCTGGTTTGGGAGCCCTATGTGATAACCAACAAAAGAAATCCTCGGCATCGGATACAATTTTTCAATAACGATGTCAGTAAAAAATTACTGGTGGTGCTGGAAGGAATCAATACGGATGGAATGATGACGCGGGTCGTCAAACTCCTTGAGTAACTTCATCGCTGCGATTGATTGCCATCACCTCATTCTGACCTTACTGGTTGCAAATTTGTGTTCTTCATCATCACACAAAATTTGCACCATGAAAAAATTTGTTTTCGCCAGCACAATCACCTTGATTTTTTCTGCAGCAGGCTATAGCCAGCAGGCCGATACCATTATTACGCTACCGGAAATTCGACTGACTGCACCCAGCGCGGTCAATGCCAATGTGACCAGTGCTTTTCGCAGGGCATTTCCTGATGCCGAAAACCTGAGATGGTACCGTTACGACAGGGATTATCTTGCGAAATTTCTTTTGTATGATATGGATCACAACGCACTGTTCAGAAAAAATGGTGTGATGAAATACGACATCAGCTATGGTTACGAACGCCATCTGCCTGAAAAGATCAAAGACGAAGTGAGTACCGTCTATGACAATTACAGAATCATTCGGGCCATCAACATCAAGGCCGAGAACCGCGACATCTGGATTGTCAAAATGGAAGGAGCCAAAAAATTCCTGACCGTGCGCGTGGAAGAAGGCGAGATGGATGAAGTGGAATCGTTCTTTAAATCTGCTGAGACCGACCGATGACAGCTTTAATTATATGCGACTAAGAAGTGAGTCGACTGGCAGACAGAAATCCAATGGGGAGATTGGTTTTCCCAAACATGGAAAGGTCGGCCAGGATTTCTCCCACCACTGAAACAAATTTAAATCCGTGTCCGCTGAAGCCCCAAGCGACGGTAACACGATCCTGAATATCCTTTAGACGATCGATCACAAAATGTTCGTCCTGTGAATTGCTGTACAGGCAGGTCTTGGTCGCCAAGATCTGCCCTTTTGTTTTTGGCAGAAACCGCGTTTGAAAATCAATCAGGTGATCAGTATCGGAGGGACGAATTGATCGATCCACGTGTTCAGGATCCGTTGGCTCACCCGGATAATGATAGGCCAACTTGAACCCTCCATGTGTTTCTGGCAATGCCTGATCGTGAACCGGAAATCCATAATAACCTCCCGGCTTGTTGCGATCCACAATTAACCAACACGGAAATCGCTTTTCTGAAAACAGGTTGGGATCAGCAGGTTGTGTCCACAACAATACTTGTCGCGTGATCTTCAACTGATGCGCTGAAATATTCAAGAGCTTACCCGACCAGGGACCGGCGCTAACAATCAATTGTTTTCCGATGTACTCGTCTTTATCGGTATATACATGCACCCCATCTTTCAACGTTTCCCACCGCAGCACCTTTTCGTGGGTGTGAACGGTTGCCCCATTTTTCTGAGCAGCCGCAACATAGGATCGTATGGCTTTGGCAGTGAGCAAGAACCCAGCAGCCGGTTCAAGCATCCATTCATAATCCCTGGGGAGGTCAACGTTTTCAGCATAGGCAAATGAATCTCCTTTGAAGGATCCATGCAAAGGAATACTATACAGGTGCGCCGATTGCCTGATCTGCTCCAACAATGCATGTCCTCTAGGACCCGCATACAATATGCCCGTTTCGTGGTAGATCTTTTCCCCTGAGACCAATTCAATCTCCCGCCAATTTTCATAGGCCCGCTCCAACAACGGGATGTAGTCGGGATGCTCGAAGTATGCTTTCCGAATGATGCGGGTTTCACCGCCATGTGCACCCTGATCGTGAAAAATTCCAAACTGCTCAATTCCCAACACCGATGCTCCGCGCTTAGAAAGATGATAACAGGCAGACGACCCCATGGATCCTACTCCAATAACAATATGATCATACACCACTGGCATTCTCTCTTGAAATTACGAATCGGCATGCAAACATATTTTGCTATTTTCGAAAGAACAATCACACAGTGGAACAACAACACCTCAAACGAACCCTCACCCCGCTCCTTCTCTGGGGCTTGGGCGTAGGCTACGTGATCTCGGGTATGTATTTTGGGTGGAACCTGGGACTGGAAAAAGGGGGAACAGGTGGACTGGCCATTGCAACTGCTGTCATTGTTGTTTTGTATACCGCCTTCACCTTCGGCTACACAGAGCTGGCCTGCGCCATTCCGAAGGCAGGAGGAGGATTTGATTATGCCCGAAGAGCACTCGGCAACGATTGGGGATTCATAGCCGGAATGACGCAGGCCATCGAATTCATCCTCGCTCCCCCCGCCATCGCATTTGCCATTGGCGCCTATTTCAATCTTTTCGCTCCGGAACTTCCCATTCTCACCATTGCCATCATCGCCTACCTCGTATTCACCGCACTTAACATCTACGGAGTCCGCGCTGCAGCATTGTTTGAACTCATCATCACCTTCCTGGCCGTAATGGAACTGCTGCTCTTCGCGGGCATCACCCTTCCGGAATTCAAATGGACCCATATTCAGCACAACGCTTTCCCCAACGGAATGGAAGGCGTGTTCGCTTCTATTCCATTTGCCATTTGGTTTTTTCTCGGCATCGAAGGCGTTGCCAACGTTGCAGAAGAAACAGTGAACCCACAAAAAACCATCATCAAAGGATTCGGCTCGGCCATTCTGACCCTGGTTGCGTTGTGCATACTCACGTTTACCGCATCCGTCGGTGTTGCCGGATGGGAAGCGATCGTCTACACAGCAGATGGAACCACGTCCGACTCACCCCTTCCCTTGGCGCTGGCGCGGGTGGTGGGCGACAATCACGGACTCTACCATATTTTAATTGCCATTGGATTGTTCGGACTGGTGGCCTCGTTTCACGGACTCACCTTGGCTGCGGGAAGAGCAAGTTTTGAATTGGGACGACTGCGATTTGCTCCTCCTTTTCTGGGAACCATTCACCCGAGATTCAAAACCCCTGCAACCGCGCTGCTCTTCAATATGCTGATTGGCATCCTGGCATTGCTGACTGGAAAAACTGCGGAAATCATCACCATCTCGGTATTCGGTGCAATTACCCTTTACATCTTATCCATGATCACTTTGCTGGTTTTGAGAAAAAAAGAACCTGAATTGCCCCGGCCTTTTCGGGTACCTCTTTATCCCTTTACCCCCATCGTGGCATTGATCATTGGCATCGTGGCATTACTGGCCATGCTCTATGAAAATCACCTGCTGGGCGGAATCTATCTGGGAATGCTTGCAGTTGCGTTTATTCTGTATAAAATTTTTTTCAGCAATCGCTCTAACACTTCAGCCTAATGAATAAAAAAGAAATCATCCGTTTTGTAGAACAGCACCCGGATAAAAAAGTAAAGATCGCTTTTGCGGACACCGACGGCATCCTTCGCGGTAAATATATCTCGACTGAAAAATTTTTATCGGCCATTGAAAAAGGTACCAGTTTTTGTGATGTCATCATTGGATGGGATGCAAACGATACGCTTTATGATCGCTCATCGCTCACCGGGTGGCACAGCGGATATCCGGATACTCCTGCAGAAATTGATCTGAACACATTTCGCACCATTCCTTGGGAGAATGATCTTCCTTTTTTTCTGGGCCATTTGGTCGATCAAAAAGGAAATCCCCACCCGGCCTGTCCCCGGCAACTCCTGCGCAGCATCAGTGCTCGCGCTGCAACCATGGGTTTCTCCCCTGTCCTCTCCCAGGAATTTGAATGGTATAATTTTTCAGAAACGCCGCAGAGCATTCACGAAAAACAATTCAAAGGATTGCAGCCGCTCACACCGGGCATGTTTGGCTACTCGATCTTACGGTCTTCGCTGAAAAATGAATTTTTTACCGATCTGTTTGAGCAATTGCATGCCTTCGGAGTTCCACTTGAAGGACTTCATACGGAAACAGGTCCCGGTACCTACGAAGCGGCCATCGCCTATTCCGATGCAGTGGAAGCAGGCGATCGAGCGGTACTGTTCAAAACGGCTGTTAAAGAGATTGCTTATAAAAATGGCATCATGGCCACGTTCATGGCAAAGATCAATGAGCAGCTGCCCGGTTGTGGGGGACATGTGCATCAAAGTTTGTGGGACCGATCAGGGAAAAAAAATCTGTTCTACAACGAAAAAGATAAACACAAGATGAGCGATACTGCCAAGAGTTACCTCGCAGGACAACTGCATTGTCTGCCGGATCTGCTGCCCATGTATGCGCCCACCATCAATAGTTACAAGCGATTGGTAGAAGGTGCCTGGGCACCCACCACATTGACCTGGGGAGTGGACAACCGCACTGTGGCGCTTCGCGTCTTGAACGGATCTGCTTCATCCTGCAGAATAGAAACCCGCGTCATCGGAGCCGATGTCAATCCGTATTTGGCGATGGCTGCTTCGCTGGCATCGGGACTCTACGGCATTCAGAAAAAAATGAAACTCGGTCAGCAACCCGTAACAGGTAACGGATACCTCGATACCAGCAACGGCTCCTTATCGCATACACTTATAGAAGCCACAGAAAAAATGCGCAAGTCGACAATAGCCGCTGAACTCTTCGGAAAGTCGTTTGTCGATCATTTCACCCAATCCCGCGAATGGGAATGGCGCCAACACTTGAAAGCGGTAACCGATTGGGAATACAAACGCTATTTTGAAATCATATAAGCACCATGTACGATAAAGTTGTTCAGTATAATTTTCCCACGATCATTCGATTTGGACCGGGAGCCATCAACGAAGTTCCGTCCCATCTCAACCTGCACGGCTTGCAGTCGCCATTGGTGGTCACAGACCCACAAGTAGCCCAGCTTCCATTTTTTTCGGATTTGATGCATGATTTGAAGGCACATGGACTACGTGCAGCATCATTTCACGCCATCCACAAAAATCCGGTGAAGTCGGATGTCTACGCCGGCACCGATGCATTCGATGCTCAGCAACACGATGTCGTCATCGGAATTGGCGGAGGCGCTGCACTCGATGTAGCCCGTGCCATTGTATTGCGCGTTCACCACCGGGAAGATCTGTTTATCTACGATGATTTGATCGGAGGAGACGTATACGTAACCCATGAAGTGCCGCACTTCATCACCATACCGACCACTGCAGGTACCGGCAGTGAAGTCGGCAGAAGCGCCATCATTGCAGATGATCTTACGCATCAGAAGAAAATCCTGTTTTCCCCCAAATTGCTGGCCAAGACCGTATTTGCCGATCCACTGCTCACCATGGGATTGCCGCCATCCATCACCGCTGCTACGGGTATGGATGCACTCACCCACAACATGGAAGCCTACCTCGCAAAAATGCATCACCCGATGTGTGAAGGCATTGCGCTGGAAGGCATGCGGCTCATCGCGCGATCCCTGGAAAAAGCTGTGCTTGCCCCAGATCTGCACGCACGCAGCGAAATGCTGATGGCTTCTTTAATGGGAGCAGTTGCATTTCAAAAGGGACTGGGTGTTGTGCACTCGCTTGCCCATCCTTTGTCCTCATTGCTGGATACCCATCACGGACTGGCCAACGCCATCAACTTGCCCTATGGTATGCACTTCAATATCGAAGGATGCGAGGAAAAATTCAAAACAATTGCCCAAACCCTTGGTATCCAAAATGAAACTGGAGAAGGTGTTGTGCAATGGATCCGCAGCCTGAATCAAAAAATTGGCATTCCAGCACAATTGCGTGAAATAGGTGTTCAACCCGAACACCTCGACCCTCTGGCCGATTTGGCCATAGCTGATTTTGCGCATCCCAATAATCCGAAACCAGTATCACGTGAAGCGTTTCGTGTGCTTTATCAAGCTGCTTACTAATCCACTGTCATGAAGATCATCAATCCACATACAGGTCAGCTCATTCAGGAAGTTGCGGAAGATACTGCTCAAACACTTGCAGAAAAATATGCCCTGTTGCAGAAGGGACAGTCCACCTGGCAGGCTTTGGGACTCCCCCATCGCATCTCGGTGATTACCCGTTACCTGCACCTGCTGGAAGAGACATTGGAAGCAGGAGCATTGCTGCTTACCCAAGAAGTGGGAAAACCCTTGCAACAAGCCCGCAACGAAATCAATGGCGCACGGACGCGCATCCAGTGGATGTTGGAGCATGTGCAGAAGGCACTGGAAGAAGAGGTGATGTCGGAAACTTCCGCTATGACAGAATTGATTCGTTACGAACCCTTAGGAGTCGTTGCCAATATTTCGGCATGGAATTATCCTTATTTGGTGGGAACCAACGTAATCATACCCGCTTTGCTCGCTGGAAATGCTGTCCTGAATAAACCTTCTGAATTTGCTACGCTGTCCGGTATCCATATCGGTCAGCTGCTCAAACGTGCCGGCGTTCCAGAAGATGCATTTCAACTTGCCTGCGGTGCAGGCGAAGTGGGTAAACTGCTGATTGATCTTCCGTTGGATGGTTATTTCTTTACAGGATCCTATGCCACCGGCCATGCGATTTACAAACGCGTTGCAGAAAAAATGGTGCCGTGTCAGTGCGAGCTGGGCGGAAAAGATCCGCTCTATGTAGCCGATGATGTGGAAGATATCAACGCTGTTGCTGCCGCAACGGCAGATGGTGCATTTTATAACAGCGGTCAAAGTTGTTGCGCCGTGGAGCGGATCTATGTGCACGAAAAAATTTATGATACCTATATCCAAGCCTTTGCCGAGGAAGTAAAAAGCTGGAAGATGGGTGATCCCATGCAGGAAGGCGTTTACATTGGTGCGCTCACCCGTCCCGCTCAAGTCGATTTGCTGACGGACCAGGTAAACGACGCGTTACAAAAAGGAGCGGCATTGCTCACAGGAGGAAAATCAATTGAAGGTCCAGGTAATCATTTCCAGCCGACCGTACTCATCAATGCCACACACGACATGAGGCTCATGAAAGAAGAATCATTTGGTCCCATCATCGGCATCATGAAGGTTTCCCATGATGAAGAAGCAATTCGCTTGATGAATGACACATCGTATGGACTCACTGCATCGGTATACAGCAGCAGTCGCTCACGCGCCGAACAGCTGCTCGGCAAGATGAATACGGGTACAGGCTATTGGAATTGCTGCGATCGGGTAAGTGCTGCCCTGCCGTGGAGCGGAAGAGGACACTCAGGGTTCGGATCATCGCTTTCGGTTGTGGGACTCCGATCGTTTACCCGACCCAAGGCCTACCACTTGAAAAAATAAGATTAACTTTATTTTCAACCAGAACAACCAATATGAAAAAGCAAATCCATCTGATGCTCCTTGCATGCATGATTGTTTTTCAACCTGCAACTGCAGCAATTCTTCCGGCAGTTCAACCTGCAGCTGTCGTCCAAACAGTTTCAGCAGTAAAGCCTACAAAGCCGGTTAAAACAAAAGTGAAGAAAGCCGAGAAACAAGGAAAAGTAAATCGATTTGCAAAGTGGGGTTTTATTTTGGCTGCAGCGGGTGTTGTGTTACTGGGATTTGTACCTCTAGTCAGCTTTGCATTCCTCCCGGCAGGTCTCATTCTAAGCGCGATCGGTTTAAGTGATGTGAAAAAAACCGGAGAGCGGGGCAAGGGACTCGGACTGGCGGGTATACTTCTATCCTCGCTAGGCATTCTGTTTATTATACTTGCTCTTGTGCTGGTTCTGGCTTTACTGCGAGGACTATAACCTTATTCAACCCCAATGTATTCTTTGGCGTTGTGGTAGCACACATCAGCAATCAATCCTCCTATCCATTTTTCGTCATGGGGCATTGAGCCGTTGCGCATATCATTGGCCAACAGGTTGCAGAGGATGCGCCGAAAATATTCATGCCGTGAAAACGATAGTAGACTGCGGCTGTCTGTGATCATGCCGACAAATGTGGACAACAGACAGATATCCGATAAGACATCAAGGTGCTCTTCCATGCCGTTCTTTTGATCCAAGAACCACCAGGCGGGACCGTATTGAATTTTTCCGCGTACCGTTCCATCGTTGAAATTGCCGCACATGGAAGCAAACAGTGCGTTGTCGGCCGGATTTAAATTATAGATAATGGTTTTGGTCAATTGATCGGATGCATCCAGGTGATTCAACAAAGCCGATAAGCGCTCTGCTTGTGCATAATCCCCTATGGAATCAAATCCGGCATCCGCTCCCAACTTCAATTTGAGTCGGGAATTATTATTGCGAATAGCCCCCAAGTGAAACTGTTGGGTCCACCCTTTTTGATGATACCGTTTACAGAGTTCCGTCAATAGATGAAATACAAATGCATCAGGATCGGAGAAAGCATGCTTTCCGCCAGAATTCAGGTACTGCTTGAATTCATTTTCCAATGCTGCACTAAAGGGTCGGTGTTGCGGCAGTTGTGTCAGTCCGTGATCTGAAATTCGACACCCAACAGCATGAAAATAATCGACCCGGGCAGCCAAAGCAGACAACAGCGAATCCATATCGACAATCTTCATTCCTGCCACCTCACCCAATCGCTCGAGATAAGGAAGGTGATTGGCCGGATCATGCACGGCAAATGATTTATCGGGCCGGAAGGAAGGAGCTACTCCGATTGTGAAATCTTTTTCAGCGCGAATCGATTGATGATGCGCCAGATCGTCGCACGGATCATCCGTAGAACAGAGGTACACTACATTGTAACTTTTCAACAGGTCGCGGGCGTTGTGTCGACCATCATTCAACACTGCATTGCCCTCCTCATAGATCGCGTCGGCCGATTCCGGATTCAGGTAACGCGTGATGCCAAACGTATTCTTTAGCTCGAGATAGGTCCAGTGAAATAGCGGATTTCGAACCGTCTGGGGAACCGTTTTGGCCCAGGCCCTGAACTTGTCCTCGTCCGAAGCCGATCCAGTGATGGCCTCTTCCGAAATACCCACTGCACGCATGGCCCTCCACTTGTAATGATCCTCACTGAGCCAAATGCGCGTCAAGTTTTCAAATCGGCGATTGGTGGCCACTTCCATGGGAGAAAGGTGGGAGTGGTAATCGATGATCGGCTGAGGTGCTGCATAGTCGTAATATAGTTTTTCAGCCAGGTCCGACTGAAGCAAAAATTGATTGGTGAGGAAAAACGATGATGAAGACATGTTAGATTTATTTATGCGTGCAACGATTCGCGAATGGTCAATTCATTTTTCAATACAATAATATCATTGGCCGCTGCGTAAGTTTTTTTCTCGATCATTTTTAGCAAGAGGGTTGCTGCTTCTTTCCCCATGTTGAACGAGGGTTGCGAAACAGTAGAGAGCGAAGGACTCAATAATGCCGCTGTACGCAAATTGTTCATGCCAATCACTTTTACATCGCGCGGTATGTTTACCTCCAAATCTTTGCAGACCTGGTAGAGGCTGATTGCAAATTTTTCAATAGAAGCAAAAACTCCATCGGGACGCTTCTTGGATAGAAAAATTTTTCTGAGCGCGGAATAATTTTGATCCATGTCGTAACTGCATTTCACAATCATGTCCTCGCTGAACAACAATCCAGCGGATGAGAGCGCAGCCTGAAATCCACGGATGCGTTCCATATTGGTAAACAACGGCTCTTGAGTAGAAAAGAATATGGGGCGCTTGCATCCCGCCTTGATCAGTCGCGCAGTTGCATCAAACGTACTCTCGTAGTTATTGGAAATCACCTTTGGAAACTGCAGCAGGTCAGGAACCCGATCAAAAAACACCATGGGCAGCTTGGTGTTTTCATAGAACTCCTGAAAATGACCGTAGCCCTCGCGACCGGAACTTACAGAAATGATGAGTCCAGAAATCAATCCGTTTTCAAGATGTTCCAACAGCGCTTTTTCCCGTTCCAGGCTTTCGTGCGTGAGGTAAATGAACGTGTCATAATTCTTTGCCATGGTCACGTGCTCAATCCCATCCACCGCCAAAGCAAAAAAGTTATTGACGATATCCGGGATGATGATCGCGATCTGCTTGCCTTTTTTCTTGCGCAGGTTACTGGCAAATGGATTGGGCTTGTAATTGTACTTCTTAGCCAATTCATTCACACGCTTTTTGGTGGAAGCGCTGATTTCATGGCTATCGCCCAAGGCCTTGGAAACTGTTGAGACGGATAATCCCAACTCCTTGGCCAGCTGTATCATGTTGATCCCCTTCATTCTTCTGCAGGCGTGAGTTTAGGATTGAGGAAATGAATGATGATCCAGGCCAGTAAATACGAGCAGCTGCAGATGGCGAAGATCACATTGTAGCCCACGTTGATATTGCCCGCCAGTTTGGTGCTCTCCAGGATATTTCCGATGAAGAGGGGAAATAAAATTCCGCCGATTGACCCGGCCATCCCGCCAATACCGATGACGGAACTCACATCCTTGTTCTTGAACATGTCGGTCACCACCGAATAAATATTGGCACTCCAGGCCTGATGCGATGCGGCTGCAATGCTGATGAAGGCCACCACTACCCACATGTTGGGTGCATAGCGAACAAGGAAAATCGGGAACACCATCAATGCAAAAACCAGCAGGGAAGTTTTTCGTGCCCGGAAGATGGGATATCCTTTTCGGATCATCCAGGAGGAGAGCCATCCTCCACCGATGCTGCCGACCGTGGTCATGGTATAGATGACCACCAATGGGAGACTGGGTTTGGTGAGACTGAGGTTGTATTGGGTGGCAAAATAGGATGGCAACCAGAACAGAAAGAAATACCACACGGGGTCACTCAAAAATTTTCCAACGATGAACACCCAGGTCTGCTTCATGCCAAACAACTTGCCCCATCCGATCGATGGTCCTTGTTGTGCTGCAGCGGAAGCAGGCGCATCGGAGTGGATGTAATCGATCTCTTCTTGATTCACTTTTTTATGACGAGAAGGAATTTCGTATAACATGACCCAAAAAACCAACCAAATAAATCCAACCGCTCCCGTGATCACAAAGGCCATCTGCCAGCCAAATGCGGCGAGCAGCAAAGGGACCACAATCGGCACGACCATGGCACCGATGTTGGCTCCGGAATTGAAGACCCCGGTGGCCAGCGCACGATCTCGTTTTGGAAACCACTCTGCGACTGCCTTTACTGCAGCAGGAAAGTTACCCGACTCACCCAGTCCCAATAAAACCCGCACCCCAATGAACCCGAGCGTAGAACGAACCCCGGCATGTAGAATGGCCGCTATGCTCCACACCACAATGATGATCGAATAGCCCAGTTTGGATCCGATTTTATCGATGATGCGACCAAAAATCAGGAGTCCAAACGCGTAGGAAGCCGTAAACGCCATCACGATTTTCGAATAATCTTTTTCGGTCCAATTGAACACCTGTTCAAGCGTTGGCTTCAAAATTCCGATTACGTTTCGATCAAGATAATTGATCGTTGTTGCAAAGAAAAGAAGCGAAACGACGGTCCACCGGTAGTTGGTCATTTTTTGAGGCATTGCAGTCGGTTTTGGGTTGATCATTCAATATACTCATTTTAGCCGGAAGCTCACCTGCAGGTGCTGTTTTCCGCTATAACGTTTTCGTAATTGCAAGTGGAAAATGCGCTGTTTTTTTGCGTAAATTACCTTCTAAACGATTGCCCTTTTTCGTATGCGAATACTCCCCCTCCTCCTGTTATTGATCGGTCTTGCTCAAACTGTTTCCGTTCACGCGCAAAAGCGCAGCATGCTGGTCTATACCAAAAACGGAAAAGGCTACGTGCACGACAACATTCCTGCTGCCGTTGAGGCACTCAAACAGATCGGACAGGATGAAAAGATAAAAGTGGTGGTGAGCGATGATCCCGGCATTTTTACGGAAGACCAACTGAATCAGTTTTCGCTCCTGGTATTTCCCAGCACCAACAACGACGTGTTTGATACGGATGCGCAGCGACTGGCATTTCGGAGGTACATAGAGGCGGGCGGTGGACTGGTAGGCATTCATTCCATTACCGGGACTGAACGCAACTGGACCTGGTTCAAAATGCTGATCGGTTGCACCTTTTCATGGCATGCCAATTTTCAAACGTTCACGGTCCGGGTCACCGACCCCCAACACCCATCCATGAAAGATGTCCCGCTGCTATGGCAACGGGAAGATGAACTCTATTTCGGAAAAGAACTCTATCCGGTTACCAACGTGATGATGAGTCATCAGATCAGTACTCTCCATCCCAAACAAAAAGAACAGATTCAAAAAAATGCAGGCACCTATCTGGAATACTACCCTGCTGTTTGGTACAACAGATTCCAAGGCGGGCATGCCTGGGTCACTACACTGGGACATAGTAAAGAGTCGTACCAGGATCCTGTGTTTGTCAATCACCTGCGACAAGGAATTCGATTCATCGCAGCTACGGTTAAACCACCCGATTTTTCAAACGCTTATGCACAACACAAAGACGACCCCATTCTAAAATAACCCACCATGGCACGTAAACATCTTAATCGAAGGGACTTCATGCGTTCAACTGTTCAGGCCAGTGTAGCAACCGGCGCCCTCTCTCTTGGATTTCCCACAATCGTACCCGCAACGGTTTTTGGAAAAGATGCTCCCAGCAATAAAATCAACATCGGTGCCATTGGAGTGGGAAGAATTTCACGCGACCATGACATGCTGGAAACACTGAAGTACAGTCACGCCAATATCATGGCGGTTTGCGATCTGGACAGCAAACGATTGGCAGAAGGAAAAAAATTCGTCAACGATCATTATACCAAAGTCACCGGAAAACCATACGATGGTGTAACCATGTATAGCGATCACCGCGAACTGTTATTGAACAAAGACATTGACGCAGTGTTGATTTCAACACCGGATCACTCGCATGCCTATCTGGGCATTCACGCGGTTGAAGCCGGAAAAGATGTGTACCTGCAAAAGCCCGCCTCGCTCACCATTGCAGAAGGAAGGGCCTTGAGCAATGCCGTACACCGCACCGGACGCATTTTACAAATCGGCAGTCAGCAACGCTCCTCATCACAGTTCCGGTATGCGGCTGAACTTGTGCGCAACGGAAGAATCGGTGAATTGAAAGAGGTGCACATTGGACTGCCCAGCGATCCGGGAGGAGAAGTGGAACCGGAGATGCCGATTCCCAAAACGTTGAACTACGATGCATGGCTGGGCTCCACACCGTATGTGTATTATACCGAAAAACGAGTTCATCCGCAGGACGATTATAGTCGACCCGGCTGGCTGCGTTGCGAACAATTTGGTGCAGGCATGATCACCGGATGGGGAACCCATCACGTGGATTCCGCTCACTGGGGGATGGATACCGAATATACCGGACCGATTGAAATTTGGGCAAAGGCTGAATTTCCGAAATCAGGATTATGGGATGTGCACGGCTCCTTTACATCTCACGGTGTGTATGCGAATGGAGTAAAGATGACCATCAGTACTGAACTGCCTAACGGAGTCAAATTCATTGGAACAGAAGGATGGGTGTTTGTCACCCGTGGTGCTTACAAAGCAAGTCCCAATGAACCGGTAGTGGCCAATCAAAAAGCATTATCGGCAAGCAATCCCAAGATCATCGAATCCGTGATTGGTCCCAACGAAATCAATCTGTACCGCAGCACCGAGCACCACGGCAATTGGTTGGACAGCATCCGAACCCGTCAGCAACCGATTACTCCGGTGGAAGTCGGGCACCGCGCCTGCTCTACCTGCCTGGTTCATCATCTGGCGATGCGGCTGGGAAGAAAGCTCAACTGGGATCCGATCAATGAACGGTTCATCAACGACGATGAAGCGAATACGTATTTGAATCGCCCGCATCGAGCCCCCTATTTGGTAAAAGGATTAGCGTGAACTGAAGCTTATGAAATATATAATTTGGATGGCACTGATGAGTCCCCTGTCGCAGCTCGCACAGGATAAAATTAAATTGGTTACGGTAGACCCTGGACATTTTCATGCGGCCCTGATTCAGAAGTCCATGTACCCGCAGGTAGATCCAACCGTGCATGTCTATGCTGAACAGGGAAGAGACCTGCAGATGCACCTGGATCGTATCACGGGATACAATACCCGCTCCTACTCTCCCACCAGCTGGAATGAAACGGTGTATACCGGCAAAGATTTCTTTTCGAAAATGATTGCAGAAAAAAAAGGGAATGTGGTGGTGCTGGCGGGGAACAACCGATTGAAGACGGATTATATCGTTGAGTCGATCAGCAACGGATACCACGTATTCTCGGATAAACCGATGGCCATCGACAAAAAAGGATTTGAAAAACTAAAAGGTGCATTTGCACTCGCCAAAGAAAAAGGGATTCAGCTCTATGATATCATGACGGAACGCTATGAAATCAGCACCATGCTGCAGCGGGCATTCTCGATGCAGTCCAGCGTGTTTGGTCGACTCGAAACAGGCACCCCGGACAACCCTGCGGTGACCAAAGAAAGTGTACACCACATCTATAAATATGTATCCGGCAGTGTCCTCACCCGGCCCGCCTGGTTTTTGGATGTGAACCAACAGGGACAAGGCATAGTAGACGTAACTACACACCTGGTGGATCTGGTGCAATGGGAATGTTTTCCGGGAAAAATCATCGACTACAAAAAAGATGTTCAACTCCTGAGCGCACGCAGCTGGAATACCGCCATGACCACAGATGAATTCATGACCGTCACCAAGGAATCTTCGATACCCTCTTACCTGCAACCGATCGTGGACAAAAACGGTCACCTGCTCATCAAATGCAATGGAGAGATCAACTACACCATCAACGGTGTGCATACAAAAGTCTCTGTGATCTGGAACTACAAAGCCCCCGAAGGCACAGGCGATACCCACTACTCCATCATGCGGGGGACCAAAAGCAACCTGATCATCCGCCAAGGCAAAGAAGAAAACTTCAAGCCGACCCTCTACATTGAGCCGCATGTCAGCGATGCCGCATTTGATGCCGCCCTTCAAGCAGCGGTGGCTGCAGTGGCTGCCCAGTTTCCAGGCATCGGCGTTGTGAAAAACAACAAAGGATGGACGGTAACCATTCCTGAGACGTACAACGAAGGGCATGAAGCGCATTTTGCACGGGTCACGGAAAAATACCTGGAATACCTGCAAAAAAAGAACATGCCCGCGTGGGAAGTGCCCAACATGATTACCAAATATTACATCACAACTTCCGCAAAAGAATTGGCCGACCAGCAATGAGAACCCTACGCTTGATATGTATTTCGCTTCTATGGAGTGTGGTGTCTTTTGCGCAGACAACGCAGGACATCAGTTCCGGAGCGGCCCGAACCATTTATGATTTATTGCGAACAGTCCCCGGCATCGAAATCTCGCTGACCACTTCATTAAAGGCGCAACCGCAGATCTACGTGCGCGATACGCGCAACATGAAAGGAAAGGTCGCTGCTACCATCGTGTTGGACAAAGCCATTTATGAAGGTGATGTGGGACTCATCAACGCCCTTGACGTGGCCAGCATCACGGTGCTGAAGGATGGTGCTGCCGCATCTGCGTATGGCTCACGCGGATTTGGGGGCGTGATCGTCATCACCACCAAAGACGGGAAAGGATACATTCCCCCGCCGGTCAACCGCTACGAGACTTCGGCCTACCAATACTTCATCATCAAACAGCAACCGCTGAAAATAATTGGAATGGACGAAAAGGAAATAGGATCCGGAATCATTGGTCGCGAAACCGATTCCAGCATCTTCATTCGGAAGAAAGAGATATTGAAAAAAAATATAGCACGCGTAGAAATGATTGTACAATGAGTAAAAAAGAATTGCGACAAGCATGGAGATGGTTCGGTCCCAACGACCCCGTCAGTCTTCAAGATGTAAAACAAGCCGGCGCAGTGGGCATTGTTACTGCACTGCACCATGTCCCCCACGGAGAAGTATGGACCTATGAAGAGATCATGGAACGAAAAAACCTGATTGAAGCATCGGGACTCACCTGGGATGTGGTAGAGAGCGTAACCATCCACGAAGAAATCAAAACGCGCACGGGTGATTGCGAGGCCTGGATCGAAAAGTATAAAACATCCTTGCGCAATCTGGCCCAAGCGGGATTGAAAATCATCACGTATAATTTCATGCCGGTGAACGACTGGACACGCACCAGCCTCGACTATGAAATGCCTGATGGTTCAAAGGCACTTTATTTCAACTGGGTGGATCTTGCCGTATTCGACATCCACATCCTGCAACGCAACAATGCAGCAGCGGCCTATCCGTCCGATGTTGTTGCTCAAGCAAAGGAACGATTTGCCTCTTACACACAGGAACAATGCGATCAGCTTGCCGGAACGGTCATGTTCGGCATACCGGGAGAAAAAAAGATCACGGTGGAAAGCATGCGCGAAAAACTCAAGCGCTATGATCACATCAATGCGGATGTGCTGCGCAGCAACCTCGTTCACTTTCTGCAGCGCATTACTCCGCTTTGCGATGAACTGGGACTGCAACTGGCCATTCATCCGGATGATCCTCCTTATGATATTTTGGGACTCCCCCGCATTGTGAAAAACATGGACGATGTCCGTTTCATTCTGCAATCAGTCCCCAACAAAAGCAACGGCGTGTGTTTCTGCACCGGATCCTTTGGTGCACACCCAGGCAATGATCTTCCGGCAATGGCCCGTGAAATCGGCACCCGCATTCACTTTGCGCATTTGAGGAATACCAAGCGCGATGCCGAAGGCAATTTCTTTGAAGACGATCATCTCGCCGGGGACACGGATATGTACGCGGTCATGAAAGAACTGCTCATCCTTCAGCAAACCCTTCCGGAGTCCATTCCATTTCGCCCCGATCACGGTCACCAAATGATCGACGATCTGAAGAAAGTCACCAATCCGGGGTACTCGTGTATTGGTCGACTGCGCGGACTGGCAGAACTCCGCGGACTGCAACTCGGTATCCTCCGCAACACATAACTCACAACCTATAACCCATAACCCACAACCCAAAAATGAACTACTCCCAACTCTTCTCACTCAAAGGAAAAACGATTGTTGTCACCGGAGGAACCGGTGTTCTTGGAAAAGCGTTTGTAGAAGGCATCGTTTCTTTTGGAGGCGAAGCCGTGATCGTTGGACGCAATGAAGCACAAGGACAACAACGGGCCAAAGAAATCAATGATGCCGGCGGCACGGCTTTTTTTGTAAAAGGAAATGTGCTGGAAGAAAAAGAAATGGAAGCCGTGCGCGATGCCACGCTTGCGAAGTTTGGTAAAATCGATGGATTGGTCAACGGCGCAGGAGGCAACATGCCGCAAGGGGTGATTCCACCAGAGCAGGATATATTCAGCATGAGTGTAGAGGGACTGCAACAGGTACTGGACCTCAACCTGATGGGAACCATCATTCCCACCAAAGTCATAGGCGCAGCCATGGCTAAACAACATGGCGGTGCGATTGTTAACATTTCTTCGGTCAGTTCCAAGCAAATGATCACCAAAGTGCTGGGTTATAGTTTGGGCAAGGCCGGTGTGGACTGTTTTACCAAATGGATGGCGGTGGAAGTCGCCAAGCGTCACGGCGAAAAAATCCGCGTGAACTCCATCATGCCTGGTTTCTTTTTGACAGAACAAAACAGAACCTTATTAACCAATCCCGATGGTTCGTATACCGAACGCGGCAACCTGGTCATCAAAAAAACACCCATGAAGCGCATGGGAAAACCGGATGAACTCATCGGAGCATTGATTTATTTATTGAGCGATGCCTCGCAATTTGTGAACGGATCCGATATCTGGGTGGATGGTGGATTTGTAGCATTCAGTGGCGTTTAAACCAAAGCACATGAAACATTTTTTTATTTCAGTTTTCGTTGCAGCGGTGTTGTCGTCTGCCGGACAACCTTCCAAAAACGAATGGACCTCCCTCTTCAATGGGAAGGACTTGAGTGGATTCAAACAGCTCAACGGAAAAGCCAAGTACCGCGTTGAAAACGGGGAGATCATCGGCACCACTGTTTTTGGAGAACCCAATTCGTTTCTGGCCACCGAGAAAACATATGGGGATTTTGTATTGGAACTGGATCTGAAAATGTTCGCCAACATGAACTCGGGCGTACAATTCAGGAGTCAGTCCGGCAATGCATCCACCGAAATGAGCAACTCAAAAATTCCCGATCGTGTATTTGGCTATCAGGCAGAAGTAGATCCTTCATCCCGCGCGTGGAGCGGTGGCATTTACGATGAAGCCCGTCGCGGGTGGCTCTATACATTGGAAAACAATCCGGCAGCAAAAGCGGCATTCAAACCAACCGATTGGAACCGCTACCGAATTGAATGCATCGGCAATCATATTCGCACCTGGATCAACGGGGTTCCCTGTGCGTACGTGATCGACGACATGACTCCGGTTGGGTTTATTGCGCTGCAGGTCCATGCCATTCAAAACAAAACCGACGAAGGCAAAGAGATTCACTGGAAAAACATCCGCATCAAAACGACCAACCTGAAACCCTCTCCTTCCAATGGTATTTTTGTGGTGAACCTGCTGAACAATACCATCTCCGAAGAAGAAAAACGACTTGGTTATTCGCTGCTGTGGGATGGCGCAACTGGAAACGGGTGGCGTTCAGCGAATGGAGCGGGATTTCCAGCAAAGGGGTGGTCGATCAGCAACGGAGAACTGATCCTGCACAACGAACCCCCCACACGCTCTATGCGCGTGGGCGATATCGTGACAGAAAAAGAATACAGTGCCTTCGATTTGCAATTTGAATTCAAGATCACCGATACTGCAAATTCAGGTGTGAAATATTTTGTGCAGGAGTACCCGGAAAAAAGGGCCGTCATTGGACTGGAATACCAGATTCTGGACGATGCCAAGCACCCCGATGCCAAGGCAGGCGCCGCCGGTAACAGGACCATGGCTTCGCTGTACGACCTCATCCCGGCGGCGCCGGGACTGGACTCCAAAGCCTCCCGAAGGGATCGCATTCCAGTAGGACAATGGAACCGCGCACGGATCGTCGTTTACCCCGACGGCAAAGTCGAGCACTGGCTCAACGGCTGGAAAATGGTCGAATACCAACGCGGTGGACCCATCTTCCTTGCACTGGTCGCCCGCAGCAAATTCGCAACCTGGCCACAATTCGGTACCCAAGCCAAAGGAAGGATCCTCTTGCAGGACCATGGCGACAAGGTCAGTTTTCGCAGCATCAAAATAAAAGAACTCTCCAACCAACCATAACCCCCAATACTTTTTTTATGCTACAACGTCGAACCTTCATCAAAAAAACATCTCAGGCCACTGCGGGACTGACCCTTGCTGGCATGGGACTCACCGCTCACTCCTACGGCAACATCCTCGGCGCTAACGATCGCGTACGCGTAGGCGTGGTTGGCTTTTCCGATCGCCACCGCCAATCCCAACTTCCTTCGTTCCTGAATCACTACAAAGAATTGAACTTCGACATCGTTGCGGTTTCCGACATCTGGAAACTGCGGCGCGAAGAAGGCGTGGAACACCTCAAAAACAAAATGGGACACGACATCATCGGATGCCGCAACAACGAAGAACTCTATGCACTGAAAGACATTGATGCCGTTTTTATTTCGACTGCCGATTTTCAACATGCCCTGCATACCATTGAAGCACTCAAGGCCAACAAAGACATCTATGTTGAAAAGCCTTTCGCGGAAACCATGGAAGACAACCGCGCAGCACTGAAAGCCGCCAAAGCATCCGACCGCATCATTCAGGTTGGATCGCAACGCCGCTCCGGACCCAACTACCATGCTGCTGCGCAATTCATACAGTCGGGGCAGTTTGGCGACATCACTATGGTGGAACTGACCTGGAACGTGAACCAACCGGGCAGATGGCGCAGACCTGATCTGGTGGCGAAGTGCAGAGAAGAGGACCTCGATTGGAAACGGTACCTGATGAACCGTCCGTTTGAAAAATTCGATCCCCGCAAGTACCTGGAATATCGGTTGTTCTGGCCTTATTCTTCCGGAATGGCGGGACAATGGATGAGTCATCAAATCGATACCGTGCACTGGTTCACCGGACTCTCCCATCCCCGCAGCGTGGTGGCCAACGGAGGCGTGTACCAATGGAAAGACGGCAGAAGAAACTGGGATACAACAACCGCAGTCTTTGAGTACGGTCCATCTGACGATCTTTCAAAAGGATTTCAAGTCGTCTTCATGTCGCGCATGCACAACGGCGATGAAACACCAGCTGAAATTTATTACGGTGTGGGCGGCGAACTGAATCTGATCACCAATAAAGTATCCCCCCGCGGCGGACTCACCGAGCGATTCGCAAAGCCGATGAAAATGAAACCCTTCCTTTTGCCCGAACTCAACCTCACGGATAAAGCCATCAAAGTGGAAGCAGCAGCAAATACAGGTGGCGACCCGCTCACATCCGCACACGTGCGCAATTGGATGGAGTGCGTGCGCAGCAGAAAGCAACCCAATGCACCGGTTGAAGCGGGATACACGCACTCCATTGCGACCATCATGGCCAATGCAGCAGCGAAGAAGGGACAAAAAGTGACGTTTGATGAAAAGACTCAAGAAGTAATGGCGGGTGGAAAAATCTTCAAATACTGACTCAAAAAAAACAGGAGCTCTGTGGTTGGCGACTGCCTTGGTAGTCGCCAACTTTTTCTATGGCACCAACGTCATCGCAGTGAAATACATCTCACCCCGGTTGATGGAGCCGGTAGCACTGACGTTCTCGCGACTCCTGTTCAGCGCCATCGTCTTGCTCTCAATCCCTCTGTTCAGCCGCAACACCGAAACAATCAGAGGAAAAGAACTAGGCGTCGTAATGATTGCCGGTCTGCTGGGCATGACCTGCAATCAATTGTTTTCCATCAAAGGGATTGCTGCTACCAATCCCATTCATGCTTCTCTGCTGATCATGTCCACTCCCATCATCGTTTCCATACTCGCCGCCATCTTTTTGAAAGAAGCATTTGGATGGAACAGGATTGGAGGATTGGTGTTGGGACTCTCAGGTGCTGTTCTGCTCATCTCCATGCGAAAGCAATCGACCTCCGCTCATGCACCAACTCTGGTCGGCGATTTGTTCATCCTGGCCGGATCGGTCTGTTATTCTTCCTACCTGGTGCTCATTCGGCGTATTTCACAGCGCTACTCCCCCATGACGATCCTGCGGTATGCTTTTGCCTTTGGTGCGGCATTCAGCATTCCCATCGCCTGTGATGAATTTGCGGCAATCGACTGGAAACAATTCAATGGTTACGATTGGTTTGCACTGCTCTACATCATCATCACCGGAACATTGGTTGCCAACATCCTGATGAACTGGGGCGTGATGAAATGGGGACCATCCCGCACTGGCAGCTTTATTTATTTTCAACCTCTGTTTGGAACAGCCGGAGCCATTTTGCTGATGAACGAATCACTGACCATCTGGAAACTGATTGCCGGAGCACTGATCATCGCTGGCGTTTGGCTGAATGCCTTGAAAGTAAAACGATTGGATTAGAGAATTCCTTCTTTTACCATCCAGGATTTCATGAGGGCAGTCCAATCAACAGCACTCATCTTGTTCACCATCCCAAATCCATGTCCCCCTTTTTCAAATTCAAAATAATCCACATCCACATTATAGAACTTCAATGCCATTACATAGGCCCGCGCATTTTCAACGGGTACCACTTTATCATCAGCAGCATGCACCACAAAGGCTTTGGGAGCGCTCGCTTTCACCTGTAGCTCATTGGAAAAATATTCAATCCATCTTTCAGAAGTATCCGCACTCAATAAATTATTGCGGGAACCTTTGTGCGTTTTTTCTCCAAAGGTGATCACCGGATAGACTAAAATTTGAAAATCGGGACGCACCGATCGTGTACCTGCAATCTGTTTATCATTGAAATGGGTTGCAGCCGTAGAAGCCAGGTGCCCGCCCGCCGAAAATCCCATGATGCCCACTTTCTTTGGATCCACATTCCACTCTTTGGCATGTTGTCGCACCAGCGCAATGGCCTGCTGTGCATCTTGCAACGGCGCAATCTTTGGATCGGGCTGATGGCCAGGTGATGGCAATCGGTACTTGAGCACGATGGCATGTACCCCAATGCTGTTGAAGTACTTGGCCACATCGGTGCCCTCGTGCTGAGCAGCCAGTATGCCGTAGCCGCCACCGGGACAAATCACGACACAGGGTTTTTTAATGCCCTCATTTCCTGCGCTAAAAAAAGCATACCCGGGAATGGAAACTTTTGAGATGCGCAAAATTCCCTGCACCTGCTCCGACTCCTCATTGGGTGCGTCAATGTAATTGGGAATGCGTTCGTACAAGGGTTGGTATTGCGCCATCACCGGTTGAAACGCAATGCATGCAAGGAATAAAAAAGCGGTACTGCTTTTCATCAATTTTTTATTTTCTGACCTCGGCGATGATGTTCAATACTTTTTTTGCAATGGCCTCTATACCCGCATAATCATGTGCTTCCATGAGCGACTTGCTCACCAATTTGCTTCCCATGCCGACGGCCTTTACTCCTGATGAGTACCATGCCGTAATGCTTTCAGCGGTAGTATCCACTCCACCGGTAGGCATGAACACCATGAGCGGAAAAATATCGCGGATGCTGCTCATGTATTCCGGTCCCAACATATTGCCGGGAAATAATTTTACAAATTTGATGCCTGCATTTTCGGCAGTCATGATTTCGGTGGGACTCATGCACCCTGGACCGAAAAATATATCACGCTCCACACAGTAAGCGGCTACTTCGGCATCGTAACCGGGACTGACCAGGAAATCTGCACCGACCGACAGATACGCTTTGGCCTGTTGCAGATTTTTGATGGTGCCCACTCCCAAAATCACTTCTGGCATTTCTGCATTACGAATGGCAATCAGTTGCTCAAAATTGGAAAGTGCCGTTGCGCCCCGATTGGTATATTCAATAGAACGCACACCGGCCCGATGCAAGGCTCGAAGTATTTCTATACTGGTGGTCGCATCAGGGTGGAAATACAAAGGCAACATTCCCTGTCCCGTAATGGCATCTATGATCTGTTGAGTTGTTTTCATGTTCGTTGATTAACGTTGAACTTTCCCGCTTCCATCGCCCTGCAGCAGTTCATTGACTTCTTCTACAGTGACCAAGTTGATGTCGCCAGGAATGGTATGCTTGAGCGCACCTGCAGCCGTTGCGAAGTCGGTTGACTTATCTAGGCTCCATCCCGAATGCAGTCCATACAGCAACCCAGCTGCAAATCCATCTCCTCCACCAACCCGGTCTACAATGCGAATGGAATATTGTCGCGTCACATGAAAAGTTTTTCCATCGTAGCACACAGCGCTCCAATCGTTATAGCTGGCACTGTGACTCACACGAACCGTAGTAACGATGGAACGGAACCCAAATTCTTTGTGCAGGGCTGCCAGCAACACCTGCACGGCAGCGGGGTCTTCTTGTTCTACGTCCATGGGACTGGACAGCAACGATGCATCAGCACCAATGCACACATCCGCCAGTCGACACAACGGAATCAACGTCTGTACTGCCTTTTCGCGCGACCATAATTTTTTACGGTAATTCAAATCAATGCTGGTGGTGATGCCCCTCTTGCGTGCTGCTTCCATGAACCGCATGGTCAGTGCTGCACACGAGTCGGACAAAGCAGGTGTGATCCCGGAAACATGGAACCAATCGGCATCCGCCAAAATCGCATCACTATCATATTCATCCACTGCCGCCTCGGCAAATGCAGCTCCTTTGCGATCATAGATCACTTGGGGACTTCTCATGGACACGCCATTCTCCAAATAATAAACGCCCAAACGCTCTCCGCCTCTCAACACAGAGGATGTGTCCACACCGTGCCGGCGCAAATGATCCACCACGGCTTGTCCCACCGCATGCTCCGGAACTTTTGTGACGTGCGCCACATCTTTTCCGAATCGTGATAAGGAGATTGCCACATTGGCCTCGCTTCCTCCATAGGTGGCATCAAAGCGTTCCGTCAACACAACACGGTTATAGCCCGGAGGCGAGAGCCTCAGCATGATCTCACCAAACGTCACGATTTTTTTTGCCATGATCAATAATTTATTTCAATGTAGAAATGAGAGCCGGATCCATATCCGTATAATCCAAATTCTCACCAGCCATTCCCCATACAAATGAATAGTTTGACGTGCCGCAACCAAAATGCATGCTCCAGGGCGGAGAAATCACTGCTTCATCATTGGCCATCACAATGTGGCGGGTTTCCTGTGGCTCGCCCATGAAATGAAACACGCGATGGGCTGCACCCAGATCAAAGTAGAGGTACACTTCCATTCGACGGGTATGCGTATGCGGAGGAACAGAATTCCACACGCTTCCTTTTTCCAATACTGTGAGTCCCATCACCAACTGACAACTTTGAATACCCTCGCGGTGAATATATTTATATACTGTGCGTTTGTTGGACGTGGATGCATCCCCCAAATGAACAGGAGCTGCTTTCTGCCGCGTATACTTGACCGCGGGATAACTGTGATGCGCCGGAGCAGACAACACATACAACTTTGCAGGCTTTTTAGAATCCGCAGAAGCAAACACTACCTTCTTTACCCCTTTGCCCAGATAGAGGCATTCCAGTTTATTCAGGGAATACTTTTTGCCATCGGCCTCGACTTCAGCTTTTCCGCCGATATTGATGATGCCGAGTTCACGGCGCTCTAAAAAATATGCTGCACGGAGTTCAGCAGGGGGTTCGAGGGCAATCTTTTTTTTGATGGGCTGGCAACCACCGACAATCATCCGGTCGTGGTGAGAATAGACCAGGCTCATACGGTCATTTTGAAATAAACCGTCGACCAAAAACCGGTCACGCAAACCCTGCGTGTCCAGCGCGTTGGCCTCTTTTTGTCCAATGGCAAAGCGGATATTCATGAATACAACTTGATCCTTTCAAATATACGCATGGATTCTAAAAATGACTAAATTGAATGACTATAATAAAACAGAATTCATGAAAACGATTTCTCTGCAGATCTTCCTGCTGATTGCACTCTCCCTGCCCGCACAGCGCAAAGCATTGGTAGGAGGAACACTGGTGGATGGATATGGCGGAAAACCCATACAGAACAGCGTGGTGCTGATCAATGGCGAAACCATTGAAAAAGTAGGACGCGTTGGAGAACTGGATATTCCTAAAGGAATCCAGATCATCTCCACAGAAGGGATGACGGTGATGCCCGGCTTGTGGGACATGCACGTGCATATGATGATCAACGGTCATGCCGATTACCCTTATTGGGATAAAAAATATCCTCCGCTTTTTCAAAAAATCATCATGCCGGCATCTGCCCATCAATTGTTGATGGCTGGTGTGACCAGTGCACGGGATTTGGGTGGACCTCTGGAAGAAAGCATCTGGGTGCGCGATGCCATCAACCGCGGAGAAATTCCCGGTGCGACCATGTACGTGAGCGGACCTTTTCTTCAACACCGCCCCTATCCCGGTACGGAACAATTCCGCTGGGGTGTATACGGTGAAAAAGATGCACGCGAAAAAGTTCAGCTCCTGGCAAAGGCGGGAGTGGACTGCATCAAGCTGATTGATCAGGATGAAATGACCCGTGAGGAAGTGTTTGCCATTGTGAATGAAGCACACAAACACAAATTAAAAGTCGTGGGACACTCGCATCGTCCCAATGAAATCCGCATTGGACTGGAAGCAGGTGTTGATAATTTTGAACACACGGGACTGAGTTCGGCTCCGGCTTATCCGGATGACATCATCAAATCCATTGCAGAACGAACTGCGCAAATGAGCAAGGGTCCCTTGTTCTGGACACCAACCATTGAAGGATTATACAATTATGAAGATGTGCGCGACAATCCGGAAAAAATCGATGACCCATCCTGGCACCTGGGCTTACCGGATTCTGTGATCAAAGACATTCGGAGTTCGTTGCAGCATCCAGGTCGACTTTCCTACTTCCAACTCACTCCGATTCGAAAACCCACACTGGAAACCAAATTCCGCCAACTGCAAAAAGCAGGTGTCGTGTTGTTGATTGGCACCGACAGTGGAATACCCATGAAGTTCCATTCACAGAGCACCTGGAATGAGCTGGACGTATGGGTGCGCGTGTTTGGCGTGGATCCAATTCAAGCCATCAAGTCCGCAACCTACTGGCCATCGGTGTTCATGGGTGTTGATCAGAAAGTGGGTACCATCACGGAAGGCAAGCAAGCCGACATCATTGCAGTCAAGGGAGATGCCATCAAGTACATCAACCTCTTGCAGAAGGTGGATTTCGTCATGAAAAAAGGAAAAGTTTATAAAGGATAATATGAAAAAGATTTTTGCACTAGCCTGTTTACTTGCAGCAACCACCGTTAACGCACAGCAAACACAGAAGCCGCCGCTGCACGGCAAACACTGGATGGCCATCACCGGTAAACCGCTTGCTGCAACTGCCGGAGCAACCCTCTTCAACAAAGGAGGAAATGCAGTTGATGCGGCCTGTGCGATGCTGGCCGCTACCTGCACCATGTGGGATGTATTGAGCTGGGGTGGAGAAACACAAACCATTCTCTATAATCCCAAAACAAAACAAGTCATCAGCATCAATGCCATGGGTGTTGCTCCTACTGGCGCCACACCGGAGTTTTTTAAAAGCAAGGGATACAATTTTCCTCCCGAATACGGTCCACTCGCTGCCACTACTCCTGGAACGCCTGGCGGACTCTGTTACATGCTGGCGGAATACGGGACAAAAAGTTTGAAAGAGGTATTGTCGCCTGCCATGGAACTCGCAGCCGGTTATCCAATAGACGCTCAAACTGCAAACAGCATCGAGCGTCAAAAAAATCGGATCAAAGAATGGCCCTACAGCAAAGCGGTGTTCCTTCCACACCTTGGCGAAAAGAGAGAAGCTCCTGAAGCCGGAGAAATTTTTGTGCAGTCCGATTTATTGAATACTCTTCAAAAAATGGTAGATGCCGAGCAACAGGCCCTAAAAAAAGGAGCCACACGCAAAGCGGCGATCATGGCGGCATACGATCGTTTCTATAAAGGGGATATCGCACAGGAATTGGTGCGGGGCAGTAAAGAGCAAGGGGGACTTTTCACCCTGCAGGACCTGGCCAACTGGAAACCATTGGTCGAGCAGCCCACGCACATCACGTATAAAGGAATTGATGTCTATAAAATGCAGCAATGGACCCAAGGTCCCGCCATGTTGCAAGCCCTGAACATTTTAGAGAATGTGGATCTCAAGTCCATGGGCTACAACAGCACATCCTACATCCACACCGTGTATCAGGCGATGAGTATGGCGTTTGCCGATCGCGATTTTTATTATGGCGACCCGTATTTCCCTCCTGCAGAACCCATGAAGGGATTGCTCAGCAAAGAATACGCAAAGCAACGCGCCGCACACATCAACAAGGGAAAAAATGATCCGAATATTGGTCCCGGTGATCCTTATCCCTTTCAAGGAGATTCAAATCCCTACACGGCTTTACTCAAGGCAAGAGGATTCAGTGGATTTGAAAGCAGTGAGCGAAATTTTGCTCCCACTCACGATACCGGTGGATTGGCACTATTGGACGAAGCGTATTACGAGCGGCTTTGGGCGGGAACGACTTCTGTGGAGGCTGCGGACAAAGAAGAATGGGTGGTTTCCATTACACCCAGCGGTGGATGGATACCGGCCTGCATCGCGGGTAAAACCGGCGTGGGCATGAGCCAGCGCATGCAAAGTTTTGTATTGGACTCCAGCCTGAACCCGTTCAATGTTGTAGCGCCCGGTAAGCGTCCCCGTGTCACCCTTACCCCAAGTCTTGCAATGAAAGACGGCAAGCCATTTTTGGCATTCGCTGTGCAAGGAGGCGATACCCAGGATCAAAACCTGCTCCAGTTTTTCCTGAACATGGTGGAGTTCAACATGACGGCGCAACAGGCAACCGAAGCGGCCAACATCAACACCAATCAACTGTGGTTATCCCTTGGCGGGACAAAAACATCGGATCGTCAACCTCGAGCAGGCAGTATTTTGTTGCACGATAAAACTCCGGAATCGATTCGCACTGCATTGAAAGCAATGGGATATACGCTTTCGTTTGATGATCGGACTTCGGGTCCCATCAATGCCATTTATTTCGACTGGAAACACGGGTCGCTCTGGGGAGGATCCAGCAATCACGGCGAAGACTACGGTATAGCCTGGTAAGCTTACTGAAGTGCAGCGAGTGCTTTGCTGATGCGGTCCATGGCCGCTTCAATCTTTTCCATGCTGTTGGCAAATGAAATGCGGATGCAGGTAGGTTCTCCGAAAGCACGACCCGTAACGGTGGACACATGCGCAGTGTTCAGCAAATACATGCAAAGATCATCGGCATCTTTGATTTTTTCCTCGCCATTCTTTTTTCCAAAATAGGCTGTAACAACCGGAAACACATAGAATGCTCCATCCGGTTCAGCAATGTGGATTCCCGGTATGGCCTTGATTAACTGCAGCATGCGCTCGCGTCTGCGCCCAAATTCTTTGTTCATTTCTACACTGGGTGCCATATCGCCCGTCAGCGCCACGATGGCTCCGCGTTGCGTTACAGCGTTGGTGCCGCTGGTGTATTGTCCCTGTAATTTTTCACACGCCTTGACCACATCGGGATGCGCAGCAATGTATCCCAACCGATAACCGGTCATGGCATACCCCTTGCTCAATCCGTTGATGATGATGATGCGATCTTTGAGGTCCTCAAACTGAGCGATGCTCTCGTGCTTGCCCACAAAATTGATGTACTCGTAAATTTCATCAGAGAGGATGTAGACCTGTGGATGTTTTCTAAAGACTTCAGCAAGGGCCGACAATTCTTCTTTCGAATAGACTGCACCGCTTGGATTACACGGAGAAGAAAACATGAAGAGTCGCGTGTTTGCATTGATCACCTGTTCCAATTCTGCAGCCGTGATCTTATACTTATTTTCAATGGAGGTGCGCACCAGGGTAACCTTGCCTTCAGCCAGCTTCACAATTTCAGAATAGGTCACCCAGTAAGGGGTGGGAATGATTACCTCATCGCCTTTGTCGACAATGGCCATGACCACATTGGCCAAACTTTGTTTGGCACCCGTGGACACCAGAATGTTTTCAGGTTTATACTCGAGGTTGTTGTCGCGTTTCAACTTAGAACATGCGGCTTCCCTCAAATCGGGGTATCCCGCTACAGGGGTATAATGGCTGTAGTTATCGTCAACGGCCTTTTTCAGGGCATCCTTGATGTGCGTGGGCGTATCAAAATCCGGCTCTCCCAGCGAAAGATCGATCACATCAATTCCCTTGGCCCTTAACTCACGGCCCAGCTTGGCCATTTTCAGCGTTTCCGGTTCAGCAAAGAGATCGAGGCGCGACGATAGTTTCATGGCTGTTTTTATTTGCCGCAAAGGTAAAAAAACCGAGGTCAATTCCAATATGATTTGACCCTAAAATCCCCTATCTTTGCCCGCCCTGACCCGGTCGGGGACCCTTCATATTTTAAGCGAAAACAGATCGATATGCAACTGAAAGGCTTGGTTCGTTTTTTTGCGGTAGCCCTCATCCTGATCTCCCTATATCAGCTTCATTTTACCTGGGTGGTTCGTAACCACGAAGAAAAGCAGGAAACAAAGGCGGGCGCTTTCGTCAAAGTAAACTTTCCTAAGGCAGATACCGAGACTTCCGAACTGGAATTCAACAAGCGGTACAAGCGCTTGTTGGACAGTACCCGTGAGACCACGGTGACCTATGGCATCACCGGTGCCATCAGCTACCAGAAGGCCAAAGAGCAGGAACTGAACCTGGGATTGGACCTGCAAGGCGGTATGAGTGTAACCCTTGAAGTGGAATTGGAGGGACTGCTCAAATCATTGGCGGTCAATCCCCGCGACCCATCGCTCAACAGTGCCATCAAAGAAGCACTGCAGCTGCGTCAGACCAGCGACGAAGACTTCATCTCCCTCTTTGCTGAAGCCTACAAGCGCCAGAATCCTGCTGGTCGCCTCGCTCCCCTCTTTGCAGGAAGCGGAGGCAGAGGGATCAAGATCGAAGACACCGATAACGATGTGATCGCTAAGCTGCAAACTTCTGCAGAAGGAGCCATCAGCAATACCTTCAATGTCCTGCAAAAGCGTATCGACCAGTTCGGTGTGGCTCAGCCCAATATTCAGTTGGATAAAGCCAAGGGCATCATCACAGTGGAATTGCCCGGTGTAAAAGATGATCCCGAGCGTGTACGGAAGTACTTGCAGGCCACTGCCAACTTGCAGTTCTGGGAACTGTACAACATTGGAGAATTGGACAAACCTTTCTCTGATGCAGAAAAAGCTTTGCAGGCGTACTATGAAGGAACTGCTGGCGACAGCACACAACCCGCTGCAGCCGCCGAAACCAAAGCCAACACCGACACAACCAAAACAGCAACTATATCTGAGCTGGTGAAAACTGCACCGGTTAAAAAAGATGCCGCGAAAGCACCTGCTCGTTCTTTTTTCACCATCTTCCAGCCCGTGCCTCCTCAACAGGATGCGCAAGGCAGAATGAATTTTGCCCCCAACCTGGGTTACATTTCTACCCGCGATACGGCGCTCATGAGCGAATACCTGGCGATTGAAAGCGTACGCGGACAATTCCCCGGCAACGTGCGATTTGTTTTTGGGATTCCTGAGACAAACGAACAAGGAGTGAAGGGCGATGTGGTTGCGGTGTATGCACTGAAAACCATCGAGGGACAGGACAAAGCAAAACTAGAAGGCGATGGCGTACAGCAAGCTTCTCAGGACTACGATGACCGTGGCAGACCTGCCATCAAAATGCTGATGACCAAGCAAGGCGAGCGCACCTGGGGTGAAATGACCACCAACAACGTGGGCAAACCAATTGCGATTGTACTGGATAACTTGGTGTACTCGGCACCAACGGTCATCAATCCGATCACAACGGGCAATTCAGAAATCAGCGGAAACTTCACAATTGAAGAAGCGCAGGATCTGGCCAATATTCTTCAATCCGGTAAACTTCCCGCCCCCGCACTCATCGTGCAAGAACAAGTTGTTGGTCCCACACTCGGTGCCGAAGCCATCGATGGTGGTACCCTTTCGTTCGCTATATCATTCCTGGTGATTTTCGCGCTCATGCTCGCCTACTATAACACAGGCGGATGGGTAGCCAATATTTCCCTGATCCTGAATCTCCTGTTTACAGTAGGAGTACTCAGTGCATTGGGTGCTACGCTGACTGCTCCGGGTATTGCCGGTCTGGTACTGACCATCGGTATGGCAGTAGACACCAACGTAGTGATCTTCGAACGCATCAAGGATGAATTGAATTTTGGAAGAAGCTATCAGCAGGCAGTTGCGCAAGGATACAGCATTTCCATGGCGCCCGTATTGGACGCACACATCACCACCTTGATCACAGCCATCATCCTCTTCTATTTTGGATTGGGACCTATCCTAGGTTTTGCAACGACTCAAATTTTGGGCATTCTGCTTTCCTTGTTCTGCGGAATCCTGATCTCCCGTTTGATCACTGATTTCTGGACCAATAAGAAAAAAGAATTCAAATACTTCACCGGATTCAGCAAAGGCTTCCTCAAGAATGCCAACTTCAAATTCATTGAATTCAGAAAAGTAGCCTACTTCACTTCAGCAATCGTATTGATTCTGGGTGTAGGTTCTTATTTCAATGGTTTTGATGAGGGTGTTGAATACAAAGGAGGAAGAAGCTATACCATTGCATTTGAAAAGGCGGTCGAAAACAACGCTATACGCGCATCGCTCACCAAAGCATTTGAAGGCGAGTCTCCCATCATCAAAACAGTGGGCGATGAGAAAACGCTGAACATCACTACATCTTATTTGATTGACAACGCGAGTAAGTCTACGGACTCTACCGTTGAAGCTGCCCTCTTCGCAGGACTCAAAGATGTGCTTCCTGATGGATTGACGTTTGCTGATTTCAAGAAAGATTATAAACAAAGTTCACAAACCGTTCAGCCTTCCATTTCAGATGACCTGAAAAAAGGTGCGGTGCAGGCGACTGTCCTCGGAGTGATCGCGATCTTCCTGTATATCTTCCTGAGGTTCCGCGACTGGAGGTATTCTATCGGTACAATCATCGCAACACTGCACGACGTGTTTGTTACGCTCGCGGTATTCTCATTCCTCAGAGGCGTGGTTCCCTTCCCGCTTGAAATCGATCAACACTTCATCGCAGCGATTCTGACGGTAATCGGTTTCTCAATGAACGATACAGTAATTGTATTCGATCGTATCCGTGAGTACAGTACAAAACTCAAAGGCGCATCTAAAAATGAAATCATCAATCGCGCCATCAACGATACCCTTAGCCGTACCATCATGACTTCTGTCACGGTATTCCTAACGCTCTTGATCCTCTTCATCTTTGGTGGTGAGGTAACCCGGGGATTTGCCTTTGCCATGTTGGTGGGTGTGATCTCGGGTTCTTACTCTACCATCTTTGTGGCATCACCGGTGCTCGTGGATGTGGCCAAGGACAAACCCCTGGGTGCCGCCGATACGGAGAAAAAGAAAAAGTAGGCTCTGATGAATAGCTCCCAAAACGCAGGCCAATCGCCTGCGTTTTTTTTATACCGCAAATGAACTGCCGCATCCGCAAGTGGAGGACGCGTTGGGATTGTTGAACACAAAACCTCGTGCGTCCAATCCTTTCTTCCAATCGATTTCCATTCCGAACAGATACAACGCATGGGCTGGATCGATGAGACAAGAAATGCCTTCGAGGCTATGGACTTCATCGCGTTCTTTCTGCTCATCCATTTCCAGGATATAACTGAGTCCCGAGCACCCGCCTCCTTTGACTCCAATGCGCAGCATTTTGCCTTCCACGGCATGTTCCGTGATGAACCGCTTTAACTCTTCCAGGGCTGTTTCCGTTATACGAATAGGCGCTGCCGTTGTAGTTTCCATGCTGCAAAATTAATGACAAATGGGAAAATCAAGTTCAAGAGTCCCGTTGTACCTTTGAAGAACATGTCCATCGTGCCATCTCAACTGAAAATGCAGGCGTATGAGCGACTCCTCACGCTGGTTCAGCGCATGGGGTTTCCGGCTCTTTCAGAGCGTCTCCCAGCAGGTACGCTGACGGCCAAACAGCTGGCTGCCGTATACGCTGCAGCCATTTCATCTGAATTTGAGCACGTCATCACGCAGCAGATCTACGTTTCCGAAGAACTTTGGCAGTCGGTCTGCGACCTCAAGGACCAGCAACTGTTCATCATTGAACAACTGAATAAAACCCTCCCGGAAACGGCTATGGGTTCCGCTTGGGAAGACGCATGGAAAGCATTTTTGCACGCCGATGCCAATGCCTCCTTGCAGCCAATGGTGTTGGAGGCCATCAAAAAAGAAGCCAAACAGACCCATGCTCAACTTTAATGCATGAAAAACGACTCCGGCATTGAAATAAAAAAAGTCTATGGTCCACACGACCTTCCGGCTGCGGAGCCTGCTCCGGGTACTCCACCGTATACCCGGGGGATACAGGAGGACATGTACCGGGGAAAGCACTGGACCATGCGTCAATATGCCGGGTTTTCTACTGCGGAAGAAAGCAACAAGCGCTATCGCTTCTTGCTGGATCATGGGGTGACTGGATTGAGTGTTGCATTTGATTTGCCGACTCAAATCGGATACGACAGCGACGACCCTTTGGCTGAGGGGGAAGTCGGAAAAGTCGGCGTTGCCATCGACAGCATCGAAGACATGGAACTGCTCTTTGATGGTATTGATCTTGAAAAAGTTTCAACATCGATGACGATCAATGCAACAGGTTTCATTCTACTGGCCCTTTATGCAGCAGTCGCCAAGAAAAAGGGCGCGTCCATTGCTGCACTCAACGGAACCATTCAAAACGACATCCTCAAAGAATATGCTGCACGCGGCACCTATATCTATCCGCCACAGGCTTCCATGCGCATCATTACCGATATATTCGAGTGGTGCAGCAAAGAGATGCCGAAATGGAATACCATTTCCATCTCCGGGTACCATATCCGGGAAGCCGGGAGCACTGCAGCACAGGAAATCGCTTTTACACTTAGTAATGGCAAAGCGTATGTGAAAGCTGCATTGGAAAAGGGAATGGAGATCAATACATTGGGCAAACGGCTCTCCTTCTTTTTCAATGCCCACAACGACCTCTTTGCAGAAGTCGCCAAATTCCGTGCCGCACGTAAGCTATGGTGCAGCATCATGGAAGAGTTGGGTGCCACTGACCCCAAAGCAACAATGCTTCGGTTCCATGCGCAAACCGGAGGCAGCACCCTCACTCAACAACAGCCGCTCAACAACATTGCGCGTGTCACCATTCAGGCACTCTCGGCTGTGCTGGGCGGAACACAATCGCTGCACACCAATGGGTACGATGAAGCCTTGAATCTTCCTACAGAAGAAGCTGCTCAGGTTGCCTTGCGGACGCAGCAAATCATTGCGTTCGAAAGTGGAGCAGCCGATACAGCCGATCCACTGGGCGGATCCTACTATGTAGAATCCCTCACGTGCTCGATGGAAGAAGAAACCCGAAAGATCATGCAGGTGATTGATGCAATGGGCGGAAGCGTGAAAGCCATTGAAAAAGGATTCATGCAAGAGCAAATTGCACAAAGTGCTTATCAGTACCAGCGCGATATTGAAACAGAAAAAAAGATCATTGTCGGCATGAACCGTTTTCAGTCGACCGACCCCCTGCCTCCTGTCCAATTCAAAATCTCCGATGAGATTCGGCGTGCGCAAACTGAAAAGATCAGCCGACTCAAAGCGAAACGCGATGCACAGGCGGCTGAACGGTGTCTTGCAGATATTGTAACTGCTGCAAAAGATGGCACCAACCTGATGCCAGTCGTATTATCAGCCGTTAAACATTACTGTACGTTAGGAGAGATCTCGCATGCGCTGAGAAAAGTGTTTGGCGAACACCGTCAATAACCGCAGTATTAGGAATAGAGTTCTTCGCGTAGACTCAATACGCGCTTGTCTTCCATGTATTCATCAAAACTCATCAGTCGGTCAATCGATCCCTTGGGCGTTAGCTCAATAATGCGATTGGCCACGGTTTGCATGAACGTATGATCGTGTGAAGTAAGCAAAACAACCCCAGGAAAACTGATGCAGCCTTCGTTGAAACTCTGAATACTTTCCAGGTCCAGGTGATTGGTTGGTTGATCAAGCGTAATCAGATTGGGATTCTGCAGCATCATGCGGCTCACCATGCACCTGACTTTCTCTCCCCCGCTCAGCACTTTTGTTTTTTTTAGAATATCATCCCCACTGAAGAGCATTTTTCCCAAAAATCCACGCAAGAACGGTTCGTCGGCATCGGTGACGTGCGGGGGCACAAATTGACGGAGCCAATCGAGCAACGCTAGGTCTTCTTTGAAGTACTGCGAGTTTTCTACAGGCAAGTACGATGTGGTGATGGTGGTCCCCCACTCAAGTTTTCCAGCATCGGCGTGCAGTTCGCCGTTGATGATTTCAAAAAAAGCAGTGATCGCCAATGGATCACGGCTCACAAATGCAATCTTATCGCCTTTGCTCACCGAGAAAGTAACCTTGTCGAAGAGCCTTCGGCCGTCGACCGACTTGGATAAATTTTCAACGGACAATATTTGATTGCCGACTTCCCGCAAGGGTTGAAAAATAATACCGGGATATTTGCGATTGGAGGGTTCGATCTCTTCGATGGTCAGTTTTTCCAACGCTTTTTTGCGGGCCGTTGCTTGTCGCGACTTCGATGCATTCGCACTAAACCGCGCAATGAAATCCAACAACGCCAGTCGCTTTTCTTCGATCTTTTTATTTTTATCACTGAGTTGTCGGGCCATTAACTGCGACGACTCATACCAGAATGTATAGTTACCGGTGAAGGTTTTGATTTTCTGACGGTCCACATCCGCCACATGCGTGCACACGGCGTCCAGAAAGTGCCGATCGTGACTCACGACCAGAACGATATTCTCATAATCAGCTAAAAAGTTTTCCAGCCATCCAATTGTCTCAATATCCAACCCGTTGGTCGGCTCGTCCAACAACAAAATATCTGGATTTCCAAACAACGCCTGCGCCAACAGCACCCGCACCTTCATGTTGGAAGGCATGTCCTTCATGAGGGTTGCATGATACGCCTCCGTAACTCCAAGGTCGCTCAACAACGTCGCCGCATCGCTCTCGGCCGTGTAGCCGCCCATTTCTCCAAATTCTGCTTCCAGTTCCCCTGCGCGTATTCCGTCTTCTTCACTGAAATCGGCCTTAGCATAAATCTGTTCCCGCTCTTGCGCGACCGACCACATTTTCTTATGGCCCATGAGTACGGTATTTAGAACGGTCTGCTCATCAAACTGAAATTGGTTCTGGTTCAAGACCGCCATCCGTTCGCCCGGTGTGATGTCCACCGAACCTTTGTTGGGCTCAATTTCTCCACTGAGGATTTTTAAGAATGTACTCTTGCCAGCACCGTTGGCACCGATGATACCGTAGCAGTTGCCTTTGGTGAAATTGATGTTGACTTCGTCAAACAGAACCCGTTTGCCAAAAGCCAGCGTGATGTTGCGTGCACTGATCATTGAACTGTATTTATCGGAAAGGGTGCAAAGTTACGAAAACAGAACGCTCAAATTCCTTAAATTGAGTCCCTAAACCCAACAATATGCGCTTCTTTTCCCTGCTTTTGCTGTTGTCGACTGCCTCTCTGGTTCATGCACAAAACGGGTATGAGTCGGTCATCGATGCAAAATCGACCGCCCTGTCCGCAAAACTCATTGAATGGCGAAGGCACATTCACCAGAACCCAGAATTGGGCAACCGTGAATTCAAAACGCAGGAATACATTGCAGCCCATTTGTCGCGACTGGGCATTGAGGTACAAAAAATGGCCAAAACGGCTGTGGTGGGAATTTTAAGAGGAGGTAAACCCGGTCCCGTTATTGCCCTAAGAGCCGATATCGATGCACTCCCTGTAAAAGAGCGCGTCGATGTTCCTTATAAATCAACGGTTACCGCTGACTACCAAGGCAACACGGTTTCCGTCATGCATGCCTGCGGCCACGATACGCATACTTCCATTTTGATGGGCGCTGCAGAAGTTCTTGCATCCATGAAAAAAGATATTGCCGGGACTGTAAAATTCTTTTTTCAACCCGCCGAAGAAGGTCCACCTGCCAATGAAGAAGGCGGCGCTCCACTCATGATCAAAGAAGGAGCAATGGACAATCCAAAAGTGGATGCCGTATTTGGGTTACACATCGCATCGGGATTGGAGATTGGGCAAATCAAATACATCAGCGGATCGATGATGGCTTCGTCTGATTGGTTTACCATAAAAGTCAAAGGCAAGCAAACGCACGGTTCAACTCCGTGGACCGGAATCGATCCGATTGTGGTGGGTACTCAAATCATCAACAACCTGCAAACCATTGTGAGTCGACAACAAGACCTGACCGTCGCGCCCGTCGTCATAACGGTCGGCAAGTTCCACAGCGGTGTGCGGGCCAACATCATTCCAGAGGAAGCAGAGCTGGAGGGTACTATTCGCACCCTCGACAGTAAAATGCAAAAAGATGTGCATGCCAAAATTCGCCAGGTGGCTCAGAATGTAGCAGAAGCCTGGGGCGCACAGGTTGAAGTCAACATCGATACCAAAACACTGGTCACCTATAACGACCCGGCATTGGTGGCAGCCATGGTCCCTTCACTGGAAAAAGCTGCCGGTAAAGACCGCGTTTCAATGGGCAGGTGGACAACCGGAGCGGAGGACTTTTCGTTCTTTGGTGAACGTGCACCCAGTTTCTTTTTTAACTTAGGCGGCATGCCAAAAGGAACAGATCCTTCAAAAGCAGCACCCCACCATACACCTGATTTTTACATCGATGACAGCATGCTGGATGTGGGGGTAAAGGCGTTTTGTAATATTGTTTTTGATTATAAGAAGAGGTTGTAAGTTGTATGTTGTAGGAGTGGCGGGTTAGGAGCGGGTGCCGAAGAGGAGGCTGCCGATACGCACCAGTGTACTTCCCTTTTCAATGGCAATTGGATAATCGCCGCTCATTCCCATCGAAAGCGTATCAAACTGGTGGGCATGTGATGGATAGCTGGAGCGGATTTCATCAAAGACAGATTTCAGGGTACTCATTTCACGGGCAATCTGTACCGTGTCATCGGTAAACGATGCCATTCCCATGAGGCCTTTCACCACTACCCCTTCGTATGCTGATTGATTGAAATACGCATGGGTGAGTAGGTCGACTTCATCGCGGTTCAATCCAAATTTTGTTTCTTCCTGTGCAATGTGCACCTGCAAAAGACAACCAATTTTTCGATTTAGTTTTCGTCCTTCTTTGTCGACAGCCTTCAATAATTTCTGCGAATCAATTCCGTGAATCAAATGAACAAACGGCGCGATGTATTTTATTTTATTGGATTGCAAATGGCCGATGAAATGCCAACGAATATCCGCCGGTAATTCTGCTTGTTTCTGCACCAGTTCCTGTACATAGTTTTCACCAAAATCGCGCTGTCCCAATTCATACAATGCTCGGATGTCATCAACAGGCTTGGTTTTGGAAACCGCGACCAGTGCAACGTTGCGCGCGGTCAATTCAGCACAGATGCGGTGATAAGCAAGGGTGTCGACAGCCATCTGCAATTATTTACCAATCACTTTTCTTCCAATCACCATACGTTGGACCTCACTGGTTCCTTCATAAATCTCTGTGATCTTTGCATCCCGCATCATCCGTTCTACGTGGAACTCTTTTACGTATCCGTATCCACCGTGGACCTGCACAGCCTGTGTACTCACCCACATCGCTGTTTCAGAAGCGTAGACCTTAGCCATTGCAGCGGAAGTGGAATAATCCATCTCCTGATCTTTTTCCCAAGCTGCTTTATAACAAAGCATCCTCGCTGCCTCTATGCGGGTTGCCATATCGGCCAGTTTAAATTGAATCGCCTGATGATGCGCAATCTCTTTTCCAAATGCCTTGCGTTCTTTGGCATAGGTCACCGAACGTTCGTATGCTCCACCGGCAATTCCAAGAGCCTGTGCTGCAATGCCGATGCGACCGCCATCAAGTGTTTTCATGGCAAACTGAAATCCAAATCCAGGATCGGCGATTAAATTTTCTTTGGGGACTTTCACATCCGTGAACGATATGCTGTGGGTATCGCTGGCGCGAATGCCCATTTTGTTTTCTTTTGCCCCAACGCTCACACCGGGCCAGTTTTTTTCAACAATCAATGTGTTGATTCCTTTGTGACCATTTGCAGGATCTCCTTGCGCCATCACCAGGTATACCGAGGCAGAGGATCCATTGGTAATCCAGTTTTTAATGCCATTGAGTAAAAAATGATCTCCTTTGTCCTCAACCGTTGTCCGTTGAGAAGTCGCATCCGACCCGGCCTCCGGCTCGCTGAGCAAGAACGCTCCAAGGTACAAGGCGCCGTCTTTGCGCCCCTGAGCCAGTGGCGTGAGATACTTGCGTTTTTGTTCCTCAGTACCATATTTTTCCAGTCCCCAGCATACCAAACTATTGTTCACACTCATGCACACGCCTGTGCTGGCATCCACTTTGCTGATCTCTTCAATTGCCAAGACATAACTTACGGTGTCCAATCCGGCTCCTCCAAATTCAGGATCGACCATCATGCCCATGAATCCCAGCTCTGCCAATTGCAAGGCCTGCTCGTGAGGAAACTTTTGTTGTTCATCGCGATCGATTACTCCAGGCAAGCAGGATTGTTGCGCAAAATCACGTGCAGCTTGCTGAATCATCCGCTGTTCTTCTGATAGTGTAAAATCCATACGGCAAGTTTGATGCAAATTTCGGTATAAAAGGACAAATCTCTACTTTCACAGACAATTCCATCCATGAGACCCACCCAAGCCGACCTCAATTACAGAATGCAGAAGATCGTCGCTACGGTAGCCGTCTTTCTGTTCCTATTCAAAATCGCCGCCTGGTGGCTCACCCAATCGGTAGCTGTGCTCACCGATGCCCTCGAAAGTACCGTCAACGTGGTGGCCGGATTCATCAGCCTCTATAGCCTATACATCGCCTATCAACCCCGCGATAAAGAACACCCATATGGACACGGAAAGGCGGAATTTGTTTCAGCAGCGGTGGAAGGAAGTCTGGTAGCCATTGCGGGACTGATCATCATCTACGAAGCCATCGACAACCTGATTCACCCACATATCATCCAGCAACTCGATACGGGTATGGCGATCATTGCCTTTACGGCCATCGTCAACTACGCCACAGGGTGGTATGCCATCCGCACGGGCAACCGAAACAATTCTCTCGCCTTGATTGCATCGGGAAAGCATTTACAAAGCGACACCTACTCGACCCTGGGCATCATTGCCGGCATGGCACTGATCTATTTCACCAATTGGATTTGGATGGATAGCCTGGTAGCCATTGCCTTTGCCTTCTTCATCATTTACACCGGTTATACAATTGTACGCAGTTCACTTGCCGGAATCATGGACGAAGCCGATCATGAACTGTTGGAGAAACTGGTGCAGCGCATGAATCAGAGTCGACGAGAAAACTGGGTCGATCTTCACAACCTGCGCATCATCAAATTCGGAACGGTGATTCATGTAGATTGTCACCTCACCGTTCCCTGGTTCCTGAATGTGCACCAAGTCCATACAGAAATTGATGAATTTTCAGCGATAGCAAAAAATGAATTTGGAGAGAGCGTAGAATTATTTGTGCATGCCGACGGATGCATGGATTTCTCCTGCCGCATTTGTCAGAAAAAAGATTGTCCCGAGCGCAAATTCCCTTTCAAAAAATCCATCACCTGGGATGTGCACAATATTTCGAGTGATAAGAAGCATGAGATATAAAAAAAGGTTGTATGTTGTACGTTGTATGTTGTATAGGTGTGCTAGCGGCGGGTTGTGGGTTAGGTGGCGGGTTCTTGTTGACTGAGGCAGTGAAAGCTTCCGAGTCCCCAAATAATATCCGTAGAATCAATGCCCACCATTTCCCGATCCGAAAAACAGTTCTGTAAAATGTCCAGGACTTGTTGATCTTTCTTGCTTCGATAAGTAGGCACAATTACTTGCTGATTGGCAATGTAAAAATTGGCGTAGGATGCGGGCAAGGCTTGTCCCTCCCAGATCACCGGATCCGGCATGGGCAGTTCAATAATGTTCAATTGTTTTCCATTCAGCAAGCGCATGGCGGATAACTGACGAAGGTTGTGCTGCAGCAGTGCGTAATTTTCATCTGCTTTATTTTCTTCAATGACTGTAACTACGGTATCGGCATTGATGAAGCGTACGGTATCGTCGATGTGCCCATCGGTATCATCACCGATGATTCCTTCATCCACCCAGAGTACCTGATCTTGTCCATAGTAATCCATCAGGTACTGTTCAATCTGTTGTTGATTGAGATGCGGATTGCGGTTGGGATTGAGCAAACAGGCGGTAGAAGTCATCACGGTTCCTTCACCGTTGAAATCAACCGAACCTCCTTCCATGATGATGCCGGGGTAAAAAACAGGCAAGCCCATTTTTTCAGCGATGCGGGTAGGAATTACATCATCGAGGTCATAAGGAGGATATTTATTGCCCCAGGCATTATAGTTCCAGTCGACCACCGCTTTTTTGGATGGGTCGTTGCGGTTGAGCAGAAACGCGGGACCGTGATCGCGGCACCAGGCATCATTGGTGGGATGCAGGTGGAAATGAATCCGAGAACCATCTGCACCTCCTGCTTGCAACAGCTCCATTGCGTGCTGCTGCATAGTGGCATCCACTACATTGATGTTCACGTCTTCAAAGCGAGCAAGCGCACGAATGAACGCGACATATGATGGAAAGATAGATGCTATTTTACCCGGCCAGGAAGCTTCTTTATGCGGCCAGCTCAACCAGGTAGATGCATGAGGAGCAAATTCTGCAGGAAAATAATAGCCCAATGAACGGGGAGTGGGTTGCACCATGATCAATCGATGAAACGCTTGGTTATCTCGTGATAGGAATCAATGCGGCGATCGCGCATAAAGGGCCAATGGGTGCGGTAGCTATCCATCTTGGAAAGATCAAGTTCCACCACCATCACTTCTTCGTTATCGTGGGAGGCAAGCGCAAGCAGTCGGCCAAACGGGTTGGCAACAAACGAGCCGCCCCAGAATTTCATGGCGCCATTTTGTTCCAGTCCCACCCGATTCACACTGACCACATGTACGCCGTTGGCGACAGCATGGCTGCGCTGTATGGTTTGCCAAGCTGCGTATTGCTCATCGTTGGTTGCCGCATCCTGTGAAGTAGCCCAGCCAATGGCGGCAGGATAAAAGAGTATCTCCGCCCCCATCAGCGAGGTAATGCGTGCCGCCTCCGGGTACCACTGATCCCAACAAATCAACACCCCAATGGTAGCAAAGCGGGTCTTGAAGACTTTATACCCCAGATCACCCGGAGTGAAATAAAATTTTTCATAGTACGCCGGATCATCCGGAATATGCATTTTTCTGTACTTGCCCAGATAGGATCCATCAGCGTCCAGCACTGCTGTGGTATTGTGATAAATGCCCTGTGCGCGTTTTTCAAAGAGTGAAGCAATGATCACTACTTCTAGTTCTTTTGCAAGCACTGATAATTGATCCGTAGAAGGACCCGGAATGGATTCCGCTAATTTAAAGTGCTCATAGTCCTCCACATCACAGAAATAAAGAGAGGTAAACAGTTCTTGCAGGCAAACGATTTGTGCTCCTTTTGCTGCAGCTTCACGAACACCCGCAATGGCTTTGTCCATATTGGACTTTCCATCGGCAGTACAACTCATTTGAACGAGTCCGGTTTTGATACGCGACATGGCTTGGTGTATAAATGATGAGTTAGGTTTCAATCAAGATGAGATCGTTCAACGATCGGAGTCCGATGGATTTCTCGGCGACAAATCCTTCTGCGTACTTCACACCGATGCGCTTGCCCATGAGTCGCCAACGCGAAACCAGTGCCTCCATAAAATCTGGAGTAGAGATATAGGTCTGGGTTCCTGCGGCAGAATCAGGGGCCACATGGAATTGCGTGGCATAGGCCTTGACTGCTTCCATGCGCTGTTCAAATGCATCGCTGATATCGATCACCAGATTCGGCTCATGCAAGCGATCTTGGATATAATGCAAGACCATTTTGGGTCGCCAGCGCTGCTGGACAACACCTTGGGTATCGACCGTTTCGATTTTTGTGAGTCCCGAGAGAAAAGCGGCATCACGGACCAGTTTGCCAGCGCGACCGTGGTCGGGGTGACGGTCTTCCAAAATATTGGCTAAAATAATTTCAGGCTGGTAGGTGCGAATGGCGCGAATCACCTGCAATTGGTGTGCTTCGTCGTTTTGAAAAAATCCATCCCGCATGCCTAGGTTTTCGCGAATGGACAACCCCATGATTTCAGCAGCCTTTGCCGCTTCCGTGGTGCGGGTTTCTGCGGTTCCGCGTGTTCCCAATTCACCCGCAGTAAGGTCGATCACCCCTGCACGCCTTCCTTTTCTGATCTCGTTGATCAGCGTGCCGGCACAACTGAGTTCCACATCATCGGGGTGCACCCCAAAAGCCAAAACGTCAAGTTTCATGATAAGATTTCGCGGCGAATATACGCATTACTCTGCATGGCCATACATGCGGGCGACTTCCTGAACAATGGCTTCCATTTCTGCATCTTCACCATTGGGATCATACTCCTGTTTCAAACTGCTGCCGAATATCCAGGCAAGAGTCTGCCAGAACCGTGCCGAAAAACCACCGCGGTATTCTTTGATGATCGTGTAACAATTGTTGCTCGTTTCTCGATTGATGAGCTTCATCAACACTTTGCCTTGATAAACCGATAGCGCCGTCAGCGGTTCAGTAAATTCTTTCTTCAATTCTTTTTCGCGAGAGCTGAGGTATTTCTTGCGTGCACGTGCATCCTGCATTCGGGTCAGCTGAGCATTGACATCATTGATGATGTACCCTGCTTTCTTTGCATAAGGATAGGTCACATACACAGCATTGCGCAGCCGCGTCCATTGTTTTCGAGCGTTACGGTCTTTGCCAGAGAGATTTCCATAGACCATCACCATGTCCAGTTGGGCATAGGTCATCGTGTCCCCGTTGTACACCAGATAAGGGACCACCAGTGTGTCGTTGGGACCGTACCGCGACTGCTGCGCATGCGCACTGCACAACAGAGAAAAAAGTACTATGGAAATTAAAATTCTCACCACCCAAAATTAACCTACAACGTACAACATACAACCTACAACGTACAACATACAACCTACAACCCACTAAGCCATATAGAGCTTACTCCGAATCCTAAACGCCACACTGATCATGAAACCAAGGACCATGACAATGGTTCCAATCCAAAGCACATTGATCCATGGAAAACGATAGGCCTTCAGCGTGATGTAGCGTACCATTGCATCTGGTTCACGAATACCCAGTTGAACTTTTCCTGAAGCAGGATCCTTGCGCATGGAGAGCACCAAACGTTGCTCCATGATGGTATCATTCTTGAGAATTGCAACACCTCCCCTAACCATTAAGGCGGGGCTTTGTTTATAGGTGTATCCTTCAGTTGATTCCACGGTCACTTCTGAAACCCAGGCACTGTCTACCATCGGAAGATCTTTGTTGTCGTTTTTATTCGCCTGCAGCATTTTATTGATCACGATAAACCCTTTAGAATAAAATACAGTGTCGCCTTCCTGAATGGCCGTAAACCGAGTGGTGGTTGTATCCTTTATGCTGTCAGGATTCAGCCATGATGTGATGTAAACGAAAATATCTTCTGACACATAGTGGCGCGAACCGGGATTCGATGAAAGCTGTGAATTATTTTCACTTTTTACCAGAAATGCATTGGGCATTATAGTAAAAGCATCCTTTATGGAATCATTTTCATCCACTTCAATGAATCGAATATTGAAAAAGACCTTATCGGAACGTTCAACTGTAGAATCACCGTAATACGTGACCACGTATTTACCCATTTTCACAGGAACCCCTTTGAGTAAGGTTACATTTTCCAATGGATCTTCGTCCCTCCCCTTGGCATCTTTTAAACCTGTCACTGCAATTCCGCCTGCATTCTTGGAAATGAGTTCTTTTTTAGAGGATGAGATGAGAATACCCAAGAGCATCATTCCAAACCCAACGTGCGTGATCGATGCGCCAGCTGCCTTCCATTTCCATTTCATGACAGAAATCAGGTAAGAGGCATTGGTAACAATGGTATAGATAGCGGTCCACAAGGCCACATGTATACCAATTAGAAATCCCAAGCCAAACTTGTCGTAATTCACTTCACCGAAAATGCTGACTGCCGCGGAAAGCACTACTGCAATAATGGTTGGGATGAGCAACTTAGACCAAATGTATTTGCGTGAGGTATCCTTGTACTTGAAGTACTGCACACATCCTGTCAGTGCTCCTAAAAGAATAGCAACAAGAATCATGATGCGGTTATAGACGTACTCAACGTTCTCACCAATTGCCCAGGACGTTCCAAATAATTTATTGATGAATGGAAGCGATGTCAGCACAATGATGTACACTGCAGAGATCAGCAGTAAAAGTGAACCGACAAACATCCAAAACTCCCGTGAGTTCATGCTTTCCTCTTTGTGCACCACAGGAATATTTTTTCGGTCGCGGTAGTACAAGTAGATCGGCACAGCAATAAAAAACAACTGCATGATGATCAGGTGCCAATATAACGTGCTGCCTTCTCCTGTAAACGAGTGAACAGAGGTATCGCCCAAAACGCCAGTGCGCGTGAGGAATGTAGAATACAAAACCAGCAGATGCGAAAGAGCAATGAAGAGGTAACTGCTTTTGAGCGAATGACCGGTGCTCTTGTAAATTAACATGGTATGGATTCCCGCCACCAGTAAGAGCCATGGCACCATTGAAGCATTCTCCACAGGATCCCAGGCCCAATAGCCTCCGAAGGTAAGCGACTCATAGGCCCATGCCGCACCCATCATGATGCCGAGTCCCAAAATACCCGCACAGAACAAGGCCCAAGGCATTGCTGGACGCAACCATCCGGAATGATCTTTTTTCCACAAACCGGCAACAACGTACGCATACGGAACAATGGAGCTGGCAAATCCCAAAAACAAAATGGGGGGATGAATCACCATCCAATAATTCTGCAACAAAATATTCAATCCGTTACCGTCTGTAATGTATTTGGTCAGATAATCGGGATCCCGGAATATTGGAGCATCCGGAAACTCACTGCGCATCAATACAAATGGATTGGAACCGATCTTGATATCAAAGAAATAAATACCGATGAGGAACGTCGCTAAAAAGACCTGCGCCATACTCATGATGGCCATTACCGGATATTCCCACTTCTTGGACCAGCGAATCAGCAAGAGTCCCAATACCGCATTCCAAAAAGCCCAGAGCATAAAACTGCCTTCCTGGCCCTCCCAAAAACAACTCAAGAGGTACTGCACATCCAAACTCCGCTTGGAGTGTTGGTGCGCGTATTTGTATTCAAAGTAGTGATTGTAGATGATGAGGTAGAGGGTAACAAAAAGTCCGATTACCGACAAGACATTCAAAATAAAGCTCACGCGCGCCAACCGCTGCCATGGCTTTTCCTGAATGGCGTCTGCTGCCCCAGCTGCTCTAAAATTTGAAAACGCTGCAACCAATGCAGAAAAAAATGCCAATAAGGTCAAAAACATTCCAATCTGCCCAATCAGCAGATGTTCGCCATTGTATTCAATCATAAGATAAGCAGTTTAGCGATCACTATTCCGTGGTCTTCATGGCAGGCTCTTCCGCTAACTTACCGGGGTTAGCTCCTTGCTCATCGGTGTATTTAGATGGACACTTGAGAACAATTTCCTTGCATTCAAATGTTTCGCCGTTCATGGACCCTTTCATTACCACCCGAGCACTTTTTTCAAAGTCGGTTGGCTTGGCATTTTTATACACCACTTTTGTGCTGTATCCCAGGGAGTCAACGGCGGTAAATGCCAGATAATTAGGGTCAATCAACGGATCGTAAACGATCGGTTGTGTAGTGTCGATCTTGGCGATCAGGTGGACAAACTTGCCCTCCTTTTTCTTTGCGGATTCAACTGAATCGTAGGTGCTGATGTCACCCATCATGGTCAACAGGGCGCCAATGGCACCTGCGATCAAAATCAAGCCGAGGATATGTATCTTTTTCATAGTTTTTACGAATATGCAAATGTACTACAAAGGCGAATTCCAATTTTACCTAAATTGCAACGCTTTTTGAGATCAATTTATTGCATAAACCACAGAATTTTAATTAGTTCCGCAGTATGATAGCCGACCTTTCCCGGTTCGACCCCAACGGAGTGAGCGTTGCCAACAACAATGTATTTGGCCTCCCCTTCACCGAAGAAAACGCCTCGTTGATCATCATTCCCGTTCCCTGGGAAGTGACGGTGAGCTTCAAAAGTGGAACCGCCCGCTCCCCGGAACACATCCTGGAAGCAAGTTTGCAGGTGGACCTGTTCGACAGCCAATTTCAAAATGCCTGGAAGAAAGGCGTGTTCATGCAGGCAGTCGACAAAAAAATTCTCTTGAAGAACGATATCCTCAGAAAGGAAAACGAACTCTACCTCAACTTCATCAACTCTGGCGAAAAAATCGAGACCAATAAGTTCATGCGTAAAACCCTGAAGGAAGTGAACGAGGGATGCATGCAACTGAACCTCTGGGTCTATGAAAAATGCCTGGAGCAGATCAAGAAAGGAAAGAAAGTGGGACTCCTGGGCGGTGATCACAGCACGGCTTACGGTTTGATCAAAGCCCTGAGCGAAACCTATTCGAATTTCGGCATCCTGCAAGTCGATGCTCATTGTGATCTGCGCAAATCGTATGAGGGACTCGACCATTCCCACGGATCGATCATGTTCAATGTGTTGAATGATTTTCCACAGGTATCGAAACTGATTCAGCTAGGCATTCGCGACTACTGCGAGTCGGAATGGAATTACATCTGCCAAAGTGATTTCCGCATCGTTACCTATTTTGAAAAAGAAATCAAAGAGCGACAGTTTGAGGGACAAACCTGGTCGCATATCTCCGATGAAATGATTTCGCAACTTCCGGAACACGTGTACATCAGTTATGATATCGACGGACTGGATCCGAAACTCTGTCCCCACACCGGAACGCCCGTCCCCGGCGGATTTGAAATGGAACAACTGAGTTTTGTCTTTCGAAAAATTCTCTCCAGCGGTAGAAAAATCATCGGCTTCGACCTCTGCGAAACCGGCGTGAGCAAAGACGGATGGGATGAAAACGTAGGCGCTCGCGTGCTCTTCAAACTCTGTAACTTGATGCTCTGCGATAAATAGAGCTCATGCGCAAGCAAAAAATTTACGACTACGTCGTTGTACTCAAGAATCAAAATCGACCGCTCATCGAACGCACCGGATGGCTGTTGACTGCTCTATGCCTCCTCCTGTTGATCATCAATACTCAACTGCCTGCATCAAGCTGGCCACTCTACCTCTGCCTGCTCATTGTTGTGATCCTGGCCATCAGCAATCTGATGGAAAAAAGAAAACAGCAGCCCATTCGGTTTCGGTATATCCTGCTTACAGCGGGCATCGGACTGACCGCTTTCGGAGAAGGTTTCAACTCCAACATTCTTTTAATTGGACTTGGGATTGCAGAAGGATTCCTGCTGCAGAAAACCGAAATCGGTTTCTCGGACACCGGTATAGTGCAATTCAGATGGGTAAAAAAAATCACTCCCTGGGGCGATGTACAAAATGTGCTGATTCGAGATGGCTGGCTGACCATCGACTTTAGGAATAATCAGCTGCTTCAAATGCAAACAGATGATGAAGCCGAAGACGATTATGAGATCGAAGACGATGAATTCAACACCTATTGCCAGCGTATGCTAAATAGGTAACTTTGCACATGGCCCTTCAGCACTCCCCCTATCTGTTGTACTCCGATGGGAAAGGCAACATCTTCGAAGATGAAACACTTTACGCAGTAGGACGTTCCGGATGGGATGCATTTCCGGTTGAGTTGAATGAATGGATTCCGCTTCCCGATGGAGGTTCGCTCTATGAATTGCCGGGAAGAAAAGGCATCGGCATTGATGTAGAGACCGGAGAGATGCGGCTGTGCGAAAAAGGCTGGGCCGTTGCGGCGTTTGTCCCCCCTGCCCACACCGGTACTTTTCTCGCCGCCTTTGAAACCAGTCCCAACGCCGTAACCCTCCCCCTGTTTTGCTATACCGCTGCCGGATGGTACGACGATCAGTTCATGGTGACCGCCATTCGGATCGAACCGGATATCCGACAGGAATGTGCTGGCTATGATGCCGAAAAAATCGAAACCGGCGTTGAAGCCATGCTGCAAGCATATCCGCAGAACCGACTGGTACAACACCTGGCAGAAAAATGCTGCAGGACGTATACCTGTCCCGCTGCCCGCAATTATTTTTTAGGTCGATGGGAATGCCCCATCCCTTCATCCCCTGCCTGCAATTCCAATTGCATCGGATGCATATCGTTTCAACCGGAATCGGAATCGATTACGTCTCCGCAAGACCGCCTGTTGTTTAAACCCACCAAAGAAGAAATTGTGGAGTTCACTGTTCCACATCTCATGAATGCACCGTTTCCCATCGTGAGTTTTGGACAAGGATGCGAAGGCGAACCACTCCTCATGTGGGAAACCATCCGCGAAGCCATTGCGGAAATCAGAAAACACACCGAACGAGGCAGCATCAACATCAACACAAACGGCTCCATGCCAAAAGCCGTGAGGGCATTGTGTGAAGCGGGACTCGATTCGATTCGGGTGAGCACGAACTCATTGCAAGCCTCCTGGTATGAACGCTATTATCGTCCCAACAACTACCGCTTTGATGACATCCTTGAAAGCCTCTCGATCGTCAATCAATTCGGCGGATGGAGCTCAATCAACTATTTTGTTTTTCCCGGAATGACCGATACCGAAGCAGAATACGAATCCCTGCGCTCCGTGATTCGGAAAACAAATTTGAAAATGATTCAGTGGAGGAATTTCAACATCGATCCCGACTGGTACCTGGGCAGAATGGGAATTACAGAGCCAATGGAGATGATGGGTATCCGCAATCTCATGGAACTCATCCGCGAAGAATTCCCCGATCTCAAATTCGGATATTACAATCCGCCCATGGAACGGATTAAGGGAGTGTTTGAAAAGGATTATGCGAAATGATTATACGTTGTAGGTTGTATGTTGGCTTTAACATTTTTATGAAATAATTCTATTTAACTTACAACCTACAACTTACAACTTCATTGAACCCTACCACCAAAGCCTCCATCTACACCACCGTCATCATGGGACTGTTGATCCTGTTGTGTTTTTTGATTTCATGGACGCCGCCGGTACAAGAACCGATCAAAGAAGAAGAAGGAATGGAAGTGAATCTGGGCGATAGTGAAACCGGCTCAGGTGATATCGAACCCCTGATGCCAGAAGACCCGGCGGCGCTCGTCGACAACAACACGGCTCCTCCACAACCATCTACAGCACTTGCATCAGCAAAAGAAATTGAGACAAACGATAACGACAAAGAAGCACCACCTGTTGTTATCCCTCCCCTAACCTCACCTCCCAAGTCACAACCAATCAATCCATCTACTGCTTCAACACCAGCGGCTAAAAATCCTCCTAAAGAAGTAACCAAGCCGGTGGAAGTCCCCCCCGCCCCAAAACCCAAGGCCTTATTCAAGGCGGCGAATGGGAACGGTAAAGGAGGGAACAATGCCGATAGCTATCAGCCAAGCGCGGGGCAAGGAATTGCGGGTGGCACAGGCAATCAGGGAAAACCCAACGGAGATCCTGACTCCGACAGTTATACCGGGACAGGCGGAAACGGAAACGGTGGCGTATCGATCTCCAAAGGACTGTCCGGAAGAAAAATAAATCGATTCCCTTCGTTCCAGGATGATTTCAATGAGAACGCTAAAATTGCAGTAGACATCCGCGTGGACCGTAACGGAAATGTTATGAGTGCAACCATTCAACCCAGAGGAACCACCACCGGCAACAGTTCAATGAAAGCCATCGCCTTGCAAAAAGCGCGACAACTGAAATTCACGGCAGACCCCGAAGGTGCTGAAGAACAAATCGGCACCATCGTATTCAACTTCCGGGTGAATAATTAATCCTTGCGCTGCACGAGCCAAAGGGAGAAGAACATCAGGAAAATCAAAACTCCCGTTGCACCAAACAAAAATCCAGTCATGAACTTTTGAACGGGTGCGAAAAGCAACATGTTCACTGCAATGATAAAAAATACCACGTACAGAAAAATGAGGGTGTAAATCCTTTTGTCCATTGGTTTCAATTAAGCTCCGCAAATATCGGAATTCATGATTACATCACCAACTTCCAGCCATCGCGGTATTCGCGCTTGACGTACTGGTTGGCGGGTTCAAAATTCGTGATCCGCAAATTCTTCGCATCCCATAGCAGCTTCTTCCTTCCCAAATACTTATCATCCCACCCTTTCAGGTTCGGATTCTTCATCATCCAGCTCCTGATTGCAAGATTGCCGATCAAAATGCTTTCGGTGAAGGGACCGGAAAATTCAAACGGTGAACTGGTCACGCCCTTGCCATGACCGGCTATGCAGGCATTGACCCACTGCACCCAATGCCCTTCTGGCACTCGCTTCAGGGTTTCTTTCGGCAAGGTCACTTCTTTCATCAATTTGGTGGGAAGCAGTCGCGGGTTCGCCCCATAACAATCGGCCAACAACTTACCCTTTGTACCTTCAAACAATACTCCACCGTCCCAGTTTCCAAAAGCTTCTTCAGGCAACAGTTCATCCGGGCGCTGCGGCAACAATCCGCCATCGTACCAGGAGACCTTGATGTCACCAGGCTTTCCATCGGTGCGGGGATAGGTCAGGTGAATGATGGTAGAAGGCGGACACGCATCGGTGTTCGCAGAATCATCCCACATGGCCCTCCAAATGCTGGCTACTGAACACTCCACATCGGATGGATACAGAATCGGTAAACAACGGAACACCGGATCCATGATGTGACAGGCCATGTCGCCCAGTGATCCCGTTCCAAATGCCCACCAACCTCTCCAGTTGAACGGCAGGTAGGCGGGGTTGTAATCAATCATTTTAGCGGGACCAATCCAGAGGTCCCAATTCAACTCCTTGGGGAGATCAAACTTTCCAGTCGGGGTAGGAATGCCTTGTGGCCACACGGGACGATTGGTCCAGCAGTGCACCTTGGTCACGTCTCCAATCAATCCGGCCTGTATCAACTCCTGGGTTCTGCGCACGCCATCTCCGGAAGCACCCTGATTGCCCATCTGCGTTACCACTTTATAGCGCTTTGCCGCTTCGGTGAGCACACGCGCTTCATAAATATCATGCGTCAATGGCTTTTGAGTATACACGTGCTTGCCCAACTGCATGGCGGCAAGTGTGGCAACGGCATGCGTATTGTCCGGCGTAGAAATGGAACAGGCATCGATCACATCTTTTTCTTTCTCGAGCATTTCCCGGAAATCCGTATAGTATTTTGCTTTGGGAAAATTTTTGCGGGACTTTGCAGAGGCACGATCGTCCACATCGCACAACGCAACGATTTCAGCGTTGGGACTCTCCGCAAAAGAAGTCAGGTCGCTCTCTCCTTTACCACCCACGCCAATACCCGCGATGCGCAATTTGTCGCTGGGCGCGACAAATCCCTTTCCCAATACATTGCGGGGCACAATGGTGAATGCAGCCACACCTGCTGCTCCTGTCTTGATGAACTTTCTGCGCTGATAATTTTTGTTTGCCATACGAATCGTTGATTAATGTATAATTAAGAATATTTTACGCACTCCTTGTTTTCCTTCTCGGTATACGCCACGTTGTACTGCTTGAGCACTTCATCGGGGACACCGTTCCATTGATTAGGTTGATTGCCCATGTAGCCAATATCCTTTACGCCGATTTGCGATGTATAAAAACCGGACGCGGTTAAATTGCGCATCAAACTGAAAAACGCTACGCCCTGCGCTACTTCTGGTTTTGCTTTTGCAGGGTAAGCAATTTCATCTACAATTCCGATCCGCTCCTGCTCGTTGCATGCGCTGAAGTTTTTACCGTGCTTCTTGAATGCATGACGATCGATCCAACGCAATCCCCCCCGCATGGGCACTTGATGCGAAGGCATGTCCTTCACAATGAATTCAATGAACTCCGGCACCTTGGCATCGGATGCACTTCCGCTCACTTCATCCTTGGGAATGATGATGTCGGAAAGCACCGTAATGGTAGCCATTTCATGTTCGGTGAAAAATGTTTCGGAAACGATCTTGTCGTATGCCTCCAGTTCTTCCGGCTGACGGTCCAGCGTGTAGCCGTCCGCGACAGATTGATTGGCAGCTTCTCCTTTTTCTTCACCCGGCTTGCAGGCATTGAAAATAGCAGCACCTCCAAGAGTACCGAGGGTTAAGACTTGTAGCGATTTTCGACGATCCATTTAATTAATGTTGTAAGTTGTACGTTGTAAGTTGTATGTTATATGTTGCGTTTTTTCATTTCTTCAATCAGGTATTCGGAGGCGCGCATGGAGAGTGCCAAGATGGTCCAGGTGATGTTTTTATCGGCCTGCGACACAAATGCTCCACCGTCCACGACAAACAAATTCTTACAATCGTGCGCTTGATTGTACTTGTTCAACGCAGAACGCTTGGCATCACTTCCCATCCTCACCGTTCCAGCTTCATGAATGATCTTTCCAGGCGATTCGAGTCCGTAACTGTTTTCGGGACCATCATCGCCCCATGTAATCACAGCACCCATGGAATGCATAATCTCCTTGAACGTCTCTTTCATGTGCTTGGCCTGCTTCACTTCGTGCTCGGACCACTTCACATGGAAACGCAATACGGGAATACCATATTTATCGACCACACTCGGATCGATCTCGCAATAATTTGATTCCAGCGGAATGGCTTCACCCCTTCCGGCCATGCCCACTCCTGCTCCATAGAAATACCGGTAATCTTGCTTCAATGACGCACCGTATCCACCGGCCTCCTTCTTTTCTCCGTTTACGGGATACTTTCCATTCAGCCCTTCAATGCCCCAACCAAAGCCATAGGCCGGCTGACCCATTCCGCCCCAGTATTCAATATGGTATCCGCGTGGGAAATCCAGTTTCTTGTTATCGCCCCACCAGGGTGAATAGACGTGCATGCCGCCTACCCCATCTTCGTTGTAGCGCTTGCGATCAAACAACTCCGGAAGAATTCCGCCCATGGCCGCACCGGTTGAATCGTGCAGGTACTTGCCCACCACATTGCTGCTGTTGGCGAGTCCGTTGGGATGGCGCTGCGATTTTGAATTCAAAAGCAAGCGCGAAGATTCGCAGGCACTGGCTGCCAGGATCACAGCACGGCCCCTGACTTCGTATTCCAACAAATCGTGCTTGTTGACATACGAAACTCCAACTGCCAACCCCTCCGCGTTGGTCAATACTTCACGCGCCATGGCGCCAGTAATGAGGTCCACATTACCGGTCTTCAATGCGGGCTTCACCAACACGGACGAAGATGAAAAATCACCGTACACCGTGCAACCCCTGTTGCATTGGGAACAATAAAAACATTGTCCGCGCTCATCGTTGATCTTCTGAGTCAATATAGACAAACGCGATGGGATGACTGGTACTCCTGCTTTTGCGGCAGAATTTTTGATGAAGATTTCGTGCAAGCGTGGTTTGGGAGGTGGAAGAAAAATTCCATCGGGATCGTTTTCCAATCCTTCGTTGGTCCCGAATACCCCAATTAATTTATCGATTCGATCGTAATACGGTTTGATGTCTTCGTATCCAATCGGCCAGTCGTCGCCGAGTCCGTCAATGCTTTTGCGTTTGAAATCTTTGGGACCAAATCGCAGGGAGATGCGGCCCCAGTGGTTGGTGCGACCTCCCACCATCCGAGAACGCCACCAATCCCACTGCGTTCCTGCAGCTTTGGTATACGGTTCTCCTTCAATTTCCCAGCCCCAATAGCTGGCATCGAAATCGCCAAAGGGCCTGAACTTGGTGCTGGCACCCCGGCGTGGCGACTCCCACGGATTTTTTAGCTGGGTAATATTTTTGGCAGGATCGTAATCCGGTCCCGCTTCCAGCAAACACACTTTCAATCCCTGATTGGCCAACACGTAGGCGGCCATTCCTCCTCCTGCACCCGATCCTACAACTATTGCATCATATTCCTTCGAAGGTTTCTTGATCTCAAAATCCGGCATAAACAGTCGTTTTTCCACTTGGTTTTTGGCGTCTGAAAATTAATGAATTAATCGATCCAAATCTTTACCTTAGGCAAATGTCCCGCTTCCATTTTTACACAAAAAAGGAACTGCTCGACCATACCCGGATTCGGCGCTACGAAACCAAACTGGGAGAACGCGCTCAGATCCTGAAAAATGGCCTTTCCTCTCTTTCCGCTCATCCCGAAGCACGATTTGTATGCATCGGCGTTCCAGAATGCATCGGTGTTCTCGGCGATCACGGCACAAAAGGTGCTGAACACACCTGGTTCCATTTTGTCAACGCGTTTCTCAACCTGCAGAGCAGCGATGCCTGCTCCGGTAGCGAAGTCATCCTAGCCGGTTATTTTGATTTTTCCGATGTGCAGCAGGTGATCGACCATCACCACATGAACACAGAAGAAAAAATTGATGCATGTCGGCACGCTGTTGCCAACATCATCGACGAAGAAGTGGAATCGGTAGTGAAGGCCATTATTGCTTCGGGAAAAATTCCGATTGTGGTCGGAGGTGGACACAACAATGCGTATCCCATCATCAAGTCCGCTGCTAAAAATTTATACAAAGCCGGCAAGACAAAACGTCCCATGATCAATGCCATCAATCTCTCTTCGTTTGGAGGATACCGCATCATGGAAGGTCGGCACAACGGCAATGCCATTCGCTATGCCATGGAAGAATCCTATCTGCACCGTTATGCAGTGATTGGATTACAAGAGAACAACAATCCGCAAAGCATGATGGATGATCTCTACAGCAATGTGAATATTCATTACCACACGTATGAAGAGATTTTTGTGGACGAGCGACTGAATTTTGTGCAGTCCCTTGCGCAATCGTTTGCCTTCATCGATGATGAACCGATAGCCGTCGATCTTGACCTGGATGCCGTCAACCACTCCGGATCGATGTCCACACATCCCGGTGGGGTGTCGGTCGACCAAGCCCGGCAATTCATCCGCTTCTGCGGCAACTATTCCAACATCTGCAGCCTGCACATCTGCAAAGGCTCTTCCGGACAACTCCACGCCGAAAGCCAACAACTCGCAACGTTGATTGGATTGCTGATTACGGATTTTGTGAAAAGTAAAATATAGTTGTAGGTTGTGGGCTGTAGGTTGTGGGCGAGCCCGCCGTGGCGGGTTGTAGGTTAACGTATACCTTATAATGCTTGATAAACTTCTTTTGCAAAAGCGTCTAACGACGGGTCTCGTGCGCCCATCAACAGCAAAGTAGTACCGGGTTCCAGGTGCGGGCGCAGTGCGTCGACGAGTTGATTGCGGTTGGCGACGAAAAACGCATTGGCGCCACGCATGTTCAAATCGTTGACCAAATCCTCTGACGAAATATCTTTTACAGCCGTTCCTCCGGCATAATAAATTTCACTCATCCAAATCTCGTCCTGCGGTCGCAACGCCTTTGCGATCTCCTCTACAAAATCGTGACGGAGAAACCGGGTGGGACCGTATCCGTGCGGCTGAAACCACGCAATGAGTTTCTTGGAAAAAGGCTGACACGCTTCTATCGATCGGGCGCACTTCACGGGATTGTGCGCATAATCATCTACTACCACCACTCCATTGCGTTCACCCAGGATCTGATGCCGACGATAAATGCCTTCGTATTGCTGCAACGCCTCGGCACACTGCTGAAGCGAAATCCCAATGGAACGTGCTACTGAAATGGCTGCCATGGCGTTTTCCATGGTGTGGCGACCAGGCGACTGTATACTGAACCTTACATCATCCACTGAAAAATGAACCACCACTCCTTGTTGCATAAAATCATCGGGCAGGTGAATATCGTATGGCGAACCCTTGGACAAAGAAGCGGACAATGGATGAGACGTATTGGTAATGAAATGAAGCGAATGATTGGCAAAGAATCCAAACAATTGCATCAACGCCTCTATATCCTGATGATCCTTGTCAACATTCAACAACAGGCCGATTTCCGGATGATAGTTCACAATGGAACCATCGCTTTCATCGGCTTCGATGACCAACCACTCTCCTTCGCCATATGCAGCATTGCCGATTTTTCCCTCACGAATCAATCGGGTCAAGCCTGCACCTCCAATCACTGAAGGCTGATATCCTGCTGCACGCAGGATTTCATAGATCATGGCAGCAGTAGTACTCTTTCCGGAAGTACCCCCAACGGCAATCGTTTTTTTTGAGGAAACAAGTTGAGCCAGCAATTCGCTGCGACGCAAAATGGGTTTTCCCAATTGCCGTGCTAACTGCACTTCCGGCACGCTGTCCTCAATTGCGGTAGAAACAATCACATAATCAATATCAGTGGTGAGTCCACCTGCACCCTGCGGATAGCACGAAATTCCCTGAGCCATCAACGCGTCCTGGGTTTCATTGAATTGACCACGAATAAATTGTCGATCAGAACCGGACACATCATGCCCGGCTGCTTTCATGTATTGAGCGATGGCGCTCATTCCCGTACCAGCAACTCCGATGAAAAAATAATGGGCCATTAGTTCAGACTCCTGAAATCGACCGGTACCATCTTACTGACACCCTGCTCTTGCATCGTTACACCGTAAATCACGTCGACAGTCGACATCGTCATTTTATTGTGCGTAACAATGATGAACTGCGACTCCTTGCTGAACTGGCGGATCATGTTGGTGAACTTACCCACGTTGGCATCGTCAAGCGGTGCATCCACCTCATCGAGTATACAGAACGGAGCGGGTTTAATCAGGTAAATCGCAAACAACAGTGCGGTAGCGGTCAGCGTCTTCTCACCACCACTCAACTGGGTGATGGAAGTCGGGCGCTTGCCTTTGGGCTTGGCCACAATGTCGATTCCGGTTTCTGCAAGGTCGTCCGGATTTTCCAGCACCATGTCGGCCGTATCATCTTCCGTAAAGAGCGCCTTGAATACGCGCTGGAAGTTTTCACGAACTTCATTGAACGTGGTCAGGAAGCGCTGGTTGGCTGCGGCTTCGACTTCCTGGATGGTTTGCATCAAGGTGTCTTTCGCACTGACCAGATCGTTTTTCTGCTCCACAATGAAATCGTAACGCTTCTTCATTTCAACAAATGCATCGACGGCCATTGGATTGACTTCTCCAATATTTTCGAGCCGCTTTTTCATGCGATCGCATTCGGCCTGCAATTCTTCCAGCGGCTCTTCAGTTTCACGCGGTTCGTCGAGAATCTGCTCGATGTCCACCTTGAACTCCACATTCAAGCGCTCTTTGATTCCGGCCAACTGCAAACGCAATTCATTGATGCGGTCTTTGATGAGGTTGAGCAACTGATCGATCTGTTCTTTTTCCTTGACTTTCAACCGCAATTCGCTCTCTTTATTATTGAGCAGGTTGCGCATGTTGTAATAAGATTGATCGGCCTTGTTCAGCACCTTTCCATCGTCCTCTTTTCTGCGATAAAGTTCAAGCAAGGCAATTTCAATTCCGGATAATTCATGCGACGTTTCCGTAATGGTGGCATTCGCTTCATTCAATTGCTCAGAACTGGTGGCGATTTGCGCACGGAGTTCTTCCAGTTGATTGCGTTTGAACACCGATTCTTGCCGAATGGCATCAATTTTATTTTGCTGACGCGCAAGTTGAATATTGCCTTCGTTGAATTGTGCACTGATCGCATTATACGCCTGTTCCGCTGCGGAGTAGTCGGCCTCCACGGCACCGATGCTACCCGTCAGCTCATTCAGTTCTAGGGTATACCGCTCCAGTGTTTCCCGATCGGAGCGAATGCTTTCGCGGTCTGCAGCAAGTTGTGTTTCCAGTTCATTCAAGCGGTGGACTGCTGTTTGTTCGGTCGATTGGAGTGACTCCAAACGATTTTGAATGGCAAACGCGCGATTGGTTAATTCCTGAATCTGCTTTTGTTTTTCAGAGATCGACTGCTCTTGAAGTTGATTGTTGTATTCCAGAACCTGATCGTGGCGCGATTGGATGTCGGCTTTGAGTGCAGCGACAACCGACCCTTGCGCCTCGATTTCCGTTGCCAGCTTCTCTAAATTTTTCACGCGACCAATTCGGTTGCCTTCAAACAATCCCACACTTCCTCCGGTCAAGGCATACTTGCCTTTCACGTATTTTCCGTGTCGTTCCAATATGATATGGCCATTGGCATGTTCCAGTACCGACTCATCTTCAGCGATGAGGACATTGCCCAGCAAATATTTCACCAGGTTGGTGTACCGACTATCGTATTCAACAATGGAAGTGGCCGGAATGGTGCCCGGTACTCCCCGCTGCTCCAGTTGCCGATCGCCGTACTCAGCGTTGAGTCGGTCCAGCAAAAAGAAATTCGCCTTTCCTTTTTTATTATCGTCGAGCAAATGCACGGCCTGCAATCCTTCACGAAGATCACCCACCACATAATAATTCAGATAGGGTTCCAGTACATTTTCAACGGCAGCCCGGTATTCTTCTTTGACATAAATGATGTCAGAGAGGATGGGCGACTGATGATTCCAGCCTGCATTGTTGTGCAGGAACTTTACACTGTCGGGATACCCTTCCATGGAATCCACGAGGCTCTTGAGAAGATCGTATTCGTTTTTTTTGGAATCAAATTTGCGGGATTCATCTGCAAGGCGAGAACGAAGGCCTTCCAGACTGGATTGCGTTTCCAGGATTTGCGACTTCGCCGTTTCGTGCTGCAGCACCAACGTTTCAAGTTGTTCTTTTTGTGCATTCAGCGCACCTGCATTGTCGTGTTGCTGTCCTTCAAGATCCAATTGCTGTTGCTTGCGAGCCGACTGTTCATCACGCAATTGGTGAATGGAGCGTTCGATGTTTTGCAGCGATGTATCGCGGATGGCTACATTTTTTTCAGATTCAAACTGACTGCGCTGCAGGGTTTGATTGGAACGACGCAGTTCGTCGACCAGTCCCCTTTTCTCATCAAACACCCTTCTGCTCTCATCCAATTGTGTGCGCACCTGATCAATGGCCGTTTGAAGGGCAGCAAGTGCCGCTTCTTCATCGACCAGTTGTTGTTCAGAAAATCCAATGCTCTCTTCCAATCCCGCTGATTGTCCACCCGCCTTCGACAAAAACTCATTCAACGCTTTTTCGCGTTCGCCAAGGTATTGAAGACGTTGTTGCGCAAGGTTCTTATCGTTTTCGCGGGTGCGAATGGTATTGATCAGTTCGTTGAACGCCTGTTGAAGTTGTTGCAGGGCTTTTTCTTTTTCGATGAACTCCAGTTTGAGTCGCTCCAGCTCCGCCTCTTCCCCCAGAATAGTGGTATCGATGCCGATCTTGCGGTCGGATTCCGACTGCTGCTGTTCACTGAGTTCCTTGTATTGCACATTGAATCCTTCCAACGCTGCTTTGGCCAGTTCAATAGATTTGACTTTGTATTCTTTTTTGATTTCGTGGTAGCGCTCGGCTTTTTTCGCCTGGCTTTCCAATGCTTTCAGCTGATTGTTGATCTCGAACAAAAGATCTTCGATACGTGCCAGGTCCTGCTCGGTGGCATCCAACTTCAGCTTTGCCTCTTTCTTTCTCGTTTTGTAAATGGAGATGCCTGCTGCTTGTTCCAGCATGCGCCGACGGGAATTGTCTTTGTCCTTGATGATGTCGTCCACCATTCCCAGTTCCATGATCGCATAGCTGTCGGTGCTCACGCCCGTATCCAGGAACAGGTTGAGGATGTCCTTCAACCGGCACTGTACATCGTTGAGGCGGTATTCGCTCTCCCCGCTTTTGTAGAAGCGGCGGGTGATGGTCACGGTACTGAATTCCGTTGGCAACAGGTTTTTGGTGTTCTCGAACGTCAGGCTGACTTCCGCCATTCCGCTCGCGTTACGGGTCTTGGAACCGTTGAACACCAGGCTATCCAAATTCTCGCTTCGAAGGTTGCTGATTTTATGTTCGCCGATCACCCAGCGGATGGAATCCACGATATTGCTTTTGCCGCAGCCGTTTGGACCGATAATGCCTGTAATTCCTTCGTCAAAATTGACGACAGTCTTATCCGCAAAACTCTTGAACCCCTTGATCTCTAGACTCTTTAATCTCACATTCTCTCATTTTGGTCGAGCGTCAAATATAATGCTTGAGGAGGTGGGGATATCCACGAGTTATTCACAAGGGAGGCTTGTATGTTGTAGGTTGTAGGTTATGTGCGCCAGTTCCTTTTAATGTACATCAGAAAAGCATAGAGTTTTTGACTGAGGATAGCATAATCTTCTTTGAGGATGGAAGCTTCGGTAGAAAGTCCAGGATGAAGAGCTGCTAACTTTTCAAGATGATTGATGGTTTCCAGGGAACTGGAATGAGAGATAATCATGAACCAAATGAAATCATGTTTGTACTCTTTTCTCCCATAACCTTCTACCAAATTGGTTACAACAGAATCTGCGGATCGTCTCAGCTGACTACCTAACTCATAACACTCGTATTTGGGTAACCTTAAGGTCAAGGGATGAACCTGATAAAAAAGTGAAAGTGATAGTTGATAACCATTTAAATCTCTATACGATTTCATTCGTACAAAATAATAATCTTCATTACCGATAAAATGCTGAAAAAAACACTGAAAATGACTTTAAAACATAACTTACAACCTACAACATACAACTTAGAACCTTGATTTATGAAAACCAACTGGGGCATCCTCGCTTGCGGAAAGATTGCACGGAAATTTGCATCGGACCTGAAACACGTTGAAGGTGCAGTGCTCCATGCTGTCGCGTCAAGTTCATGGGAACGTGCACAAGCCTTTGCCAACGATTTTCCGGCTACGCATGTACTCGGCTCCTACCAAGATCTGGTCAATCTTCCGGATCTGGATGTGATCTACGTAGCGAGTCCGCACAGCCATCACCATGAGCACACCTTGCTCTGCTTGAACCATGGCAAAGCGGTACTCTGCGAAAAAGCATTTGCCATCAATCACCGACAAGCCAGCGAAATGATCGCATTGGCGCGGTCGAGAAAAGTATTCTTGATGGAAGCCTTGTGGACCCGCTTCCTGCCGCATTATCAGAAAGTGCGAGAGATGATAGCAGAGGGACTCCTTGGTGAACTCAAGGGCGTCAATGCCAACTTCGGTTTCAAACCGGTGGAACCGGTGGCACCGCGTCTCTTTGATCCTGCCCTTGGAGGCGGAGCCCTGCTCGACATCGGCATCTACCCGGTCTTTCTGGCCCAGTCCATTCTGGGCGTACCAGATATGATCCAGGCCAGCATGAACCCTGCAGCGACTGGAGTGGATGAACAATGTTCCATCTCGTTTCATTACAACAACGGTCGATCTGCCAACCTGTTTGCCACCCTGGCTTCAAACCTGGAAACCGACGCAGATATTTTTGGAACAAAGGGACGCATCCGACTGACCTCCCGCTTTTATGAACCGTCCGCGACCATTCAATATTATCCGGGCATCGTGGATACTCGGACCTTGGTCGGAGTGGATAGAGAGGCTGGTTTTGGATACCAGTTTGAAGCACGACATGTTCAGGAATGTCTAGTAGAAGGGAAAACCGAAAGTCCCATTTGGTCGCTCGACCACACCCTTGATCTGATGAAAACGCTAGACCGAATTAGAACTGCAATGGGACTGAAATACGGGGTAGATGAATATTAATGATCACACCTAGCAACATACAACTTACAACCCGCCACGGCGGGCACGCCTACAACCTACTTCACCCTCTTCTTCAAATCAGCAATTGAGATTGTCATGGTGCGACCAACAAGTCGACCGGATGTATACGAAACCACCCGCAAGACCGTAGCATCCACCGGAACAACAATGCTTTTCCCGGAATACGCAGGATAAAAATTATCCGGAAACGAATGATCAAAACTGTAATGGACAGTCACACCCGGCACCTCTACATCAAAGTCCAGTGCAAATCCTCCCGTTGCAGATCGCTTGACATTCACGACTGGCTCATACATGCTGGGGGCGTACTTGCGGTCGGAGACCTCGAAGCGTTTGAAATGTTCTTCAACGCGGGGGACAAATCCTTTCCAGTCGCGGGCCGACTTAGGACTCCACAGTGCTTCCGCAATGGCAAACCCACGTGGCCATAACATATAGCGCAGATGCCGCATGTTGTAAATCTGTTCGGTCCACAAGTTGGCTTGTCCCCCTTTAATCAAATTCGCATTCACGCCTTCGGGCACCGGCTCGAACTGATAGGTTTTTTTCAACCGAAGTGTTGCATAGACCGGTGGTTCCAGGGCAGCATCGCCCTGCATGTAATCGACATATACAAAATCGCTGGGTGTCATCACGACTTCATGCCCTTTCTTCGCCGCCTCAATTCCACCCTTCATCCCTCTCCAGCTCATTACGGCAGCCGACTTCACCAATCCTCCTTCCAAAATTTCATCCCACCCGATCATCTTCTTTCCTTTTGAGGTGATGATGCTGGAGACACGGCCGACAAAATAGCTTTGCACTGCATCCATGTCGCCAAGCTTCTCTCTCGCCATCAGGCTTTTGATCTGGGGATTCTTTTCCCAAAAATTCTTCGCACACTCATCGCCCCCCATATGGATGTATGGGAAGGGGAAAAGCTGGGCTACTTCTCCCAGGACCTTATCCAGAAACTCATAGACCTTATCGTTTGCGGGGCACAGGGTATTGTCGACCCGCGCCGCAAACTTTCCTCCGCCAAACCAATCCATGAACGTTTCACCAGAATTCACAACGTAAGTACCCGGTGTGTAGGAAAGTTCCGGATACGAGGCGATGGCTGCAAGGGAGTGACCGGGACTCTCGATTTCCGGTAGGATTTCCACATAACGGTCCTTCGCGTACCGGATCAGTTCGCGGATATCGTCCTGCGTATAAAATCCTCCATAATCACGGGGCTCGTTGACGGCAGGTGGACTAAACGCGCCGAATCGACCCTCCTTTTTTACGTTCCAGGCGCCGACGGAAGTGAGCTTAGGATACTGCTTGATTTCTATCCTCCAACCCTGGTCGTCTGTCAAATGAAAATGCAACAGGTTGTACTTGTACTGGGCCATATCGTCGATGAAAGACTTGACCTCGTCTTTGGTAAAAAAGTGCCGGGAAACATCCAGCATTTGTCCCCTCCATCCAAACCGGGGAACATCTCGAATTTCCACTACAGGTATCGACCACTGAAAATTGGTTATCAACGATTTGCCTTCAATTTGATAGGGCAGTAACTGAAACAGGGATTGAAGTCCGTAAAACAGTCCGCCGCTCTTGTTGGCTGCAATCGTCACATCCTCTCCGGTGACATGCAACCGGTACCCTTCATTGCCCAGCGCCGGCTCGTTGATGAGCTTAAAATGAATCGCGTCTTTGCGCTGGGTTTGCTCGGTTTTCAGGGTAAACCCGGCAGCTATCTTCAGCTTTTCATTAAGGAGTCCAGCAATGCGCCTCACCTCGGGATCGTTTCCCAGAGGGACCAGCGCCGTATTAGGACTAACGATGAACTTCCCCGTCCCTACCCTCATCTCCGCAGGACGCGGTATGATTGAAATTGGTTGTTGAGCAAATGCAACACCGGATAAAAAAACGGACAAAATAATAGTGATGATTTTCATAAAAAAAGTTGAATGGGTCTAAAATACTGTTTTTTGTATTTGAAGCTTTAGTTTTATACCCGTACAACTTGATTCGTAACATCTCCATCGTTTTTCTCTTATCCGGCATTTGGCATGGTGCTAATTGGACTTTTGTAGCTTGGGGAGCAATCCATGCGGGATTAATTATTCTGGAAACACAAATATTTTCAAATCATTTCGCTGTTGGACAGCGTTCCTGGATGCGCCAGACAGTAGTTTTTGCATGTGTCTCAATAGCCTGGATATTTTTTCGATCACCAGATTTTCAGCAGGTATTTCTTGTGCTGAAATCGCTGTATAGTCTTGAAATCGACGCAAGCATATCTCAAATCAGTGCCTTCATCAGTCCGTTTAATATGATCCTGTGTTGGTTTTGTGTACCCTTGGTTTTTTTTCTGGATTCTATAAAAACCTCAACGTATCGAAAACACCTGTTACCACTCCTCGTCATCTCCTCACTGTTAATCATTACCCTCGGTAAATCAAATGAAAAAGCATTCATCTATTTCCAGTTTTAAGGAATTGATGAGGCAATACCTTATCCCGTATCTGCCGATCTTATCAGTAGGATTAATCGCTATACATTTTTTCTTCAAAAATATCATCATTGCACAAACACAAAGCAGAGGAGCAGCAAAAGTAAATCGGATCAAAACCAATACAGATCCAAATGAAATTCCAATTCTGAGATCCAGTCGTGCTGAAGGATCGTTTATACCCGACAGTTTGGGTCCGCATTTTTTCAATTACGGAATGGCAGGTGTCCAAGATGATGTGTGGTTGTACTTTTTAAAAATTGAATTAGCAAAATATAGAAACACTCCTATTGTCATTAACTTGGATGCTGATGGACTGCAACGTATTCAATCCGGATTGGAATACTGGCTCTTTGATACACAGGATAGTACAGTAAGAACCTTTATTGGAAAAGAATGGAAACCCATTCACCATCTCCCTGTGGTCAGAAACTTTGGATATTTCGAAATACACATCGCAAACTACCTGAATGAAAAATTTGAACTTACTGGTAATCGGAATAAGGGTGCGATTTTGGAATTAAAAAAATTGAGTCGACAAGCATTCGATGATGCCGTTCAAAAAAGACTGGAATCAAAGTTGATTGTAATCCATGACCCTAAAATTTATGTAGATCTGCTGACTACTCTTTCTAATACCAAAGGAAGAAAACTAATTATGGTCATTCCTCCCTATCATTATTCTTATTTGCATTCAATACAAAATCAGGAAGAGATTCAGTGTTTGCAAACCACATTGGACAGCCTTCCAAATGTGCATATCCTGGATTATGCCCAAATGAAACTAGACGATTCCCTATTTTACAATACCACCCATTTGAACAAAAAAGGGGCCATCTTGTTTAATCGTTATCTGAAGGGACACCTGGATTCTATCCTCTCGTTGAAAACAGAAAAATTTTAACGACCCATAGAGAAAGGTGTACTAATTTTATGACATCTAAATATGCATAATACAACATATATGAAATATTCTCTACTGGTATGTTCTTTTCTGATTTCATTGGTTTCTATGGCCCAGCAACGCATCGTTGAGCGGGCCATCGTCAAAGCAAAAACAGAGATCACTTTTCCGGAAAACTTCAGTTTTGGAGGTGGACCCGGGGGTGGCGGTCCCGGCAGCGGTGGCGGAGAGGGCATGGGGTTCAGCATGCCGCGCGACATGGAAAATACCATGACCATGATCTATACCCCCGACTTCATGAAGATTGAAAACCTTTCTGATTTCGGGAACAACGTGGTGATTACCGATCGTAAGAACCAAAAGACCACTACCTTGATTGAAGCCATGGGTCGCAAGACCGGTTTCTACACCAGCACGGCCGATGCTGAAGTCCAGCGTGCGCGCCAGGACTCCATGCGCAAAGCCCGTCGCGATTCACTGGCTGAACTGGGCATCACCTTTCGCGACAACAAACCTGAACTGGTCTATACCGATGAGACCAAAAAAATCTCCGGCTTCACGTGCAAAAAAGTGATCGTAAAAACAACGGCGCAAAACGGACAAGTGACCGAAAGCATCGTGTGGTATACTCCCGAGTTTAAAATTGCTGCCGGGTCGATGGTCCCAGCGGCTTCCGGCGGATTTCCCGGCGGCGGCGGAAGAGGCATGTCGATGATGTCAAGTGGAGTGCAGGGACTCGAACTGATCGATGGATTTCCGGTGGAATACGAAGTGACCCGTGAAAACGGATTCAAGATCCACATGATGGTATTGAAGGTTCAACTCGATCCCGCTATCGACGAAAAAACATTTGAGATCCCGAAAGGATTCGACGTAAAACCCATGAGCAGCTTTGAAAGTCAGGGCGGAATGAGGATGATCTTTAGAAATGGGGGGAATTAAAAAGTTGTATGTTGTAAGTTGTATGTTGTATGTTTATCCGCCGTGGCGGGTTGATGGTAGCGGAGGGCGTAGAGCATCCCGCGGTTATACGAGCGCATGCCATCGGGTTGATTGTTGAACCGTAAAAAGCCCGCATAGAACCAGGTGATGAAGCGGTCGAGTGGACCAAAATATTTTTCTGCAAAGACCTTGTATGCTGCAAGGTCTTTTTTTATGCGCGGCGATAATCGCTCTTTGTTGTTTTTTGCCGCAATAGAATCTGTTCTCCACAACACATTGTTGGCATATATAAAAAGTTCAAGGTGTGCAGAATACCGCGTGGAGCTGTCGATAGAATGCAGTGCAGCTAGATAGCCAATGAAATTGGCATCGCTCTCTTTGGCATACCCCAGTTGGTGAGCTACTTCGTGCAAAGCAATATAGGGATGCATGAACTCCGGTAAATGCGCATTGATCTGCGCTTCGCCGGTAAAAGGATTGTAATACCCCCCATAACCCATGTAATTTCCCAGTACTCCAAAAAGAGAGTGCTTGTAGGAAACGGGACGATAAGTAAGAAAAGAAAAATGGGTGGCTAGCGAATCGTACGCCTTCTTGATTTGCTCTACCTGTATACCGTTGCTGCCCGTTGCGGGAACCCAGCGGTTCGCTTCGGTCAATGAATATTCAGCAAATGCCCTGATCTCTTCCGCAGTGACTTCTCCTTTGCGCAATCCAAATTGATCGGGGATGCTCTGTCGGTAATAATTGAACCCCCAGAGCACATGAAACGCCAGCCAAATGCTACACAAAAAAAATAGGAGTCGCCCCACCTTCCGCCAATCCGCCGCGGCGGGCAATTTCACCACAGCGGGCAAGCCCACAACCAATAACCAAAACCCTGCTGCTATGTAGAGTACATCGCCAACACTGAACGGTATCCATCCAAATGCCCAACGCAAACCCGCGCCAATGTACCCGAATAAAAAATGAGTATACCAAGAATCGATCGTCGCCGGAAAACTCATCCACGTCCAAGCCATTGCACTGAGCACCAGCAGCACGCTATATTTTTGATCAGGGCTTCTATAATACATCGGGTAAATCTGTGAAGATCAAAGATCCAACAATACTTTCAACCCGCGTTGGAGCTGGAGCGATTGTTCGTCCGATAATTTTCCTAGCCGTTTGACCAATCGTTTGTTGTCGATTGCCGTGAGCTGGTCGACCAACACATCACTGGGTTGATCGACGAACGAATCCGGAACATGCACCCGCAAATAAGTAAATCCCGATTTCACACGTGTAGTAAGTGGACAAACCAAGGTAGAAGGATGCTCCCCGTTCAGCAGATCGGTTTGCACGATTACGACCGGTCGCACCTTCCCCACCATGGTCCCCTTTGAAGGATTCAGGTTCGCGAGCCACACTTCATATTGCAGCATCCGGCTCCCCTTTTTCCAGTTGCTCAAATTCCTTGAGGATCCTGATGCTGTCCAGACGGGTCAGTCGCGACTCCCTCGTCAACGCATCCTTTACCATTTTTCGCTCGTTGTGCGCATTGTACCAGCGCAGGGCATCATTGATGTACCGGTTGCGCTTGCACCCCAACTCAGCTGTTAAGCGCTCAGTCGACTCAAACACGTCGTCATCCAGCTTTAAGGATAAGATTTTCATGAATCAAAAGTAATAACTTTTAGTATATACTTTTAATATATTTTTTAATTCTGTCATGAGGACAATCTACACTATGAAATGCCTGAGAAAAGAGGAAATAACCGGGGAAAACCGACAAATACCCTTTATTTGTTCTTTCCTACGGAATTTTTTATCTTTGCACTCCCCTAAAAGATTCATATGCCACGCCGGGATTATGAAATAGCTTTCGTGGGATTGAAGCCCGGCATAACGGAATTCGAGTATGAAGTAGGGAAAGAGTTCTTTGAATCCAGTCAGCCGACCGATTTCTCCGATATCCACGCCACCATCGCGGTGAAACTGGATAAGCATCAGGGCTTTATGCAACTGAAGTTTGAAGTAGGAGGATGGGCCGATCTCTTCTGCAACCGATGCGGAAACCCCCTCAGAATCGACCTATGGGACGATTTTGAAATGGTGGTCAAGCTAGTCGACAACCCCGAGGAAATGAATGCAAGCAATGACGACCCGGATGTATGCTTCATTGCCCGCACGGAAAGTCACCTCTCTCTCCGCGATTGGTTATTTGAATTCATCCTGCTGAGCATTCCTCCCTATCCTGAGTGCAGCGAAGATGAAAACGGAAAAAGCAAATGCAACGCGGAAGTGCTGAAGCGACTGGATCAATTGAGCGATAACACCGATAACGAAACGAACCCGATCTGGAAAGGATTGGACAAATTTAAAGACAACTAAAAAAGCAATACAATGCCAAATCCCAAACGCCGCCACTCACAGCAACGAAGCGCGAAGAGAAGGACACACTATAAGGCAGAAAGCGTAACCCTCAGCAAGGATACGGCTACAGGAGAACTGCACGTGCGCCACCGCGCTCACGTCAGCGAAGGCAAGCTCATGTACAAGGGAAAGGTAGTCGCCGAGAAGTCGCCTATCAACTAGTGCCCAAGAGTCGCTGCACCATGAACATCGGATTGGATATCATGGGCGGAGATTTCGCCCCCTTAGAGGCCATTAAAGGCCTCGAACTCTATTTCAACCTACAACGTACAACAAACAACGTACAACTGCATTTATTCGGCTCCCTCCCCGAACACCTCCCCCTTCCCACCGACAACATCACGATCGTTCCAACCACGCAGGTCATTGGCATGGAGGAACACCCGACCAAAGCACTGAAAGAGAAACCGGATTCTTCCATCGCAGTGGGCTTCGCTCACCTGGCCCAAGGCAAAATCGATGCCTTCATCAGCGCGGGTAATACGGGCGCCATGATGGTGGGATCCCTCTTCAGCATCAAAGCCATTGAAGGAATCTTACGGCCCACAATTGGCGCCTACATGCCAAGGGAAAACGGAAAGCTGGGATGGCTGTTGGATGCGGGGATCAATTCCGACTGCAAGCCGGAAAACCTGGAACAATTTGCACTGCTGGGATCCATCTTCGCGGAAGAAGTGCTCGGGTATGATCGTCCGAAAGTGGGACTGATCAACATCGGTGAAGAAGAGGGAAAAGGAAATCTGTTGGCACAAGCGGCTTACCCGCTGCTGAGACAAAACAAACAACTCAACTTCATTGGAAACATTGAGGGGCGCGATGTGTTCCTGGATGAAGCAGACGTGATGGTCTGCGAAGGATTCACAGGCAACGTGATTCTCAAATTAGCGGAAAGCATTCACGGACTAGTGCAGCGCCGCAACGTACACGATGAATTTTTTGACCGGTTCGAATTTGAACAATACGGTGGCGTTCCGGTATTGGGCGTCAACAAACCGGTGATCATTGGTCACGGCATCTCCCACGCAAAAGCCTTCCTGAACATGATCCGCATCGCAGAAAAAATGATTGAAAAAGACGTGATCGGAAAAATCAAACAAAGCCTGCAGCCCAGTGCATGAAATAACTCATAGGACGGTTTTTTCCCAAGAAGATTGATGTGGCCGGTCGATTGAGAGAGATCGATCAGGAATACACCGACTGGATTTTGCAAGGGAAACCGCTACCCAATCCACACCGACTCAAACAGGAGATCATTCAAGCCTATCAAAAAAAGTTTGAATGCACCACTCTCGTGGAGACGGGTGTATTGACCCCCTAAATGGCTGGACAGAATTGTAAAAACAATTAAGTCACTAAATTTAGGAAGTATGTCAAAAACAAGAAGAAGTTTCTCGGCTTCGGAGAAACTGGCAATCATCAATGAAGCGGATCAATTTGGAGTAAGTGCAACACTTCGTAAACACAACCTCTCACCCACAGTATTCAGAAGGTGGAAGGACAACTTCAATGAAGGAGGTGTATCGAATTTGCAGTCGTATGCCAGGCAACGCAACCCTGAGATGGACGCCTTAGAGGAACAAATCAGGGTATTGAAGAACATTGTTGCCAAGCAGCAGATTGAACTTGAGTTCAAGAC
>VGFK01000004.1 GCA_016868895.1 Bacteroidota bacterium | reverse complement strand
TGGTTTTCGTGACCCCGTCAGGATTCAAACCTGAAACCTTTTGATCCGTAGTCAAATGCTCTATTCAATTGAGCTACGGGGCCAGCGGGTTGCAAATATAATCAATTTGGGAGTATTTAAAATTCAAACCGCATGAAGGCCTCTAATGCCGCGTATTGCGGGAGACCCATGCAGTCAAACAATTTAGCGGTATCGGCATTTCGGTCTTCCGCGCGTTGCCAGAATTCCCGGCTATCGCTGCCCTGAAAGACAACACCGTCTTTTTGCGACTGGTGAATGAAGATGCCGTTGCGTTTGCGGATGACCTGATCCGGACTCATCGGGATCGACATATCGATTTCCCATAAATTCCATTCAGCCCATGCTCCTCTGTAGAGCCATAAGCGGCATTCGGCTACCGAAGGATCATTTGCTGCTTTTAGTCGCTTTAACGCTTCCAGCATCACTTCGAAACATACTTTATGCGTACCGTGGGGATCTGCAAAATCGCCAGCGGCAAAAATTTGATGCGGCTTTATTTCGCGAATCAGGTCCATGTGGATCTGAACATCTACTTCGGTGGGAGGATTTTTTTCGATCAGTCCCGTTTCATAAAACGGCAGGTTCATGAAATGCATGTTCTCTTCTTTCACGCCAACATAGCGACATGCAGCACGGGCCTCTGTTCGTCTAATCATTCCTTTAATGGACCTGATCTCTGCTGTATCCTTTTGATGTGGTGTTTTGGTTTTTATGAATGAACCTGCCTCGTGCCAGATGCTTGCTGCTTTATTCTTGTCAATAGAAAAATAATCGTCAAACTCCACTGCAAAATCAATTTGACGCATGACAAACTCATCACTTACTGCAATGTTTCCTGATGTTTGGTAGGCTACATGCACCTCATGTCCCTGTTGCACCAACCGCATGAAGGTGCCTCCCATGGATATAATATCATCATCCGGGTGAGGAGAGAAGATGATCACCCGCTTGGATATCGGATACCTTCGTTCCGGATGGCGCGGCACATCTTCCGAGGGCTTGCCGCCCGGCCAGCCGGTAATGGTATCCCGGAGTCCGTTGAACACCCGGAGGTTGATTTCTCCGACGGGACCGTATTTCTGCAGCAAATCAGCCATGCCGTTGGCCAAGTAATCTTCCCGCGTCAGCATCAGCAATGGCTTGTTGAGGTGCATGGCCAGGGTGCAAACGGCCTTTCGGATCAGCCGCTCCGACCACTCAATTTCACCGGTCAGCCAGGGTGAAGTATACCGGGTGAGCCCCTGCGCCGAAGCTTCATCCAAGTGAAACAAGGTGTTCCCATGCCCCTGTAAGAAGCTCGCGGGCACCTGATCCGATACTTGTCCCTCTACCGCCTGTGCGATGATTTGAGCCTTTGAAGCTCCAAATGCTAAAAGAACTATCTTATTTGATTTCAATATGCTGGATATTCCCATCGTAATTGCTAGTCGAGGTACTTGGGAGATGTGATCGAACTCGTAGGCATTGGAAAGTCGCGTGTTGTTTTCCAGCGCAGCAATACGGGTAGTGGTATGCCGGGAGGATCCTGGCTCGTTGAACCCAATGTGGCCATTGGTGCCAATTCCTAGAATTTGATAATCGATGCCGCCTGCCTTTTCAATGGCCTGCTCGTATTCAGCGGCATAGGCAGCTATGTCTTTTTTCTGGATGGTGCCGTCGGGTATATGGATGTTGTTGGGGTCGATGTCGATGTGCGCATAGAGGCAGTCGTGCATGAAGCGGTGATAACTCTGAGGAGCGTCCGGTTGCATGGGGTAGTACTCATCCAGGTTGAAGGCAATGACATTTTTAAAACTGAGTCCATCTTCCCGGTGCAAGCGAATCAGTTCCGCATACAATTTTTTAGGAGTGGAGCCGGTAGCCATGCCCAACACGCAGTGTTCACCTTTTTCGGCTTTTGAGCGTATGAGGGCAGCAATTTCCTGCGCAATAGCAGCAGAAGCTATGGCACTGTTTCCGTGAATCTGTACGGGTATTTTTTCGAGCGCATCGATCATGAAGCAATTGGTTTTGGGTCGTTTCCGTTCAATAGAAAACGGATAATCAAATTTACTGAATATTTCAGCTTACTGTAACTGCAAGGCGAACACTTCCGGCCATAGTTTTCCGGTAACATAGAAGATGCGTTTTTCTTTATCATAAGCAATTCCGTTCAGCACAGCTCCGGCATCTGCAATCGAGCTGCCTTGTTTTGTCAAATAAGTCAGGTCTTTTTTTGAGTTTTTTTGTAGGAAATCCTGAAGGGGGAGGAGCCCTATTACGATTCCGGATCGGGGATCAATTTTCATGATGTATTCGTATTGCCAGCGGTTGGCATAGATGAATCCGTCCACCATTTCCAGTTCATTGAGGTTGTTGACGGGACCGAACTGGTCGCGTACCCCAATGACTGATTTCAGTTTCAATGTACCGGGTTCAACCACATATAGTTTATCCGATCCATCGCTGATGTAGATGTTTGATCCATCGTTGGTGATGCCCCATCCATCACCGGTCCAGGGCAGGGCCCCCATAGGTTTCAATGTTTTGGCATCATAGAGGAATACCAGATGATTTTGCCAGCTCAGTTGGTAAATGGTGTCGTTCAGCACCGTCAGTCCCTCTGCAAAAATTTCGTTGGAGAGCCGTACCGACTTCTCAACTTTACCGCTTTGGATATCAACCAGGCGCAAGGTCGATTTTTCGCTCAACCCGGTACTCTCCAGCAATTTCCCATTCAACAGCTCCAGTCCCTGTGTAAAAGCCGCAGTATCGTGCGGAAACGACTCCAAGAGTGTGTACGCCAGTGTGGTAGGGGCTGGAATGCCCTCCTCTGAAGAGGTTGGGGTATTTTCAGAGCTATCTCCGGTGCAGGAGACTGCTAACATGCAGAGGATCAGACTGATATAGCGATGAAATGAGCTGGGCATGATGAATTTGAACTCCAAAATTCCCCCTTTTTACTTGTATTTCTTGAATTTTAACGTAATATTTACGCCTGTATTACCCCTCGGGGCTCGTATTTTTTCCCATCCAGCCCTAAGAAAATCAGGCACTTTATCCGATTCCCTACTGAAGACCTCATTCCAATAATCGTCAATGAGGCTGTACCTGCTTTTTTTATCCTGCATGAACCTTTTGGGTGTTGCCCAAAGCGAGAAGGTCATTACCGTCCCGGTTGTGGTACACGTCACTTATAATCAGGCATACGAGAACATTACCGAAGATCAGATTCGTTCTCAGCTGGAAGCTATCAATGCCGATTTTTCCCGAAGTAATGCTGATTTTGCCAATATTCCATCTGTTTTGCAAAACTTTCTGCCAGCATCAACATCCGCTTCGAACTCGCGGTAGCAGACCCTAATGGTCGTGCAACTACCGGCATCGTGCGCAAGAAAAGCACGCGACTCATGTGGAGCGATGACGATAAGATCAAATCCTCGGCGTTTGGTGGAAGCGATCCCTGGGATCCTACCCGTTACCTCAATGTATGGATTTGCAATACCGTACCAGGCCTCTCCGGATATGCGTCTCTGCCTAAATCAGATCCGAAAAAAGATGGAGTCGTCATTCGATTCGATGCATTTGGCACCCGGGGCAGTGTGGCCGCTCCTTTTAATAAAGGAAGAACCATGACCCATGAAGTGGGGCATTGGCTGGGACTCAAACATTTGTGGGGAGATGCTCCCTGCGGCGACGACGGCATTCACGACACACCTCGCCAACGTGGAGGAAATACAGGCAGTCCCTCCTTTCCTAAAATCACCGCCTGCAATGGAACTCCGGACTGAGAAATGTTCATGAATTTCATGGATTTTACCAATGATGCCAGCATGGGGATGTTTACAGAGGGACAAAAATCTGCGATGCGTGCCCACTTCAGTCCAGGGGCTTCACGTTTCTCTCTCACTCAATCCAATGCGCTTTCTCCTGCAACTGCTGCAGCAGCCGTATCGGAAGAGGTCAGTACTCCATCCGTTTCAGTATACCCCAATCCGGTTGTGGGCAATAGTTTTCAACTGCGACTCACCGCAGTGGGCAACTCCATCGCCAAGCACTTTGCTATCATCGCATCCAATGGTCAAATCGTGCAAAAAGGATTTGTGCAACAAGCTTCTTCGCAGATCAACGTGAGCTATCTGGCTCCGGGAGTGTATCAGGTTCGACTCACCGATGCAGCATCGAATCAATACACCAAATTCATCAAGCAGTAATTCACTGCATCCGTATCAAGTAATAAACACAGGTAGTGAAGTAATTGCGCACATGTGGAAGTGAACGAATCACCCGATTTTGCTCACGGGGCTTCCAGCCAAATTTATATTGGTAAATGGGATTGGTCAGGTAGTGGTTATTGTTTTCTATTTCGTAACCAGATTTCCGAGCAAGTCGTTCAAACCGTTCAATGGATATTCCGGTCGATTTGATTTCGAGCAGCTCGTTGATGACAGGCTCAGATTCCCCAAAAATCCGTAGCACAAACCGATACAGAAACGCAGGCAATAAATGAAAGTAGGGGAGCACCGAAAGGAATCTGCTCTCGCATACTTGTTGATGTCCCCCGTGAGGCATGTACCAGGGTGGAAATCCCAGATAGATACGCCCGCCGGGTTTTAAAAACTGCCGGAGGTAGGGGAGAAATTTTTCTTGATCGGGAATATGCTCAATCACGTCTTTTAGTATGATGAGATCGAATTGTGATCGATAAGTGGCTAAGGCTGATTCTTCGTAAATGTTCAGGTTGACGATGGATGTTTTTCCAGAAGCCACATAGTCGCTCAAAAACTCTTTTGCAAAACCTGCTTTTTGGGCATCGAGTTCGATGCCTGTAGTACGGCATCCCATTTCTAAAAAGGGGACCATCACTCCTCCGTCTCCACATCCGATGTCGAGAATGGTTACAGAGGGTCCAATTTTCATGGAGGATGTCAGAAACGGAATCACGTGCGACCGTGTATTGTCGACCTGCTGCTGAAACCGAACTTTTTCATCCCTGTGCTGAACCAATGCCATAAATCGTTTCGGGGTTGGTAACTTTGCGCAAATGTACAATTTGAACAGCCAAGATTGGAACCGTGAATTTGCTGAAGGGAAAGTTTTACTGATTGACAAGCCACTGGAATGGACATCCTTTGATGTGGTTAAAAAAATTCGCATCCTCACCGGTATCAGCAAGGTGGGACATGCCGGAACCTTGGATCCGTTGGCGACGGGACTCCTCATTGTGTGCACCGGCAAGTACACCAAGCGCATCAATGAATACATGGCTGCTGAAAAAGAATATACCGGAACGTTCACGTTGGGTGCGACTACCCCCACTTATGATCTGGAAAGTGAACCCGTCCACCAAGATTCCTTTTCCCATCTTACCTTAGAATCGTTGCATGCAGCTACACACCCCTTCACTGGGGAAATTTTTCAAGTTCCCCCTGCACATTCTGCAATCAAAAAAGGAGGAACACCTGCCTATGTGCTGGCCCGCAAAGGCAAGGAAGTGAAGCTGGATCCGCGCAAGATCACCATCAAGTCATTTGAGATCACCGGATACGAGGGACCTGTCGTGGGTTTTCGAGTGGTGTGTTCCACCGGGACCTACATCCGCAGTCTAGCACATGATTTTGGACAGGCCTTGAAGTGTGGAGCATATCTATCTTCCCTTCGAAGAACTCGTATTGGAGAGTATTCAGTCGATGCAGCAATTTCTATAACCGACTTTACAGAACACATTCAACAAATCAAGCCATAAAAAAACCCCTGGGGTTCCGGGGTTTTTTCTTCAGGTAGTTTTGGTCTTAGAAAATATATCGAACACCGAACTGCAATCCCCATGTACTGGCGAAGCTTTGAACGGTTGTATACGGACTGGTTACCAATTTTCCACCAATCTGTGACATTCTGTAAGTAGGCTGTCCTGCAGAATTGTATCCTGCAAATACCAACGGATTGCGCACCGTGGTTGCTTTGATGACACCCCAATCTTTGTTCAGCAAGTTGGTGAAGTTGAGGATATCGACGCTCAACTGAATGGTGTTGCGGCGCTTACCGATATTGGTGAATACATCCTGAAGGATCTTCACGTCCACACGGTCATACCAAGGAAGTGCTGCACCATTGCGTGGAGCATAACGTCCTTTGTTTCTGCGAAGGCTGGGGGCATTCTCAATGAACTGGAAGAATGCATCCGATTGCTGTTGAGCAGTGTACGCAGTAAGGGTAGATGAAGCAGCCTGAGCAACAAAGACAATGTCATTTGCATTTTTAGGTATGTACATCAGATCTACCGAGTTGCCATCATTGTTCAAGTCGCCATTCACCGTATACGTGAACAGTCCCTGGCTGGCACCTTCATAGAACAGAGAGAAAGTGGTAGCAAGGTGCTTGAAGTATTCCTTCCTGTAAGAGAAGGTACCGATGATTCGGTTCGGAATTACGTAGGCACTGTTGTACAACTCCAGTGCATTCTGTGTTCCAACAGCAGGGTTGCTGTTCCACGCAGAGCTGGCTTGAGAACCAGGGTTGCTGGTTACCTCGTTGTAGAAAGTGTGGGTATAGGCCAATGATCCGTAGAATCCGTTGGAGAATGATTTAGACAATTGGGTGGTGAAAGAGATACCGCCACCCTTGTTGGTGTTCTCCAACACAATTGCAGAAGTGATGTTGGAATAGATTCTTCTGTCGCCGGTGGCTACGTAACGGGGACGTGCATCGCTGCCGACCAGTATGCTGTTGGCAGGTTTCTCGTTCGCGTTACGCATTCTTACGGCATTGATGTCTTTGGTGAAAATGGCTTCCATTCCAAATGTCCATCCCTTGCCGAACCGCTTGTCGATTGCTAAGTTGGTACGGAAAATTTGAGGAAACTTGAAGTTGGGATCCGTAACGACAATGTTCGCAGGAACGGAGGTTCCGGCTATATTGGGGAAGGTGGAAGCGTAGGCATCCGGATTGGGGTTGAACTTGTAGTTCTGCAATGCTGAAGCACTGGTCACGTTTGCGCCAAACTGGTACATGCCTGAGTTGGTTGGCATATTGGTCAACCAAACAAAAGGAATTTTTCCAGTGAAAATTCCGGTACCACCGCGAACGATGAGGTCTTTGTTGCCCTCAACATCCCAACGGAAGCCGATACGGGGAGAAGCCAAAAAGCGGCTCTTGGGCCACATACCAGTGGTATAATTGGTTGGCTTACCATTTGCATCCGGGAACGTCAGTTCAGTGATCTTGGGGTTCGCCAGTGGATCAGAACTATAAATTGGACGATCGAAGCGAACGCCGTAGGTCAATTTGAAATTGTCATTGATGGCCCAGTCGTCCTGAACATAAAGTCCCAGCTGTCCGATTTTCAATTCAGCAGAGTAAACTGATTTCTGACCGGGAACCAAGGAATAGGTATAGGCATAATAGGCAGGAGCTCGGTTGGTTACAAAATCATTCAGCGAGCTGAAGATGTAATAGCTCTGTGATCCTGGCATGAACATGTTACCCACGCGCTGGAACTCATACGAAGCACCTGCGGTGATGGTATGGTTGTCCCTGAACCAGGTAGAGTTATTGATAAAACTATAGATGTTGTTGATCACATCGTTGTTGTAAGAGAACGGTTCAAGACCGGCACTCATGTAGTTGTCGCCTGATCCATTGAAAATATCGATCATGGGGAAGACGGAGCTACCTGTGCTGCGTGTCGCACGAATCTTGGTATAAGTGGCCAGGAACTGATTGGAGAAGCGTCCTTTGAAGTTTGAATTCAATTCAAAAGTAGCCGACTTCACGATGTCCTTGAAACGGTAGTTGGAGTTCTGGAAGGACATGGAAGCGAGGCTGAAACGATTCTGAGTCAGACGGGAAAGAGTTCCGACCCTTCCGGTTACAGTGAATCCACCGCCGTTCGGTACTGAGCTACCGTTCAATTGTTGGTCGTTTTCGCTCACCATTTCATTGTACTTCAGGGTCAGCTTGTGGATCTTGCTGATGTTCCAATCGAGTTTAGCAAGGATCTTATAGTTTTCTGCTTTGAAGTTTTGGAAGTTATCGTACGGTCCGGTTTCGTAGTTGTATTTGCTCTTCAGGTATTCAGAGAATTTCCGGAGTGAATCGATAGGAGTAGACGACTCGTTTCCGGCGCCGGTTCCACCCTTAGGTTTGAACGGAATGCCGGGGAATTCACGGTTTTCTTTTTCAGCACTCAGGAAGAAGAAGAGTTTGTTTTTGACAATGGGACCGCCGATGGTGGCACCAATGACACTGCTACTTGAGGTAGCTGGAGTAGGAAGTTTGATGTCTCCTACATTGCGACCATTGTTGTTTTGATTGCGGTTGTATCGATAAGCAGTTCCTTTAAATGTATTGGTACCGCTTTTGGTTACCGCGTTGATACCGGCGCCGGTGAAACCAGCCTGACGCACGTCGAATGGAGCAATGTTGATGGCAAGTTCTTCAAATGCATCCAGTGAAATGGGTTGGTTACCGCCACCGGGAAGCGGATCAGAACTTAAACCAAAGTTATTATTCAGGTTGGCGCCATCCACTTGGATGTTGTTGTAACGACCATCACGACCAGCAAAGGCTGTTCCATTCGCTTGAGGAGTCAAGCGTGTGAAGTCGGTAATGCTTCGGGATATAGTAGGAAGGGTTTGAAGTTGACGGACGCCGACGTTGGTAGAAGCGCCTGTCTTGTCTACGCCCAATTTACTTCTTGTTCCGGTAACGGTGACCTCGCTGAGGGTAGAAGCTTTTTCACCCATGACGGCATTGATGAAATACGGCTCACCGAGCAACAGGTTGATGTTTTCCACTGTTACAGTGCCATACCCAACGAACTCCACTTTCACCGTATAGGGTCCACCGATCCTCACACTGGGGATGTTGAACACACCTAGCTTTTTTGAAATTGTAGAGTAGGTTGTTCCGGATGGCGTATGCACCGCAGTAACGGTGGCACCATCCAATGCTTTGCCGGCTCCATCTTTTACCACACCATTGATACTACTGGTAGTAACCTGCGCAGAAGCGCCAACAGCAATGAAAAGCGCCAGAATAAATGATAAATAATTTTTTCTCATAAACGAATTGGTTTTCAACGATGCAAAGGTGAATAAATAATGCATAGCGACCATAAAAAACTGTTAACAATTCTTTACAAAATTGGTTCTTTTTTGTTTAATATTTGATCTTTTAAATTGATCAAATATTCTACAAATTAGGAATAAATCCTACTTTTTTACTGTTCTGGGGTGATGGTCTTGGGTTTTCGGGCAAAAAGACGGTCAAATTCAGTCCGGAACGAGATGTTTCCCCCCGTTCTGTCCCGCTTTCCTGATGTGGACAGCATATCGAAGCTGCTGCGGTAAAAAAACGAAGTCCGAAACTTACCATCAGGGGTAATTTTATATTCTACGTTGACATCCGGCAGGAAGAGAAAGGATTGTGCACCAGTTGCGGTCTGATTGCCGTTGGCGGAGGCAAAATTGAAGTCGCTTCCGAACGTAATGATCAGTTTATCGTTCATGATCGATTTGATGAACTGGAGACTGACGTTTTCCCTAAAATTATTGGTCCCATCTCCGGTGGATGCAGTTCCGGTTATATTGGTCATGGTCCGGAAGTAATTAAAGTTCACATCCACACTAGAGCCGAGCACACGGTAGAAGAGGTTTTGCACGCTGTTGGACAAGATGCCATTGATGACACCGGAAATGGTGTTGTTGATCAATTTTGTATTCAAGTCGCTTGCCACCACTGCTGCCTGCGGAGCAAAACTCTTGAACACAATCAGATAAGTGGCCTGCTTGCTGACCTCCAGCGGATCTCGATTGATGGTTTTGAGTTTGCTATCGATTGTGGCATTGTTTCTGACCGTACTGCTTTGCGGAATCACGATCTGAAACGTAGGGTTGGGTTTGCTGAGGGTTCCGGAGAGGTTGCAACGCACTTCCACATCACTGATTTCCCTCAGTACATCTGAGCTCACCCCAGAAACGGTAGAGCTGGTGGGGTCGGTGAACAACGTACTCATGCGTACTTTTTCCGCCAGATACAGCGCGTCAATATTTATTTCCGCGTTGAATGGATCACCGTTCCAGGTGATGTAGCTGTTGCCATCGCCCACCAACCGAAATGGTTTTTTAAAGATATCCTGGAAATTAAAATTATAGCTTCCGCTGCTGATGTTGAACCGGCCGTTCATGGTAAGCGGTTCTTTTGTTCCGGTCCGAATCTTCAGATTTCCGTTTCCTTGTCCAGCCAGCACATCTCCGGTAAGTTCATTTAGTATAATGTTCATCTTCAGCAGAGGCGAAGCCGTGAGATCCAAATCAATAATGAGATTGGTGCTCAGCACAACCTTTTTCTGCGCTATTTCGTTTCCGTATGTTTTCCAGATGATGTAATCCACGTTCTCGCCTTGCTTGCTGGTGGTGGTGGTGAGGATGTTGATCACGGAGCTGTCGACCGGAGCGCCAGTAACGCGCATTACCATCTGTTCTTCGGGGCCCGTCAAACTAAAGCTAAAGTTGGCGACTGTATTTCCATAGAAAAGACCGTTGTCGTCGCGATCGGTATCCAGCACCAGCATTTTTCGCGAGCTCGCGGAGATGTCGTACCGAAAATCATTGAAGAAGCGATGCGAAAGTCCACCTTTGATTTGAGCCTGATTGCCAAATTTATCGCGAAGCTGAATTGTTCCCAAATCAATGCGGTCGGGAGTAAACCGAATCACCGGATCTTGCAAGGAGTACGCACATTGGGTATATCCTACGGTGACGGTTGCATCTTTCACCGCTACACTTCCAACCAAATCCGGTTCTTGGAGGCTGCCCGTGATCTGAAGTTTTCCAGAGCCGGTGCCTTCCATTTTACTGAAAACAATTCCTAGGTATGGCTCTAGTAGGGATAAGTTCACATTTCCGATTGTAATGTCCAGGTCGATGCGTTGATTCAAACTGTCCTTCAAGTTGAGTCGACCTCGTGCATCCAATTGATAGGATGGATTATCGGATTCAAAATAAAAGCTGGAACGTTTTTCAACATTATCCCAAAAACCGGTAATGGAGGTAATGCCTATTGAATCGTTTTCAAACTGTGTTTTTTCGGTTTGCGCATTGAGATACACTTTCAAATTTCCAAACGGATCTTCAACCGTGAGATCTCCACTGGTGATGCCCTGAATGCGGGGTTCCGATAAGACAAAAGGAAGCAGTTCACCAAGGTTGACCTTGTTGAGGGTAAGGATCATGGTTTGCGGACTATTTGCTTCAGCGGGAAGGGTGATCAGGCTAAAACTTTGCTCGCCGTTGGTCAATCGAAAATTATTGGCCTCAAAGCGGGAGGTGCTGATGACCACTTCACTGTTTCGTTCGATGTTCCAGGTCTTTTCATTGAAGACCAGCGATGAAGGATTGAAATTGATACGAATGCCATCTTTTAAGTTCTGAATAGCTGCTGAAAGCTGTGCTCCGTAGTCGGACTGCTCCGAAAACGTATTGATGTTGAGCACCGAAATATCTTTGGAAGAGCGAATGTCGATTTCGTTTTTGGGATAGGAGAGGCTGTCATTGAATTGAATGGAACTTGTTTTTGAAAACATTTTCAGACTGTCGGGATTGCCGTTCGCCTGAAAAATAAAATCATAGGCTGCAAAATTTCCATAGGTTAATTTGGGGATCGCGGCTCGAATATTCAGCAATTGGTTGCGGGTATCCAGATTGCCTTCAATGCTGCTGTAACTGAGTCCGCCCAATCCGTTTTTTAAGACCTTGAGCAAGGGACCTGCATTGTTGAGTTGAAGACTGAAGCGCATGTTGACATCATCGGTCGAAACTTCCTCTGACTTAAAATACATAGGGTAGTAAGAAGCCAAATAACGATTGACCGTGCGGGCCAATGCATCAAACTGAAATTCGCCTTCTGCCATTGCTTCAATGTCTTTTCCGTTGACGGAATAGGATCGATGCCGGTCATTGGTTTTAGCCTTGAATACGATCTCGTCGAAGTCAAACGTCTGCCCATCCCGCTTGATGATCAATTCTGAAAAGCGTGCTTCTCCATTCAGGTTATCGGGTTGATTGCCTTTGAGGTCGACTTCCGCTTTGCCGGAAAATTTCAACGGCAAATCGGTCAGGCGAATCGCTTGCAAGTCCGATGAAAAGAGTTCAATTTCAGCAGTGGTGAAGGGAATGCTGTCGCTTAGGTCCACATTAGCCAAAAACACTCCATTGATGTTGGGGTCGCTTATGTTCAGGGTGGTGATCACGCGTTCGTCCCGATACGCACCATTCACCACAACCGATTGATACGGATAATCATTGAGTTCCACTTGATCAAGGTCGGCTTCAAATTTCCAGTTATCATTGGGCTCGGAGGAAACCTGAAATGTGCCGTCCAATTTACCCAGTTGATCCGTACTGAATAGACGACCAACATGGAATGCATTGATTTCACCCTTGACCGTGGTCTGCATATTTTTTGCTGCTATTCGATCGATTCCTATTTCAGTTGATATGCTTCCCAGCAATGATTCAAGCCTTCCTTTTGTTTTCAAGGAGGTTCCTTTGATGGCGACATTTCCTTTGTAGATCATTCTTCCGAGGGGATCAAGTGAAAACGGAAGTTGTTTTTTTAGCACGGGGATGGCTGCGTAGAGATCGACGGGCAAAACAGATAACTCTGCATTGTTGAGTTCGTAGTGGGTGCGATTGACATCGGGCAATCCAACGATGTGCAGGTCTCCTCCAATAAACGAGTTTTTACCAAACTCCAGTTGAATGCGGTCGGTTTCTAAATCATTGACCGGACCTTTGGCGATCCCATCAAGGTTGACTTTTAATGCAAGTCCATTGAGTTCTGGCGCAAAAAATGCAATGTCTTTGAAATCAACTACACTCTTGTCGATGTCGCCGTCCAAGGTTACCTCGCTCACAAATTCTCCCATGTCGTCAATGAAATTATCGTACCGCATGGCGAAATAGTGGCTCAGTTTACTGTACGGAGTTTGGATGGAGAGTTGGTCAAACTCCATGATGGTTGGATCCACTCTCATTTTTGCAGCAAGTGTATTGACCTTGAAACCGCTTCGCTCTTCCGTTGAAAGTTGCAAGGTTGTGGAAATGGTATCGTCTCTCAGCCATACATCCTTCATGGAGCCATTGATCTTGGAGAAAGCGATGTGAGCGCCATCAAAATAAGGATAAGGTGCTCGCTCTGTTTCGAGATCACTGGTGAAGGTGCCATCAATCAGTTGTATGGTTTTCGCTTTGAGCGTCCATTGCTCCGGGTTCCAATACAGTTCTCCCGGGATTCTCGGTTCAGTGGGAGGAATCAGCGAGTCGGGTCTATTTCCCTGATACTGGTGCAATGCAAACAGGGGCCGTTCAATGGTCAGTTGATCAAGCAGCATGCGCTTATGCTTGAGGCTGATTTCTTGCGCGCTGAGTGAAAGCTTATCTATTTCAATCCATTGGTCTTCTCCTCTCCAGGCATCTTCGGTTTGATAACGAATATCTTCGAGGCTGATTTCTTCAATGGCCAATATGATCTTGCTTGGAGGCGGGGTGGTGGTATCGGTCGATGGAGGTCCATCCACTAAGAACGAATAATTCCAAAGGCTGTCGGTCCGTTTGGTTTTAATCACCGCATGTTCCAGTCCAATATAATGAAGGGTAATGCGGTCTTTTAGAAAGAACCAATCGGTGATGCGCACTTTCAGACTACCTGCATAGACCAGTGTATCGTTGGCGCGATCGCGGACCAAAACGCCATCGAAATAAAATCGGTTGAACGGGGAGAAGTCGACACGATCAATCTTGACTTCTGTCTTGACCGCAGCTGAGATTTTTGCAGTGGCATAATGCACCAGTCCGTTTTGTATACTGGGTATGCGAATCAACAACCACAGCAAGAGCACCAGTCCTGCCAGTCCCCCTGCTACACTACCAAATATGCGAAGTGTTTTTTTCAGCATGGTGTTGTCAATCAATATGCCGATGCATGATCTTCTCCGCGTTTATCTGCAACGGCTTCTATCGATTCTATTTTTTTCCCTTTCCAGTTGATCCGAATGACTTCTGTTCTTCCGATCTGGCCACGCTGCGTTACCTTGTAGCCCATTTTTTCCAAATCCGTTTTGAGGGCTGCTGGAAAATCTTTTTCAACCATGACCTGATCGGGTAGCCATTGATGGTGAAATTTTGGGTTGTTCACTGCATCGAGTGGCGATTGACCAAATTCAAGCATGTTCACAATCGTTTGAAATACAGAAGTAGGTATGGTAGTCCCTCCCGGAGTGCCCACAACCAGATAGGGTTTATTGTTTTTCACTACCAGTGTCGGTGTCATGGAACTGAGCATGCGCTTTCCGGGCTGAATGGCATTGGCCTCTTTGCCCAGGGCTCCATACATATTGGCTACGCCCGGCTTTACACTGAAATCATCCATCTCGTTGTTCATCAGAAATCCAGCGCCTCCCACAACGGTCATCGATCCATAACCGCCATTGAGTGTGGTGGTGACTGCTACTGCATTTCCCCATTGATCTGCAACGGACAAGTGCGTGGTCTCTTCGCTTTCGGGTTGGATGGCTCCTGCTTGTATCGTAGTACTGGGTGTTGCTTTTCCTGCAACAAAATCATTCATCCGTTGCTGCAGGTATTCATCGCTGGTCAGTCGTTTCACGGGCACCTTAACAAAGTCCTGATCGCCCATGAATTCAGCTCGATCAGCGTAAGCCCTTCTCTCGACTTCAACCATGAGTTGCACCGACTCCTTGCTGTGAAATCCCATGACCTCAATCGATCTATTTTCAATCATCTTGAGCATTTGTTGCGTGAGCACGCCTCCGCTGCTGGGCATGGGCATTCCAATTATGGTATGGCCTTTGTAGTCGAATACTACGGGTGTTCGCTCTGCAGCTGTGTAAGAACGCAGATCCTGAAGCGTGATGATTCCCCCGCCGCGTTGCATTTCTTCTGTGATCAACCGAGCAGTTTCTCCTTCATAGAACCCTGCAGCTCCGTTATCTCGGATGCGTTTGAGCGTTCCCGCCAGTTCTTTTTGAACCAGGGTGTCGCCAGCCTTCCATGGTTGATCTTTTACAAAAGCGGTGGGTCGCGTATTGTATTTTAAGAATCCTTTTTTAGTTGAGTTCAGCGAATTGGCTTCAGCTGCTGTGATGACAAATCCTTTTTCTGCAAGTTCAATAGCGGGTTGGATTAGTGCTGTGATGGGAAGCTTGCAGTATTTTAATGTGGTAAACAATCCTGCTACGGTTCCGGGAACTCCACTGGCTAGGTGACCGTTTTGGCTGAGTTCGAGTCGCGGGTTGCCCTCTTTATCCAGGTACATGTTGCGACTGGCTGCGCCGGGAGCTTTTTCTCGGTAGTCGATGGAAATCGACTGTCCTTTTTCAGTGAAGGCGACTAAAAATCCTCCACCCCCCAAATTCCCAGCCCCAGGATAGACCACTGCCAAGGCGAGCTGGGTGGCAACGGCTGCATCAAAAGCATTGCCTCCTTTTAGTAGGACTTGAAGTCCAGCATCGCTGGCCAAAGGATGAGCAGAAGCCACCGCTCCTTTTTTGCCAGTGGCGGATTTGGAAATGGTGTACTGATACGGGTTCATTTGGGATTGTGCACCCTGACTGATCACCGTGACCAGCAACATGCACAATAGGGCTGAACGATTGCCGATGTGAAGGACCTGTTTCATGCCATAAAGATACTCAACCTTTAAAAGATTAAAGGAAACGGATTCAATCTTAACGTTCAATTGTTTATTTTAGTCGACACCAACGTTGTCCCTCTTATGCGCACCCATTTCTTGGCAATTCGTCCGATCAGCCTCAGCTTCTTTTTGTTGTTTTCTATGGCCTCGTTTTCACAAAAACAGCGACAATGGAGCAGTGGCGAAATTTTGCACCAAATGAAACAGCTCAATGTACTGGGTGTAGTCTTGTATGTAGCGGCACACCCGGACGATGAGAACACGCGACTCATTGCGTATATGGCCCGCGTGCGACAATACCGTACCGGATACCTGGCCATGACAAGAGGAGATGGGGGTCAAAACCTCATTGGCGATGAGCAGGGAGTGGAATTGGGACTGATCCGCACCCAAGAATTACTGGCGGCTCGTCGCGTTGACGGAGGAGAACAATTTTTTACCCGAGCATTCGATTTTGGGTATTCCAAACGCACAGAAGAGGCATTAGGTCTCTGGGAAAAAGAAAAAGTACTTTCTGACGCCGTCTGGGTCATTCGAAGGTTTCAGCCCGATATCATTGTTGCGCGCTTTCCAGAAGATTCCCGAGCCGGTCACGGCCACCATTCTGGATCGGCTGTCATCGCACATGAAGCCTTTTTTGCAGCAGCCGACCCCAATCGGTACCCGGAACAATTTCAGCATGGCGTAAAGCCCTGGAAAGCCAAACGCATACTATGGAATACGTTCAGTTTTGGAACGACCAGTACCACCAGCGAAAACCAAATGAAGATAGAGGTTGGCGATTACCTGCCGCTTCTGGGGAAAAGCATCGGTGAAATTTCTGCTGAAAGCAGAAGCCAGCACCGCAGTCAGGGCTTTGGTTCTGCTGCTACCCGGGGACCCGCGACGGAATATTTTGTTCACGTGGACGGCGACAAGGCATCAGTAGATCCCATGGATGGCATCAACACCAGTTGGGACCGAATAGAGGGTACCGCAGGAATTTCAACAATGATCGATCAACTGATTGCCTCCTTCAATCCTTCCGAACCTTCGGCATCGGTTCCGTTGCTGCTGCAGATCCGTACACGCATCCAATTGATACCAAACGATTACTGGAAACAGCAAAAGTCAAAAGAAGTGGATCAGCTGATCCTGATGTGTGCGGGACTGCATCTGGAGGCACTTGCAGATAAAAAACAGGTCAGACAGGGCGATACGCTGAAGGTGGGACTCACCATCAACAATCGGTCTGGGTTCTCGGTTCAGCTAATGAGTGCAGACCTTCAGGGATTAACATCATCTGCAACAGGTCCACTCAAGCAAAACGTGAACTGGTCGCATCCGTTTCAATTGCCCATCCCGCTTTCACTTCCCGTGTCACAGCCCTATTGGCTGGTTAACCCGATGAATACCGGTCATTTCAATGTGACCGATCAGCAATTGATCGGCAAGGCGGAGAACGATCCCGCATTGAACGTTTCGGTTCAGCTCAAACTCAATGAGTCGGAATTACGGGTGGCTGTTCCGGTTCGATACAGAAATGTGGATCCTGCCATCGGTGAGTTTTTTCACCCGGTGACCATTGTTCCCCGTACTGTGGAAACAGGATGGATGGTGCGCACCATTGACTATGAACATATCCCTTCTTTGATGCATGAATCCAAGCTGCCTGTTGTTCATCTTCCCCCATCCCTGGCCACAACGGGAAAGCGCATCGGATACATTGTTGGAGCCGGTGATAAAGTCCCCGGCATGATTGAGCAAATGGGATTTGAAGTGGTGGAACTGGGAAGGACCGATATCACGGCGGATAAACTGAAATCATTTGATGCGGTAGTGGTGGGCGTGCGCGCCTACAATGTTCATGAGTGGTTGGTTGAAAAATATGGAGTGTTGATGGAGTATGTTCGAGCGGGAGGAAACATGGTGGTACAATACAACACCAACAGTTTTGCAGGTCCTTTGGTAAAAATGACCATTGGTCCCAAACCGTTCATGATTTCCCGTGGTCGCATCACCGAAGAAGATGCAGACGTCCGGTTTGTAGATCCCAAGGATCCTGTGCTTCATTATCCCAATACCATCACTTCCGATGATTTCAAGGGATGGATTCAGGAACGTGGAATTTATTTTGCCGATAATTTTTCTGCCGATTATCGGGCAGTGCTGTCCATGCACGATAAAGATGAATCGGATTTGAACGGCTCACTGATTGTTCGCAACGAAGGGAAAGGTCGCTTCATCTATACGGGGCTGGTGTTCTTCCGCCAATTGCCCGCAGGAGTGCCCGGTGCATTTCGGTTATTTGCCAATTTGATTTCCAATCCAAATCTTCCGGTCAATGCAAGGAAATAAACGAAAACGCAATCTGGCTTTTGCTGCTATTGTCGGAATCGGCATTGGAATTCTCATTGCGCTGGTGAGAAAAAAACTGGGACTGGGTTTGCTCATCGGAATCATTGTGGCTGCGATTATTTATAAACGCGACAAACGATGAGCGGATGGGATTGGTGCTCGATGATTGGTACGCTACTTCTGGTAGTGCTATATGGATTGTACAAGGGTAGGGGAACACGCGATATCGATGGGTATTTTCGAAGCAGTCGATCAATTCCCTGGTATACTGTGCTGTTGAGTGTGATGGGTACACAGGCCAGTGCGGTTACTTTTTTATCCGGACCGGGACAAGCCTACACAGATGGCATGCGGTTTGTTCAATATTATTTTGGCCTTCCGCTGGCCATGATTGTATTGTGCATCACATTTGTTCCGATTTTTCATCGGCTGAATATTTTTACCGCTTACGAGTATTTGGAAAAACGTTTCGACCGAAAGACCCGAACCTTTACTGCTTTTTTGTTTCTGTTTTCAAGAGCACTGGCAACTGGAATCAGTGTATATGCGCCCTCCATCATTCTCTCTTCCATCTTGGGATGGAACATCTATGTCACCAATCTGGTATTGGGAGGTATTCTGATCGTGTACAGCATCAGCGGAGGATCCAGAGCCGTTGCCTATACCCAGCAACTTCAGTTGACCATTATTTTCGCAGGGTTATTTTTCGCTGCCTATTTGTTACTGGATATGTTGCCCACCGGAATTGGTTTTTCAGAAGCAATTGATCTGGGTCGAGCAGCAGGAAAAATGAATGTGATCACCACCGGCATGACCGAAGAAGGATTCAATTGGAACGACCGATTCAATATTTTCAGTGGGGTGATTGGTGGATTTTTTCTGGCCTTGTCGTATTTCGGAACCGATCAGAGCCAGGTTGGCCGTTTTCTCACCGCCAGTTCTGTTAAAGAGAGTCGCATTGGACTGATTCTAAATGGCATTGTAAAGATCCCAATGCAGTATTTTATTCTACTGATAGGTGTATTGGTTTTTGTGTACTATTTGTTTTCACCATCTCCGATGTATTTCAATCAGACGGCTGTCGACCGCCTCAAAGAAACCGCTTACCACGAAAAGGTAGTCGCATTGGAACAACGGCACACGGCCTTGCAATCCCGTAAAGATGCATTGGTAGCGCAACTAAATTCTGGTGCAACGGTAATGAGCGTGGATGCATTGATTCAGAGCCTAACGCGCGAGCAACAACAGATCCGCGGGGAAATGACGGCCCTGATCAAGGAATCGGGACTCCCCATCGAACAGTCGGATACCAACTACATCTTCTTGCGATTTGTCATGGACCATATGCCCAAAGGATTGATCGGTCTGTTGATTGCAGTGATTTTTCTCGCTGCATGGGGAAGTATTGCGGCAACGCTCAACGCGCTTTCTTCTACAACGTTGATCGACTTTCATTTGATCCACGTCAATGCTAACCCAACGCCGGAGGAATCAATTCGGCTATCTCGACTTTATACTTTGTTGTGGGGAATCTTTTGCATTGTGTTCGCGCAGTTTGCCACCAACCTGGGAAGCTTAATTGAGACGGTAAATATTTTAGGATCCTGGTTTTATGGTGTGATCCTTGGGATCTTTTTGGTTGCCTTTTATCTGAAACATATTGGAGGGCATGCTGTTTTCTATGCTGCGATACTAGGCGAAGTAGCAGTATTGACCATGTATGCGCTTACGGACATTGGATGGCTATGGTTGAATGCAATTGGTGCATTGGTTGTGCCGATCCTTGCATTGATCTTGCAAGCCGTTATTCGTCAGCGGTCTTTATCAGTAAAAATGTAAGCATGTTAACTGTTGGACTCAACAACGAATCGTCCCGTGATGCCTGGATCAAAGATGTGCTCACTGCTTTGCCTGTCGGAATTACGCTATTGGATGCAGGTGCAGGAGAGTGCCCCTATAAAAAATGGTGCGGCCACCTTAGGTATATTGCGCAGGACTTTGGGAAATACGATGGAAGCGGCGGAGAGGGACTGCAAACGGGGAGCTGGGACAATTCCCGGCTGGACATCGTATCCGATATTGCATCGATTCCGTTGGAAGATGCATCGGTAGATGCCATTCTGTGTACGGAAGTACTTGAGCACATTCCCAATCCTTTGGATGCGCTCAAGGAATTCAGTCGACTGTTAAAGCCTGGCGGTAAACTCATCCTGACTGCACCTTTTTTAAGTTTCACGCATTTTGCACCCTATCATTTCTCTTCCGGGTTTAGCCGTTTTTACTATCAGCATCATCTTCCAGCGCTTGGTTTTGAAATCAATCAATTGGACTTGAGCGGTAATTTTTTTGACTTTGTGGCCCAGGAAAATCGACGCATAAAATGGGTGGCCAACAAATACCTGGGGAAGAAAATAAATCTATTGGAAAAGATCATCATTCACCTCAATCTGTTCATCCTGCAGAAATATGCCAAACACGATCATGCTTCTCAGGATTTGGTGTGCTATGGCATTCATGTGCTTGCGACAAAACGGTAACCTTCTTTGTGCAATTAAAAAGTCCCGCAAATGCTGCGGGACTTTTTAATGGTGCCCAAGACTGGATTCGAACCAGCACGCCGTTTCCAGCGCTACCACCTCAAGGTAGTGCGTCTACCAATTTCGCCACCTGGGCAATGTGGGCGACAAAATTAATGATTTTTAGGATTACTTGTTGAGGCTGATGCGAAAGCAGGATCCTTTGCCGGGTGCGGATTGCATGAGCATCAGTTTGCCAGAATGGTATTGTTCAATAATGCGTTTGGCCAAGGTGAGTCCCAAGCCCCATCCTCTTTTTTTTGTGCTCACCCCGGGTTCAAAAATTTCTCCCTGCAATTCTGTTTCGATTCCCTTCCCATCATCGGAAATGTCGATGTGAACCCAGGTGTGTTCTTCGGTGACGTCAATAAAAATATTTCCAGATCCTTCCAGTGCATCCAGCGCATTTTTTAAAATATTTTCAATCACCCATTCGATAAGAGTAGGTGCGATGCACACCTGTATTGCATTGGAAGGGGTGTTTCGGATTACGAAGATTACTTTTTCCGGAGCGCGTTTCCGGATATAGTCTACTGCATGTTCCACGAGTTCGCGGATTTCGACGGATTCTTTTTTGGGGGTTCCGCCAATCATGCTGAATCGTTCGCTGATCAGTTTCAGTCGCGCAATGTCCTTATCCATCTCTGGAAGGATCTTGTTGACTTCTGCATTTTCGCGGAGAAGGGCTGTCCATCCGGAAAGGGCAGAGATAGGCGTTCCCAGTTGATGCGCAGTTTCCTTGGCCAGTCCGGCCCAGAGTTGATTCTGCATCGATCGGTTTCGGACTTGAATCAGTCGGAGGATAGTGGAGACAAACAGTACCACGACCAGCAGCTGAACCAGAGGGAAATAGCGGACTTGTTTGAGCAAAGTGGATTCACCATAATAGTAGATGTTGAATTGAGAAAGATCAGCGCCAAAATAGGTCTTGATGGACCTTCCCGTTGCTTTGTATTCCTGGAGTTTTGTGACCAGATACTGCGGATCTTGTTGCGCAGCTGAACTGTCCAGGTTCAGATAGCTCATGATGCTGTCGTGCTCATTGGTTTCAATGACCGGAATGGAAGACTGCTCAGCAGTTATGATCGATGCAAGGGAGAGGTCTTGTCCAATGTCTGAACTGGCAATGTGTTGTTGTGCGGTTGCCCATTCCTGCATTCTTTTTGCCTCTCTTTTGGAAATATTGTCGGCCAGGTAGTCAGAATAAAAAAAAGTGCCAATCACAATCGTGATTGCTGCAATGGCCATCCATGTTTTCCAGGCAGTTTTTCTCATGACTAATCGTGAAGTTAATCGACAATTTTCATCCTAAGCGACTAATTTTGCGTGAACCATGAACGTGCATACTGATCGACCTGCTGTAGCTGTTGTCATTCTGAATTGGAATGGTCGCCATTACTTGGAAAAATTTTTCCCATCGCTGTTCCATTCGAGTTACCCCAACATGCGCGTCTATGTGGCGGACAATGGCTCCACTGATGATTCCCTATCTTTTCTGGAAAATAAGTATCCACAGACCGTACTGCTCAAAAGTAGCTATAACCGAGGATTTGCAGGTGGCTACAATTGGGCGCTTTCACATATACAGGAAGAATTGATAGTTGTTCTGAATTCAGACATCGAAGTCGATTCAAAGTGGATCGAACCGATTGTTGAATTATTTGAAAGGCACAAGGATGTGGCTGCAATTCAGCCCAAGATCCTGGATCTAAACCGGAGGTCGCATTTTGAGTATGCCGGCGCAGCAGGGGGGTGGATTGACCGTTTGGGGTATCCATTTTCCCGTGGAAGAATTTTTGATGTGTTGGAAACCGACAACGGACAATACCAAAGCGTGTCGGAGATCTTTTGGGCTTCCGGCGCAGCCATGTTCATTCGTCGATCGGCTTTTTTGAAAGTAGGTGGATTTGATGAATTTTTCTTTGCTCATCATGAAGAGATTGATTTGTGCTGGCGGTTGCAACGATGGGGTTACCGAATTCTGGCTTCTCCCGATTCTATTGTCTACCACGTGGGTGGAGGTACACTGCCCAAGGACAATTCCCGGAAAGTGTTCCTGAATTTCCGGAATAACCTAATTATGCTGTCTAAAAATCTCCCATTGGGGGAAGCTTGTTGGGTCATTCCGACGCGTTTTGCGCTCGATGCGATCAGTGCATATAAAAATCTATTTTCTGGTCAGTCGGGGTATTTCTTTGCCGTAATGCGTTCTCATTTTGCTTTTTTCGGCTGGTTGATTGCTCAAAAAAAGCAATCGGTATTCAGTGAAGCACCGCGCAAAACCGCGGGACTCAAAGGGCTGTACAAGGAGAGTGTAGTTTGGCAGCATTTTGTCCTCGGCAAGAACCGGTTTTCCGAAATTGTTTCCTCTCAAAATGGATAATTGATGCTCATGTTCTATTTTTGCGCTGCAAATCATTACTATGCAGGAAAATCATATGGATACACTGGATAAAAAGGATCTTGGAAGAAACTGGGTTTCCTCCTCCCGCTTCTTGTTCCATGTTCAGCTTTTTGCCATTCTTGCTTTCGTCATGGGAGGTTGTTATGGATTGTATTCCATGAAGTACAAGGGCAAACCCAAAGTGGACGTGCCTGAAAGCACCCAGTATACACCCAAGTACAAGTAATAAATCTTTGCAGGATGGGCGCAAAAACCTATTTTTGCACCCCACTCAGCTCTTGTATATGCGGAAGTAGCTCAGCTGGTAGAGCATAACCTTGCCAAGGTTAGGGTCGCGGGTTCGAATCTCGTCTTCCGCTCAACGAAATTCCATCGGTCGATGGAATTTTTTATTTTAGAGCGTTCTTTTTGTACTGCCCGGGTGGTGGAACTGGTAGACACGCAGGACTTAAAATCCTGTTCGCCGAAAAAGCGAGTGCGGGTTCGATTCCCGCCCCGGGCACTTCTCTTCATCTAAAATTTTCCAAACTCATGCAGGACTTCCATTCTTTTTCTCGCTTGCAGGAAATCCTTGATGATCTTCGGGAAAAATGCCCCTGGGATAAAAAACAAACCATTCACAGTCTGCGGCAGTTGACCTTGGAGGAATGCCATGAATTGGCGGATGCGGTGGCTGCAGACGACTGGAATGGAATCAAAGAAGAATTGGGTGATGTGTTGCTCCACGTGTTGTTCTATGCGAAAATCGCAAAAGAAGAATCCCGGTTTGATATTCAAGATGTGATTGAAGCCATCCGGGCAAAACTCATTCATCGCCATCCACACATTTATGGAGATGTAAAAGTCGAGAACGAAGAAGAAGTAAAGCGCAACTGGGAAAAACTGAAATTAAAGGAAGGGAAGACCTCAGTTCTGAGTGGAGTTCCAAGATCCCTCCCGCCCTTGATTCAGGCCATGCGGCTTCAAGAGAAAGCAAAGCAGGTTGGCTTTGAATGGGAAAACAAAGAACAGGTGTGGAAGAAAGTGGAAGAGGAAATGAATGAATTGCTCGAGGAAGTGAAACTGTCGGATGCAGTTGACCGTGTACCGGCTCAACACATCCGGGTAGAGGAGGAAATGGGAGATCTATTGTTTTCGATCGTCAACTACGCCCGTTTTTTAGGCATTGACCCTGATCAGGCACTGGCCAGGACCAATACCAAGTTTTTAAACCGCTTCCAATCCATGGAATCCATCGCAGCGTCCCGGAGTAAATCATTAACCGATATGACCCTTGCTGAAATGGATGCGATGTGGGATGAAGTCAAGCGCTCCCACTGATCACTTTATTTTTCTATTTTCTTTCAGGTATTGCTGGAATGCATTCAGGTTTAGGCTTGACAAATTATGGGTTTTTTGTAATCCCCCTTTTTGAGCAGCCAGTACACCATAGCGGACATCCTTGAACCCTTCAATCACGTGGGCATCCGGGTTAATGGACAACATGGCTCCTTTTTCCTGCGCCTTTGCCACCCATGACCAATCCAGGTCGAGCCGACGGGGATGGGCATTGATTTCAATGGCCACACGGTTGGAGATGCAGGCATCGATTATTTTCTCGTGATCAATGGGATAGCCTTTTCGACTGAGCAACAACCTGCCGGTGGGATGTCCCAGAATGGTTGTTGCTGGATGTTCAATCGCCCGAAGCAGTCGGTGCATGGCTTTATCTTGGTCCATATTCAGGTTGGAATGAACCGATGCAATGACCAAATCAAATGTGGAAAGCAGAGCGTCGGAATAATCCAGCACTCCATCGTTCAGGATATCGCATTCAATGCTTTTGAAGATGACAAAAGGAGATAGTTTTCGATTGAGTTCATCAATGTATTGGTGTTGGGACTTCACGCGTTCCTCCTGGAGTCCATTGGCATAAAAAGCCGACTTGCTGTGGTCGCTGATCACCAGGTATTCCATTCCCAATTGCTGGCACACAACCGCCATTTCTTCGATGGTATTCGCTCCATCGCTCCAATCGCTGTGCGAGTGAATGATGCCTTTAATGTCATGGGGTTGAATAACGGAAACAGTAGGCTGGCTCAGAACCTGATCAATTATAGAGGGATCTTCCCGCAGAAACGAGGGAATGAAGGGGACCGAGCAGGAAGAAAAAATTTCAGATTCAGAAACCACAGATTCCCATTGGTGATGGAACTGTTCGTTCCATGCATGCAAGAATGATTCAGAGCAGTTTTGCCTGAACGCAGTTACTGCAGTGGATGTTGATGCTGAATGATAGAACCGAAGTTCCACCGATTCAAGTCCCTTGGCCGATATATAAGCATCTTGTCGACTGGTGATCTCACATTCCAGTTCTTGAAGGAACGGGAGCAGTTGAACAGTTGGGATGTTGGTCGCCCATTCCAGTGCATCAAGCGTTGGCAGTTGTCGTTTGAATGATCCGCAGGACTCCATTGTGTAATCAGGGAACCGCTCCTGCACCACCTGTTCCATGCGTTGGACATAGGTTTCCAATTCAGCCCACAAAAAATGACCTTTGTGACGAAGGAAGAATTCAATAGATGAGGATACATTTTTCTGGGTTTTCTCTCCAAAACCTTTGTATCGCAATAGTCGGTTTTCTGTACACGCGTAGAGCAATTCCCCAATGGTCTCAATTTCCATTTCCTTCCAGATGGTTGCAATTTTTTTCGGTCCCAAGCCTTTGATCTGCATCATTTCCAGGATGCCCGCAGGTGTTTTACCGAGCAGGTCGTCCAGCAGTTGTAGCTGACCCCCATCCAGCAGTTCCATTATCTTTTGTGCACTCGATGCCCCAATTCCTTTGAGGTGGGGAATGGTGGAGCGTTCCATCTCCGAGAGTTCGGCGGGAAGTCGTTCAATGGCAAAAGCGGCAGCCGCATAGGACTTTGCTTTGAAGGAATTCTCCTGGTGGATGTCCATTAGTTTGGCAAGCAGGCCAAATTGGTCGGCTATCTGTTGATTGGTCGGCATCGTTCAAATATCGGGAAATGGCGGGGTAGGGCATAAAAAAAGTCCCGCCGAAGCGGGACCGTTATTCGTTGCAAAGAGAAGATTACTTCTTCTTAGCAGCCTTCTTCTTGGCGGCTTTCTTCTTTGGAGCAGCCTTCTTCTTTGGAGCGGCTTTCTTAGCGGCTTTCTTTTTAGGAGCAGCTTTTTTAGCCTTTTTTGCAGTTGCCATTTTGTTAGAATTTAATGGTTAGAAAAATGAATAACATAGTAAAAGTATAAACACTTTTTCTAAATCACAAAAAAAATTTTTTTCAGACGTTGATTATCCGGCAGTTACGATCGGATTAACAGAAACAATGGTTCTGTTATTTTTCGATTTTCTGAACTCCACCACTCCATCAGAAGTTGCAAAAATGGTGAAGTCTTTACCTACTCCAACATTTTTTCCGGGGTGGTATTCGGTTCCGCGTTGTTTCAGGATGATGTTACCGGAAATAGCAGGTTGTCCGCCAAAAATTTTAATGCCGAGTCGCTTGCTGTGGGAATCGCGACCATTTTTTACACTGCCTTCGCCTTTCTTGTGTGCCATGATGCTGGAGTTTATGTATTCGGCTGATTCAATTAACCGATGCTTTCAATTTTGATTCGGGTATACAGTTTGCGGTGACCGATTTTTTTACGGAAACCTTTTCTGCGTTTCATTTTGAACGCGATCACTTTGTCGCCTTGTTTTTCACCGATGATTTCTGCTTTTACTTTCTCTTTTACTTCCTGGCCGACAGTCAATTTTCCACCGTTGTCAACGAGGAGCACTTCGGAAAGTTCAATTTTGTCACCTGCATTGCCGGCAATGTGCGGAACGTAGAGTTGTTGTCCTGCTGCGACTTTGAATTGCTGACCGGCTATTTTCACAATTGCGAACATGGTCTGATTTTTAGGAGGGCAAAGGTAGGGATTAAATGCGCAATGACCAAGTGTGGGCTTAAAAATTATTGGTCGACAAGTCCCTTGGTTTCAAGCCTTAAGAGTATCTTTGGCAACCGCCCTGCGCATGAAAATCAAGTCGTATCTGGCCAAACCATTTGCCGCCATTGTCCATGGCAGGATCAAGCGCACGATGCGGACGGCATTGTCCGATCAGGAGAGCATCTTGCGCATGCTGGTCAGAAAGGCGGCACCCACCGAGTTTGGTCGGGACCACCATTTCACTGAAATCAATGATTATGAATCTTTTAGGGATGCAGTTCCGATAAGGGACTACGAGACTTTGTCTCCCTACATCCATCGGATCAAAGAGGGAAAGGAAGGGGTGCTGTGGCCGGGCCGACCCATTTACTTTGCTAAAACATCGGGAACTACTTCAGGCGCAAAATACATCCCCATTTCCAGCGACTCCATCTCCAATCATATCCATACCGCTCGAAATGGCCTACTCGGGTATATTGCGGAAACAGGAAATGCTGATTTTGCGTCTGGGAACATGATTTTTTTATCGGGTTCCCCTACGCTCGACCGGATAGCCGGCATTCCGACGGGTCGATTGAGCGGGATAGTCAACCACCACATTCCGGCCTACCTCAGGGGCAATCAGTTGCCAAGCTTTGAGACCAACTGCATAGAAGATTGGGAAACCAAGCTCGATCGGATCGTTGAGGAAACCCTGCACAAGAACATGACCCTGATCAGCGGCATCCCGCCATGGGTGCAGATGTACTTCGACCGACTCATCGAGCGATCGGGGAAGAAGATCGGGGAGCTATTCCCTCATTTTCAGGTAATGGTTCATGGCGGAGTCAATTTCAGTCCCTACCGTGCCAAACTCATGGAAAGCATTGGTCGATCCATCGACACGATTGAAACCTTTCCGGCTTCTGAAGGATTTTTTGCTTTTCAGGATACCCGTGAGGAGGAGGGACTCTTGCTCAATACCCAGTCGGGTATATTCTTTGAATTCATTCCTGCCCAAGAAATTTTCAATGAACGCCCTCGTCGGCTTTCACTGAAAGATGTCAAGCTCGGTGAAAACTATGCCCTCATCATCAACAACAACGCCGGACTATGGGGGTACAATATTGGCGATACGGTCAAGTTTACGTCCATTGACCCGTATCGAATTGTCGTTACAGGCAGAATCAAGCATTTTATCTCTGCATTTGGAGAACATGTGATTGGCGAGGAAGTTGAATACAGCCTCCTCAAAGCCGCAGAGCAATTCGGAACCCGCATTGTAGAATTTACGGTAGCTCCGTTCATTTCCACTGATCAGGGCAAATCGTATCATGAATGGTTCATTGAGTTTGAAGAATTGCCGACCGATCTTCAAGCGTTTGCGGCATGCGTAGACGATCAACTCCGTTCAAAAAATATCTACTACGATGATTTGATTCGGGGAAATATTTTGGAGCGACTCATCATTCGTCCGCTCAAGCGAAATGCATTTATTGATTACATGCGTTCCAAGGGAAAACTGGGCGGACAGAATAAAGTCCCCCGACTCAGCAACGATCGATTGATTGCAACGGAACTTGAAAAGATGATCAACAAGGACTAATTTTATACGAATGGAGTTCGACTTCTCATATTCCTTCACCGATGAAACCAGTGCCCCCGTTCTTTTTAAACGAATCGGAATCTTTGGCTCAACCGGATCCATCGGAAAGCAGACCCTTGAAGTCATTCGAGCAAATCCAAATCTGTTTTCTGCCGCAATCCTGACGGCACAATCCAACGCTGAACTGCTCATCGAACAGGCACTGGAGTTTTTACCGGCTGCTGTTGTGATTGTGGATCCTGCTAAATATGCAACGGTGCACCAGGCACTGCACCCAAAAGGAATTCAGGTGCTCTCTGGTGAAAAAGGTTTGGAGGAAGTAGCGCTCATGCCCTGTTATGATATGATGATGGCGGGAATTGTGGGTTTTGCGGGACTCAAACCGACATTAAAAGCAATTGAATCAGGACGACACATTGCATTGGCCAATAAAGAGACGTTGGTGGTGGCAGGCGATGTGGTGATGTCACTGGCGCAAGAGAAAGGAGTTTCCATCATCCCGGTTGATTCAGAACATTCGGCCATTTTTCAATGCCTGGTGGGAGAACGCAACAACCCCATCGAGAAGATCATCCTGACGGCCTCTGGCGGACCCTTTGTGGGACGAAAACCCAATTACCTGGTCAATGTCAAACGCGAGCATGCCATCCAACACCCCAACTGGAGCATGGGGGCAAAAATCTCCATCGACTCTGCCTCCCTAATGAACAAAGGGTTGGAAATGATAGAAGCCAAATGGCTTTTTGATCTTCAGCCTTCACAAATTGAAGTGGTCATCCATCCCCAGAGCATCATCCATAGCATGGTACAGTTTCGGGACAACAGCATCAAGGCACAAATGGGACTGCCCGACATGAAGCTTCCCATCCAATATGCCATGGCCTATCCTCACCGCATCGATAATGAGTTTCCCCGATTCAATTTTACCAAATCTGCCACACTGAGTTTTGATCCTCCGGACATTAAAACCTTTCGCAACCTGGCACTGGCCATTCGGGCCCTCAATCAAGGTGGAAACATGCCTTGCATCCTGAATGCTGCCAATGAACTGGCGGTATATGGGTTCATCAAAAACCGCCTCGGATTTTTGGACATGACTGAAGTAATTGAACGTACAATGAACAATATGCCCTTCATTGAACATCCCACGCTGGAAGAATATTTTGAAAGCGATGGAGAAGCCCGGAATTTTGCGGCATCTTTAATCAATGTATAATTGCACACATGATCGCACAGATGTTGTTGGATATCAATTGGTATGCTGTGGGACTCCAAGCGGGTCAGCTGATTCTCTCTCTTTCCATACTCGTTATTCTCCATGAATTTGGACATTTCATTCCCGCCAAAATTTTTGGTTGTCGGGTAGAAAAGTTTTACCTCTTTTTTGATCCCTGGTTTTCGCTGGTAAAGAAAAAAATTGGAGACACTGTTTACGGAATCGGTTGGTTGCCATTGGGCGGCTATGTGAAAATTGCTGGAATGATTGATGAGAGCATGGACAAAGAACAGCTCAAACAACCTGCCCAGTCATGGGAGTTCAGAAGCAAACCGGCCTGGCAACGGCTCATCATCATGATTGGAGGGGTTACTGTCAATATTTTATTGGCGTTCATCATCTATGCGATGACCCTGTATACCTGGGGTGAAACCAAATTGCCCAATAAGAGCCTTACCAATGGGGTATGGGTGGTGGATTCGGTCGTAAACGAAATCGGCATTCAGACCGGAGATAAAATCTTAGCTGTCAATAACGAAGAGTTGGTCTATTTCGAGGACATGAATTCTGCTTTGCTGCTGGGAGAAAAAATGACCATCGAACGCAACGGGATACAAAAAGAGTTGCCTATACCGGTGAACTTTATTGAAAAGATTGTTGAAAAAGGCAAGCGGTCAGTATTGTTGATGCCCCGTATTCCCTGCATCGTGGGCGAAGTGCCACAGGATTCAGGAATAGTGAGCAATGGATTGGTGGCAGGTGATCGGATTGCAGGAATTGATTCATTACCCATTCGCTTTTTTGATCAAGTGAAGCCCGCTATCCATGATCGCGCCGGAGATACCGTACAACTTCATATTGTTCGCGAAGGGAAAAATATGGTTCTTCAAACCGTAATTCGTCCCGACACTTCCATTGGGTTTTTCCCTATCATGCCCAGCATGGATGAAATGGAAAAAGATGGACTCTATGTTTTTGAAAAAAAATCGTTTGGATTTTTTGAATCTTTTCCTGCGGGTGTGAACAAGGCAATGGAGAAGTTGAGTTTTTATATCGCGCAGTTTAAAAAAATTCTGAATCCTTCTACCGGTGCATACAAAGGGTTGGGCGGATTTAAATCCATGGGATCGATTTTTCCTAAGTACGAATGGGACTGGCAAGCATTTTGGAACATCACAGCGTTCTTTTCCATCGTATTGGCTTTTATGAATTTACTTCCGATTCCCGCTTTGGACGGCGGACATGTACTTTTCACCCTGATTGAAATGATCACTGGAAAGAAGCCTAACGAAAAGTTTTTGGAATATGCTCAAATTGTAGGCATGGTTATTTTGTTCGGCCTGATGATTTATGCCAATGCCAACGATTGGTTAGGGTGGGGAAGAGGTCGCTGATCTGCGTTAGAATGCCAGGTAATAGGGACGCAGCAGTGCTATGAACTCTGGACTGTATGCATCTTTTTCATCTTTAATCAGGATCGAGGAGGACAGCACTTCAGTAGTTTTTTGCATTTCAAATTCCAGGAATGTCCGAAAGTAGGCATGTTTTGGCGTCTGCTGTACGAACACCGAAGAGGCCAGCTGCCAATTCAGTTGTCTTGCACATGCAATAATTTCTTCGGTTCTGTAATACGGAATCAATACGAATAGTCTGCCCGTAGGGGTGACCAATGTGCTGCTTTTTTTTAGCAATTCCTGAATGGTGAGTCCTGTATCGTGACGGGCTAAATTGGTGGAAGGGTTAGTGCTTGACAATTGATCCCGGTGAAAAGGAGGATTCGAAACGACACAATCGTACTTTTTCTGAGGTTCAAATGAGTTGAAGTCAGCATGAATAGGATGTATGCGATCGGACCATTCAGAGGATACAATGTTATCGCACAGTTGTTGATGGCATGTCGATTCAACTTCGATTGCATCTATGGTTCCAGAACCGGACTGAGCGATCATCAGCGATAAGATTCCGGTACCCGCTCCCACATCCAGCAGCTGTTCAGCTGATTGCGTGCGGGATGCCACCCATGCGCCGAACAGGGCTCCGTCGGTAGTGACCTTCATCGCACATCTGTCCTGATGAACGGTGAACGATTTGAATGAAAAAAACGTGTTGGGCATTGACGCTTATTTACCAGTCGGCTCGCGCACTGGCGGAAACGGAAAGATCGCTGAATTGGTGGTTCATGTATTTATAGTAACCGGTTATGGCAATCATAGCTGCATTATCTGTACAGTATTCCATAGCCGGTATGTAAATGTTCCATCCATAGCGGGCACCTAATTCCGTTAAGCCGTTTCGTAATCCTTTGTTTGCAGCAACACCACCTGCGAGGCAGATTTCCTTGATGCCAGTCTCCAGACTCGCCTTTTTTAATTTTTGCAGCAATATGGATGTCATGGTGTGCTGGAACGAAGCGCAGATATCGTTGATATTGCGTTCCACAAATGACGGATCCTCTTTGCTGTGTTTTTGCAGAAAATACAGCACTGAGGTTTTGACACCGCTGAAGCTAAAGGACAAACCCGGCACCTGCGGTTCAGGGAAATGAAACCGTTTAGGGTCTCCCTCTTGCGCACGCGCGTCAATCAATGGTCCACCCGGATATGGGAGTCTCAGCATTTTGGCTGTTTTATCATATGCTTCACCTGCAGCATCGTCGATGGTTTCACCCAGCACTTCCATGGACAAGGGTGAATCGCAACGCACAATTTGTGTATGACCTCCGCTGACGGTCAGGCATAGAAATGGAAATGAAGGAGAAGGTGCGCTGATGAGATTGGACAACACATGGGCCTGCATGTGGTGTACTTCGATGAGGGGTAGCTTCAGTGCAAGGGCCAGTGATTTTGCAAAGCCGCTGCCCACCAGCAAGGCGCCGATCAATCCCGGTGCTTGTGTAAAGGCGATCGCACTCAGGTCCTGCTGACGAATAGCGGATTGCGAAAGGGCAGCATCCACAACGTGTACAATATTTTGCATGTGCGCGCGACTGGCAAGTTCCGGTACAACGCCCCCATACCGTTGATGAATTTCCTGTGACGCAATCACATTGGATAGAATTTTTCCGTCGCGGCAAACGGCCGCAGAGGTTTCATCACATGAAGATTCGATGCCCAATATGTACGTGGGAGATTTCACGGTGGTTTACTTGGATCGAATGGCAACAACAGGGTCCATTCTGGAAGCGATCATGGCCGGAATGATACCTGCTAATATGCCAATTCCTACACAGATACCAATGGCGAGGGCCAGAATATTCAAGGACACATAAACATTGAAGCTGAACACGGAGGTGAGCACTGCGGATAAGATGACCACCAGGATCACGCCAATCAGTCCCCCAATAATGCAAATCATGGCGCTTTCCAGCAGGAACTCCATGAGGATGGTTCTTCGTTTTGCTCCAATGGCTTTTTTCAGTCCGATGATGGGTGTGCGTTCCCGGACCGTCACAAACATGATATTGGCAATGCCAAATGCGCCAACAATCAGGCTCAGTAGACCGATCAGCCATCCACCCAGGTTGACGCTGGCGAAAAGCGACGTAACGGCCTTGCTGAAGTCGCTAATCGCATTCAGCGCGAAATCATCTTCTTCGGTAGGGCCGAGTCGGCGAATCGAGCGCATGGCGCCTTTGAGCTCATCTTTGAGGGCTTCGGTACTCATGTTTTCTGGTCCCTTTACGATGATCTTGGGATTATTGAACCGCTCATTGAACAGCATTTGTCGCATGAACTTATACGAAAGCACAATGCTTTGATCGAATTCCCATCCTTCAATGAAGCTTTTTCCTTGTTTTTTCATCACCCCAACGATGATGGCTTTTTTGTTGCGCAGATCGACTTCTTTGCCAACCGCTCGTTCGGGATTGCCAAATAGTTTCTCTGCATTCTCGTACCCAATCACAACACTGGCAGTACCCTGATCAAATTCCATGGAATTGAGGTAGCGGCCATACTGAATTTCTATGGGTTGGATTTGATCAAATTCATCCGTCACTCCATGGTAATTGATACCATCGAGTTTATCGTTTTCAAATTGCATGAAGGACTGGGTTGTGAAATTAAAAACTATGTTGATGTCGGCGCTTACTTTTTCTTTGATCAATCGTGTTTCGATCAATTTAGGGCTGGGGCGGTTCAGGTATTTCCACCAGGGGTAATCGGCCCCTCCGGAATAGTCCCATTTATCAACATAAATCGTATTGGACCCTAGTGTTTTGATGCCGTCCTGAATATTGCGTTCCAGGCTGCTTACTGTAGAGAGAACGCCAATGATGCAAAAGATACCAATGGTCACACCAAAAAGGGAAAGAAAGGTCCTGAGCTTATTCTTGGACAGCTCCTGTATGGCCAGTTTCAGGGTGGTGATCAGTATCTCCAGGGTCTTTTTCATGGTGCAAATCTACTTGATTGCTGCCGACTTTCCCTCCAAAAATGGGTGAGCGGAACAATTGAAGTGACAAGCGGATTCTTGAACTCAGCGATGTACTATCTTTGAACCCTTTCCGATGAAGTACGATAGTGAAATAAGCCGCAGAAGAACATTTGCCATCATTTCCCACCCGGATGCCGGTAAAACCACCCTGACTGAAAAGTTTTTGTTGTTTGGTGGCGCCATCCAGACAGCCGGAGCAGTAAAAAGTAATAAGATCAAGAAGCATGCGACAAGCGACTTCATGGAGATTGAGCGCCAACGGGGCATCAGTGTGGCGACTTCTGTGATGTCATTCGAGTACAAGAACACGTTGATCAATCTTCTGGATACTCCCGGGCACAAAGATTTTGCAGAAGATACCTATCGAACATTGACGGCTGTCGACAGCGTTATTCTTGTCGTGGATGGCGTGAAAGGAGTAGAGGAACAAACGCGCAAACTCATGGAAGTCTGCCGGATGCGCGATACTCCGGTAATTGTATTCATCAACAAAATGGATCGGGATGGCAAGAACCCCTTTGATCTGTTGGACGAGATAGAAAAAGAATTGAGCATTCATTTGCATCCCTTGAGCTGGCCCATCAACATGGGAAAGGATTTCAAAGGAGTATACAGCCTCTATGACAAAAGCCTTCTGCTCTTTCAGCCCAATCAGAAGGTCGCCATTGAAGAAAGTGTAAAAGTGGATGATCTTTCTGTTCCCTTGCTCGATGAACTCATTGGAGAAAAAGATGCCCGCCAACTCCGGGAGGATGCTGAGTTATTTCATGGAGTGTACGGAGAGTTTGATCAGCAGGTCTATTTGGAAGGCAAGACTGCCCCTGTTTTTTTTGGAAGTGCCATCAATAATTTCGGAGTAAGGGAATTGCTCGATACGTTCATCCGCATTTCACCAGAGCCAAGAAGTCGACCTGCCACCGCCCGAACCATCGATGTTCACGATGATCGCTTTAGTGGGTTTGTATTCAAAATACATGCGAACCTGGATCCCAAGCACCGCGACCGTATTGCATTTTTGAGGGTGTGCTCCGGAAAATTTGAACGCAACAAATTTTATCACCATGTGCGGTTAGACAAAGATGTGCGATTCAGTAACCCCTATAGCTTTTTGGCACGCGATAAAGATGTAATTGAACAGGCGTTTGCTGGAGATGTAGTGGGATTGTTTGATACCGGAAATTTTAAAATTGGGGATACGCTCACAGAAGGAGAGGATTTTTATTTTACCGGAATTCCCAGTTTCTCACCGGAGATCTTCAAAGAAGTCGTGAACAAAGATCCAATGAAGACAAAGCAACTGGAGAAGGGATTGAATCAATTGACAGACGAAGGAGTTGCTCAATTGTTTACGCAGCACAATGGAAACAGAAAAATTATTGGCTGTGTAGGCGATCTTCAATTTGAAGTCATTCAATACCGCTTGCTGCAGGAGTACGGAGCTTCGGTTCAGTTCAATCCGCTTCCGTTTTATAAAGCTTGTTGGCTGGTTTCAGATGATAAAAAAAAGCTGGAGGACTTCATTCGATTCAAAACAGCAAATGTGGTCAATGATAAAGATGGGCAGCTGGTCTACTTAGCACAAAGCGAATGGTTTCTGAATACAGAGATTGCGAATAACCCGGATATACAGTTCTTGTTCAGTTCGGAAATACAGAAATGATCAAATGCCGGTGTAGTTGAACGGCGTAATGGTGAGTAATTCTTTTTTGACTCCCGGTTTAACCTTTAATTTTTTGATGAATGCCTGAATTGCTTTTTGGTTGATCTGTGCATTGCCTCTGGTGAGTTCTTTGAGTGCCTCGTACGGTTCAGGATATTTTTCACGGCGCAGGACTGTTTGGATGGCCTCTGCCACAACGGCCCAGTTGGCTTCGAGGTCTTTGTTGATGGCATCTTGATTGAGCAATAACTTTCCCAATCCCTTGTTGATGGAGTTAACCGAGATGAGTGTATGGGCGAAGGGCATGCCAATGTTTCGGATTACGGTGGAGTCCGTTAAATCACGCTGCAAACGGGATACCGGTAGTTTCGAAGCCAGGTGTTCCAGAATGGCGTTGGCAAATCCAAGGTTGCCTTCTGCGTTTTCAAAATCGATAGGGTTTACTTTATGCGGCATTGCCGAGGATCCTACTTCGCCCTTTCTGGTTTTCTGGCGGAAGTACTCCATTGAAACATAGGTCCATACATCCCTGCAAAAGTCGATCAAGATGGTATTGATTCGCTTCATACCATCGAAATGTGCGGCCAGCATATCGTAGTGTTCGATTTGCGTAGTATGCTGCTGACGTTGAAGTCCCAATGCATCACTGCAGAATCCATTGGCAAATTTTACCCAATTGTGTTTAGGGTATGCCACATGGTGTGCGTTGAAATTTCCTGTAGCTCCTCCAAATTTGCAGGAGTAGGGAATTTGCTCCATCAATCGGATTTGATTTTCCAATCGCTCAACATATACCTTAATTTCTTTACCCAATCGGGTAGGGGAGGCAGGTTGTCCATGTGTCCTGGCCAACATGGGAACTTTGTCCCATTCCTTTGCCAGTGTATTGAGTCGGATGACTAAATTCAGAATTGCAGAATAGTAGACGTGTTCCAACGCTTCTTTCCACAGCAATGGGATCGCGGTATTGTTCACATCCTGAGAGGTGAGTCCAAAATGGATGAATTCCTTGAGGTGTCCGAGCTGAAGTGCATCCAGCTCTTTTTTCATGAAGTACTCCAGTGCTTTGACGTCGTGGTTGGTAACCTTCTCAAGGTTTTTGATTTCGTAGGCAGTTGTTACATCAAATTCCTGATACGACTTACGCAGATGTTTTACAACACCAGAATCCAGTTTGAATAATTTCTCTTTTGAAAGGGCGATAAAGTACTCGGTTTCGATACGAAGACGGTATTGCATCAGCGCCCACTCTGAAAAATAACTAATCAGTCCCTCTGTCTGGACAAAATACCTTCCGTCTACTGGGGATAAGGCGGTGAGTGTATTCAGTTCCATTTTCAGTGGCGATTGGTGTAACTTGCGGCAAATTTACATCAATATCATTGGAACGGGAAATTCGGATTGGAGCAGTGAGCTACTTGAATACACGTCCCATGCTTTACGGCATGGAACGGGGCCTGCAACACCATCCTCATCGGTTACAGTTGGATTATCCATCCAATCTTGTTAAGGATTTAAATAATGGCCGGATCGATATTGGTCTGGTACCAGTGGCTGGTTTGCTCGGACTGAAAGAGTATGCCATTATCTCCGATTACTGCATTGGAACTGAGGGAGAAGTGGCTTCGGTCTGCCTGTTCAGTCGCGTCCCTCTGCATGAAATAAATGCGGTGCGACTAGATTACCAATCCCGGACGTCGGTTATGCTCTGCAAACTGATACTGCGAGATCACTTCAAACTTAATTGTTCATTCATGCCTTCCACTACAGATGAGGAGTTATTATCGGTATCGGGCACCGAGGCGGCGTTGCTGATTGGAGATCGGGCACTGATGGCGCGATCCTTGTTTCCTCATGTAACCGATCTGGGAATAGCATGGGTGGAAATGACGGGGCTTCCATTTGTTTTTGCAGTTTGGGTAACCACACAAACGTTAAGCGACTCTTTTTTGGTGAATTTCAACAAGGCTGTTGCAGTGGGAGTAGAACACCTGGATGCTGTAATTCGTGACATTCATTTTCAAGCGTATGATCTGAATCGGTACTTCAAAGAAAACATATCGTATCGGTTGGATCAAAACAAACGAAAAGCAATCGATTTGTTTTTGACGCGCGCATCATCACTCTGACGGTCAGTACCAAAGCCTGGCATCAAGATTTTTCAAACGCAATAAGGCGTCTTTGCCAATTGGCATTCTTTTTTGGCTATGAGGTATCGTTCTGATTTCACGCCATCCTTTTAGCCATCCCCACAGATCAAAGGAGGTTTTTCTTAAGTATTCAAATGACCACATCCATTTGGTGGTCCAAAAATATACCCCGGGTAAATACCTCCACGCCACAACGGATTTATTTTTCCAAAGCATTTTCATTTTATCGCGGTGAGGCGGCCTGCCGGCAGGCGATTCTTTATGCAACATAACCACTGCATCTGTATAAAGAATGCTATACCCTTTGTCAATAATGCGGTAACTCAAATCGTATTCCTCCATCCCATAAAAAAATTCAATCGGGTAGCCGTTCAATTCTTGCATGACTGTTTTTCGGATTGCATGTGCACCTCCGGCAAAATAATAGGTTTCAAATTCGTGCAGGTCTTTGCGTTTATGAAACTGTTTATGTGGAAAAGCATTCACCTGCATGGCTCCTGTACTGAAGTAGTTGACTTTGAACGATGCTACTGCAAGGGATTCTCCTTTTTCATTGAACAGATTGTCCAGTGCCATTAGAGCATTGCTGTTCTGTAATTCTCCGTCATCATCCAGCATAACTAAAATCGGAGCTGTTGCATAATACAGGGCCAGGTTCCGACCTTTGGCTACCCCCAGATTTTCTGCTGAATGGATGTAGCGGATAGGAAGTTCTTTATGCTGGTTGATGAACAGTTCCGCTTCGTTGTAGCTTTCAGAAGAATCGTTGTTGACAATGATGATCTCCTGAAGCAAGGTTTCTTTTTGCTCGAGTCCAGTTAGGTTATTCAATAAAGCCAGTAGTTCTGCTGGACGATTATACGTAATGATGATGAATCCGATGGATTTCACGAATGAATGGTTTCAGTCAATAATTCACGGTACCGGTTTTCAAAAGTAGTCATTCCAAAAACTTCTTTTGCATAGTGTTTGTTATTCTCTGCCATGTGTTGCAGCTGGTCAGGGTCTTCTATGAATTGGCGGATGTGATCGACCGCTTCTAGGATGATGATTTCATTATTTTTTATGGAAGTGAATAAAAATCCATGTTCCGCATCATGAACATGATGAGGAATATCGCCTACGGGGGTAGAGAGAATCACATTTCCCGCCATCATGGCTTCCGCAATGACTAATGGGAATCCTTCGTGCAGTGAACATAACACCAGCACATGTCCCTCTTGGTACAGAGCATTCAGTTGGGTGTCACTTGATAGGGCTCCATGGAAAACAAGATAAGGATGATAAGCAGTTGCAATGAATTCTTTGGAAACTCCAATCACATGAAAGCGTGTCTTCAGTCCTGCTGCACTGCAGCGCTCAGCAATCTGGGCAAACAATTCGGGTCGTTTATCCCGGTCAGGTCGACCAACAAATAAAACATTCAATGGAGGAGGAGGTTCTTTACTTTTTTCAGATAGGGGTGTATCGACCCCATTGGGTATGTATACAATACGGTGCTTTAGTATTTCGGGTACAGATAGCGATGTATATTGTTGTTCATGTTGTGCAATGGCGAATTTGCTGATCATGATCGTCTTTTGGTAAAAGGCGGCAAATGGTATTCTGATCCATGAAAACGAACAAAAGGCATGAATCAATTCAACTTGAGCAATGGAGGGGTCTATCCAAGGTGAAATTTTATATCCAAAATTGCTTTGACCATTGAAAACCACTGGACGTTTTTCGTTCACCCAGCCGGCAACAACTCCGCGGTAGAAAATATTACAAAAGTATATCCACTTGTTATCGGTGAATGTTGAAATGTCACATATCGTGTGACCCGTTGCCTCAAATGATTTTCGAAATCCCAGTGAATCTGATTTTCGGGTGAATAGTATCAGGCATTTTTTATCTTTTAATGCACGGGATATATTCAGATGCACCCGCTCTGCTCCCCCCAAATGGTGGAAAGGGAAAATCAATACGTAATCAACTGATATGTTGGGTAAGCGATTCTTGAACAGTTTCCCTGTGGCGACCAGTGGAAATAAGATGATGTCTTCTAGCCACCTTTTTAGCAGATAGAATGAATAACTCATCGTTTTATCCCTTTTTTAATTTCTTTAGCCGCGCCTTTGATCAAGTCGATCATCGCATAGAGCAGAGTTTTTGCCATAAAACCATTCGCTTGTCCCTTGATGAGCCCGTGAAACAAAAAAATAATTTTGATCCGAAACAATTTAAAAAACACATTGTGTTGTCGCTCCCGGGTGAAAGATTGTTTTCTGATTCGGTGCAGCACCAGCGGTTCTTCAAATTTGTGAAACATTACCCCTTCGGCAGCCATGCGCAACCATAAGTCATAATCTTCTGCTGCCGATTGTTCAGGATCGTAAAAATATTCCAGGAGCAATTCTCGCCTCATGATGATCGAAGGGTGAACAATGCAGTTGTTGGATGGAAGTTTTGCCCGAATTTTTTTTGCAGTGAGATACTGGCTGTCGTCTTTCCATTTTCCAATTTTATTGCCTTGCTCATCGATCAGTATGCAGGTGCTGCATACTACCGAATGATGAGGCAATTTTTGCAACTGAGATGCCTGCAGTTCCAGTCGGTGGGCCAATGAAACATCATCCCCATCCATCCGCGCGATGAATTTTCCTTTGGATACCCGAGTGGCTTTGTTGAGGGATACTGCCAGCCCAAGATTCTTTTCGTTTTGAATGATGCGTATGCGCTCATCCGAATATGCGTGCAAAATAGAGGCACTTTCATCTGTAGATGCATCGTCGATGAGAATCAGTTCAAAATCAGTTAAGGTCTGATTCAGTATACTGTCAATGGCCTCTCTCAGGAAAGGTGCGGTATTGTATACCGGCATGATCACGCTTACCAAAGGAGTGCTGGACATCTCACGTAATGCTTTTCTTTTTTCGTATAGTAATGGCCACTGCAACAATCAGCAGCACCACAAGCACCCATTGCGCATAGCGGGTAATGCTGTATCCAGTTAAGAACGATGCTGGTTCAAACCGAAATTGGATTTCATGTTGACCGGGTTCCAGGGAGAGTCCACGCAATGCATAATTGGTGCGAACGATCGGTCGTTCCTGCCCATCCACATAAGCTTTCCACCCTTTGTCGTAGAACACTTCGCTGAACACAGCGAACTGTGGAGTAGAAGCCGCATACGAATAGATGAGCGTATCGTGACCGGGTTGGGTAAGTTGAATGGAAGCAGATGAATCCTCTCCACTGATTTGTTTTATAGAAGAGCGGTCTTTTTCCTCTATAATAGCAGTGGAAGCGGCATTGAAACTATCCAGCGCTTTCATGGCATCTTTTGGATCCTTTACCCATTTGATTTCATTGACCAGCCATACGGCACCCAGTGCATTTGGATTAAACGAAGGGGATGGATTGCCAATCGAGTCGGGTGCAATGATATACCGGGTGTCCAGCATGTTCAACACCTCCATGTTCATGAGTTGTTTGGAGAGTTGATTTTCGATCAGATCCTGGTAGATGCTCAATTTTGCTGCATGGTAACCACCAACAGATCGGTGGTGATACGATGTGATGGCGTCGTTGAAAACATCTTGAGTTAAATTGAATACGCGGTAATGATTTCCGGTGTCTTGTTTGATTTGCAGATCGGCGGGTGTGGGTGAAAAATTGCCTTCGTATTCTTCCGGCTCAAGAAACTTTTCTGCATTCAGGTAGCGAGCGCTTACTCCCAGCACATCAAATGCGGACAAACAGATGAGTGCGGCAAGTGCGCCGGTTGTATTGAATATTTTTTTGTTGTAGAGAAAGATCAGCATGAATGCAATAGCCATCAGCAGTACAGATCGGATGAGATCATCTCCAAACATTTTTTTTCTGTCTTCTGCCACGCTTTTTATTATATCCGATCCAAGGGTGGTGTCGCCTTGCGACATGTTGGTGAGTTGTTGTTGGATAAAGCGATCATTAGCGGTTGTATAGTCAAAACTCATATATAATCCAATGGCAACGACAACAACTGCAGCAGCTGCCAGAGCAGTGCGTTTCAGGGATTGCAGTAGTTCTTCTTTGCTGAGTTCGCCGGAGAATACCTTATTCAGTGCCAGCATTCCCAAAAGGGGGATCGTCAATTGCGGAATGACAAGAATCATGGAGGGGGCACGAAATTTATTGTAGAGTGGGAGGTGTTCAAACAAAAACGTGTTGAATGTTGCAAAGTTTTTTCCCCACGACATGATGATGGCCAGTGCAGTTACTGCCAGGATCCACCATTTGGTGGGACCCCGAACCAGAAAAATTCCAAGCAGGAACAGAAAACAAAAAACAGCACCCACATAAACAGGTCCCGAAGTGCTGGGTTGAGGTCCCCAATAGGCAGGAAATGCGCCATACAGTTGGTTGCCCAGTTCCTGCGGTATATTCTTTTCGTTCAGGGTCTGAATCAGCTTTGAATCTTCTCCTAGTAATTGGGAGGCTCCGCCATAAACATTTGGAACCATCAGGGTCATGGTCTCGGCTTTTCCGTAGCTCCAGGCAAATGCGTATCCCGTGTCCAGTCCACCTTTTGTTTCCGTTGTACCCGTATCTTTAGTATTCAGCGCTGCTTGTCCCCCGCGTATGGTTGCTTTTGAGTAATCGTAGGTCGTAAAAATCATCACCGCATTTGTCAGCACCCCGATGAGTCCCCCCATTAATGCCAGCATTGCCGGCTTGAAAAAGCTTCCAATTGTCTTATTGTTTATGGCCGCTGCAAGGAGGGCTGTTGACATGCCCAGTGCTATGATCAGGAAGTAATAATCAATTTGGTAGTGGTTATGGGAGATGAGGATTGCGCTAAACAGAGCCGTCAGTGCTGTTCCGATCCATAATCTTCCTGAAAAGATCAGCTGCATGGCTCCTATCAATGCAGGCACATAGGCCATTGAAAGCATTTTGGTTTCATGTCCCACTGCGACAATGATGGAAGAGTATGAAGCGTAGGCATAGCCCAAGGCTCCAATGATCCCAATCCATGGGCTGATGCCAAATGCCCAACACAGAAAATAAAATCCCAGACAGGCCAATATGAAAAACCGGAAAGGTTTTGGAATGAACAAGGCAAATGCCTCGTTGGCATAATAGGGTAGAATATTATTGTTATTGGTGGCAATCTGAAAACCGGGCATTCCGCTGAACATGCTGTTGGTCCATAGGGGAGCTGTTCCTTTCACTTCCTTGTAATCGCTGATGTCCTTGCTCATGCCCTTCCAATGCACGATATCGCTTTGTTGAAGGACTTTTCCCTCGAGTGCAGGCTTGCAAAAAATCAATGCGAGGAGGATAAAAATGCCCAGGGAGCACAGGTGAGGAATGCTGGTCCGATAATTAATTGATTTCATCGATCTGAATTTTATCAATGCATACAAATATATTGAATTCAAGGGTCTGTATTTGTTGAGAATGAATTAAATTCAAGTCAAATCAGCGTCTATGGGAATTGTAAAAGAATTCAAACAGTTTGCATTGAGGGGTAATTTAGTCGACATTGCTGTTGCATTTGTAATGGGGGGTGCTTTTGGAAAAGTGGTTTCAACATTTACCGAAAAAATGGTTGCTCCTGTAATCGGACTAATGACCGGCGGTGTCAATTTTTATGATAAAAAGTTCATATTAAAAGGGGAGATCAGCGAGGTGCGCGACCAGAGCGGGAAAGTAGTGGTGCCCCACGCTGATGCTGTAGCATTGGAATGGGGGACATTCATTACGGTGCTGATAGATTTTATCATTGTGGCTTTTGCCATGTTTATGGTCGTAAAAGCCATCAATGCATTAAAGAAAAAAGAGGAGGCGTCATCTCCGTCTGTTTCGTCAACGGACAGCTTGCTCATAGAGATTCGAGATGCATTAAAGGCGAAATAATCATTGCGCCCCATTGTTTTTTATCAACCCCGCCACTACTTTGTCGATCGGTAGGGTGACTGATTCAGGCGTAAAATTTGTTAGCGAAATAGTGCGAAATGTCTCGGTCTCTCCGGTGGCATGGTAGATGGCCATTTGTTGCTCATCAAATTCAAATACAGAGCTGCGCAGCGGAACCCGAATGGGCTCCTCCGGATGAACCCGGTAATATATGGAAATGATTTGGTGCTCAGGATCGAATGCTGATCGTTGAAAAAAATCTGTTGTGTAGAGATGTTCGCCTACCCGTACTTTCAAATTCATTTCTTCCATGAATTCCCGGGCTAGGCACTCGCGTGTTCCTTCTCCAAATTCCAGTCCACCTCCCGGAAATTTAGTGTAGTAATTTCCTCGAATGAATTCGTCGCTGACCAAAACTGAATGATCTGAGGTAATTAAAATGCCGTATACACGAATGTTAAACATAGATGGATGTTGTTCCGGTAAATACATGCGTAGCGGGACCAATGAGCCGGATATCGGATATTGTTTCCTTGTTTATACGGGTGAATTCAACTTCCAGTTCTCCTCCTTTCACTTGAACGGATACTGCATGGTGCCCATTTTCGTGCGTCGATGCAATGGCGCACGCTGTTGCACCTGTTCCGCAGCTGTATGTTTCATCTTCAACCCCGCGTTCATAGGTGCGAATAGTAATTCCCTTTTTTGTTCGGGCAACAAAATTCACGTTAATGCCTTGATCGGCAAATGCAGGACTGTACCGAACTGTTCTTCCTGCATCAAAGACGTTTATCAAGGAAACATCTTCTACAAATTGAACGTAGTGCGGTGAACCTGTATTCATTACTGTCGCACCCGAACTTGCTGTGATTCCGGTTACATCTATCATGTGCAAACGAATCCGACCGTCTTCGAGTCGTTCTGCAGCATGGGGACCGTCACTGGCGATAAATCGATAGTGCTGTTGTTGTATGCCTATTTCGTACGCAAAAGCCACCAAACACCTTCCACCGTTTCCGCACATGCTTCCTGGTTTTCCATCGGTATTGAAATAGAGCATGCGAAAGTCATACCCCTCGGCTGATTCCAGCATCATTAAGCCATCTGCACCAATTCCGGTCCTTCGATCACACAACCCGCAAATTGCCGATGCAGTTAATTTTTCATAGCGGTGATCCCTGTTGTCCAGGATGATGAAGTCGTTTCCAGTGCCATGGTATTTGTGAAAAAAGATCTCCATTGTTTCTTATAAGTTGCGTAGCACGTGTTGAATCAATCGTTCGATGGCTGCATCCGGATGTTCAGAAAAAGTTTTGGCTTGGCGGTTGGCGACTATCGTGCTGAGCGACAAACACTGGTGCCCAAGCAATTTCCCCAACGCATAAATAGCAGCAGTTTCCATTTCAAAATTCAGGATGCGCATATTGCTCCACCGAAAGGCGGAAAGCTGTGTATTCAGGGCGGGCATGGACAAGCCGGATCGCAGATTTCTGCCTTGTGGAGCGTAAAAACCCGGACAGGTTACGGTAATGCCTGCATGGCAATTTGATGCAAATGTTGCCAGTAAATGCGGATCGGCAGTGGTGCAGTAGGGTTGAAGAGCGGGCAGCAGGGCGATCTGTTGCCTGAATGCACCGAGCATTGATTGTTCATGGTCATCCATGCGAAATGGATAAAAGTGCATGAGGTTATCCAATCCAATGGCATGAGTCGATGCAACAATACTATCGCATTCAACATCGGCTTGAAGGGATCCGCAGGTACCAATGCGAATGATATTGAGTCGTGTTCTATTCTTTTTTTCAGTTCTGGAATGAAAGTCGATGTTGAACAGCGCATCTAATTCAGTTAGGGCAATGTCGATGTTGTCAGGACCAATCCCGGTGGACATCACACTTATCGTTTTTTGTCCCAAACGACCCGTATGCGTCACAAACTCCCGTTGTTTTTTCTTGTGAGATACACCATCAAAATGCCGACTGATTTTTTCAACCCGAGCAGGGTCGCCCACCGTTATGACGGTATCCGCAATTTCACCGGGCAACAGATCCAAATGATAAATCGCACCGCGTTTATTCAGAATAAGTTCAGAGGCTTCTATTGTGCTCATCCGCTCAAATTTACTACTTTTGCTCCTTGTCAAGGCTAAATGCATTGACACACATGGTCCTGTGGCCGAGTGGCTAGGCAGAGCTCTGCAAAAGCTTCTACAGCGGTTCGAATCCGCTCGGGACCTCCAAGCGAAGGCAAATCCTTCGCTTTTTTTACAATGCTGAAGTATTCAAAATGGATGACGCTGGGAGTATTTGCTCTGCTGTGCATGTCTTGCTTTCTTCCGTGGAGCTACCATGCGGATGTTGACAAATACTTTACCGGTTTCTTTTCCGAAAAGAATATCTACGGCAAGCCGGCAAAAATGCTCCTTTCCCTGGGATCAATCACCGTGGTGTGTGCATTTATCCATCTGCTTTGGCTCAAACGATTGGCATTGCTTGCATCTGGATTGACTGTGGCCTACGCCATCAAAAACTTCTTGCTTTTTGGTTCGTGTTACCTGGGTTATTGCCCTGAAAAAGAAATCGGATTGTACCTGATGCTGATATCGTCGCTGCTATTGTTTGCAATGGCTTTTTTCCCCGAGGGGTACGATAAAAAAAAGCAAGCGGAATAGATTATCCCTTTTTACTTTCTTTGCTCCACGTGTCTTTGAGCGTAACGGTTCGGTTGAACACCAATTTACCTTCTGCAGCATGCTTGCTGTCTATCGTAAAGTACCCCTTCCGGATGAATTGAAAATGTTCGCCCTGTTGTGCACTTCCGAGACTGGCCTCTAATTTTGCATCAGAAATGACGGTCAGACTACTGGGGTTTATATAGCTAGTGAAGTCGCCTTCTTCATGAGAAGGGTTCTCCACTTGGAACAATCGATCATAAAGTCGAACTTCAGCATCAATTGATTCATCAATTGATATCCAATGAATTGTGCCTTTTACATGTATCCCGGAGCTATCCTGTCCGCTTTTGCTTTCCGGAATGTATTCGCAGTGCACTTCTATTACTTTTCCGTAATCATCCTTCACACAGCCGGTGCAGGTAACAATATAGGCGTTCTTCAATCGTACCTGGGTTCCAGGTGCAAGACGGAACCATTTTTTGGCAGGTACCTCCATGAAATCCTCCGCTTCAATCCAAAGGTTGCGACTAAAATGGAGGTCGCGGTATCCACCATTGTCCTCCCATTCCGGATTGTTTTCTGCAGGCAGCAGCTCTGATTGTCCTTCCGGATAATTGGTGATCACCAGTTTGATGGGATCCAATACCGCCATGCGGCGAAGAGCTGATGCATTGAGGTCCTCCCGGATGCAAAACTCGAGTAACCCCACATCGATGATGTTTTCGCGGCGCTGCACCCCAATTCGATCACAGAAATGGCGTATAGAGGCAGGGGTGTAGCCCCTTCTTCTCAGCCCGGAAAGCGTGGGCATCCTTGGGTCGTCCCAACCGTCCACCAACTCTTCCTGCACCAGTTGAAGCAACTTGCGTTTGCTCATCACGGTATAGGTCAGGTTCAGACGGGCAAATTCAAACTGGCGGGACGGAAAAATTCCCAGTTGTTCGATGTACCAGGTATAGAGTGGGCGATGCACTTCAAATTCAAGGGTGCAAATGGAATGGCTGATGCGTTCAAGGGAATCGGATTGACCATGTGCAAAATCGTACATGGGGTAGATGCACCAATCGTTTCCAGTCCGATGATGAGCGGTTTTCTTGATGCGGTACATGATTGGATCCCGCATGTGCATGTTAGGGGAGGCCAAATCAATTTTCGCACGCAGGACTTTTTCGCCATCGGTGTATGCACCTGCTTTCATTTCAGCAAACAAGCGCAAGTTCTCTTCAATGCTGCGGTTTCGGAAGGGACTGGGTTTGCCGGGTTCTGTCGGCGTACCTTTTGTAGCAGCTATTTCTTCGGCACTCAGGTCATCTACATACGCAAGCCCTTTTTCAATCAACGCAACGGCATATGCATAGAGTTGTCCAAAATAATCAGAGGCATAATGCTCTTCCTCCCATTCAAACCCCAGCCAACGGACATCTGCTTTAATGGACTCTACATATTCGGTCTCTTCCGTTGCAGGATTGGTGTCATCGAACCGAAGATTGGTCTTTCCTCCATACGCATCGGCCAAACCAAAATTCAGGCAAATACTTTTTGCGTGACCGATGTGCAAGTACCCATTGGGCTCCGGGGGAAAGCGGCTATGGATCTGCGTTGACTTCCCGGAAGCCAAATCCGCTTCAACGATTTCTTCTAAAAAATTCAATGACCGTTCTTCGCTCATGCGTATGAATTGGCCGCAAAGTTACTGAAATGAGGACTATCCGGGTAGGGCTTCCTGCAATTCAAGTACAGGAAGGCTTTCAGCAATGATGGCAATTGCTTCTTTGATCTGAGATGCAGTGATCACCAAAGGGGGTGCAAACCGTATTTTATCGCCATGTGTTGGTTTTGCAAGCAAGCCGTTTTGCATGAATGCTTCACACAACTGCCAGGCAGCTTGGGGGTCAGGGTGCTGAATTTCGATGGCATTCATCAGTCCCATTCCGCGGATTTCTCGTATGTAAGGCGACTGCAGCTGATACAGACCTGCCCGAAACAACTCACCCATACGTGCAGCATTGTCCGCCAACTGCTCATCCAACAAGACTTGAAGCGATGCAACAGCTACTGCACTTGCCAGTGGACTGCCGCCAAATGTTGAACCGTGCTGCCCAGGCCGAATGGTCAGCATGACCTCATCGCTGGCAAGCACAGCGCTGACAGGAAGCGTTCCTCCGCTGAGTGCTTTTCCTAAAATCAATACATCCGGTTGAACATGTTCATGATCGCAGCACAGCATCTTTCCGGTCCTGCACAGACCGGTCTGTATTTCATCGGCCATCATCAATACCCCATACTGATCGCAGAGTGCTCTCACTCCGGTTAAAAATCCTTTGTGGGGGACAATGATTCCTGCTTCTCCCTGAATCGGCTCAAATAAAAAGGCAACCGTGTTTGGATCACGGATGGCTTGCTCCAGTGCAGAAAGATCATTGTATGGGATTACCTGAAATCCTGGCATGTAGGGACCAAAATGCTCGTGTGCATGAGGATCCGAACTGAACGATACAATGCTGCTGGTCCTGCCATGAAAATTATGTTCGCACACCACAATTTTCGCCTTGTTGGGGGCCACTCCTTTTACTTCATATCCCCATTTGCGCGAGAGTTTGATGGCTGTTTCAACTGCCTCTGCACCACTGTTCATGGGCAGCATTTTGTCAAAACCAAAAAGAGAGGTGATGAATTGTTGGTATTCGCCCAATCTGTTGTTGTAAAAAGCTCTTGAAGTAAGCGTAAGTTGTTCTGCCTGCTCGTGGAGTGCTGCGATGATTCGTGGATGACAGTGGCCTTGATTGACGGCAGAATATCCGCTCAAGAAATCGTAATACCGTTTACCTTCTACATCCCACATTTCACATCCGCTGGCCATTGCAATGACCACCGGAAGAGGATGGTAATTATGAGCACCAAACTGCTCTTCCAGTTGCATATAATAAGATGGGGAATGCATACGTGCAAAATTAAGGAATATCAGGGAGTCAAACAATGCACGGTATACAGAGGAGAAAATCGACCGTGCCAGTCGGGTTCTTGTTCAAAAATCCCGTACATCGCCGAACCGGTACCGGTCATGCTGGCATACACTGCACCGAGTGCATAGAGCTGTTGTTTTATTTCTGCTAGTTGAGGGTAGATGGGAAACACACTGGATTCAAAGTCGTTGACCAATTCTTTTTTCCAAGTGGATACGGGTTGCTGTACAATGTCGCTGCATATTCGTGCAGGATGGTGAGGTTCAATGCGTGCAAAAGCCTGTGCTGTACTGATGTGCACTCCGGGGTCAATCAGCAAAAACGTGTAGCGGGATAGATCACAGGAGAGAGGCGTCATGTGTTCACCCCGACCGGTAGCATGCACTGGTTGATTGACGATGAAGTAAGGACAATCGCTACCCAACTGCAAGGAATAATCGATGAGTTGAACTGTGGTGAGTCCAAGCTGAAAAGTATCATTCAGCATGTTTAGCATGAAGGCTCCGTTGGAAGAGCCGCCGCCCAGTCCAGCTCCCATTGGAATATGCTTGTGCAAATGAATCTTAAACGGTCCAATGGATGGATAATTTTCTCTAAGCAGCTCGAGCGCTTTCAGGCAAAGATTGGTCGTGCTGTCGCCAGGAATATCCAAGCCCGAAGCAGTGAAATGATCTGTGTCAGAACGAATGCATTCCAAGGCGTCGTAAAGGGGCACTGGATAAAAAACAGTATCGAGGTTATGGTAACCATCTGGTCTTTTTTCAACCACTCGAAGCCCGAGGTTGATTTTTGCATTCGGGAAGGTGACCATGCCCTTATTTTTTCCTCGAGTTGATCTCGTCGCGAATGGAAATGGCGCGGATATAATCTTCGTTATCCAGCACTTCGTTCAACAACTTGTTCAATTCTTCCAGATCCAGGTTCTTCAGGTCCTCGTTTCGTGTGTTGTTGGTTTTAGCAGAGGCGGAAGCTTCTAGTTCTTTTTCAGGATTTTCCACACCTGCTACATCAAAGATGGAGTCATAGATATAAATGGGACAACCAAACCGTACAGCAAGTGCAAGGGCATCGGACGTTCTGGAGTCGATTTCAACCGTATCGAGTTCCGTACTGCACAATAATTTAGAATAGAAAATACCTTCTTGAAGATCCGAAATGATGACCTCGTGCAACTCAATGTTGAATGCCAGCATGAAATTCTTCATCAGGTCATGAGTGAGGGGACGAGTGGGTTTCATTTTTTCCAAGGCTACTGCAATGGCCTGGGCCTCAAATCCACCGATCACAATCGGAAGCCTTCTTAGTCCATTTACTTCTCCCAATACCACGGCATAGGAATTGGTTTGCGTGATGGAATGGGAGAGGGCAACGATCTCCAGTTCGATCTTCTTCATGCCACTAAATTACTCAAAATTATCCCAACTCTTTGACTGCCTGAATGATCTTGGGCATCACTTCAAACGCATCGCCTACAATGCCGTAATCTGCGGATTTGAAGAAGGGCGCCTCTGGATCTTTGTTGATCACAACTATGGTCTTGCTGCGGTTTACTCCTGCTAAATGCTGAATGGCTCCCGAGATACCAACGGCAAAATAAAGATTCGGTGAAATGGCCAGTCCCGTCTGTCCCACATGCTCGTGGTGCGGACGCCAGTGGGCATCTGCAACGGCGCGACTGCACGCGGTTGCTGCTCCTGTTAGCTGAGCCAACTCTTCAATCATTCCCCAATTCTCCGGTCCCTTCAACCCCCTGCCACCACTGATTACCCGGTCTGCTTCTGCCAAGGGAATAGCACCGGTTGTTTTTTTGATTTCTTTTACCATTATGGTAGATGAGGGAATGGCAATTTCAGGTTGACTGACACGGGCTACCCCTTCACCTGCACTGATTTCAAATGCATTGGGTTGAAGGGTGATGACTCGTTTGGATGAGTTCACCTGGATTTCTGTTACCGCTTTGCCGGAAAACACATTTTTGTTAACCCGAAATCCATTGGAAGTATCGGGCAGTGAAATAACCCCGGAAACAAATCCTGCTTTCAATCGGACAGCTACCCGGGGTGCAACCGACTTTCCGGTTATGGTATTGCTGAAAATTACCGTTGTTGCAGAAATGGAATTGGCTGCCTGATCAATCACCGCTGCCATGGCCTTTGTATCGGAGAGTGCTGAAAAAGATGGCACGTGAAGCACACGCGTTACACCATATTTACCAAGAGAGCTGAGATCGGCTGTGGTTTCTCCCACTACCAAAACAACGGCTTCTTCGCCGGAAGATGTTGCTATTGCTACGCCGTAGCAGATGGCTTCAAGCGATTGTTTTTTAACAAACCCATCCTGATGTTCTGTATAAATAAGGATTGACATACGCGTTTATTTAAATGGCTTTGGCTTCTTCTCTCAACAATTTCACCAGCAGTTCAGGGGTATCAGCGGGAATCAATTTTACTCCAGCTTTGGGCGGAGGCAATGTAAAGGATGCATTGTGGATGCAGAGTTCAACCGGCTGCGCTTCTTCTACCCGCAAGGGACGTGTCCGAGCTGCCATGATGCCCCTCATGTTGGGAATCCGTGCTTCGGCCATACCCTTTTGGCAAGATAAGACCAGCGGCAGAGGACTGCTCAATGTTTCTTCGCCGCCCTCAATTTCACGGTTTACGACCGCTGTTGAACCCTCAATATCCAGTCGCGTTGCCAGTGCGATATAGTTCGTATCCAGCAATTCTGCAACCAGCGCTCCCATCGAAGATCCATTTTGATCGATGGTTTCTTTACCGGTCAGCACAAGGTCATACGCACCTTCTCTTGCTATTCGCGCAATTTGATGTGCAATGAATTGCGGATCCTGCTCCTCGGTTTGAATGCGAATGGCTTCATCTCCTCCCAGTGCCAACGCCTTTCGTATAATGGCTTCACTATCGGCGCCACCCACATGAATCAGGTGCACTGCGGTAGAGGGGTCCTTCTCTTTGAGCTCAATGGCGCGCACCAGCGCATACCATTCGTCATAGGGATTGATGATCCACTGCACACCATCGGTTGCGAATTTCGTGTTGTTGTCAGTGAAAGCTATTTTTGCCGTGGTGTCGGGTGTTCGGCTGATGCAAACAAGTATCTTCATAGCGCTTGGTTTAGAAAGAAAGTTGTCATAACAACTAATTCCTATACAAATATAAAGCGCGATTGTGAATTGAAAAACCCGATTTCAACATTCATGATGGATCGCATGGCACAATTGAAAGAGCTGATCAAACAGTTTCCTGACGACATGTTCAGTCGGCATGCCCTGGCCATGGAATACCTCAAATCCGGTGAGGATAATCGTGCAAAAGAAGTCATGCTGGAGCTATTGTCCAAGGATCCGGGTCATATTGGGACCTACTATCATTTGGGCAAATTATATGAACGTATGGGCGACCTGCATCAGGCAAAAAAAGTGTATACAACGGGAATCGATACGGCTCAAACGATGCATGCTGCGCATGAACTACGAGAGCTCAATGCAGCACTGAATAACCTGTTGGATTTGATCGAGGAATGAAAAAAGAAATCGCACATACACGACTAGAACTGGAAGAGCTGTTTGTGCAGCACGTTTCAAAAGAGAAATTTTGGAAGCCAACCGATCGTTTGTTTATTGCCTGCAGTGGGGGCTTGGATTCTGTTGCACTGGTTCATTTGTTGCATGCTGAAGGCCAAACGGCTACGCTTCTGCACTGTAATTTTCAATTGCGCGGGGAAGAAAGCAACAGGGATGAAGCGTTTGTTCGAAGTCTTGCGGAACATGTAAAGTGGCCGTTTCGATCGATACAGTTCAATACGGAAGAAGAAGTTCTTCGAACAGGCAAAGGAATTCAAGAGGTCGCCCGAGACCTTCGCTACGCATGGTTCAACCATATGTTGGATGATGCGGGAACCGGTAATGCTTTTGTGTTGACAGCGCACCAGGCCAATGATGTTGCAGAAACCCTTGTCTTCAACTTTTTTCGCGGCACGGGAATCAAAGGACTTCATGGCATACCTGCTCGATCGGGCCGTGTACTTCGACCGCTGCTTCCTTTCAAACGGGATGCAATTCATGCCTATGCAAAAGAGAAGCAATTCACTTGGGTAGACGACAGTTCCAATCTCAGTTCCGATTATACCCGTAACCTGATCCGTAATGAGCTGTTGCCATTGGTTGAAGAGGCATTTCCACATTCAGTCGATACACTGGTGAACACCGCAAAACACATGGAAGAGACGGAGTCGATCTTCCGGGCGCATATTCACCAACACTTGAACAAGTATAAAAAAGTAAAGGCAAACGAAACTTCTTTTGCGGTCAAAGCATTGGCGTTGCTTCAACCATTGGATACCTTTTTATATGAGGCATTCGTTCCATTTGGGTTTTCGAGTAGGCAAATCCACGAAATAAAAAAACTGCTTGAAGCTCCTTCCGGAAAATACATGCGTTCAGCTACCCATCGTATTCTCAAAGACCGCAACTGGTTACGGGTGCACCCACTCCATGAAGAGGAGCAATCCTTTATTGTGGTCGATCATATACCGTTTGAGTTAAGAACAGCTTCATTTAATTTGTTGATTGAACCAATCGAACTGACTTCAAACAGTTTGGATAAAAAACCCCATCAAGAAATCGTATCAGCCGATCATGTAGAATTGCCACTTCTGGTAAGGCATTGGAAGCCGGGCGACTACCTGTATCCGTTGGGCATGTCCAAAAAGAAAAAGGTGGCGCGGTTATTGACCGACCTCAAGCTGTCATTGAAAGAAAAAGAACAGCAACGGATCATCGAGTCTGGTAAAAAAATTGTGTGTGTGTTGGGAATGTGTTGGGAAGAAGAATCGATGACCGCTTCAAATTGAATGCAACCACACGATCTGCGCTTCGCATTTCATTTACAGTACACTCCGAATAAAATTTTCGAGCAGATCTACTCCTGCAAAAATTCTGGCCATCAGGTAGGTGAAAAGGATACCATAAACACTTCCCCAGAAGTGAGCATTGTGGCCAATGTTTCCGCCATCTTTTCTGGCTAAAGAGGCCGATAGGACCAGAAAACAAAGACCAAAAATCCAACCCGGAATTTTGAAGGGTATGAAAAAGAAAAGGATGGGCATGTTGGGTTCAATGGTGATGGCAGCAAACACTACTGCAGAAACAGCCCCGGATGCACCCAGCGAGCGATAATTGATAGTGTCGCGGTACTTCAGATAATCCGGGATCACTGCCACAATTATTCCGGTTGCATAAAGCATTGAAAACAGGGCCCTCGATGCTTCTCCAAAGAGGGATAAATAGAGGTATTCTTCCAAGGCGGATCCAAAGGAATAAAAAGAAACCATGTTGAAGATGAGGTGTAGACTATCCGCATGCAAAACACCATGGGTGATGAAGCGATAGAGTTGACCTTCGCGTTTGATGGTGTAGGGCCAGAATACTAGATCGTCGGTTGTTTTGGGTCGACTGAACGCGAGCAGTGAAACTGCGGTGGTGATGAAAATAATCAAGGTGGTGATGCCCATAATTTATCGATGATGGTATTTTTCATTTCGGGTAATGGTAAAGGCACGATATACTTGTTCAGCCAGAAGAAGTCGAACCAACTGATGGGGAAACGTAAGTTTGGAAAGTGACCAGGTAAGATCGGCTCTTTCCAGCACCGGTTTATCGATTCCAAATGCGCCACCGATCAGGAACACGATGCGCTTTGAGGCATGGTTCCCCATTTTGGTGAACCAGGCTGCAAGTCCCTCGGAATCCATCTGTCGACCATGCTCATCTAATACCACCAGAACTGTCTCTTTATCCAGCCACTCCAGGATCATTTTCCCTTCGGTTCGTTTCAGGTCCATTTCGCTGAGCAGTCCCGCATGCTTTGGTGCTGGAATAATTTCCCATTTCACGGGACAGTATCGTTTGATGCGGGAGGTATATTCTTCGATGGCTTCTTTTAGGTAAGAATCATGTTGTTTTCCTATGCTCCAAAATTCAAGCTTCATGTGATCAACAAAGAAAACGAACAATTTTGTAATTTGTCCGGATAAACCGTTTCGGAATGAAAAAGTTTCAATTTCTGTTTTTGCTCATTTTTTGTTCGATTGTCAGTACCGCCCAAATCAAAAAGGCTCCCAACAGGGCGGAAGGGGATGGCCCTTGGCCGCAGCTCATTCTCCGCGGAGCCACGCTGATCAACAGCACCGGCGCGCCTTCTGTGGGACCGGTAGACATCGTTGTCGAGCAAAATAGAATTGTAGCGATCCGCAACGTGGGCTACCCGGGACTGCCCATCCGGGATGGCGCACGACCCAAGCTGAAAGAAGGAGGAAAAGAAATTGATTGCTCCGGAATGTACATCCTGCCTGGTTTTATCGACATGCATGGCCATATCGGGGGAACATCACAAGGCACCCCTGCCGAATATGTTTTTAAACTGTGGATGGCCCATGGCATCACTACCATTCGGGATCCATCGTGCGGCAATGGACTGGATTGGGTGCTGGATCAAAAACAAAAAAGCCTGAGCAATGCGATTACGGCTCCTCGTATTTACGCCTATACGGCTTTTGGTCAGGGTGCAAGAGGTGCGATCGCCACTCCCGCTCAGGCTGTGGAATGGGTCAAGGAAAATGCAGCAAAAGGGGCCGATGGCATCAAGTTTTTTGGAGCAGCACCTGCTATTATGGATGCGGCGCTGAGGGAGAACAAGCGACTTGGACTGCGATCCTGCATGCACCACGCACAGATGGATGTTGCCCGCTGGAACGTGGTGAATTCAGCAGAGGCGGGACTCACTTCGATGGAACATTGGTATGGGCTTCCTGAAGCCCTGCTGGAAAAGTCGACCCTACAAGACTATCCACTGAACTACAATTATTCCAATGAACAGCACCGATTTGAAGAAGCCGGAAAACTCTGGAAACAAGCTGCACAGCCAGGATCGGCAAGGTGGAACGAAGTGATGCAAAAGTTATTGTCGCTTGACTTCACCCTTGATCCCACATTCAATATTTATGAAGCCAACCGGGATTTGCATAAAACACGTCGACTCGAATGGCATGATACCTATACGCTTCCTTCACTCTGGAAATTTTATGAACCCAATCGTGAATCACACGGGTCCTATTGGTTCAACTGGGGTACGGAACAAGAAGTGCAGTGGAAAGAAAACTACAGGATTTGGATGTCGTTTGTCAATGAATATAAAAACAGAGGCGGTAGAGTGACCACGGGTTCGGACAACGGATTCATTTATCAAACCTATGGATTTGGATACATCCGTGAATTGGAACTGCTGCGCGAAGCCGGGTTTCATCCTCTTGAAGTGATTCGCTCGTCTTCTCTCTATGGCGCACAGGCATTGGGTGCAGAGAAAGATTTGGGTTCCATTGAAGTTGGTAAGTTGGCAGATCTGGTCGTGATCGATGCTAATCCGCTGGAAAATTTCCAGTACTTGTATGGAACGGGTGCAGTGTATTTGAATGAGAAAAACGAGATCACCCGAAAAGGAGGCGTTAAATACACGATCAAAGACGGTGTTGTTTATGATGCAAAAAAACTGCTATCGGATGTAAAGGCGATGGTTGATGACGCAAAACGCAGCAGTGGCTCTTCAATTAAACAACCCGGACTCAATTAGTCGATGATGAAAACAATTATTGCAACTTTTTTATTTTCCTTGCCACTGCTGCTCTCGGCTCAGTCGCTTCCGTCTATTGAAGAAAAAACCAAAGGCATGAAGCGGGTAGAAGGGTACTTGCCGTTTTATGTAGACGATGCCAATGGAAAGCTTTTTTTAGAAATCAATAAAGTCGATCAAGAACTGCTCTACGTAATGTCGCTTCCCGCAGGACTGGGATCCAACGATATTGGGTTGGATAGGGGATTGCTCGGAGGAGGTCGCATCGTGCGGTTCAACCGGGTGGGACGAAAAGTACTTATGACCGAGCCCAATTACGGATACCGAGCTGTTTCATCATCCGATCGGGAACGAGCTGCAGTTGAACAATCGTTTGCCCAATCCACGTTGTGGGGATTTGCATTGGAAGCCCAAACGGGATCTGTACTGTTGGTAGACGCCACTGAATTTTTAACACGGGATGCGATGCAGGCAGCCAACCGTATCCGCCGGATGCAGCAAGGCAATTATGCACTGGATCGAAACCGATCTGCGCTTTATCTTTCGGCCTGTAAAAACTTTCCGCTCAATACCGAACTGGAAGCAACCATTACACTGGTCAATGCCGACGGTATGGCTGGGAATTTCGTGGCCGATGTAACGCCTTCAACAGAAGCCATTACACTGCGGATGCATCACTCGTTTGTCCAATTGCCGGATGGGAACTACCGCCCACGAAAATTTGATCCCCGATCCAGTTTCAATGCGACTTCTTTTTTCAATTATTCTTCTCCTGTTTCATCACCGATCGATCAGTACGTGATCAACCGCCACCGCTTGGAGAAAAAAGATCCATCGGCCAAAGTAAGCGAACCGGTTAAGCCTATCGTTTATTATTTGGACAATGGAACACCAGAGCCGATTCGCAGCGCCTTGCTGAAAGGAGCATCCTGGTGGAACCAGGCATTTGAAGCGGCTGGTTATACAAATGCGTTCATTGTGAAAGTATTGCCGGATAGCTGTGATCCAATGGACATACGGTACAACATGATCAATTGGGTGCACCGTTCTACCCGCGGATGGAGTTATGGCGCAAGTGTAGTGGACCCCAGAACGGGAGAGATCATCAAGGGACAGGTTTCACTGGGTTCGCTTCGGGTGCGACAAGATTACATGATTGCAAAGGGATTGCTTTCGCCCTATGATGATAAAGCGATGAGAGAAGACCCCATGCTGAAGATGTCCATTGCTCGTTTAGAGCAGTTGTCCGCTCATGAAGTGGGACATACATTGGGACTCATGCACAATTATGCTTCGAGTTCTGTCAACCTTTCCAGTGTAATGGATTACCCCCATCCACGGATTCAGTTGAATAAAAAAGGGGAAATCGATCTTGAAAATGCTTACGACAACAAAATTGGAGAATGGGATAAAGTCGCCATCACCTGGGGCTATGCAGACCTTCGGTCAAGTAAAAATGAGGAAGCTGAGCTCAACGCTATTTTATCCAATGCCTCGGCTCGGGGCTTACAATTCATAAGCGACCGCGATGCCCGCGCTCCCGGGGGATTGCATCCGGATGCACATTTGTGGGACAATGGTGAAGAGCCGGTTGCCGAACTGGAACGCATGATGAAGGTCAGAGCAAAAGCCCTCGATGCTTTTGGGATCAATACCATACCTGCAGGAACACCCATGGCGATGCTGGAGGATGTCTTGGTTCCTGTATATTTCCATCATCGCTATCAAATAGAAGCGGTAACCAAGTTGGTGGGCGGAATGAATTATTCGTATGCGTTAAAAGGAGACGGGCAAGTGGTGACAGAACCCTTATCCAATGAAGTACAGCAAAAAGCCATGCAAGCCATTTTGAATTGCATGGATCCTTCCTTTTTGAAGCTTCCTTCTCGCATAGCAGCGTTGATTCCTCCTCGACCGGCTGGATATGAATTCAACCGGGAGCTGTTTAAGAAAAAAACGGGACTCTCATTTGATCAGCTATCCCCGGCAGAAGCCGCAGCCGACATGCCCTTATCGTTTCTCTTTTATCCGGAACGCATCAACCGATTGGTGCAGCATGGACTGAATGGCTCATATGGATACGATGAAATGGCCACTGCGTTGATTTCTGCTTCGTTTGCAACTGCTCGGAGAACTGGAATGGAGTTGGCTATTCAGTTGCAGAATGAACAGCTGGTGCTGACGTATTTGCTGGCTTCCAGTGTTGACGATAAGTTATCCTATCCTGCTCGGGCCAAAGTAGTATCGACCTTGAATGCATTGAAAACATTCTTGGAAGATGCACGCAAAAATGCAATTGACCCTTTATATAAAGCGCATTTGGATATGGCACTGGAACGGTATAAGTCGCCAGACAAAGCAAAGCCCACGCTGCATGCTGTTCCGCCTCCCGGTGCTCCCATCGGCTGCGAAGAGGATCTTTAATGTGCTGTAGATAAAGAAAGCAGTTGCTGGTGCAGATCCAGGACCTGTGGAATGATCAGGTGCTGTTCGTCATTGATCACGATGAAATCACACAATTTCATTTTGATGGATTCATCCAGCTGATGTTCCATGCGGGACAAAACATCTTCTCGTTGTTTGTTGTCCCGCTTCATTGCACGCTTAACGCGCAAGGGTTGAGGTGCGCTGACCCCAATGATGCAATCGAATTCACCCTGGCTTCCGCTCTCAAAAATTAGTGCTGCTTCTTTGATGGCATAAGGAGAGGATTGTTGCTGCATCCAGGTTTTTGCATCGTTGATGGTGTAGGGATGAACCAGCGCATTGAGTCGGCTTAGTTTTTCCGGATGCTGAAACGCCTGTTCAGAAAGATACGTCGTATCCAGTTGATCGTTTGTATAGGCTTGTGTAGAAAAGATTGATTTGATTTCCTGAATGATGACCGGGTGAGTGTTCATCAGTCGTTTGGCGGCAGCATCAGCTTGGTAGACAGGAATTCCCAGCAGGGTAAATATCCTGGCAACTGTTGATTTTCCAGAACCAATGCCTCCGGTTAATCCTACTTTGAGCATGCTTGAAAATTAATAAAAAAGCCCGGTTGGTGCACCGGGCTTTTCATTTATTTCGCGGGAGTTGCTTTTGAAAGTTGCTCGCTCCATTCCATGGAGATGGCCGACTTTTCAATTTTCATAAACGAACCAGGGCTCACTTCAATTTGAAGGGTATTGTCGTCGTTCATTTTATGAACGATACCGTGTATACCTGCGATGGTAACAATCTTATCGCCTTTCTGCAACTCTTCCTGAAACTTCTTTGCTTTTTTTGCTTTTTGTTGCTGTGGGCGAATCATGAAGAAGTAAAAAACCAGCACCATGCCTCCCAGAAGGATCAGCTGCATCATACCCGCATTGGGCTGTGCCTGTAAAAATAAACCTGTTGTCATGTTATGTGAATTGTTGTGTTTATGGATAGAGGTATTCGCCCCGAACCTCTACGTCAAAGTTCAAGGTATAGACAGCCTGCTTGGTGTTGGCTTGCAGCATGATGGCTTTTTGGTTGATTCCGGCTCTGCCTCGGCTATCAAATGTAGCTTTAATGACCCCCATTTCTCCGGGAGCAATTGGTTCTTCCGGTTTTTCTGGTATGGTGCAGCCACAGGAGGCAGATACATTTTTGATGATGAGCAATTCATCGCCGGTGTTTTTAAATCGAAACGCTACATTGACGAATTCGCCTTCTTTTACACTGCCCATGTGCTGAATGCTATCCAAAAAGAGGATATCCGTCAATGGGCCCGTTGGGGTTTCTGTTACTGCGGGTGACTGGACTTTTTTTTGGGATGGCAAAAACGAATCTTTTTTGTTCCATCCAATAACAGCCACTGCTGCCAGGAGAAAAACCGAAAAAATGATAGCAGGAGTTTTCATGCTTGACGATTTGACAATCAAATTTAGCGGTTTATGCCTGTTTTTTAAAGTCGATCTTCTTGAGTTTGCCTTCCAACTGAAGTTCCTTGTGGATGCTATCGAGGATACCGTTGACGAATTGCCCGCTTTGATGGGTGCTATAGCTTTTTGCAAGGTCAATGTATTCGTTGATGGTCACTTTCGTCGGAATGGTTTCAAAATACAGTAATTCGCATACGCCGAGTCTGATCATGATCATGTCCAGCAAGGCAATTCTATCCGGATCCCAATTCTTGAGTTTGGGTTTGATGAGGTCAAGGGTGAACTCTTTTTTATCGATGGCGGTTTTAAGCAGTTGTGTGGCATACTGGTTTTTATCTCTTCCAATGATTTCTTTGGTGTCCAGGCTTTCTGGTCTAGATAAGAAATTCAAAACCATCTGATAGATCATTTCAGCATCATCATCCCAGTCGATGAACAGCTCTTCAATGGCATCCGTAATGCTTTCATCGGCCATGATCAGATCGGTAAACAGATAGGAAATGATCTCTTTTTCAAATTTTTTGTCCCGTTCCGGAGCTGAGATGTAGTCCTGATACAGTGTCGATGCTGCCAGTCCCAGGTATATTTTCTTCACCAACTCTCTGTCCACCAGCAGCGCCAGTTTTCGGTCCTTGATGGACTGCATGAATCCGGTGGAGGAGGTGATGCGGGTCACCAGCTCATTCTCAGAGATTTTTGTGTTGACATTCAAGTCCTGTTCAGAGGGAAGATGCTTGCCAGCCCTGTTCCGGGAGTCGGTTTCGGCGTATTGCGCGACTTCCGTGATGAGAAAAATGCAGAAGAGGAAAAGGTTTTCGGTCTGCTCCAGGTATTTCTTTAACAAGGAAACTGCTTCTTTTTCGGAGAACTCACCCGATCCTGTTTCAACGGCGTATAGGCACTGCATCACTTTAACCCTGATATTCCTCCTGCTGATCATGAAAAGAGCTGTTTGAAAGCGCAAATATAGTCGATCGACACCGTCAAAAGCAATTATTTGTTAGGCTGTGAAATTTTGACATGATGAACGCCTATCTTCGTTGCCGATTTTCTGCAATTACGGCCGCAGATAGGTCGTCCGACTGACATATTTTCAAGAGGTGTGGCATGGTACGGATTTCGCTATTCAACGGCGTAAGGATGAAATCCTAACATTTATCAAATTACTAAAACCAAAAGTTATGGCGAAGAAGTTAACCATTACCCCCCTGCATGACCGGGTAATCGTGAAACCCGCTCCTGCCGAAGAGAAAACCGCAGGAGGCATCATTATCCCAGACACCGCAAAAGAGAAACCCCAAAGAGGAACCGTTGTGGCCGCTGGTCCCGGTAAAAAAGATGAGCCGATGTCCGTAAAGGCAGGTGACACCGTTTTGTACGGTAAGTACTCAGGAACGGAGATATCTGTGGAAGGAAATGACTACCTGATCATGAGGGAGTCTGATATTCTTGCTATTGTCTAACATCATTTAAAAATCAACTTTATGGCAAAACAAATATTTTTCAACCTGGACGCCCGCAATAAAATGAAAAAAGGCGTCGATACCCTCGCTGATGCGGTGAAGGTAACATTGGGACCCAAAGGTCGTAACGTAGTCATTGAAAAGAAATTCGGTGCTCCAGTGGTTACCAAAGATGGTGTCACTGTTGCTAAGGAAATTGAACTGGAAGATCCCATTGAAAACATGGGTGCCCAAATGGTCAAGGAAGTGGCTTCCAAAACTGCAGATGTTGCCGGTGATGGAACAACTACCGCTACCGTTCTTGCTCAATCCATCATCACTGAAGGATTGAAAAACGTTGCGTCAGGTGCCAACCCAATGGATGTAAAAAGAGGAATTGATAAAGCGGTTGAGCTGGTTGTAGCCAACTTGAGCTCACAGTCCCAGGCTGTTGGCAATGACATTAAAAAAATTCAACAAGTCGCTTCCATCTCTGCGAACAACGATGCCGAAATCGGAAAACTGATTGCAGAAGCCATGCAAAAAGTAGGCAAAGACGGAGTCATCACTGTGGAAGAAGCAAAAGGTACTGAAACGTCAATCGATATTGTTGAAGGTATGCAGTTTGACAGAGGATATATTTCTCCTTACTTTGTTACCAATGCCGATAAAATGGAGTGCGAGCTGCAGAATCCGTTCATCTTGATCTATGATAAGAAGATTTCTGCCATGAAAGACATCCTCCACATTTTGGAGAAAGTAGCACAGCAAGGTGCTCCTTTGTTGATCATTGCTGAAGATCTTGAAGGTGAAGCCATGGCGACCCTCGTGGTGAACAAGCTTCGCGGTACGCTGAAGGTGGCTGCAGTTAAGGCTCCTGGTTTTGGTGACCGCCGCAAAGAAATGCTGCAGGATATCGCGATTCTTACCAAAGGAATTGTCATCAGCGAAGAGCAAGGCTTCAAATTGGAAAATGCTGACCTCACGTATTTGGGTCGGGCTGAGCGTGTGACCATTGACAAAGACAATACCATCGTTGTAGGTGGAAAAGGAAATAAAGATGATATCAGCGCACGCATTGGACAAATCAAATCACAAATTGAGACCACTACATCCGATTACGATAGAGAGAAGCTCCAGGAGCGTCTGGCGAAGTTAAGTGGAGGTGTTGCAGTGCTGAATGTTGGTGCGGCCACTGAAGTGGAAATGAAAGAGAAGAAGGATAGGGTAGACGACGCGTTGCACGCTACCCGTGCTGCGGTTGAAGAAGGAATCGTGCCTGGTGGTGGTATCGCGTTCATCCGTGCGATTGAGTCGCTCGACAAGAAAAAAGGTGCCAACGAAGACGAAACAACCGGTATCGCTATCATCCGTCGTGCACTTGAAGCGCCATTGCGTACCATCGTATCTAATGCGGGTATCGAGGGATCCATTGTCGTGCAAAAAGTGAAAGAAGGCAAAGGTGATTTTGGATACAATGCCCGTACCGATCATTTCGAGAAACTGCTCAGCGCTGGAGTCATTGATCCAACCAAGGTTGCGCGTGTAGCACTTGAAAATGCTGCTTCAATCGCAGGCATGTTGCTGACTACCGAGTGTGTGGTTGCCGATAAACCCAAGAAGGAAGAGCCTGTGCATGCACACGGTGCTCCTGGAATGGGCGGTATGGATTATTGATTTTCTTCGAAACGAACATATCCAATGGGCTTCTGCAATGGAGCCCATTTTTTTTGACTTATTCGGAAAGATGTGTAGCACGGTTGCGGTACCGAATTGCTCCTAGAACAATGAAGAGTTGGGCAAGGATGTAGGTCGACATGATACTGATTCTGGCAAACGAAAATGAAGACCTAAATTTATCAAGGGCCAGCAGCGAATCGGATAAAACAAATAACGAAGCTCCAATGATGAAATACAGTGCTGTTTTGTTTTCCAGTTTTTGGTACTGCCAAAAGGCAACAGACAGCATGGTGCTGATGGTGATGCCGTAGACAAGCACCGGCGCCTTCATTTCGCCTAGTGTTGGCCATAACAAGTACATGAGTTCAATCAGGTAAGCGATTACTGCTATGATCATGACCGGACGAAGTTTGAAAAATGAATCCGATTGTGAAACGGTCCGCATGAAGAATACGATGTAAAAAATATGCGCTGTTAAAAACGCAAGGAGTCCAGGTACAAACAATCCCTCCAACTGCAATAAAATGTCGCCTACCCATGAAAAGAGCAAAGCAATCAGCACGGCATCCTGAAAAAAAGATTTTCTCCGCGGTGTTGATTGCAGGTACACCAGCCCCAGTAAAGGAATGATGAGCGGTTTGCTGTAGATTCTTAATTCTTGTTGACCTAGGGCGACTAAACTGATCTCTATTAAACTAATGATGCAAAACAGAAAGAAGACGATTCGGGTAAAAGGTTTCATACTGGCTTTATCGCATTATCTGTAATTTAGGGATTATTTATGGCATACTCAGAGGACGAACTCAAATTCATGGCGTATTGGGAGGAAAACCGGGAGCGTCAGGGACAACTTTCTTATCAACTGTTATTCGGGTTGCCGTACGGTCTGCTTTTTTCTCTTCCCATTGTAGCGAATTTTTTATTGGGTCGTTTTTGGTACAAACGAGCAGATGCCGTTGGACTCAGTCAATTCAATCCACTCGTGCTCGTATTGGCTGTCTTGCTGATTTCTGTATTCGTAGCTTATGTGAACCGAAAATTTCGCTGGGAACGCTATGAACAAAAATACCTCGAGCTGAGGGCCCGCTCTGGCAAAAATACTTGACTCCCTTCTAGAGATTCCGCATCTTTGCATCCTGAAAAGTGGACTATGAAAAAGAAAATTTTGGTGTTCGCATTGGTCTTGGCATCCGTATTGACTTCCGGTTGCCTCAAAGAAGGATCTTCATCGTTTACCTGCACGGCAACCATTCCCCCCATAACGGTTCCGGACACAGAAGTGCAGGCAGTGGAGGCCTACCTGGCCAGCAAGTCGATTACCAATGCCACCAAGCACCCCAAGGGATTTTATTATATCATTGAAACAGCCGGAACTGGCAAGCAACCGACACTGTGCACCAGTGTGGCGATCTATTATAAAGGCTATTTGACCAATGATACCGTCTTTGATCAAACCGGTGCCAACCCTGCAGTATTTCAGCTTTCCAATCTGATTCAGGGGTGGCAATATGGATTACCGCTAATCAAGGTGGGAGGAAAAATAAAACTCTTTTTACCGCCATCGCTTGCCTATGGAAACAGGGCCTTGTCCGGGATACCCGCTAATAGTATTTTGATTTTTGAAATTACGCTTGTAGGCGCTTAATCTATAACGCGCTTTTCGTCCACACATCCGTACGGCCAATAAACGTGAACCCTACATATCCTCTTACATCCAGGGTATTGGGTTCTTTCATGGTAATGATGCACTTGTATTCCTTTCCGTTTTTGGGATCGTAAATATGTCCGTTTTCCCATACCCGGTTTCCTTTGAAGTTGAATCCCCAGATGTTGACGAGCCCCATGAGCGGGCGACTGTGCAACTTTTCGTCGGGATGCTTTACATCCGTTTTAGGCTTACCTGAAGCAGGATCAACGGGTTCTTTTAACCACACAATTTTTCCCTGGTACTTGCCGCCATTTTTATAAATTTCAACCTTCGCGTTTCCTGATCCGGTCAGCCAAATTCCCATTAACTCGTCGGCTCCTTTTTTTTCCTGTGCATGGACGGAAAAAGTCGATAGCGCAAGGGCAAAGAGAAATAGATGTTTCATATTGATTCTTTAAAAAGTAATTTAACGATCAGGCACTGTTTCGTATGCATATTTACTCTAATTTTCGAAACGAAATACCATTTGTTTAATGGGACAATCGATTTCCATTTTTGATATGTTCAAAATTGGGGTAGGACCCTCCAGTTCCCATACCCTGGGACCTTGGAGGGCCGCGTTGGATTTTTGCACCCGGCTGGATCAAGAAAACCGGCTGCATCAGGTTACCTCCGTTGAAGTATTGCTATATGGATCACTAGCCAAAACAGGGAAGGGGCACGGAACCGATCTGGCGGTGATGATGGGATTGGAAGGCTTCAACCCTGAAACAATTGAAACAACTCAATTGCATGCTCGAATCGGTCAAATCAAAACCGATCGACGTCTTCAACTTTTTGGACAACAACCCATTTCATTTGATGCTGAAACCTCCATAGCCTTTTTATCTACTGAAATCCTTTCCTATCACCCCAATGGGATGACCTTTCTGGTGTCCATGTCCGATGGCGGATCCCTTGCTTCTACCTATTATTCCATAGGAGGGGGCTTCATTGAACGAGAGGGTGAAAGTGCAGTATCCAGCGGATCAGTAGTACTTCCCTTCCCAGTAGAAACAGCATCTGATTTACTGCATTGGTGCATGAAGACAGGCATGCCCATCCATGAAATTGTCATGGAAAACGAATCGGTTTGGAGAGCAGAATCAGAAACGCTGGAGGGCATGACCAGTATATGGACCACCATGCGGGATTGTATTTATTTGGGTTGCCATTCTGGTGGGGAACTGCCAGGTGGACTCCACGTGCGCCGTCGTGCAGCGGACCTGAACCGTAAATTGCTCAAAGACCACGCGTACAGCAACCACCAGGAATGGGCAGATGCCATTGCCCGCCATGGTTCAGATTTTAGCTATATCGTCGATTGGGTCAGCTGTTTTGCCCTTGCCGTCAATGAAGTGAATGCATCATTTGGCAGGGTGGTAACTGCACCCACCAATGGTGCGGCAGGCGTGATTCCAGCGGTGATCCAGTATTTTGTCACCTTCTGCAATGGAAACAGCTCCGATAAAGTGAACCAGTTCTTGCTGACGGCTTCAGCGATTGGAAGCATTTTCAAAAAAGGTGCGACGATATCGGCCGCCATGGGCGGATGCCAGGCTGAAATCGGAGTATCCAGTGCCATGGCGGCCGGGGCCCTCTGTGAATGCCTGGGAGGAACCCAGCGACAGGCACTGATGGCTGCAGAGATTGCCATGGAACACCATTTAGGGCTGACCTGTGACCCCATCGGAGGGTTGGTTCAGATCCCCTGCATCGAGCGCAATACCATGGGGGCCATTAAAGCCATCACTGCTGCTCAATTGGCCCTGCAAAGCGCTCCTGATTTTGCTAAAGTATCACTTGATTCAGTTGTTAGAACCATGTGGGAAACAGCACGCGATATGAATGAAAAATACAAAGAAACTTCCGAGGGGGGACTCGCTCTCCAAATTCCATTAAGTCTCAGTGAATGCTAGTAGGTCTTCACTACATTATAGAGGGTATCCCGCTCAACCGGTTCACGCCCTACTTGTCGGATCAGCGCTACCAGCTCTTCGGTGGTCATCGTTGGATGCTGTTCCTCACTACCGGCCATTGAATAGATCTTGGTGGAGTCGTCTATGGTGCCATCGATATCGTTCACCCCAAAGGAGAGGGTTAACTGAGCCTGTTGCCGACCAAGCATGGGCCAATAGGCTTTGAGGTGAGGGAAATTGTCCATGTAGATCCGCCCCACCGCATAGACTTTCAGGTCTTCTATCATGGTCACCTCTGAAATATGGCTCATTTCATTATCGTGATTCCTGAATTTAAGCGGGATGAAGGTGTTGAAGCCCTTGGTGCTGTCTTGCAAGGTTCGGAGCCGTTCCATATGATCAATCCGATGGGAATAGTTTTCGACATGTCCGTACAGCATCGTGGCATTGCTGTGCATGTCCAATCCATGGGCAGTTGCATGGATATCCAACCAACCATCGCCATCTACTTTGTCGGCACAAATTTGTTGGCGCACTTCCGGATGAAAAATTTCGGCCCCTCCGCCTGGTAGGGAATCGAGTCCTGCTGCATGCAGAAGGCTCATTCCTTCGTGCCGACTCATTTTTGCTTTTCTGAACATGTAATCCAGCTCCACTGCTGTAAATCCTTTGACATGCAGGTCAGGGCGATGGGCTTTGATTTGAGCGATGAGTTCTGCAAAAAAATGGATATCCATTTTGGGATGAACACCCCCGACAATGTGCACTTCAGTGATTGGTGTATTGTCGTACGAACGAACCTTTTCCATCATCTGATCAATGCTGAGTTCCCATCCTTCCTCTCGCTTGGAATACAACCGCGAGTAAGAGCAAAACTTGCAGGAGAACACACAGACGTTCGTCGGTTCTATATGGAAATTCCGGTTGAAGTAAGTACGATGGCCATGCATGCGCTCGCGAATGAAGTTGGCCATGGTTCCAAGTGCGGCCACACTTGCTTCTTCATAAAGGCGAATTCCTTCTTCTGGAAGGATACGTTCGTTGGCATCTATTTTTTCTGCAATCTGCTTGGTAAATCCCGAGAGTACCGGTAATGCTGCTAACCTTCCCATTCTGTCCATCGCTGCAATTTTGCGCAAAGTTAAGCAGGAAACCGCTATGCATTATGCAATTGCTCCTGCAATGCAGCCACACATCAGGCAGGCGATGGTCCCTCCAATCAAGGCTTTAAAGCCCAATTCAGTCAGGTTTTTTCGCTGGGAGGGCGCCAGCTGACTGATGCCTCCAATTTGGATACCGATGGAAGCCAAATTGGCAAAGCCGCAGAGGGCATAGGTGGTGATGAGAATGGAACGGGGATCGCTGATCAACCCTTCAGCTTTCATTTTCCCAAACGTGATGTAGGCCTGAAACTCATTGATGATGGTTTTTTCGCCGAGCAATTGTCCCACGGAAACCATATCCTGTTGTTTCACGCCGATCAGCCAGGCGACTGGAGCAAAAAGATAGCCCAGCACCATTTGGAAGGAGAGGCTATCGTATCGGCCTTTGCTGAACGCTGCGATAATCGGATTCAACCCAACTGCATGACCAATTGATCCCAATACCCAATTCATCACATACACCAGTCCGGTGAACACAATCAATATTGCACCAACGTTCACGGCCAGCTTCAAGCCATCGGTGGTCCCCATGGATATCGCATCCAGCATGTTGGTTCCGAATTTCTCTTTGGATAAAACAATGTTTCGATCGATCTCTTCGGTTTGGGGGAATAGGATTTTTGAACATACGATGGCTGCTGGAGCACTCATGATCGACTGACTCAGCAGGTGCAAAGCGAAATAATGTTGCTGGGCCGGGTCACTGCCACCGAGGAAACCCACATACGCTGCCAGCACAGACCCCGCAGTGTTGGCCATTCCACCCACCATGATGCAGAGAATTTCGCTACGGTTCATCTTGTCTAAAAAGGGTCGAACCATCAATGGTGCTTCGGTTTGCCCCAAGAAAATATTTGCAGCCGTTGAAACACTTTCCGCACCCGATACTTTCATTTTACTCAACAGATAAGCAAAAAAGTAAACCACCCGTTGAAGAATTCCCAAATAATAGAGCATGGAGGAAAGTGCTGCAAAAAAAATGATGATGGGAAGTGCTTGTATGGCAAAAGTATACCCCCAGCTTCCCGAGGCATCGGCCAGATTGCCAAACATGAATTCCACTCCTTTGTGGGCCAGGTCGATCAGTTCAACAAACTTATCGGAAATCCACTGCATGAACATCCGAAAGAAATTGTATTCGCCTTTGTTGAGGACTCCAATGGCAAAACCAATTTGTGCCGTAACGCCAATGGAAACCAATCGCCAGTTGATGGCTTTTCTGTTGTTGCTCAATGCATAGCACAAGCCTATCAGAAAGAACATGCCCAATAATCCATGTCCAAGGTGCTCCCAACGTGTTCCCATTCAGTTTTGGTTTACAGCAATATACGATTTATCTCAACTGCCTATTTCAAAATTTTGCTTTCAAAGACGCATAAAGAGAGGAGATATCTTCGGATAGTTTGAAGCGAATGATACAGGCGCTATACGTCAGTATGAATAGCAGCGATTTGATGAGAGTTGCTGCGAGAATGTGTTCAATGCGTATAAAAAAGATCAGCGGGACAGCTATGCCAACTGCCAATGCAATTGCTTTTATATTTTCCGTGCCAAAAGGCTGCATGCCATAGATCTTCTTTATATAAATAAACCGGACAGCATTGAATGCCAAAATTGATGAAACGCTTCCAACTGCAGTTCCCATGATGCCATAGTTCTTTGTTAGAAAATAATTGAGTACAATTGCAAGGACTACAAATCCCATATTGGTCAACAGATCGATTTTCCAGTGTTTTGACAATTGAAGGATTTGAGAGTTGAGTCCAGTTCCCAGGTCGATCAATTTTCCAATTCCAAGGATGATCATCAACAACGTGAGTCCCTGATACCCCTTCCCGAGCAGTTGTTCCAGTAAAGGCAGGCAGCAAAGCACAACCCCAAGAATCCCCAAAGCAATGATGAGTAAATTCAGTGCAGTTTTTTTGTAGAGTCGCTCCAGTTTATTTACATCATTATTTTTCCATGCCATCGCGATGGCTGGCGAGGCGGAAGCAACCAGGCTGCGTTGGGGGACTTCCATCACGGTAATCAGGTAGGTGGCAATAGTGAAAATCGCAGCATCTGCCAGACCACCTTGGGATTGTGATGCGATGATTAGGGTATCGTTGGTTTTGGCCAGGATATTCAACACAGCACTGGCTAAATACGCAATACCGTATTTGGTCATGATCGGCCCATACCGACGCGTAACTTTACTGGCACGAAAGGACCAGCTGAATTCACCACTTTGCCATACCACCCATGCCATCAGGGCAGCTGATGGGACAAAAAGCAGTGAATAGAATAGAATAAAATTTTCAAACCCAACAACTGTTCCACTGATCCATGCCAGAATCAACAGCAGTGTCAGCAACCGAAACAGAAATTCTTTCAAAAAATTAGCGACCGCGGTACGGCCTACAATCCAAGCAAAGACTTCCAAAACCGAAATGGTAATTAAAGATGCTGCCAGAGGGAGAACCAAGGGCAGGTGGTGCGCCAGCATCGGTGAGCGGTATCCAAATTTTCGCATGGCCCAGGGTTGCAGCCAAGGGAAAATCAGCACCATCAGTAGAAAAAAAATTCCTGCTGCACCCATACTCCATGTAAATAAATCATTTTGCTTTTTGGGGAGGTGGTGTTTGTAAAAGGGGTAGAACCGCATGGCAACAGGCAGGAGTCCAGCTGCACACAGCGTAGATACAATCAATGCGATATCCAGCAATACCCGGGTGAGACCAAATTGCTCCGGTGTAAAATAACGAGGAAACAGAAAGAGAACATTGAATGCGCCAATAGCAAAACCTGCATAGATGAATATAGAAGAGCGGATGCTTTGTTCTCTGATGGTCGACATGGGATTCTGCGCCCACTAAAATAAGTCATTTGACGGTTCCTAAGCCGTTATCCACCCTTTAGGCAAAAGATCTTGCGTGTCGGTTGGGCCTTCGTTGAACCACTTTTCTGGAGCAATCACAATTTTGTTGGGATTGGATGACAGCCAGGCACTCCACCAGCTAAAACTGCTGTTGGCGATGATGTGGTGCGAACACAGCGTCATTGCATGGAAATCCTGCAGTGCTGTTTGGTTTTCGTTCCCGCTGATGAGTTCAAACGGGCGACCTAGATCAAGGTGTTGCTTCACCCACTGGATATCGTCGGTAAAAACACAAATGCGAGAAGGGGTGATGTGTTGCTCCAATTTTTTCAACGCTGATGTATAGTAGTCGTTGTTCAGTTGGGCATAAAACGTGCTGTAAGGAGGTTTTAGGTAATCTCCTTTTCGAACATGCAGGCTGACAGTTGATTCACCCTTCAACGCAAACATCAGTGATTCCGATAACGGGAAACGGCTCAGTCCCTTGAGCAGGACGGCACGAATCTCATTGCATGCATCACTGAAGTAGTATTCGCTTTGCCAGTATCCTTTGATATACACGCTGCTTCCGGCATGCTGCACTTGGTTATCGAAATGGAAATGCCGCTCTTTGATAAATCTTTTCTGCTGTGTGGGAGTGAACCGGAGAATCATTCGTTTAACGAGTGAACCAGGAATGAACTGAGCCGCTTCATCGTTTGTGCACCAGTTGACTTCCGGTAGGAGATGACTGATTTCAGCTTCTCGGTGTGTATCGCGTTGATCGAGGGAAAAATGCAGTTTGTACTCGACTTGCTTTCTTTTGGCGAGTGAAAAGCCGGCGGCATACTGAAACAATTGATTGCCCAATCCGCCGGTGATGCGACTAATGATCATAGGATCAGGATTGGATTTTCTTGGTTAATACAAAAATTCCACAACCGTATTCCAGTCCAAAGTTCCTTGAGGCGGCTTCACTGTTCAAGGCAACATTGACGTTCAAGTCGCCTTTGTCGTCCACGTAAGCCCAATCTTTTATCAGCAATTCATTTTCAGTAAAAAGTGTTTGCAGCTGCTCCAACGAAAATACCCGATGTGCATTGAATTCGATTCGAGGGCGACCAACAGGCGTGGAAAAATAAAATGTACCACCCGGCTCCAGGCATCTAGCCAGGTTGGCAAACCCTTTTCGATGACCATCCAAATCAAATAGGTCGCCATATCTTCCCAATCCAAAGTGCTCTATGGCATGCAAGCAGGAAAGGGAGGGTGTTTTGGGGTCCAGTTGAAAAGCCGGATCCATCAGATCAGCTTGGGTAAAAACAATGTTTGCAGTACTGGATTGCAGAGCACGTATATCCAGTACTTCAATTGTTCTGAAACTGGCAACGTGTGCAATAAATCCATCTACTCTGGAGCCTACATCTACATGCCGACTGGGGTTGGCTTCATGGATTTTTTGTGCTACAAAGAGGTCTTGATGAAAATAATGCCCGCTGGCTGTACCTGCCTGATCGTATCGGTCGGCCAACAACGGATAAAAACTTTTCGCTGAAAAATCCCGTTGTCTTCGAAACGCGGATGTGAAACGGAGATAATCCCGCAGCATGGGCACGGTTCCTTTGATTCCCATCCTGAATTGATGAGTATAGATCCCGTATTGGGTCAGGAGATGCTTGAACTTTTCAAAACCCGTCATGACACAAAAAAACCGTCACGTTGTGACGGTTTCAAAAGTAATGATTTGTTTCTTACATGTGGGATTCGATCTTCTTCACAAAGCTTTGTTTGGGTTGCGCTCCAACCAGCTTGTCAACCACTTGGCCATTTTTAATGAAGAGGATTGCGGGAATAGAAGTAATGCCATATTCCATGGAGAGTTGAGGATTGTGATCCACGTTTACTTTGCCTACGTTGACTTTACCATCGTACTCTTTGGAGAGCTCTTCTACTACAGGACCAATTGCACGGCAGGGACCACACCACTCTGCCCAAAAATCGATCATGGATAACTTATCGGAAGCAAGGACCTCAGTTTGAAAATTACCATCCGTGTATTCTTTTGCCATGTTTATATGTTTTATTCAAGAAAGTGCAAATCTAAGTCCAAATCTGCGAACCCGACAAACAGTCTTTTCACATTTAGGCGGTATCAACCTGAACATCTATCAGGGGATTGTTTTCCAGAAACTTCGCCATATCGTCATTCATCTCAAACCCCTTTTCCAAGGTGCGCAATTGGACCATTAATTTCTCAACCTGATCCACCAAAACCAGCTTCAGGCGGGATCTGCCTGGGTTTTTCTTCAGGTTTTTTTGAAGAAAATCCACATGGTCCGTATTGACAGCACCGGCTTGGAGGGTCAGCTGGATTTGACGGGTGGATGTCCGCTTGATGGTTTCCAACAGGCAGATGTCCGATACCTTAAAATTCCATTCATTTCGGCTTTCCCACTTTTCAAAGCTGCCCCTGATGTGGATACAGGTGCCGGGATTGAAATAATTGGAAAACCGGACGTATTGGTCGCCAAATAGGGTGACTTCCGACTTTCCTGCAAAGTCTTCAATTGTCAGGCTGCCGTATTTCTTCCCTGCCCTGGAAATTTTATGTTGAGAAGCAGTTACCAGTCCCGCAATTCGGATGGTTTGCGTTGGATTTTTCATGAGATCGATTCCGCCCCTGAATTCATTGAAATTAGAAAGATTCATGATCCCATAATGCCGCAGTTCGAATTTATAGTGATCCAGCGGGTGGCCGCTGAGAAACATTCCGGTGATCTCTTTTTCTTTATCCAGAACCTCAGTCAGTGACCACGGTGCGCAGTCGGGGATTTTTGGCAGCGGAATATCCTGAACCATGGATAAATCGCCAAACAGCGTGTTTTGGTTGTTGGTCGATTGACCTTGCCAGATGTTTCCATAGCGGATGATCTTTTCCAACCCGTTCGAACTGTCGCCCTCCGGTTGAAAAAAATACTGAGCGCGATGAAACGATCCAAATGAATCAAAGGCTCCGGACATGGCAAGGCATTCAAGCGATTTTTTGTTGACGGTTCGCTGGTTGACACGCTTGACCAGGTCAAATAGGGATCCATAGTGGCCATTTTTCTTTCGCTCTTCAATGATAGAGGCCACTGCCGCCTCACCCACTCCTTTGAGTCCACCTAACCCAATGCGAATTTCCCCTTTTCGGTTCACGGCAAAGCTTTCAAGTGATTCGTTGATGTCGGGACCCAGAACGCTGAGTCCAATGCGCTTGCATTCCTCCATGAAGAAGGTTATTTTTTCAATCGAGCCTGCGTGGTTCAACACTGCAGCCATGTATTCAGAAGGGTAGCGTGCCTTGAGGTAGGCAGTTTGATAGGCGATGAATGCATAGCACGTACTGTGTGATTTATTGAATGCGTATTGAGCAAACGCCTCCCAGTCGGTCCATATCTTTTGTAGTTTTTCTTCGGGCAGTCCCTTTGCCTTTGCTCCCTGCACAAATTGTCCTTTCATTTTGTCCAGGACGGCTTTTTGTTTTTTACCCATGGCTTTTCTCAACACATCGGCATCACCTTTGCTGAACCCCGCAAGTTTTTGCGCCAACAACATGACCTGCTCCTGGTATACCGTAATGCCGTACGTTTCTTCCAGAAACTCTTTCATTTCATCCAGGTCATAGGCAATGGCCTCTTTTCCGTGCTTTCGGTTGATAAAATTGGGAATGTATTCCAATGGACCGGGGCGATAGAGCGCGTTCATGGCAATCAGATCTTCAAATTTATCCGGCTTCAGGTCGCGCAGGTATTTTTGCATACCGGGACTCTCAAATTGAAATGTTCCGATTGTTTCTCCTTTATGATAGAGGTGAAACGTTTGTGAATCATCGAGGGGTATCTTTTCGATATCGATCTCAACGCCATGATTCATCTTAATCAACTCCAAACTGGTCTTGATGATGTTGAGTGTCTTCAATCCCAAAAAGTCCATTTTGATGACACCGGCCTCTTCAATTACACTGCCTTCAATCTGTGTCACCCACATGGGTGAGTCTTTAGCGATACAAACGGGCATCAGTTCGGTCAGATCTTTGGGGGCAATGATGATTCCTGCAGCATGGATACCGGTATTGCGCACCGATCCTTCCAGTACTTCTGCTTCATGCAGCACCTTGCTGCGCAAATCAGTCGCGGAATAGATTTCTCTCATCTGCTTGGCATTTTCAATTTCGTCGGGATTGAGTGCCTCTTTTTCTTCCAGGCTGTTTTCTCCTTTGTAGGGTGCGTGCAGGATGCGCTTTAAGGAGATGCCTGGTTTTTCCGGAACCAGCTTTGCAAGTGCATTGGATTCTGGTAGTGGAAGATCGAGTGTTCGCGCTACATCTTTGATGCTCATTTTAGCGGCCATTGTACCATAGGTGATGATTTGCGCAACCTGTTGCTTTCCGTATTTATCCACTACATAGTCGATGACCTTCTGCCGACCCTCATCATCAAAGTCGGTATCAATATCCGGCATGGATTTACGATCCGGATTCAGGAACCGCTCAAACAGCAAATTGTATTTGATGGGATCGATGTTGGTAATACCAATGCAGTAAGCCACTACACTTCCTGCTGCTGAGCCCCTGCCAGGCCCTACAAAAACTCCAAGATCCCGACCGGCTCGGATGAAGTCGGATACAATCAAGAAGTATCCGGCAAATCCCATGGTACGAATGGTAAAAAGTTCAAATCCAATTCGCTCTTCAATTTCAGGAGTCAGGGTTTCGTAGCGTTTGTGTGCTCCTTCTCGCGTGAGGTGCTCGAGGTATTCGTCCTGATTGTTGAACGATTTTGGTACAACAAAGTGAGGCAGCAGAATATCTTTCTTTAAATCCAGTGTTTCAATTTTGCCGACAATTTCATTGGTGTTATCAATGGCCTCTTCCAGGTCATGGAAAACGCTGGACATTTCTGAGGTTGTCTTAAAATAGAACTGGTCATTGGGGAAGGCAAATCGCTTGTTTTTAAAATAAGCATCATCGTCGGTAAACTCTCGTGCTGCCGGAGTGGCTACTTTTTCTCCGGTATTGATGCAAAGCAGGATATCGTGTGCATTGAAATCTTTTTGATCCACATAGTGAGAGTCGTTAGATGCAATGACCTTGACATTGTATTTTTTTGCAAACTTGAGCAGGGTAGCGTTGACATTATCCTGTTCGTTCATTCCGTGTCTCTGCAACTCCACATAATAGTCCTCTTGAAATATATTGAGCCACCATTTGAATTCGTTCTCGCCTTCTTCTTCTCCCTTTTTCATGATGGTTTGAGGGACCAGTGCACCGAGGCAACAGGTCGTCGCGATGAGCCCCTCGTGGTAACGGTGGATCAACTCCTTGTCGATTCTGGGGTATTTGCTGTACATGCCTTCGATGTACCCCAATGAGGTCAGTTTGATGAGGTTTTGGTATCCTTTTTCGTTTTTGGCCAACAGGATCTGGTGGTGGCGGGGATCTTTTTCCTCTTTGGAGAAGGTTTTGCGGTGTCTGTTATCGGTTATGTAAAATTCGCAGCCCACGATCGGCTTTACCTTCAAAGGGCTATTTTTGTCGCCTGGGTCACTTCGGTGTTTGTAGGCCTCGGCCACAAATTGAAAGACTCCAAACATGTTTCCATGATCCGTGATCGCCAGTGCAGGCATGTTGTCTTCCATCGCCTTTTTGTAAAGGGATTGGATTCCAGCCGCTCCGTCGAGCAGGGAATACTGGGTATGGACATGCAAATGGGAAAATTTCGGCATCGTGTCAGAACGTCAAATGTCGCAATAAATCATTGATATGGGAAAGTGGTTTTTCCACAACAAACTGTATTTTTTTGTACTGCTGAGTGCGCCAGCATTCACATCGTCTTGTTCGCTGTTGAAGAAGGTCTATGTGGCTCCGGAACAACCGAATTCCCGTTATTTCAATCAGGCGGCAATCACTGTAGGTGCTCCATCCGTTCGCATCCCTTCTTCTCTCACCGAAACCAGCCTCACGCTTCTGGATGAACCCATGCCCAGTTCTTCTTTCAATCTGGGATTTCAAGGACCGGAATACATTCCTAATTTATTTTTCCGCTATGCAGTGCTGCTTGATGTGGAAGTAGAACAGCTGAACAATCAGCAATTGCTGGAGTACATTCATCAATGGTGGGGGACACCCTACCGAATCGGGGGAAGCACTTCAGAGGGAATTGATTGTTCAAATTTTGTCAAAGGGCTAGCCAATAATGTTTACCGTGTAGACCTTCCCCGAACATCGCGTGAACAGGCTGCGTTTTGTAAAGAAATCTCCCGGGAGGAATTAAAAGAAGGAGACCTGGTGTTTTTCAATACAGGTCGCGGGATTTCTCACGTGGGCCTTTACCTGCTCAATGAGAAGTTTGTGCATGCATCTACTTCCATGGGAGTAGTCATCAGCAGTTTAAATGAGACATACTGGAGCCGTCGGTATGTAAAAGCAGGGAGAATTGAGCTTGTAAATTGATCAAAACAGCTCTCTGAAGCCAACATAAAAGTTTTTATCCATTTCTATTTCTGCACCCTTGCCTTTGATCGCCAGCGATTGCCACTGTGTGGTTGGGCTGATCCAGCGTCGGTCGCCATTGATAAACAGTGCAACAGGAATGTTGAATGTGGAAATACAATCCGACCAGCGGTACTGAATTCCGGATGAACTCCGTTTGAATTCTAAGGTGGGAACTTGGGTAGTCCGCAAGTATTGATCAAACAAGGGACCAAGGTTTTTACCGGTTTCGCTGCTCCAAAACGTTTCTACATCTTTGGTTGTTGTTATGGCATGCCTGAATGTTGTATTCATCTTGCGCAACGACATTCTGAACTGTTCATCGTCGTTAACGAGTTGCCGCACATAATGAATGAGATTGCCTCCCTTGTAATACATATCGCCTGAACCTTCCTCGTTTACTCCGTATTTGCCGATGATCGGAATATCGTTTTGTATGAGAGACCGTGTGCCTTGCACATAGGCATCTCCTGCTTTAACGCCGTATTGGTGAGTGGTGAAAAGCGTTTCTGAATAATTGGTAAATCCTTCATGCACCCACATGTCGGCCACTTCCGCTGTGGTGATGTTGTTGCCAAACCATTCGTGGCCGCTTTCATGCACGATGATGAAATCCCATTTCAATCCCCATCCCGATGCAGAGAGATCCCGACCCCGGTAGCCATTTTGGAATCCGTTACCGTATGCGACTGCACTCTGGTGTTCCATTCCCAAATGCGGCGACTGTACCAATTTGTATCCGTCGGCATAAAACGGGTAGGGGCCAAACCAGTATTCGAAGGCCTTCAACATGGGTTGAACCTGTGTAAATTGTTTTTTTGCTTTTTCCAGTTCATAGTCCAATACCCAATATCGGCAATCCAGCATACCGGACTCTCCCGCGAACTGTTCCCCAAATTCAACGTATTTACCGATATAGGGAACGATGTTATAGTTGTTGATGGGACTACTGACTTCCCAGTCCCATGTGGTCCAACCCGCTTCATGCGATTGTTTCTTCTTTAACCGGCCATTGCCCACCGCCACCAGCGAATCGGGTGCAGCAATGCGCAGCAATGCTCCCTTGTCTGGCTCATCTCCCTGATGATCCTTGCACGGATACCAAACACTGGCGCCAAGTCCCTGACACGCCACGCTCATCCATGGTCGGCCTTGTTGATCGGTGCTGAAGATCCAGCCGCCATCCCAAGGCGGGCGAACTGCAACTTTGACCTGACCGCTGAATTTGAGTGCCAGGGTGTATTCCTTTCCTGGTTCCAGTGCAGCAGGTACGGTGATAAAATAGGCATCGCCTCTGCTCACATAGTTCAGAAGTTGATCACCGAGGTATGCTTTTTCCAATTGCATCGGTTCTTGAAGGTCAATCTGCATGTGCTGACCTTTTCCAACAACAGAGAACCGAATATCGACTTTGCCTTCAATTGACTTTTCCTTGAAGTGTGGTTTAACGTAGATGCTGTAATGCTGCACATCCCACCAATTTCTTCCCTCACCGATGCTGCCTCTCAGCGTGTCTTTGTAAGTATACGATTTGCTTTGGGTGTTCAATTGTGCACGTGCATGCGTAAAAAAGCACAGACCGATGAGGATACTAACGATGAGTCGCATGGAATCAGTTTGAAGAACTGGGTTTCAGTTTATTCTTAAACGCCTTCTCGAACTTTTCAAGTTTGGGACGAATTACAAAATAGCAGTAAGGCTGACTCCCATTTCGGTTATAATAATTTTGGTGGTAGTTTTCTGCGATATAGAAATTGGAGAAGGGTTCAATCGCTGTGACAATGGGATCGGCATATGCGCCACTGGCGTCCAGCTGTTTTTTAAAATATGTTGCACGTTCTTTTTGATGCTCATTGTGATAGAATACAACACTTCTGTATTGAGGACCTACATCGTTGCCTTGTTGGTTCAATGTGGTCGGATCATGCGTCTGCCAAAATATTTCAAGAATTTCGTCAATGGATACTTGGGTGGTATCAAAGGTTACCTGCAGAACTTCTGCATGACCCGTATTTTTTTCACAAACCTGCTCGTATGTAGGATTGACAACGTGCCCGCCGCTGTACCCGCTTTTAACACTGATGACGCCATTTACTTGCTGAAAAATTGCTTCAGTGCACCAGAAGCAGCCATTTCCTAAGGTTATTGTTTCTGCATTCATGGATGAGTTTTTGGAGTTTTTGTTGGGTTTGTTTTCTTTTTTGGAAGCCGACTGTCCGCAGGCATTGAAAAATAACAATAACAGTGCAGCAATGTGAAACGTAATTTTCATGCGTTGAACTTGTTGAACAAAGTTAATTTGATTTGGGATTGCCACCCCTTTTCGGCCTATTTTTGCCTATAGTTTAGCGTTGGTTTAACATGCGATTATATCCTGAATCTGCGGCTGTTCAATTGGAATTTGATAAAGTCAGGTCACTGCTGGTGGAGCTGACCAAGACAGATTTGGGTAAGCAGCAAGCCGAGGAATTGCGCATCCACACCCGACGGGCGTTCATCGAAACCGAACTTCGCCAATCGCATCAGTATTTACAGTTGCTGGCCAAGGGTCAGGCGTTTCAGCACGATCACGCCTATACCATCTCTAGGGAAATTAAATTGCTGGGCATTGCTGGCGCCGTCCTGCCGGGAGAGGCCTTCCTGGAAATCAAATCCCTGGCCGAATCAATTGAATACCTGTTTCGCTGGTTTGATGAAGAGCGTCGGACTGAATGCAATGCCCTTTTTGATGTCCTGCGGACTACCCATTTTGAAAAAACCATTCCTGATCAAATTACAAGAATCATCGGTGAGGATGCACGGGTAGTGGACACGGCTTCTGAAGAACTCGCCCGTATCCGCTACCAATTGTATAAAAAAAGAGGAGAGCAGCGCAGGACCTTTGATAAATTGTTGAACAAACTGCAGCGTTCTGGATACATTGCCGATATTGAAGAATCATTTTTGAATGGCCGCCGGGTACTGGCCATTTATGCAGAACATAAGCGCATCGTAAAAGGTATCTTGCACGGCGAAAGCGATACCCGCCGTACATCATTCATTGAACCGGAAGAAACCATAGATGTCAACAATGAAATTTTTTCGTTGGAAAGTGATGAGCGGGAAGAGGAGCGCCGCATTCTACGTGAATTGACCAGTCGACTTTCCGTCTATTCGCCTTTGCTGCAGCACTACCTGGATATTCTCGGCTCCTATGATTTTATACGGGCAAAGGCCAAACTCGCCCAACAGATGGATGCCCACCTTCCGCGTTTGAGTGATGGATCTGTCATCAAATTAATAAAAGCTTATCATCCTTTATTGTTCCTGTATAACAATCGGCAGAACAAACCGGTTGTTTCATTGGATCTGGAGCTGGATGAGCGCAATCGAATCTTGGTTATTTCAGGTCCCAATGCCGGAGGGAAGACTGTTTGCCTCAAAACGACAGGACTATTGCAAATGATGGTGCAGTCGGGACTACTCGTTCCTGCCCATCCTGAATCTGTATTTGGGATATTCAAGCAAATCATGATCCACATTGGGGATACCCAAAGCATCGAATTTGAACTCAGTACGTACAGCGCTCATTTGAAAAACATGAAGCAATTCATGGAAGATGCCAACGGTAGAACACTTTTCTTCATCGACGAACTGGGCAGCGGCAGCGACCCGCACCTGGGTGGCGCTTTTGCAGAGGTTTTTCTGGAACAATTGCTGAAGCGGCATGCATTGGGGATAGTGACGACCCATTACTTGAATCTGAAAGTGATGGCCAGTAAAACACCTGGCATATTAAATGGGGCGATGGCGTTTGACGAGAAAAGTCTGCTTCCGCTGTATAAATTATCCATGGGAAAACCCGGAAGCTCCTACACGTTTGCAATAGCAGAGCGCATTGGTCTACATGCTCAATTGATCAAGCGGGCCAAAGAGCTGGTGGATGAAAATCATTTCACGCTCGATAAATTACTGAACAGAACGGAGCAGGACCTGCGAAAGATCGAATCAAAAGAACAAGAGCTTAAAAAATTAATTCGAGAGAACGAGGCGCTCAAAAAGCAGATGCAGCATCAGATGCAACGTGAGCAGCACCAGCAGCAGGTGGAATTGCTCAAGCATCAAAATAAGGTTTCAGAAGACAAGCTGGTCTACCTCAAAGACATGGAGCGTAAACTGAAGCAAATTGTCAGTGATTGGAGAAGGGCAGAGGATGATGAAGAGAAAAAAGCCATGATGAAACATCTCCAGGCTCTTTTGTTTCAACAAAAAGAAAAGCAGGTCAAAGAAAAAGTGAAAACAAAATTGAATGCAAAATACGCTGAGTTAGAGGGATTGCCTGTTCCGGGTGATTTGGTGCTCATGCGACAAACCAACAAAGCAGGCACCCTCACCGAGATACGTGGCAAAAAAGCCATTGTGACGATTGGAAACCTGCCCATGCAGGTCAACTACTCTGATCTAAAAAGAATGATATTGAAAGAGACGGCAGCGGAAAAATGAAATATATTCACAGCAAACTGATTTCATGATTTCTCGTTTCTTGCGGATGCTTTATCTGGTGTTCTTTCTTGGTGGAACTTCTGCTTTGTTTTCACAACAAAAAACAAATCCTGACCTCATTCGTCCCAAAATGCAATGGTTTGAAGACGCAAAGCTGGGCATCTTCATCCACTGGGGAATTTATGCAGTAGATGGGGTGGATGAAAGCTGGTCATTTTACAACAAAAAGATCAGCTGGGAAACCTACATGTCTCAGTTGAAACGCTTTTCAGCAGCTCGGTACAACCCGGATGACTGGGCAGACCTGATTGCAACTGCTGGTGCCCAATATGCAGTACTGACAACCAAACACCATGATGGTGTTGCACTTTGGGACACGAAGGCCCATCACTACAGCATTCCCAAGAATACGCCTGCTGCGAAAGATGTATTGACGCCTTTTTATGCTGCCCTTCGCAAGCGGAACATTCATACAGGAGCTTATTTCTCTCTGATTGATTGGAGCCATCCGGATTATCCGGCATTCATCAAAGACAGTACCCGCTATCAGATCAAGGACGATCCGCAGCGATGGCAACGATTCCGGACGTTTTATCAGTCGCAGCTCAGTGAAATCATCACCCACATCAACCCCGATCTATACTGGTTCGATGGTGATTGGGAGCACAGTGCTGCAGAGTGGGAGAGCGAAAAAGTGAGGGGCATGATCTTGAAACGAAACGAAGGTGCGATCATCAATGGCCGTCTTGCAGGTTATGGTGATTATGACACGCCAGAACAAAATGTTCCGGTGAGTCGACCCAAATACAATTGGTGGGAGCTGTGCATGACCATCAACAACAATTGGGGGTTTCAGCATGCCGATACCAATTGGAAAACACCATCTCAAATCATTGCGCTGTTTGCTGATGTCATCAGCCATGGGGGAAATCTATTGCTCGATATGGGTCCCCAAGAAGACGGAACCATTCCACAACCCCAACGTCATGTGTTAACCGAGTTGGGGACCTGGAACAAGAAGCATGCTGCGGCAATATTTGGCACCAGTGCAGGTATTCCTCAGGGACATTTTTATGGGCCGACAACACTCTCGAAAGACTCGACCACTCTTTATTTATTTTTGCAGGGACAAACTGCGGGTCAGATCATGATCAAAGGACTTGATAATTCCATCCAACGCATCACTGTGCTGGGCAGCAATCAGCAGTTGAGCCATAAGGTAGTAGGAAAAATCTCATGGAGTCCGGTTCCGGGACTCGTATACATTGATGTCCCGCAAGGCGTTCAGGATCCGTACATGACTGTGCTGGAACTGAAGTTGGATAAGCCTGTACGGCTATATCGCGGAAGAGGCGGATTTGAATGATCAGGCAGTAAACGAAAAGACTTCTTTAAGCAGAACCCATTTTACTCCCGGTTCTGCCCATGGTATCCGTTGTTGTAAAGTAGACATCAATGTTTCCCAACGCTGCACTTCTGGATTGGATTCATCCATTTGTTTCTTTCGTTCAAAGGAAAAATCATCTGTGGTGGTGATCAACATGGTCAGTCGATTTCCTGTTCTGTAAATCTTCATTTCTACAATTCCACAATCACGCAGACTGTCCAATACCGATGGCCAAACTTCCTGATGATACCGATCGTATTCAGCAATCAGTGATGCATCATCTTTCAAATCGAGTGCAAGACAATACCTGTTCATGCATTATTTTTTATGTGATGGCCTTTCCAGCCAAAATAGAGTACGGCAAAGAAGCAGACCAGAGGAACTGAATATCCGATCTGAATATTGTCGTTGTAGGCGTCAATCAATCCACCCATGATGACGGGGAACACCGCGCCACCTATGATCGACATTACAATGAGCGAAGAGCCGGATTTGGTGTATTCATTCAATTCTTTGATCCCAAGAGAAAAGATAGTGGGAAACATAATTGACATGAAAAATCCAAGTCCACCCAACGCCACCATCACGTATTGCCCTGCTGCATACATGGCAACTGTGCATAGAGCAACGCACATTACCGCGTAACTGGTGAGAAGAAGAGGTGCGGAAACCCAACGTAGGAAGAATGTTCCGGCAAACCTTCCCGACATAAAGAGCAATCCATAGATGCCTAAATAATATCCGGCTGTTTTCTCATCGACTCCACCACCAGCTATGGCCATGCGGACAAAAAAGCTGGTTACACACACCTGAGCGCCTACGTAAAACAATTGTGCAATTACTGCCCATCGCAGGTGTGAAAATTTCAACGCTCCAGCAATGCTGCCTTTTGTGGCATCCTTCTTTTCAACTGGCTCAGGAAAGTTGTTGAAAAAAAAGATTGCGGCAATGATCAGCAACGAACCGCCTAAAATTCCATAGGGGAGTATAACCGAATTGGCTTCCTCTTGCAGGTACATCAACCGATTTGCATCGGACATGGCTGCCAGTTCTTCTGCTTCGTATTGTTTTCCTGATAGTATAAACAGCGTTCCAATCACCGGAGCCATGAATGCAGCCAGTCCGTTGAATGATTGTGCCAGATTCAGTCGGGTTGTAGCGGTTTCAGGCGACCCCAATTGGGTGGCGTATGGATTGGCAGCTGTTTCCAGCATCGTGAGACCGCAACCAATGATGAATAATCCTAATAAAAACACTTCATAGGTTCTTCCTCGCGCTGCAGGCACAAATAAAAATGCGCCCAGTGCAAAGACCAGTAAACCTGCAATGACGCCTTTTTTGTAACCATATTTTTTCAATACCCATCCAGCGGGAATGGCGGATAGGAAATAGGCAAGATAAACAGCTGTATCCACGAAGGTAGACTGCATGTTGCTGAGCTGAAGGGCCTTTCTCAAATGAGGAATGAGAATGCCGTTGAGGTTGTTGGCAATTCCCCACAGAAAGAAAAGCGAAGTGACCAGGATGAATGGAAGCAAAAGATGTTTTCTGGATGTAGACATGAGAAAATGTTAATGAATCAGTGAACGATCGAGGTGGACGTACCCTCCGTCTACATGAATCAGTTGACCGGTTGTATGGGAAGAGCGATCGGATAATAGAAATGCCACGGTCTGTGCTATCTCTTCCGGACGGGTCATTCTGTTTTCCAGGGGAATGCGATCGGTGATTTTTTTCAATGTGGCGGTCGGATCAGGAAGACTCATGATCCACTTCTCGTACAAGGGAGTAAAACTTTCTGCTACCACCACTGCGTTTACGCGGATGCTGTATTTCAAAAGTTCAACAGCCCATTCGCGGGTAAGTGCATTTCGTGCTCCATTCGATGCAGCATAGCCGGAAGTAGCTCCTTGCCCTGTTTCTGCAACCTTTGAGCTGATGTTTACAATGGATCCTTTGCTCTTTATCAAATAGGGAAGCGCCTCTTGTGTAAGCAGATAATAATGGATCATGTTGCGGTGCAGTGAGCGCATAAAATCAACGTAGTTGCCACCTTCCAGTGGAATGCCGTCGTTGATGCCGGCATTGTTGACCAGTCCGTCTATTCGGCCAAACGCATGAGCAACGTGGGCAATGACTTCCTTGCATGCAGCAGGATCCGTTAATTCTGCTGTAATATAGGCGCCTCTGCCAATTGTATTTACAGCATCGATGTTATCGGTCTCGTTTCGGCCCACCAGTATGGGGAACGCTCCCTCTTGCGCCAGAACCAATGCAATGGCTTGTCCAATACCTTTTGCGCCACCCGTAACCAGAATATGCTTATCCTTTAAGTGCAAATCCATTCTACAATCAATTAACCAATGGATAAGTTATAAAAATCTTTTGTATTGAGGCCAAAGAGTTTTTCTTGCTCAACCTTCGTTAATTGTGTTGCAAATTGTTCTACAGACTCAGTAACGCTACGATAGGTACCTGCCAATAAACAAACGGGCCAGTCCGACCCAAAACAGATTCGGTCGATTCCGAACCATTCAGCCGCTGTTTCCATATAGGGAAGCAAATCGTTGGTCGACCAGTTCTGGTGATGCGCTTCGGTAATCAATCCACTGATTTTGCAATACAGATTGGGATGTTTGGCAAGCGTTTTCACATCATCTTTCCACTGGTTGAATTCTTTTTTTGCAATGGCGGGTTTTCCCAGATGATCCAGGATGAGTCGGTTGTCTGGCAAGTGTTCAACAAAGCGAGTGAGTGCCGGTAATTGGTCGTGGTAGACCAGCAGATCAAATGTATATCCGAATTCTGCAAGCTTATTTACGTTTGCAGTGAACACCGGATTGCTCAGGTATTGATCATCGGGTTGTCCTTGCATGATGCTCCGAAAGCCAACCAGTTTGGTTGCTTCTTTCCATTGTTCCAACTCGGATTCGATGTTTGTCTGTTTGAGATCGGTCCATCCCACCACTCCTGCGATGAACGAATGGTGTTGGGCAAGCTGCAGTAAGAAATTCGTTTCTGCAATGGATTCATCGGCCTGTACGGCAACGGTAGCCTCTATGTTGTTTGATACGAGCAATGGTTCAAGGTCACTGGGTAAAAAACTCCTGCGGATTGCGGTCATGTGTTCGTGTATCCATGCATGAACAGCAGGGTTGTAATTCCAAAAATGCTGATGGGCATCAATGCGCATAGGCCATTGCCGTTTGTTGTTGCTCTCCCAGTCCTTCAATGCCCAATCGGACGGTATCTCCCGGTTTCAGATAAACAGGGTTTGGTTTTTGTCCCATTCCTACTCCTTCAGGTGTACCGGTGCTGATGACATCGCCGGGTAGGAGGGTCATGAATTGAGACACATAGCTGATGAGATGGGGGATCTTGAAAATCAAATCTTCGGTGGATGAATCCTGCATGCGCTTACCATTCACCTCCAGCCAAAGGTGGAGGCGGTGAGGGTCTTCGACTTCTTTTTTTTCTACAAAATAGGGCCCTAGCGGTGCAAAATGATCCGAGCTTTTTCCCTTCACCCATTGTCCACCTCTCTCCAATTGAAATGCACGCTCGCTGTAATCGTTGTGCAGGCAATACCCGGCCAGGCACTCCATGGCATGCTCTTCATCAACATAGCGGGCTTTTTTTCCAATGATCAGCGCCAGCTCCACTTCCCAATCGGTTTTTTCAGAAAATTTGGGGATGATGACGGGGTCATTGGGACCGCATAGTGCAGTTGTACTTTTAAAGAATACGACAGGTTCTTTCGGTACTTCCATGTTGCTTTCCTTGGCATGGCGTGCATAATTCAGTCCGATGCATACTATTTTAGAGGGACGCTCAACGCATGCGAGAAACGGAACAGGAATAGTGAGCTCATCGCAGGAGTCGGCATGAGCGATCACCCACTCATGAAGCTGTTCAAGTCCATTGTTGGAGAAAAATATTTCGTCCAATTTCATGCCGCTGTGGGTGATGTCAATGTGCCGACCGTTCTTGTCCAGCATCCCGAGTCCCGCTGATCCCTCCCGTTCAAATCGAAATAATTTCATGCATTCAATTATTTATTCGTGTAAAACCGCCATCGATGGCATAATCGCATCCTGTTATGAATGCTGCTTGTTTGCTGCACAGGTAAAAGGCCAGGTGGGCGATCTCTTCGGGAGTGCCCATTCTGCCGATCGGCTGACTCAACGATAGTTTTTCAAACATCTCTTTTTCCTGTCCCCCGTAATGTTTTTTTAAAAACCCATCCACAAACGGAGTGTGTACTCGAGCTGGGGAGATGCAATTGCATCGAATCCCCTTTTTTATAAAATCTCTGGCAACACTAAGGGTCATGGAAAGAATCGCACCTTTGCTCATGCTGTAGGCAAACCGTTCGGAAATCCCAACTGTTGCAGCAATCGATGCCATATTGAGAATGACACCTTGCTCTTGCTCTTGCATAAACGGCAGTACAGCATGCATGCAATTGTATGCCCCTTTAACATTCACCTGATAAATGCGATCCAAATCAGCACTGCTGGTTGTGACGGCATTGCCAACGTGAGCGATCCCTGCATTGTTGATGAGAAGACCGATTCCCCGTTCGATGGATAAAAGAGATACGAGTTCTTTTACCCTTTTCTGATCTGTGATATCGATTTCATGAAAAGCGATGGTGCTGTCGTTCAGTCCCCATTCGGCAATTTGCTCTGGAGTTGGTTTTTGCAGATCAAAAACGTCTACAATCGCACCCTGATCGTGAAATAATTTGGTGATGGAAAGACCGATACCGCTGCAACCGCCAGTAATGATGGTAAAAGGACTGCTCAGTTGAAATGGGTTGTGCGGCATGTGCGTTCGTTGTATGCACTCAATTTAGCAATTCCAAGAGTAAAATCTTTTTTCAATGTGTATTTTTATCATATTTCGCCGACTTCCATCAATTGAATATATTTAAAAGATGAAATTGTACAATTTGGGTGCTCATTGTGTGTTGGAACATGCCGAAAAATGGTATCGTATTTCAACTAACTGGGATGAGTTGGTCAATCGTATGGATCTTTATGATTTTCTCACGCAAATGATTGCTTCGCTGCCTGAACATGAACCCATAGCATTCGATCACTTTATTTTGCCCCCCCTTCACGCTCAAGAAGTATGGGCGGCTGGAGTGACCTATTACCGAAGTAAAGAGGCCCGTGAAAAAGAATCGGCGGTTGCTGGTGGCGGATCATTTTATGACCGGGTTTACGTGGCCGAGCGACCCGAACTTTTTTTCAAGTCGATGCCACACAGGGTAGCAGGTCACAACGATCGGGTGCACATTCGAAAGGACTCCACCTGGGATGTTCCCGAGCCGGAAGTGACCTTGTTTATTTCATCGCATGGAACAGTTGAAGGATTTACGATCGGAAACGACATGAGTTCCCGGAGCATTGAAGGAGAAAACCCTCTCTATCTTGCTCAAGCCAAGGTATATGAGAGAGGTGCTGCGCTGGGGCCTTGTTTGGCTGTTTTCCAGGATGGCATTCCAATGGATAGCCAATTATCCCTCACGATCTACCGCAACAATGAATCGGTATTCACCGGAAGCACTGCACTGACCGCTATTAAACGCACATGGAGTGAATTGGCAGAATGGTTATTTCGCGAAATGAGTTTTCCAAACGGAGTGATGCTGATGACCGGAACCGGGATCGTTCCCCCAGATGCATTTACCTTACGCCCCGCCGATCGCATTCACATGCACTTGGATCACGTTGGGGAATTGATCAACACTGTAGCCTACCGATCATGAAAAATATCTGTACTGCCTTTCTGATTTTGATGGTGTCGTTACCAACAGTTGCACAAGTTGCACCGGCTCCTTTTGGGGCTTTGCCATCGGCCCGACAACTCAAGTGGCACGAGACCGAAGTATATGGATTGATCCATTTTACCCCAACTACGTTTGAAAACAAGGAATGGGGATACGGGGATGCGAACCCTGGCATCTTCAACCCCACTGACTTCAATGCAGATTCGATTGTGCATGCGATGAAAGCCGGCGGGCTAAACGGTTTAGTGCTGGTGGCAAAGCACCACGATGGTTTTGCGCTGTGGCCCACGGCTACCACGCCGTACAACATTTCCCAATCTCCGTTCCGCAACGGGAAAGGAGATATGGTCAAAGAATTCGAGCAAGCCTGTAGAAAAGCAGGATTGAAATTTGGCGTGTATTGTTCGCCGTGGGACAGGAATCATCCGGGCTACGGCACTTATGAATATGTCAAGGCGTATCGGGAACAGTTGCGTGAATTGTATACCCGCTATGGAGAGTTGTTCATGTCCTGGCACGATGGTGCCAATGGGGGAGATGGTTATTATGGAGGAACCCGTACCACTCGAACAATTGATCGCAACACGTATTACGCATGGGATACAACCTGGCAGATTACTCGGTCGCTTCAGCCCATGGCCAATTTGTTCAGCGACATTGGATGGGACGTTCGATGGGTAGGCAATGAAAGCGGCTTTGCCGATGAACATTCCTGGGCCACCTTCACCCCAACCCCCGCCAGTGGAGAAAGCAAGGCGTTTCCCGGTAACCTGCAGCACGAGTACAATCCCATGGGGACAAAAGGGGGAGCGAATTGGGTACCTGCTGAATGCGATGTGCCGTTAAGAAAAGGATGGTTTTGGCATCCTGAACAATCCAATCAAGTCAAAACACCTCAACAATTGTTTCAATTGTACCTCAAGAGTGTAGGACGAGGAGCGGCGCTGGATCTGGGACTGGCTCCCAATACACAGGGAAGATTATCGCCAGAAGATGTGGAAAGCCTAAAAACATTTGGTGCGATTGTCAACCAAACCTTTGAATTCAATTTATTGAACAAGGCTGCTGTCCGAGCTTCCAATTCCCGGGGTAAGGAATATGCTGCAAGCAAGATATCGGATGATGATGTGTACACCTACTGGGCCAGTGAAGATGCCGTAAAAGATGCCAGTTTTGAATTCGAATGGGTCAGCGAACAATCCATTGATTTTATTCGCCTGCGTGAATACATTCCTTTGGGACAACGCATCGAACGGGTGAAGGTTGAAGAATGGGTTGATGGACAATGGAAGCCCGTTGCAACGGCCTCCACCGTAGGCGCTTGTCGAATCATTGCATTGGGAAAAACAGTAATTTCAAAAAAGATCAGAATCAGTATTCATGCTCCGGTTTGTTTGACCCTATCAGAATTAGGATGCTATTCCAAGATTAAGCTGTAATAAAAAAACAATGCACCATGCGTAATCTACTGTATGTTTTTCTTTTGACGCTTTCACTCACTGCTTCAGCACAAAAAGATTTTTTATCGGAATCCACTTCCGAGCGCGATGCGCGGATGCAGTGGTGGCGGGATGCTACGTTTGGCATGTTCATCCACTGGGGAGCCTATGCAGTGCCTGCAGGAGTCTACCAGGGAAAAGAAGTCAAAGGCATAGGGGAATGGATCATGAACTCCGCCAAAATACCCATTCCTGAGTATGAAAAATTTGTTCAGCAGTTTAATCCTGTTCAATTCAATGCAAAAGAATGGGTGAGCATTGCAAAAAATGCCGGGATGAAGTACATCGTCATTACTTCCAAGCACCATGATGGGTTTTGTATTTGGGACAGCAAAGTGACCAACTATGACATCATGGATGCCTCACCATTCAAACGGGATATTTTAAAAGAGCTTTCCGATGCGTGTAAAGCGGCGGGCATCAAATTGTGTTTTTATCACTCCATCATGGATTGGCACGAACCGGATGCAGAAAGCAAAAAAGATTATGCACACCAACATACTCCTCAACCGGATTTTTCCAACTACCGAGAAAACTATCTAAAGCCTCAGCTCAAAGAACTCATTCAGAAATATGATCCTGCTGTATTGTGGTTCGATGGAGAATGGATCCCGGAGTGGACTGAGCCGCAGGGTAGAGACTTGTATACTTATCTGCGGAATATCAAACCTGACCTCATCATCAATAACCGTGTTGGGAAGGGAAGAGCCGGCATGCAGGGCATGAACAAATACAAGGATGCAGCCGGTGATTTTGGAACACCCGAACAGGAAATTCTGGAAGGCACATCCGACAGTGATTGGGAGAGTTGCATGACCATGAACGATACATGGGGTTTCAAGAAGAGTGATAACAATTGGAAGTCCTCTGAAATCCTGATCCACAACCTCATTGATATTGCAGCAAAGGGGGGGAACTATCTGCTCAATGTGGGCCCAACAGCTGAAGGGTTGATTCCTGGTGCATCAGTAGACCGATTGAAAGATATGGGTGAGTGGCTAAGCATAAACGGAGAAGCCATTTATGCTACCCACAGTATTCGAAAATACAAAGAAGGGAATGTCAGTTTTACACGGAGCAAAGATGATAAAATCCTCTATGCAATTGTGACCAAGCCTGTAACGGGCGAATTGGTATTGAACAACATTGAGGTAAAAAAGGGTGCCAAAATAAAATTACTGGGATTGAAGAAACCCTTGCCCTATCGGGTGGATGAAAATGGGGTACTTAAAATTCAATGGCCTGAAACGTTGCCATGCAAGTATGCGTGGACGGTTCGCGTGGACGGGAAAGTAAAGGCATAAGCGACTAACCTTTTTCAAGGTTCAGCAGTCCACTCCAAATCTTTTTCGCAATACTGAAGGAGCCGGTCATCGGTTGTCGGTCTATTGCATGAACCGGTAGAATTCTTTTTGTAGAGCTGGTGACGAAGATTTCTTTTGCCTGCATCAGCGATTCAATAGTGATATCGGTACAGACGGTGGCAATGCCCAAGTCATTTGCCACTTGGATAACATTGGACCGGGTAATCCCCTTCAGCATTCCAGTCGCCGGAGTCAGGAGGGTATTGTTTTGGTCGACCATGAAAATATTGGATCGTGGACATTCGCTGATCATTTCGTTGTGGTGATACAGGACATCGTCAGATCCGTTCTGTTTGATCCAGTCCTGTAGCCAAATGGCCATGATGTAATCAGTAGTCTTTACTTCAGGGAGTTGCCGCTGGTAGGGGTAGGTCGACAAGCGAATGCCGGTTTCAGGAAATGCATCTTCCAGTGGCTTGAAGGCTTGCGGCATGATCAGCGTTCTGGCAGATTCCAGTGAGTAGGCATCTTTGCTGTCACCACCTGTAACAATGATGCGCATACCGGAGTGCGTAATGGCATTTCGTTGGATCAGTTCCATGACGTTAGTGACCAGTGATTGCCGGTTTTCAGCAGGCTTCAACCGCATGAATCGACAGGAAGATTCCAATCGGTCTAAATGCGCTTCCAGAAAGAGTGGAACTGAATGCTGAATGCGAAAAAAATCAAAAACACCGTATCCTCTCTGAACAGAAAGGTCTTTGAGGGGAAGTCCCGCTGATTCAAGGGGAAGAAATACCCCATCTGCATAGCAAATTTCTTTTCCCTGCATGGCGCAAACTTATGTGTTAAAGTCTGAATTTTGCAGTTTAAGCGAAACGCGTTAAAACACAGGCATGGAAATTGGCATTGATAGTTTTGCTGCCCGGATGAGCGGAAACAATGAACAAGCGGCGAGCGATACGGTTGCAATGGCTGAGTTGTTAGAGCGCATGGAGTATGCTGATCAAGTTGGCTTGGATTATTTTGGCATTGGCGAGCACCATCGTAAAGGCTTTCTGGATGCAGCTCCAACATTGATCCTGGCCGCTGCAGCTGCGCGTACCCAAAACATTCGGTTAGGAACGGCTGTCACCGTGCTCAGTGCCGTAGATCCTGTGCGGGTCTTTCAGCAGCACGCTACCTTGGATTTGATATCAGGGGGAAGGGCAGAGATGGTGGCCGGCAGAGGATCGTTTATTGATGCCTATCCTTTATTTGGTCTCAATTTGGATGATTACGATGAACTGTTTATTGAAAATTTGGATCTTTTATTGAAGATCCGGGAAAATGAAACGCTGAGCTGGTCGGGCCGCTTTCGACCCCCACTGCATGAACAATCCATTTATCCCCGTCCTCAACAGCAGCCTTTTCCAATTTGGATTGGAGTGGGAGGAACGCCTCGTTCTTTTGCCCGAGCAGGGGCCTTGGGATTGCCATTGATGGTAGCCATCATTGGTGGAGAGACCCATCGGTTTCGTCCGTTAGTCGACCTGTACCGTGAATCTGGTTTAAAAGCCGGACACAGCCTTGATCAATTGAAGGTTGGCCTCCATTCACTGGGTTTTGTCGCCTCCACCACTCAAGCGGCGCATGATCTTTTTTTCCCCGGATATGCAGCCAGCATGACCCGAATTGGAAAGGAGCGGGGATGGCCGCCGACCACACGTGCGCACTTTGAATCACAGGTGGGTCCCACCGGTGCGCTGCTTGTTGGGGGAGTTCAAGAGGTTGCCGAAAAAATCATCCGCCACTCCCACGCATTGGGAGGAATTTCCCGACTCACCTTTCAATTGGATACTGCTGAACTTTCTCACGAACAATTGCTGGAAACCATTAACTTAATAGGCAGTGAGTTGAAACCATTGGTTAACACAAAAATAAGTTTGGTATGATTTCGTATAAGCCGGGCGACTGGTTCACGTTTATACTTAAGATTCATAAGTACGAAACTTTTCGTCAGTTGATTCCGCTCATGATCGGTATCATGGCATACAGTGGGATCATTGGAGTGATTGAAACAACATCGTATGTAAACAGTGTTAAGTTGATTGAATTGACAAGGTCGATTTCCACCATCTATTCCATACTGGGGTTTACCCTTTCACTGATGCTGGTCTTTAGAACCAACTCTGCATATGAACGCTGGTGGGAAGGAAGAAAATTGTGGGGAGAACTGACCAATTCTTCTCGTTCTTTCGCCACCCATGCCTATGCCATTTTAGGAAAGGAACGTGAAGCAGAGCGAAGAACCTTGGCATCGCTGATTGGGGCATATGCCTATGCATTGCGCTATCACTTGAAAGGCGAAAAAATGGATCGCGATATGCTGGCCAATGCATTTGATCACCCTTCTCTGGAATTTTATGTTGAACAATTTCTATCTGCTCCGCACCAACCCATTGCCATCAATCGGGCTCTTGTGGCATACTTTCATGAGCTCAATGCACAAGGCGCAATTACTGCAGATCAATTTTTATTGTTTCGGAACGAACTCAATAAACTCATTGATGTATGTGGCGCCTGCGAACGCATCAAATCGACGCCCATTCCATATTCGTATTCGGCCTTCCTGAAAAAATTTATATTTTTCTATGTCATGCTCTTCCCGTTATTGTACGCAGTGCACATGAGCTATTTCATTATCCCCGTTACAGCATTTATCCTTTATGTGTTGGCCAGTATTGAGCTCATTGCGGAAGAGATCGAAGATCCATTCAATGATTCTCCCAATGATCTTCCCACGTTTAAGATGTCCAAAAACATTGCGATGAACGTGCGGCAAATCCTATTAGGAGACCATGCCTTGCATTTTTAATGGGCATCATTGATTTCAATCCAGTACCCATCGGGGTCCTGGATCCAAATTTGGTGAACGCTATCGATGCGGGTGGTAACCGACTGTTTTTTTCCGCTAACATCTTCATAGGGAACCCCATTGGATTGAAGCCGCTTTAAAAAGGCATTGAAGTCCGATACGCTGAAACAGGTATGCTGGTTTTTATAATACTCTTTTTTCTCTTTTGCTCCCAGGATGACATGCAACTGCCCCTGCTCTGAAATTTTATACCAAATGTGCCTTCCCAATCGAAATGGCTCTGGAATAGAGTCTAGTCCAATGATGGTAGAATAGAATTTTCCTGAAGCCTTTAGATCAGTCACATAAATAGCATTGTGATTGTGTGTGACTTTGATGGGTTGCACTTGAGCACTTAATGAGGAGGCGATGAAAAAAATCAAACACGCAAAAAAGAAGTATTTCCGCATACTCATTTTTTAAGCTGTTTAAAAATATGCTTTTTATACAGTATCGATACTAAAAATGCCCCGGATGGGGCATTAAAGGTGCGGAGAGAGGGGGATTCGAACCCCCGGACCTGTGACAGTCAACGGTTTTCAAGACCGCCGCATTCGACCGCTCTGCCATCTCTCCGGCGCAAAAGTAAAAAAACGATGTTGATTCATGAAATATTTCGCAACAATCCCTGTTTGACCGGCGTAACTTTGCCAAGATGCGGGACCTAAAAAAGCTGAATCGGTTTTTCTGGAAATACAAATGGAGATTATCCCTGGGGACGGCCTTCATCATCATCTCGAACTATTTTGGCATACTGGCTCCTCAGGTGACGGGCTTTGTGGTGGACCAAGTGAGTGTGTTGTTGTCGGGTTCTGCCTCAGCTAAAGCAACCGCTACTGATCCGATGCTTAAGTGGTTGTTTTCCTCCTTTGAGTTTGTAGTTTCGGATGTATATGCTTTTGTCTTTTTCTGCGGTGGGCTCTTGTTGGCATTGGCCCTGCTCAGGGGATTTTTCATGTTTTTGATGCGGCAGACCATTATCGTGATGAGCCGCCTCATCGAGTACGATCAAAAAAATGAAGTCTATTCTCATTATCAGCAACTGGACCTGATGTTTTACAAAGTCAACAGTACGGGTGATCTGATGAGTCGAATTTCTGAGGACGTATCGCGTGTCCGCATGTATACAGGCCCTGCACTGATGTACCTCATCAATTTAATTGTACTCATCAGTATAAGTCTCTATTACATGCTTGCCAAGAATGCACTGCTTTCTATTTATGTGTTATCGCCGCTCCCTTTCCTGGCCATTGCCATGTATTTTGTGAATACCTATATCAATCGCAAAAGCGAGCGCATTCAGGAGCAGCTCAGCGATTTGACCACCCACGCACAAGAATCCTACTCCGGTATTCGGGTCATCAAATCATTTGCCCAAGAACATGCTTCGCTTCGTTTTTTTGATGAACAGTCAGAAGCATACCGCAAAAGCGGACTTGTTTTGTCGGCACTGGAAGCCATCTATTTTCCCTCCATTGCTCTGCTCATTGGGCTCAGTACGTTGCTTACCATATACATTGGCAGCCGTTTTCAGCTGAATCATACGGTGTCAGCGGGTACTATCGCAGAGTTTGTTGTGTACATCAACATGCTGACCTTTCCGGTTTCTGCAATCGGCTGGGTGGCTTCGAATATTCAACGTGCAGCAGCCTCTCAAAAACGAATCAATGCTTTCTTGGATACTCAACCGGATATTCAATCACCTGCCAATGCACTTCCGATCCCGCATATTGATTCCATTCAATTTGACGCTGTCAGCTACCGCTATCCGCATACCGGAATTCGAGCATTGCATGAGCTGTCTTTTAGGTTGGAAAGGGGACAAAAAATGGCCATTATCGGTAAAACCGGTTCTGGGAAAACAACAATTGCGCAACTTTTGATCCGGCTCATGGACCCCGATTCAGGAACCATCCATATCAATGGAATTCCTGCAACACACATTAACCTCCGCGACCTTCGTTCCAGAATCAGCATAGTGCCGCAGGATGTTTTTTTATTCAGTGACAGCATTGAAAACAATATTGCTTTTGGAGATGCTCAGTCCAATCACGAAACGGCTACCGAAATGGCCCGGGATGCGTTTATTCTGGATGAAATCAATTCCCTTCCGCTGGGCATGAACACCACGATAGGGGAAAGAGGGGTCACCCTTTCCGGTGGCCAAAAACAGCGTATCTCCATCGCCAGGGCACTTTCCAAGGAGTATGATCTGTTGATACTGGACGATTGTCTGAGTGCAGTAGACGCCCGAACCGAATCGGCTATTGCAGCCAATCTCAACCGCATTTTGAAATACAAGACCACCATCGTCATCACCCATCGCCCCATTCCCAGCATTCATTTTGACTGGGTTTTGGAGTTGGAAGGCGGTTTAAGCTTGAGCATCAAAAAGTCAAACTAATTTTTCGTCTATTCCAAAACAATGTTATCTTTAGCCAAGACCAAAACCAACTAAATCTACCATTGTGGCGTACGAGAACGACAAAAAAATGGACAGCGTTTACAGTAAACGCATCCGTGCCGGTAAACGCAGGACTTATTTTTTTGATGTAAGGACTACCAAGGGAAATGATTATTATTTGACCATTACAGAGAGCCGCAAGCGGTTCAACGATGATGGCTACGATCGTCACAAAATTTTTCTGTACAAAGAAGATTTCAATAAGTTCTTAAAAGCATTGAACGAGGCAGTTGATCACGTAAAAACAGAACTCATGCCTGATTTTGACTTCGATGCGTTTAACCATGAATACGATGAAGAAGGGGGAGGAGAACCCACGCATCATGAAGCCCCTGCTGCTCATGAGGCGACTCCCGAACCTCCAGCTGCACCACCCGCGGAAGATGCTCCCGGCGACAATGGAGCAAATGAGTCGGTTGATAAATGGTAATTTTCTTCAGCACGTTTATTTCTCGCGCCATTCTTTGAATTGATTGATCAGTCCATTGGTGGATGAATCATGGCTACTGATGGGTTCGGAAGCGTTCAATTCCGGTAAGATCACGTTGGCCAGCTCTTTTCCCAATTCCACTCCCCATTGATCAAACGAATAGATGTTCCAGAGTATGCCCTGGACAAAAATCTTGTGCTCGTAGAGCGCAATGAGTTGTCCAAGTGTAAAAGGGGTAATCTGTTTGACTAAGATTGAGTTGGTGGGTCTATTGCCCTCAAACACCCTGTATGGAACATTTGCCGCTTTGCCATTCATGAGCGCTTCAGTCTGAGCAAAGAAATTGGACAATAACTTGGGGTGGTGATCCCCAATGGGATTGTGGCTGTTGGCAGGGGCTATGAAATCACAAGGGATCAGCGGAGTTCCCTGGTGAATCAACTGGTAAAAAGCATGTTGACCATTTGTTCCCGGCTCTCCCCAGATAATGGGACCCGTAGCGTAATCGACTTTCTTTCCATTCCTATCGATGCTCTTACCATTGCTTTCCATATTGCCTTGCTGAAAGTAGGCCGCAAACCGGTGCAAGTATTGATCGTAGGGGAGAATGGCTTCGGACTGTGCTCCAAAAAAATTCACGTACCACATCCCAATCAGGGCCAATTTTACAGGCAAATTTTCCTCAAATGGCCTGTTCCTGAAATGCAGGTCCATGTGATGCGCACCAGAAAGCAATTCCTCAAATCGGTCGTATCCGATGGTCAACGCAATGGACAATCCTATAGCGCTCCACAGGCTGTACCGGCCGCCAACCCAATCCCAGAATTCAAACATATTCTCCTTGTCGATGCCGAATTCAGTAACGGCCTTTTCGTTGGTGGAAAGCGCAACAAAATGGCGGGCTATATGTGCTGGATCGACAGCATGGTGTAGAAACCAGTTCCTGGCGGTATGTGCATTGGTCATGGTTTCTTGTGTGGTAAATGTCTTGGAAGCAACTAAAAACAAAGTTGAATCAGGCTCGATAACTTTCAGACATTCAGCGATATGTGTGCCATCCACGTTGGAAACAAAATGAACTGAAATGTCTTTTTTCCAATAGGGCTTTAAGGCCTCCGTCACCATCACGGGTCCCAAATCGCTTCCACCAATGCCGATGTTGACGATGTGGCGTATGGGTTTTCCTGTAAATCCTTTCCATTCTCCCGAGTGTACACGCGCACAGATGCTTTTCATTTGGTGGAGTACCCGCTGAATACCCGGAAGTATATCTTGTCCATTCACAAAGATGTGTTGACTGGAACGGTCCCGAAGGGCAGTATGGAGAACAGAGCGGTTTTCCGTTTGATTGATCTTTTCTCCGGTAAACATGGCCTCAATGGCCTGATCCAACTTACAGGACCTGGCAAATTCCAGGAGCAGTTTCAGGGTGCGGTCGGTGATCAGGTTTTTGGAATAGTCCACCAGCATATCGCCTTCCCGTTGCGCAAACGTTTGGAAGCGTAGGGGATCTTGCTTGAAGAGATCGGATAGTTTAGTACTGCTCAATTCTGAAGCATGATCTTTCAATTGCGACCAGGCAGGGGTGGAGGTTGGATTGATGGAAGGGAGCGGCATATCAAGCTTTTTTCAAGGTCTCTAAGAGGTAATTCATGTGATCATCGCTGAGGTCCAGATGCGTCACCATCCGAAATTTACCAGGCCCAATACCAAAGAACAGGATACCTTTTTCTTTCATCCGAGCAACGAACGATATTGCTTCAGCATCAGAAGTACATTGAGCGATGACAATATTGGTTTCCACGGACAAAACCGATTGAACAAATGATTTTTCAAGCAAGGCTTTTTCAATGGCTTTTGCCCGTTCATGGTCGATGTTTAGTCGGGTCACATGGTGCTCAATTGCGTAGAGGCCTGCAGCGGCCAATGAGCCGGCCTGTCGCATGCCTCCGCCAAATACTTTTCGGATGCGTCTGGCCTTTTTGATGAATTCTTTTTTTCCGAGCAGTAAACTGCCGACGGGCGCTCCCAGTCCTTTGCTCAGGCAAATTGAAATGGAGTCGAACAATTCCCCGTATTGTGCAGGGGTCTCGTTTTTTGCGACCAGGGCGTTGAACAGACGAGCGCCATCGATATGATAGGCTAAATTGTGTTGCCGGCAGGTTGTTCCAATTCCTTGCAAGTCTTCAAATGCATAACAACTGCCTCCACCTCGGTTGGCGGTATTTTCAACCACTACCAGTCGTGACACTGGCCGGTGGGGATCGTCGGGTTGAATGGCACTCTGCACGAGATCAGCATTGATTCGTCCTCTGTCGCCTGCCAATAATTTCACCGAACATCCGGCATTAAACGCAATTCCGCCCCCTTCATACTGATAAACATGAGCGCTTTCCTCACAAATGACTTCGTCGCCGGGTTGGGTATGGCATTTGATGGCGATTTGATTGGTCATGGTGCCGCTGGGACAAAAAACCGCGGATTCCATTCCAAATTTCTGAGCCGCAAGGACTTCCAGCTGGTTAACGGTGGGGTCTTCTCCAAAAACATCATCCCCCACGGGAGCGGCATGCATGGCCGCGCGCATGGCGGGGGAAGGCTGGGTGACGGTATCGGAGCGTAAATCAACCTGCATGCTGCGAATTTACCTATTTGAAAAATCTTAATCCCCAAGAATTCAAACTTTTAGTCAGCTTTTTTGTTTTTTTCTCACCCGTGTGGATGATTTTCCCTGAACAGAACTTTGATTCCTGCTCCCGGAAAATTATCTTTGCAATTGCCTCCGTATCCCGATGGAATAACAGTTTGTCTGTAACTATTCACCAACCCTAATCGTCCCATCAAAAAGGACACATCTCAACTTAACTATGAGGCAATTAAAAATAGCTACCCAGATCACCAATCGTGATTCACAAGCGGTAGAGAAGTACCTTCAAGAGATTTCTAAAATTTCAATGATCACCCCTGAGGAGGAAACCATCCTTGCCCAGCGGATTAAAATGAACGATCAGCGTTCACTCGATAAATTGGTTCAGGCCAATTTGCGCTTTGTGGTTTCAGTGGCAAAACAGTACCAGCACCAGGGACTTTCCCTCAGTGATTTGATCAACGAGGGGAATTTAGGTTTGATTAAAGCTGCCCAACGTTTCGATGAAACCAAGGGCTTCAAATTCATTTCCTACGCAGTGTGGTGGATTCGTCAATCCATCCTGCAGGCGTTGGCAGAGCAAGGTCGACTGGTTCGCCTTCCTCAAAACAAAATAGGTACCTACAATAAAGCCAATAAGGCATATATGGCTTTCGAACAGGAACATGAGCGTGAGCCTTCTACAGAAGAGTTGGCCGAGATTTTGGAAATGAGTGAAACAGAAATCAACAATATTTTCCAAAGCAATACCCGCCATACTTCATTGGACGCTCCAGTACATGAAGCAGAAGATGTGGCCATGGGTGATTTACTGGAAGGAAGCGATGATACGGATGACGATGTGATGAAAGATTCGCTTCGCGCTGAAATCAGAAGGGTCCTTAAATCATTGAGTCCTCGGGAAGCAGAAATTGTAAATGCCTATTTCGGACTGGATGGAGAAAATGGTGTCACCATTGAACAGATCGGTCAGAAATATGATCTCACCAAAGAACGCATTCGTCAAATCAAAGAACGGGCAATCAAGCGTCTGCAAAAGGCGCGCTACAGCAGTGCCCTAAAAGCATATTTAGGTTAAGAGGTACCCAAAGCCCCGCTTTTCAGCGGGGTTTTTTTAAACCCTTTTGTTCCCCGGTTGTTATCAGTAACATGAGATGGTTATGGATACTTTTGCTGGGTGTGATGACGGGTTGCGAGAAAGACATCACCATTGCCCTGGATCCAACTGCTGCAACATTGGTGGTGGATGCCACCATTGAAAACGACGCGCCTCCAGTGGTGTTCTTATCCAAGAGTCTTGATTATTTCGGGAAAATTGATCCAAAGGTTCTCTCCAATGCATTTGTTCGCAACGCCCGCGTAACCATCAGCGATGGAAGCAGTTCTGTGGTGCTGACCCAAGATTCCATTGTCAATCCCGGAGGGACAGTCGTTTTTTATACCACCGCTGCGACTTCACTCTTTTTCAGAGGTAAACTCAATACAAAATATAATCTTTCCATTGAGACGGGCGGTGTAACCTACACAGCAACAACAACGGTTCCAGCCATTACGCGACAACTGGATTCAGTTTGGTGGGAGAAAATTCCCCTGGCAAAAGACACCAATGATGTTCGGATCATGCTCAAGGGAAGAGATCGACCAGGACTGGGTGATTATATTCGTTATTACACCCGTGTAGGAAAAGGACCTTTTCTTCCTGGGTTTAACAGTGTGTTCGATGACCAGATCATCGATGGAACGAGTTATACGGTGACAGTCGACAAAGGATTTGACCGCAATACAGAGTTCAGCGATTCAACGGCCTATTTCAGAAAAGGGGATACTGTTACCGTTAAAGTGTGCAACATTGATAAAGTGACCTATGATTTTTGGAGAACCTATGAGTTTTCATTCCAAAGCATTGGAAATCCTTTTTCCAGTCCCACCAACATCTTAGGCAATATCAGTAACGGTGCGCTTGGATATTTTGGAGGTTATGCAGCCCAGCACCGATCGGTCATAATCCCCAAATGATGTACTTTTGCCCGACTAATTTTTCAGCATGAGTAACGATATTGAAAAAGTGAGTTGCCTGATCATCGGATCAGGTCCTGCCGGATATACTGCTGCAATTTATGCCTCCCGCGCCAACCTGCACCCGGTGTTGTACCAGGGTATACAGCCTGGTGGACAGCTCACCATCACAACAGAGGTAGAGAATTACCCCGGTTATCCGGAAGGCATTCAGGGACCGGAAATGATGGTTGATTTTGAAAAACAGGCCAAACGCATGGGCGCTGATATTCGCTTTGGGTTGGCGACTCAGGTGGACTTTACAACCCGACCGTTTAAGGTTTGGATCGATGAAGAAAAAGAAATGCATGCCGATGCAGTCATCATCGCAACAGGAGCATCAGCAAAATGGTTGGGACTGGAAAGTGAGCAACGCCTGAACGGATTTGGAGTTAGTGCGTGTGCTGTATGCGACGGATTTTTTTTCAGGGGAAAAGAAGTGGCCATTGTAGGAGCAGGCGACACCGCTGCTGAGGAAGCGCATTATTTGAGTAAGCTGTGCACAACAGTACACATGTTCATTCGTAAAGATAAAATGCGGGCCTCTAAAATCATGCAAGATCGAGTAATGAACACTCCCAATATCAAGATCTATTGGAATACAGAAACCGATGAAATACTTGGTGAAAAGAAGGTGGAGGCGGTGCGCATTCGGAACACGGTTTCAAATGAAACGACCGACATTCCTATTTCAGGTTTTTTTGTCGCCATCGGTCACCAACCGAATTCAGATATCTTCAAGGGACAGATCGACATGGATGAAACGGGATATATCAAGACAGTTCCTGGCACTTCTCGTACCGCTGTAGATGGGGTGTTTGCGTGCGGAGATGTTCAGGATAAAAACTACCGTCAGGCCGTCACAGCTGCTGGCAGTGGATGCATGGCTGCCATTGATTCAGAACGTTACCTGGCTGCTCAGGGTCATTGATTCCAGTAGAGCAGCAAATAGGTAATGGCCCCGGCGAGATATCCCAACAACGCCCAACCGCTGATCTTTTTAACGTACCAGAAAAATTCGATTTTAGTCAGTCCCATGGCCGCCACACCCGCAGCAGATCCAATGATCAGAATGCTCCCGCCCGTTCCGGTGCAATACGCCATGAATTGCCAGAAAGGATGATCCTGGGGGAAATCTGTCAAAGAATACATGCCTTGAGCGGCTGCCACGAGCGGTACATTATCGACGATGGAAGAAAGCACACCCAGCACCGCCACTACCATTCGGTTATCACCGATTTGGTCACTCAATCCATTGGCAAGTTCAGTAAGGGTGCCGGCTGATTGCAGCGCTGCAACACTCAAGAGGATGCCTAGAAAAAATAAAATACTGGGAGTATCAATTTTTCGAATGACGTAGTTGACGGAAAGTTTGTGTTTATCCGATAGGTCCTTTCCGCTGTGAATGATTTCTGTGACCAGCCACATGGCACCGAGCGAAAACAGCATGCCCATGAATGGAGGAAGTCCGGTCAGGGTTTTAAATACCGGTACAAATAGCAATGCGAGCAATCCGCTAAAGAAGACCAGGTTGCGTTCGGTTGGATGGGAATTACCCGATTCAGGAGCAGAAGAAAACGTGGGAGCAGGGGATTGACGGATCATGGTGCGAATGGCAAGAAAAGGAATCAATACAGCAACGATGCTGGGGATCAGTAAATGGGTGATCATTACTGGAGTTGTCAATTGTCCACCCATCCAAAGCATGGTGGTGGTCACATCCCCGATAGGCGACCATACCCCACCTGCATTGGCTGAGATGACAATCAGAGCGGCTACTGCCAACCGCTCTTTTTCATCCTTCATCAATTTCGAAGCAAGGGATACCATGACAATGGTGGTGGTTAGATTATCCAGTACGGCGGATAAGATGAAGGAGAGAAGGGTGATGATCAGCAGCATTCGGGTAGTCGACCGAGAAGTGATCTGAGAGGAGATGACATCAAATCCATCGTGGGCATCAATCAGTTCAACAATGGTCATTGCACCCATCAGGAAGAAAATAATGCCTGAAAGTTCTCCGACGTGTTCCAGTAATTCATGCTGAACCTGTTCGGGATCATGATTGCCCCATGCATAAAGCACCCAGCACATCACGCCGGTGAGCAAGGCGCTGGAAGCCTTATTGAGTCGGATCTGATGCTCAAACGCAATGGCCAAATAGCCCAACACAAAGACAAGAATTAGCATGTTCAACGATTATTCCGGGATGAAAATAGGCAATAATTTCAATCCCTAACGCAGTTTGAGGTCGGCAATGCTTTTGGGACGTTCCGCATCCAGCCATTTGAAATTTCGGAGCTCTTTTTTATCGTCTGGTATCTGGTTGATCGGGTAGGTAGAACCGGTCACACCATTCACCCAAGAAACACGTTTGAGTTCTTTATTTAAAAACTTCATTGTAATGGCATCCGCCATGGCATAACTCATGCCGATATAGGCGCTGTCATCGTCTTGTAAGTAATAAAGGCTTTCCCCGTTTCCTTTTGCTCTCAAAAAATCAATTTCACCATCTTTGAACTCTCCATTGAGTGTGTTTCCTTTGAGCTGGTTGTATTTTGCTTCTGAAGTGCGGTTTACGGAAAAAGCATTCTGAATAACAAATACCTTATCGGCCTTTTTATTTCGGGTCACGACAAATATAGTGTCTCCGGTAATTTGACTTGCTTGTGCCCAAATAACCGGGTTGTGATAAAAGCTGAAGGTAGAGTCGACAGAAGAATAGAAAAGAGAATCGCATTTTCCCTGAAGAGAATCTGAATAAATCCGAACATTGAAAAACGCTTTGTAATAGCGCAATGTATCAGACAGGATTTTTTTTGCAGAATCTTTTTTGAGAAAAGCTGAAAAAAGAGTGTCCGCTGAAATGAACAGAGAATCTGAATTTTGTTTGATGGCCATCAGGGGCCGTTCAAATGCCACTATTGCTTTTGTCTGATTATTGAAACGGGCTGCTCCTGCAAACATGGAAATTCCTTGAATCGTATCCTTGTAAATGACGTCGCGGTAGGCTGAACCCTCTCCGGATTTCTTATTGTAAACAATGGAATCCGCTAGAACAGTTTGTGTGCTATCGATGATCATTGGTCTTTTGTCGAATTGAGCATTCCCTTTTTTTAGGTTATAAAAGCCGCTTCGAGTAAGAATTTTGCTTTTCCCGTCATTGATAGTAGTGCGAGCTATGAATGTCGCAGTTTCTGTATTGACATTATACAATAGTGTGTCAGTTGACATTTTATATTCCGGGTCAACCAGGCTCACATTTTTTTGAAAATATACTTCTCTGATATCGGCGTAATAGATGCCCACTCTACTGGTCAGCACTGATTTTTCATTTACCACTTTTCCTCCAGTTGAATAGGTTCCTATTTTAGTTCCAACATTGTAGTCCAGCGCATCAGTGGTAAGTGTTCCTTTTCCATCTGTTAGTCTCACCTTGCCTTTCAATTGGGCAATCTTTGTATTGCCGTCGTATTTCATGTAATTGGAATACGTATGAATGCTGTCATTGTCGTTGATGTGTATGTTGTCGAAAGCCTCAATCTGATTCAGCGCAATATTTTGAATGGCGCTATCGCACTGAATCAAGGTATTGCCTTGTTTCATCAAAACGTTGCCGACCAGCATATTCAATTCAGTGCTCAGGTCTTGCTTTACCCGAATGAATTTATTGGCGCGTATAACCTGAACAAATTGAACCTGTGCAGGGTCTGCAGGTACTTGTGAATATCCAGGCTGTGCCCACGATACAAGTGCTGTCCATAAAATTAGCAGCCAGGGTGATCGCAGCATATTAACGGTTTGTGGCTGAGTCAGGAAGCGCGTTCATCAAAGGACCGCTTTTATCTTTTTTCCCAAACACCGATACATTGATGTATCGTTTGGGATGGAGCCGAAGGTCTTGCAGTAATATGTTCAGGCTGTTGGTAGTACTGTTCAATTGTTTATACAGCGTCTCATCGTTTGCAAGTTTACCCAGCGAGCCCTTTCCTTCATTGATGTTTTTCAACAGCACATTTAGCTGATTAATTGATTCATCCAGTGATTCGACGACTCCGGAGAGATCGCTGGATGCCAACTGCCTGGATACTTTATTCAGGTTTCCAATGATCTTGTCAATGGAATCGTTATTGTCTCGGATATTTCCAGCAACACTTTCCACGTGATCCAGGCTTTTGGCAAGTGCGCCTTTTCCGGGTTCGAGCAGACCATTGATGCGCTGGGTGGTTTGAGCAATTTCTCGAAGTGCAGTAGCAATGTGTTGCTGAGCTTGCTCGTCCAGTGTTGCATTTACTTTCCGAATGGTACTGTCCAGGGAAACGAGTGCTTTATTGACGTTTTCCATGGTGGGTTCAATGCGTGCCTGCAAATCATCGATCATGCTCTTGGAATCCACTCCTTTGAGGGTGTCGCCATCTGCTAAAAACGATGCGGAACTTCCCAACGTGATGTTGATGTATGTAGATCCCAACGGAACAGCACTGATGGTTCCATAGGAGTCTTTGGGAATGTTGATGCCACGGGTCAGTTGAAATGCCACCACAACGCCGGTCACATCTGCATCTTGTTCGTCGAGCGACTCAACAGAACCGACGCGGAGCCCATTGATTTTAATACCGTCTGCCACATTGAGTCCTTCCACCTTAGTAAACGTGATGTACATGGTTGCTTTTTTCTCAAAGAGGTTCTTCCCTTTAAGAAAATTGAAACCAAGGATCAGCAGGGCAATGGAGACTGCGGCAAGGGCACCGATTTTTGTTTCATTGGAGACTTTCATGTTCAAATTGTGTTGGTGGTCATTTGCCGTCGACGGCGATTTTATATTTTAATACGGCATTAGCGATCGCCCGAGTCATTTCTACTTGTCCCGATTCACTGTTCAAATAATCCTCTTCTTCCTGGTTGGTGATAAACCCCGTTTCAATCAGCACAGCCGGCATGTTCGTGGCCTGCAATACCCAAATTCCCATGTGGTTGCGCTGGAGCACCCCCATGCTTTTTCTCCCAAGAGCAGTGAATTCATTCTCAATCATCGAGCCCAACTGAACGGAATTTTTAAAAAACTTTTGCGACCATAAGCGGGCCTTGATCATGGCTTCAGGACTGTTCACATCGGGTACGTCCAAAACTTCTGCAGAAGACTCGTACCGTTCATCTGCAATGATTCCCTGCGCTTTTTCATCTGATCGATCTGCTGCCCATACATACGTGGATGTTCCGTACATGGGATTGGGAGAAGTTTTATATATCGGTACTTTTTTGTAGTACTTTTTTCGTTTACTGCCCTTGCCCTTGTAATAGGCTACGGACTTATACCCTGTAATGGTTTTTTTTGGCGGCGCAGCATTCACGTGAATACAAACAAACAAATCCCCTTTTTCGCGGTTGGCGATGTCTGCTTTTTCGCGTACATGGTGAAAAATGTCCGTTGTGCGGGTCATCACAATCCGGGTAGAGGGAAGTTCTGCCCGGAGAAGCGTATCCAGTCGTAATGCTAATTTCAATGTGATTTCTGCTTCTGTCGAGTATGTTCCTTTGGCCCCCTGATCCGTTCCGCCATGTCCCGCGTCGATGATGATGGTCCTGATTTTTGGGGGCTTTGTTGAGGACTGAGCGCGCATTTCGAAGACAAATACGTGAGTTGCCACCAATAAAATCAATGCTTTGATCGTTCCTTTCATGGTTACATGCTTTAAGAGCTTGGAATCCTTGGAATCTTCACAAGTTCTTACAACTTATTTGATTAATTTTGAACGCCAACACTTATGCTGCAGGCCGAAAGCAAATTTAGCCCAAAATCCCTTTCTTTCTTGATTTTGTGTTCAGGGCTGATTCTGCTTTTAACAATTCCACTAACAGCCCGTTCCCAGAAAAAAGACACTGTGGTTCAGGTAGCTAAAGTGGATACACTTCCCCTTAAAATTTCCAAAGATTCACTTACAGCGCCTGTTGATTATAAAGCAGAAGATTCAATGGTATTGGATGTCGATGCCAAAAAAATATTTCTTTTTGGTAAGACTGAAGTCAAGTACGAGGATGTAGTGTTGTCTGCCCCTCGCATCGAATTCAATCAACAGACGCAATATGTAATGGCCAAAATGGCACGAGATACAGCAGGACTCGTGATGGGTATGGCCAAACTGAAGCAAGGGGAGACGGTCACGGTCAGCGACAGCCTGAGTTTTAACTTCAAATCACAAAAGGGACTGACCTACAGTTCCTTTTTCCAGCAGGATGAGCTCTTCAATTTTGCAGAGAAAGTAAAAAAAATCGACAGCGAAACTTTTTTTGCCTCCCGGGGTCGTTTTACCACCTGTAACCTGGATACCCCGCATTTTGCTTTTCGGTTCAGCAAGGCAAAATTCATGAATAAAAAACTGGTAGTAACCGGACCAGTTCACCCAGAGTTTGAGGACGTACCGGTTCCTGTTTACTTGCCTTTTGGAATTTTCCCAATGAAAAAAGGTCGCCAATCCGGAATTTTGCCCCCGCAATTTACCGTTACTGAAGATTTTGGTGTGGGACTCGAAGGCTTGGGATACTATAAAGCTTTCAATGATTTTCTAGATGCCAAACTCTGGTTTGATTTGTATTCATATGGCTCTTGGCGAGCCAATTTCTCTCCTGCCTATCGGGTACGGTATCGGTACAGCGGTAATTTCAATATCAGCCTTCAAAATACAAAGTTTGCCTTCAAAGGCGATCCTGATTTCAGACAGAACAAAAGTTTTTTCGTTACCTGGTCGCACAGCATGGACAGCAAAGCACGTCCGGGTGTGACCTTCAGCGCAAATGTCAATGCAGGCAGCAGCAAGTACTTGTCGCTCGTTCCCAATAGTGCTCTGGTCAATCCGGGGTTTGGTGGAAATACAACGGGAGGAGGCAATTACATGCAGCCCATCAATTTTACCAACCAGTTGAGTTCTTCTATATCCTTCCAAAAAACATTTCAGGGAACTCCATTCAATCTGGCCGTAAACCTGAACCACAACCAAAATACAGCAACAAAAGTGGTGAACTTGAATCTCCCCGATATTGCTCTTGTCATGAACACCATTTATCCGTTTCAGCCGAAAGAATCGGTAGGACCGGCAAAGTGGTATGAAAAATTGGGTATAGCGTATAATGGAAACTACAAGGGACAAATATCTTTTTATGATACTGCATTTCAATTCAAGCAATTGATCGACACTTTTCAGTGGGGGGCCAGTCATGATATCCCCATCACGCTCTCGCTTCCTGCATTAGGCCCCTTTCAAATTGCACCAAGCGTTTCCTTCAGAGAACGCTGGTATGCCCAGAAATTTATGCGCCGCTGGAACCCGGTGACCGAGAAATTGGATACTTCCATTCAAAAGGGCTTTTATGCTGCCCGTGAAGTAACAACTGGACTTTCAATCAGTACAGCCGTATTTGGAATCTATCAATCGAAAAATAAGGATGCAAAAGTTCAGGCGATTCGCCACGTGATGCGACCCCAGGTGGGAGTGAATTACAAACCGGATCTTATGTCGCAATTCGTATACCGTGAACAAGTCGATCGCTATGGTAACAAGGTACTGATGTCTGCTTTTGATGGCAGTATTTTTGGGCCATTTGCTGCAGAAAAGTTTGGAGGGATGAGTTTTACACTCGACAATAACCTGGAAATGAAGGTCAGATCCAAATCTGATTCGGGCGAAGCCGAAATGAAAAAAGTAAAACTGCTGGATGGATTCGGCATATCCGGTGGATACAACTTCATGGTCGATTCGTTCAAACTATCCACGTTTAATCTTTACGCCCGCAGCAATCTGTTTGAAAAAATAAATATTACGGCAAACGCATCCCTGGATCCATATCAAACCGATCCTGCAACCGGATACCGCATCGATAAATATGCTTGGCAGGGAAAGAAATTCAATCTGGGATCCGTTGTAAACGGAAACGTAAACGTAACGGCCAGTTTCCAAAGTAAAAAAGCAAACGATAAGAAGAAAAAGCAAGATCTGGATGATGACGTCACACAAAATTTGACCAATGATCAGATCATGGCTCAAATGGAATACATGAGAAGAAATCCTGCTGAATTCACTGATTTCAGTATTCCATGGACCGCCAGTTTTTCTTACTCTCTTTCGTATACCCGTTTGTTGCAGCCGGATTATACATTCAAAAAACAATTGGTTTCCAGTTTCAATTTCAATGGAGATTTCAGTCTCTCTCCAAAATGGAAAGTTGGCGCCAACGGTTTTTATGACCTCAATACCATGAAACTTCAATCGTTGAGCGCATTCATTTCAAGGGATTTGCATTGCTGGCAGATGTCCATCAACGTAACGCCAATAGGACTTTATCGTTTTTTCAATATTTCAATCAGTCCGAAATCCGGTATCCTGCGCGACCTCAAAGTCAATCGTACCCGTTATTTTTATACCCAGTAGATTAACCCTTTATCTTTTCCCACATCAACTGGAACACATGTGATTTCAGCGATTGCGTGTTTTCAAATGCTTGAGGATCGATGGGAGGTAAGAACTCCATGGATACCTTTCCTGGTTTAAAGTATAAACCTTTGTCGCTCGGCAACATCTCCCGTGTTCCTCTAATGATACACGGGATGATTTTCTTCCCGGTTTCTTTTGAGAGCCGAAATGCCCCATCGTGAAATTCTTTCAAGGGCTGATCGGTCTTGTTGCGGGTTCCTTCCGGATAAATACACATGTGCATGCCGAGCGAGAGGACGGTCTTCATCGACTCATAACTTTCTTTTCGACTGCTGTCATTTTTTCTGTCGATCAGCACAGAGCCACGCTTGTAAATGATTCCAAACAATGGAATACGCGACATTTCAATTTTGGCAATGGTTTTATTGGCGCCAGGAATACCCGGACTGGTCAAGGGTACATCCATCATAGAATTATGGTTGCACACAACAATGTAGTTTTCCCCTTTCTTAAACTGTTCTTTTCCCATGATCCTTACCCGAATACCTGCCAGCGGAAAGAAAATGGCCATCCACCATTTGCAAAGCCGAATCGTCCATTCGGTCCGTTGAGGCTCTGGGAGGATGCCAAGTGACCAGATCAGCGGGACAAACACCAACATGGTGGTGGCAAATACCAACATCCCCCAGATGCACACTGCTCCATAAAAGAAATGGTTGAGTTGTTTCATTTAACTGATAAGCCAATCAATCGGCTCAATTCCATGTAAGATGAGGTATTCATTTGTTTTTGAAAAATGCTGGGAACCAAAAAATCCTTTGTCGGCCGAAAAAGGAGAAGGGTGGGGAGATCGAAGCACCAGGTGTTTTTTTTCGTCGATGTGCTTTCCTTTTTCTCTTGCGAAATTCCCCCAGAGCATAAAGACAACATGGTTCTTTTGCTCATTGATCAGCTGTATGACCGCATCCGTAAATTGTTGCCAACCCAAACCTGAATGACTATTGGGTTGGTTCGCTCTAACAGTGAGGGTCGCATTCAACAGCAGCACTCCCTGTTTCGCCCATTGGGTGAGGTCGCCATTGCATCTCGACATGCGAACACCAAGGTCCTGTTCAATTTCTTTGAAAATATTGAGCAAAGAAGGGGGAAGGGCAGTACTGTTTTGAACCGAAAAGCTCAGGCCATGGGCTTGACCGGGTCCATGATAGGGATCCTGACCGATGATCACCACTTTTACCTGTTCAAGGGGAGTCAGGTTGAATGCATTGAACAGGAGGGGGCCAGGAGGGAAAATGGGTTGTCCACTTGCTTTTTCTGCCTTTAATACATCAACCAAATGGAGGAAATAATCCTGTTTGAATTCCTTTTGAAGAGCAGATTTCCAAGAAGGGGCGATGTTTACGTTCATGGGGTGGTTGGACTCAGGTTGCAAGCTAAAAAAAATTATCTTTGCTGCCTATCGCAGGTCCCGTAGCTCAGTTGGATAGAGCGGCAGCCTTCTAAGCTGTAGGTCATTGGTTCGAATCCAATCGGGATCACTAAGAGTTCTACTAATCTCTGCTAATGCCTTAAAAATCAATCACTTTTGAGCATTTTTTCATTTATCTCACATTTTAATTCTGTTAAGTTCTATTAAAAAAATGGTAACCCATTTGGTTACTCATCATTTTTTATATTTTCTGCCACCATCCATACAAAACATCATATTAATTCAATCCAACTCAGGGGCATTAAAAGATAAAAACTCTGTTCACCCGATTGGATTCGAACCAATGTTATTTTTTAGAATAAAGTGCTTAAAAAATTGATTTTCAGTGAAATGCTAATATTTATTATAAATCAGTTATGATTAAAGTTTCATTCTACCAGATATTATCAAAGGGTAAAAACAAAAATGAGGGTCCAGTTTACATGAGAATCAAAGGAGTTGGTGAACCAATAAATCTGTCTACTGGGATTTACATCATGTCTACTGATTGGGATAAGAAAAAATCCATTGTTAAGTCAAAGAATCCAAAATTCTATTTCTTCAACTCAGAAATAAAGAAGATGGAATCACTTATCTGGAAATATTATGAGGAAAAGACTAAAAAGGGCAACCTATTGGATAGACATGTAAATCGTCAGCATAAAGTGGACAAGGATTTGCAATCAATGCTGCTCGCTTTTAGCAACGCCTTGAATTTGCAATGGAAGGTCACCGTTTCTTTGACCTGGTGCGCTGGGGCATTGCCGAAAAGGTGCTCAATGCGTATGTTGCGAAAGAAGGTATTGCGGGTAATGATTCAAATGGCAGAACATTCAGCAAGCGCAACTACCTTGCTGGAAAAGTGTTCTTGTCAAAACACAATTTGTTCCCCATCCCACAGGATGAAATCCTGAACTCACAGAAAGATGGCAAATCAGTATTGACACAGAATGCTGGATACTAATTCGGTTCACTGTTTTAAAAAAAGAGGCTGTCCATTTGGGCAGCCTCTTTTTTTATTCTGTATCCATCAATAGCTCAAAGAGTCGCTCGTATTCTTTTTCGGCCGATTGAAGCTCAGTGATGGTCGTTTGGTATTTTTTTTCCAGTACGGTAAATTGGTCTTTTTGAGTATACATCTCGGGATTTCCCAATTGATATTCAATTTCAGATTTTTCTTTCTTGAGTTGATTGACCCGTGCTTCTACATCATCAAATTGCTTTTGTAATTTTTTTCTTTCTTTTTGTTTTTCTTTATCCACGGAGGTGGGAACAGGTTTGACGATGGGTTCTTTCTTCTCTGGTTTGTTTTCCTTTTTTTCCTGAATTTGGCTGCGCATCCGTTCTTTCCATTCTACCCACTCGGCATAGGTTCCTTTGAATTCGACAATTTTTTCGTCGACAATCTCCCAGATTTTATTCGCAGTTCTGGAAATGAAATACCGATCGTGGCTCACCAGAATCAAGCTGCCTTCGTATTTGTCGAGGGCTTCTGCAAGTAAATCGACAGAATGCATATCCAGGTGGTTGGTCGGCTCATCGAGCATCAAAAAATTTGCCTTGCTGATAATGGTTTTTGCAAGAGCCACGCGTGCTTTTTCCCCTCCGCTCAATACCCGAATTCGTTTATCCACATCTTCCCCTGAAAACAGAAAGCATCCCAGTACCGTTCGTAACTCCAAATCGGTTTTATTGCTTCCTGCTGTTTGCATTTCTTCCAATACCGTATTGTCTAAGCGTAAATGCTCCAGTTGATGCTGGGCGTAAAAACTTTCATCTACATTATGGCCCCATTTGCGTTCACCTTCAAAGGTCTCCCGATCGGCAATGATCCTGAGCAGGGTTGATTTCCCTTTACCATTTGCTCCAATCAATGCAATTTTATCTCCACGTTCAATTTCACCTGTTCCTGCGGTCAAGATTCGAATATCCCCGAATTGTTTGTTGATGTTGTTAAGCGTGCAAATGACTTTGCCCGGGACTTTATCCACGCTGAAATTGATTCGGATATTGGGTCGTTCAATAACAGCCTCCTCCACGCGATCCAACTTGTCCAAACGCTTTTGTACACTTTGTGCCTGAGTGGCTTTTGATGCTTTTGCTTTAAACCGTTCAATGAAGCGTTCTTGTTGCCGTATGAAATCCTGTTGATTTTGAAAAGCCCGTTGTTGCAAATCCAGCCGCAGCGCTTTTTCGGATTCATAGTATGAGTAGTTGCCCGAATAAATATGCAGCCGCCGTTGATAGAGCTCCACTACTTTATTGACCATCCGATTCAGGAAAAATTTGTCGTGGCTCACGATGACCACAGCACCTTGGTAGTGTGACAAATACTTTTCCAGCCATTCTATGGATGGGAGATCCAGGTGGTTGGTCGGTTCATCCAGCATCAACAGATCTGGCTGCATCAAAATCATTTTTGCAAGCAGGACCCGCATCCTCCAGCCACCGCTGAATTCTTTGTAAGGGCGGGAGAGGTCGTGTTGGCTGAAACCCAATCCATGCAAGACATCCTCTGTTTTGTGATCAATGGAATAGCCGTCGAATACATCCATTTCATGCAGGAGGTCGGTATACTCCATTAATTTTTTTTCGTCCTCTGATTGTTCCAATTCCAGTCCCAGTACTTCCAGTCGCGACTGTACTTCCAGCACCCGCTCAAAGGCGGTTTTGGCGACTTCCAAAATAGTCGAACCTGTTTCAAAACTCAAGAGGTCCTGGTGCAGGTAACCGATGCTGGTCGATCGGCTCCGTTCGACCGTCCCGTTGCTGGGCTGGTACTCCCCAGCCAATAGCTTAAGCAAGGTCGACTTTCCTGTTCCGTTGAAGCCAATCAGGCCAATGCGCTCTCCCGGATGAATGTGCCAGGTGGCATCTTCCACAATGACGCGAGCGCCAAATTCAAAAACCAAATCCTGAAATCCTGCCAGCATGCTCCTGAAAATTGGTTGCAAATGTACTATAAACCAAATAGTTGATGAACCAAAGGTCTTCAAAGGCGTTATTCTAGCATGCGTTCCCTCAGTTTGTGGCTAATTTTTTCTGTTCTGCTTCAATTTGCTCAGTCTCAAGATCGGTTTACCATCAGCGGCTATGTGCGGGACTCGCTGAGCCGTGAAACCCTCATTGGAGCAACGATTCAATCGAAGGGGACTGGAAAAGGGGTGAGCTCCAACCAGTATGGCTTTTTCTCCATTACCCTTCCAGCCGGTGAACATGACCTGCTTGTTTCTTTTGTGGGCTATCTTCCACAAGAGAAGAAGTATGTAGTCGATCGTGATACGTCCTTTGATTTTTCATTGCTCTCAAAATCCAGCCTCTCTCAGGAGATCATCATTTCATCCCGAAAGCGGGATGCGAACGTCAAGAACGCACAGATGGGACAAATCGACCTCAGCGTAAACCGCATGCGTTCCTTGCCCGTGATATTTGGTGAACTGGATCCGTTGAAAACACTTCAGTTGTTTCCAGGAGTTTCAAATGCGGGTGAAGGCAACAGCGGACTGTATGTGAGGGGGGGTGGTCCTGATCAGAACCTGATTTTACTCGACGATGCTGTTGTGTACAATACCGGGCACCTTTTTGGATTCTTTTCCATTTTCAATGGAGACGCTATCAAAAATGTGTCGCTGATCAAAGGGGGGATGCCTGCACAGTACGGAGGCCGACTTTCTTCCGTTTTGGATGTTGCCATGAAAGACGGCAACATGAAAAAATTTCAAGTGGATGGGGGAATTGGTACCATTTCATCGCGACTCGCCATTCAGGGACCGATCATATCTGATAAGGCATCGTTCATGATTTCAGGTCGAAGGACCTATATCGACGCATTGGTAAAGCCCTTCATTAAAAAAGGTTCTCAATTTGACGGTTCGGGCTATTACTTTTATGATCTCAACGCGAAATTCAATTACCGTTTTTCCGATAAAGACCGGCTCTACATCAGCGGGTATTTTGGTCGCGATGTATTTGATTTTGTAAACAACAAAAGAGAGTTTGATGTCAACATTCCATGGGGGAATTCCACCTTGACGACTCGTTGGAACCATGTGTTCAGCAAAAAATTATTTATCAATACTACCGTAGTTTACAACGATTACGAATTCTCATTGGGTGCCCTTCAGAATAGCTTCAACTTCACGCTCAACAGTGGCATTCGGGATGTCAACATCAAATCGGATTTGGATCATTTTCTTTCCCCCGAACACCGATTGAAATATGGGGTTCAGTATACCTTTCATCGTTTTTCGCCTTCAGTCGTGAGTGGTCGACAAGACTCCGTAGTATTCCAGCCCAACAACGCTCAACTTAAATATGCCCGGGAAGTAGCTGCATACATTCAGGACGATTGGGAAGTTGGAGAGAGAATAAAAATCAACTACGGGTTGAGATGGAGTGGATTTCAGCAGGTAGGGCCGTATACCCGCTATGGGACCGATCCATTTGGAAACCGTTTGGACAGTACCCGTTTTAAAAAAGGAGAGCCCATAAAATTTTATGCAGGTCTTGAACCTCGTTTTACTATTCGGTATTCTCTCAACGACGAATCATCGCTAAAGGGGGCAATTAGCAGAAACCGACAATACATTCATTTGGTCAGCAATGCAGGAACAACACTCCCTACAGATGTTTGGGTGCCTAGTACCTTTCGGGTGCAGCCACAGCTATCCTGGCAATACTCATTGGGGTACTTTAAAAACTTGAATAACAATACCTGGGAGACGTCAATTGAAGTGTATTATAAGTCCATGCAGAATCAAATTGAATACCGAGAGGGGTATACCCCTTCGATCACCGATCCGGAAGAGGAATTTGTATTTGGAAAGGGGTGGAGTTACGGTGCTGAATTGTTCATCAATAAAACCAAGGGAAAGTTTACAGGATGGATTGGCTATACACTGGCCTGGTCGTGGAGAAAATTTGCAGATTTGAACCAAGGGAAAAAATACCCGGCAAAGTTTGATCGTCGACACGATCTTTCTATTGTGGGGACCTATGAATTCAGTCCGAAATGGAAGCTCTCCACTGTTTTCGTCTATGCCACGGGTAATGCAGCTTCTCTTCCCGAGCGGTTCTATCTAATTGAAGGAGTGCTCACCCAGCAATACAGCAGCATCAACAAGTACCGCTTGCCTTCCTATCATCGTTTGGATATATCTGTGGTTTATACCCCTGTTCCTAAACGTCCCAAGAAGGTCAGTTCAAATTGGGTGTTCAGTCTTTACAATGCGTATAGCCGGCGCAATCCGTATTTCTTTTATTTTGATCAGACCGGAAGTGCATTTGATGAAAGCTTACAGGTACAAGCCAAGCAAGTGTCCCTTTTTCCGGTATTGCCCTCGGTTACGTATAATTTTAAATTCTAGGATTTATTTCTTCAGTTTGAAGCGAATGGCACCGCTGGTTTGCTCATTGGAAGAAATGTTGATCTCGTAACGCTCTTTACCGGAATACACAATCATCAATGCAGTGTTGGGAGGAATAGAGCCCAGGCTTTCTGCATACATGATCAGATCATACTCCGCTTCTTCGTCTTCTACTTTTATTTGAAGAGAAATGGGTTGGGCAGTTAGCATTTTTGAAGCGACCAGTTGCTGCTGGTTTAGAAAAATGGATACTACATCGCCATCGATCTGACTGTTATCGTATACATCAATTTTTATGATGGGGTTGGCTACCTCAATGGTTCGAATAACCTGGTAGTTTCTTTTTGTGAGTTTTTCCTTGGTGCTCTCCGGAAGTTCACGTTTGGTTCCAGATTCAGAAGAGAGTGCTGATTTTGTTGTGGATTTCTTCTCTGCCTGTTCATGATTCAATGCCTGTCGGGATGCAGTGGTAGGACTTTCTGTTTTTGCTGCAGGTGGAACAGGTGTGGGGATGACTTGTTCTTTTTGTGGGACAGGAGCTTTTTTGGTGGGTGAGGCAGTTTTTGTGGTGGACGGAGAACTAGCCTTGGGTGCTGATGGAGCTGTATTTTTAACCAATGCCTTTCTTTCAAGTTGAGTGATGCCTGTGCCGCAATTGCTCTCTTTTGAAAAAGGCTTCCATTTCCCTTCCAATGCTTCTTTATCTTTTTGTTTGAGATAGGTCAGTTGGTGGGTCTGCAGACAGTTCTCAAAATCTGGAGGCGTATTGGTTTTCACTTTTTCAACTTCATTGACCACCAGGGATTTACTTCCTTTATCAAACGTGCCTTTGAGTCGGCAAATGACATAATACCGCTTTCCTGAAAGTGAAAAATACGTGTAGGAGTAGCCGGAGACCTGATTACCGCTTACCTCGATTTCCAGCACATAGTCGGTTCCCCGGGACTCCCGGTTTTCATTGGACACAAAACTACCGATCCACTGCCCGCTCAACTGTTGTGAATAGGAGGTAGAAATTGAACCGATCAATAAGAGCAAAAAGGGTAGTGTTCTTTTCAAATAGACTGCTTGTTTTGCTGCACCAAATTATTGTGAATCAGTCGCCTCTATACACAATAGTTCGTTAAATTTGCATCCGAATCGACATAAAACTTCAGCAAGTATGATCAATGTTCAATTTCCGGATGGTGCGGTCAGGAACTATGCTCCTGGCTCAACTCCGATGGATATTGCCAAAAGTATATCGGAAGGGTTGGCGAAAAAAGTACTTGCTGCTTCTTTGAATGGAACAGTATGCGACGCCGCTACACCCATTCATGCGGATTGCACCATGCGCTTGTTGACCTGGGATGATGCCGATGGTCGATCCACATTTTGGCATTCATCCGCCCACTTGATGGCCGAGGCAGTTGAGCAGACCATTCCGGGTGTCAAATTCTGGGTGGGTCCAGCTGTTGAAAAAGGCTTTTATTATGACATGGATCTGGGCGATCGGCATTTGACGGAAGAGGATTTGGTGGCATTGGAAAAGAAAATGAATGAGCTTGCCAAGAAAAATAGTCCCTATGTCCGAAAGGAAATCTCCAAGTCAGATGCAGTTCAGTATTTCGATGAGAAAGGAGATGAATACAAATTGGATCTGCTGGCGGGTCTTGAGGACGGAACCATCACCTTCTACACCCAAGGTGAGTTCACCGATCTGTGTCGAGGTCCACATATTCCTCATACCGGATTGATCAAAGCCATCAAGCTCACTTCAATTGCGGGAGCGTATTGGAAGGGAGATGAAAAGAATAAGCAACTCACCCGTATCTACGGAGTCAGTTTTCCCAACCAAAAAGAATTGGATGAGTACCTCTTGATGCTGGAAGAGGCGAAGAAACGCGATCATCGAAAGCTGGGAAAGGAATTGGGCATATTCACCTTTGATGACGATGTTGGGCCAGGATTGCCCCTTTGGATGCCCAATGGAACGGTGGTGATCGAAGAATTGGAAAAACTTGCGAAAGAAACGGAACTGGATGCAGGATACAAGCGAGTGGTTACTCCGCACATTGCGAAGGAAAGCATGTATTTGACCAGTGGTCACTTGCCGTATTACCAAGACAGCATGTACCCGCCCATGGAGCTGGAGGGGATCAAGTATTACCTGAAAGCAATGAATTGTCCGCATCACCACAAAATTTTTGCTGCTGAACCCAGAAGCTATAAAGATCTTCCTCTGCGATTGGCAGAATACGGCACGTGTTACCGATATGAGCAAAGCGGTGAGCTATTTGGTCTCATGCGGGTGCGTTGCTTGCACATGAATGATGCGCATATTTATTGTTCCAAAGAAGACTTTGCTGAGGAATTTAGGGCAGTCAACGACATGTACATCAAGTACTTTGGAATTTTTGGAATTGAAAAATATGTCATGCGCTTGAGCTTGCATGATCCAGCCAAACTGGGACAAAAATACATCGACGAGCCCGAGCTCTGGATAGAGACCGAACAAATGGTTCGAAAAGTTTTGATCGAATCGAACATTCCCTTCGTTGAAGTGCCGGATGAGGCCGCTTTTTACGGACCCAAAATTGATGTGCAGATCTGGAGTGCAATTGGCCGCGAGTTTACACTGGCTACCAATCAAGTCGACTTTGCACAGGGAAGGAGATTTGGCCTGCAGTATACCAATAAAGAAAATCATCCGGAAACACCTCTCATCATCCACCGTGCACCACTGGGAACCCACGAGCGGTTCATTGGATTTTTACTCGAGCATTACGCCGGAAAATTTCCTCTTTGGTTAGCCCCTTTGCAGGTAAAACTATTGCCCATCAGCGATCGCTTCAACGAATATGCACATGCAACCTGTGCAGTATTGAAAAAGGCCGGATTAAGGGCGGAAGTCGACGATCGATCTGAAAAAATCGGGAAAAAAATCCGGGATACGGAATTGATGAAAGTCCCCTACATGTTCATCATCGGCGAGAAAGAAGTGGGCGAGAACACCGTGGCTGTCCGCCGTCAGGGCAAGGGAGATGTGGGACAGTACAGCATTTCGGAAATATTGACTACCTTGACATCGGAAATCAACAATCGGCACAATAATTAAATCAAAAATCAAGAGCGGATACCCTCTGATGCCGAACAAGAGAACCGCAGACCATTATGGCATTACCTAATCGACCGTTCAATCGTCCAGGAGGAGGCTTCAGGCCCCGTTTCATCAACAAGAAAGAACCAGAACACAGAATCAATCAATTCATTCGCGTACCTCAGGTACGATTGGTAGGCGACAATGTCACAATGGGTGTTTATCCCACTCAAGAGGCCTTGAAAATGGCACAGCAGTTGGAATTGGATCTTGTGGAAATTTCTCCTCAAGCAGACCCACCGGTGTGTAAAATCGTTGATTACAACAAGTTTCTCTACGATAAGAAAAGGAAGGAAAAGGAAATGAAGGCCAAAAGCAAATCTGCTGAATTAAAAGAGATTCGCTTTACGCCGGGTACCGATGATCATGACTTTGATTTCAAAGCCCGCCATGCTGAGAACTTCCTAAGGGAAGGTAACAAAGTCAAAGCCTATGTTCAATTCAAGGGGCGTGCCATCATGTTCAAAGAAAGAGGAGAGCTGGTATTGCTCAAATTTGCTGAACGTTTGGCTGAAATCGGACAGGTAGAGGGTCTGCCTAAGTTGGAAGGGAAACGAATGCTCATGGTGATTGCACCTAAAACCGGCAAAAAGAAACCATCTGCGGCCACTTCCACACCGTCTTCCGAATAATTACACAGAACGACTTTTTTCATTGTTCCATTTTCCACTCAACATGTAAATGGAAGACATTATCAGAATGGATGACCAATAGAGCCATTCTGAGCCCCAGCCCCAAGCAAGGGAAAGGTTAAGTTTGTGCATCACTACGTAGATGAAAATACAGTACATGACAATGGTGATGAATTCAATCAATAAGTTGATTCGGGTGTTTCCTGTCCCGGTAACCGCATTCAGGCAAACGGTTGCTACCGACATGAGTAAAATCGCAACACCCACCACTCGTACAACCGGTACGCCCATCGTGATGAATGCTGGATCTGTGTCATAAAACGATAAGATGAGTTCAGGCAGCGTGAGCAATGGAATAACGATGAACAGCGATGAACCCAGACTCAGGTGGATGATCTTTCTGATCAGAGAGAGTACTTTGTCTTGATTTCCTTGTCCAATGATATTGGAAACCATGGTATTGGTGGTGCCGGCGAAGGCCCAGATAAAAATTCCGCAAAATCCAAATACCAATCGCATCAATTGACTGATATCCAATTCCATTCTGCCGTCGTGTGAAATCAGAATAAAAAAATATTCCCAACTGATGATGCTGATCGCATATTGCAGGATCAGGGGAGAGGATTGAACCAATATCGTCGATATGGTTTTGGTATCGATGGCCAATTGACTGAACAGTCCAAACCGTTTTTTCATCCCTTTTTGTTGAATGATCAGAAAAACGACTGCCATGCCGATGAATTCAGCAATTACGCTGGCATAGGCTGCGCCATTGAACCCCAGGGCGGGTAAACCCAGATGTCCGAAAATCAGTCCATAATCCAGCACCACATTGGTAAGGGTTTCTGAAAGCGTGCCCCAAATCAACAGCTGACTTTGGTTGGTGCCTACCAAGAGTGCGTTTCTCATTTGGTAGAGATAAAGAAAGGGGAGTCCCCATATCCGAATATGCAAAAACTCCATGGACTGCTTGTACAAAGCGGGGTCAGTGAATTGCTCAAATATGAGTGGTGCTATAAAATAGGTAGTGAAAATACCCGCCAAGGCTATAGAAAGGATGAGGTAGACGCTTTGTGTGAACAATTGGCCGATTTCCAAGAGCCGATCTTGTCCGGCCCTCCTGGAAATCAATGCCTGTATTCCGTTATTCAGTCCAAAACCTATGACAGAGAAAATAAGGTAATACACACCGGTCACTCCAGACGCACCTACATATCCCTCACCCAGTTGAGATAAAAATATGCTGTTGATCAGGAAATTGAATTGGGGAACAAGGATGGCAAAACTGATGGGGAGGGCCATGGTCAGGATTTGGCGGTAGCTGATATCAAGTTTGAGGTCCCTCTCCATGTGCTTCACATTTCTTTCCTAAGTCTGCAAACCTACGCTGTTTTGTCGGGAAGGGACCGCGAAATCCATTAATTTTGTACGGAACGTTATGGTTGCTGAACAATCACTTTTTCATTATGCTGCTGTCGATTCACCTCCATTGGAATCGCGTAAACTCACCATTGAACTTGGGGATACCTACTTGAGTTACTGCATCAGCAACCCTTCAGGTTCCTCCATTCAGTTGGCTGCATTTCTCCCCGCTGCATCAGCAGTCAACGACTCGTTTCTCACTGAGTTTCTCTCGTTGCCAGATTTGGCAACTGCATTTGATGAAGTGATCCTGGTCTGCAATACAAAAGAAAAGGTATTGATACCCTCTGTCTATCACAGCAGCGACGCTCGTTCCCAACTTATCGAGGCAGTGCATGGCGACTTGGGTGATCTGGTTACCCAGGAGGATGAAATTCATCAATGGGAACTGTATGTTATTTATGGGTGCAACCGCATCTTACTCGATACGATTTACAACCGGTTTCCCCATCTTCGTCAGGTCCATTTTGATACGGCATGCTTGCGGCATATTTTCAGAAACGTAACCGATAAGCCTTCTCAATGGATCAAGGTGTTTTTTTATCCAGGCCAGATCTCAGTTGCTGTTGTGAAAGAAGGGGCCTTGCAGATTTTGCAATGCTTTCCCTTTGATACTCCAAACGATGTAGTCTATCACCTTTTGCATGTATGTGAACGGTTCCAGCTCGACTGCACAACACTGCACGCGGAAGTAAGCGGAATGATTGATGCTCAATCCGAGGCATGGAGAGAAATTCAAAAATATATAGTGGACATTGAGCTGGAAAGCAACATCCTTTTGGATACGGCAATCTGTGAACAATCCGGCTCTCCGGTACATTATTTTACTCCTTTTCTGATAGCCCCTTCATGCGTATAATCGGTGGTGAACTCGGGGGCAGGCGCATTCAGCCGCCTACCAGTATGCCGCATACACGGCCGACTACCGATGTGGCAAAAGAAGCATTATTCAATATACTTGAAAATAACCTGGATCTTTCAGCCCTCTCTTCGCTGGACCTATTTGGTGGAACCGGTTGCATCAGTTACGAACTGTATTCACGAGGAACTCGCTCCCTTACCATCGTCGAGAAAGATGCTCAAATGGTGGGATTCATTAAAAAGACGCTCACCCTGCTATCCATTGAACACATTCGGTTGGTGCAATCCGATGTTTTTCGTTTTCTGGCCGATACGCGTGAACAGTACGATCTGATTTTTGCCGGTCCGCCTTATGCTCTCGGGAACATTGACGATCTTCCCCGATTGATCGTGAAGCATGAATTGTTACGAAAAGGAGGATGGTTCGTCTTGGAGCATACTCCACGAAACAGTTACCGTGATTTTCCTCACTTTCGATCAGAACGTAAATACGGCACAACTATTTTTTCCATTTTTATCGTTGAATAAATTCCTTGTGCATGAAAAAAACAGAAATCAGGGATCTCTTCAAGCAAAAAAGGAGATTGTTGGATCCAGATCAGGTATATGTATACCAACGACAACTGGAAGAACAGTTCGGTCAGTTGAGGATCTCTTCTCTTTCCATGGTACATGCATACATGCCGCTAGAGCTTAACCATGAGCCGGATCCATTCCCCATGGTTCATGCGTTACTGCATCGCTTTGTCGACCTGCGTTGGTGCGCACCGGTGACCATCCCTGATTCTGGTAGAATGAATCATATGCAGGTAGATGCAACTACTGTTTTTTCAACAAATCGATGGGGCATTCGTGAGCCAATAGAAGGGATACTTGTGGATCCAACGCACATTGATCTAGCGTTTATCCCCTTGTTGGCAGTGGATCAACACGGTCACCGTGTAGGGTATGGAAAAGGGTTTTATGATCGTTTTTTGTCCATTGCCCGTCCAGACATGATAAAAATAGGCTTATCGTTCTTTTCTCCCATTGAAGCTATAACAGATATCGATTTCTTCGATAAAAAGCTCGATTTTTGCATAACACCTGAACGGGTTTATGCATTTTAAGAATCTTTACCTCCGCTCTTTTCGACTTTTTCTTTTTCCGTTGGCAGTAGCATACGGGGCACTGGTCAGTATCCGGAATTTTTGTTATCAAAAAGGGTGGTTGGAATCGGTCTCTTTTAATATTCCGATCATTTGTGTCGGCAACCTTTCTGTAGGCGGCACCGGAAAATCCCCCATGGTGGATTATCTCATTGGGTTTTTAAAACAATCCTATCCAGTGGCTACATTGAGCAGGGGGTATAAACGAAGAACTTCTGGGTACGTGCTTGCCGGTCAAACCACCACAGCAATCGAGATTGGAGACGAACCTATGCAGTTCCATCTTTCCCATCCGGATGTTGCAGTTTCCGTTGGAGAAAAACGCATTGAAGCCATTCCGCAGTTGTTGTTTGACCGACCAGAAACAAAATTGATTGTATTGGATGATGCCTTTCAGCACCGGGAGATTCAACCCGGACTCAATATCCTGCTGACTGATTTTTCTAACCTGTATACGCGTGATTTTTATTTACCCACGGGTGATTTGAGGGATGAGCGAAAAAGTGCCATCCGCTCCGATATCATTGTGGTTACCAAATGTCCGGTTGACCTGAGTCAGCACCAGCGGTATGCCTTGATGCGCGAATTGAATCCTGCCCCTCATCAGCAGGTTTTCTTTACTTCCATAGCATATGAAACGCCGCGGCATTTGTTTTCGAGGGAACAGCGAAAGCTGTCCAAGCAATCTGAAGTACTCCTGGTTTCTGGAATTGCCAATCCGGAACCGCTCACCCATTACCTCCATGATGCAACAAAAACCTACGATGCGCTTTTTTTTAGTGATCACCATATCTATTCAATTGATGATTTAGCGACCATACAAGAACGATTTGACCGCATCAGTGATCCGAATAAAATGATCATCACGACTGAAAAAGATGGTGTGCGGCTGATGAAATTCGCAGAACGCATGCGGGCAATCCCCATCTATGTACTCCCCATCCGCATGCATTTTTTATTCAATGAGGCTTCCCTCTTTCAGGATAGCATTCGTGCGTATCCTGAAGCCTTTTATACAATGAATCATGGGTAGAAAGAACAATAAAAAAAAGAAGCAGGCTCCCAAATCCATCCAGGAATATGTCGGTGCAATTGAGATCACGCGATCGGGGATGGGGTTTGTGGTGGTGAACGGATTGGACCAGGACGTTATTGTGAAACCTCAACATTTCAATAGAGCCTTTCATGGAGATACAGTAAGGATTGAAATTCTGAGGGGTGATGTGCGGGCAGGTCGACTACAAGGAAAAGTCTCACGCATTGTCAACCGTAAGCAAAAACAATTTGTCGGGATCGTTGAAGTCAATAAGGACTTTGCTTTTTTTATCCCTGACTCCGATAAACCGATTCCCGACTTTTTTATACCCCTCTACGCGTTAAATGGGGCCAAAGACGGGGATCGTGTGATTGCGCAAATTGTGGATTGGGAAGAGGGTGATAAGCGCCCCAAAGGAGAGGTCATCGAATGCGTGAATGAGCGAAACCATGCTGATTTATCCATGAAGGATATTTTAATTCAAAATGGTTTTCTGATACATTTCCCAGAAGACGTTCTCGAATCGGCCCAACGTATCCCTCAGGCCATCACCAAATCAGAGATTGCCGCTCGAAAAGACATGCGCTCCACGCTGACCATCACAATCGACCCAGAAGATGCAAAGGACTTTGACGATGCCATCAGCTTTCACCGATTGGACCCCAATCATTTTGAGATTGGAGTGCACATTGCCGATGTCAGCCACTATCTCGAAGAAAATAGTGTGCTGGATCAACATGCCTATGAGCGCGCTACATCGGTGTATTTGCCAGATCGGGTTGTACCCATGCTGCCGGAGGAATTGTCCAACGGCCTCTGTTCGCTACGGCCCCACGAAGAGAAGCTTTGTTATTCCTGTGTTTTCAGCATGGACCGACAGGGAAATGTATCCGATGTGTGGATTGGAAAAACAGTAATAAAATCCAATCACCGGTTTACCTATGAGGAGGTGCAGCAGATCCTGGATACTGAAGTGGGACTGTACGATAAAGAGCTGATCACGTTGAATACAATGGCACAGCACATGCGGAAAAAACGTATGCGCATGGGAGCCATCAATTTTTCATCCCAGGAAGTGCGTTTCAAATTGGATGACCAGGGAAGACCGATTGGTGTAGTCATTCGAGAGGGCAATGCATCCCATCAGCTCATCGAAGAATTCATGCTGCTGGCCAATCGAACTGTTGCGGAGTTTATCGGTAAACATAAGGTTGGGAATAAACCCATGCCTTTGCCATACCGCGTTCACGATCAACCCGATGAAGATCGATTGATTCCTTTTGTAGAGTTTGCACGCAAGTACGGGTATACGTTTAATACGCAAACTCCCGAACAAATAGCTAGTTCTTTCAATACCATGTTGCAGAAAGTACAGGGACTCCCAGAACAGCGGGTCTTGGAGCAAATGGGAATTCGTACCATGGCAAAAGCAACCTATACGACTAAAAATATTGGGCACTATGGTTTGGGTTTTGAGTCCTATTGTCACTTTACTTCTCCCATTAGAAGGTATCCTGATGTGTTGGTTCATCGTATACTTTCAACGGTTCTCTCTGGAGCGTTTGAGGTGGATAAGAAACTGGAATCCAAATGCCAGCATTGCAGTGAACGCGAGCGTTCTGCCATGGAGGCAGAACGGGCTGGAAATAAATACAAGCAGGTACAATACATGTCCCAATTTGTGGGAGAAGAATTCAATGCCGTGGTATGTGGTGTTGCAAGTTTTGGGTGTTGGGCGGAAACCATTGATCATAAATGCGAAGGATTCATCAGCGCAACGTCCTTGCTGGATTATGATGATTTTATTTTTCATGAACATGAATATGCCCTCATCGGGAAGAGAAGTGCCTGGGCATTTAGAATAGGAGACGCCATTCGAATCAAGGTCATTGCTGCAAACCTGGATAAACGGCAGCTGGATTATGAATGGATACTAGATCCAGACGGCATACCCACAAAATTAAAACGTACAAAAAAATAAGAAGCAGCATTGGATTTGCTATCTTAGGGACTGTGATTTTTACTTCATGCAGGGGTTAGAAAATCTTCAACTATCATTTGAAACCTATTTTGCGCATCGGCATTTTCCGTCAGTGCCCAAGACACTCTATGACCCATTAGAAGAGTTCTTGGCCAATGGAGGAAAGCGCATCCGTCCCGTCATGTGTTTGTTGGGAAATGAACTGTTTGGCAATGTTCACCCAGATGCCTATCACATTTCTGCTGCGATTGAGTTGTTCCATAATTTTACCTTGGTTCATGATGACATCATGGATAAGGCGCCCCTGAGAAGGGGTAAGCCAACCGTGCATCAGGTTCATGGAGAACCCACTGCTTTACTGGGAGGAGATGTCATGTTGGTCGCTGCATATGAATACATCAATCGGATTGATGCAGCGTATCTTAAAAAAGTATTATCGCTGTTCAACCGAACAGCCCGTGAGGTCTGCGAAGGCCAACAGCTGGATATGGATTTCGAATCCCTCTCAAATGTGACGCTGAGTGATTACCTTACGATGATCACACTCAAGACTTCTGTATTACTGGCAGCCAGTTTGCAAATGGGTGCTATTGTGGGAGGTGCCAGTGAGGGAAATCAACAGCTCATCTATTCATTTGGAAAAAATTTGGGCATTGCATTCCAGATTCAGGATGATTACCTGGACGCTTTTGGAGATCCGTTGTCTTTTGGGAAGCAGGTAGGAGGAGACATTCGCAGCAATAAAAAAACCTTTTTGTTGATACATGCTCTTGAAGCGGCAACAGGTTCTGATCGCGAGCAGTTGCATGCAGCTCTTCTCGAAAATACAGAGGATAAGGTAGAGCGGGTGCTGGGGATTTATAAACGTTGTGGAGTAGATGTGTGGGCAGAAAAATTAAAGCAGGATTATCTCAATCGAGCACTTCACTCATTGGAGGAGATAGCCGTCTCTGCATCCCGAAAGCAATCGTTGGTAGCACTCTCACATTATTTAATCAAACGTGAAAAGTAGGAGGGAACCGTGAACGGATTTTTTCGAAAAAAACAGATCAGTAATTTAAGCGGTGCAGACAGTGTTCACTCTTCCGCCGATGGATTAAAAAAAGTGCTGACAGTCAAGGACCTCACCTTGATGGGGGTAGCAGCTGTGATAGGAGGAGGTATATTTTCTACCATTGGATCTGCTGCGTATGCTGGGGGACCCGGAGTGGTTTTATTGTTCATCATCACGGCCATTACCTGCGGATTCACTGCACTTTGCTATGCTGAATTTGCATCCAGGTTTCCCATTGCAGGCAGTGCATATACATATTCCTACATCAGTTTTGGGGAAGTCATTGCTTGGATCATTGGATGGGCTTTGATCCTGGAGTACGCAATTGGAAACATCGTTGTTGCCATCTCTTGGAGTGCGTATTTCAATAATATCCTGCATTCTATGGGTATTCATCTGCCCGAATGGCTGACGATTGGATACCATTCTGCACTGATTGATTATCAAGAAGCATTGTCGCGAGGAGACGATATTGCTCAACTGGCATTTACGCAGGCACCAAAACTATTTGGAATTCCATTTGTCATCAATCTCCCTGCATTCATCATTGTAGTATTGGTCAGCATACTGGCTTATATCGGTATACAGGAAAGTAAACGTACCGCAAACGTGATGGTGATCATCAAAATCATTGTACTGGTCATTGTGGCTTTGATTGGATTGTGGTTCATTTTTTCAGAGGGTACTACGGAGAACTGGACTCCCTTTTTACCCAATGGCATGTCCGGTGTCTTAAAAGGAGTATCTGCTGTTTTCTTTGCCTATATCGGATTTGACGCCATCTCCACAACTGCAGAAGAATGCAAGGATCCCAAGCGTGATCTGCCCAAGGGCATGATGTATTCCTTGTTGATTTGTACGGTGATTTATATTGTTACAGCACTGGTGATTACAGGTTTGGTGCATTACCGTGAATTTAAAAATGTTACGGACCCGCTTGCCTATGTTTTTGATCGCATTCAAATGCAAAAAGTTGGACTGTTTATTTCGCTCAGTGCGGTCATTGCTGCCACAAGTGTTTTGCTGGTATTTCAGCTTGGACAACCCAGAATTTGGATGAGCATGAGCAGGGATGGGCTGTTGCCGGGTGTATTTGGAAAAGTCAATCGTCGGTTCAAAACTCCAGGATTTTCTACTATAGTAGCGGGGTTGCTTGTCGCCACACTGGTACTGTTTATTGATGATCACCTGGTGACCGATCTTACCAGTATAGGAACGCTGTTTGCATTTGTTTTGGTCAGTGGTGGTGTGCTGTTCCTTCCTCGTATTGAACGTTCTTCCCAGCAGTTCACTATCCCCTTCATCAATGCGCGGTATGCAATGCCGGTCGTTTTTGGTATTGAATTGTATGCTTTTGCTCCTCGTATTGAATCGGTTCTTACGCACATGACCTCTGACTCCTATCAGGATATTCTTTTTCTCATTTTTATTTTTCTCTCCATAATAATCACTATCTATTCGATCATACGCCAGTATTCACTTATTCCTGTTTTAGGGGCGATGTGCTGTCTTTACCTCATGATTGAGATACCGGCAGCCAGTTGGCTGGTATTTTTTGGGTGGATGGGATTGGGCTTGAGCATTTACCTTGCATATGGCCGAAAGCACAGCAAACTGAATTCCACACATGAAATTTCAGGAAGGGGATAAGATTGTGGTCAATTCCACCGGAGAACGGGGAAGGGTAGTGGCCTGGATCAGTAAAAAAATGCTAGAGATTGAAGTGGAAGGTGTTTGCTTTCCGGTATATGCCGATCAGGTTGATTTTCCTTATTATGCTGACTTTACCAAGCCGAAGGAAATTTCTGTAAAGAAAGCGCCTTCATTACAGGATTTTCCGGTGGAAAGGAAGTCGGCTAGAACACCTGAACCGGATGGGATTAAACTCTCCTTTTTGCCGGTATTGGATACCAGTGTTTTTGATGAAGACCTCATTGCTCGTTTTAAATTATACCTGATCAATCAATCAGAAGACACTATTTGTGGAAGTTTTGAACTCATGTTTTCCGGTCACGTATTTATTGAAGTGCCCATCGAATTAAAATCATTTTCATCTATGTATGCAGTGGATATTCCTTTTGAGCGCATCAACGATCACCCAAAGTTTCATTTGAAACTAAAAAAAGGTGATGCCAAGCATTCGGACGGCAGCTGGCATCATTTGGACTATCGTCCAAAGGCAAAACAGCTGTTCAAGCTTGCCATGGACACAGTGGAAAAAAAACATGCCAGTTTTGATGTCAAACTCACTGAGCGTCTTCCTGAAATTCCCAATCAGCCAGCCTCAGCAGAAACCTCCAATGATTTAGGAATTGCGGCTTCGTCTGATCAGCTAGGAGTACTGCACCAAACCGGATTTCGAATCAAGCAATCTCAAAAGAAGAAGGGGGCATGATTTTCTTTTTTGGTTAACTTTACAATCCGCTGACTGCTATCGCGTATTCATACGAGGAAAGTCCGGACAGCACAGAGCATCGCACCGGTGAATAGCCGGGTTCCGGTCAAACGGAAACAGAGAGTGCCACAGAAAATAACCGTCCGCCCAGGCGGATAAGGGTGAAAACGGGAGGTAAGAGCTCCCGACCGGTAACAGTAATGCTACTGGGGGGTAAACCTTGCGTGCTGAAATGCCACATAGGTTGCAGGAACATTGTTGGAAAATGACTCGTTTTCCCCCTTCAGGGCTTGCAATGGGTAGGCAGCTTGATCCCTTCGGGTAACCGACTGGACAGATAAATGATAGCAAATACAGAATCCGGCTTATGGCAGCGGAAATTTCATTGGCCTCAGGCATTTGCCGGGGCCAATGGCCATTTATAGACCAAATGCGCGATGAATGGATGCATCTGCATCCACATCTTTAACGATGCCAATTGTGGGTGCAGTCCATACCCGGATATCGCTGGAGATGTTCTGAATCATCTCGGTATCGGCTTTTAAAAAGCTTTTCTTGTCTGGTGAGCTGATCTTGACTCCTTTGATTTCTTCACCGGCCTGTACTGAAAAAACATCGACCGAAAGGAGGGAAAGAATAAGGAAGAAGGATACGCAACCTCGTTTCATAGAATAAATTTTAGGTAGTGCTTTTGGTGAGGTTTGTGTGTCACCGTTCGACGCCGCAAATTTACGAACGATTGCCTGAAAAAGAGCCTGTAAATGTTAATTTTATTTGAAAAAATCTAAAATAAATCAATTTTAATAGATATAATATCAGTAAATATAGATATTAATCAATATTGATAGATATTATCTAAATAAGTTACTTTGAATCAAACAAATAATCGGTAATCTATCATTTTGATAGATAAACCCAAAAGATCAATCGAGGAAAACGATAATTAAATGAGGTCCAATGCTTTGGTAAAGGTTGTAACAACAGGAACCACCATCAGCGAAACGAGTGCAGGCAGATAAAAGTAAACCGCAACGGAAAGGGCCAGAGATGCAAAAAACAACAACCAGTAGGTATTTTTTTGGCTCTTTGTCATAGCAATAAAATTTGTGCAAATATACACCCCGATCAAATTTCAATGAAATCTAATCCCTTCAATGTCAATAAAATATTTTAACGTGTGCACTATACACATTATTCTTTTTTGCGTATATTGCTCATCCTGTTGAGGATGATGAAACTTGAAATATTTCTCCGGTTTAGTACCCGTCCGGGTCAGCGACTACGAATAGTTGGAAACATTCCTGCGATCGGCAATTCCATCCCATCTGCTGCGCTTTCTATGCACTACTTCAATGAAGAGTTTTGGACGTGTTCTATGCAGCTGCAGCAGGACCTGCTTGAGCAGATAAAAGAGTTCCGCTATCATTATGTATTGATAGAGGAGGACGGTTCGGTATTGGAAGACTGGGGTAGAATCCGGGGATGTTCTCTTTCGGAATTTAGCACCCATTGTTGCATCATCGATTCCTGGAACGATACGGGTGCTATCCAGACTACCTTTTATACTACTCCTTTTGTCACTATTTTTTCTGTTGTACGTCCCATTGACCTTCGGCCATCTCTTGCGCAACATGCAGTTCGTTTTGAAGTGAATGCTCCTTTATTGGAAAAGCATGAGTCGGTTGTCATAACCGGTAATCACCCCTTGCTGGGTAATTGGTTGCAGTCGGCGCCCTTTCCAATGAAATATGATGGAAAAAAATGGTTCGCTGATGTGCCTTATGAAGCAATGTCTTCAGGATGTGAATACAAGTATTGCATTCAATCGGAAATCACAAAAGGTATCCGATACGAAGAGGGGAAGAATAGATCATTTGTGCCTATTCGTCCAATGCAAGCATCGGAGTATTTTGTTCGAGACGGGTTTGTCCAACTCACTCCTCAATGGAAGGGAGCAGGCCTGGCCATCCCGGTATTCAGTCTTCGCAGTGCTTCTGGGTGGGGAGTAGGTGAATTCACCGACATCCAGTTGTTGGCTGATTGGGCATCTGCAGCTTCCTTGCGCATGATTCAGATTCTTCCCGTAAATGATACCACCTCTACCCATACGCGATTGGATTCTTATCCCTATGCTGCTATATCCGCTTTTGCGTTGCATCCACTCTATCTCTCCATCGATGCTGTGGCGGGAAAGAAATACGCCTCCCTCATCGCATCACACTCACGAGAAGGGAAACAATTGAATGAAAAAGAGCAGGTGGATTATGAAGAAGTCATGCGCATCAAGTGGGATGCCCTAAGTGTGTTGTATGCTACTATGAAAGATGAAGTATTCAGTCATGACGACTACCTTTCTTTCTTCGAGCAAAACAGGAGTTGGGTGGTTCCCTATGCTGTGTATGCCTATCTGCGGGATGCCAACGGAACGCATGAGTGGGAAAAATGGGGAAAGTCATTTGCGTTTTCCAGAAAATTGATGAACGATTTGATGGAAAAAGATGAGGAGACACGTGACCAAATCTCGATCCATTTTTTTGTACAGTATTTCTTGCACATCCAGCTTAAAGAAGCTCATGATTATGCCAATCGATTAGGCATAATCTTAAAGGGAGATATCGCAATCGGCGTGCATCGTCACGGTGCCGACACCTGGACACAACCTGAACTTTATCACCTCAACAAGCAAGCAGGAGCGCCCCCCGATGATTTTGCACTATCTGGACAAAACTGGGGATTCCCTACCTACAACTGGTCACGCATGAAAGCCGACGGATATGCTTGGTGGAAGCAACGGTTTACACAAATGGCCAGTTATTTTGATGCATTTCGCATAGATCATATCCTTGGATTTTTCAGAATCTGGTCCATTCCTGACGATGCTGTAGAAGGGATAATGGGCGGGTTCTATCCTGCGCACCCCATCCAAGAGCAGGAGTTGATTTACAATGAATGTTGGGTGGGTGAAGAGCGCTTGTGCAAACCGTTTATCACTGATGCCATCATCAGTGAAATGTGCGCACCTGCCCAGGCAAAAATCAAGCACTTTTTGGAACCTACTGGCAAGGGGGGGTATCAACTTGCTCATGCCTTTTCATCGCAACAGAAGATTGAACGCGTTTTCTCCTCATTGGATGATACGATGGAAAATCGTTGCCTGAAGCAAGCCCTTTTTGATTTGACAAGCAATGTCATTTTATGGAAAGATGATGTCCAGAACAATGGATATCATTTCCGTTTCAATGTACATAAAACATCCTCATTCAAGTATTTGGATGAACAAACACAACATCGGCTTATTCATTTGTACAATGACTATTTTTATCGCCGGCAAGAGGAATTGTGGAAAAAGGAAGGAATGGAAAAACTTCCTGCACTCAAAAAGTGTACAAAAGTGTTGATTTGCGGAGAGGACCTGGGTATGGTTCCCCGTGCAGTGCCGGAAGTCATGACCCGAATGGGCATGTTGAGCATGGAAGTTCAGCGGATGCCCAAAACATCCGGCATTCAATTTTTTGATCCTTCTCACGCACCTTATTTGAGTGTGGTAACTCCTTCTACCCATGATATGAGTACGGTACGGGAATGGTGGACCGAAAATCCTATTCAAACTGAATCGTTTTATCATCACGCATTGCACGCGACGGGAAATTCACCAGCACAAGCCTCGGGAGAGATCGTGGAAGCAATCATTCGTCAGCATCTTGATTCTACCGCGATGTGGTCGGTATTCCAGTTGCAGGATCTGTTGGGAATCGATGAATCCCTGCGCGTGTGCGATCCGGTCAAAGAGCGCATCAATGTTCCGGGAGATGCAAAGCATTTTTGGGGATATCGCATGCATCTATCCATCGAAGATCTAATGAATCATCCAACATTCAATTCCCATGTGCGTGAGTTGATACAATCAAGCTCCCGCTCATGATGAAAGTCCGCTGCTGGGAACGTCAACTTCCTTTTCATCAACCATTCACGATTTCCAAAGGGACAAAAACACATCAAGATACGTTTATCGTTGAATTGGAATGGAGAGGCATAAAAGGCTATGGCGAAGCTCCAGCAATTTCCTACTATGGCATATCCACTGCAGATATGAAGAGAGACCTATTCTCCAAAATCAACTTTATTGAGTCATTTGCATTCATGGATCCGCCTCGCTTTTGGCATTTTCTTCATCACTTGTTTCCCAAAAATTCATTCTTGGTATGTGCACTGGATATGGCAGGGTGGGACCTCTATGGGAAAATGAACAGAAAACCGATATATGATCTGCTATCGCTCCATGTATCTTCTACCCCGCAAAGCGATTATACCATTGGCATCGATACAAAAGAAAACATGATCCAAAAGCTGAGGTCGCATGCCGCCCCGGCCTACAAAATCAAAGTAGGTACTCCTGATGATTTGGATGTTCTCATCGCTTTGAGAAATGAGACCGATGCACTGTTGCGCATAGATGCCAATGCCGGGTGGACATATGAACAGGCCCTCACCATTCTACCCGTCCTACAGTCATTGAACATCCAGTTGATCGAACAGCCTTTTGCAAAGGAAGATCTTGCTTCCTCACGAAGACTAAAGGAACTCACTGCAATACCTATTATAGCCGATGAGTCCTGTGTTCATCCAACCGATACTGAAAAGTGCCAAGATAACTTCTCGGGGATCAATGTTAAACTCACAAAATGTGGGGGAATTACACCGGCAGTTGCCATGATGAAAGATGCAAAAAAGCGGAACATGAGCGTGATGCTGGGGTGCATGAATGAAAGCAGCATTGGAACCGCTGCAATGGCGCAGATCGCTCCTTTGGCAGATTATCTGGATGCGGATGGCCCCTTATTGCTGTCCTCGGATCTGGCCAGTGGACTTCAATGGGAGGACCATGCTCCCTGCCCTTCAAATCAACCCGGACTCGGAATTGTTCCGTTTCAGGAATTATTGGAGGCTGAAGCGTAACCCAGCTCCAATTGTTCGTGGTCGCCCCAAATGGGCAGCTCCAAAATCATAGGCGTACGCGATGTACTTTGCTCCCAGAAGGTTTCTTCCCCAAATGCTCATTTGCCATTTTCCAAACGAATAACTCAATCGGGTATTGACCAGTGCATAACCGGACTGAGCAATTGTATTGGCTAAATCAAAGTATTGCTTCCCGGTATGTTGCAGTTCAATGCGCCACAACAGGTTCCCCTTCTTTAAAGCAGGTTCCCATTGGATGGCCAGTAATTGGGTGATTTGAGGAGTATAGATTTGTCGTTTACCGGTTAAATCAATTTCTTGTCCATTGCTCACCGATTTCAACGACCGAAAGGTTGCATGCGTGGTGCCACCGTTGTAGATGAGTTCAACTTTTCTGGAAAGTTTTGTGGTCAATTCCCATTCCGCACCAATTGATTGGAGTCGCCCAGCATTTCTAACCAAGGTCACCCCATCGGGTATCAGTAAAACAGAGGTTTGAATATTAGTGAGCTGGTTCAAGAAGACACTTGCAGCGTAGGCCAATCGCTTGCTTTTGGACGTTGCTTTCCAGCCCAGCTCAGCCGTGTAGGAAAATTCTGGGGAATAGGGTACCAGGGGTATTTGGGAAGGATCGGAACCAATTGGAGTGAGTCCACCGCTCCTGAATCCGCGCGTATAACTGATATACAGCAGTTGTTGATCTTGGGGTGCATATTCGAGTACCAGTTTAGGAGAAAGTGCGCTGTAGCGTGTTCGACCAGTGGAGTCGGCAACAATGGTGAAGGGATCTCCTGGCTGTTTTTCATATTGGGAGCCAATGGTGAGCATGCGGTTTTCACGATCCCATCGGAGACCGGCTTTGATGTGCAGCTGTGCTGTAATGGGCGCTGTAAGGTGACCAAATGCAGCAAATCCATTGTTCCTGCTCAGATTCTTTGAGATCAAAGAAAAGTCGGTATCCTGTAAACCAATCAGTCCGGCATCGGCACCAAAGGTAATGGCTTGTTTAGTGGGACTGTATTGAGAAAATTGATACACGCCGGTTAGCCAGCTTATGCTCATGGGATTTTGGGATGGCTTTGAATTCCATCGTGCTTCGTGAGTAAAAACGCGATTGGTATTGAAGGATTTACCATAATTGTTGAACACCGAAACGATTGCAGCGGGTGAAAAGTCGGCGTCAAGCGAATTGGAGTAATACCTGTAATTCTGTTGATAGGATAATTGCAGTGTGAAATCCGATTGTTGCCCCTTATACTGGTACACAACACTCGTATTTTCAATTTGATCATTCATGTCTGCAATATTATTTTGCGAAAGCCGGTAGGGCTGTTCAAAGACAGCTTTCGGGTCACCGACCAGCGGGAATGCACCTGCATTGGTTGATTGATACCGCTTATACAGCAGTTGCAAAGACGACTGTTGAGTGATCAGGAATTTCAGCTGCGCGTCAATGCTGTATTGGGTTTGGTCATCGAACGATTTCCCTGTGAATTCATTGGTGTAAAATCCATTTCTGGATTCACGTATCAATGAAATCCGTGTAAACAATTTGTTGTTGATAACCGGCAATGAAGTCCCTAGGCTCAAGCGTGTCAGTCCATAATTTCCAACCTGTACATCGGCAAATGCAGATGTTTTGTTGGTTGGTTGTCGCGTAGTGATATTGACGATGCCTCCAAGGGCATTTCTACCATACAAGGTTCCTTGATTTCCACGAATGAGTTCAATGCTCTCAATTTCATTGACCATTGGAATATAGGTATCCAGATTGAATTGCGCCACGCCATCAATGTAGGTCGCAACAGCCTGTTCATAGGAAGTTGTTACAATGCCCCTCATTCCGGTAACCGTACGATTATCGCCAGATTGTGCCATCGACAAATTAGGAGAGAGACGGTTGATGTCATCTGTTGACCAAATGCGCGCCGACTCAATGGTTTTTGCATTCAGCACCGTTATGGATTGAGGGGATTTAATCCAGGGGCTGTTTACTTTTTCAGCACGCACAACAATAGCACTCAATTGCTGATATGCGGGTGAGAGGTTAATCACCGTGTCCATCGAATGTGCAATCGTTATGCCCATCAGGTGTGTGCTGTATCCTTTTGCGCTGATGAGAATTTCGTAACGACCTTTGGGAATGTTTGTATACACCAGGGTATCCGTCTTCGTTTTGTCGGCTACAAATACTTCATTGATGACGCTAGATTCGGGTTGAGCAATGGGGGCTCCATTTTCCGCTTTCACTATAATTCTAAGCCTATTTTTTTCCTGTGCGAACGAGCTAACGGTAAAACTGATGAGAAGAAGCGTGATAAAACTGGTCAGTTCTAATGTTTTCATGATAGGATTTCCTCAATTCTTTTTTTGTCTAGATCACAAAACAGATCAGCAATTGCACTGGAGCATTTATCCGTGAATTCTTTTCCTTTTTCTGGAGTGGCCAAGGCTGGATCTCCTGATCCGGTGTCGTTGGAGATCAGCGACCAGGGACGTTGGGCCCATGCCCATCCTTCTTTAAACGCTTGAGGTGAAAAGGAACGGGTTGCACCATCACCGGCGGTGGACAAGGGAAGCAGAATTTCTGGATGAAGGTGCATCATGACACTGGTCTCCATTTCGTCAGCATGATCTCCCTTGTTGACAAAAATTCCGGTGCGCTGATGGGAAGTAAACCAGTTGACTACACAGACAAAAAGGTTCGGGAACTTACCCGCTAACTCCCGAATCATGGCAACAAAATTATTGGCTCCGTGACCATTGAGGATCACCAGCTTTGTTATGTTGTGCCTAACCAACACATCGCATACATCCAAGAGAATGCTCAGTTGGGTAGAAGGGTTCATATTGATGCAAAAAGGGACGTCCAACTGACCTGTGTTTACCCCAAAGGGTATGGTGGGCATGACCAATACCTTTGTTCCCTTTTTCCATGCTTTTTCAGCAGATGTATACGCGATATGATCGACCTGATAATTGTCCGTTCCATAGGGAAGATGATAATTATGGGCCTCTGTGGCACCCCAGGGAAGAACGGCTATGTCAAATTTGTGTTGAACAATTTCTTTGTAATTGGTTTCTGCCAATACAAAAGGACGAGGTTGATTATTCATGGTGATGATGTTCGTTTTTGTGAAATGGCTTTGAGCGAATTGATGCTCACATTTAATTCAAATCCAATGAGCAAGACCAGGGAATTGAAAAAAACCAAAAACATCAGGATCAGTATACTGCCCAGTGAACCATAGATTTTATTATAGGAAGAGATATTGTTTACCCAGTACGAAAACAGATACGTAAAGGCGATGATGAGCAGAGTGGCTAAAAGAGTTCCGGGACTGGCAATGCTCCATTTTTTTTGCACATGCGGGGCGTAGCGGTATATCAATCCAATTGATAAATAAATCAATAAAAATGTAATGGAAATTTGAGCGAGATTAAAAAGAAAGGCAGCTGCACCTGCTTTGATATCCAGTGATGCCGTCAGCCACTTAAAAAATATGGTCTGTGTCAACATGATCAATATGGTAGCTATGACCAAGAAGATGATGAGCATGGTGAGCTGGATGGCACTCCAACGAATTTCTAAAAAGTTTCTGTTTTCCACTTCAATGTGCAGCATGGACTTTCGAAACGTTCGCATGATTGTCAATGTAGCGTTAGAGGAGAAATAAATGGCCAAAAGGAGACCAAATGAAAGTGTCCCTGTTCCAGCATTGAAGAAATCATCCAGCACCTGTTTAATCATGGAATAGGTACGATCATCCGGTATGATCGTGAACAGTAAAACCAAAATTTCCGCATACAGGCTTTTTGAACCAGGGATATAAGAAAGGAATGTGAACAAAAAGATCAGCAGTGGGGGTACAGCCATCAGAAAGTTGAATGCAATTGATGCCGCCCGCTCATTGAGTCCAATCTGCTGGGTTTGCTTGAGAAAAAAAAGAACAACATCGTACAGGGGTATTCCTTCGAATCCTGGCAGCCGCAATTGTTTGGACCAGTGAATGATCGCTTGAACCGGTTTGGTTTCGAGGATGATTCGCTGGAGTTTAATCATGATTGAATCATTGAATACCGAGGCTGTCCAACGCCTTTCGGTAGTTGCGGGCATTTTCAAAATGCTGTTTTGCGGTTGCGGCAAAATTATGCGCTCCCGAAAAATCAGGCTTTGCACAAAAATACAAATAGTTGGAGGTTTTCCCCTCCAGCACTGCATCAATGGAAACAGCGGATGGTGTACAGATTGGACCCGGAGGCAGTCCTTTTCGTTTATAGGTATTGTAGGGCGAAGCAGCACTTGCTGCAATATGACCTAAGGTCACCCTCCGGATGCTAAAGTCATGCAATGCAAATTTGATCGTGGGATCTGCTCCCAGTGGCATACCCAATCGAATCCGATTCATATATACACTGGCCATTAGCGGCTTTTCAAAATGCTCATTGGTCTCTTCTTCAATGATGGATGCCAGTGTTACAGCTTCAACGGTGGAGAGTCCTATGCGCTCGAGTGCTGCCCGGCGTTGACTGTTCCAAAAGCGGTCTGACTCTTTTTTCATTCTTTCCAAAAAGCCTTTTGCTGATGTAGTCCAGTAAATATCGTACGTATTGGGATGGATAAGCGACATAGCGCTTTCCGCATTGACTCCAAATGGCTGAAGGGAATCATCGTTATTGAGGAGATCCAATAGTTCTTTGCTTGAACAATCCAGCTGCATGCCAATCCAATCAGCCAGTTGAGTTCTGGTTCGGATTTTTTTTATGGTTAATCGAACCGGATCCTGTTTCCCGCCATGTAGTTTGCGGAAAATTGTGAATACTGAATTTCCACGGTGAATAATGTACCTGCCTGCATGAACGTTATTGTAGTAGCCGGTTGACCGAGCTAATAAACCAAAAATCGATTGGTGAAAGGGACTAAAATCCGCTTTCAGCAATTGATCGAGGAGTGCAACCCGGTCATCGGTTGAGGCAATGTACCATACTTTTTCTTTTTCGATAAATTGGGTGGAAGATCCAATGAAAACAAAATAGGACAGACCCGATAGAACCAGACTGATTAGAACCGTGGCGAAAACACCAATTAATCCGGTCCTTTTTTTAGTTTTTTTCTTGGTCTTTTTTGTGGCCATGATCCATAAAAAAACCCTGCTTTAATTAAGCAGGGCCCGTAGGTGAAAATAGTAAATTATTTGGTAGGAGCTGGAGCTACAGGTGCAGGGGAGAGAGGAGCATTCTGCACGGGAGCGGGACTGGTAGTCGTTGGAATATTTTTGATTGAATCATTGCTTTGATCCTTGGCCGACTGAATGAACAAGACGGAAACCAGGCAAAGCAAGGCCAATATACTAGAGAGGACCCAAGTGCCTTTTTCCAACACATCTGTAGTTTGCTTCACTCCCATGAATTGGTTGCTGAAACCAGCGATTGTGCCGGAAAGTCCACCGCCTTTTGGATTTTGAATTAAAACAATGGCTCCCAGAAGTCCAGATGCCAGGATCACCAAGATCAGGAATAATGTTATCATATACGGTTTGCTTTAATCTGTTCGATTTTGGCTGCAAAACTACCGCTATTGGCAGGATTTTGCAAACTTAATTTGGTGTAGATTTCTATGGCCTTATTTGTCAATCCTTGCTTCAGGTATATTTCTGCCATCGATTCAGTTACAATGAGTTCGTTTGATTCGGTTTGCAGTTCAGAGACGTCTGATGGTTGAAACAATTCACTGTCTTGCTCCGGTTGGGCATGCAGGCGTTTCATGGTCTTCAACCAGGCTGTAAAACTTTTTACTTTGGCGTCCAGTTCACTTTTTGGATGTTCAGTGGAGGCCGGGCGTATTCCCTGGGAAGCAAAATAATCAATGGTATGGTAGGGTTCAATGGGTATTTCCGGACCCACAGGGATGGGTTCTGGCAATACCTCTTCCTCCTCTTGAATGACTGTTTCGTATTGACTCAGCCGGAAGGAACCCCGTTCGCTTTCCTCGCTGAGCTGATAATTCAGCCAATGGGGAGAGGGGAAAAATAAAGCAGTCTGTGTGAGTGACTCGGGATAATCCAGGTGATACACCGATTTGAGCTTGCCGGTATATAAGAATTGGATGATGGACGAATAGGGGTGTTCGTTTGCGATCCCCCGTAATTCGTCGATCGTCATTTCCTCCAGGCTTTCTTTGCCAAATAGGGACTGAACAAGATAATCGGCTTCACGGGTCATCGTGCTAATTTAGTTTCCTTTACCAATTTGAAAAAATCCGGTTGAATATTTCATCTGTCAGGTTGTTCACCATCGTCTCGTTGAGCTGCGCTTCGGCCTGTGTAAGACTGATTTGAGCTGAAAAGGGAAAATTGCGGGTGATATCGGCTTCAAAATTTTTCTTTTCATCTTTTCGATTACGAAAAACTATGTGCACGGTCACATTCAGGTTGTTTTGTGAAGACTGCTGGTTGGAAATGCCAGAAGTATTGACCGAGTAATCACTGATGTATCCGCTTACTTCATAATCCGCATCGTTGTTGGTCTGCGACAAGCGGGTTTGGTTTACAATTTTCTGCCGAAGTTTATCCGTGAGTTTTGGGCTGAGCTGGGGATTGATGTACCGTGCTTTGTTCTCAATAAAAAAAACACGCACTGTTTGAACATCAGAAGGAATCGAGACATCCTTTAACGAATACCTGCAGGTTCCTTGTATGCTGAACACAACGGCTAGGAATAACAGCAATTTTCGAAGATTGTATTTCAATGCATTAGTCTTCAATGTCATACTCCTTTAGTTTTCTATATAGCGTTCTTTCACTGATTCCCAAATCCGATGCGGCGTCTTTTCGTTTTCCTTTGTGTTTACGAAGAGCTTTCTCAATCAACTCCCGTTCTTTATCCATGATATTGAGCGACTCATCCACTACTATCGAAGGGTCTAGATCGTTTCCATGAGAAAGGAGAACAGGCTGTGTTGGTGAGGCAGCAAGCATAGATCCGGCGTGGATCGTGTCGCTGGTGCTTTGAACAAGCGGCACATTGTGAATGTACTCGTCCTGAACCAGTTTGTTCATCGAATTCAAATTGGCTGGATTTTGAACAATCTCCAAAAACATTTTCTTCATCTCGGTGACATCTTTTTTGAGGTCAAAAAAGAGCTTATACAAGATGTCCCGTTCCGTCATGAATTCATGCTGACTCACTGCGTTTCCTCCCGCAACAACCATGGAGAGTTGTGGGGCGGTTTGTTTGGGCAGAAATCGTGACAACGTCTCGGCTGAGATTATTTTTTCTTCGGATAAAACCGAGATCTGTTCCGCACTGTTTTTTAATTCCCGAACATTTCCGGGCCAGGGGTAATCGATTAACATTTGTTTGGCTTCATCACTCAGTTGAACAGGAGACGTCTTGTACCGTTCCGCAAAATCAACGGCAAATTTTCTGAACAGCAAAATGATGTCTTCTTTTCGCTCTCTGAGCGCAGGAACCCGAATGGGAACCGTATTCAACCGGTAATAGAGGTCCTCCCGGAACTTATTGTTTTGGGTAGCCCCCAGCAAATCTTTATTGGTAGCCGCGATTACCCGCACATCGGTTTTTTGAACTTTTGAAGAACCTACTCGAATGAATTCTGCATTTTCCAAAACCCGCAGCAACCGCGCTTGTGTTCCCAGTGGCATCTCTCCAATCTCATCCATGAAAATGGTTCCCCCATTGACGGTCTCAAAATACCCTTTGCGTGCATCCAGCGCACCCGTAAACGATCCCTTTTCGTGACCAAACAATTCTGAATCGATGGTGCCTTCTGGAATGGCCCCACAGTTCACAGCAATGAACGGGTTGTGTTTTCGTGGAGATAACGCATGAATGATTTGTGAAAAAATTTCCTTGCCCACACCACTTTCACCCACAATCAACACGGTGAGGTCAGTACCTGCCACTTGACTGGCAACCTGAAGTGCATAATTCAGTGCAGGAGAGTTTCCGATGATCCCGAATCTGTTTTTTATGCTCTGAATGTCCATGTTCATCTTTTTAAGCTACAATGGTTCCAATCAGGGTGCCTTGGGTGCAGGTTTCTGCTTTCACCCTGGCATAGTCGCCCGGTTTTAATCCGTCAACAGATTTATCAAAAACCATTACTTTGTTCTGGCTGTTTCTGCCCATCCATTGCTGATCGCTGCGTTTGGAGTCGCCTTCTATGAGTACTTCAAACACTGAACCGAGGTCACGCTCATTGGAAGCAAGTGATAATTGATTTTGAAGGCTGACAATTTCTTCCAACCGTCGTTTTTTCACTTCAGGCTCTACATCATCCTGGTAGCGACGAGCAGCAAGCGTTCCTGGACGTTCGGAATACATGAACATATAGCTATAGGCATATTCAGATGTGCGCATGACGTCCAATGTATCCAGATGGTCCTGTTCATCCTCGGTACAAAACCCTGCGATGACATCGGCACTGATGGCACAACCGGGAAGAATCTCCCGAATGCGATTCACTTTTGCCAAGTACCACTCACGCGTATAGGTTCGATTCATCAACTGCAGTATGCGATTGGAGCCACTTTGAACTGGCAAGTGGATATACTTACAAATATTGTCAAAGCGCGACATGGTATGCAGCACGGCATCGGTGATGTCTTTGGGATGTGAAGTGCTGAAGCGAATGCGTAAATGGGGACTGATCATTGCAACTTTTTCAAGAAGTTGTGCGAAGTCAATCGTATGCCCATTCGCTGGATTCACCCAGTAATAGCTGTCAACATTTTGACCCAGTAACGTCACTTCTTTGAAGCCTTGTTCAAACAAGTCCTTGCACTCGTTCACAATGGATTGATCGTCTCTGCTTCGTTCTCGGCCTCGGGTAAACGGTACTACGCAAAACGCACACATGTTGTTACAGCCTCTCATGATGCTTACAAAAGCCGTTACACCATTGCTGTTCAATCGGACAGGAGAAATATCTGCATAGGTTTCTTCGCGACTCAATAAAACATTTACTGCCTTGGTACCCGATGTGGCTTCGGCTATCAAATCCGGCAATGTCCGATAGGCATCCGGTCCCACCACAATATCCACCAACTGCTCCTCTTCCAATAGTTTCCCCTTCAACCGCTCGGCCATGCAGCCCAGCACACCCACCAGCATTCCGGGTCGCTCCACCTTGATGCGCCTGAATTCTGTAAGTCTTTTTCGAATGGTTTGCTCTGCTTTCTCTCGAATGGAACAGGTATTCAAAAGCACGAGATCCGCCTGTTCAGCATCACGGGTGGCATCAAAACCTTCCGAGGATAAGATCGAAGCAATGATTTCACTGTCGCTGAAATTCATTTGACAGCCATAGCTTTCAATATAAAACCGCTTTGTGGCCTTTTTCTTGACTGGTTCCACTTGAATCATGTTGCAAAATTACAAAAATAGAAGGATTGTGACAAATTGTCACCCATTCCTATCCAGTTCAAGTTTTCGCATCAACCAGGAGGAGTGAACTGGGATGAGCCAACGCGAGCGCAGCTCAGAAAGCGTTTGAACGGTATTGTCAAAGTAAAGGGTATCGGGCGAAATGAATGCATGTTGCCAAGCATAGTTGAATTGGGAAAGAGGGAGCAATTGAACGGCATCTTTTACAACAAAGGCAAGAGAGGTGCGATCGAAGAGGAGGATACCCAGGTTGCGCTCCAATTCTTTCATAAAACGAACAGAGCTGTCGGTGCTGCAACCACTGACTCCATGCCCCGATTCATCTGCAATCAGCACAATAAACTGTCCATAAAAGATGGTTCCAAATCCCTTTACCGCTGCACCATGTGAAGTCCACTCGGTTACAAATGCCGTCATGCGTTCCTCGGCTTGGACGACTTCTGATAGGGTCAACAGCCGATTGGACTGATAAATCCATACACGGGATTGATCATCAAAATCAACGGGCAACAAATGGTGGAATTGTGGATTGATCATAAAGATTCCGCTATGAGTTCGGCAATATCTTTCACCAGCACCTGGTTCTCTTTTTCCTTTCCTTTTATACCATCGGTGAGCATGGTATTGCAAAAAGGACAAGCGCCTGCAATGATCTCGGCCCCGGTATGCAGCGCCTCTTCGGTGCGTTCCCAATTGATGCGACGGTTCCCTTTTTCTTCTTCTTTGAACATTTGTGCACCTCCAGCACCGCAGCAAAGGCCATTGCTGCGACAGCGTTTCATTTCCACCAAAGAGGCGTCAAGCGACTCAATAACTTTTCTGGGTGCCTCATAAATTCCATTGCTGCGACCCAGATAACACGAATCATGATACGTAATTTTTTTTCCCTTGTATTGCCCCCCTTCTTTTATGACAATTTTTCCCTCATCCAGCAACTGTTGCAATAATGTTGCGTGATGAATCACCTCATAGCTTCCTCCCAACTCAGGGTATTCATTTTTCAATGTATTGAAACAATGTGGACAGGTGGTAATGATTTTTTTTACCTGATACGCATTGAGCAATTGTATATTTTGATAGGCCATCATCTGAAACATGAACTCGTTTCCTGCCCTTCGTACAGGATCTCCGGTGCACATTTCTTCTGAACCAAGAATGGCGTAAGAACATCCAATTTTATTGAGGATCAGCGCAAAGGCTTTTGTAATGGATTGTGCCCGCTGATCAAAACTCCCGGCACAGCCCACCCAAAATAAAAATTCTGGATGATTTCCTTTTGCTATCTCTTCTGAAAGTAGGGGTACTTGCATATAGTGATATTCATGAGTGGTTCATCCAATCTGCCCGTTGCTCCGGAGAAAACTTCCACGGAGCAAAATTATTTTCTACATTTCCAAACATCATGGTCCATTCCTGCGGTGCCGAGCTTTTTTCCATAATCAGATAACGACGCATTTGAACAATGATGTCAAGTGGACTGATGCTCACCGGGCATTCTTCCACGCATGCGTTGCATGTTGTACACGCTCTTAATTCTTCTTCAGAAATGTAATCATGAAGCAAGTATTTCCCGTCATCAGTGGTCAACCCTTTTGAGATGCGCTCTCCAATGGATTCGCACCGGTCGCGGGTAGCCATCATGATTCTTCGGGGAGAGAGTTGCTTTCCGGTTTGGGTAGCGGGACATGCAGCGCTGCACCTCCCACATTCTGTGCAACTATAGGCGTCCAATAGATTTTTCCAACTCAGATCTCCAATATCCGCTGCGCCAAATTTTGGTGGGGGAGCAGACGATTGCTCTGTTGCCAGCTCAGGCTGAAAAGCATAGATGACCTCTCGTTGAACATCCGGCATATTTTTCATTTTTCCAACGGGGGTGAGTCGCGAAAAATACGCATTTGGAAACGCAAGCAAAATATGCAGGTGTTTGGATCGGCTCAGGTAATTCAAGAAAAGCAATATGCCGGTTATGTGCGCCCACCAGGAAAAACGTTCAATGGCAGTAAGTGTTTCGACAGAAAATGCGCTGAGGATTGGAACGATAAGAGAAGAAACAAGAAATGCTCCCGTTTTATGGTAGGCATACGGTTCGATGTCCAGGTTCTGTAAAAGAGTATCGCTCGCATTCATCAGAAGAAAAAGAGACATCAGTACAATTTCTGCGCATAAAATAATGGTTGCATCCAGCGAAGGCCAGCCCTTGAGATCGCTGTGACGAAACCTCCAAATAGGGAGCGCATACCTGCGGATCAAAAAAATGATACATACAACGATGACGCCAAGTGCCAGGCATTCGAATGAGTTGATGAATAGTCGATAAAAGGAGCCCAGCACCGGCAAAAAAAGGCGGTGGTTACCTGAAACGCCATCCAGTACAATTTCAAGTAATTCGATATTGATGATGATGAATCCGACGTAAATGATTAGATGCAGAATGGCAACCAAAGGATTCTTGAACATCTTTTTTTGTCCCAACGCCAGTAGCAACACATTCTTCCATCGCTCTCTCGGTTGATCATTTAATTGTTCTTCCCTTCCCAATTGAATTACCTGTACAATAGCAGAGAACCGCTTGTAAAAAACGAACCCTGCTACCAGTAAAAGAATACTAAAAAGAATTTGGGGCAGGTGAGTCATCGACTTCGTTTCTTGTGCTAAATTACAGTTTGTAAACATTCAATCAGGTAAGAATGCAACGAAAAATTATACTTACGGAAGAACAGTCGAAAATGAAGTTGCGCAGGATGGCATTTCAGCTGGAGGAGCATAACAGAGGGGAGGCTGAGGTATACCTCATCGGTATCCGGGAAAGTGGCTACCACATTGCCCAATTATTGGGATCGTTATTAACCGAACTTACGGCATTGAACGTTCAGGTTCATCCCATGACTATTGACAAGCGTTCACCATTGAATTGTACGCTTCCTGATGGGGTGGAGCTCAACAACAAGGCAGTCGTCTTGGTCGATGATGTAGTCAACAGCGGTAAAACCATGCTTTATGCATTGCTCCCTTTACTGAATGCTGCTCCAAAAAAAATTCAAACCCTGACGCTGGTCGAACGGAGTTATAAAACATTTCCCGTTCATGTAGACTTCGTTGGGTTATCGCTTTCTACTACGTTGCAGGACCACATCACCGTTGAGCTTCAATCCGGATCATTTCCGGTAGCGTATTTGCATTGAGGTCAATATGCAACGGCATGCAGTCTCCATTTCCCTTGAGTGTTCCATTCAAGTGCAGGGGCGGGAACTTTCAATACATTAAAAATTGAGAAAACGGTCTTCAAGGTTTTGTTTTTGGTGGGGATACGGGTCAGGTCCACATCAACCGATACTAGCACCCGTTTGAATCGCTTGATATCGGTTCTGTCCACCCCATTTCCATTTGCATCCTTCCACCTGTTTTCATACCCTCCCAGCATGGTACGGGCGTTGTACCCCACTGCAACATTCAGCCATGCTGGGAATGCGGATTGAGGAAAAAAAGATTTGGGATTGATGCTGGCCCAAATGATCTGGCCATTGTAATCTTTGAGCAACCGTTCCACATCTCCCGACCCAAACAGCTCATCGGCCCTTGGTTTGAGAGGACCATACTGATAAGGGGAATACGAAAGTTTTAACGTGATCCGCTGGTCTTTCCACAGAAGTTCCTGGCCGACAAACACCATCGCTCCGGTTGCATTTGCAGCCATATCCGGCAAACTGAATCCCCATTTGTCCGAATATCCATCCAAGACTTCAACAATGCCTAAATAGCTCATTCCACTCAAAGCACCCAACCAAATCGAGGATTGTTCATTCATGCCAGCCCAGCGCCAGATGTTGCTGGTATGCCGACTGATCTGGTAAGTAGACCAGACATGTCCTGCCTTGTCCATTTGTTGCCACTCTTTCCAGTCGTTATAAAAATGGAAAGGCGCTTTTGGGTAATTGGCATACCAGGCGTTGTTGAGCGAGTAGAGTGTACCGCCCCAAAGCGAAGCCTGCACACCTCCCAACACCCAACGCTTGTAAGCAGTTGATCGATGCGTACTGTCTTGACCATGAATGGCAAAGATGATCATGGTCAGCAACAGAATCAAGATTCCTCTTTTCATTATGTTTGCAAAAATAACCGGAATGGA
>VGFK01000003.1 GCA_016868895.1 Bacteroidota bacterium | reverse complement strand
TAAAACAACCACTGGTTCAGCAGGAACGTATCAACAGCAGCTGGAGTATGGATTTTATGAGCGACAGCCTAATGGGTATCCGTAAGTTCAGAACCTTCAACGTAATGGATGATTGCTCCAGAGAGGCCCTGGCTATCGAGATTGACACGTCTCTATCGTCTAAACGGATTATTCGCACATTAGAACGCATTATTGCTCACCGGGGTAAACCTAAAACAATCAGAACAGACAACGGACCAGAGTTCACGTCCAAGGATTTTGAACTGTGGTGCAAAGACCAGGGGATTGAAAACCAATACATCCAACCTGCCAAACCCATGCAAAACGGCTACATAGAGCGATTCAACAGGCTGTATCGGGAGGCTATCCTTGATGCCTATGCTTTTATAGATCTTGAAGAAGTCAGATACCTGACAAGGGAATGAATCGAAGAATACAACTACCGAAGACCTCACGAAGCCCTGAATAATCTAACACCGGATGAATGGAAAAGAAAACTAGAAATTACCGAAATTCGCAAACTAAACACTGTCTGTTAAAAGGGGCACTTACACATGAAACAAAAATTAGAATTCCTATTAAGGCAAATAATAGTTTTTTCATAGATAACGAATTTTAAACTTACTATGTTGCAATATAAATGATGTAGGGATTTGATTTTTTGATTAATTACTTGAGATATATTTGATTTCGGCGTCAGATAAATTACGGTTCCAGATTTTGCACTCATCCATGAGTCCATTGTAATATTCTATTGCACCACCGCCAATGTCCCCACCTAGATATAATTTCATATTTGAATTCCAGCAACTTAATGGCGTTATCATTTTGGAGGTCCCCACAAATTTCCCATCAAGATAGTGATCAGTATAAATACCTCGATTTACATAAATCAAGTTGTACCATGTATTTGTGCTGACTGGAGTCTGAGGGTAAGATTCCCCTTGACCATAAGTACCCGAACATGTCATTGGGACTAGATAGATTGTGTTTGGATCCCAACCAATTGACCATCTGAGAGGACCATTTGGTACTCCTAGTTGGATTTCGTTATGACCTAAATGAGATGCCAATTTTACTTTAATCGAAAACGTGAAAGTGTCTGTATTTAACGCAACTATGTTTGGTGTTGAGAATATTGAATTTGAACCATTGAATTTTGCTGCCATTCCGAACTGACTATTTTCATAAGCACCATTTGAAAATACACCGTTATTTTTATTTCCACTGCTATCGTTTGCATTTCCATTAAATGGATAGTACGCCACTAATCCCTGTTTCAAGCTCTCTAAAATCGGGGGTACGGGTATTGCAGTAGTAAAGCTCAACTCCTCTCCGTAAGCAGTTCCCATAGCATTGATAGCATAAGCCCGGATGTAGTATTTCGTGTTGTTTGTCAGATTGCTGATCGCGCTGGTGAACGCTCCCAGTCCCGTCCCGTCATTGGTCTTTGTTGCAAGGCTAATTGTAGGATTAGGGGATGTACTCCACACAACTCCTTTAGCAGTAATTGGTGAGCCTCCATCACTGGTGATTGTACCTCCCGAGGTGGCTGTCGTTTCTGTAATGCTGGACACAGCCGTCGTTGTTAATTTGGGGGGACCTAACGTCGTAAAGCTCACTTCGCTTCCATACACAACCCCCCTGCTGTTCTCCCCATATGCCCTGGCATAGTAGGTAGTACCAGCAAGTAGGCCGGTTAAGATTGAAGTGTATTGTCCAGGTCCAGTACCTTCTGTCGTCTTGCTATTGCTGACCGTTGGGTTTTGTGTTGTCGACCAGCAGATACCTCTGCTTGTGACCGTACCTCCCCCCGCATTGGTTATATTTCCTCCTATCTTGGCTGTCGTTGCTCCTATCTCAGTCACCGATCCTGTACTGATCGTTATCGGGATCACCGGGGTGATCTCTGCCTTTATCGTATCGCTCTTGTTCTCTCCTGCTACTGCCAGTACATAATACGTATACTTCTTTCCAGGGATTATGGATGCGTCCAGGTACTGGGTCGTAGTTTTCTGAGTCGTTGCAAGGTTAGTGATCGATTCCCCCTCAGCCCTTCTGAACAGGGCAAAGCTGGATATATTGTCATTGTCCTACGACCAGGTCAGTTTTACGCTGTTCCCCTCCATCTGAGCCCCGGGAGTCGAAGGAGTAAACAAAGGCTTAGGACACTCCGGATCATACGGATTGTACCACTCAAACTTGTCGCAAGACGACAAGAAAAAAATTGAAAAAAGAAAAAAGAGTGTTGCTTTTAATATATGCATTATTAATTTTTAATACACCTCACTGATAGTCCATTTATTTTATTATGCACTACACGACCCATAAGATAATTCTCCCTAGATAGTGCAATACACTTAGCAGTTGAAGAGGAAAACTCAGTTGTTGTCCACCAATATCCAATAGATGCGTCATCTTGAAAATTTTCTGCAATACCACCCCTTCTTCCACCGGGCAACCCATTGAATCCACTTAAATTATTTCCATTGCCTTGTAATGAGTCTGACCAAAAATTCCAACCAATAGATGACTTCATTAATTTCCCAGCTTCAGATGCACCAAGATGATTTTCTAGTAAAAGAAACTCATCAAATGTTGGCACATGCCAACCTATTGGACATAAATTTCGATTATCAATTACGGTATAATAGTTATAGAGCTTACCGTAGGTTTCTCCTTTAGCTGGCTCATTGAAAAAATTACAATACGCTGGACTATTAGTTCCCGCCCATTCTGTTTTAGAAATTAAATTTGGTATTGATGTCCCATCTCTAAGTTTTGTTACTTTCAAATTTTCTCCCATCCATTCCTGGGTTCCAATAACTACTGTTTTATAGCTATTCCCTTCAACATCAGTAACACCTGCTCCATTGGTAAACAATGATCCTATAGGTGTTGAAAAAGTAATTTGCTCACCATAAACTGTTGTGAAACTATTAGTTGCATAAGCTCGTAAAAAATAGTTAGTTAAAGACTTCAAACCAACTAGCTGACTAACAAAATTGCCTATTCCAGCTCCATCAACAGTTTTCGAACTGTTAACAGTGGGAGAAGGAGTTGTCGACCAACAAACACCTCTTGCAGTTATAGAAAATCCTCCATCAGATGTTATGTTTCCTCCTGAAACAGCACTTGTAGAAGTTATGGATGTTACTGAATTTGTTGTTAATTTGGGGGAACCTAACGTCGTAAAACTCACTTCGTTTCCATACACAATCCCCCTGCTGTTCTCTCCATATGCTCTGGCATAGTAGGTTATTCCCGCAAGTAGGCCGGTTAAGGTTGAAGTGTATTGTCCAGGTCCAGTACCTTCTGTCGTCTTGCTATTGCTGACCGTTGGGTTTTGTGTTGTCGACCAGCAGATACCTCTGCTTGTGACCGTACCTCCCCCCGCATTGGTTATATTTCCTCCTATCTTGGCTGTCGTTGCTCCTATCTCAGTCACCGATCCTGTACTGATCGTTATCGGGATCACCGGGGTAATTTCTGCCTTTACTGTATCACTCTTGTTCTCTCCTGCTACTGCCAGCACATAATACGTATACTTCTTTCCAGGGATTATGGATGCGTCCAGGTATTGGGTGGTCGTTTTCTGAGTCGTTGCAAGGTTAGTGATCGATTCCCCCTCAGCCCTTCTGAACAGGGCAAAGCTGGATATATTGTCATTGTCCTGCGACCAGGTCAGTTTTACGCTGTTCCCCTCCATCTGAGCCCCGGGAGTCGAAGGAGTAAACAAAGGCTTAGGACACTCCGGATCATACGGATTGTACCACTCAAACTTGTCGCAGGATATTGAAAATATGAATGAAACTAAAAGGAACAAAAGCTTTTTCAAAGTCTATAAATTAAAACTCTCTCAATACCACTATAACTTCACCGTCATATTTACCCCCATACCCCTGGGAATATACCTAGGAGCAAATACAACCTTCTTTTTCTTTTCCCGTGAGTATTTACCAGATTGAAGGATAAACTCAAGGACCGAAAAACCGGTAGCGGCAAATGCTACGGGATAAACGATTGCCATGGTCTGCGTCTGCTTTCTGATTGAAGCTGCATCAGTTGTCGCAGTTTTATATTTTTCGTACAAAACCCCGGTTTGGTTATACGCATAAGCCCCAATTCCTGCTGTAGCGACCGCCGGCAACAACCAGATGTTGCGCTTTTTGCGAAGCGAAGCCAACTTTGCCTCTCGCTTTTGTTTTTCAACATCAATAATGCGTTGCTGTAACTTTGATTGCAGGGTGGGTTCCTGGTTGACTGAAGAATAGGTGGCAATGATTTTAAATTGAAGCACACCTTCAACAGAACCCAACTCTGCAGCAGCATCCCAAATAATGATTTTGCCTTTGCCAGACTTTTGATTTGCTCCTACATCACCCGTTACCTTTTGTAATGGGCCTTTCCAGGTCTGTGCATTATCTGTTGAATAGTATAAACTGATAAAACAATCAGCGGTTGCATCGAGATCATAATTGATGTCAACACTGGATTCCTTTGGTTCAACCTTTATGTTTTTAACTTCCTGCGAATATGCTGTTGTGAAAGAAAAGAATACAAGAAGCAATGAAAAATTCCATTTAATCAGCGCCATAGTTAATTATTTTTAAAACGTCCATTTTTCCCAAATGCTGGTTATGGCAGGGCTATAATTTACAATAGGATCCTGCTCTTTTGAAATACGTATAGATTCTACACCCACATTTTGCCGCAGGTAATCATACATCTCTTTGTATGTCAACTTACCTTTGCTATCCTTCAGCTTCTTAAGCATATAATAGGTGAATAACCCGTGCTTCTGCTCATGATAAGGCAATGCAACCTGATCACCTTTCGCCGCAGCAAACACCACCATGTTCCCAACGCACTGCTGCATTTCAGGAACAATTCTAATTCCTCGAGCAGCCAGGATACCTTCGTCCCTTCCACCGCCAGAAAAACAGGCGTCGAGAAAAACAGTGACTTTTGCCGCTCCGGAATTTCCTAGGTTGCTATAGAGATCCCTCATGCTAACAGCATCGCTCAAGTTATTTGAGTTAACATCCACTGGTATCAAATAGGGGATTTTTGTCTTTTCATCTGGAAAACCATGACCAGCATAGTAGAAAATCAATTCAGATTCTGTACCCATTTTATTGACCAACTTTGTAACGCGATCAATCTCTCGGCGCATCACCCCTGCCGTCGTATTATTGAAGAGAAAAATATTATTGGGCTCAACTCCCATGATGTTTTGGGCATATTCTTTGAAAACTTGTGCATCGCGGATGGCATATGGGACGTTGATCTGCGAATTGATGGATTGAGAATAATCTTCATTGCCTATGATTAGGGCTACTCGAGTGGGCACCGTCTTTTCAATGACCGGAATATTTTTGTCGACATCAGATGCCAAAGAAGCCATAGCAATTTTTACCTCCGATTGTTCAATTCCCTCTACCCTTAGTTTGTCCTTGGAAATACTTTGGTTCATCGCCAGGGTATACTTGCTTTGCTCTCCAAAACGACCGAATTTTTCAACCACTTGGAACTCGAAAGGAAGTTTATCTGCGTTGTAGTCGTTGTTGGCAACCAGATTATAATTGATGGCCCGCTGTTCTCCGGGCTTGAGGTCGCCCAAGCGTTCCACTTCATTGGTTGAAATACAAAATGTATTTTGAGGCAGTACCAACTTTACTACAACATCCCTGGCCATTCCTTGTCCCAGATTTTGCACCAATGCCTGCACATCAAATGGTTTCTTTTTCTCGATGATAGTGGCATTTTGACTGGATACGGAATAGTCGACAATCTTCACACTAGGCGCCTTAAATGATTGCGTTTGAATTTCTATGGGCTTAGGATCGGTTCCAAAGCCATTTGCTTCAACAACTTTCACCACAAAATTCGCTGTGCCGGTTCTAATATCAATATCGCCTTGTATTGGAATGTTGATGGACATCACTTTTCCGGTATCGATGTCACCAATTGGGGTAAGCTTATTGAAAATAAGGCCTGTCAGACCGGAAGTCTCAGCCACCTGAATCACTAGGTCCTGGCCCTTCCCCTTGCCCACGTTTTTCAGTACGAAATGAATATGAGACGTTTCGTCTCCATCAATTTTTAAATTCCCATTGATATCGGTGAAACTAAAATCGGTGATTTCCAGATTGGCCGGCTTGGTTGGACCTTTTGTGATTTTGATGAAAACCGGTGCACTTACCGCAGAAGCTTCCTGCGCTTTGGCAACTTTATGAATGCTAGATGCAATTAGTATTGCGCATAGCAGAATCGGTGTACTCTTTGGCATAGCAGTTAGTTGTTTGCTTAAATTTATTCTGTTTGGTCCAGATATAGATAAGGGCAACGAAGAGTGACCCCATACTATTGAATTTCAAATATTTTTATATTATTTTTTATTTTAATACAAAAAGCATTTCGCCTTTAAAGCCTTCAAGTTTCCATTTATATTTTCCTCTTCCTAGATACTGGTTGAGACGGAATTGTTTGTCAGCACTGTTGACGGGCCGGGTGAATACAATCACACCCGTTGAAGCATTGGAAATAATGATATTTGTTTTGACTTCGATGGTAGATTCCCAAACGAAAATGATACTTTCATCGCCGATCAGTTGGCCATTGATGGGTGCAACTTGTTTGAACATAGAATCAAAAAAGGTAACATTAGATTTGATTTCAGCTTCTTCGATTTGGATATCCTTTCCTTGCTGTTTAACAAAATACTGATAACCTGGAATGGATAATAAGGCGACAATACATGCCGCTGCAGCATAAGAGAATAGGCGACGACGATTATTTGAGGTTTTCTGGCTCATATGAATGGTTTTAACGTAGTTTAGAATGGTTTCGTATTTGGCAGATTGATTCCAGGCAGTTTGGATTTTTTTACGGTACTCAAGCTCTCTTTCAAATTCGGGATCCTGAATACTTTGGCTCGATTGTACCCTTGATCCATTGGTTTCATTCGAACCATCAAATTGATCTTCAACAGAATCGAACCAATCTTTCTTTGAGTTTTCCATTGCCGGGATTTATAGTTAGTACAATTTTAAGCTGGAATGTGACATAATTTAGTTATTTGCGAGGATTATTATTAATTTATTGTTTTGTAATTGATTATTTAAACTCACTACTTCCCGATACAAAACTTACTGAAAATATAATCCAGCTGGTCTTCGTTGCTGATCTCACCGGTGATTTCACCTAGGTGGTGCAGGGATCTGCGGATGTCTATGGCCAGCAAATCACCCGATACCCGATTGTCCATGCCCGCTTTCACCGAAGCAATCGATTCCGCAACGCTCAACAGCGATGCATAATGACGCGCATTGGTCACTACAGTATCCTCAGCCTGAATCGTTCCGGCATTTACCAATTGCAATAATCGTTCGCCAATCTGATGCAGGCCCCTGTTTTCTTTTGCAGAGATGTATACCGTTTTGGATGCAGCTTCGTGGTGCAAATTGTTTTGCAAGTCGACTTTATTGCCCACCAGCAACCAAGCATTGGAGACAGCACGGAGCTCTTCCTGCAACAACCCGATTGCTGCTGCATCCGTTTCATTCACATCAAACAAATACAAGACGATATCGGCAGAACGCATCTTCTCTCTGCTTCGTTCTACGCCGATTGCCTCAATTTCATCTGCACCTTCCCGAATTCCTGCTGTATCGATCAATCGAAATAACACCCCTCCAATATTCAACACCTCTTCAATGGTATCCCGTGTGGTTCCTGGAATGGCACTGACGATTGCACGGTTTTCGTTCAACAGTGCATTCAGCAGGGTCGATTTACCGGCATTGGGCTTGCCAACGATGGCCACACTCACGCCGTTTCGAATGACATTTCCCAATTGAAACGATGCCAACAGGTCGCTTACCGTGACATCTATTTTATTCAACAGTGAGCGAAGTGACGTGCGATCAGCAAACTCCACATCTTCTTGAGAGAAATCCAATTCTAGTTCAATCAATGCAGAAAATTGAATGAGTTCTTCCCGCAAGGCTTTCAGCACAAAAGAAAAACCGCCTTTGATCTGATGGAGTGCAGTGGTTTGAGCAGCTTGAGTGCCCGAAGCGATCAGGTCGGCCACCGCTTCCGCTTGGACCAGATCTATTTTCCCATTTAAAAAGGCCCGCAGGGTGAACTCTCCCGGGGTTGCCATTCGTGCACCCTGACGAATACAGGCTTCCACTACCTGCTGAATTACATAAGAAGAACCGTGACAGGAAAGTTCCACCACATCCTCTCCCGTATACGAACGCGGTCCCCGAAATACACTGATGACAACTTCATCCAACAACCGATCGCCTTCTTTCAGCACCGCAACATGCAACGAATTGCCCTTGGCATCGGCAAGCTGTTTACCCGGTGCCAGTCGGTCCACCACCCCCACCGATCCTTTCCCCGACAACCGGATCACTCCGATGGCACCTACTCCCGGAGGGGTGGCCAAGGCCACGATGGTATCGTCCCATTGATGCTGCATGGTGCAAAAATACAACGGTCGCACCGCAAAGCGGTGCGACCGTTCATGTGAACTTCAATTTCCAATTAATCTTCAGCCAATTGGAAGGTTACCGGCTGACGGCGATAGGCCTTCACGTTCCTTCCGTTCTGAATGGCAGGCTTCCATTTTGGACCCTTGCGGATGGCGTTGACAGCAATCTCAGCAAGCTTAGAGTTGGGGGGAAGGCAGTTGCCGACACCGGCTTCACCGCAGGGCAATGCCCGTACTTCACTCACCATACCTTCTTTGTCCACAATGAACAACACCACTACGGTTCCAGACCGTCCGTCGTCCTGGAGCTCGTCGATGTTGCGCTCGATCTCACGGGTTACGTAACGCGTCCAACCATTGGCACCTCCGGGGAATTCAGCATCGATCTCCACTTTCTGGAAGACCTTATCGAAATCCTCTTGGGGTGGGGCTTCTACAACTGTACTTTCTACAGGAGGAGCTACGATGCCTTCGTCCTTGGTACCTTCCTGGTTAACCGTACCGATTTTTGTGTCTTCGAGTTTCTCGATTTCTGGTGGCTTCTCTTCCTCTTTAACTTCTTCGTCCTTTACCACCTTGGGAGGCGTAAATTTGGCCATCTCCACCTTTGGAGGCTCTGGTGGCTTTGGAGGAGGGGGTGGCGGAGGTTCGGGTTGGTCTTCCTTGATCTCTTCCAGCTGCACTTCTTTGATCTGAACCTGACCTTTCTTCAGGCCAAGATCCAATGATGAAATGAAGGATGCCAGTAGGATCAACAGCGCAATGGCCGTTGTGATGATCAGCGAAACACGCAACCGTTTGTTGTAGCCTGTACGCAGTTCGTAAGCACCGTAGCTTTTATTTCGTCCCTCAAAGATGAGGTCGATCAGCTCCGTACTTAAAATTTTATTTGCATCCATTGTAATGCTTTTTTAAAAAGATTCAGTGTTCGTTTAATTCCACAACGATTACTTGATGCCCGCTGCCGCTTCAGTAATTTTCACCAGTTGGTATTCAACCGAAGAAATATCCACCATCGCATAGCGCTTGATCTCGTTGATGGTCATTTCGTCCAGAATGTCGACCGTATTTTTATACGTCGCATCCTGCGTGGGCTTGATGATCATTACCAGATCATCGGGATTGGTACTCTTCTTCTTGCGGATGATTTCATCGCGAATGGTTTTGAACGTTGCTGTCCGGAAATTACCGGGCGCAGCAGGGTCCATCCCTTCATAGAAGTATATCACATCATCCTTCCCGAGCATGATCGTGAAGGCACCTGACTCCTTCACTTTGTTCTGCTCTTCCGGTTTGTCCACATCCTTTGGCATGAACAGGTTCATGGCCGTGGGCTGCGACATGGTCGTTGTGAAAATGAAGAAGGTAATGAGGAGAAAGCCGAGGTCCACCATCGGGGTCATGTCCACCTTGGTCGACAATTTTTTGGCCTTCTTGACGCCCGGACCTTTTTTGTGTCCACCGCCATCACCACCGCTATCAATACTTGCCATATTAAACTTTTTTACGTTAGAATTTACTTATCGCCTCCCATAATCTGCTTCTGACGGGTCTCATACAATGAGGTTCCGATTGGCGCATCTTCCGGTGATGTAACTAGCAAAAATTTGTTTTGATCGTTTACCTTGAATGCACTCAATACATATTTGAAGGCAGGATACTTGGTGTTGTTGTCCGATTTGATCAGCAAGTTGAGCTTGCGACCAGAATAGGCCACCAGGGCTTCGCGGACCCAGTAGGACAGCTCACCGCCGGTAGAGTCAGCACAGGGTATTCCCTCCTGCTCTTTAAAGGCTTTGTCGGTGGCATCATCTTCCTGGTCAAGCGAAAGCAGTCCCTTGAGCTTGCTCAACGGAACACCAACCGTGGGTGAGTTGACGAAGTTCTTGATCTCAGCGGGACCCAATCCTAAACCACGGGACTGGTTCACGTTTTGGATCAACACCTGACGGGATTGAGGGTTATCCATCGAAATGAATACCCGTCCTTCTTTGTCGATCGAAACCATGAAGGCATCCTTTTCTGGAAGAATCTGTGAAGAAACCGAATTGGGTGTGGTCACTTCAATGGGTTCCTCCGGTTTGAATTTGGTCGCCAACATGAAGAACGACAAGATCAGGAACGCCACGTCCACGAAGGGAGTCATGTCGTTATCCGGACTATGTTTTTTTATTTTGACACTTGGCATGTTTACCTATTTATTTATACTGAGAGGCAAAGCTCTGGGTCAATGTGAAACCAGACTCGTCAATGCCGTATGTGATGGAATCGATCTTGGTCGTGAAGATGTTGTACATCATCAGCGCTACAGATGAGGTGGCAATACCCAACGCCGTATTGTAAAGGGCCTCGGAGATACCTACCGCTAGTTCTGCAGCTGCTCCTGATCCACCTTCTTCACCGAGTGAAGCGAATGAACGGATCATACCCAATACCGTACCCAAGAGGGCGATCAATGTACCGAGTGAAGTAAGGGTTGACAAGAACACCAGGTTCTTCTGCAGCATCGGAAGTTCGAGCGCAGTTGCTTCTTCCACCTCTTTTTGTATGGCCGCAACTTTTTGGTCGGTCGACAAACTGCCGTCTGCAATCATTTCCTTGTACTTTTTCAAACCTGCTTTCATTACATTTCCTACGCTTCCTTTTTGCTTGTCGCACTCCGCAATTGCACCGTCAACATTTTTGTTGGCGAGGTGAAACTGCACCTTGCGCACAAACTCAGCGTTTGATCCGGTTCCGGTCGCCTTGCGAATGGTGAGGTAACGTTCAATAGAGAACACGACTACCATCAGGAATGCACCGAGCAGCAATGGAACGATGATACCGCCTTCGTACATGCGGTTCCATGCACCGATGGGGCCTTTATGGCTGGGCCAAAAACCACCTTCCAAATCGGGCTTTGTAAAGCCAGAAGAATCTCCCAAAATAAATCTCCAGATAACATATCCGGCGATGATGCAAATGATCGGAGCCAGATAAGAAATTGCGTTGCCACCACCCTTGGATTGTCCCGCTTGGGTTGCCTTTGCAGCTGCATTTGGTTTTGTTTCAGCCATGACGTTTGTTTTTTTTAATTTACAATTACAGTTTGGTTTAAGGTTTACAATGCTACTAAAATAATCCCTGAAATGATACGATCAATCTGAAATTTTTTAGGGCGCTGAGCAAGATAATGAAATTGAATAAAAAAAACCCGATATTTATCCCCTTACAAAAATTTAATACACATGAATGTGATCAAGATGTTAGGCTCAGCAGCGCTGGTTCTGTCCACCAGTCTGGTACAGCTCGAATCCATGGCACAAGAGCGCAGAGACAGGCCCTCACAACCTCCTGCTCCTCCCGCTGCACCTGCTGCAGCGGCTGCAACTCCCCCTGCAGCGCCTCCTGCAATGCCTTCCCGTCCGGGCCCTAAGCCGTATAAAGAAATTGTTACTGCCAAGGCCAAGAGCACGAAGGGACTCTTTACCGTCCACAAGGTCGATGACAAATATTACTTTGAACTCGACGAAAAGCTTTTCGGAAGAGAGATCATGGCCATTACCCGTTTTACCAAAGTAGCCGGCGGCGGCGGGGTATACGGTGGAGAACTGGCCAATCAGCAAGTGGTCAAATTTGAAAAAGGTCCCGACAACAAGATTTTCATGCGCGTGGTGACCATCATCAGTGTTGCCGATTCCTCCCAGCCCATCTATAAGGCCGTGAGCAATTCGAACCTGGATCCCATTGCTGCATCGTTCGATATCAAATCGCTGGGCAAGGACTCAACCGGTGCCGTGATCGAAGTGACGGATTTCTTCAAAGGCGATAACCAGGCCGTCTCCCTGAACCCTGCCGCTAAACGCAGGCTCAACCTGATGGCCCTACTGGGTGATCGCTCCTACATCGAAGTCATCAAAAGCTTCCCCATCAATACTGAAGTCAGAACGGTAAAAACATTCTCCTCTTCCCCCGCTATAGGTGGTGGTGGCCCCAGCCCCTTCCCCACCAGCGCATCGCTTCCTGCAGCAAGCGCAGCAGGAGCAGTAACCCTGGAAATCAACACTTCGTTCATCATCCTTCCAGAGCAACCCATGCAACGCAGGATGAATGATCCGCGTGTGGGTTTCTTCGCTGAGGACTATACACTGTATAGCGATGATCAACAAAAAGTAGAAAACGAAAGCTTTATTGTCCGCTGGCGCCTTGAGCCCAAGAAAGAAGACATGGACAAATGGAAACGCGGTGAACTGGTTGACCCCGTTAAACCCATTGTGTATTATATTGATCCCGCCACTCCCAAAAAATGGCGCCCCTATCTGATACAGGGCATCAACGATTGGCAAAAGGCGTTTGAAAAAGCCGGTTTCAAAAATGCAATCGTCGGCAAAGAGTGGCCCGAGAACGATAGCACCATGAGCCTGGAAGATGCCCGCTTTTCCGTATTGCGGTATTTCGCATCGGACATTGCCAATGCCTATGGCCCGAATGTGCACGACCCCCGCAGCGGTGAGATCATTGAAAGCCATATCGGATGGTACCACAACGTGATGAGCCTGGTGCACGACTGGTACTTTGTTCAAACGGCAGCCGTAGATCCCGGTGCCCGTAAAATGAAATACGACGACGATCTGATGGGCAACCTCATCCGTTTTGTTTCTTCTCATGAAGTTGGCCATACGCTCGGTCTTCGCCACAACATGGGATCCAGCAGCAAGACACCTGTTGAGAAACTGCGCGACAAATCATGGGTGGAAGCCAACGGACATACCGCTTCCATCATGGACTATGCGCGCTTCAATTATGTGGCACAACCGGAAGACAACATCGGAAGATCAGGACTGTTCCCCAGAATTGGCGACTACGATAATTGGGCAATTGAATGGGGTTATGGGTTCGGTGCCGATAATCAAGAGGCCGACAAAAAACAACGCAATACGCTTTATAACGAACGCCTGGCTAAAAATCCCCGCATCTGGTTTGGTACCTACGAATATGGAAACATGTCCGACCCACGTACGCAAAGCGAGGACCTGGGCGACAATTCCATGAAGGCCAGTGAATACGGCATCAAAAACCTGAAGCGCATCATGGCCAATCTTACAGAGTGGACCAAAGAGGAAGGCGACCGCTACGAAAACCTCGCACTGATGTACCGTCAGAGCGCGGGACAATTCAACCGCTACATCGGTCACGTAAGCCGCAACATCGGCGGTTACTACGAAACCCCCAAGAGCATAGAACAAGAAGGCGCAGTATATGAAGTGACTCCCAAAGCCACCCAAAAAGAAGCCGTGGCCTTCCTGAACAATCACCTGTTCGCTACTCCTACCTGGATGCTGGATCCTAAAATCTTGGACCGCATCAGCAGTCCTACCAGCGACCAAGTCGGTTCCATTCAAGACAATGCACTGGGAAGTATTCTTTCTTCCGCACGCCTCACCCGCATGAACACGGAAGCAAGAAGATTTTCAAATGCGTACGATATTCCAGAACTCTACAGCGATTTGAAAAAAGGAATCTTCAGTGAACTGTCGACCAAAAAATCAATCGACGGCTACAGAAGAAACCTTCAGAAAAGTTATGTAGAACGCATGACAGCACTGTTGGGTAACGCTTCCGGCGGCGGTGGCATCACCATCAGCATTGGTGGTGCAGTATCTGCAGGACCCGATCCCAAGAAAACAGATGTGGTGTCGGTCACCCGCGCTCACCTCGCTTCTCTGCGCAGCGAAATCCAGGCAGCATCTGCTTCCATGCCGGATGCCATGAGTAAGTATCACCTCATGGATCTTTCCGATCGCATCAAACAAGCTCTGGATCCAAAATAATCTTCACCAGCTATGCATAAAAAAAAGGCATCGTCACAACGATGCCTTTTTTTTATTTCATTATGAGCTGATTATTCGTACCGCAAGGCGACAATTGGATCCAACTTGGCCGCCTTCATGGCAGGATACAACCCCGCAACCAATCCCACCACCGAGCAGATCACAATGCCAATGGTAATGATGTTCCAGGGTATAAAGAATTCGGTTTCCAACAGGCTGCCGACCAAATTACCAATCATGACGCCCAAGAAAATTCCGATGATGGCCCCCATCAGACTGATCAGGGTGGATTCAAATAAAAACTGGGATCGAATGGATCCTCTTTTCCCGCCCAATGCTTTGATCAAACCCACTTCTTTGGTCCGTTCGGTTACGGCAACCAACATAATGTTCATCAACCCGATGGCAGCACCAATCAAGGTAATGAACCCAATGGCACCGGCTGCTGCAGAAATTGTTCCGAGTAATTTTATGAATGTTTCAGCGATGCTGTCGCTTTTATCGACATAAAAATTATTGTCCTCTTCTACATGCAGGGCCCGTATGGGTCGAAACGTTGCTTCCGCTTCTCCAATGGCCGTCTCCATTTGATTGATGTCGTTGACCATGACAGCAATGTTGTACGACTGATTCGGGTTGGCGTACCGTTGCCGGACATTTGTATACGTTGCAAAAATCACATTATCGGCTTGCAGAAACGAACTCGAACCTTTTTCTTTTGTAATCCCAATGACACGGTATTTATTTTTTCCTACACGAATCACTTTATCCAACGCCCGTTCATACTTGGCACCAAATAATTTATAGGCCACATCCTTTCCGATGATGCAGATGTCGCGACCACTTTCAACATCGTTCCGATTGAAATTCCGACCGAAAGCAACTTCATAGCCATTCAGCTGCAAATAATTCTCATCGCCACCATTGATGGCTACCGTTGGATTGGTTTTTTTGTTTTCGTAATTGACCACCTGGCTGCGCGGACCGTTGATGCCGATGCTGACGTTGGCAGGAAAATCAAAAAGTTGCTTGAACTGGGTTGCCTGCTTATAGGTAATGATTTTTCCGGTGCTGGACTTCTTCACGCGTTTGCGGGAACGGGTGTTCGACTTTGTAACATCTGCTCCACGGTCTCCCCCTCCAAAAAAGCGACGTTCCTTGAATCGAATGCTGAACGCATTGGCGCCCATCGTAGAGAAACTGTCGCGCAAACTGTTGTTCATCGCCTCAATAGCGGTGATGATGCCCACCAGGGCCATGATGCCAAAAGCGATGATGGCTACGGTGATGCCCGTCCGGAGTCGGTTTGCCCTTACGGTTCTCCAGGCCAATAAAAGATTATCCCACCATTTCATGACTCGAAATTAGGCATTCCCGTGGAGTCGGTTGCAAAACTGTGATGAACGGAAAGATCAAAGGAGGTCCATCAGCCAATCAGGATGAATGCCCAGTCCGATGATCAACAAGGCACACACGACCATGATCACTTTGAAACTGCTACTGAACTGAATTTCGGCAACCGAACCCGCTTCTGTCTCCTTGAAATACATGGCCTGAATGACCCGGAAATAATAGTATACACTCACCGCTGCACACACGATGGCAAGAACAGGCAACCAATACATGGTGCCATTTTTTAACACAGCCACCAGCATGTAGTATTTAGCAAAAAATCCGGCTGTCAGGGGTACGCCAGCAAGCGAAAGCAAACAGATGAGTACCACCGCTGCAACGAGCGGGTGTGCTTTAGCAAACCCATTGAAGGCATCAACCGAGTGGTCCTTTAATTTGGCCAAAACCGCAAAGATCGCGATGCTGGCTACACTGTAGGCAGCAAAGTACAATACAAGTCCCTGCTTGGCCATCAGGTTCATTGCAAAAATTCCCATCACCATGAATCCAGCCTGTGCAATGGAAGAATAGCTGAGCATGCGCTTCACACTCTGCTGGAAAACGGCAGTGATGTTGCCTACAATCAAGGTCAAGGCGGTGATCACCGCCAGTAGAACCTGCCACTGGCCTTGAATTTTTCCAAAAGCCCCTTCAAATAATTTGATGAAGGCAAAAAACGCAGCAGACTTCACGATGGTCGCCATGAACGAAGTGAACACCGTCGGGGATCCATCATAGACATCAGGCGTCCAGAAATGAAAAGGAGCAGCAGAAACTTTAAAGGCCATCGATGCCAGGATCAGCACGCCGCCAATGGCTTTGAGTGGCGACATTTCCGTTGCACCCATGTTGATTCCTTCCAGATAAAACGTACCGGAGTCTCCATACAAAAATGCAATACCCATCAGCATGAGTCCCGTTGAAAACGCTCCCATTAAAAAATACTTGAGTGCGGCTTCGTTGCTCTTTAAATTGGATTTATCGCTTCCGGCCAACACATACAAAGGAATGGATATGATTTCAATTCCCAGGAACAGCATGAGCAGCGACTTGAATCCGGCGATGATGGAAATTCCACTGGCAACAAAAAAAATCAACGCATAATGATCCGAAGGGGTTGCAGCCGTCTCCTCCACTTCTGTTCCGGAGAGCAGAAAATAGAGCAGCAAAGAAGCGTGTATTACGACAAGAAAAATATAACTATACGGATTGTAGAACAACATTCCTTTCGTATCGATATCAAAGAATGAAAGTCCCATGTACTCCAAGGCGTTTGCCGAAAGCACCGCTACTGCACCCACTACCGCCAGTACAGATATGGATCGTTTGTTCTTCGTGAGGAAGCCGGCATACATCAAGAGTATACCCCAAAGAACAGAAACAAGTATGGAATTCATAATTGAGTACTAGTTTATATGCCAGTTAATTTATTAACAATCAGGCTGACGGTTTCTGCTATCATGCTCAGAAATGGTCCGGGATATACACCCACAAAAAAGATAAGTACCGTGAGCACCACAAATACAAAAGACTGCAAAGGGCGAATATCCATGAACCCTTGAACAGCAGCAGCTGCCTCACCGTAAAAAACATTTTTCACCATGTTCAGCGTGTACACAGCTGAGAGTATGATGCTGATGCCTGCTGCAGCGGCCCACCAGGGCGACATGGCATATACTCCGCTGAAAATCATGAACTCGCCGACAAATGCATTGGTCAGCGGCAACGCAATGTTGGCAAATGCAAACACCAGCATGAAAATTGCCAGGTTGGGTGCTTTCTTGGCAATTCCGCCCAATGCGCTCATGCTCAGCGTTCCGGTCTGCCGCTCAATCAGATCCGCAACCATCCACAGCGCAACCACGTTCACTCCGTGGGTAAACATTTGAATGACTACTCCCGTTACGGCCACTTGCTGAAAGGTAAAAATTCCAAGTGCCATCAATCCGATGTGCGCAATGGAAGAATAGGCAATGAGTCGTTTGATATTGTCTTGCCGCATGGCAATCAGCGATGCATAAATCATCCCGATGACCGCCAATACCACCACCATCGTTTGATGCGCTTTTGCACCATGGGGCAGCATTGCTATGAGCCAACGCATCAAACCAAACAATCCCATTTTAACCATTATACCGCTGAGCACCATGGTGACGGGTGTGGGCGACTGTTCGTAAGCATCCGGTTGCCAGGTATGAAAGGGAAACAAAGGCATTTTGATGGCGAAGGCCAGAAAAAATAAAGCAAATAACCACCCTTCTTCCTGATGCGTTAAAGCGGCATTGTAAAAATTGATCAGGTTGAAAGAGCCACTTGTCTTCAAATAAATATAAATGATACCGATCAGCATGAAGAGCGATCCCACAAACGTGTAGATAAAAAACTTGAACGTTGCTCGAATGCGCTTTTCTCCACCCCAAATAGACGATAAAAAATAAACGGGAATGAGGGCCAGTTCCCAGAACAAATAAAATACCAGTGCGTCAGTGGCCATGAAGACACCCATCAATCCGCATTGAGTGAGCATCATCAGTCCATAAAACACATGTGGCTGTTTGTATTTTCCCACCGGGATAAACAAAAAAATCAACGGGAACGAAACTGCGGTCAGCAAACACAACGTCCGGGTCAATCCATCCAAAATAAAAGCAAAACTGGACTCCAAACCGGGTAACCATACATAACTCACCTGATTGAGTGCCTGGTATTTGCTGTCGACATACAACAAACTTGATCCTACCACACCCAGGGCAAGCAGTGAGAAAAGTACTGCTACATTTTTTGCAGCCGTTTCCGAGCGCATGAAAAAAGAAAGCAATGCCCCCACCAGTGGCAACCATATGAGCAATGCGGGAAAATTATCAAATGCTGCGTACATAGGAAGTGCTGTTTAGGGTTTCCAGAACAATTGTAGGATGAGGAATGCGATCAACGAAGCCACCATGAGCAAAACATAGGAACCTACTTGTCCGCTCTGCAACAAGCGTAGTTGTCGACCGCCAAACTGAACGGCCTTGCCAACACCATTGACCACCCCATCCACCACACGGTTATCGATTACTCTTCCCAAGAAAGCACCCAGTGCATCCAGGGGTCGGACCACAATGGCATCGTAGAGTTCATCCACATACCACTTGTTTGCAAGGAGTTTGGAAAGTCCAGTTTCGGTATTCTCAACCTTGAAATTTTTTCCATAGCGTCGAGCAGCCAACAATATGGCTACGAGGACCAATGTCAGCACTGCGCCCAACAGCATCCACTCCACTGAATGTTCCAGATGATGTACCTCAGAAGGCGGTGCAATCACCGGCTGAAGGAAGTTGGACAATCGATGTGCATCTTCCATGAACAGCGTGGGAATTCCAATCCATCCTCCTACAACAGAAAGCACCGCTAATGCAATGAGCGGGAACGTCATGGCAAAAGGAGATTCGTGGAGATGCGACCATTGATGATCGGTACCGCGGAAGTTGCCGCCAAACGTCAGGAAATACAACCGGAACATATAGAAGGTCGTCATCAGAGATGTAGCAACGGCCAGAACATAATACACGGGATTTTTTTGAAGGGCAGCGATGAGGATTTCATCTTTGGAAAAGAATCCTGCAAAAGGAGGTATACCCACGATGGCCAGGCAACCAATTAAAAAGGTGAGGTGGGTAATCGGCAACTTCGATTTGAGTCCCCCCATTTTCAAAATATCTTGTTCATGGTGCATGGCATGGATCACGCTGCCGGCACCCAGGAACAACAGGGCTTTGAAAAAGGCGTGCGTCATAACATGAAAGACACCCGAAGTATAGGCGCCTACTCCAAGAGCGAGGAACATGAGTCCCAACTGGCTCACCGTAGAATAGGCCAATACTTTTTTAATATCGTTTTGTTTCAGCGCAATGGTGGCGGCAAATAAGGCGGTTGCACTACCGATGATGGCGACCAGGTCTTGCGATGCAGGTGCCAGTGTATAGAGCACGTTGCTGCGGGCAATCATGTAGATGCCGGCGGTGACCATCGTTGCAGCGTGGATCAACGCAGAGACCGGCGTGGGTCCTGCCATGGCATCCGGTAACCAGGTGTAGAGCGGGATCTGTGCGGATTTTCCCATGGCACCGACAAACAACAACATGGTGATTCCGGTGATCACGGCAACAGAAGCAGTTGGGGCTTTCGCAAACACTTCCATGTAGGAGATGGATCCAAACTGTCCGATCATCCAGAAAATCGCCAGTAAAAATCCAAGATCACCGATACGGTTCATCACAAATGCCTTCTTGGCGGCTTTATTGTATTCATTGTTCCCAAACCAATAGCCAATCAGCAGATAGGAACAGAGTCCCACGCCTTCCCAGCCGACAAACATCACCACGAAATTGGCACCCATCACAAGCAACAGCATCGAAAAGACAAAGAGGTTGAGATAAGCAAAGTAGCGGGCAAAATGCGGAGCAGCTTCTTCGTGCATGTAGGCGGCCGAGTAAATATGAATCAGCGAACCCACTCCGGTGATGATCAGTAAAAAGAGGACGCTGAGTTGATCAATGAGAAATGAAATCGGAATGCGAAGTCCTCCAGTATGGATGAAATCAAAGTAAAAGATGACCTCGGGCTTAAATCCAGGTGCATTCACCCAATTGAATGCAGCCACGCTGAGCGCAAATGAAGCCAGGAGCACACCGGAACCGATGATGCTCACCAATGACTTACCCAAATAGTTTCTTCCCAATCCATTGATCAGAAAGCCCAGCAGGGGAAGAAGCGGAATGAGGAAAACAAATTTATTCATATGCTCACTTGACAGTAGGGGTTATCAATGTTTGAGTCGGTTCAAGAAGTTGATATCGACTGAATGAATGTTTCGGTAAAGCATCACGATGATGGCCAGTCCCACCGTTACTTCCGCCGCTGCCACAACCATGATGAAAAACACGAAGAGTTGCGCCTCGGTTCCAACTGTAGTGAGTTGATCTGCAGCAAAGGCATTTAAATGATGCATTTTGGAAAAAGCAACCAGCAATACGTTCACCGCATTGAGCATGAGCTCGATGCACATGAAAATGATGATTGCATTTCTGCGGGTCAATACGCCTACAATTCCAATGGTGAAGAGTGCCACCGAAAGGAAAATATAATAATTGATGGGCATCACTTGCATAGGCTAGTGGTTGACAGGTTTAGAATTTTTTTCACGTTTGCCCAGCACCACAGCGCCAACCATGGCACTGAGAAACAAGACACTGCTGATTTCAAATGGGAGCACGTAATCGGTGAACAATACCTTGCCCAGGTTGCGAATCAGTCCGATGCTCCCCTCCCCACTGGTGCGGGAAACTGCACCCGCGTTATCTTTCAGTGCCGCGACCAGGATCAATAAGAGTGCCCCACCGGAAACGGCTGCAGCAATGCGCATCCATTGACTTTTTTGCGGCTCCGCATCGGTATTCATGTTCATCAACATGATGACAAACAGAAACAGCACCATGATCGCGCCGGCGTAAACGATCAGGTTGACAATGGCCAGGAACTGGGCATTCATCAGTATGTAATGGCCTGAGATGGCGAAGAACACCATGATGAGCCAGAGTACGCTATGAATGGGGTTGTCGCTGAACACCACCATCAATGCACTGAACAAGGCCAGTGCAGTCAGGAACCAGAACAGTATTTCAGATAATGGCATAGGATCAATTTTTTTGTCGCGCTTCTCTTGCCCCTTTGGCTGCTTCAAACTTTTCGGGTTCGTTGACGGGGTGAGGAATCAGCAATTCGTCTTTGGAATAAATAAAACTTTTGCGGGTGAAGCTGGAAGGCGCGAACGTCTCGGAGAGGTAAATGGCGTCTTTGGGACAAGCCTCTTCGCAGAGTCCACAAAAAATACAGCGCAGCATATTGATCTCATATTTTGCAGCATATTTTTCTTCCCGATAGAGATGTTCTTCATTGGGGGTGCGTTCAGCCGCTTCCATCGTGATGGCTTCTGCGGGACACGCAACGGCGCAGAGTCCACATGCCGTACAATTTTCGCGACCTTCTTCATCTCGGTTCAGCACATGCAGTCCCCTGAATATGGGACTGAACGGACGTTTTTCTTCCGGATAATTGATGGTGGCTTTTTTTCTAAACATGTGCTTGAATGTAATGGCCATGCCCTTGAAAATAGCAGGCAGGTAGAGGCTCTCCATGAAACTCATGGGCTTCTGCTCCATTACTTTTACTCTGTTCGTAAGTCGTTCCATGCGCTCAATTTTTTATCAACAGCATCACTACTGCGGTGATGATCATATTTGCCAATGCCAGTGGGATCAACTTCTTCCAGCCGAGGTCCATCAACTGATCGTAACGGAATCGCGGTATGGTCCATCGCACCCAAATGAATACAAACAAGAAGAACAACACTTTTGCAAACAGGGCCATGAAGCAGAACAAGGCAGTGAGGTTTGGTCCCCAGCTCGCTGCCAGTGCCGACTCATCTACAAAAGGGATATCGTAGCCTCCGAAAAACAAGGTAGCCATTACCGCGCTGGAGATGAACATGTTCACGTACTCCGAAAACAGGTAGAGTCCCAGTTTCATCGAAGAATATTCCTGATGGTATCCAAAATTGAGTTCATTCTCTGCTTCCGGCAGATCAAATGGTGTGCGGTTGCATTCGGCAAACACGCAAATGATGAAAATCAGAAATCCGAGCGGCTGATATACAATGTTCCAGCTGCCGTTCATTTGCTGTTCCACTATGGTCTTGAGGCTGAGCGATCCCGTCATCATCAGCAAAGAGATCAGGGATAGTCCCATCGCCAATTCATACGAGATGATCTGTGAAGCTCCGCGCACTGCTGCCAGCAATGAAAACTTATTGTTGGATGCCCAGCCTCCGATCATGATGCCGTAGACGCCCATGCTCACCACTCCAAATACGTACAGGATGCCAATGTTGACATCTGCGATTTGAAGGTTGACTTTACGACCCAGTACTTCAATGTACTCTCCCCAGGGAATCACTGCGCTGGTCAGCATTGCAGTGATCATGGCCAGTGCGGGCCCCAGTACAAACAAAAAGCGATTGGAAGCAATCGGGATGATCTCTTCTTTGAAAAACAATTTGACGCCGTCGGCAACGGGTTGAAGCAATCCGAGTGGACCTGCACGATTGGGACCTCGACGGTCCTGCATCCAGGCTGCAATCTTGCGTTCAGCATAAGTAGTATACATGGCCACTACCAGTGCAAAGCTGATGACGGCTCCGATGAGCAGGAATTTTTCCAGCACCAGCAGCAGATCCATGGTAAACAAAAGCGTCATCATCAGGATTTCGTTTTTGCGGTTTTATCGTTGACTTCACTCACTGAATGGATGTCCATGAGCAATTGAGGATGTCGGCCATCGTGCACAGCAGTGAAGGTCTCTTTGGGTTGCACCAGGTGTTCATAGTGCCCTTGTGAAATCACCGAATGGCGGCTCACGTGCGACGGTCCTTCGATGGTCCAGTCGCTGGTCTTCTTTTTATCAAAGCGGCACACGTTACAGATCCATTCTTCCACTTCCCCCCACTGATCCTTGCGGGCGGTCACACGCAATACCTCTTCGCCGCGTTGCCAGAGTGTTACTTTTCCGCAACAGCTGGAGCAATCGCGATGTGCCGTTACCGGCTTGGTGAACCACACGCGGTTTTTGAAACGGAACGTTTTATCGGTGAGTGCTCCTACTGGACAAACATCGATGACATTTCCGATGAAATTATTGTCGAGCGACTTCTCTATATACGTAGCAATCTCGGCATAGTCGCCTCTGCTCAATACACCGTGCACGCGTTTTTCGGTCAGCTGATCGGCTGTATAGACACACCGATAGCAGAGGATGCAGCGCGTCATGTGCAGCTGTATATACGGACCGAGGTCGTGTTTTTCAAATGTGCGCCGCTTGAATTCATAGCGGGTCGCTTCTTTACCGTGCTCGTAGCCCAGGTCCTGCAAGTGGCATTCGCCAGCCTGGTCACAGATCGGGCAATCCAGCGGATGATTGAGCAAAAGAAATTCCACCACCCCGTTGCGGGCATCTTTGACCCGATCGCTGGTGATGTTGCGGACTTCCATGCCATCCATGACACCGGTGCGGCAGCTGGCCACCAACTTGGGCATGGGACGAGGATCGGCTTCTGATCCTTTTGAAACTTCCACCAAACACGTGCGGCACTTTCCACCGCTGCCTTCCAATTTGCTGTAATAGCACATTGCAGGGGGAACAACGTCACCACCGATCATGCGGGCAGCTTGCAAGATGGAAGTGCCCTGGGGGACTTCCACCGTGATGTTGTCGATTGTGACCTTTACTGTTTTAACTTCTGCCATATTCTTTTTTTATCGGCCTTCGGGTTACGCAGGAACATGAATGGGGTCGGCATAATGCGCCAGCCCATAGTTCTGTGTTGTGCACACCTCAGGGTTGTTCACGTGCCATTCAAACTCATCGCGGAAATGACGAATGGCGGCTGCAACCGGCCATGCAGCTGCATCGCCGAGCGGACAAATTGTGTTTCCTTCTATTTTCCGTTGGATGTCCCACAACAAATCAATATCACTCATCTCTCCTTTCCCATTTTCCAGTTTCATGAGGATTTTCTCCATCCATCCTGTTCCTTCTCTGCAGGGCGAACACTGTCCGCAACTTTCGTGGCGATAAAACCGCGCCAAAGTCAGCGTATGCTTCACCACACACTGGTCTTCATCCAGTACGATGAATCCACCGGAACCCATCATTGACCCGGTAGTAAATCCACCGTCTGCAAGGCTTTCATAATTCATGTAACGGGTTTCCCCTTTTGCAGTAGTCAGCAATAAGTTCGCAGGGAGGATCGGAACAGATGATCCACCGGGTATGCAGGCCTTGAGCCGTTTGCCATTCGGAATGCCTCCACAGTATTCATCGCTGTAAATAAATTCTTCCACGGAGATGGTCATGTCGATTTCATACACACCCGGCTTGTTGATGTTTCCGCACGCAGAAATCAGTTTGGTACCGGTTGAACGACCGACTCCAATTTTTGCATATTCCTCTCCCCCCATGTTGATGATGGGCACTACAGCCGCAAGGGTTTCAACATTGTTGACCACCGTGGGGCAATCCCACAAGCCTTTAACCGCCGGGAAAGGGGGCTTGATCCGAGGATTACCGCGTTTGCCCTCCAGCGATTCAATGAGTGCTGTTTCTTCACCACAGATATACGCACCCGCTCCACGCTGCACGTAGATCTCACAATCGAACCCTGTACCTAAAATATTTTTTCCAAGAAATCCGTTTTGTTTTGCTTCGGCAATGGCTTGTTCTAAAATGGCGACGATCCACGCATATTCCCCGCGGATATAAATGTAGGTGCGGTTACTGCCCAATGCAAAAGAAGAAACGATTAATCCTTCAATCAAGAGGTGAGGGATGAACTCCATCAGGTAGCGGTCCTTGAACGTGCCGGGCTCCGACTCATCGGCATTGCAGACGAGGTAACGGGGAACTCCCTCTGGCTTTGCAAGGAAGCTCCACTTCATACCGGAAGGAAATCCTGCACCGCCTCTTCCCCTCAATCCACTTTTCTTTACTTCTTCCACAATGGCGGCAGGCTCCATTTTTAATGCTTTCTCCACAGAAGCGTAACCGCCTTCTCTTCTGTACACATCGAAATAGCGAATGCCTTCGACGTGCGCTTTTTCTAGTAAGAGTTTTTTAGCCATGGTTATCGCGTTTGCATTCTTCAATGATTGCGTCCACTTTTTCTTCTGTCAGGTGTTCGCGATAAGTAATCCCGTATTGCATCATGGGAGCATATCCGCATGCACCCAGACACTCTACTGTTTTCAGGGTGAATAATCCGTCGGGGGTGGTTTCACTCACGCCAATGCCCAGGCGCTTTTTGATGTGCGCGATGATGCGATCGCTTCCGTTCAACATGCAGGGACCGGTTTGACAAACTTCAAAGACATGTTTGCCCACCGGCTGAAGATTGAACATGCTGTAGAACGTAGCCACTTCATACACTTCAATGGGTTCAAGTTGGAGCAGGGAGGCAACCTCATCCATGGTTTCTGCACTCAGCCATCCACCACGGGTATCCTGCGCCATGTGCAAGAGCGGAATGAGTGCACTCTTTTGCTTCCCTTCAGGATAGCGTGCCACCAGCTCCTGCACCTGTTTTAATTGTTCATCTGAAAACTTGATCATGTTCTCTTTTTTCTTTGTTAAGCATCCATTTCACCTGCAATCAGGTTGAGGCTGCTCATGGTTACGATGGCGTCAGTCAGCATTGCTCCTTTTACGATTTCCGCGTAGGCTTGGTAATAAATAAAGCAAGGCCTGCGGAAATGCAGCCGGAACGGACTTCTTCCGCCGTCGCTGATCAAATAAAATCCCAACTCACCATTTCCGCCTTCTACACAACTGTATACTTCTCCCACCGGTATGTCGGTCTCACCCATCACGATCTTGAAGTGATAGATCAAGGCTTCCATTTTGGTGTACACATCTTTTTTCGCAGGGAGGTAATATTCGGGAGCATCGGCATGGTAGACTGTCGCATCCGCTCCTTTCATGTTCTGAATCTTTTGATAAGCCTGTCGGATGATGCTCAGCGATTGCCAGATTTCTTCGTTGCGCACCATGAAGCGATCGTAGTTATCGCCCGTCTTTCCCACCGGGATCTGAAATTCAAAGTCTTCGTAAGAAGAATAGGGAGAATGCACACGAACGTCGTAGTCCACACCGGCAGCACGAAGATTTGGACCGGTAAAGCTGTAGTTCAATGCACGTTCGGCTGAGATTGCGCCGGTGCCGACCGTCCGCTCAATGAAAATGCGGTTTCGGGTAAAGAGGTTTTCAAACTCTCTCCAAACACCCGGGAACTCTTCAAGGAACTTTTCAATTTTTTTGAATGCTGCATCAGAAAAATCGCGCTCGAATCCTCCGATCCTTCCCATGTTGGTGGTCAGACGCGATCCGCAGACTTCTTCATAAATCTCGTATGCAAGTTCGCGGTACTGCATCACGTATAAAAAACCGGTGTAGGCGCCGGTGTCTACGCCAACGATGGAATTACAGATGAGGTGATCGGTGATGCGTGCCAGCTCCATGATGATGACCCGGAGATAGTCCACCCGCTTAGGAGTGGTGATGCCGAGTAACTTTTCACAGGTCAGGTGCCAACCCATGTTGTTCAACGGAGAAGAGCAGTAGTTGAGCCGGTCGGTCAGTGTGGTGATTTGATAAAGCGGTCGACGCTCAGCCAGTTTTTCAAACGCACGGTGAATGTATCCGACAGTCGATTCGGCATGAACGATGCGTTCACCGTCCATTTCAAGGATATTCTGAAACACTCCGTGCGTTGCAGGGTGGGTAGGACCCAAATTGAGTCGCGTCGTCTTTTTCTCGATCGATCCTTCGGGCAGGTTAATATTGACGTGTTCAGCAGTCATTGGTAATTAGTTTATCGACCAAACATTTCATCGTCCTTATCGATGCGGGTTTGATCTTCCAGCGGATATTCTTTTCTCAGCGGGAAATAATCCATTTCATCCACGTTCAATACGCGGCGGAGGTCAGGGTGCCCAATAAAATTCACACCATAAAAATCAAAGGTCTCCCGCTCCATCCAATTGGCCCCGCTGAACAGTCCCGTTGCTGTGTACACATTCGGAGAAGCGACAGGAACAAATACCTTGATGCGAAGACGAATGTTTTCAACCAAGTTGTGGAGATGGTAGACAACCGCCAATTCTTCTCCTTTACGGTCGGGATAATGCACCGCGGTGATATCCGTCATGAACTGGAACCCGAGCGAGGGTTCATCGTGCAGAAAGGTCAGCGTCTTGAGGTTATGATCAGCCTGAACAGTGGCGCTTGCCATTCCGTAAGACTCTTCCCATGCGATGAGTTTTTCACTCAGGTGAGCGGTAAGTTGTTCGTTGATGTATGCGTGTGTAAGGGGCATAGTAGTAATCGTCAAGGGTTATTGGATACCGTAGCCTTCCAATAAGGCCTTATAGTGATCGTCGTTTCTTCTGCGCAGGGATTCATCCTGAACCAGGTCTTGAATTTTCAGCACGCCATCGATGATGGCTTCCGGACGAGGAGGGCAACCGGGCACGTAGACGTCAACCGGAATTACCTGGTCGATGCCCTGCAGCACGGAGTAGGTGTCGAAGATGCCGCCACTGGATGCGCAGGCGCCAACGGCCATGACCCAGCGGGGTTCAGCCATTTGGAGGTAAACTTGACGAACCACGGGTCCCATTTTCTTGGCAATGGTTCCCATGACCATGAGGAGGTCGCACTGCCGTGGAGAAAATCCCACGCGCTCTGAACCGAATCGGGCCAGATCATAATGCGAACCCATGGTGGCCATGAATTCGATGCCGCAGCAGGAGGTAGCAAAGGGAAGAGGCCAGATGGAATTTTTCCGAGCAAGTCCCACCACCTTATCCAAGGAGGTAGCAAAGAATCCTTCGCCCATATGACCCTGTGGCAGGTCGACCTGATTGATGCCACGGTCGGAGGTATCCTTTGTGATCAGATTGAATCGTACCGGACGCGCCATAATCGTTTTTTTTAGTTAACAACTGCCGGGAAGTGTTGTGCTGCCCGGAAGTGCAATCTTAATCTTCCCAGTGCAGAGCTCCTTTTCGAATGATGTATATGAATCCCGCAAGGAAAAATCCTACAAACATCAGTACCGCCCAGAATCCATCCCAGCCCAGCTCACCAAAATTCACCGCATAGGGATAGAAGAAGATTACTTCCACATCGAAGAGGACGAAAAGAATGGCAACCAAAAAATACTTGATGGCCATGGGTTGACGGGCATTGCCAAATTGCTCAATGCCGCTTTCAAAATTTTGGAGCTTATCGGAGGTCTGGCGTTTCGGTCCCAACAGCTGAGAACCGGCGATCATAACCGTTACCAATCCCACTGCAAAAAGCAGTTGTATACCGATGGGGAAATAGTCGCTGGATCTGCTGAGTTCGGCGTTTTGTCCGATGGCTGTCGCCTGCAAAAAAAAACTCCACATCATCGCTACGGTTTGACCGCGCAAAAATAAGCAAAATAGGAGTCAAAAAATCCTATTTTTTGGCTGCTGCCAATGCCTTGTAGATGATGTCCCGGTTCTTGATTGCGTCCTGATTATTGGGATCCAGGTTGATGATCCTTCCCAGGTACTCAGCTGCTTTTTCCAGGTCCTTTTTCATATTGGCGGAATATCCGGCCAGGTAACCGTAGGCCGTGATCAGGGTACTCTTGTTTCGGGCTGAGTCCGGTTGGGCAATGGCGACAAACTTTTCGCAATCCGGTATGGCCAGTCCCTGCTCCATGGTAGAGTCAACCACAGATAAAGAACGGAATGACCAATAATATCCATAGACCTCACTGGGATAGGTGGTCTTGTAGATGTTGAACAGGCTATCGGCGCGCATGTACTCCCCTGCTTTGAAGTTTTCAAAACCGGCATTGTACAAATCGACCTTGCTCTTCTTTGGATTGGCTTGGTACACGCGCGTCATCCAATTTGCAGAGCGAGCCGTGTTGTTGGTGCGCTTGAAGAAATCAGCGGCCTTTCGGGTGTACTCGAGCTTGTTTTCAACCGTAGTATCAAAATCGATCGCCTTGTTGAAATAGTACTCTACTTTAACCGGATCCTGATTCAGCTTCGCGGCATTGTATGCCGTAATCAAATAATTTTCGGGGTGAATGTATTCAGGGTTGGTTTTTTGAAAGAAGATCTCCAGGTTATTGAACGCATTCAGAGAATCGCCCAGTTTATCGCAGCTATAGGCCTTCAACCGATAGAGCCGTGGATCGGCGGAATCACCCTGACTTTGCAAGAGTGCATCTGATTTTGCAATGGCATTTTTAAAATTACCAGAAGCAAACTGCAAACTCGCTTCCTCGTAATCCAGTGCTGGTCCGGGTTCTGCATGTTCTTTGTACTTATTGAAATACTCCACCGCTTTGTTCACGTCGCGGGAAAAGAAATATACATACATGTCGTACAATGCGGGAGAAAAAGAAGGATCATCCAAAATGGCATCGCTGAACTTTTGCAGAAAGATATCTTTCTGTTCGTTGCCCTGGGTCAAATAAATCTTTCCGATTTTATGCTTGGCCATGGCATTCTTAGGATCCAGCATCAATGCATTTTCGTAAGAAGAAACCGCACCCCCTCCATTCATCAACACCCGGTAGAGGTCACCCATGTATATATAGGTCATGGGATCCCTGAACCCTTTGATAGCGGTAGCCATTTTCAATTTTTCAATTCCGTATGCAGCATCTCCACCTGCTTCCAGGCAGGCTTTTCCAATGGCGTTGAACACGGCAATGTCTCTTCCTTTGGTCAACGATATGGCGGTCTCAAAACGCTGACGCCCCTCATCCAATTTCTTATCGTGGATTTCGGATTGTCCCATCGCAACCAGCAGCAAGGGGTTGTTGCCGAGGGGACCTGACATGTACTTGAGCAATATCTCTTTAGCTCCTTTTGGATCTTTATGATCAAAATAGGCTTGTGCCAGCCAGTAGACCAACTCCGGATTATTCGGATCAGATTCCAGGGCTTTTCTCAAGGTACTTTTCGCCGTATTGAGTTTACGGGTGTGGATGTGCTTTTTTGCTTCATTCACTGCCTGTGCATTCGCTACAAAACCAAATGCCAACAGCAGCGCCAACAAACCCATCTTTGTATAACGCATCATGTATCAGTTTATAGGGGTGTAAATGTAGGCAAATTGAGGGTTATTCAGAAACATTTGCTTTTCTAATTTGAAAGGACATTCGATCCGGGACCAAAAATCCTCGCCTGAAAATAAGTTGTCCTTTTTCATGGGTGAGGAAATTCACGAACCCTTTTCCAAGGCCCGGGTAGTTCTCTTTCAATATGTAATAGAGTCCTCTGTTAAGTGGATAGCGCCCGGTGGCCATATTGGCCTGATAGGGTCGCACATAGACCTCATCATCACAGGTGGCGCATTGCAACGCTGCAATTCGGACTTTTTGCTGGAAGCTGAGCTGGGTTGAATCCTGGCGATTTCCAATCCAACTTACCCCGACAAACCCAATGGCGTTGGGATGAGTAGAAACATATTCAATGACTCCCTCGGATGTGGTCGCAGCAGCAATATTTGCAGCGAGGGGTTGTCCCATCAACACCGAATCAATCAGGAACCGGACCGTGCTGGTGGCTTTTATTCCATCCATGACAAGCTGGTAACGATACCCGCTGGTTCCGTTCAGCATGGATCGGATTTCTGCTTTACTGAACAGGGAATCCTTGGCTGAAAGGTGGGTGATGACCGTCACAGCATCGGTGGCAATGCGGCCCCATATCGGAGTAAAGCTCAAGGTATCCTGGTAAAAGGCTTCTTCATCCGGCACCAGTCCCCGCGTTACAATCACCATTCGGGTACTGTCCGATAACATGTCCTTCAGGCACTCTGCTTCTGGCTTGTATTCAGCAATGATGGTGGCTTCAGGATGTTGCGACATGAACACCTTGATTTGCTCGTCGATGATGGGGGCAAACGACTCATCCACACTGATCCGGATGAACCCCGACGTTAAAGTGTCATCACCCGGAATCACCTTGGCTTTCTTGCGCTGTTCCTCACAGGAGAAAAAAATTACTGCAGCCATCATCAGCATCGTCCATCGCGCCACCTTCGTTCTCATCTCAATTATTTTTTTTTGCCGTATACCCCCTGTAGAGCCTGAACACGCCATAGCACAACGAAGCCACTCCGAATAAGGTAGTAGTGAGTGAATCCATTCCCCAATCGGAACCAAAATATTTTCCGAGAATGAAATACAGGCCTGCACCCAACCACAGCAATCCCATGCTGTAATCGTACACGACCCTAAAGTTATTTTGCCGTTGCGACTCCCGTTGTTTGAATTGTTGACTGTCCATGGCGCGCAATATAACCAATTTGATTTTCACGGAATAGGATAAGAAAGGGACAAAATTCCATATGGTATCTTTGTTTTAAAAAATGCGGATTTTAATGGTCTGCCTAGGTAACATCTGCAGGAGTCCACTTGCAGAGGGCGTGTTGCAGGAGAAATGCAAATCAAGGGGTCTCAATTGGACTATCGATAGCGCAGGCACTAACGGTTACCACGACGGTGAACGGCCACATCCTCTTTCCCAATCCGTTGCCAAAATGAACGGAATTGATATTTCACAACAACGTTCCAGAAGATTTCGTCCGGATGATCTGGAAGCGTTTGACCTCATACTGCCTATGGCCAATGACGTGATGCGTGACATTCGATCGATTTGTGGAAAACAATACAATCCAGTAAAAGTGATCTTACTACTGGACTATCTGTTTCCAAATAGCAACATGGATGTTCCAGATCCCTGGTCGCATTCCATTGCCGCTTACCACGAAGTGTTCGACCTGATTGAAAAGGCCTGTGACAAACTCATCGAACACCATACATCTCAAAAACAACAGTAAATTTGCCTCATGAAACCATCCATCCCTCAGGGTACACGCGATTTTTCTGCAGCCGTGCTGCGCAAACGCTCTTATATCCTGGATACCATTCGCAACGTGTTTCTGCTCTATGGGTTTGAACCCCTGGAAACTCCTGCCATGGAACACACCGAAACATTAATGGAGAAATACGGGGAGGAAGGCGACAAATTGTTGTTCAAGATTTTAAATAACGGACTCCATCTTCCTGAAAAAAAAGAGTCCGCGCTAAGCGACTTCCAACAAGTCCTGGAAGGGAAAACAACTAAAGGAATCACCGAGCGGGCCTTGCGGTATGACCTGACCATACCCTTTGCGCGGTATGTGGCCATGAACCACCAACAGCTCACCCTACCCTACAAACGATTTCAGATGCAACCGGTCTGGCGAGCCGATCGTCCGCAACGCGGAAGGTACCGCGAGTTCTGGCAATGCGATGCAGATGTAGCCGGAAGCCTTTCCCTTCTGCATGAATCAGAGCTGGTCAATATATACACCGATGTATTTGGAGCCTTGCAGCTGTCTGTTTCCATTCACATCAACAACCGAAAAATTCTTTCTGCACTGGCCACGGTTTGTGGTGGAGAAGATCTGATGTCGCACATCACTGTGGCCATCGACAAACTCGACAAGATTGGTCCCCAAAAAGTGAAGGACGAATTGATCGGAAAAGGACTTTCCATGGAGCAGGTGGAAAAAGTAGAAAGCTACATGAGCATTCAGGGAGACAATGAACAGCGGCTCCAACAACTGGAAGAACTTTTTGGAGCAGTCCCGGTGGGAAAGGAAGGGATCAATGAAATTCGACAGGTTTTATCGCTTGCCAAATCTACATCGCACACGACAGTTGTGGTGGATCCATCCCTGGCGCGTGGACTCAATTACTATACCGGAACCATTTTCGAAATCAAAGCCTCCGGCGTTGAAATGGGCAGTATCGGTGGGGGTGGGCGCTACGATGATTTAACGGGACTCTTTGGCGTAAAAGGAATTCCCGGTGTGGGCATTTCATTTGGCGTGGACCGCATTTTTGATGTAATGGAAGAGCTGAATCGCTTTCCAGATCACATTCATTCCGGAACAACTGCATTGATATTCCGCACCAGCGAATCCGAACTTCGCTACCAGATGCACTTGGCGGATGCCTTGCGCAATCAATCCATTTCCTGCGAAATTTTTCATGAGCAGGTCAAATTCGACAAACAATTCAAATACGCTGATCGCAAAGGAATTCCCTATGTGATCATCGCAGGAAGCGAAGAGCTACAGAAACAAACCTATCTGGTTAAAAATCGTTCTACAGGAGAACAACGCGAATACGCGCTAGATCAATTGATCAGCCTGCTCAAGGCTTAGACCATTTTCGAATTTGTTTGAGCGTCACTTCCATGTCCTTCGCCAATGGCGCTTCCCAGCGGATGATCTGCTCAGTGGGTCCTTCATAACTGATGGCATGCGCATGCAGTGCCAAACGAGCCAGCAGTGGTCGTTCAGCCTCTTCGTTGATGGATAAGTTGAATTTTTTCTTGAACTGTGACAGCAATACGGGTTGTCCATCTCCATACAGAGGATCGCCGACCAGCGGGTGACCAGCATTTTGAAGATGAACCCGAATCTGATGGGTCCTACCGGTTTCTATGACCAACTTCAACAGCGCAAACGCCTTGAACTGTTCCACTACTGTGTAATGAGTAATGGCTGCTTTTCCGCTTCGGTAGACCCTCATTTTGCCAGGTTGACCCGGATGTTCTTCAATCGGTTGATCAAAGGTTCCACTGGGTGAGCTGAACATCCCCTTTGCCAATCCAAGGTATTCTTTGGCCACTCGCCTGCTCTCGAATAGTGAGTTGAAATGCTGGTGGGCAGATGCGTTGCGTGCAAACAAGTTGATGCCGCTGGTATCCCGGTCGATGCGGTGCACCACCCATATGGGTCCTGCCATTTCAGTCAGCCAATTTTTCAAACAAGGAATCGCAGGATCATGCCGATCCGGAATGGACAACCACCCGGAAGGCTTGTTGACAAGGATCGCATCCGCATCGGAGTGAATGATCTGGGGGGCGGTCATTGTTTACGCACAAATGAACTGTTCATGAACTTGAGCAACCGAATTTCTTTCTCTTGCAGAAAGCGCCATTTTCCGCGTTCTACATTTTTCTTGGTAAGGTTGGCAAACATGACCCGATCGAGATTGCGTACATCATATCCCAGGAATTCAAACATGCGGCGCACAACTCGGTTGCGTCCACTGTGCAACTCGATGCCAATGACTGATTTGTCTTTGGAGTCGGCATACGCCAACGCGTCGGGTTTAACAAATCCGTCTTCCAAGGTGAGTCCCTTCAGCATGCGTTCGAAATGAGACTTTTCCAGGGGGCGATCCAATCGGACCTCATAAATCTTTTTTACTTCATTGGAAGGATGGGTCAATTTTTGTGTGAGTTCGCCATCGTTGGTCAACAACAACACGCCGGTTGTATTGCGATCGAGTCGGCCCACCGGAAAGAGCCGATCATTCCCCACTCCTTTGAGTAATTCAAAAACTGTTTTTCTGCCTTCAGGATCGCTGGCAGTCGTGATATAATCTTTGGGTTTATTTAATAGGATATATACAAGGTTCTTGACCGGCACTACTTCCTTATTCAGATAGCTCACCGTATCGGTCGGGGCCACTTTGAATCCCGGTTCAAGCACCACCGATCCGTTGACTTTGATTTTTCCCTCTTTGATCAATGGAACGGCATCCCTGCGCGAACAAATACCGCAATGCGCAATGTATTTGTTCAGTGGCATGGTTTTGTCCTGCTTGCGGAGGACCAACGGGGCCTTGGGACCAGCTGGCTCGGCTGCTTTTTTCTTTTTCAGTTCTATTGCATCGGCCCGCTCTTTTTTTGCCTTGCGTTTTTCTTGCTTGAAGGCTTCCTTGATGGCACTGTTTTTTTTCTTGACCGAGAACTTTGAAAAATTATCCGTTCGTTTCATGGTTGCCCCCTTTATTTGTTGGCCAGTTGTCCGCACGCCGCATCAATATCTTTTCCCCTGCTCTTTCTGAGTCGCGCATTCACACGGTTTTTTTCCAGCAGCGACATGAAGGCTTCGGTTTTTTGGGGACTGGGTTTTCTGAATCGGGCACGATCAATGGGGTTGTATTCAATGATGTTCACCAAATCAGCAGGAACTTGTCGGTACACTTTTATCAACTCCCGCGCATCTTCTTCGCTGTCGTTGAACTGATCAAAGAGGATGTATTCTAAAGTAATCTCGTTTTCGGTTTTCTTGTAAAAATAATTGAGTGCGTCAACCAATGATTTTAAATCGTTGGTCTCATTGATGGGCATGATCTCATTGCGCTTACGGTCATTGGCAGCATGCAAGGAGAGCGCGAGCTTGAAGCGTACTTCATCATCCCCGAGCTGCTTGATCATTTTGGAAACACCCGCGGTGGAAACCGTGATACGGCGTGGACTCATGGCCAATCCATCAGGGGCCGTTATCCGTTCAATGGCCTTGAGCACATTGCGGTAATTTAGCAGGGGCTCTCCCATGCCCATGAAGACAATATTGGTGAGTTTTTTTTCATGAATGCGGAGCGATTGTTGATTGATCAGCACCACTTCATCGTAGATTTCATCAAACAGGAGGTTGCGCTTGCGCTCCATGTAGCCGGTTGCACAAAACTTGCAGGAGAGTGAACATCCGATTTGAGAGGATACGCAAGCCGTTAACCGTTCTTCTGTAGGAATCAAGACACCTTCCACCCGGTGGCCATCGTGGGTGAGGAAACGCGATTTAACCGTGCCGTCTTCGCTGTACTGGGTAGCATCTACCTTTAACGCCGGTAAGGAATAATGTGATTTCAGTTTTGAGCGCAGTTCTTTGGAAAGGTTGGACATGGCGTCAAACTCCATCGCATGCAATTGCCAGAGCCAGTCCCACACTTGTTGCAATCGAAATTTCTTTTCCCCGATTGATTCCAGGTACTGACCAATGGCCTCTTTGGTGAGGTGACGGATATTGGGTTGTTTGGTATCGGGAGAAGCAGCAGGATCTGTCATGGTGCAAAGATAGCAAATCCAAGAGGCCTGAAGCGATAAAGAAGGACAACGCGCGATTATTTTCCACGTTCAACTGAACCTTTACCAAACCGCTTTTTGAGATCATCGATGGCATCATAGAGAGAAGATTTCCGAACGCGGTTTTCAAATAAGTTGGTTTGCAATGCAGGGTCTACTAAACCACTGAAGCGTACACCGATGAGTCGAACGGATTTCCGTTCATCATACAGTTGCTTGAAAAGATCCCGCACAACGCGGATGATTTCATCATCGTATGCGGTGGGAGGAATAGTGGTTTGTCGCGTGTGTGTTGAGAAATCCGGATACCTTATTTTCACGGCAATGGTGCTGGCCATCTTCTGATCTTCTCTTAATTCAAATCCCAGTTTTTCGGTCATCCGCAACAACTCCTGCAACAAAAAAGGTTCATCATCGGTGTTTTCAAAAAATGTATGTTCGGTAGAAATGGACTTAGACTCAAATTCGTGTTCAACAGATGAACCGCTGATGCCATTCGCTTTTTCAATCAACACTTCGGCGTAACGACCAAAACGGGATTCAAGAATGTGCACCGGATAGTGCGACAAATCACGGATGGTCAAAATGCTCATCGCATTCAATTCTTTTAAGGTGTGTTCTCCCACTCCTGGGATGGCCCCAACCGGTAGCGGTGCAAGAAAATCTTTCTCCTTCCCCGACTTGATCTGCAAGAAGCCATTGGGCTTTGCCGCATTGGTTGCCATTTTTGCCACCATTTTATTGGAGGCCAATCCAAACGAAAGCGGAAGCTGAGTGGTTTCCATGATCTCCGCTCGCAGCTCGATCATCCAGTGAAGGGGATCATGGAAGCGGTCCATCCCGGTCAGATCAATATAAAACTCATCAATCGAAGATTTTTCAAAAACAGGTGCTTTGGCTTCGATGATATCGGTCACCCATTGAGAGAACTTGGAGTACTGTCCCCTTGAGCCTTTCAGAAAAATGGCATGTGGACACAGCGCAGCTGCCCTGGCCATGGGCATCGCCGAATGAACACCAAATTTTCTGGCCTCATAACTGCAGGTGCTCACAACGCCTCGTTCACGACTCCCCCCTAAGATCAAGGGTTTGCCCTGAAGCGAAGGATCCAGGATGCGCTCCACAGAAACAAAAAACGCATCCAGATCAAGATGCGCGATATACGTTTGTTGGACATTCATGTTCCGGAAACATCAAGTTAAATAAATATCCAACAATCCTTCCGGCAACGCAACATGAAGCTGTTTTTTCTTGCGATCTACTTTCACCAGCGTTTCTTCGTGCAGTGGGATCAATACTTCTTTTTGACCGATATGGAAGCGCAACACGACTTGCATGGGTTGTTCAATGACTTCTTCGACCACACCCAGCAATTGTTTATTTTCCAGCACCTCAAATCCCAAAAGGGATAGAGGAGCCGAGGCAGAAGCGATCTTGCGCAGGTCCGTTTCCAACAGCCAAACCTGCCTGCGGGTCCATTTTTTTGCCTGCTCCGGAGATTCGACACCGTCCAATCTGATCAGTAATTCATTTGTTTTGCGTGAGGAGCAGCGGGAAATAAAATGCGGAATCATTTTACCCTTGCCCTCTTCTGTAAACAGTACGTGTCCCGCTTTGAACAAGGCATCCTCTCCCAGATCGTGTACAAGCACCAGATCTCCTTTCACGCCGAAGGTGGCGACAAATTTTCCTATGCTGGTATAATTATCCATGTTCATGCAAAAAGCCCTGCATGATACAGGGCCTTTTGTGTATTCTCATGAGCGATATTCTTATTCAGCTGCGGGTTGCTCATCCTGGGTTGGAGCGGCCTCCACTTTAACGGGACGAGGTGCAGTGCGTGATGTGGCACGACGCTGGCGGCGTTCTTTTGCAGCAGCTTCCTGACGCGCACGGATCTTGGCTTCCTGCTCCTGGTGCCAGCTCTCAAACTTGTTCATGGCAGTGGCATGATCGAACAATCCGAGGTTCACTCCGCGCAACAGGTGCTTGAGGAACAGCACTCCTTTTGAAGACAGGATCTTGCGAACCGTGTCAGTAGGTTGCGCACCATTGCCCATCCACTCGAGTGCTTTCTGACGATCAATCAACACCGTCGCAGGATGCGTCAGTGGATTGTAGGTTCCGATTTTCTGGATGAATTTACCATCGCGGGGTGCACGGACGTCTGCTACCACGATAAAGTAGAAAGGTCTTTTTTTGCTCCCATGACGCTGGAGTCTGATCTTAACAGCCATAAAAAATTAAAATTTTTAGTGGGTGATTAAACAATAAAATTTCTAACGGGCGACAAAAGTAACATAAAGGGGTGAAATATCAAAATCCAGCCACCTGATATCGGTCATCTGCGGCCAAACCGAGGCATGGCGGGCATGTTGCTCATGCCCTTCATCATTTGTTTCATTTGATCGAACTGCTTGAAAAACTGATTGATTTCGTTCATGTCGCGACCGCATCCCTTGGCAATTCGCTTTTTGCGGCTGGGGTCAATTTTATCCGGATTGGACCGTTCAAACGGGGTCATGGAGCTGATAATGGCTTCTACTCCTTTGAAGGAATCGTCGCTGATTTCGATGTCTTTCATGGCCTTCCCCATTCCGGGAATCATGCCCATCAGGTCCTTCAGATTACCCATTTTCTTGATTTGCTGCAACTGATCCAGAAAATCCTGAAAGTCAAACTGGTTTTTACGAATCTTTTTCTCCAGTTTCTTTGCCTGCTCTTCGTCAAACTGGGCCTGGGCTTTTTCAACCAATGAAGCAATATCTCCCATGCCAAGGATCCGTTGCGCCATCCGCTCGGGGTAAAACACATCGAGGGTTTCCATTTTTTCGCCATTGCTGACGAACTTGATGGGCTTCTTAACCGTGTATTTGACCGAAAGCGCGGCACCGCCCCGTGTATCGCCATCCATTTTGGTCAAGACCACCCCCGTGAAATCGAGTCGCTCATTGAAGGCCTTGGCGGTATTGACGGCATCCTGACCAATCATGGCATCCACTACAAACAGGATTTCCGCTGGCTGCAGAAATTGTTTGAGTCCTGCCACTTCATTCATCATCACTTCATCAATGGCCAATCGGCCAGCGGTATCCACGATGATTACATTCTTATTATTGGAGCGAGCAAACTGCAACGCGTGTTCAGCAATTTGTCGGGGATCTTTGTTTTCCGGTTCAGCGAATACATCGATTCCGATTTGTTCACCCAGCACCTTGAGTTGATCGATGGCGGCGGGACGGTAGACGTCGCCTGCCACGAGCAGCGGTGATTTCCCTTTTTTGGTTTTTAAAAAATTGGCCAGTTTACCGCTAAAGGTGGTTTTACCCGAACCTTGCAGACCAGCGATCAGGATGATGGTAGGATTGCCCGAGAGGTTCAGATCGGTGGCAGTGCCGCCCATCAGGGAAGTGAGTTCGTCCTGAACAATTTTGATCATTTGCTGACCGGGACTCACCGCTTGCAGTACTTTTTGCCCCAAAGCCTTTTCCTTGACGGAATCGGTAAATTCCTTAGCGATTTTAAAATTCACGTCAGCATCCAACAAGGCCTTGCGGATATCCTTTACGGTATTGGCGATGTTGAGATCCGTGATGCGGCCCTCTCCTTTGATTTGCTTAAAGGCCGATGCTATTTTCTCACTGAGCTGTTCGAACATAAAAAAACTTTGCCTGGGGGGCAAAGTTAACGAATATGATGAAGCCTTAACGTCTAAAGAAAAGCACGGAGTCGAACCGTCTGCTGCTGGCGCCGCAGCGTCATCAGTGCCTGGTCCCTGATCTGCCGAACCCGTTCACGGGTGAGATTGAACTGCTCCCCGATGTCTTCCATCCCCATCGGACGATCCATTCCAATCCCGTACAGGCATTGCAAAACTTTCCGCTGTTTTTCAGGAAGGCTGTTGAGGGCCAGCTCGATTTCAAAGTGCATCGACGACTGATGGCTTTCCAAATCGGTAGGATCCGCATTCTCATTTTCCATGATGTCCACCATGGTTCTATCCCCTTCTTCACCGAGCGGTGAATCCAGACTCAGGTGCTTATTATTGAAATTTAGAGAGGAAGCAACTTCTTCCACTTCCATATCGAGGTATTCTGAAATTTCCTCCACCGTTGGTTCGCGCTCAAAATCCTGCTCCAATTGCTGAGCTACTTTGGAGATACGACCATTTACACCCACTTTATTCATGGGGATGCGAACGATGCGGGCTTGATCGGCCAATGCCTGCATGATGCTCTGACGAATCCACCACACGGCATAAGAAATGAATCGGAAACCTTTTGTTTCATCGAATTTTTTCGCAGCGCGAATGAGTCCGAGGTTCCCCTCATTGATCAAATCGGAAAGAGACAATCCCTGAAACTGATATTGCTTGGCCACCGAAACTACGAAACGCAGGTTGGCACGGGTGAGGCGGTCTACGACCGACTGATCCCCTTTGCGGATGCGTTTGGCCAACTCGGCTTCCTGATCGGCAGATATCATTTCTACTTTGGAAATGTCGGTGAAATACTTCTCCAGACTGGGGGCTTCACGGTTGGTAATCGACTTACCAATACGCAACTGGCGCATGCTCATGGGGGTAGGGTTTATAGTTTGCCGAGAAAACCCGGTCAATCCTAAACGCTGCAATAGTGAAATTATTGTTAAGCTATGGGGAAAATCCCACGTAAAAAGTTGGAAACAAAGGCTAAATTATATTTTTTCAATTACGAAGTTTTTCTATAATTGCACGGTGCGGGCAGACTGGAGTAGCATGAAAAAATACAACCATGAGTAAACAATTGTTTTCTATAGAGTATCCTGTGAGGTGTTCCCCAAATATCCTGTTTGAATTCCTTTCTACGCCGGCCGGATTGCAGGAATGGTTTGCGGATAAAGTAGACGAGCGAGACACCGTCTTTAGTTTTTCCTGGAATGGCTCAACCGATAAAGCAGAAGTCCTGGAAATGGAACAAGTTAAGTACATCCGTTTCCGATGGACCCATGCCCCCCAAAACGAATACTTTGAATTCTCCATCGAAAAGTCGGAAGTCAGCAGCCAAACCATCTTGGTGATCAAAGACTTTGCGGAGAAAAAAGATATTGCCGACCAGACCCGGCTCTGGGATGTACAGGTGTACGATCTATTCCACCGATTGGGAAATTGATCATGATCAAGAAGCTCGATACACTCATTCTCAAGGCATTCATTGGGCCATTCATTGCTACGTTTTTCATCGCGCTTTTTGTATTGGTGATGCAATTCTTTTGGAAGTACATCGATGACCTGGTTGGAAAGGGGCTCGACTTCCTGGATATCCTGGAACTGACCGGATACGTTTCCGTCACGGTGATCCCCTATTCACTGCCCATTTCTATTTTGCTCTCCTCGATCATGACCTTTGGCAACCTTGGAGAAAGTTTTGAACTGGTTGCCATTAAATCGGCAGGGATTCCCCTGCTTCGGTTCATGCAGCCATTGCTCGTTGCGGCATTTTTCATTGCAACAGGAGCATTCGTGATCTCCAACTACGTAATGCCGGTGGCGAATCTAAAGTTCACAACCATGCTCTATGATATTCGTGTAGCCAAACCGGCCTTCGATATCAAAGAAGGAATTTTTTATGATAAGCTGCCAGGATTTGCCATCAAAGTGGGCCATAAAGATCCCGATGGCAATACCATTCGGGATGTGATCATTTACGAAAATCAATACTCGCTGCAAGACAATATCATTCTTGCGGAGAAAGGCGTGATGAGGGTAAGCGAGGATAAAAAATTTTTAGAATTTGACCTCGAGAACGGATGGCGGTATCAGGAAAATGGTCCTTACAATACTAAAGAGACGGATTATTACCGACTGGGTTTTACCAAATATAAAAAATCGTTTGACCTCAGTTCTTTTGATGTCATGAAAACGCCAGACAGCATGTTCAAGAGAAGCTATCAAATGCTGAATGTGCGGCAACTTCAGAAAGCAACTGATTCCATAAACAAGGATATCAGGTTGCTAAAAACTGAACGAACCAGCAAAGAAGTGATGTCACAATTGATGTATGCCGGTCCGCTTCAAAACGGCTGGACCAGTCATCCACCAAAAAAAGCAGTCAAAAGCTATTTTGATCGCTTGCCCGATTCAACCATCAACTTAGTCTATAACCGTGCGGCGGATAAGCTGAACATCATGAAGAGCGCCAATCAACTAATTGTTGAGGACTATGCATCGCGAAGTTTTGACCTGCGGTTGCATCAAATTGAATGGCATAAAAAATTTTCGCTCTCCTTTGCCTGCATCGTTCTTTTTGTAATCGGGGCCCCACTGGGATCCATCATTCGCAAAGGTGGACTCGGAATGCCGCTGGTGGTGGCCGTTTCGTTTTTTCTTGTCTTCCACCTGCTGAACATGTTTGGTGAAAAATTTGTGCGACAAGAAGTGATGAGTCCTTTCTTTGGAATTTGGCTACCCAGCCTGGTGTTATTACCGATAGGCTGCTTTCTGGTGTACAAAGCCATGAACGATTCCCAGCTTTTCAACAATGAATTTTATTTCCGCCTTTTCCGCAAGATCCGAAGCTCACTCACCCGAAAAAAAATAATTGAACATGAAAGCAAATAGAAGAACGTTTATTCGAAACAGCGCGTTGGCCACTGCAGCTGGATTGTCGGCACATCACCCATTTGCTTTCGCTGCAGCAACTACTCAGTCCGCCCAATTTAAGCAAGATCCACTTCCTTATGCTTATGGTGCACTGGAACCCATGATTGATGCACTCACCATGGAAATTCACTACACCAAGCATGCTGCTGCATACACCAAGAACTTGAATGATGCGTATGCCGCTGAAGCGAAAACTGGACAATCCAACTTGGAACAATTGATGAACACTATTTCACAGTACAGCATGAAAATGCGCAACAATGGTGGCGGTCACTACAACCATGAATTGTTCTGGAAATCCATGCGTCCTGCCGGGGGATCACTGCAGGATGGCCCACTGAAAGAAGCCATTCAGCGGGATCTGGGCGGCTACGATCAGATGAAATCCCGCTTGACCGAAGCCGCAATGACGCGCTTTGGGAGCGGATGGGCCTGGATCTACCTGGATGCAAACAAACACCTGCAGATAGGATCAACACCCAATCAGGACAATCCCCTGATGGATCTGTCTCCAATCAAAGGAATTCCACTGCTGGGATTGGATGTTTGGGAACATGCCTATTATTTAAAGTACCAGAACAGGAGAGCGGATTATGTGAGCAATTGGTTTGGACTGGTGAACTGGGACGCGGTAGAACAACAGTTGCAGCTGGGCATGAAGCGCATGCCCTAAAATAGATTCAGCCTCTGCAAATACCTGTTGCGACTAGACAACTGGACTCACAAAGGCTGAAGAATGACACGCAATCGTGAATCAAATATAGGGATGGATTTGAATCAAAAAAATTTTTAGCGAATTTTAGATTACCTATTGTGTATCAATAACACATTAAACTATGCTGACTACTTACATTGAAAACAACAAGCAACGATTCCTGCATGAACTCTTGGATGTATTGAGGATCCCCTCCATTTCAGCCAAGACCGAACACACACCGGATATGCATGCGTGTGCTGAAGCGGTGAAGCAGTCGCTGTTGCTGGCTGGAGCCGACAAAGCAGAGGTCATTACCACTGCAGGACATCCCATTGTGTACGGTGAGAAGTTGGTCGATCCCTCCTTCCCAACAGTACTGGTCTATGGCCATTACGATGTACAACCCGCTGACCCGCTTGAATTGTGGCACAGCGGTCCCTTTGACCCTATCATAAAAGATGGTAAAATTTTTGCACGTGGGGCCTGTGATGACAAGGGACAATTTTACATGCATGTAAAAGCATTGGAACTAATGGTGAAGCACAACATGCTTTTCACCAACATAAAATTTTGCATTGAAGGTGAAGAAGAAATTGGCTCACCCCATCTTGCAGATTTTCTTGCCACGCATCAGTCGCTGCTCAAAGCGGATGTTGTTCTGATCAGCGATACGGCCATGATCAGCATGGATACCCCGTCGATTGATACCGGTGTCAGGGGACTCAGCTACATTGAAGTAGAAGTAACCGGTCCCAACCGGGATCTGCACAGTGGTGTCTACGGTGGTGCAGTTGCCAACCCGGCAACCGTACTTGCAAAAATGATTGCATCTTGTTTTGATGAACACAATCGCATTACCATCCCAGGATTTTACGATGACGTGCTGAATGCCAGTGAGGAAGAACGTGCAATGATGGCGCAAGCTCCTTTTGATCTGCAAGCATACAAAAATGACTTAGGGATCGATGAAGTGTATGGTGAACAAGGGTACAGCACCAATGAACGAACCGGTATTCGTCCCACACTTGAAATCAACGGCATCTGGGGTGGATACACCGGGGAAGGATCGAAAACCGTATTGCCTTCAAAAGCCAGTGCAAAAATCTCTGCGCGGCTAGTCCCTAATCAGTCTTCAAAAAAAATAACCGCACTCCTGCTGGAGCATTTCAAGAACATCGCACCAAAAGGAGTGCATGTAAAAACAACTGAACACCATGGCGGCGAACCTTATCTCACTCCCATTGATTCGGTTGCATACCGGGCGGCCGCAAAAGCCATTGAAAAAACGTTTGGCAAGTCGCCTGTTCCGGTTCGGGGCGGTGGAAGCATTCCCATCTGCTCATTGTTTGAAAAAGAGCTGGGGGTGAAAATCGTATTCATGGGATTTGGATTGGACAGCGACAACCTCCATTCTCCCAACGAAAAATACGATCTCTATAATTATTATAAAGGCATCGAGACCATCCCCTATTTTCATCAGTTCTTCGCAGAGATGAGTAAATAACAAGTGACACTTCTCGGATGGCCAAGTATTCAACGTGGGCCGGGTGGACAATTTTCTTTGAGGAAACGGGTGTACAGAGTGGACAAATGCTGAACGGTTCCCTCTCCCTCATAAATGCTGTGGCTCCTGTTGGGATAGGCCATGAATTGAAATTGCTTGTTGTGCTTGATCAATTCATTGAGGAGCATATCGGCATTCTGATAATGCACGTTATCGTCGCCGGTTCCATGTATATACAACAACTTCCCTTTGAGTCCCTTTGCATGCGTAATGGGTGATCCCTTGATGAAATCTTCTCGGTTTTCTTGCGGCAATCCCATGTACCGTTCCTGGTAAATGTTATCATAGGTCAATTGATTGGCCACAGCTGCGATCGATATCCCTGTCTTGTAAATGTCGGGATACCTGAACAAAAGATTCAGGGTAGCAGATCCACCACCCGACCAACCCCATACCGCAACCCGGGAGGAATCGATAAACGGCCATTTTAAAATTTCACGGGCTGCGGCGGCCTGATCATCGATATTGAGAATGCCAATTTTTCGATAAATGGATTTTCGCCACTCACGGCCTTTGGGAACCGGAGTGCCACGGTTGTCAATTGAAATATAGATATAGCCATCCTTGCGCATATCTCCGGCATACAATCTGTTTCTGCCTGCTCCAAACTGATCTTTTACATTTGCGCCCGCAGGTTCTGTATACACATAAAAAACGACCGGATATTTTTTGGTAGAATCAAATTGCTCCGGTTTTACCATCCATCCATCCATGGTCACATTCTGTGAGGTGGAAATGGTGAAAAACTCCACTGGAGAATTCTTCAGTTTCGAAGCGCGAATGGCCTCATCCACTTTGCTTTTTCCGGTAGCGTCTTTATGGGTCGATACTGTAATGCTTTCAGTTGTCCACTGCACTTTGTGATTGGTAAAACTATGAAAGGCCCAGTCGCTGGTTGGAGAAAGCGTATATTGATGTGTTCCGGGTTGATCCCGGGGAGTGACGTGTTCGGGCGATGCAGTTCCGTCTAATCGTGTACGGAACAGATACCGTTGCGTTGCGTTCTCAGGTGAAGCATAGTAGTAGAGGTATCCTTCTTTTTCTTTTATCGCGACAATCTCCATCACATCATGATTGCCTTTGGTCAGCAATACTTCCTCTTTCCCATTTCGGGAAACCCGATAGGCGTGTCGCCACCCATCTTTTTCGGTTACCCATAAAAACGATTTCCCATTGTCCAGCCAATCCCATCCTCCATATGCATAATCTTCATCAACAGATGGGAGAATATCAATCCACGCTGGGTCTGTCTCTGAATAGATGACGCTGGATTGTCCGGTAACGGCACTGGCGAGATAAAGACGCGATTCGTTTTGCTTGCGATTCAACTGTTGCAGAATGATCTGGTCATTTCCCGCCCACTCCATTCGGGGGATATAGTGCTGACGAAGATCACCCGGAACAGTCATCCATTTTTTGGATGCTGCTCCAATATCGATTACCCCAATGCGCACAGCAGAAGGTGGCTCCCCCACTTTTGGATATTCAACCGGAATTGGCTTGGCGTAAATATCGCTGGTGTTATCGATCATCATAAAATCTTTGGTACCTTCTGCATTGACCTGCCAGAAGGCAATGCGCTTGCTGTCGGGACTCCATCGAAAGCCATCGCGGCAGGCAAATTCCTCTTCGTAAACCCAATCGAATGTGCCATTGATCATGCGGCGATTGCCATCGGAAGTGAGTGCAGTAATCCCGCCAGTGGTTAGATCCTCCAGATAGATATTGTACTGCGAAACATAGGCTGCCTTTTTACCGTCGGGTGAAAGCTTGGCAAACATGAGCGACTGTGCTGGGCGATTTTTCCCCAGTTGACGCCATTTTTTTGTTACGGCATTGAACAGCCAATAATCACCCTTGGTGTTGTACCGCCATACCTTGGCCGTATTGGCAAATACCAGCAGCAGCTGGTGTTGAGGATACCAGACATAATCGTCCATGGTGCTCAACAGCTTTTCATTTCCCATCGTTGCAGCATCAATGATGGTGGCAACCGATCCATCGATCACTGATTCCGTAACGAGTGCATTTTCCCGAATCGAATAAATAGATTGCCCGTCTTCGGTCCACTGCAGCTTCGATTGCGACTGAACACGTATCAAAGAGAAAATACTAATGGCGAATAGTACCCAGGCCAACGTTCGTGATGTTTTACCCATACCGTATTATTGTACTGCCAATTTAGAAACATTGCATTGAATCTTATGGCTATTTTTGTGAAAGAAATGGAAAAAGAGAAATTGCGGATCGATAAATACCTTTGGGCCATCCGGTTATATAAAACCAGATCGGCTGCAAGCGATGCATGCGATAAAGGAAGGGTCAAAATGGATGGAACGCCCGTCAAGGCTTCCCGAGTGGTGAAGGTGGGCGACCGCTATGAAGTAAAAACAGACGACAAACGCTGGGAGATAGAAGTAAAAGCCCCGCTCTACAAACGGGTGCAATACAGTGAAGCAGTGAACTTTTATATCGATCATACGCCCATAGAAGAAAAAGAGCGGATTGCTTATCAAAGCGCAAGCTTTTACTCCGGCAAAAGGCTTTCCAAAGTAGGTCGACCAACCAAAAAAGAACGTAGAGACATTGATCAATTTTTAGACGATAGCGAATGAATATACACATCATCAGCGTTGTTCCCGAATTGTTAGAAAGTCCCTTTGCCCATTCCATCATGAAGCGGGCAGCCGACAAAGGATTGCTCCAGGTCACCGTTCATCACCTGCGCAAGTGGGCGATCAATGAATACGGCACCATCGATGATTATGCCTTTGGAGGAGGTGCAGGAATGGTGATGATGTGTGAACCACTGGTAAAAGCGATTGAAGAGCTGAGTGCTGCTGCTCCTTTTGATGAGATCATCTTTTTCACTCCCGATGGGAAACGATTTGATCAACCCACTGCCAATGAATTATCGCTCAAAGAAAATATGCTGTTCATCTGCGGCCATTACAAAGGAATTGACCAACGCGTGCGGGATCACTTTATAACCCGTGAAATTTCAATTGGCGATTATGTACTCAGTGGTGGAGAACTGGCCGCAGCGGTAGTGGTGGACGCGGTAGGTCGACTCATACCCGGTGTTCTCAATGACGAAACATCTGCGTTGTTCGATTCGTTTCAGGATAACTTATTGGCACCTCCGGTGTACACGCGACCAGAAGTGTTTCGGGATTGGAAGGTACCGGACGTCCTGCTGAGCGGCGATCATAAACGCATCGAGGAATGGCGCTACGAACAGGCGCTGAAACGCACCCAAGAAAAGCGACCTGATTTATTGGAGGGAGAATAACTGAATCAATGCACGTTGATCAGTGCTGAGCGAAGCAAACCCTTGATCGTTTGATCGGATTAATTTTCTGACACGCATTGTCGTGTTGATTTCTGTCCAGTTGAGCATGAACTGTCGATAGCAATAAAAAAACAAAGGTGAAGCATAGCCCAGCAGCGCAAACCACCCAACGCCCATCCGATACAGTAACAGTGCTAAAGCGGAACACCACAACAATCCCAATACCCCCAATACTGCGGTGTGAACACTGGTATAAAAATCAATGCGGGTGACGGTTTTGTTTGCAATCCATTTGGATAAGTGCTCAGGCAATCCCCACAGCATGCCACCAATGAGTCCAGGTACCATAAAAATGATAGCGCGTAAATAATCCATGCTATGTGCAGTGCCTAGTTGAGCAACTGAAGCATCACTCAACCCGAACGAAGACAATGCTGCTTCATAGGAAGCCATATTTTCCACAGCGTGGCTCCATTCCTGCTCATTGAGAGCATCAATAGTGTGACAAACCGACTGCATCGTAAGAAAATAGGATTCGCCCCAAACATTGTGAACAGCATGAATGAGTCGCATGAACCGTTCTGCCACCACCGTTCGTTCTCCATCCTTGAGGTGGATGACATTCTGTTGAAACAGCTGCTGCATGTCCCGGGTAAGATGATTGATGCACACGGAGGGCTGATGCCGGTACTCCTGTTCATAGGAAGTCAGGTTCATTGAATCGCCTACCCGGATGAAAAGCTGGGCACCATACCCATGAAAGGAATAATCGATCGCAACGGTTTGTATGATAAGTGGGCGAACCGCTCCATCCCCAAAAGCGGTTTGCAATGCCACGCGGGCGGCTCCTTTTTTTAAAGGGACCAGTTCTTTGGAAAGCCGACTGAATCCTTCGGGAAAAATCAACAATAATTTACCAGAGGACAACAGGTCCCTTCCCCGTTCAAACGTCCTGTTATTTCGAGAGAGGTTGCTGGTTCCATGCTCCCGGCTGAAGATAGGAATCATGTGCAGCAGTGTAAGGATGCGATAGCCAAGCGGGTGACTGAAAATATCTCCCCGTACATAAAAATGGATGGAACGCCTAAGAAATACAGCCAGCACCATTGCGTCCAAGAACGAGGCCGGATGATTGGCAATCAGGATGGCAGGCTCGCTATTGGATAACTTTTCTCGCCCTACTGCCTCGATCTTTCGAAAAAAGATGCGAAAAGTAACCCACATCATGACCCAAGCAAACCGGTAGAGCATGTGTCAATTTACCAAAAAAGAGCTACCGGTGATCCAGCCTGAATGCATTTGAAAAAAATATGGAGAAAAAGAGGTTCAAATCATGGAAATTTGCAGAGCAATGTCCAGCACCCTTCAAACAATCGTCAAATCTACTATTCTCCTGTTGTGTCAATTCTTGGCAGTGCATTCCCTTTGGAGCCAAGATGGCATGCGGTTTCAGGAACAGTACCAGGTCCGCATCTCAAAAACAGTTTCTACTATAAAAATAGATGGGCAACTCGACGAACAGGTCTGGAAAACAGCGGGTCAGGCCGGTGATTTTCATATGAAATGGCCCAACGACGTGGGGAGGCCCACCCGCAAGACGTTCGTAAAAATTACACACGATGATCATTTCCTTTATTTTGGCATCATCGCAGAAGACACGAACTACTATGTTGCGCAAACATTGAAACGGGATCAGGGCATTTACATGAGCGATGCCATATCGATCGCCATCGACCCTGTGAATCAGCGGACCAATGGATTTTTATTTTCAATTACACCGTATAATGTTCAAACAGAGGACCTGGTCAATGTGGGTACACCGAGCGAAGAACTGAATTTCAGCTGGGACAATAAGTGGTATTCTGCCACTACCCGTTATCCGGATCGTTGGACCGCCGAGATCGCTATACCGTTTCATACGTTTCGGTTCAACGAAGGGCACGATAAATGGGGATTGAACATTTTACGATCGGACCTCAAGACCAATGAATATTCGTCGTGGACCGACATGCCATTGAATTTTGATTTTTATGATTTTGGTTATTCGGGTGTGATCTTATGGGACAAACCCCCCGTTTCACCAGGAACCAATTTATCGTTGATCCCCTATGTTACTGGTTCTTCAACTGCTAATCGAGAGGCGGGACAAACCACCAGTGGAAAATTGAATGCAGGATTTGATGCAAAAGTAGCGTTGACCTCCTCGCTCAATCTTGATCTCACCTTGAACCCTGATTTCTCGCAGGTGGAAGTCGACCAACAAGTCACCAACCTCACCCGCTTTGATATTTTTTTTCCAGAGCGCCGTACATTCTTTTTAGAGAACAGCGACCTATTTGCCAATTTTGGAATACCGCCAATCCGACCATTTTATTCTCGAACCATCGGCTTGGACCGAAACGCCAATCGTATACCCATTATAGGAGGCGCACGCATCAGCGGCAACCTGAGCAAACGTACCCGGGTAGGACTCATGAACATGCAAACCAAAGCGACCAGTGAATATGGTGCTCAAAACTACACGGCTGTAACTTTAAATCAACAGGTGCAAAAACGCTCGCTGCTGAACGGTTATTTTTTCAATCGCCAGGAAGTGTCCCCGGCACTGGATAAACCAACCGAAGCGCTGGATGCTTACGGGAGAAACGCCGGACTTGAGTACCGGTTCATCGAAAAATCAGGTAAATGGAATGCATGGACCGGATTTCATCGATCCTTCAAGCCCACCATCAACAGTGCAGAATATTACACCAATGTGGGAGGTGGATATTTCAGCAAGAAACTCAACTTCATTCTGGATGCAGGAAAACTAACCGATAATTATTATGCCGATATGGGCTTTGTGAATCGCATCGCCAATTATGACGCACTGCTTGATACCGTGATCCGTAAAGGGTTTTATATTCTATACAATCAAACATCCTATACGTTTTTTCCAAAAAGTAAGCTGATCAATCAGTTCATGATCAGCTTAGAAAATGTATCCTTTCTCAACCTGGATGGACGAAACAATGAAACGGACAGCGACCTGGAGTTCAGCTTCTTCATGAAAAACACATCCAACCTCGTATTGCATCTGCATCGTAACGTGAACGACTTATTGTACAACACATCGTTCACCGATGGAAAACCCATACCACCCGGGCATTATGGCACTTATACCTACGGAGCGACCTATTCATCGGACAATAGAAAAAAACTTTCGTTTACAGGCGACCTGGAAGTGGGTGATTTTTTCAATGGATCCATTTTCCGCTATCAACTGGGAGCAAACTTTCGAATACAACCCTGGGCAAATTTTACCATGAGCATCCAGCAGGCAAAGCTTCAATTTCCTACCCCTTATGGCACCAATAATCTGTTTCTCATTGCGCCCCGTATCGAAATCAATTTCAGCAATAATCTTTTCTGGACAACATTCCTGCAGTACAACAATCAGCAAAATAACTTCAATATCAATAGCCGACTGCAATGGCAGTATAAACCCATGAGTGATATTTTTCTGGTGTACAGCGATAATTACTTCACCGATCCCTTCCTAAAGAATAAAAATCGCGCACTGGTGTTCAAGATGAATTATTGGTTCAACCTATAAGCGGTACGATCAAAATCAGTAATTTCAGTCCACCTAAATCAACAAGCATGTCGACCAACAGAAGATCATTTATCCGCAACGTAGCACTGGGTTCAGGAGCCCTGGCCGCAGCCGTTCCTACTGCTTCCGAACCCCTGCATCGGCAACCAGGTCCTGCAGCGTTCAACATGTGCGGATTTGCTGCTCCAAAACTCCCCGTGGTGCGCGTTGGGGTGGTCGGATTGGGTATGCGAGGACCGGGAGCAGTGGACCGACTCAGCTACATTGAAGGAGTGGAGATAAAGGCCCTGTGCGACAAATTCCCTGATCGGGTGGACAAGGCCCAACAAATCCTCGTAAAGAAAAATCTTCCAAAAGCGAAAGCCTATTCTGGAGAAGAAGGATGGAAAGCATTGTGTGAATCAACCGATATCGACCTGGTCTACGTTACCACTCCCTGGCACCTGCATACTCCCATTTCGGTTTACGCGATGAAAAATGGTAAGCATGCTGCCTCCGAAGTACCCGCGGCTAAAACAATTGACGAATGCTGGGAACTGGTAGAAACATCAGAGAAGACCAGGCAGCACATGATGATGCTGGAAAATTGCTGCTACGATTTTTTTGAATTGCTTACCCTGAATATGGCGAGAAACGGCCTGTTTGGAGATATCATTCATGCAGAAGGAGCCTACATTCACGATTTGAGTCGCGATTACCTCTTCAATAAAAATGCCTATGCAGAAATGTGGCGACTAAAAGAGAACATTCAAAACAACGGTAGCCTCTATCCTACCCATGGACTGGGTCCGATTGCTCAATGCATGAACATCAACCGTGGTGATAAATTTGATCATTTGGTCAGCATGAGCACCAACGACTTCACCCTGGCAGCATTGGCAGATGAGATGGCTGCAAAAGATTCATTTTTCAATGAATACAAAGACAAACAGTACCGAGGAAACATGAACACAACACTCATCAGAACCAACTTGGGTAAATCACTGATGGTGCAACATGATGTTTCTACTGTTCGACCCTATTCCAGAATACATTTGGTAAGCGGAACAAAGGGCATCGCACAAAAATGGCCCGGACCTGAACGCATTGCGTTTGGCCATGGATGGGCGAAACCTGAGGAATTGAACAAGCTAAAAGAACAATACACACCCCCCATCGTCAAGCACATTGGAGAAATTGCCAAGAATGTAGGAGGTCACGGTGGCATGGATTTTATCATGGACTGGCGACTGATTGATTGTTTACGAAATGGATTACCGCTGGATCAGGACGTGTACGATGCAGCCTCCTGGAGCTGTGTATTCCCTCTGAGCGGACAATCGGTAGGCAACCGATCAAAGAGCATTGATGTACCCGATTTCACCCGTGGTGCATGGCAAAAAAATAAGCCGCACGACATGACCCTCACAGGTGGAGGAAACACAGGCGTGCGGCCAGTTGTGAAAAGCGAGAACTGATCCTGCTTATTTGACTACGATAGCCGGCAGTTCTTTTTCACGAATAAGCGCATTGAAGGCTTTGAGTCCCGATGCAAGCAAAGCTGAAAGTCTATTTAGTTCGGTATCCACTTGAGCAGCCAGTTCTGCGTACACTTCTTTGGCTTGCTTGCTGGGCGCCATGTTTCCACTGTTGGCCATGTCAAATACACCGCCCAATTTATCATCGAGGCGAATAGGATAATTCAGCACATCTTGCCCGCTTTTCGCTTTGGTCTGGTGCAATTTTTCTTCAATGGCAGTGAGCTCCTTGCTGAGGCTGTCCGACAACTGCTTGACTTCTTTTGGACATTCCTTTCCTTGCTTGCTTACAAAATCCTTGAGTTGATTCCGAACGTTGCGAATATCCTTTATCGCTTTCATGGTCGCATTGAACTTTCCTTGTACTTGCAGCAAAAAGGATATTTGAGCTTCGTAATCTTGCTGACTGCAAGCATAGTTTGGATCCGCCAGCAACGCAAATGGAAGTTCTACAGAATCTTTATCGACCCGAATGATAGCAGTGTAACTTCCGGGTATCGCCGTGATGCTTCCAGGCACCCCGTTCCAAAGGATGAGATCCTCTACGCGCTCTGCAGCAGGATATTGCATATCCCATACAAACTGATTGACTCCTTTCGTCACTTTCATCGGCTTATTCTTGTCTTCTGTGCTGAACCGCTGTATGAGTTGTTTTTGCTTGTCGTATACGGCAACCGATGCGGAACTGCTATCGGTAATGTTGGCTGCATAAAAATGCAATACTGCACCTTTGGGCGGATTGTGTGCAGCATTTGCAGGGGTTCCCCCCATCATTCCCCAGCGCATCATGACAGGAGGAATACGGAAGGCAGGTTGTGCGGTGTAAGCATGCAACGATTTTTCTTTTATGGAAGCGTCCAATTGCTGAACCGTGGAGAGGTCGTCCATGATCCAGAGTGCACGGCCCTGAGTTGCTACAACCAAATCATTGTTCTTGATGGTGAGATCGGTGATGGGGACCACCGGCAAATTCAATTGAAACGATTGCCAGTTTGCTCCATCATCGTAACTGATGTACATGCCAAATTCTGTCCCTGTGTAGAGCAAGCCGGGACGCTTATGATCGGCGCGTGCTACGCGGGTAAAATGCATGGCGGGAATTCCGTTGGTGATCAACTTCCAGCTTTGTCCGTAATCTTCAGTCTTATAGATATACGGCGTGTAATCGTCCAGTTTGTAGCGTGAACCGGTGATGTATGCCGCTCCCTTTTTGAATGGATCCACGTCGATGGCATTCCACATCATCCATTTGGGAGCATCTTTTGGAGTCACGTTGGTCCAGGTAGTCCCGCCGTCTTTACTGACATGTATTAACCCATCATCTGAACCAGCCCACAACAAATCCTTTTCCAAAGCACTTTCAGTCGCTGTGAAAATGGTGCAATAATATTCAACTGAAGTATTGTCTTTTGTAATCGGACCACCACTGGAAAGTTGTTTTGATTTATCATTGGTGGTGAGATCGGGCGAGATCTGCTTCCAGCTGGCTCCTTCGTTTTCGGTTACAAACAACGCATTGCCGGCCGCATACAAGCGTTTTGGATTGTGAGGAGAAAAGAAAATCGGAAAATTCCACTGAAAGCGATACTTCAACACATCTGCACCTGCACCCAGTGGATTATCCGGCCAAACAGAAATAGCCCTGTTCTCACCGGTGCGGTGATCAAGCCGCGACAAGTACCCACCATAATTTCCGCCATAAACAATATCGGGATTGGTTGGGTCGGCAACCACGTAGCCACTCTCAGAACCTGCCGTTACATCCCAGTCTTGTTCGGTGATATACGAGCCATAGGTCGCGGATTTTATTCTTAGTGTAGAGTTATCCTGCTGAGCAGCCAAAACGCGGTAAGGGAAAGAATTATCGGTGCTCACTCTGTACAACTGAGAGGTGGGTTGGTTCATATAAGAACTCCAGCTATTGGCTTCATCGAAACTCACTTGCGCGCCTCCGTCATCGGCAACAATCATGCGCTTCCCATCGGTTGGATCGATCCAAAGATCATGGTGATCTCCATGCGGAGTTCGAACGGATTGGAATGTTTTTCCTCCGTCGCGACTCTTCATGAAATTTACATTCGGGCAATACACCAGGTTTTCATTCTTGGGATCCACAAATACTTTGGTGTAATACCAGGCACGCTGACGAATGTTGTTATCACTGCTTTGCAAGGCCCATGTTTGACCGCCATCAGAACTCATGTATAAACCACCTTTTTCATTTTCGATGATGGCATAAATTTTTTCTGTATTTGAAGGAGCGACTGCTACTCCCACAATACCCCAAGTACCTTTAGGCAATCCTTTTGTACCACTGATGTTGGTCCAGGTATCCCCACCATCCGTACTTTTCCATAAGCCACTTCCCTCGCCTCCACTCTCCAAACTATAGGGGGTTCGGATTACCCTCCATGTGCCCGCATACAATACGGAAGGGTTTCCGGGTTCCATGACCAAATCACTGCAACCGGTTTGATCATTGACAAACAAAACATTTTTCCATGTTTTACCCCCGTCAGATGATTTATAAATTCCTCTTTCTTTATTAGGACCAAATAGATGTCCCATTACTCCTACCCAAAGTGTATTGGCATCATCAGGATGAATCACGATATTGGTAATGTGCCTGCCATCTTTTAGTCCAATATTTTTCCAGGTTTTACCAGCATCTTCAGATTTCCACATACCCCCCAATCCTTCTGAAACATTTCCCCGCATGGTATTTTCACCCTCTCCAACATATATAACATTGTCATTGGATGGCGCTACTTCAACAGTCCCTATTGAGCTTCCAAAAAACTTATCAGAAATATTTTTCCAGTTGTTGCCTGCATCCGTAGTTTTCCAAACACCCCCTCCTGTGGCACCAAAGTAAAACGTGTTTTTTGATTTGTAGCTTCCTGCTACAGCACCACTCCTTCCACCACGGAAAGGGCCAATTAAACGATAATTAACATTTTTAAAGAGTGTAGCATCAACACTTGCAGTTGTGGAAGCAGGTTGAGCAGTAGTTTTTTTCTTTTGTGCTTGCACAAAAACAAATGAGCAAAGCGATAAAAAAACGAATAGAATCCTTATCATGTTGTAGTTTTTTGAGATACTACAAGATAAGAAAATTACTGCTTTATTGTAATCTTGGGAGGGGTAGATTTTGGGATAACCAAAGCCGGACTCAATTCAGGCATTACAGACTTTATTTCTTTAACACTGAATAAATTAGTATCAATAAAACGCCAATTTTTACCCCCATCTTCTGAAATGGCAATTAAACTGGTTGCAATCTCGATATCTGCTATGAAAGAAGTCAATGTAAGGGTTTGCGGTATGACTGATTGCAGTACTTTTTTATGGCTCACTACTTCACTGGGATTACCGTAATTAATTTTTGAAACGCGACCACCCAATTGCTCAAATACTTTAAGAGCAGAATCAGAAATGGTCCTAAGTTGATCTTCTCCGCCTGCAAGTTCAATCATCACAGGATGCTGGTAATCGATAAATTTCTTACTGTTCTTTTGCGCTAAAGCATTTCCCATTTCTATAGCTGCTGCTTTGATAGTAGTCACATGCTGTCCACTTGCCACACTACTCAGTAACAGAAAAATTCCAATAAAAATAGTCGTATAAAATTTCATTAGAGATCTCGTTTTTTAAAAATATAAAATGAAAGTACCCATGTAAATACCAAAAACACCAATGAATAAATAATGTGTTTATCTACAGCTGATAACGCAATTTTATATTCTGCTTCATTAAATCTTCCAATAAATGGAGGAATTGGTATTAATCGGTCTGAAATTTCAAATGGCAAAAACTGTCCATAATCAACCCCGCCAAATTTTGCTGTTTTTAATTTAAAAAATGCCCCCGCAATATTTTCTACAATCATGCCATAAAAAATAAAAAGCCCATAAGCGATAAATGCCTTTCGGACTAATAATCCTAGCAGAAACGCAAAAGATAACTGCGTAAATATTTGTAAAAAGAACAAGCCAATATATTTCCCTTTTGCAAATAATTCCACTTTGGTTACATCAGGTGTTGCTATGAATCCAATTACTGTAGCTACAGCAAAGAAAAATAACGATACCATTATAGCAATTAGTAAAACACTGATGAACTTTCCCCAGATAAATGTGGGTTTTTGCCATCCGTCGATAATATTTTGACGGTGCGTTATAAATTGATATTCATTAGTAATCAACATGATCACCACAATTGCTGGAATAAAAGTAAAAAAGGAACTTAGAAATGCAGTTGTATGGTAAACTTCTGGGAAATGAAATGGATTTCCTAAAAGCATCTTGAGCAACTGACCACTCTGATTTTTAGGTTTTGTGGTTTCATCGTATCCGAAATATACAATGGCATTGATTCCTGGATATGAAATTGCTGTTGCCAATAGTAGCAACCAAAAGGCCAGGTAGTTTTTTAATTTTAACCACTCGGTTTTAATTATATGTAGAAACATGAGCAACGTTTATGTTTAATATTAATTGGTGAGTTCGAAGAATTTTTCTTCTAGTCGTTTTCTCTTAGCCGATAATTGATTCAATGTAAGATCATGCTGAAAACAATATTGATTGATACTTTCGGCACTTAGTTGTCCATCTTTAATGTAACACTCTACCCCTTCTTGTGTTTCTATTACCTTGCTTACTCCCGGTATTTGATGTATGAGCTCAATTAATCTTTCTTTGTTGTGTGCATTAATCAAATAACAATCTTCATCAGCAAGAACTGAAGCAACAGAACCAGAGGCAATCAACTTTCCATATTTTAAAATAGCGACATGATCACAAACTTTTTCAACCTCATCCAATAAATGACTAGCCATGATAATGGTATGCCCAGCTGCAGCCAGCGATTTGATCAATTCTCTGATTTCAGCTATGCCGACAGGATCAAGTCCGTTTGTTGGCTCATCCAACAATAGAATTTCTGGATTTCCCAATAAGGCTGCAGCAATGGCTAAACGTTGTTTCATGCCCAAGCTATAGGTACTAAACTTTGAATTTCTTCTATCATAAAGCTTGACTGTCTTCAATACTTCATCAATCGCCGCATCATCTCCTCTACCACTGATCGATTGGGTAATACGAAGATTTTGAACTGCTGATAAATAATGATAAAAGTTGGGGGTCTCAAGGAGTGAGCCTATACGTTGTCTATGTACAAATGTAGAAGGCTCTCCAAACCATGCAAAACTTCCTGCATCTGCACCCAAAATGTCTAAGATGATACTTAACAGAGTAGTTTTACCACTTCCATTGGGGCCAAGTAGTCCAAATACAGCTCCCTTGGGAACATCAAACGAAACATCACTTAATGCCTTAATCTTTCCGTAAGATTTAGACAAATTATGAATCTGTAGGACAGACATAGCGGTTTTTTTACAAGGTAAATCTAATTTGATGATTCAATTTACCATTTGTAAAAACTACTCCTAATGAATCACTAAAATTAGTTTCTTATTGGTCGACCACTCTTTAAAACAGATTGGATACGCTCTAATGTTTTCTTCTCACCACAAAGGCTTAAAAAAGCTTCACGTTCCAAATCCAGCAAATATTGTTCAGTAACCAGCGTCGGTTCACTCAAATCACCGCCACACATTACATAGGCCAGTTTCTTCGCAACCAAGGCATCATGTTCAGTAGCATAACCGCCTTCTTTCATCACATGAATGCCGGCATAAAGCGCTCCCAATCCGGTGCGGCCCAGTACTTTGATATCCGATCGTTGCTGCGGCATCACATATCCGCTGTCGTAAAGTTCGATGACAGAGCGCTTGGCTTCACTGATTCGTCGGCTTTGATTCATGATGATTTCATCACGGCCTTTTCGCAAAATGCCAAGTGCATACGCCTCATGTGCAGATGTAGCAACCTTAGCGGTTGCAATGGAAATGAAACGATTTTTCAATGTAATCGTCTCCGGCTCATCTTCGTGCATTTCATCAGCAGCTCTCAAGACAAACTCTTTTGTACCACCGCCTCCTGGTATTACGCCAATTCCCAATTCGACCAGACCGATATAGGTTTCAGCAGCAGCGCATACTTTGTCGGCATGAAGACTTAATTCGCAGGCACCACCCAACGATAATGCATGCGGCGCTACTACCACCGGGACAGCAGAGTACCGTGCCCGCATGATGCTGTTTTGGAACATGCGAATAGCCATATCCATCTCATCGTATTCCTGCTCAATGGCAAGCATAAAGATCATGCCGACGTTGGCACCGGCAGAGAAATTATTGCCTTCATTGGCGATGACCAGTCCCTTGTACTTCTCTTCAGCCAGACCAATGCTTTTTTGGATTCCTTCCAGCACTTCACCGCCTATGCTGCCCATTTTGGTGTACCATTCCAATCCCAATACATCATCCTCAAGGTGATAGGTTCGGCACGCACTGTTTTTCCAGACTGTTTGGCTGGAAAAGTTTTTCATGACGATGAATGCGTGCTCCTGACCTTTTGCGTATACGGATTGCAGCTCCTTGGTAACGGGGGAATAGGCGTATCGCTTGCCGTCTTTTATGGTGAAAAATGTTTTGATCCCTTTTGCCAGCATTTCATCAACCCAAGGAGCCACCTGGTGACCTGCTTTTCGCATTTCCTGCAGGCATTTTTCGACTCCAAATAAATCCCACGATTCAAATGCTCCAATTTCCCATCCCCAACCGGTCATCATGGCATCATCAATGCTATAGAGATGATCTGAAATTTCAGGAACGCGGTTAGCGATATAGGCAAACAGATGATAATGAAACGCCTTGTAAAATTCTCCGACCGTATCCGGAGCCGCCATCAACATTTTTAATCGGGTATGCAAATCATCGATGGGTTTGGCGGCATCCAACGCTGCAAACTTGGCTTTTTTGCGTGGACCGTATTCCATCGTTTTGAGGTCGAGGGTCAGAATTTCTTTTTCCCCTGCAGCATTCTTGGTTTTTTTGAAGAATCCCTGTCCAGTCTTATCGCCTAACCATTTGTTTTCTCCCAGTTTTTCCAACCATGCCGGCAATATGAAACTTTCCCGCGCTTCGTCATTAGGGCAATTTTCATACAGCCCATTTGCCACATGGATCAGGGTATCGATTCCAACTACATCGGCTGTACGAAAGACAGCGGATTTGGGTCGACCAATAATCGGTCCAGCAAGCGCATCCACTTCATCAATGGTCAATCCTAATTTTTCGATGGTATCGAAAAGCGACATCACACCATAAATACCCAGCCGGTTGGCTATGAATCCTGGAGTATCCTTGCACAATACAGTCGTTTTTCCCAAATACAAGTCACCGTATTGCATCAGAAAATCAACCACCCATTGCTGGGTCTTTGGAGTAGGAATGATTTCCAATAAGCGCAAATAACGGGGAGGATTAAAGAAATGTGTGCCGCAAAAATGGTGTTGAAAATCTTCACTTCGGCCTTCGGCCATCATGTGTATGGGAATACCGGAAGTATTGGAAGTGATGAGCGTTCCAGGCTTACGATGAAGTTCTACTTTATCGTATAGTTGCTTTTTGATGTCGAGTCGCTCTACCACCACCTCAATGACCCAGTCACAGGTATTGATTTTTTGTAAATCATCGTCAAAATTTCCGGTAGTGATCTTCTTGACAACATCGCGGGTATACACAGGAGAGGGATTGGACTTGACTGCGTTCTGCAAGGCAGTATTGACCAATCTATTCCGCTCGGTGACGCTGCTGTCTTTTGCATCTGGAGTTACAATGTCCAATAAGAGAACTGGGATTCCAATGCCGGCAAAGTGACAGGCAATTCGGGATCCCATGACTCCGCTACCCAATACAGCTACTTTCCTGATTTGAGGTTTCATATGGCCACAGGTTTTGAGATCCGTAAGTTAGTGAAGCTACCCGAGAAATCAAGAAACCGTGCTCCCTCCATTGATCATGGAGGAGGGCTGCACAAAATGGAGCTTTCCGGAAGCATCTTCGGCCATAAGGATCATGCCCTGACTGTCGATTCCCCTCATTTTCCGGGGCGCCAAATTAGTCACCACCACCACTTGCTTTCCTACCACTTCTTCTGGCTGAAAATGAAGGGCAATGCCGGATAAAATGGTTCGCTTTTCAAAGCCGAGGTCGACTTCCAGTTGAAGCAGTTTGTCGGCCTTCGGGACCTTCTGCGCTGCTAACACGATTCCCGTTCGCAAGTCAATCTTTGAAAAATCATCGATTCCGATCTCGGGTTTCAAGGGAAGATGTCCAGGCTCGTTTGACACTGGCAAGGATGAAGCATCATTCATGAATGCGTGTTTGAGTTTGGTGATTTGTGCTGTTATTTCAGCGTCTTCAATTTTCCGGAACAACAACTGCGGTTCACGAAGGCTGTATCCAACACTGAGCAACTTCATGCTTCCAGCATGTTCCCAATCAAGGATCCGATCCACTACTTTCATCATGTGGCACATCTTCTTTGATGTACCGGGCAGAAAAGGCTGAGCCAGTATCGCGAGATTGGCAGTAAGCTGTAGACAATGGTGCAAGCAATTATCAATCAGTCCCTGTTGATCCGGTTGCGCTGCAACTTTTTTAGCCACAATCCAGGGTTCTTTTTCTTGCATGTATTTATTTCCCTTTCGTGCCAGATCGATCACCTCAAATAATCCTTCCCGGAAGCGGTATTGTTCCAGGCATGCAGTAATTCTTTCTTTGGCCAACTGGATATCATTTACGAGGGCAGCATCCAGCGCATCGGATTTATCTTCATGAAACGTAGGCACTTTCCCTTGGCAAAGTTTATGCATGAGCACAAAAGTGCGGTTGACATAATTTCCAAAAATCGATACGAGTTCATTGTTCACTGCATCCTGAAATCCTTTCCAGGTAAATTCACTGTCCTTGGTCTCGGGCGCAATTTGGGTCAAATAATACCGCAGCATATCCACGCACTGGTCTCCCCCATTTTCTTTCTTGACAAAATCCGTGATGTAGTCGCGCATATCGAGTTTCCAGTTTCGGCTGGTACTCATTTTATCGCCTTCCAGATTGAGGAATTCATTTGCGGGAACATTGACCGGAAGAATATTGCCGTGCAATTTGAGCATGACCGGAAAAATGATGCAGTGGAATACAATATTATCCTTGCCGATAAAATGCACCAGTTGAGTATCGTTATCGTACCAGTAGGGCTTCCAGTCCTTTCCGGTATCCTGGGCCCATTGACGCGTGGCAGAGATGTATCCAATCGGAGCATCAAACCAAACATACAGCACTTTGCCGTCTGCTTCTTGCAATGGCACTTTTACACCCCAATCCAGATCGCGTGTAACCGCACGTGATTGCAACCCCCCTTCTATCCAGCTTTTGCACTGGCCCACAACTGTAGCGCGCCAATCTTGGCGGTGCTCGTTGAGGATCCATTCCCTTAAAAAAGATTCATGTTGAGCCAGTGGCAAATACCAATGGGTTGTTTTTTTCTTAAAAGGTGCTGCACCGCTGATCGTGCTGACCGGGTTGATGAGTTCATCGGGACTCAGCGCTGTTCCGCATGATTCGCACTGATCTCCAAATGCGCGATCACTTTTACAATGGGGACAAGTGCCTTTGATATAACGATCGGCTAAAAACGTGCGACTGCTTTCGTCATAATACTGTTCGGTTTCTTTGGTCTCCAATTGACCTCGCTGATGCAAATACGTAAAAAACTCCTGAGAGGTTTCGTGGTGCAAAGGATCGGAAGTCCGGTGATAAACATCAAAGCTGATGTGGAGATCTTGAAAATCCTCTTTCATCGCCTGATGGTACTTGTCAATGATTGCCTGCGCAGTGGTTCCCTCCTTCATCGCCTGAATGGGAATGGCCGTGCCGTGCTCATCGCTTCCACACACAAAAACAACATCACGTTTTTGTGCACGCAGGTATCGAACGTAGATGTCCGCTGGAACATACGCTCCTGCCAGATGACCAATGTGTTTCAGTCCGTTGGCATAGGGAAGCGCAGAAGTAACCAGGTATCGTTTGGGATGAGCAGACATAATCGATTCAGGCGCAAAAATAGCCAATTACAGGTAATGGATTTCTGCCATTTTCAGTTCGAAGCGATTAAATTTAGGGCATGAAACGCCCTGCTTACCTTCAACCTGGAGCTACAATCGCATTGGTATGTCCCGCAGGATATATGCCACGAGAAAAAACCAATGCATGTGTGAAGCATTTGAAGTCGATGGGCTATGCAGTCAAAGTCGGTCGTACTGTCGGCGGTCGGTCATCTACCTACTTTTCAGGCACCGACGAAGAACGACTCCACGACATGCAACAATTTTTAGACGATCCCAACGTACAGGCCATCCTTTGTGCACGCGGTGGATACGGGAGCAGCAGAATACTGGATCGCATCGACTGGAAAGCATTTAAAAAAAATCCCAAATGGCTGATAGGATTCAGCGACATCACCATTTGGCACGGGTACCTTGAAAATACCCTCCATCTATCCAGTATTCACGGTCCCATGGCGCGCGCATTTGATCCTGAATATGGAAACCCTTCCGATATCACGGCATTGCTGGATATCCTGCAAGGAAAATCAACCGCATGCAAGGGTCCAATTCATCCATTGAATAGACCCGGAAACATAACAGCGCCCATTGTAGGAGGCAACCTGGCATTGATCGCACATTCCATAGGAACAACATCCGGTTATCAGACAAAAGGTAAAATGTTATTCATCGAAGACATTGGAGAACAACGCTATGCCATTGATCGGATGATGATCCAGCTGAAACGAACAGGGATGCTAAAAGGAATAAAGGGATTGATTGTAGGAGGATTTACAGAAATAAAAGATACCGATCGGCCATTTGGCAAGAATGTCCATTCCATCATTTTCGATGCTGTTCGGGAATATTCTTTTCCTGTTTGTTTTGGTTTTCCGATCAGTCACGGGAGAAATAATTTCCCCGTAGCAATTGGGCAGTCGTATCGGCTAATCATTGACAGCACCGGAAGCAAGCTAATGAGTAGATGAGGAAAGGTTGCAACCCAGCGTCCTCACCCAATCAAGTGGCGCAAAGCTGCATGAATGTTGGGATAGATGAATGAAAACCCCGTTTCTTGAATTTTAGCGATGTTGACGGTTGCGCTCTTCAATACTTCAACACTCATTTCACCCAATGCCAGTTTTAGAACTAACGAAGGGACCGGAAGGGGCAAAAAGAAATTACCATTCATGGAGCGTGCAACTCCTATGACCAAATCACGGTTATTGACAGGTTCCGGAGCAGCTAAATTGTACACTCCATGCATGGATGGTGTTTCGATGGCGTGGATGAATGCACGACAGAGATCGTCAATATGAATCCAGCTCACCATTTGCTTGCCACTCCCCAATACAGCTGCAACACCAAGTCGTGCAGGGCGTTTGAATTCCACCAGCGCTCCACCTTCATTGCTGAGCGCTATGCCCAGGCGCAGCTTCACCAGCCGTTTTTGAAGCGTACCGACTTTATCAATGCTCTCTTCCCATGCCTTACAGGTTTCACCAAGGAAATCATCCGAAGCAGCATCTGTTTCAACAAACGGCCTACCGGTATCAGGACCATACCATCCAATTGCAGAAGCGCTGATTACGGACTTGACCTTGTTGGGTTGATTGGCAAGGGCCTGATACAGCAGTTCACTGGAACGCGTGCGGCTTTCGCGAATTTCCTGTTTGCGTTTGCGCGTCCATCTTTTTTTTGCCACTCCTTCTCCAGCAAGGTGAACAATATGGTCTGCAGAAGAAAGTGCCTGCTGATCAATGGTCATTCGTTCCATATCCCACTTGGCATAAAATATTTTACCGCTTGGCCGAAAACTATTCTGTTGTGAGGTGGTCTTATACAAAGTAGCTGTTTCAACTGGATTGCGTGAAAGAATGATCACGTCGTACCCTTGTTGAAGCAACAACCGACTCAGGGAAGTCCCAATCATTCCTGTACCGCCGGTGATCATGACTGTTGGCATTGGATCTGTTTTGTGCAAAATTAGTAGGAATCACAGACTCTACAGGAGCAAAAAAAAGCCCCGGCGGATTTCCGGGGCTGGTACGGCATTACGCTGGTTTTTCATCAGTCGGGCTTTTTCCCTTCCAGGAATGTGTTGATGGTACTGATTTGAGTGATGTTGTTTTCATCCTTGTCCACCGCGTAGCTGCTGTAGAATTTTTCTACGGAAGCGAGCGTGGTGTTGTGCACCTGGAGGTTTTGCCTGACATAGGCTGGTACGCTGTCGTATTCGTTTCCGGGGTCGGCAGAATTGAAATTGAATGAGAGGTTACGCAGTTTATAGAGTCGTTCTGCAGCCCTGGCGCGTTGTGCCTCGGCCTCATCGATGTGTGAAACCGGTTCTTCAACGACTTCCTCCACAGCAGGCAGAGCAATCTGAATGACAGGCTCTTCCACAGCAGGTGCATCGTGATAAACCAACTCAAAGGATTCCTCCTGTACCTCTTCCTGCGCAACGATGGGTTGAGGTGTTGATTCCTCAGCATAGATTTGAACAGGTTTGGCCAGGAACGCGCCGATTACTGGCGGAGCAGCAGATTCAATAGGCTTCTCTTCTTCAACGTTTAATTCAAATGTGAACGTCTCAGCCGATTCAACTTCTGCAACCGGCAATTCCACCTCCTTTAGTTCTACAACAGGCGCTGGTTCTGGTGCAATCAGTTGAACCGGTGCGGGTGCAGGCGCTGGGGCTACATCGAGCGTATAGAGGACTTTTTCATCTTTTGCCTCTTCCCGTGCCGATAGTGTTGGTGCTCCGGTGGCCGACTTCTGTTCAAATCCTGTTGCGATTATGGTGATGCTGATGTCTTCACCCAACGAATCATCGTATCCCAATCCCAGTATAACATCGGCTTCTGACCCTGTCTGTGAAAGCAGGAATTCCTGGATGGATTCAACCTCATCCATGGTAAACTCATGTGACCCTGTACTGGAGTTGATGTTGATCAAGATCCATTTTGCTCCCTTGATATCGCTATCGTTGAGCAATGGTGAGTTGAGTGCTTTCTCAATTGCAGTCTGGGCTCTGTTTTCGCCCTGAGCACGTGCGCTGCCCAGAATGGCCACACCGCCGTTGCGCATCACCGTACAAACATCCGCAAAGTCAACATTGATCTGACCGGTAGTATTGATCACGTCGGTAATGCATTTAGCTGCAGTAGCAAGAACATTGTCGGCAGTCGACAACGCAGCACTCATGGTGAGGTTACCAAATTGGTGACGTAATTTATCGTTGCTGATCACCAGGAGGGTGTCAACGTGTTCGCGCAATTGTTCAATTCCCAGATTGGCATGCAGCGCTCTTTTTTTGCCTTCGTATGAAAATGGAGTTGTTACAATTCCCACCGTAAGGATTCCCATCTCCTTACAGATCTTGGAAATAATTGGAGCTCCGCCCGTACCGGTACCGCCACCCATTCCGGCAGTAACAAAGGCCATCTTGGTATTGACTTCCAAAATACGGCGGATTTCCTCCAGGCTTTCCTGGGTGGCTTGCCGACCGATTTCAGGATTGGCACCTGCACCCAGTCCCTGTGTGAGCGATGGACCCAGCTGCACCTTATTCGGAACCTTGCTGATTGCAAGGGCCTGTGCATCTGTATTGCACACTACAAAATCTACACCGCCAATGCCCAGGCTGTGCATGTAATTCACTGCATTGCTGCCGCCGCCGCCAACACCAATGACTTTGATGATGGAGGATTGTTCTTTGGGAAGATCGAATTGTAACATTTCTTTTGGTTTATGGGTTTTGAGGATATGTGTTTATAGTTGTTTGTCGCCTTCTTCTTTAAAAAGATCAATGAGTCCGTCTTTGATCGAATTCATGAAATCGCCCAGCGTCTTCCTGCCCTTTGTTGGCACGGAACGCATCACAATTTCTTCGGTAGATTCACCCGAAGCAGTGCTTTCTGTTGATTTCACTTTATTCGCCGGAGGATTCAGTCGATTCTGGTTGTTCTCATGAATATTGTATCCCTTTAGAATAAGGCCGATACAGGTTGCATAGGCCGGCTTTTCCAGTTCTGCAATTTGATTGGGTGCTATGTGCTCATTGGGGTAACCGATGCGTGCATTTAACCCTGTTGCGTATTCGGTGAGCTGAATCAGGTGCTTGAGCTGGGATCCGCCACCGGTCAGTACTATACCACCATTGAGCATTTTGTTGTCCAGTCCCACTTGCTTCAAATGGAACGTAACAAATGCAAGGATTTCACTCATGCGGGCTTGAATAATGGAAGCCAGGTTTTTTACACTGATTTCTTTTGATGGCAGTCCGCGCAATCCCGGAATCTTAATAAATGCATTGGCTTGAGCCACATCCGACAACGCACTGCCGTATTGCACTTTCATGAGTTCCGCTTGGGTTTTCAGCACTCCAAGTCCCGTTTTGATATCATTGGTGATGTTTTCACCGCCAAATGGGATCACGGCTGTATGCTTGAGGATGCCTTCGTAGAATACGGCGAGATCCGTAGTGCCTCCACCAATATCCAGTATCGCGATTCCCGCTTCGATGTCTTGCTCGCTCATGACCGCAGCAGAGGAGGCCAATGGCTGAAGCATAAGATCCTTTACACGCAAGCCTGCTTTTTCAACAGAACGGTTGATGTTGCGGATGGCGTTGCGGTCACCGGTGATGATATGGAAGTTGGCGCCGATCTTTACCCCAGTGTGTCCGATCGGATCCGTAATGTTTTGAATATTGTCAACGGTGTATTCCTGTGGAATCACATCAATGATCTGATCTCCTGCAGGGATATAGGTTTTGTATTGATCATTGATCAACTGATCGATCTCAAATTGCTTGATCTCGTCTTCGGTCGACCGGCGAACAATATCCCCGCGCGTCTGCAGGCTTTTGATGTGGTGACCGGCAATGCCCACATACACTTCACTGATCTCCAGTCCCGGATTGGACGCATAGCAATTTTTCAAAGCCGTCTCAATGGCTTTGATGGTCTGATCAATGTTTAAGACCATTCCGTGTTGAACACCGGTACTGCTGGCCAATCCAAACCCTAGGATCTCCAATTTCCCGAATTCATTTTTTCTTCCGGCAATCGCTGCAATTTTGGTGGTGCCGATGTCAAGGCCTACAATGATGGGCTGTTCATTTGTCATAGCTTACTGTTTACTGGGGTTATTAAGAACGGTTTGTTGTTTATTGCGGATGCACACGACCTGGTCTTTGTATTGCAAGTCGATTTTAGAGTACTTCGACCAATTACCTTCTTTGCCAATGTGACGGTAGAGGACATCCAATTTGTTGAATAGGATGGCCCAATCTTTTCGAAAACCAAGCTGCACCACCTGATCACCCATTTGAACCGTCGCTTCCAATGCGCGATCCGGGCGAATGGCAATGGATTCGATTTGTGCCATCCACAAAGAATCCGTTTGAATGAATTGCGAAAGAGCAACCACACGCGCCATGAGGACTGAATCTGCTTGAGTGGCTGCGGCAGGATTGACAAAAAAATTGGTGAACACGGGAAGCGAAATCCGTGACCCGAGCTTTACCGGCAACAGCGTGTACTGATCATCCAGAAAAAATGAATTGCCTTCATGCGTGAATACACGGGCAACTGGTTTGCGCTGCTGAATGGATACATGCAGCATCGCATTGTGATCAACATACAGATCAGCATCCTTCACCCATGGGTTGCGCTCCAATTGTTCCTCCAATGCCCGCATATCGACCAAGGAAATCGACTTTCCGATTGGGTAGGTTGTCGTTCCCAATGGCCATACGGTATTCAGGACTTCTTGCTGATCCAGCATGCGGTAGGAAGCATTGTCGTTGAATTGTACAATTATTCCCTTGCAGGTTGCAGCCCTCTCTTTTCGTACCGCACTCACTAGCAAGAAGGTAAGTCCTGAACCGATCATGATCCAGAGCAGTATATTCAATACGTTCAATATGGTTTGCTTCCTGATCTTCATGCGCGATGAAACGTTTCTTTTATAGGATCAATCAGTGTATCAATATCACCGGCACCTGCCGTGATCAACAAATGAGGTGGCTCGTTTCTGAGCTGGTCGAGCAGCTCCAGCTTATTCAGCAACATGGGCTTGCTCTTCATGCGATCCGCTATGGTAGCACTGGTCACTCCTTCCATGGGTTTTTCTCGCGCAGGATAGATCGGCAAGAGATACACCCGATCGGCGCTATCCAATACTGCTGCAAAATCATCTGCGAGGTCCCGGGTTCGTGAATAGAGATGGGGCTGAAAGACCAAGGTGATGGATTCCCCTTTGAACATGGTGCGGGCACCTTGAATCAAAACCCGTAGCTCTTCGGGATGGTGGGCATAATCATCGATGTATGTTCCCGATGGCTGATTGACAATGTACTCAAACCTTCGCTTTACTCCTTTAAATGAAGCAAGTGCAGCGCGGATGGCTTGATCATCGATGCCCAGGAGTCGGGCGACCGTTATAGCAACCAAACTGTTCTCAACATTGTGTATACCTCCCATCGACAAATGCAAGTCGGTAATCTCCCAATCAGGACCCACCACATCGTACACAAACGCGCCGTCTTCTACCCGCAATGAACGGGCATGAACAGAAGCTGTTTGATCTTCCGCATGATAAGTCAGATGATGTTCAGCATTAAAATCACTTTCGCGCTTCAAGCCTTTTCGGGTAATCAGCCAACCTCCTGTTTTGAGCTGCGATGCAAACGTCATGAATGCCGCCTCCATTTCTGCAGCAGTCCCGTAAATATCCAGATGATCCGGATCCATCGACGAAACGGAAACGACATCCGGATGCAGTGTAAGAAAGCTCCTATCGTATTCATCGGCTTCTATCACAGCAACGCTGCGATCATGGCTCCAAAAATTAGTTCCGTAGTTACTGGCAATCCCGCCCAAAAACGCATTGCATCCGTAACCGCTGTCGCGCAGCAGGTGTGCTACCATGCAACTGGTCGTGGTCTTTCCATGCGTACCGGCAATGCATATATTGAAGGTGCTGGCAGAAATCATTCCCAACACTTCGCTTCGCTTATACAGTGTTTTTCCGATGGACACACAGTGTTGGCGAATGCGACTTTCAACAGGAATCGCAGGAGTATAGACTACAAGATCTGCATCCGCATCAACCAGTCGAGGATCATCCTCGCATACCACCGCAATTCCTTCTGCCACCAGCGCTTCTGTCAATGTAGTGGAAGTCCGGTCGTAACCGCTTACCTCCATGCCCTTTGAATGAAAATACCGTGCAAGCGCACTCATTCCGATTCCACCGATACCGATGAAAAAGACAGAACGAATGTTCGATATGTTCATATGATCATTCATGCAGTGTTGCTAGTTTTTCTATAATCTGTTCTGCGATTACACGGTCAGCATCGCGGTGCGCCAATCCCAATGCTGCACGAGAGAACTGCTCGCGGAGTGAAGGTTGCTGCATCATCGATATAATTTGATCCACCAATACGCGTTCTGCATCTGCATCCCGCACCCACCACGCTGCACCGGCATCTACCAATACCCGTGCGTTTGATGTTTGATGATCTTCAGCGGCATGGGGGAATGGAACCAGAATGGAAGGCTTACCGCACGCACAGATCTCCGCAAGCGCAATGGCACCAGCTCTCGATACCACCAGATCAGCGGCAGCATAGGCTTCAGGCATGTGCTGGATGAATTCGCCCACCCATAATTGCTTGTGGGCATTCAGCGGTTCGGGCAATGATGGATAATGCCCTTTTCCGGTTTGCCAAATCACCTGTATATCCTGCTGCAGTAAACGGGCAATGCCGTTTACCATCGATGCATTGATGCTGCGCGCTCCTAAGCTTCCACCCATTACCAAAACAGTTGGCTTTCCCATCATCAATCCAAATTGTTGAAGCGCATGAGATCGGTCGGGTACAGAAGAAAGGATTTCCTTTCGGATTGGGTTACCGGTATAGAGCAAGGTGTCGGATGGAAAGAATTGCTCCATGCCGGGAGTGCCCACCATGACCAGCGCAGCATGTTTGGCCAGTATCTTGTTGGATCGACCGGCAAACGAATTGGCTTCATGCAGAAATGTCGGAATGTGTTGTTGTTGCGCATACCGAAGTACAGGAAAACTGGAATATCCACCCACTCCAAATGCGGCATCCGGTCGAAATCGGTTGAAGATGCTGCGGACCTGTACAAAACTTTTGATCAATTTGAACGGAAGATTCCAATTCTTCAACCATGCGCTGCGGTTGAATCCGGCAATGTCCAACCCCTCAATGCGGTATCCTGCTTGCGGAACTTTCTCCATCTCCATTTTTCCTTGTGCACCGACAAACAACACATCCAGCTGAGGAAGGAGTGAACGCAATGCATTCGCTACCGCAATTGCAGGGAAAATATGTCCCCCGGTACCCCCACCCGCTATGATGATTCTATTCAGCTTCATGCGTTTTCGGGATTTGGAGTGGACAATGGTTCCGCCTTCCCTTCCAGAATTTCAACGTTGCGGGCTACACTCAAAATGATGCCGATTGCCACACAGGTAAAGAGGAAGGAACTTCCTCCCATGCTTACCAGAGGCAGTGTTACACCGGTGACCGGGAAGAGGCTCACGTTGACTGCCATGTTCGCCAATGCCTGTATCACCAATGTAAAACTCAAGGCCAGCGCGAGGAATGCACCAAATGCATACGGACATTTCTTCACGATACGAATGCATCGGTAGAGGAAAAGTAAATAGATCAACAGGATGATGCCGGCTCCCACCAGTCCATACTCTTCAATGATGATGGAATAAATAAAATCAGAATAAGGATGCGGAAGGAAGTTGCGGGATTGACTGTTGCCGGGGCCTAGTCCGAACCAGCTCCCCTTTGCAATGGCAATCTTTGATTGCTGAACCTGATAGGAAACTTCGTCTTTATCGGCATACATGAATCCTTGCACCCGTTTGATCCAGGTCTCTACGCGGCCTTTTGTCAATACCGAAGGAAGAGGGTCAGACTTTGCGTCTGCCTTATTATAATACGTCATGGCCAATCCAATCAACAGGGTTATTGGAATGGCGGCAATGAGTACAACCGCACCGAGGTGTTTGAGGCTGGCCCGACCAATAAACAATAAAATCAAACTGGTGGCACCGGTGAGCAGTGCAGTAGAAAGATTGGCCGGTGCAATGAGTGCACAGATCACCACTACTGGAAGGATTACAGGAAGAAATCCTTTTTTAAACTCTTTGATGGTTTCTTGCCGTTTGCTGATTTGTCGGCTCAAGTACATGAACAACGCCAGTTTTGCAAGATCCGATGTTTGAAACGTCAAATTGATGATCGGTAATTTGATCCAGCGGTTGGCATCGTTCAAATTGGTGCCATAGAGAAGTGTATAGATCAATAAAGGAATTGAAATCGTAAAGAGGATCAGTGCAATACGGGAATACATGGTATAATTCACCAGGTGCAGAAAATATATCAAGGCAACCCCAATAGTGATGAAGGCAATTTGCTTGAACAAATAGGATTCCGTACTGCGGGAAAGTTTATAGGCGAGCGTTCCGGTACTGCTGTAAACCGCCAGCAAACTCATCATGGTCAGCAGTACGACGAGCGTCCAGATGACTTTATCGCCACGCGTTCTGCTGGAGAGTTCTCCCAGTGAATATTTTCTGATATCGCTTCCGGTAGTTTGCATCTTTATAATTCTCTCACCGCTTTTTTAAATTGATTCCCTCTGTCTTCATAGTTTTTAAACAGATCGAAACTTGCACAAGCAGGACTCAGCAACACCACATCGCCTTTTGCAGAAACACCATAGGCCTTCTGTACAGCTTCTTCCGCGCTGTGTGCATCCATCATGATGGGAACAACCTGCCCAAGAGCATCATGAATTTTTTTGTTTTCGGCACCCATACAAATAATGGCTTTCACTTTTTCCTGAACCATATCCCGGATCAAGCCATAATCATTACCCTTGTCGATTCCCCCCAGGATCAGCGTAACCGGCTTCTCCATGCTTTCCAGCGCAAACCAGGTGCTGTTGACGTTCGTCGCTTTTGAATCGTTGATGAATTCTATTCCCCTGACTGTAGCTACTTTCTCCATGCGGTGTTCCAAGCTCTCAAAAGAAGCAACCGCTTCTCTGATTTTTTCCTTGCGGATGCCCACAAGGGAACCTGCAACAGCCGCGGCCATTGTGTTGTACTGGTTGTGTTTGCCTTTGAGGGCAAAATCGAAAATGCTCATAGACAGTGTCTCTCCGTGCTTGACGTGCATCTGCTTGTCCTTGATAAAGGCGCCTTTAGGCAGTTCTCTTCGCATACTGATGGGCATTGGTTTTGAATGGAATGGATATTGGCTGAAGTACTCCATCGTAACGGGATCGTCCTCGTTATAGATGAAGAAATCGAGATCGTTCTGATTTTTTACGATGTTGAATTTTGCAGCAGCGTACTTGCTGAGGTCGTATTCATAGCGATCGAGATGATCTTCGGTGATATTGGTCAGCACTGCGATATCCGGGCGGAATGAAATGATGTCATCCAGCTGGAAGCTGCTGATTTCTGCTACATATAATCGTTTAGGGTCTATTGCAATTTGACGCGCGATGGATGTTCCGATGTTTCCCACCAGCGCACAATCCATTCCGCCTTTGATACAGATATGATGGATCAAAGCAGTCGTGGTGGTTTTGCCATTGCTTCCTGTAATTCCAATGATGCGGCTTTCTCCTTTGTGGCGATAGGCCAACTCCATCTCACTGATGATGGGTATCCCTTTTTGGCGAATGCTTTTTATCACGGGAGTTTTTTCCGGAATACCGGGACTCTTCATCACTTCGTCTGCTTGCAGAATGCGATCCAGATCGTGTCCACCGGATTCAAAATCAATTCCCAGCTCGGTCAACTCATTGTAATAGTGAGGGCGAATCACTCCGGCATCACTGAGGAAGACTTCATAGCCCTGCTGTTGGCACAGCATGGCCGTGCCTACACCGCTTTCGCCTCCTCCCAGTATGACCATTTTTTTCTTCACTCGGTTATCGAATTTTTAACGACATCACTGCGAACACAACGAACAGCACGGTAACAATCCAGAAACGGATGGCAATCTTGCTTTCGTGGTATCCTTTTTTTTGATAATGGTGATGCAGAGGACTCATCAGAAACACCCTTCTGCCTTCTCCGTATTTCTTTTTCGTGTACTTGAAATACCCCACTTGAATCATCACGCTCAGGTTCTCCACCAGAAACACCGCACAAAAGATGGGAATCAAGAGTTCTTTTCGAACAATAATGGCCAACGCGGCAATGATGCCACCCAACGCCAAACTGCCGGTATCGCCCATGAACACCTGCGCCGGATAGGTATTGTACCAAAGGAATCCAATACAGGCTCCAATCATGGCAGCAATAAAAATGGATACTTCGCCCAGGTTCGGGATGTACATGATGTTCAGGTAATCGGCCAAAATCAAGTTGCCACTAGCATATGCGAACAAGGCAAGACAGGCACCGATGATGGCAGAAACACCTGTTGCCAATCCATCCAGTCCATCTGTGATATTGGCTCCGTTGGAAACAGCAGTCACAATAAAAATGATGACCAGCATGTAGACCACCCATCCATATTCCCGCAATGCCGCCGGCAGCAGCTTCGCATAATTGAATTCATGGTTTTTGATAAACGGAATGGTTGTGATGGGTTCATTGGCTTTAACGAAATAGCGAACATCTCCTTGATACTTAATTTCACTGGCGCCTTCCGGTTTCACCGATCCTTTGTATTCACGCATCACTTTCACGTTTTCGTTGAACAACAGTGTGGTGCTGATGATGATGCCTAGCCCCACTTGTCCCATCACCTTGAACCACCCCGCCAATCCATCGTCGTTACCCTTTTTGTAATTCACGCCCTTCTCTTGAGCCATGCGCTTTGCCCTGAGCTTGAGGTAATCGTCCACAAATCCTACCAAGCCGAGCCAGACTGTGCTGAGCAACAACAGCTTGATATAGACTTTATCCAAATTGGCAAACAATACAGTAGGAATCAGGATGCCCAGCAGGATGATGAATCCTCCCATCGTTGGTGTACCCTTTTTTTGTTCCTCTCCTTGAAGTCCAAGCTCCCGAACACTTTCACCTACCTGCATCCGTTTCAGTAATAAAATGATGCGCTTACCGTACACCAGTGTAATAAACAGTGAAAGCAGAACAGCCAACATAGCCCGGAATGTGATGAACTGAAATAGTCCTTCACCCGGTATGTTATACCCTGCCTGTCTCAACCATTCAAAAAAGTGGTATACCATTTTATTTATCCATTTCTTTGAAAGCGTTCAACAATGTTTGTCGATCATCAAATGGCAAGCGTTCACTTCCGATGATCTGATATTTTTCATGCCCTTTTCCGGCGAGCAAAATGATATCGTCTTGACGGGCCAGCATGACTGCCGTACGAATGGCTTCACCCCGTTCAGGTACATCCAGTATTTTTTTTGAAAGAACCGGATCCAGTCCCACATGCATTTCTTTTATGATCTGCTCGGGAGATTCGCTCCTCGGATTATCAGACGTAAAAATGGCTTTGCTGCTGTATTCCGCAGCGATGGTGCCCATCTTGGGGCGCTTGGTCCGGTCCCGATCGCCTCCGCAACCTACCACGGTGATGATGTGTTCGTGTCCTTTTTGCAATTGCTTGATGGTCGTGAGTACGTTGTGCAAAGCATCCGGGGTATGGGCATAATCGATGATTCCGATTACATTTTCCCGTGCAGAGATGACATAATCAAAGCGGCCTTCGGCGCCAGATAGATTGCTCAGGTACTGCAATACTTCTTGCCGGTCTTCTCCCAGGCAAATAGCAGCTGCATACACGGCTAGGAGATTATAGGCGTTGAATTCTCCGATCAGTCGAAAATGAACATCGGTTTCATTAACGACCATTTGAAGTCCCGTGATGGAATTTTCGAGAATCTTTCCTTTGAAATCGGCCATCGTGCGCAGGCTGTAGTAGAATTTATCTGCCTGCGTATTCTGAAGCATGATCACTCCGTTTTTGTCGTCCAGGTTGGCAATGGCAAATGCAGTGGACGGCAATCCGTCGAAGAACAACTTCTTTACCCGGATATACTCATCAAATGTTTTATGGTAATCGAGATGATCGTGGGTGATGTTGGTGAAAATTCCTCCTACAAATTGGAGTCCCGCGATGCGGTGCTGATGGATGGCATGGGAACTGACTTCCATGAATGCATGGGTGCATCCGGCATCGACCATTTTTTTCAGCAACTGATTGAGTGAAACGGCATCTGGAGTGGTGTGGGTGGATTCCAGTTCTGCTGCTCCGATGCGGTTGCTCACGGTAGAAAGAAGTCCGCACGTCTCTCCCATTGACGTGAATAAAGTATACAACAGGGTTGCAACGGTTGTCTTGCCGTTGGTACCGGTAACCCCGATGAGTTGAAGGCGTTTAGACGGTGCTCCATAAAAGGCATGTGCGATGATCCCCGCAGCCTCCGCAGAATTGCTGGTCACAACATAGGTCACCCCATCTTGAATGGTTTGCGGAAGGCGTTCACAAACAATAGCGGTTGATCCCTGTTTAATTGCGGCAGCAATGTGATCGTGACCATCTTGTTGAACGCCTCGAACAGCAATGAAACAAGCACCGGGCTCAACCAATCGGGAGTCGGTTTGCACAGCAGTCACCTTGCGGTCGGTGTTGCCGACCAGCGACTGAATCCTGACAGTATATAATATGTCCTGCAGCAGTGCCATTTAATCGACCGACTGATTGAGGGTGAGGTAAACAGTTTGTCCGCGTTGAATAGGGAGTCCCGCCTGTATGGATTGAGCCAGCACTTTCCCCTTCCCATAAGCGATGACCTGTAATTGAAGCTGTTCCAAAAGATCCAGCGCATCTTTGAGCCCAAATCCTTTTACATCCGGCATGGTACCCGAAGCACTGGTCCATGCGTATGCCGACAACCCACTGGTATCGGACTTGATAGCACTCCATGCACTGCTTCTGGTTGAATCAATGACCCGTGCATTCATTTTCTTCGCGATCACGGTAAAATCTTTTGTCGATCCTTTCCAGTTTACCGGTGTAGAGTATTTGATCATCGTGTGCTGGAAGGTTGCATAGAAATCCGCATCCACCGTAAACAGCTTACTCGCAATTTCTTTGAACACGGGACCGGCAACGAGTGCTCCATAGTAGCGGGCGGCAAAGGGTTTGTTTTTGATCACCACGATACAGGAATACTTGGGATTGTCCGCAGGAAAGTACCCTGCAAACGAAGCCTGATAAATATGCTCGGTATACCCCTTGTTGCCATTGGCCACCATGGCGGTTCCGGTTTTGCCCGCGAACGTGAAATAGGGGGACTGAAGTCCTTTCGCGGTTCCGGAAGTGACCACGCCCTTCAGGCAGGCTTGGAGCTGTTGCAACGTAGAACGACTGCAAATGGAATCGCGCACGATGGATGGATTAAACGATTGCACAACAAATCCGTCTTTCATTACGGCATTGACCAGATAGGGACGCATCATCTTTCCGTCGTTGGCAATGGCATTGTATACCGTGAGGGTTTGCAGCGGACTGATCGATAGGTTATACCCGAAGCTCATCCAGGGAAGTGCTACGTTACTCCATCCGGGACTTGATGGTCCAGGTATACTAGGCATTGATTCTCCCACCAAGTCTATTCCAGTGGGCTTGTGCAAATTCAATCGCTGTAAGTGCGCAATGAACTTGGAAGGATTCGTATAGTAATAATTTACAGCAAGTTTGGCCATCCCAACATTGGAGCTCAACTCAAATGCCTGTTGATAGGTCACATGTGTACGCTGATGGCGCTCACTGTCCCACACCGTTCTTCCACTGAAATTCCATTTTCCTCCTTCGATATTGACCTGACTGTTGAGGTTGATGTTTTGATCTTCCAGCGCCGCAAGCATGGTCATCAGCTTGAACGTAGAACCCGGTTCAGAGCGGGTGATGGCGTAATTGAAATCCTCTTTGTAGGTACCGTCGGTTTGTCGACCAAGATTGGCAATCGCCTTGATTTTCCCTGTCTTGACTTCCATCACGATGCAGGTCCCGTTGGTGCACTCATTCTCGGTCATTACTTTCAGCAAGGCCTGCTCCGCCAAGTCTTGTATGTTGACGTCAATGGTCGTGATAATGTCTTTGCCATTTTCCGGCTCAATTTCTGATCCCTCCACGGGTACAAATGCGCCCCCCGCCACTCTTCTCACCAACCGTTTACCCGTCACTCCTTTCAGCAGGCTGTCGTATGTTTTTTCCAATCCTACATTCGTGCTGATCAGCTTTCCGCTTGCATCTGCGTATTCCCGAGCCAAACCAATGGTTCGCTTGGCCAACTCCCCAAACGGATTCAGTCGCTTTTCTTTTTCGACAAAAATGAAACCGTTCTTGTTTTTGTTTTTTTGGATGAAGGGCAGATTGCGCAAGGCCTGATACTGACCAAACCCAATATTTTTGAACAGCAAGTGATAGCGGTCGCGCCGATCAAATACATCCATCAATTCGCGGCGGTATTGTTCAGGAGATTGTTCCCCCAGGATGTACGACAAATGATAACTGAGGCTGTCGACCTGTTGCTTGAACCGAGTACCATTTTTTTCCTGAATCCCTTCTGCGCCAAAATCCAGGTAAATATCAAAAAACGGAATTGAACTGCTGAGCATGCGGCCGTCTTCGCTGTAAATGGTTCCGCGTTCCGCATCCATCTCCCGGTATTCTAAATGAAGGCTGTCGCTCAGGGATTTCCAATAACTCCCTTCCACACGCTGGATGTGCAGCGCCTTTCCGAAGATGAGGATGCCAAACACCAGCATGCCGATGTAGATCAGGTAGGTCCTCCAGAGAATGTCCTTCTTCGTCTCCACGTTTCCCCTTGGTTTTTCATTTACGCACAGCAGCAGAATCCACGAGTGCAATCGGAGGCTCCAGGATTTCTTTGATCCCGGAGGCCTCCACTGCTTTTACCACTTCGGATTGTTTGGTCAGGAACATCCATTCGCTCTTGACCATTTTGAATTCATATTGCTGGTTTTTCAATTCTTTGGATGTTTTGTTGATGTCCTTGATCGCTTTTTCGGCATGGTGGCCGTTGTAGATGTAGAGGACAGCAAGCACCGACACATAGAGGAAAAATGGCACGTTCCTCACCAGCCATGCCTGGTTGATGAACAGCCATTTTGCCTCTTTTTTCCTTTCGCTCATTGTTGGTTTTTCATGAATTATATTCGGATGCCCACCCGAAGACGGGCACTTCTTGATCTTGGATTGCTTTTCACTTCCTGCACGGATGGCTCGATGGGTTTCTTGTTGACCGGCTGCATGCTTGCTGCCACACGGGTTCCAAACAACGGATCGGTCGATTGCTCGTGCACACCACCCTGCTTGAGAAATTGTTTCACCATTCTGTCTTCAATGCTGTGAAAGGTGATGATGGCCAATCGTCCACCCGTTCGCAACAACGGTACCGATTGATCGAGCAGCTCTTTCAATGCACCGACTTCATCGTTCACCACCATGCGCAATGCCTGAAAGACTTGTGCGAGGTACTTGTGCGGATTTCCCTTGACCACTGGTTCGATTGCCGCTTTGAGCTCGGTGATCGTGCGGATGGGTTGGAGGCGAGCATGCTCGTGAATGCGTGTCGCCAGCGTTCGCGCATTGGTCACTTCGCCATATTCCTGGAAAATCCACTGAAGCGATTCGGCAGAGGCCTCGGCCATCCATGCTGCAGCCGTTTGACCAGAGGTGGTATCCATGCGCATATCCAGCGGAGCATCGAATCGAATGGAAAATCCCCGCGTAGGCTCATCAAACTGGTGACTGCTTACGCCCAGGTCAGCAAGGATGCCATCAACTTGAGCAACGCCTTCGAGTCGCATGAAGCGGGACAAATGCCGAAAATTGTGCGGGATGAATGTCAGGCGCGTATCAGCAGTCAGGTTGGCCTGCGCATCCGGATCTTGATCGAATGCAAACAGCCTTCCGTTCTCATTTAGCCTGGACATAATCTCCCTGGCATGTCCGCCGCCGCCAAAGGTGCAATCCACGTAGATGCCATCTGGACGAATGTCCAGTGCATCGACCGCCTCGTGAAGCAACACCGGAACATGATAAGACGATGGTTGTGCTTCAGGCATACCGCTCGCTTGATCAGGATTGCTCCTTTTTGGCCATCACTTCAGCTGCAAGGGTGCTGAATGTGTCGGGTGAAAAGTTTTCAAAGAACTGCTGATACTTATTTTTATCCCATATTTCCATTTTGTTGACCGCGGAGACCAACACGATGTCCTTTTCAAGACCCGCATGCTCCATCAGACTTTTGGGCAACAACAACCGGCCGGCACTGTCAAGGTCGATCTGCATCGCTCCATTCAAAAAATACCGCCTGAACTCCCGGACCTTGGGGTCAAAATCATTCAGGTTGCTGATGCTCTGGTACAATGGCCTCCAGCTTTGGACAGGATACATGGAGAGGCATTTCTCAAAACCACGGTTCACCACAAAGACTAGATCCTCCCCCTCTGGCAGCTGCTTTTTTATGCCTGCCGGAAGAAGAAACCTACCTTTGCTGTCGATGGTAGCCTCATATTCTCCTATAAACCCTATCATTTACAATGCTTTAAGCGAGAAAAACATATTATGACACAAATTAACACAATTTCCCACTTTAATGTCAGTTTTTTCCATTCTAAATTTTTCCACAGCGGAAAACCGCTTTGGGACTGGCTTTACGGTCAAAGGAGTGTGTGGGATGTTGATGGAGGCAAAAACCCTGTGAATAACCTGTGAATTAACGGATAGCATGAAACAATTCGACGATATGAAACAGTGGTCGATGAGTGAATTCAGCTACGACCTACCCGCTTCCCGAATTGCCTTGTCGCCTTGCGAACCCCGTGATCAGGCCAAGCTCCTGGTGTACCGCTCCGGCAACATTTCCCATTCGCGCTATGCTGCCTTGCCGGAGTTGCTGCCTTCCCCATCAAGTATTCTCTTCAACAATACCCGTGTAATTCCAGCACGCATGCGCTTTACACTGGGAACGGGATCCATTATAGAGGTATTTTTATTGGAACCGTATGCAGGCGACTATCAACTGTTGCACCGGGGAAGTCCCGTGCGGTGGAAAGCCATGATTGGGGGATTAAAAAAATGGTCTGCGGGTCAGCCGCTTTCACAAACCATGGCATGGAACCAGTCGACCGTTTCCGTCTCCATTGTACTCGTTGAAAAAAAAGAAGATTACTGTGTAGTCGACATGCAATGGGATGGCACTGCCACATGCCGCGAATTGATCGAATGCATCGGAAACGTTCCCCTTCCACCGTACATCAAACGAGAAGCGGAAGAACAGGATAAACTTCATTATCAAACGGTGTATGCCGAACAGGACGGTTCAGTAGCGGCTCCCACTGCGGGATTGCATTTTACCCCGCATCTGTTGGAAACATTGAGTGAAAAAGGAATTGCACAGCGCTACCTGACCCTGCACGTGGGCGCAGGCACGTTTAAACCGGTTACGGCTGCCAGCATTGCCGATCATCAGATGCACCACGAATATTTTGAAGTGGACCGATCGCTGTTGCTTTCACTTGCACACCATGAGGACATGCACATTGCAGTCGGTACCACCACCCTGCGCACCCTGGAATCACTCTACTGGATGGCGGTTAAAGCCATGATCAATCCGCAATCCGTTCACACCCAGTGGGAGTTGAATCAGTGGGAGCACATTGCGCTCAACCACTACGCAACCTACTCACGCCAGGAGGCATTTATGCTGTTGAGTGAACGACTAGCAGCGATGGGGCACGAAAAACTCAGTGGACGAACAGGCATATGCATCACGCCGGGATATGCATTCAAAACAGTTGATGCACTGATCACCAATTTTCATCAGCCCCATTCTACCTTGCTGCTGTTGATCGCCGCTATTTTGGGCGATGATTGGAAGCGGGTGTATCAGGAAGCAATGGATAACGACTATCGGTTTTTGAGTTATGGCGATGGCTCGCTGCTCTTTATCCGGCCATGAGTCCCTTCAGCGGAAGGGTCACGGTAAACGTACTGCCTTCACCCAGTTGACTCTTTACAGCAATAGTACCGTTGTGAGCCTCTACCATCTTGCGCGTGTAGTTCAGTCCCAATCCAAATCCTTTCACGTTGTGCACATTTCCGGTATGGGCGCGATAAAATTTATCGAAGACTTTGGATTGCGTATCTTTTGTCATGCCGATTCCATTGTCCTGCACCGTAATGACAATGCTGCGCCGAACATTTTCTGTCGATACCATAATAGACGGCGGAACATCTTCTTTTGAATACTTCAAGGCATTATCAATCAGGTTGCTGATCATGTTGACAAAATGAACGGGGTGTCCCATGACCACATCATCAGAGGCGTTCAACTGATACCGAACTTGTGCATTGCGTTCAGCGATCTGCAAAGAAAACTTGTCTTGAATTTTTCTCATGACTTCGTGTAAATGAAGCTCCACCTTTCCCTTGAGTACCTGATGGACATCGAGCTGGGCAGCTTGTAAAATCTGCTCTACCTGAGTATTCATCCGGAGATTCTCGTTTTTAATGATCTGTCCAATCGACAACAATTGATCGCGGTTGCCAATGACTTTCTCATTTTTCAATGTATCGACTGCAATGGCAATAGTGGCAAGTGGGGTTCGCAACTCATGCGTCATGTTGTTGATGAAATCGGTTTTCATCTCGCTGAGTTTCTTTTGGGTGAGTATCGTTCGAATAGTAAGATAAAAAGCAGCAATGATGATCAATGTAAATATCACTGCTACACCAATCATCCATCCTACAGAACGCAATACAAAGTCCTGCATATCATGGATGATGAGGACCAATTTTTCTTCTGGCGCCAAAGGTGCTGTTTCTTCTTCCGTTAGGGAAACCAGCGGCCACACATGAATCCAATAATTGGCAGAATCCTTTAATCCCAATTCATAGTGCAGCTCGTAACCAGGAGAGGCAAGTTCAGGACCATACTCATTTGTATTGGAAAGTACTGCAAATTCAAACTTCGCCCCCTTCAGTCCATTGGCCTCGAATGCTTTTTCGAATTTCTGTCTGACCTCTTCCACGCTGAACCGCTCGGCAATGGTTTGCGGTCCGAGCAATTGTAAGAGCTGATCCTGTGCACCTTTTGGAAGAACATCGATGGGCAATTGTGGGGCCGATTGTAATTTCTCTTCTACCAAAGCCTCCACCACTTCAAACTCCACCATTTCGACTTTTCCTGCAATCTGATCTTTTCGGATGGCCGTCACGTTCTTCAACCACGAATACTGTATCGCTATGATTCCGATCAGCGACAGGGTAATCAAAACAGTAATGAGCGAGAACAATTTTTTCATGGAAAACAAAAATAACTTCCCTGTTTCATGAAGATAAGGAGAAGGAATTTAATTAACTTAGGTTTATGAATAAGGTTGAGAAAGGAACGCTGTTGATTGCTGAGCCATTCATGAAGGATGAAAATTTTCAGCGGTCGGTCGTGCTGATTTGCCAAGATCAGCATGAAGGAGCAGTGGGATTCATCATCAACCGAACGTTACGCGGAACCATAGGAGACTGGGTACAGGAACTGGAAGGATGCGGGCTTCCAGTGTATGAAGGTGGGCCCGTGGGCAAAGACCAAATGTTTTTTCTGCATACCCTCCCGGAGGTCATTCCCGGCGGACATTGTGTTGCAGATGGCATGTATTGGGGAGGCGACTTTGATGCACTGAAATCGTTGGTGCTGTCGAAGCAGATTCCTACAGGATCCATTCGATTCATCATTGGATACTCCGGATGGGATGAAGAACAACTGGATGACGAACTCAAAGAGAAAAGCTGGCTCCTTGCTCCCGCATCATCCCGGTTGGTCTTTCACGATAGCCCACAACAAATATGGAAAGACGCAGTGAAGACACTCGGAACCGAATACCTCCCACTTCTTAATTATCCGGTTGACCCTTCTCTCAATTGATTCGCTTCCCTTCGCGAAGCGTCAACAGGTAAATCGTAACGCCCAGCACCATCACCAACAGCAAGGCCAACCGCAATCCAATTCCCTGTGCAATCCATCCAATTACAGGCGGACCAATTAAAAAACCAATGAAGCCCACGCTGCTCACCGCTGCCAATGCTGCAGAAGGAACCATGCTCTTTTCTTTTGAAGCAAGGATGTAGACAATTGGGAATACGGAAGAGACTCCCAACCCAACCAAAGCAAATCCGGCCAACACAATTGATGGAATATCAGTAGACAATGCAACCAGTATGCCGGTAGCAATCAATATGCCATTTGTTTTCAGGACCGTACCATGACCAAACCGTTCAACCAGGGGATCACTTAAAAATCGTCCAATGGTCATGAACAATGCAAAGGCAGTGTAACCAAGGGCGCTGACAACATGCGACTGATGAATGATCTGTCGGTAATAGAGTGAGCTCCAATCGGCCATGGTACCCTCCGACATCGCCACACAAAAACAAATCAAGCCCAACATCAACAATCCCCGCGTCGGCCATACAAATATTTTTTGCTGCTCATCTTTCAATTTCGGATCCTTGACCAAAAAAATAAACAGAAGCAATAAGAAGAAAAGGGCTGCTGCGGATACCACTCGATAATGGAAAGATGTGTCAACATCATTCTCCATCATCCAATCGGTTAGGGCTGCTGCACCGAACGCACCCACTCCCCACATGGCATGCAGGCTCGACAAAATAGATTTTCCAATCAGGTGCTGTATCGAAATCCCCTGTGCGTTTAAGGAAATGTTCCCCATATTCCCCAGCATCCCAAACAAAAAGAGTGCGATTGACAATTGAACTGTATTTTCCGAAAATGGAATAGCGAGTAAGGTAAATGAGTAGAAAACCATACTGGAAAGGCTGATGACTCTGCTTCCTGCTTTGGTTATTAGCCATCCGGAAACCGGTAAACAGGTCAGCGCGCCAAGGGGAAGCATAAACAGCAAACTGCCCAGCTGTGCTTCACTTAAATCAAACTGGTCTTTTACATCGGGAATGCGTGAGGCCCATGAAGAAAAAATGAACCCTAATAAAAAGAAATAGAGAGAAATGGTGAATCGGGAGAAACGGTTGGATGACTGCACAGACAAATGTAAAAATATTATCTTCACAACAATGAAACAATCACTTTTCAACCTGTGGGTTGTTCTTGCGCTGCTGGCTTTCGCCTGCAAAAAAGGAACTTCCCCTTCTCCGAGTCTGCCCAACATTTCCATCAACGATGTAACCCAGCCCGAAGGGAATGGCGGAACAGTCAATATGGATTTCACCATCAGCCTGGATGCAGCTGCATCACAGGATGTAAGCGTCAGTGTTTCCACAAAAGATGGATTTGCCAAGGTGAATGAGGACTATCAGCCCTTCAATCAAACGATCACCCTGAAAGCAGGTGAACGATCCAAAAAAATTTCCATTGTCATTGTCGCAGATGACATCAAAGAAGGCGAAGATGATTTTATTGTCACCCTCACCAATGCTCAAAACGGGAGCATCAGCGATGGATTTGGTCAGGCCCTGATCAATAATGACGACACCAAGATTCCGGTTACCACCGCAGGCTATACTTCACCTACTTCATATCCAGGTATGCAGCTGGTATGGAGTGATGAATTCAACGGCACTTCACTGAATACGAACGACTGGAACTATGACCTGGGCGATGGTTGTGGAGACGGCAATTGCAATTGGGGAAACAATGAGTTGCAGTACTACACCGATGGACAAAATCTCTCGTTCAGTGGAGGCAACATGATCATCGAAGCCAGAAAAGAAGCAAAGGCGGGTAAAAATTATACATCCACGCGCCTCACAACGATGGGCAAACGATCATTCAAGTTTGGAAGAATCGATATGCGCGCAAAACTTCCCAGAGGACAAGGCATCTGGCCCGCATTTTGGATGCTGGGTAATTCCTACCGCGGTACACCACAGGTCGGCTGGCCCGGTTGCGGAGAGATCGACATCATGGAGTTTTTAGGACACGAAGAATCAAAAGTTCATTCCACCATTCACTATAAATTTGGAACAGGAGCCCGAAACAATACCGCCTTCATCAACACAACAGCACCCATCCCCAATGAATACCACGTGTTCAGCCTCGAATGGAAACAGGATTACATGAGGATGCTGATTGACGATAAAGAAATTGCCGTGTACAAACCATTGGATTTGGGGATCACCGACCATCCGTTCAACAATCCTTTCTTCTTCCTGGTTAATTTGGCCGTTGGAGGAAACTGGCCGGGAGCTCCAAATGCAACGACCTACTTTCCGCAATGGTATTTTGTGGATTACATCAGAGTGTTTCAGTAGCCCCTTCTACCAGGACCGAAACACGGTTGTTGAGCACCTCGACAAATCCACCAACAATGGAATAATTACTTGCTTTACCGGATTTGTCGAGTAAAATTTTTACGTTCCCCTTTCCCAGCGCACTGACCAACGGAGCATGATTTTCCAACACCTCAAATGAACCGCTGATGCCAGGCAACTGGATACCATAGGCATCGCCTGAAAATAATTTCTTCTCCGGGGTCAAGATCTCTATGTGCATGCTGGTTGTGCTGATTAGGATTTAGCGGCTTCCATCATTTTCTTACCCTTCTCCATCGCGTCTTCAATGGTTCCCACCAGGTTGAAGGCAGCTTCTGGATACTCATCCACTTCACCATCCATGATCATGTTGAAGCCTCGAATGGTATCTTCAATGCTCACGAATACACCTTTGAGGCCGGTGAACTGTTCGGCTACGTGGAACGGCTGGCTGAGGAAGCGCTGCACTTTACGGGCACGGGCCACAGTAAGTTTATCTTCTTCGCTCAATTCATCCATACCGAGGATGGCAATGATGTCTTGTAATTCTTTGTAGCGCTGAAGAATGAGTTTCACGCGGTTGGCGCAATTATAGTGGGCTTCTCCAACAATCAATGGGGTCAAGATCCGTGAAGTAGAATCCAATGGATCCACCGCAGGATAGATACCCAAGTCGGCAATCTTACGGCTCAATACGGTAGTCGCATCGAGGTGTGCAAAGGTCGTTGCTGGCGCCGGATCCGTCAAGTCATCCGCCGGAACGTAAACGGCCTGCACGGAAGTGATTGAACCGTTTTTAGTCGAGGTAATCCGCTCTTGCATCAATCCCATTTCCGTTGCAAGGGTAGGCTGATATCCCACCGCAGAAGGCATACGTCCCAACAGAGCCGAAACCTCTGATCCTGCTTGTGTAAACCGGAAGATGTTATCGACGAAGAACAAAATATCCTTTCCTTTTCCTTCACCATCTCCGTCTCGGAAATATTCAGCAATCGTCAATCCACTCAACGCCACACGTGCACGGGCACCGGGGGGTTCGTTCATCTGACCGAACACGAATGTTGCTTTGGAATCTTTCAACCCGTTCATATCCACTTTATCCAAATCCCATCCACCTTCTTCCATACTGTGCTTGAATGCATCACCATATTTCATGATGCCTGCTTCAATCATTTCTCTCAACAGATCGTTTCCTTCACGGGTACGCTCGCCCACGCCCGCAAACACCGAAAGACCACCGTATCCTTTTGCAATGTTGTTGATCAATTCCTGGATCAATACGGTTTTGCCAACACCGGCACCACCGAACAATCCAATCTTACCCCCTTTTGCATAGGGTTCAATCAGGTCAATGACCTTAATGCCGGTAAACAACACCTCCGAAGCGGTGCTGAGTTCTTCAAACTTGGGTGGCTTGGCGTGGATGGCCCTACCTTTTTCTTTTGAAACCGCAGGCAATCCATCAATGGGGTCGCCGGTTACGTTGAAAAGTCGACCATTGATCGCTTCGCCTGTGGGCATGGCAATTGCCTTACCAGTATCGGTCACATCCAATCCCCGCACCAAACCCTCAGTACCATCCATTGCAATGCAACGTACACTGTCTTCACCCAGGTGCTGTTGCACCTCCATGACGAGCTTGTCGCCGTTCTCACGTGTGAGCTCCAATGCATTGTAAATCTCAGGGAGTTGACCTTCAAAAGCAACGTCAACCACCGCACCGATTACCTGTTTGATTTTACCCTTGTTTGACATGACCTGGTAGTGTTAAAGCTGTTATTCGTTTCAGGCCGCAAAGGTAAGCAGGATGAAGAGATCAAAAAAATCAGGTGGAGAAATTTTTCTACTGGCGGGGAGCCTACAACCGCATGAACAACAACCCGGCCAAGACCGCCCCGAGAAGTGGACCCAGAACGGGGATGATGGCATATCCCCAGTTGCTGCTGCCCTTGCCGGGAATAGGCAACAACGCATGCGCAATTCGGGGACCCAAATCGCGTGCAGGATTGATGGCATACCCTGTAGGTCCACCCAGGCACAACCCAATGCCCAGCACCAGCAACGCCACCGGCAATGCATCAAGGGATCCGAGCTTCAGCTCCCCTTTTTGAATGAACAGGATGGCCAGCATAAAGACAAACGTAGCGATCAGCTCGGTCATTAAATTATTAATGGGACGATGAATAGCCGGACCCGTTGCAAAAACCCCCAATTTGGTTTCGGCATCAGCCGTGGCTTCAAAATGATCACTGTATGCTAAAAACGTAAGTAAGGAACCGATCAAGGCACCGCAGAATTGCGCAGCGACATAAAGCGGTACATCCTGCCAGGAAAATTTTCCGGTAACGGCCAAGCCCACTGTCACCGCCGGGTTGAGGTGAGCACCACTTGCTTCTGCAGAAATGAATACACCTACAAACACGGCAATGGCCCATCCAAATGCTACCACAATCAGGCCAGCATTGTTTCCCTTGGTTTTATTCAAGGCCACATTTGCTACTACGCCTGTTCCAAGGGTGATGAGTACGGTAGTTCCTATCAATTCGGAAACAAAAGGATTCATATGGAGCAATTTTATACAATATACAAAAAACTAATCTCCGACTTCCTGCAAGAGGTAATGCGCAGCCAATTCCCTGAATTGCTGGACCTGTTGCTCCTCCCACTCTTTGTCTTTTCCCAACAACGGGGCCATGATCCGCGCAACAATGGGCGCGGCTTCTATGGCCGCACGCGCATCCAGCAAGAGCATGCGGCACCTGCGTGAAAGAATGTCTTCTACCGTCATCGCCATTTCCATGTTGACCGACCACACGACTTCTGCTCGCCGGTATTCATGATCGGGGTGTACCTTGACCGACAGCATCGGGTCCTCATTCATCCACGCTTTGATTACTGCCGCATCCGATCCATAGACACTGAGAAAATCTCCATACTTTACCTCTCGTGTATACCCATGCAACCGCAGTGAACGGGTGGCGCTTTTTACAACCGGTAGTTTGGAAATGAATGCAGCATTGTTTACCGCATCATTGGCCATTTTTCGATAGGTGGTCCATTTCCCCCCAGTAATGGTTACAAGTCCACTGGGCGACACTAGTATTGTATGATCCCGCGAGGCCAAAGCTGTAGAATCGGCATTGGTGGATTTCACCAACGGCCTCAGTCCCGCATACACCGAAAGCACATCTTTTCGATCGATGCGTTTTTCGTTGTAGTCGTTGAAATGACTGATGATGAATTCAATTTCTTCTTCCAGGGCAACCGGATCCTCGCTCATGCTGTCCAGCGGCGTATCGGTAGTTCCCACTACTACCCGATCGTGCCAGGGAAGTGCAAATAGCACACGACCATCTCGGGTTTTAGGAATCATCAGGGCATGGGTACCAGGAAAAAACTTTTTATCGATCACCAGGTGCACGCCTTGTGAAGGCATCACCATGGCAGGCGATGCTGGATCATCCATATCCAAAATGCCATCTACAAAAACGCCGGTGGCGTTGATGACGGATTTTGCACGGATTTCAAAACGAAGGGCCGACCATTCCTCTTCTGCCACTACTCCCACAATTTTTCCGCGCTCTTTGATCAAGGCTGTCACCGCAGTATAGTTCAATAACGTTGCTTGGTGATCATGGGCCGTAAGCGCCAACGCCAGCGCAAGTCGCGCATCATCAAATTGTCCATCGCTGTAGCGAATACCTCCGCTGAGTCCCCGTTTTCGTATTGAAGGCAGCGCAGCAAGAACTGCAGATGCACTCAACCATTTTGTTTTACCTACGCTTCTGCGTACGGCAAGCAAATCATAGATCATGAGTCCCACACCATAAAAAATGGTATAAAATATACTGTACGTGGGAATGATAAAATCCTGAATGCGGGTGAGGTGTGGCGCGTTGGAAAGCAGGTAACTCCTTTCCCGCAATGCATCCACCACCAGTTTTATATTTCCTTGTGCCAGGTAACGAACACCTCCGTGAACCAGCTTGGTGCTGCGGCTCGATGTGCCTTTTGCAAAATCATTTTTCTCGAGGAGCAATGTTGTGTAGCCGCGTTGACTGGCATCTACGGCAATACCCAATCCCGTAGCACCTCCTCCAATCACGATCAGGTCCCACACCGTTGTTTCGCGCACTGCCTGTATGGCTTTCAATCTGTTCACGCCAATTCACTATGCATTTGACCAACTCAATACCGATTGAACCGCTCGTTTCCATTCTCGGATGAAGGCTTGCTTGTGTTCTTCATCCATTGCCGGCTGAAATGATCCGGATACTTTCCATTGGGATGCAATTTCAGTGGTGCTCGACCAATAACCGGTTGCGAGTCCCGCCAGATAGGCTGCCCCCAACGCGGTGGTCTCAATGACTTCCGGTCGCAACACGTTTACCCCCAGAATATCGGACTGGAACTGCATCATCAGATCGTTGACCGTCGCTCCCCCATCCACGCGCAATTCAGCAATGGGAACACCGGCATCGGATTCCATCGACTTCACCACATCGTGTGTTTGCAGCGCAATGCTTTCCAACGTTGCTCGCGCAATATGTGCATCGGTGGTGCCGCGACTGATTCCAAAAATAGCTCCGCGAGCATAGGGATTCCAGTACGGTGCACCCAGTCCGGAAAATGCAGGTACCACCACCACCCCTCCGTTGTCGGCTACAGCAGTGGCAAGCGTCTGCACCTCGCCTGAACTGAGAATGATTTTCAATCCATCCCTCAACCACTGAACAGCAGCTCCGGCGATGAAAACACTTCCCTCCAATGCATAGTGGGTAATGCCGTTGAGTTGCCAGGCAACAGTAGTGAGGAGATTATTTTTTGAAGCAACGATGCGTGTACCGGTGTTCATGAGCATGAAGCAGCCGGTTCCATAAGTATTCTTCACCATCCCTTCCGAAGTGCACATTTGTCCAAATAAAGCCGACTGCTGATCACCGGCCATCCCGGCAACGGGTACATTGGGCATGCCAATTGCTGCAGCATACCCATATACTTCACTGTTGCTTTTCACTTTGGGCATCATGGAACGGGGGATGTTCATCAACTGCAGCAATTCATCGTCCCAGTCCAGCGTATGCAGGTTGAACAGCATGGTCCGCGACGCATTGCTCACATCCGTAGCATGCACTTTGCCTTCGGTCAGCTTCCACAACAACCAACTATCAACTGTTCCAAATGCCAATTGTCCTTTTTCCGCACGAGCCCGCACCCCCGGAACATGTTCCAGTATCCACCGCAACTTGGTTCCAGAAAAATAGGCATCGACCACCAATCCGGTTTTTTCGTGGATCATGCTGGCCTTCCCCTCCTGCTTGAGTGCATCGCAGTAAGAAGCCGTGCGCCGATCCTGCCACACGATTGCGTTGTATACTGGCTCGCCGGTTTGCTTATCCCACACAATGGTGGTTTCCCGCTGATTGGTGATGCCTATCGCATGCACCTGATCAGACTTGATTCCCAGCTTGAGCATGGCCTCTTTAGCGACGGCTGCCTGGCTGACCCAAATCTCCATCGGATCGTGTTCTACCCAGCCTGATTCTGGAAAAATTTGCTTAAATTCTTTTTGTGCAACAGCAGCAATGGAGCCACTGATATCAAATAAGATCGCCCGCGAACTGGTGGTTCCCTGATCCATCGATAAGATGTACCTCATATCCGAGTAGTTGTATGCGTTGGTGGATGAGCATCTAAGTTAAACCTTTCTTATCTTGCGCAAGAATGGAAAATTTTGTTGTCTCCGCCCGCAAATACAGGCCGCAGCACTTTTCAAGTGTGGTGGGACAATCACACATCACGACCACCCTCAAGAATGCAATCCTGCAACAACACCTGGCACATGCCTTTTTGTTTTGCGGTCCACGGGGCGTAGGCAAAACAACGTGTGCGCGCATCCTTGCCAAAACAATCAACTGCGAACACATTACGCCAGAAGGTGAGGCCTGCGACACCTGCAGTTCCTGTGTTTCGTTTGAAAGCGGATCTACATTCAATGTACACGAGTTGGATGCCGCGAGCAATAATTCCGTCGACGATATACGGGAGCTGATCGAGCAGGTTCGGTTTGCACCGCAGTCCGGCCGCTATAAAGTGTATATCATCGATGAGGTCCACATGCTCAGCGCATCTGCATTCAATGCATTTTTAAAAACATTGGAAGAACCCCCTGCACATGCCATTTTCATTTTGGCTACCACTGAAAAACATAAAATTCTTCCGACCATTCTTTCCCGTTGTCAGATATTTGATTTCAAGCGCATCACCCCAGCTGCTGTGGTGGCACACCTGCAAGAAATTGCGCAAAAAGAAGGCATCCAGGCAGAGCCGGAAGCATTGCAAATCATTGCACAAAAATGCGATGGATGCATGCGGGACGCCTTGAGCATTCTGGATAAAATTGTAAGCTTCACCCATTCAAACCTCACGTATTCCAACACGCTTGAACACCTCAATGCTTTGGATGAAGATTATTTCTTTCGTTTGCTCGATATGTTGATACAGGAAGATCTTCCTTCCGTGCTGTCGCTTGTTGATGAAATCGATACAAAGGGATTTGAAGGAGATATGCTGCTCGGATCGCTCAGTGAATTTTTCAGAAATCTACTGGTCAGCAAAGATGAACGATCCGTTCCACTGCTGCAGGTGATGGATGGATTCAGAACCAGATACATGGAAGCCGCTCGTTCACTTTCCACTGCTTATGTCATTGGTGCACTGAGCATACTGAATGAGGCAGAGATTGGATATAAGTCGGCACGAAACAAAAAACTGCACGTTGAATTTCATCTCATCAAGTTGAACTACTTGCAGCAAGCGGTTACCCTGGTGGCTGAAGAAAGCGGTTCAAAAAAAAAACGACTGGATGAGATGAAACCTGTGGCATTTCGTGCCATAGGTTTTCGTCCACACCCCCAACCGGCTGTACCCCCGGCCACTCCTCCAGCTCCCACCCCAGTCAACCATCAACCGTCAGCCCCTGCAGAACCCGATCGTCCCATTCCTCCTGCAGCAGGCATAGGCGCCCTCAAGAAAATCCGCGACCAGATCCAAAACCGGAAAAAAGAGGTTGCCACCGTTCTTCCGCTTTCGGCTGAACCGGTTAAAGAAGCCTGGTCGGCATACCTGGAACGGCTCACAGCGAATAATCAGGTCACCAGTCATCACAACCTCAAAGATGCCCGGGTGAATATCACTGAGGAACATGTATTGGAAGTAATGGCCGACAACCGCGTTCAACTGCAGTTTATTGAAGCTGAAAAAACGGGACTCACCCTTCACCTGCAAGAATGGTTCAACAATCCCAAGATCCAAATCAGCCTGCAGCTGGATCCCCAGGCAGACGAGGCTGCACCTGTCAAAGAACAGGTGCTTTCAAAAAAGGACCAGTTCATCCGACTGGTCGGCAAGTATCCTATCGTAAACGAATTGAAAGAACGACTGAACCTGGACCTGGATTACTGAGCCCTCATAAACTTTCCACATCAGATTTGAACTTGCCCATTTTGGCGTAATTTCGGCCTTCCAAATCATCACCAACTAAAACGCAACAGTGCTATGGCAGAGGTCATCAGAATGCCACTTCTCAGCGATACCATGACAGAGGGAAAAGTCGTGAAATGGAACAAGAATGTAGGCGATTCCGTGAAGAGCGACGATGTTCTCGCAGATGTGGAGACCGATAAAGCCACTATGGAAGTAGTGGGGTATGCCGATGGCACCCTGCTCTATATTGGGTGCAAAGAAGGCGAAGCTGCTAAAGTGAACGATATCATTGCCATTGTGGGCAAACAAGGTGAAGACATTCAATCCCTCATACAACCGGCAGCTGCATCCTCTGCAGCTGCAGTTCCTACACCTGCTCCTGCACCAACACCAGCTCCCTCCTTTGCAGCAGCTGCGGCTGCCCCCACGGTTACTGCTGAACAATTGGGCGTTACGGTCATCCGCATGCCGTTGCTCAGCGATACGATGACCAGTGGCAAGATTGTGCAGTGGAACAAAAAAGTTGGAGACGCTGTCAAAAGCGACGACAACCTGGCGGATGTGGAAACCGATAAAGCAACCATGGAAGTAGTGGGCTATGCAGAGGGAACATTATTATATGTTGGCGTGAAAGAAGGGGAATCGGCAAACGTCAACGATGTGATCGCCATCATTGGTAAAGCGGGTACTGATGTTTCAGGACTCCTGCATTCGGTTACAGCTGTTCCGGCAGCACCCGTTGCTCCGGCACCTGCGACTCCCCATGTTGCTCCAGCTGCACCTGCTGTTGTAAACACACCTGCGCCAACCGCTTCACCTGAAGCACAGGATGCAAATGGTCGGGTAAAAGCCTCTCCCCTTGCAAAAATGTTGGCCAAGGTGAAAGGCATTGATCTGGGAAGCGTAAGCGGATCCGGCGATGGTGGAAGAATCATTAAAAAGGACATCGACGATTATGCTCCTGGTTCAGCATCACACACAGTTGCCGCTGCTCCGCAATTTGTAGCAGGCAAAGAAGGATTTGTGGATACCCCGCTCACCTCCATGCGGAAGACCATTGCTCGGAGATTGGGAGAAAGCATGTTCACTGCTCCTCATTTCTATTTGGGAATGGAAATTTGCATGGACAATGCCATGAGTGCCCGAGCCCAACTCAATGAAGTGAGTCCGGTGAAGATTTCGTTTCAGGACATGATGATCAAAGCTGCTGCGTTGTCCCTGCGCAAGCACCCAGCAGTAAACAGCAGCTGGATGGGTGAATTCATTCGCACCTATGAACACGTACACATTGGATCGGCGATTGCATTGCCCGAAGGGCTGATCGTTCCAGTCGTGCGCTTTGCCGATCAGAAGTCGCTTGCTCAAATTGCAGCCGATGCGAAAGAGTTGTACGATAAAGCGCGCAATAAAAAAATTCAACCACAAGAATTCTCCGGCAATACATTTACGATTTCCAATTTAGGAATGATGGACATTGATGAATTCACTGCAATCATCAATCCGCCCGACAGCTGCATTTTGGCCGTTGGAAAAATCAAAGAAGTAGTGGTACGCAAAAACGATGGGTTCGGTGTCACCAACATGATGAAGGTAACCTTGAGTTGCGATCACCGCAGCGTGGACGGTGCCGTTGGTGCCGCATTTTTGCAGACCCTGAAAAAATACATGGAGAACCCCGTTACCATGCTCGTCTGATGTCCGGAAAAAAAACGTTGGTCCTCGGCGCATCATCCAATCCCACACAATACAGCCATCTTGCAGTGGTGCGGCTTACCGCAGCAGGACATGAAGCGGTTGCCATCGGGCGCGAACCCTTTTCTATCGGGACTGTGAACGTCATCGATTCCCCTGAACCGTTTTCCGATATTGATACGGTCACGCTCTACCTCAATACCAATCGGCAAACTGCCTATGAGGACTATATGCTCTCCCTTCATCCACGAAGGATCATCTTTAATCCGGGTGCCGAGAACCCTGCTTTTATGAAAAAGGCTGCTGAACAGGGCATTGTGTGCATGGAAGCCTGTACCCTGGTGATGTTGTCGACTGGCGTATTTTAAGTCGACTGACCCCTATAGACCGTATTTTCTGCAATTATTGACCCCCCTTGCCGGGTACTAGTACTCAATCCGCCTGAATAACTACGTGTTTTATACTAGCCAGAAACGGTCCACCGTTATTGTTGCGTACCCCTATGAAACTAAACAGAAATCCAAAGGCCCGTTTTTAATCCGTACCCAACGAACTATCCAGTATCCTACGAATCGAACTAAACGTATTGTTTGATTAAAAAACCTCCCCTTCTCTAAGCGGAGGTTTTTTCGTTATCCCCCTTAGCCGGCATTCCTGCTTATCTTTGCATCATGAAATCTGCAGTACGGGTTCGGTTTGCACCCAGTCCCACCGGCGGACTCCATCTGGGTGGTGTGAGAACAGCATTATTCAATTATTTATTTGCACGCCATCACGGTGGAACCTTTGTGCTTCGCATCGAAGACACGGATCAAACACGATTTGTACCGGGCGCGGAACACTACATTCTTGATTGCCTTGAGTGGTGTGGCATATCTCCCGATGAAGGTCCCCATAAAGAAGGTCGCTTTGGCCCCTACCGGCAAAGCGAACGCAAATCCACTTACCGGGCCTTTGCTGAACAATTGATTCAACAGGGTCATGCCTACTATGCCTTCGATACTCCAGAGGAGCTGGAAGCCATGCGCGAGCGATTCAAATCGGAGAACAATCCTTCCCCACAATACAATGCATCCATCCGGGCACACATGCGCAATTCGCTGGCACTCGATGCATCGGAAGTGGAACGACTCTTGAGCGAAAAAACGCCACACGTCATTCGGATCAATGTCCCCGCCAATCAAACGGTGGTGCTGCACGACATGATACGGGGTGAGGTTCATTTCAACAGCAACGAAGTAGACGATAAAGTATTGCTGAAGGCTGATGGCATGCCCACCTATCACCTGGCAGTGGTGGTAGACGATTACCAGATGCAGATTTCGCATGCCTTCCGAGGGGAAGAATGGCTGCCATCCGCACCTGTCCACCTCCTCCTCTGGGATTTCCTGGGCTGGAAGAACAGCATGCCGCAATGGGCCCACCTTCCTTTGATTTTAAAACCCGATGGACACGGAAAGCTGAGTAAACGCGATGGAGATCGATTGGGATTTCCGGTTTTTGCAATGGACTGGCACGATCCACGTACCCAGGAATTGACGCGGGGATTCCGGGAAATGGGGTTCTTGCCTGAAGCATTCATCAACATGCTGGCCTTGCTCGGATGGAACGATGGTTCCGGCGAAGAAGTATTCGATCGTTCACAACTCTGTGAGCGTTTTTCGGTAGACCGCATTCACAAAGGCGGAGCACGATTTGATTTTGAAAAAGCCAAGTGGTTCAACCAAGAATGGATCAAGCGCAAACGCGACGAAGAACTGGCGCCGCAGGTGTGCGAACGGATGAAACAGCAAGGTATACAGGTTACACAAGAAGCCATCACGCCACTCATTGGACTGGTGAAGGAGCGATGTCAGACGCTAATGGATTTCATTCCTCAATTGGACTATTTTTTCCGTGATCCGGTTTCAGTCGACTGGAACAGCATACGTGCTAAGTGGGACAGCGGAAAGAAGAATTTTTTCACGGAATGGTCGAACGAACTTGCTGCACTCGCTGAATGGAAAACAGAGGCGATTGAAGATTCGTTTAAACAGGTGGCGATACGATTGGGCATCAAACCGGGTGAGGTACAATTGTCCTTGCGCATCATGCTTGTCGGCGGCAAGTTTGGTCCCCCCGTTTTCCTGATCGCCCACTATCTTCAGAAAGACAGTACTTTGTCCCGTATTTCCCACGCAATCCATATATTAGATGATGCAGCCTCATCCTGAACAGGGTAACCGACCAATTCGTGTTCTCATCGCAAAGGTGGGACTGGATGGCCATGACCGTGGAGCAAAAGTGATTGCAACAGCCCTGCGGGATGCTGGAATGGAAGTGATTTACACCGGTCTGCGTCAAACGCCCGAAATGGTGGTGGAAACTGCACTGCAGGAAGACGTAGACGCCATAGGGGTGAGCATTTTGTCCGGCGCACACATGACCGTATTCTCCCGCGTCATTGAATTGATGAAACAAAAAGACCTCAACGATGTGTTGCTCACCGGCGGAGGCATCATTCCGGAAGAGGACCGATCAACACTCTCCTCCATGGGAGTCGGAAAATTGTTTCCTCCCGGTACTCCTTCACAGGAAATCGCTGCATATATCCGAGAATGGACCCAAATCAACCGAAGCTTTTAATTGCTCATCATGGAAAAAGTAATTCTAATTGAAAAAAATCAAGGATGGATGAAAATCACCATCCATCGGCCGGATAAGTTAAATGCACTCAATGCATCCGTGCTGCAGGGATTGCAAGAGGCACTTCACGATCTGCACAACGATGCGTCCATGAGAGGGTGCATCATCACCGGAGCAGGCGAAAAAGCATTTGTCGCAGGAGCCGATATCTCCACATTTGTCAAAGCCGATCGGAACATCGGAAAGGAATTGGCAGAACTGGGACAACAATTGTTTTTTTCCATCGAGCGTTCCCCAAAACCCATCATTGCAGCGGTGAACGGCTACGCGTTGGGAGGCGGATGCGAACTGGCGTTGGCCTGTCATTTTCGAATTGCATCGGACAACGCCCGGTTTGGTCAACCGGAAGTCAACCTCGGCATCATTCCCGGTTACGGCGGTTCGCAACGGCTCACCCGGTTGATTGGAAAAGGACGTGCCCTGGAATGGATGATGACCGGCGACAGCTATGATGCACAAGAAGCCTGGCGCATAGGATTGGTCAATCATGTGTGCCCCGCATCCGAACTGCAAACATTCGCAGAAACAAAAATGCGCACCATCATCAGCAAATCCACCACTGCACTTGCACAAATCATCGCCGCAACCAATGCTTCAGAAGTAGGTGTAGAAGAAGGAATGAAAACAGAAGCGGCATGTTTCGGAACGGCTTTTGCATCGGATGATATGCTGGAAGGAACAACGGCATTTCTGGAAAAGAGAAAACCACAATTCAAGTGAAAACAGAACATATGGAATACAGGATTGAAAAAGACACCATGGGTGAAGTGAGTGTGCCCATTCATGCCTACTACGGTGCACAAACACAACGCAGCATCGACAATTTCAAGATTGCACAAGACATCAATACCATGCCTAGAGAAATCATACGGGCATTTGCCTACCTCAAAAAAGCGGCTGCACTGGCAAACAAAGATGCCGGAGTGTTGGCCGATGACAAATGCGCACTGATTGGACAGGTATGCGATGAAATTCTTTCAGGATCGCTGGACGCATATTTTCCATTGGTGGTATGGCAGACCGGATCCGGCACGCAGAGTAACATGAACGTGAACGAAGTGGTGGCCTATCGGGGACACGTCTTGAAAGGCGGTGAGTTGAGCGACAAAGAAAAATTTCTGCATCCGAACGATGATGTCAATAAATCGCAATCTTCCAATGATACATTCCCAACAGCCATGCACATTGCTGCGTACAAGATGCTGATGGAAACGACTCTTCCCGGCATTGAACTGCTGCGCAACACGCTGGCCAAAAAAAGTGCAGCATTCATGCACGTGGTGAAAATTGGAAGAACGCATTTCATGGACGCCACTCCCCTGACCCTAGGTCAAGAATTCAGCGGATATGTTTCGCAGCTGGATCATGGAATAAAAGCCATTCGCCATACCCTCTCCCACCTTGCCGAACTTGCCTTAGGCGGTACCGCCGTTGGCACCGGCATCAATACGCCGGAAGGATATGCAGAGCGGGTAGCCCATCACATCGCTTCGCTTACGGGGTATCCCTTCATCACCGCAGAAAATAAATTTGAAGCATTGGCTGCACACGATGCGATTGTAGAAGCACACGGTGCATTGAAAACCGTTGCCGTAAGCCTGATGAAAATTGCAAACGACATTCGTATGTTATCGTCCGGACCACGCAGTGGAATTGGTGAAATTTTTATTCCCGACAATGAACCCGGATCTTCCATCATGCCGGGAAAAGTCAATCCCACCCAATGCGAAGCATTGACCATGATAGCAGCACAGGTCTTGGGGAACGATGTGGCCATCAATGTGGGAGGTGCCAACGGTCATTTTGAACTGAATGTGTTCAAACCCATGATGATCTATAATTTTCTACACAGTGCTCGATTGATCGGAGATGGATGTGTCAGCTTCAATGATAAATGTGCTGTCGGGATTGAACCCCTGTACGACAACATCGACAAACACCTGAACAATTCGCTCATGCTGGTCACGGCACTGAATACCAAGATTGGCTATTACAAAGCTGCGGAGATAGCACAAAAAGCGCACCGAGAGGGTACAACACTCAAAGAGATGGCGGTCCAACTGGGCTACCTCAGTGAGGAAGAATTTGATGCGTGGGTAGTACCGGGAGACATGGTAGGAAAGATCAAATGATCTAGCCCAGATCTATTTCGGTATTGTCGCCAATATTGAGCGTACGCGTTTCGCCTTTGATCACGGTATCGGATCCGATCAGTGAATCGTGCAACACCACATCATAGAGTTTGGAGAAAGAACCGATGATGGAATTTTTCACAACGGAATAATCGATGATGGTCTTTTCACCGATGGTGACATTGGGACCAATAATGGCATGCTGGATGGTGCACCCAGGGGCAACGCTGACGGGCGGAATGATGATGGTGTTTTCAAAATTGTGCTGATCGGAACCATTCCCGCCCCATTTTTTCAATAAGGTCGCATTGCTTTCCAGCAACGTTTCCATTTTGCCGCAGTCGAACCAATTGGAAACCTTCATCGTGGTGAACCGGGTTCCACCGTGCACCATGCAATCCAGTGCCGATGTGAGTCCACACTCTCCATCCATCTTGGGTACTGCCTGCAAGAGTTGTTCCAGGCAATCAAACAGCTGAGACGTCTCTGCGATCTTGTAAATGCCCACCAGTGCATTGTTGGTCTTTGGGATGTGAGGCTTTTCCACCAGCTTGGTGACCATTCCCGCTTCATCCGTTTCCGCTACTCCAAAATCACGCGGGTCATCTACCTTTTTTACGCACAACACCGATCCCTCCTGTTTTACCATTTCGACGACTGGATATTCGCAAATGGTATCTCCCAATGCAATGATCACTTCATCGTTATTGACCCATTCTTTGCAGAGGTAGACAGCATGGCCCAGTCCTTTCCGCTCATTTTGATGAATGATGGTAATTTCCAGATCGGGATAATGACTTTTGGCATAGTCCGTAATCTTATCGCCCAGATACCCTACCACCAACACCATTTGGTTTACACCTGCTTCAATGAGTTGATCCATGATGATGCTCAACACAGTTTTTCCTGCTAAGGGGATCAACGCTTTGGGCTGGGTATAAGTATGCGGCCTGAGTTTCGTTCCCGCCCCTGCTACAGGGATGATTGCTTTCATTCGTGAACTGTTTAGCGCTGACTGGCAATCAGCAGATTGAGGTCGGTGAATTTTAAATTGAACCGTTGGCTCAAATGAAAATTGGTGAGCGAGCCTTTGAACAGGTAAATACCATTGCGGATATTCAGCTGTTGCCACACCAGTTGTTCAATGCCTCCTTCGTCTCCAACCTTCATCAGCAGAGGCATGAGCACATTGCTGATCGCCTGAGAAGCTGTACGAGCAAATCCAGAAGGGATATTGGGAACGCCATAATGAATGACGCCGTATTTGTTGATAACCGGCCGTTGATGGGAGGTAACTTCTGAGGTTTCAAAACACCCTCCACGATCGATGCTGACATCCACAATCACACTGCCCGGTCGCATCATCGAAACCATTTCTTCCGTCACCACCACCGGGGTTCGACCGCCGCTGGAGGTAAGTGCACCCACGGCCACATCACAGGTCTTTAGTTGTTTGGAAAGGATCTTGAGCTCCAGCGCAGAAGTCCATAGCCTTACTCCCATATTATTTTGGAGCCGCTTGAGTTTGTAAATGTTGTTATCAAAAATCTTGACGCTGGCCCCCATGGCCAAAGCTGTACGCGCAGCATATTCGCCTACAATGCCTGCACCAATGATGACGACTTTAGTCGGCGGAATTCCAGAGATGCCACCGAGCAAAACACCTCTTCCATTGTTGGAGCTTCCCAGGTACTGCCCCGCAATCAACATCACCGCGCTGCCCGCGATTTCGCTCATGCTTCGAACGATGGGGTTGTTGCCGGATTCATCTTTGAGATTTTCAAAAGAAAGTGCGGTAATCTTTTTTTCCATCATTTTTTCCAGGATATGGGTCTTCATCACCGGAAGATGGATGGGGGATATGATGGTTTGTCCCACCGAAAGCAACGGCAGTTCTTCTTCGGATACCGGGGCAGATTTAATAATGATATCGTTTTTGAACAACTCTTTTTTGTCGGCAACAATTTCCGCTCCCGCTTCGGCGTAGTCGTTGTCCAGGAAATGAGCTCCCTCCCCTGCTTTTTGCTCTACAGCAACTGCATGGCCGTTGTTTGTGAGTACTCCCACCGCATCGGGGGTCAGGGCGATTCTATTTTCCTGAAAGGCTGTTTCCTTGGGAATACCGATTCGCAACGAGGAGGAGGAAGGCCGCACATCAAGGGTCTCTTCCAATGGCTCATAGCTGAGCCCTGTGCTGATGAATGGTTTACGCTGGGCCATAATGCAAATCGAATGACAAGTTAACCATTTTTTTGGTTAAACACCCTGATCCGACGGCGGTCATCTCCTTCCTGTTGCACATGAATGAAAAGACAATTTTCTGGAAAAAGTTGATCGGCTTTTTCCGGCCATTCCACGAAACATAGATCGTTGCTGTAGAGGTAATCTTCCACTCCGGCGTCCATGGCTTCCGCGTATCCGGAGATCCGATAGAGGTCCATGTGCACCAGGCGCTGCTGGTGCTTGGTGAGGTAGGTATTGATAATGGAAAATGTGGGACTGCTGACGTTGTCTACACACTCCAATTGCCGACAAATCTCCCGAATCAAGGTGGTTTTTCCCGCACCCAAATCACCATAAAATAGGATAATGCGATGGGGTGCAATCAGAGGCAACAGCTCAGCTGAAACCTCTGCCAATTCACCCTTTTCGTATATGCGATCCAGCAGTGTCATTCCCTGCGAAGATAATTTAATCAGTAAATTTGCACCATGGAAACCGTTAAATGGAAAGTGGAAGGAATGACCTGTGCAAACTGCGCACTGACCATCAACAAGTACTTGGATAAACAGGGGATGCAGAACATTCACGTCAATCCCATCGATGCAGAAGTCTCTTTTGACATCGAAGAAGGTTCACCTACAAAAGAATTGATCAAAGGCATACACGATCTGGGATACGAAGTAGTGGGCGATAGTGCAGTGGCTCCATCATCGCGTCGTTTTTTATCGACACAACTCCACCGCTTTCTGTTTTGCCTTCCTTTCACACTCGTGTTGATGTTGCATATGCTGGAGCGATGGATTCACATCCACTGGCTGATGAATCCATGGTTGCAGCTGGTCCTTTGCCTGCCTGTTTACCTGGTGGGCATGTCCTTTTTTGGAAAAAGTGCAATCAAGAGCTTGCGCAACGGCATTCCAAACATGAACGTCTTGATCTCTATTGGAGCAACTGCAGCATTTGCATACAGCCTGATGGGGACGTTGATGGGACAAGGAGAACAGTACCTGTTCTATGAAACTGCAGCCACCATCATCACGTTGGTATTTTTTGGAAACTACCTGGAAGATGCATCGATGCAGTCGACACAACGTGCACTCAAATCCCTGATCAAATCACAAAAGGTCATGGCCAACATGATCGCCTTCGACGAACACCATCAGGAAGTCATCTTCCCGATTGAGAACACACAACTCAAAGTAGGCGATCTCATTTTGGTAAGAAGTGGCGAACAGGTCCCGATCGATTGTAAAATCTTATGGGGCGATGCACATGTGAACGAAGCTTTGCTCACGGGAGAAAGCATTCCTGTGCACAAACTGGCCAAGGATAAATTGATCGGAGGAAGCATTGTGGAATCAGGATCCGTCAAAGCGCAGGTCACAGCAGTTGGCGACGACACCGTGCTTTCCGGAATACTGAACATGGTGAAACAGGCACAGGGTGAAAAACCACCCATTCAAGACCTGGCCGATAAAATCAGCGCCGTTTTTGTCCCATTGGTTGTCGGCATTGCACTGCTCACCTTTGCTGTCAACTACATCCTCCTGAGCAAAGACCCGGCCGTATCATCTGTGTTTACAGAAGCACTCATGCGCAGCATCGCCGTTTTGGTGATTGCCTGCCCTTGTGCAATGGGACTGGCAACGCCGGCCGCCATAGCAGTGGGACTCGGAAGAGCTGCATGCAATGGCATCCTTTTTAGAAACGCAACCAGCCTTGAAAACTTCAAGCACATCCGTCAAATCGTTTTTGATAAAACAGGAACACTCACTACAGGAGCATTCAAACTTTCTGAATACAATATCCTGGATACACCCGAAGATGAATGGAAGCGTATCGTGTATTCATTGGAAAAATATTCCAATCACCCCATTGCACAATGCATCGCCAGCAGTTTCAAAACCAAAGAAGAGATCCGGTGGAAAACAATTGAAGAGGTCAAGGGAATTGGCATGAACGGCGTGGATCAGGAAGGCAACGCATACTGGGCAGGATCGTTCAAACTGGTGAATGGAAAAACAAACGAGCACCATCATAATGTTTACTTGCTCAAGAACGAACAACTCATCGGATGGATTGATGTAGAAGATGAAATTCGTCCCGAGGCAGCCGGTGTGATCAACGCCCTCAAAGCAAAAGGACTGAAAACCATTCTGCTCAGCGGTGATCGTCAGGAAAAATGCGATAAGCTCTCGCGTACCTTGGGCATTGACGAAGTCATTGCGGAACAAAGTCCCGAGCAAAAATTAGAAAAAATTGCCAACCTGAGCGCAAGCGCTCCTACGGCCATGGTCGGCGACGGCATTAATGATGCTCCAGCTCTGGCCAAGGCTACAATCGGTATTTCATTGAGCGAAGCTTCGCAGCTGGCCATTCAAAGTGCACAAGTCGTACTGATGAGTTCCGGTTTGAAAAAACTGACGACTGCTTTGGGACTAGGAAAAGCGACCTTCATCACCATCAAAGAAAATTTATTCTGGGCATTTTTCTACAACATCATCGCCATACCCGTCGCGGCTTTTGGATTCCTGACGCCTACGTTTGGTGCACTGGTGATGGGACTCAGCGATGTGGTGCTGGCTGCGAATTCAGTTCGACTCTTCTTTAAAAAAGTGTCCTGATGCCTTTGCACCCATCACCCGCAGAACTGTTGAAGCAGTATTGGGGACATGCTCAATTTCGACCGCTGCAAGAAGACATCATTCAATCGGTACTGGATCAACACGACACGCTGGCAGTGCTGCCAACAGGAAGCGGCAAGTCCATTTGCTTTCAGGTTCCCGGTTTATCGTTGGGGGGATGCTGCATCGTGATCTCACCATTGGTGGCACTGATGGAAGATCAGGTAGCGCGACTCCAATCCATGGGGATTTCTGCTGCTGCGTTGATTGCCGGAACCAGTGCTCAAGATGTTCATGCCATGCTCCAGCAATGCGCTGAAGGCGATCTGCAATTTTTATATGTTTCGCCAGAGCGACTGGAAAACGATCGGTTCATGAATGAGCTTTCAGACCTACCCATTACCCTTATTGCCATTGACGAAGCCCATTGCATTTCCCAGTGGGGCTATGATTTTCGTCCCTCCTATTTACACATCGCCCGCATTCGGGAGCGACTTCCCCACGTGCGCATGATTGCACTTACTGCATCTGCCACAAAAAAAGTTCAAACGGATATTGCCGATAAACTCGGTTGGAAGTCGCACCAATTCTTCATGGGCTCCTTCGAACGAAAAAATCTTTCCTATGCCACAGAAAACACCGGCGATAAAATAAACGCCACTTTGAAGTGGCTGAAAAAAATTCCCGGCTCAGCAATTGTATACTGCAAAACCAGAAGAAAAACCAAGGAGATTGCCGACCTGCTTCGCTTGCATGGTATCGAATGCGACTATTTCCATGCCGGACTGGACCGTGATACACGAAAACTCAAACAAACAAGTTGGATCAACAGCCACACCAGCGTGATGGCCTGCACCAATGCATTTGGAATGGGAATAGATAAACCCAATGTGCGACTAGTGATCCACGTTGATGTACCCGATTGTTTGGAAAGCTACTACCAGGAAGCAGGTCGCGCTGGAAGAGATGAACAACCTGCCCATGCCGTATTGCTGTACACAGATACAGAACTTGACGAACTGCGTCGGCTTCCTGAGGTGAAATATCCTCCCATGTCAGTCATCCGTACCGTTTATCAGTCCCTTTGCAACTACCTGCAATTGCCCGTAGGGAGCCGCGCCGGGGAATACTATGATTTCGATATGGAAGCTTTTTTAAAACGGTTCCCAGTGTCTGCCAGCGATACGTTGAATAGTTTACAGGCACTTCGGCAGGAACAGGTGATTGCCTACATCGATAAAGTATTTCAGTCGTCGCAGGTAGAATTTATCGCCGACCGACAAGGCATCGAAGATGCAGAACAGTTTCATCCTGAACTTGAATCGCTGATCAAAGCTTTGCTGAGAAGCTATGGAGGCATTCTGGACTTCTCCGTATCGATTCAGGAAACAAAATTGGCTTGGCAATTGGGGACCGGTATCACAGAAATACGTGAACAACTCATCCGATTGGATCAACTCGGAGTGATTGCGTATTCTCCTCGAAAAGAAACACCGCAGGTATGTTTGCTGCAGGACAGAATCAACAGCGCTGAACTTTCCATCGATCATGCACGGTATTTATTGCGAAAAAAAGAATATGCACACCGCATTGCATGCGTGATCGACTATGCAACAAGCAATGCGTGTAAATCAAGTTTCATTTCCTCCTATTTTGGAGCCGACCACCAAAACGAATGCGGCATCTGCAGCAGTTGTCGTAAAAAGGCTGCTTCAACCATACCCTTAACCGATTTGAATCGTTGCGCAACGCTCATTCGTCAACACTTGGCGGATGGAACTAAAACCAGAGAACAATTGACAACGGCAACTGGGCATTCGGAAAACGCAGTCCGAGATGCACTTTTATTCTTGAAAAACGAGGCAATAATTGAGATGAATCCGGATGGTAGCATCTCCCTAAAATAGAAAAGGGCCTGGATAGAAATCCGGCCCATATAAATCCAATATCCTATGAAAAACCGAGACGAAGATATACGCTAGATTTTATAAATACTAATAAAATCACAATAAAATTACCCACGATCTAATAGCGTGCTTTTCAATTATTTAGCACTTAAATTTCCTCTTCCCGCTCGAGCATGAGGATTGCGCTTTGGGGGACAATGTAGTATTTCGCGCCTTCATACAGTACTTCCGTGGCCCCGCTCAAGAGGAAAATGGCCAAATCACCTTCTTTCGCCTGAAGCGGAACATACTTGACTTTTTCTTCATCGGATTTCCATACCTCATCTTCAACGGGCATGGGAATAACAAAACCCGGACCTGTTTTTATGACAACACCTTGTTGAACTTTCTCTTTTTCCTGAACGCCAGGAGGCAGATAGAGTCCGCTTTCCGTTTTTTCATCTGGTTTGGATGGACGAATCAACACCCGGTCGCCAATGACCACAAGCTTCTTGAATGTATTATCGGAAGTGATGTGCAGTGCTGGCATTGTTTTGTTTTGGCACAAATTTCAAGAATGGGACGCTGTTTAACAAAATTTTATTGTCCTGCAATCGGAAATGTAGAAGTTAGTAATTTTATTTGTCTAAAACCATTCCACATGTCCACCTCCAAACCCAAAGTCCTGCTCTGCGAAGACGATCCCAACCTGGGAACAGTCCTCAAAAATTTTCTTGAACTGAACGATCTTGACGTGGTACTGGAAAGAGATGGACATCTTGGACTGGCAGCATTTCAGCGGGAAAAATTTGACATCTGCCTGTTGGATGTGATGATGCCCAAGATGGATGGATTTGCACTGGCTGAAGATATCCGCGACATCAATCCGGATATTCCGCTTTTTTTCCTTTCTGCCAAATCGATGAAGGAAGACCAGATCAAAGGGTACAAACTGGGTGCAGACGATTACATCACCAAACCATTTGATTCAGAATTGTTGCTGTTTAAAATCAAAGCGATTCTCAAGCGCAACGAAGAGCAATCGCGTGAGCAGGAAAACATAGAATACGATCTGGGTAAATACCATTTCATTCCTAAGCTCAGAGAACTTTCTTCCGAAGCAGGAAAAATCACGCTGTCCCCAAAAGAAAACGAATTGCTCAAAATGCTGAGCGAATACAAGAATGATCTCTTGCCCCGCGAATTGGCATTGAAAAAGATATGGGGCAATGATAATTACTTCAACGGCAGGAGCATGGACGTCTACATTGCCAAGCTAAGAAAGTACTTGAAGGACGATGAGAACGTAGAGATCGTCAACATTCACGGAAACGGATTCCGTTTGCTGGAAAAATAACATCAGAACAAGAGGTTATCGTTGGGCTTGGATGGTCGTCGACCCATGTGTTCATACGCTTTTGAAGTAACCTCTCTGCCCCTCGCTGTACGTTGTAAAAATCCTTGCTGAATCAGAAAAGGCTCGTACACATCTTCGATGGTGCCGGGTTCTTCGCCTACTGCTGTAGCAATGGTCCCTAGTCCCACAGGTCCCCCTTTGAATTTATCAATGATGGTGCCCAAGATGCGGTTGTCCATTTCATCTAAACCGAATTCATCCACCTGCAGCGCTTTCAATGCGTGGCGGGTGATATCGAGAGTGATGACGCCGTCTCCCAACACCTGCGCAAAGTCGCGCACCCGCTTGAGGAGTCCGTTGGCTATGCGCGGCGTAGCTCTGCTACGCCGCGCAATCTCTTTCGCAGAATCCGAAGTGATGCGGGTGGATAAAATGCCGGCAGAACGGACAATGATTTTTTCCAGCACTTCGCTGGTGTAGTATTCAAGACGCGATTTGATTGCAAAGCGTGAAAGCAAGGGTGCAGTCAGCAAGCCGCTGCGCGTGGTTGCGCCGATCAACGTAAAGGGATGCAGGTTGATCTGGATGGTTTTGGCGCTGGGACCACTATCGATCATGATATCGATTTTATAATCCTCCATTGCCGAATAGAGATACTCTTCGACCACAGTACTCAATCGATGGATCTCATCAATGAACAAAACGTCGTGCGGTTCAAGGCTGGTAAGGAGCCCCGCCAAATCTGCTGGCTTTTCGATAACGGGACCAGAAGTTTCTTTGATGTTGACGCCCATCTCGCGCGCTACAATACGGGACAAGGTCGTTTTTCCCAGTCCCGGAGGACCATGAAACAATACGTGATCGAGCGACTCCGCCCGCATCTTTGCTGCACGGATGAAGATGTTCAAATTCTCAATGATCCCAGGCTGACCGGAGAAATCATCCAAGGACGAAGGACGAATTGAATTTTCAAATTCAAAATCACCTGAAGCAGATGAGTGCGAGGAAGGATCCAAATATGGATTCATGCTTTCGAAATTACACTTAAAGGATTACATCACCACATTGATCATCTTGTTCTTCACATAGATGATCTTCTTAGGGGATTTTCCCTCCAACCATTTGATGACGACTGCATCCTGCATGACGATGGATTCAATTTCGGATTGAGATAAGTTGATGTCCAGCAACAGGGTTGTACGGGTTTTGCCGTTGATGGCAACCGGATATTCCTTGGAGCTCTCTACCAAATAGTGTTCTTCAATGGCCGGATAAGAAGCATCCAACACGGATCCGGAATGCCCGAGTGCCGACCATAACTCTTCGGCCACGTGAGGGGCATAAGCGGCAATGACTACGACCAGTTTTTCCAAAAGCTCGCGCGAGTGACAGTCCTGATCGGTGAGTTCGTTCACCGCAATCATCAATCCCGATACTGCTGTATTGAAAGAGAAACGGGCGGTGTCTTCTTCTACTTTTTTGGCGACTTTATACAATGATTTCCAGGATGCATCGGTTGCTGGAGCATCCGTTACCCTCCAGCCTTTTTCAGTATCATAAAACAATCGCCAAAACTTCCGCATGAATCGATGCACCCCTTCAATGCCCTTGGTATCCCAAGGCTTGTCCTGATCGATTGGTCCCAAAAACATTTCATACATCCGGAAAGTATCGGCACCGTATTTTTCTACGATTTCATCCGGGTTGACCACATTGAAGTAGCGTTTGCTCATTTTTTCAAGACGACCTCCACAGGTGAACACACCATTCTCCGTAATGAACGTTGCGTCATTGAAATCCGGCTTCCACTGTTTGAATCGCTGGGTATCCAGCACAAACCCGTCTACCAGGCTGACGTCCACATGCAATTCGTCGGTTTCATATTGATCCTTCAAACCGGAAGAGACAAATTGTTGGGTACCCCGGATACGGTACACCAGTCGGGAGTCGCCACCAATCTTCCCCTGATTCAGCAGGCGCTTGAACGGTTCATCAAAACCGATGTGACCCAGATCGAACAAGGCTTTGGTCCACATTCTGCTGTACAAAAGGTGTCCCACCGCATGTTCTGTTCCTCCTACGTATAAATCGACTTGTCCCCAGTAATCACTGGCAGTGCGGCTGCAAAATTCTTGCTCATTGTGTGGATCCATGTACCGCAAGAAATACCAGCTGCTTCCCGCATAACCGGGCATGGTATTGACTTCACGGTTGCCATCGGCAACCGTTACCCATTCCGGCAAATTGGCCAAAGGTCCCTGACCTTCAGGTCCCGGTTTTAAATTTTCCAGCTGCGGTAATTCCAGCGGGAGTTCAGAAACGGACAAAGGGACCGCAACTTCCCCTTTCCAGACAATGGGAAAGGGTTCGCCCCAATAGCGTTGCCGACTAAACGCCGCATCCCGCATCTTATAATTTGTTTGCCGATGCGCAATTCCCATCTGCTCCATCCGAGCAATGCTGACTTCAATGGCATCTTTCATCAGCAATCCGTTCAGGAAGTCGCTGTTCTCCAATCGTGCTTCCTTGGTCGGGTTGGCATCTGTTCCATCGTAAAATGCTCCTATTATGTTGGTGATTGGAATTCCAAAATGTTTGGCAAAGCGAAAATCACGTTCGTCGCCACACGGTACAGCCATAATGGCGCCAGTACCGTATCCTGCAAGCACATATTCACTGATCCAAATCGGAATGGGTTGTCCGGTAAACGGATGACTGCAGTACGAACCGCTGAAGACACCAGTGATCTTTTTTTCCGCCATCCGCTCGCGCTCGCTTCTGCTGTTCACATTCGCGATGTAGTCCTCTACAGCCTGAGCAGATTCGGAGGTTTTGAGAGATTCAACCAGTTCATGCTCTGGCGCAATCACCATGAAGTCGACTCCAAAAATGGTGTCGGGACGAGTCGTATACACCTTGAATGAACGGCCCGTAATGCCCATGATTTCAAAATCGATTTCTGCCCCGTAACTTTTTCCGATCCAGTTGGATTGCATTTCTTTCATGCTATCGCTGAAGTCGACTGTTTCCAGTCCCTTCAATAACCGTTCCGCATATTCCGTGATGCGCAAATACCATTGGCGGAGTTTCTTTTTAACCACCGGGTGGCCGCCCCGTTCGCTCACACCATTGATCACTTCATCATTTGCCAGGACAGTCCCCAATGCCTCGCACCAGTTTACTTCACCCACACCGGAATAAGCAAGACGGTAATGCATGAGCACATCGGACTGCTGCTGCGGATCAAATGATTTCCATTCTTCAGCTGTGAAACGAATGGCAGTATCGCCCGGACATCCGTGCTGCTGATTTCCTTCGGTTTCGAATATGGAAATCAATTCTGCAATCGGACGCGCCTGCTGCCGATGACGGTCGAACCAACTTTCAAACAACTGCAAAAAAATCCACTGCGTCCATTTATAATATGAGGGGTCAGAAGTGCGGACTTCCCGAGTCCAATCATAGCAAAAGCCAATTTTATCGAGTTGCGATCGAAACGTGTCGATGTTGTTGTGTGTAGAAATGGCTGGAGGGATGCCATGCTCAATGGCGTATTGTTCGGCAGGCAATCCAAAAGAATCATACCCCATAGGGTGCAGTACATTAAACCCCTTGAGGCGTTTGTACCGGCTGTATACGTCACTGGCGATGTATCCCAGGGGATGACCGACATGGAGTCCCGCACCACTGGGGTAGGGAAACATATCGAGTACATAGCATTTGGGTCGACTCACATCATTGCGTACACTGTATACGGCGTTGTCTCTCCATCGCTCTTGCCATTTTCGCTCGATTTCCCTGAAAGCATATTCCATTGTGCGTGCCGTAAGATGAGCGGCAAAAATACGCAAACGCTTTAAAATCGCTATTTTTGAAGATCATTTGAGGAAAAGCATGAGCGAACAGAGCAGATCATCGATGAAGAGAAGCAAGCCATCGTATTTCATGGCCATATTGGGAGTAGCATTGGTCTTGTTTATTTTGGGTCTATTGGGATGGCTGATCATCAATGCAACAAAACTGGAAAGCTATTTCAAAGGAAGTGTCCAGGTCAACGCATTCATCCGCGACGGCTCTCCACAACGCGAAATTGACCTGGTATTGAAATCCATTGCTTCAAAACCCTATGCGCGAAATGTTGAGTTGGTGACCAAAGATGCTGCCCGTGCAAAATTCATCGGCGACGGCAACGAAGACTGGCATCAGGTACTCGACTACAATCCATTGCCCGCAAGCATTGACTTCTACCTTGAACCGGATTATGTGAATAAAGACAGCCTGAATGCAATCACCAAACAGATCACTAAGAATTTCATCGTAAGCGAAGTCAAATATCCCGATGCCGTAGTGAGCAACCTGAACAACATTGTTCGGAAAACAGGATACTTCCTCTTGTCACTTGCAGGAATACTGGCGCTGATCGTGATCATTCTGATCGACAATACCATTAAACTGGCGATGTTTTCAAACCGCTTCCTCATCAAGACCATGCAAATGGTGGGAGCAACCCGCTGGTTCATTTCTAAACCCTTTGATCAAAAAGCAATTGCCAATGGTTTTGGCAGTGCTGCCATCGCTATAGCCGGAATTGTAGTGATCATTTATGGGGTAGAGAATTGGTGGCTACCAGAAATCAAAGCGCTGCGGGACAACACGATGTTATTCCTGCTGTTTTTTACGCTGATCATCATCGGCATTTCCATTACCTTCCTCAGTACCCACAGAAGTGTAGTGAAATACCTGAAGATGAAACTCGATGATCTTTATTGAAACCCGAAATATGGAAAAGAAAAATAATGTCTTGTTTGAAAAAAGCAACCTCACGTGGATGCTTGTCGGTGCAGTGATCATTGTGCTGGGATTTTTACTGATGGCGGGGGGTAAAAACGACGACCCGAATGTATTCGATGAATCTCAGGTGTACAGCACAACCCGGATCACCATTGCGCCTATTCTCATTGTCATTGGATTGCTGGTTGAAGTGTACGCCATCATGAAAAAGTCCAAGTGATCCGAAGCACCCCATCATGAGTACTGTCGAAGCCATTGTGCTGGCTATCATTGAAGGCATAACCGAATTTCTGCCCATCTCCTCCACAGGGCATATGGCTATTGCGTCGGCATTCTTTGGATCAGAAGACGATCCGTTTACTAAACTGTATTTGGTTGTCATCCAATTCGGGGCAATTCTGTCGGTAGTAGCTGTGTACTGGAAAAAGGTGGTGGACTTCAAGAACCTTGGTTTCTATGGAAAACTTTTCATTGCCTTAATTCCTTCGGTAGTGGCGGGACTAGGACTGGTGCGCTACATCAAATCCGCTCTGGGCAACACACTCATGATTTGCATCATCATGGTTGCGGGTGGTATTGTCTTGCTGATGCTAGATACCTGGTTCAAGGATGGAGGCAAAACCGAGGAAAAGGAAATAAGTTTTAAGAACGCCTGGTGGGTGGGATGCTTTCAAGTCCTCGCCGTTATGCTGCCGGGCTTGAGCCGGTCAGCAGCCACCATCATCGGCGGTATGCAGCAAAAATTATCGCGACCCTTAGCGGCTGAGTTTTCATTTTTTCTGGCCATCCCTACCATGCTGGCCGCGACGTTGAAAAGCCTCTATGACATTTGGAAAGAGGAGCCGGCATTATTGAACTTCGAAGGACTCCAAACAATTTTAATCGGCTCAGTTGTTTCGTTTGCAGTGGCGTTGGCAGCCATTCGTTTCCTGATCCGCTATCTTCAAAAAAATGGGTTCCGTGTCTTTGGTTGGTACCGGATAATCGTCGGCACTACGCTAATTATGCTTATCTTGATGGGTAAGCTGTAGCATATGAATAAAAACAGGAAGGTCCATACCGCCTGGGCCATGTACGACTGGGCAAATAGTACATATAACCTGGTCATCACCTCCACCATCTTTCCTGCTTACTACGTTGCGGTTACCTCCAACAAAGAAAACATTGAAGAGTCGTATGTGAACTTCTTTGGATTGGAAATCATCAATACCGCCCTTCAGAACTATGCCCTGGGCATTGTTTTTCTGATTGTGGCCATCGCCTCGCCTATTCTTTCATCGATTGCCGACTACCGAGGAAATAAGAAAGCCTTTATGAAGGGCTTCACCTGGCTGGGTTCTATGTCCTGCATGGCCCTGTTTTTTTTCACGCCTGAAAGAATTGAATGGGGAATCCTCTTTTTCTCCATCGCAGCCTTGGGATTCTGGAGCAGCCTGGTGTTTTACAATTCCTATCTCCCCGATATTGCCGAGCCGCAGGACCGGGATAAAGTAAGCGCAAAAGGATTTGCGCTCGGATACATTGGGAGTGTGCTGCTGCAATTGGTTTGCTTTGTGATTATTCTCCAACCGGGCTGGTTTGGTTTGGGGACAGAAGACAAGACAATTGGCGCCCGCGTCTCTTTTCTACTGGTCGGAATCTGGTGGCTGGGCTTTGCCCAAATACCCTTCTCGGTGCTTCCCAACAACACCCAATCAAACAAGCAACTCAAAAAACACGTGCTGGTCAACGGTTTCCATGAATTAAAACTGGTTTGGGATCAGGCCAAGCAGATCCCTGCACTCAAGCGTTTTTTATTGTCATTCTTTTTATTCAGCGTAGGGGTTCAGACGGTTATGCTGGTCGCAGCCAGCTTAAGCAAAAAAGAAATTTTCCCAAAAGATGAAGATGAACCCAAGCTGTTGATGACCATCATCCTCATTCAGCTGGTTGCGATGGTGGGTGCATTGATCATGAGTCGCCTCACCAAATTCATTGGAAATATCCCCACCCTCATGGTGGCCGTTACCATCTGGATCGGTATTTGCATCTGGGGATACTTCATCTACTCCCAGACCCAATTTTACATCCTCGCGTTTTTTGTGGGACTGGTCATGGGGGGCATCCAAACCATTGGAAGAAGTACGTATTCCAAACTCATCCCGCCAACGGCCGATACCACCTCGTATTTCAGCTTCTATGATGTTACAGAAAAAATAGCCTTGACCATCGGCTTGCTGTTGTTTGCCCGAAACGAAGAACTGACCGGTAGCATGCGCAATTCCATCATCGTGCTCATGGTATTCTTCATCCTCAGTTTCTTTGCACTATTGCATACCCGAAAAGCAGTTACCCGAAAAGATTATGCAGCTTTATTCAATTGATGCCGGCCGATTCAAGCTCGACGGCGGAGCCATGTTCGGCGTAGTTCCAAAATCCATGTGGAACAAACTCAATCCTTCCGATGAAAACAATCTCTGCACCTGGGCACTGCGTTGCCTGTTGGTCATCGATGGCGAGAAAAAAATATTGATCGATACCGGTGCCGGAAACAAGCAATCGGAAAAATTTTTCAGCCACTACCAACCGCACGGAGAAAGCGATTTGCTGAGCTCATTGAAAAAAGCAGGCGTCTCGCCAGAGGACATCACCGATGTCATCCTAACGCATTTGCATTTCGATCACTGCGGTGGAGCCGTTTCCTTGATCGATGGAACGCTTCAGCCCACGTTCCGCAACGCCACTTACTGGACCAATGAACGCCACTGGAACTGGGCCATTGATCCCAACCCACGAGAAAAGGCATCGTTCCTGAAAGAAAATATCCTTCCCCTCATGGAACACCATCAATTGAAATTCATTGAAGAACCGAATTCGGGAACAACTCGGTTCAGCGAAAACATGGACATCCTCTTTACCCAGGGACATACCCGCTCCATGATGCTGCCCATGATTCGGTACAAGAACAGAAGAATCGTGTTCATGGCCGATCTGATTCCGTCATCCTTTCATGTTCCCCTTCCTTTTATCATGAGCTATGACCTGTTTGCGTATACTACGCTGATTGAAAAAGAATTGTTTTTAACGGAAGCAGTGGCTCAGGACTATGTACTGTTTTTTGAACACGATCCAAACACGGAATGCGCAACAGTGCAGCATACCGAAAAAGGATTCAGAGTCAAAGCGACATTTGATCTGACCAAATGTTGATCAGTTGAACTTCATCATGGAACGCAGTGGATAACGCAGGTTGCGGTAGCCCATCATGTCGACTTTCACGCTGCCCACGGTAATGGGACTTTCAATGCGAAGCGGTATGCGATTGAAATCGTTGGAGACCCAAACGGTCATCAACTCTCCTCCCTCAAAAATGGTCCCCCGTATCAGCATGGGCTTGAATTTGATGGCATTGAACTTACCATACCGCGTTTTGATCACCTCTTTCCCCAAAAAGCGGATATAAATATTGTGCACCTGATCATCCAAGAACATGCTGAATGGAATCTTGTCGCCAATCTTGTACTGGGAAAAATCAATATTACGGGCAAAGTAGATGGAACTGAGCACATCCTGCATGCATGCGTTGATTGGATACGTTCCTTTTGTAGAGATGGCCTTTTGTTCGTCATGAAAAAAGTTAACGAGTTCATCTTTACGGAATCCACCTTCTTCCACTTGGCGCACAAATCGCATGGGCTTGAGTGAAGCCGTATCGATATACGTTTCATACCGATCCCTTACCCGAAAAATCCAGTCGTAGGAAGGATTGGAAGTTCCCAATCCCACAATGTGATAGGCCGGTGTGTTGTTGAGTCGCGTATTGCTCACCGTAAACGATGCCGTGCCGGCATCTACGTACAATCCGATTACATTATAAAAAACCTTGTAGGTAATCACCTCTCCTGCTTGAAATGAAAAATTATTCGTGATACAGAAATCATTGCCTTCACTGAGCTGTATACTCATCAGGCTGAAGAAAAAAATCAGAGTGTAGTGACGAATGCGGTGCACGATGCAAAGATATGCTTTGTCAAATTTTTTTTCCTAAGGAAAAGGGTCGATAAAACAAGTACAACAGTGCTCCTAAACAAGCCGGCACGATCATGTTGATGAACCATATCCAAGAACTTCCGATGGTCACTTCCAGTAAATGCTCACGTGCTGAGGGAATCAACAGGGCGCCCAATTGCCACCGCAATCCCAATTCCACAATCGAAAATGTAGGAATAATGGATAACATCAACAGAAAAACGGGGATGAACACCAGCACTTCTAACCAGGAAATATCCGCCAGAACATACAGGACCCAGGCATATTGTATAAGAAATATACCATACCTCAATAAAGCAAGCGAAAGCGCTTTGAATAACCATCCGCGTGGCAATTGTCCGAGGTAGCTCCATCTTTCTTTATACGCATCAAGTACCCTCCACTGCAATAATCGATGGATCAATCCCGGTGAACCAAAATAGAGCGCAATCGTCAGCACAGCAAAAAAGAATGAAACAACAGACAAGAACAACCAGCTCCAGTTCCATAATCCAGTTTGGCTTACATCGGCTCCACTCCAAAGAATGTACAGAACCGCAATTTCTCCCATAACCAGTGTGATGCAAAGCTGTGCGAGGTTCCCAATGAATACCGTTGCGGCACCCGCAGGACGGGAAGCGGGAGGAAGGAATAAGGCGCGGCCCACCCACTCACCCATCCGATTGGGCGTGACAACGGACAACGCGATTCCACCCAAGACCGATTTGAATGCAAATCCGTCTGTGATTTCCTGGGTAGAGCGCATCAAGAGTTTCCACTTGATGGCTTCCAGGTACCACTGCAGCAACATGAGCAGAATTGGAAATCCCAATAAAAAATACCAGCGATCCTGCAACAGGGTTTGCCAAGCAAAACGCTTCCATTCCCCTTGTTGATTCAGTTGTTGTACGATTCCCCAGCTGAGAAACAGGAAGAGCAGTGGTCCTACCCCCCAATTGAGGATTATTTTGATATTTTTGTTCAAATGCCCCATCACAACGGCAAAAGTAATCCCGCTTGACGCAGAAACGAAAAATCATTTTAGGCATTGATCCCGGAACCGTGATCATGGGGTTTGGCATTTTGGCCTGCGATGGCAATCGGCTGAGCATGTTGGATATGGATGTTGTGAAACTCAACGGGAAAAAGGATATGTTTGAACGACTGGGCATCATCAACCAAACGATTCAATCGCTGATTGAACGGTACCAGCCCACTGCCGTGGCCATCGAGGCTCCTTTTTTTGGAAAGAATGTTCAGAGCATGTTGAAATTGGGAAGAGCACAAGGTGTAGCCATTGCTGTGGCCATGTCTAATCAGATACCGGTTTCAGAATATTCTCCCAAAAAAGTAAAACAATCCATAACCGGAAACGGCAACAGCGATAAAGAACAGGTATGGAAAATGCTCAATCGCATTGTCCCTCTCAAACACACACTCCGGTACTACGATGCATCTGACGCATTGGCCGTTGCGGTCTGTCACCATTTTGCCCAGCATGGAACCATACCTTCAGCGCCCACAAAGAAGAAAAAGGCCGCACGTGCAGTCTCCTCTTGGGAAACATTTTTAAAAAACAATCCAGAACGGTTGCGTAAATAAACGGAACAATCTGATCATGCAGTCAAGTGCTGTAAAATACGCTGCTGAGCATCCGCCAACTCTTCGGCGGTAGGCTTGAGTTTAGGGCGCGTAAAATTTAAATCACCCGCCGAATCAATGGGCACGATATGCAGGTGGGCATGCGGCACTTCCAATCCTACTACTGAAAATCCACAACGCTTGCACGGAAACGCCTTTTCAATAGCCTGTGCGATGGGCTGGGCAAAGACCAACATGGCACTGAGTTCATCCTGATTCAGCTCATACAGCTTATCCACTTCTCGTTTGGGAACCACCAACGTGTGGCCATGGACCAAGGGAAATACATCCAAAAAGCAATAAAACAATTCGTTTTCTGCAATGCGGTAGGAAGGAATTTCACCCGCAATGATCTTGGAAAAAATGGAAGCCATACTCAAACACTGATGTGGTCAATGGTGAAAATCAATTTTCCATTGGGGGCCTGGATCTCTGCTTCGTCGCCGACTTTCTTCCCCAACAATCCTTTTCCGATAGGAGAAGTCACCGAAATTTTTTGCTGTTTCAGATCCGCTTCTTTTTCAGAAACAATTTGATAGGTAACGGATTTTTGGGTGGCCCTGTTGGTGATGGTGACTTTGGTCAGAATGGATACTTTGCTGGTATCAATTGTCGCGGTATCTACTATACGGGCGTTTACCAGTTCGGTTTCCATGCGACTAATCTTGGCTTCCAAAATTCCCTGGGCTTCTTTGGCAGCATCGTATTCTGCATTCTCTTTCAGATCTCCTTTTTCGCGTGCTTCTGCAATAGCTTTTGAAGCGGCCGGCCGCTCAACAGCCTTCATGTGCTGCAATTCAGCTTTCATCTGATCTAACGTCTCTTTTGTTACGTACAATATGCTCATACGGTAGTTTTTCAGTTTGGCGATGAGAAAAAAAGAGCAACGCCTCAGTAAAGACCGAAGCGTTGCCGAAATGCAAATATAACCAATTTTGAATCTTAGAGCATTCCGGCAGCCTCCAGCTTCCTGGCCAGTACATCTGCCATCTTGAACAAGGCCTCATGAGAATACCCCGCAATGTGCGGGGTTACGATGACCTGATCGTAATCCGTGAGCAACCTGAGCTGCTCTTTTTCTGCCGCTGAAAAATGTGCAAGATCTTCATTTTCAAGTACATCAATTCCTGCACCGGAGATCTGCCCTTCGCGCAAGGCTCCAAGCAATGCGTCTGTGTCTATCACGCTACCGCGACTGGTATTGATGAGCAGCGGTTTCCGTCTGAGCATGTTGAAAAATTGGTCATTGACCATATGATGGGTCTCATCCGTGAGGGGTACATGCAGACTCACCACATCTGAATGCTCCAACAGTTCAGTTAATGCTACTTCGCGAATACCATCGTTTCCAATACCTTGTTTGTACTTATCGTACACCAAAACTGTCGCTTCAAAAGGCTGCAATAATTGAGCAAAACTGGAACCGGTGTTACCGTACCCAATGATGCCTACCGTTTTACCGCTCAGTTCCAATCCCCTGTTGGCCTCTCGTACCCAATTTCCTTGTTTAACGTATTGACTGGATACGATGATGCGGTGATAGAGCACGAGTACCAAACCAAGTGCATGCTCCGCTACAGCAGTGCAGTTGCCTTCGGGACTACTGAAACAGGCTATTTGCTTTGACTCTGCATATTCCACATCAATGATCTCCATTCCGCTTCCTAACCTGCCGATCCATTTCAAGTGTGCTGCACTATCCAAAATGGACGAATCGATAGATAAACGAGTCGACACAATTAAACCCGTATAATCACCGATGATGCGCTTCAACTCATCGTATTGAATGGATTCACGCACCTCCACTTCCCACTTCTTGCGCGAAAAAAAATCCGCCAGAAAAGGATGGGCCTTCGCCGTGATGAGAACGCGCTGTTTCACTTCATTTTATTTAGTAACATGACAAAATCGGCGACAGAAAGTTGTTCTGCACGCTTTGAAAATAATTCATCGTGAATTACCGTTGCATCAAAATACGACTTTAGCGGATTGCGCAATTGCTTTCTCCGTTGACCAAATGCAGCCTTCACCAATCGTACAAACTTATCGTGATCAGCAATCCCATATGGATTTCCTATGCTCTTCAGTACAATCACTCCACTCATGACCTTGGGAGGGGGCTTGAAGCATTCAGGCGACACATCAAACCGATAGTAGGTTTCAAAATATGCCTGCACAATTACACTGAGGATCCCATAATCTTTTGATCCCGGGGCTGCACAAATGCGTTCAGCAACCTCCTTTTGAAACATGCCGATCATGCGCTCCATCGATGCGCGCCATTCCACCACTCGAAACACAATTTGAGAGGAAATATTGTAAGGAAAATTACCGACCAGTGTAAACGTTTCTGAAAAAGGGTTCGGGATATCCAGAATGCTGCCTTCAATCAACTTTCCGTTTAACGCAGGATAGTTGGCAGATAAATAACTGATTTTTTCGCGGTCAATTTCAACTGCCTTAAAATCAATGTTCAGAATGGATAACAGGTGGCGGGTCAGTGCCCCTCCACCGGGACCAACTTCCAAGAGTCGCGCAAACGGTTCCTCTTTGAGAAGGCCTATGATCTGTTCACAAATTGCATTTTCGGTTAAAAAATGCTGTCCCAGCGACTTTTTCAGGGTGTACATGGACATCAAAAATAGCACAAAGATCCCCGTTTTCCTTGTACCTTTACCGCCCCAGATGGGGAGCACATGAGTACGAATAAACGACCGGTCATAGGCATTTCGTTGGGCGATTTGAACGGAATCGGCACCGAGCTGATTATCCGAACATTTTCCGATAGCAGAATTACTGAATTGTGCACTCCTATTGTCTTTGGTTCCAGCAAGGTGATCAATTTTTACCGAAAGCTGATGCCCGAGACAACCATCAACTGCAACAGCATCAAGGAAATCTCAAAAGCCCATCCCAAACAACTCAATGTATTCACCGTGTGGGAAGAAGAGGTAGCCATTGAGCCTGGTAAAGCCACAGAGACCGGGGGAAAATATGGTGTGCTCTCATTGCAGTCGGCAGTCGCAGCATTGAAGTCCGGCGAAATCGATGCCCTGATCACAGCCCCCTTGAATAAGCACACGATGCAATCGGGGGACTTTCAGTTTACCGGGCACACTCCCTACCTAAAAGAGGCCTTCAATGCCAAAGACGTCATCATGTTGATGACAGCAGCAAACATGAAGGTTGCCCTCCTGACCGAACACGTAGCGATCGGAGACGTAGCAAAACACATCAACAAAGAGCAGATCATTCAAAAAATCAACTTGCTGAAAACGTCGTTGAAAAAAGATTTTGGTATCGATCGGCCACGCATTGCAGTGTTGGGACTCAATCCGCATGCGGGGGATGAGGGACTGGTGGGCAGAGAAGAAAAAGAAATCATTCGTCCCGCAGTCCTTGAAGCGAAACGAAGCGACTGCATCGTCATGGGACCCTACAGCGCCGATGCATTTTTTGCACGGGGCCATCACGAAACCTTTGACGCCGTCTTGGCCATGTACCACGATCAGGGATTGATTCCCTTTAAATCCCTTGCACTGGGGGAAGGCACCAACTTTACAGCGGGACTTCCCGTGATCCGCACTTCACCCGATCACGGCACAGCATTTGACATTGCCGGCAAGAACATGGCCGATGAGTCTTCCTTTAGACAGGCCATTTATACAGCAATCGATATATATGAAGAGCAAAACTCCTTCGCAGAACGAACCAGCAATCCCCTTCGCAAAATCTCTGCACAGGTCGTTGCCAATGCAGTAGATGAAAAAATTGAAGAATAACTTTTATTGGAGCCATGTTCAAACGGCTCTTATTATTATTTTTTATCATCTTCTCAGTTTTTAATTCAAGATCACAAGACAGTGTGGGAATCACACTCAAGCCCAAGAAAAATCTTGTAAAGCTCAATGTTGTTGGCATTGCGTTAAGCGGACAATACGAGCGGTTGCTGACCCAACACATTGCCATTGGTTTTTCATACAAAACCATCCCATGGGGAGGTGTACCCTTTCGGTCCATGATTGGATCCCGCAACCCAAACACACAGGAAACTCTGAACAAACTGAATTTTTTTCACCACGCCTTCACTCCGGAACTGAGGTTCTATTTCGGAAAGAAAGGGTATGGAAAAGGATTTTATGTGTCGCCCTTTTATCGCAGCGCCAGTTACAGCGCTGGTGGATTGGGATTGGATTTTGTAACAGATAGTGGACTGGATGATACCTTGCGCTTGAGTGCGCGCATCCGACCGAGTTCTTTTGGATTGCTATTGGGTGCACAATGGAATCTTGGTAAACGATTTGTCCTTGACGTTCAATTTTTGGGTCCCCATTACGGAAGCAGTAAATTGAAAATAGAAGGGAAGCCCCAGTATGCCATGAGTGCAGAACAACAGGAAAATCTGGAGGCATTGGGACAACTCTTTGCTGAAGAAGCCAAAACCAGTTTGTCCAGTGCCGGTATTCCGTTTTTAAAAGAAACCGTCGTTAAACGCCCCGACAAAATAACACTGACCGCTAACAGTGTTTGGGCAGGTGTTCGAACCGGTATTTCGCTGGGATGGAGATTTTGATCCAGTCTATTTCTCTAAAAAAACATCGTTTTTCAGTCCCTTGTTGATTTCATAACCGTCGTAATACAACTCAATTCTTCCCTTTGTGGAGGGGGGTACTTTTTCTTTTTTACTCACCGAGCCGGGATCGTACTCAAACGTAATCCCTTTGGGTAATTTGTATTCTTTGGTGTTGAACAGAACGACCGTTTTATCAGGAAGTCCCCATTTTGCATATTTCCCATACTCCATCTCCATCTCATAGGTTCCGTTCTCTCGGGTTGTAGTGATGGACTTTCGGATCAGCATGCGTTGATCATCGACATACAGCGTAGTCAAGACAATATCCGATTCAGGATCATTGGGAATCAATTTTACAATAGCCAAATCTGCCCCCTTCCATTTGATCCTGCCGGAAGCCAATGCCGTTTGATTTCCGACTGCAAGCAGTGTGCCCATATTGACCTTGATGCCCCCTTTGGGAAGAACGGAAACTCCTTTTTCTTTTTTGATTCTGAACTGATCAGGGGAACGGTAGTATATGCGGACCGTCGACAGCGGTATTTTTAAAAATGCTACATCGGTTTTTAATTTGCCGACTGCTTCATAGTCTTTGACCGAAGTCAGCTTTGTCCGAAGTGCCTGCACTACTTCGTCGACTGACTGCGCTTGCAGCTTGACAGCAGCTGAAAAGAATAAAATTGAAATCAACAGGAAATGACGCATGTTCTTACAACACTTATTGACGTTAATCGTTCACCTTACAGAAAACTATCCGAATCGCGATAGGCCTTGATCAGCGCCAATTCCCCTTCTTTGCCTTTTATTGAATTACCATGTTCCATACCCATTATCCCCCTGAATCCTTTCTTGTGAATGTGCTTGAATATATTTTTATAATTCATTTCACCGGTAGTCGGTTCATTTCGTCCTGGATTATCTCCAATCTGAAAATATCCAATTTCTTCCCAGGTCTTATCGATGTTGGCCATGATATTTCCTTCATTGCGCTGCATGTGGTACATGTCAAACAGAATTTTACACGAAGGACTGTTGACCGCCTTGCAAATCATGTACGACTGTGTAGAATACCGTAAGAATAAATCCGGATTATCACTCAACGGTTCAAGCACCATTACCAATCCATGTTTCTCTAAAATTTCTGTCCCCCTGCGTAATGCATCGATCACATGTGCAGTTTGGATATCAAGCGGAATAGATCGATCGAAGTTGCCTGGAACCACGGTCATCCATTTTGCATTGCAGCGCTTGGCCACTTCTACTGCGGTCTTGCAATCACGGACAATCACATCCTTGAACTCTTGCTTGCCCGTTGTCAAACTCAATTTCCAATGCCACGAATCAGTTGTGATCACAAAAACGCCCATATTCATGTCCAGCTTTGCCAGTGTATCACCAATCTTTGATTGCATCTCGGTGGATCGGCCCATCATTCCGTTGTCCTCAATGGAGCGAAATCCGTGTTCATGACCAAATTTGATCTGATCAATGAAGTCACGACCAGCATGGGCAGCAAACATTCCATCATGAAAAGCATAATCCATGTTGAATGTGGCTGCTGCAGGAGCCTGCAGAAACGATGTGGAGGCAGAAGAAAACCCCGTCAATCCTGCTAAAGAGGTCAGCGCTGTACCCCGGATAAAATTTCTTCGTTGCATGAAGAGTTTTTTGGTGAAACGATGATTGATCGATACAATTTAATTAAAATTGTATCAAATACACGGTGTTGAATATAAATCCCCTGTGGTGCGGGTGTCTGTTGATCAGCGCGGTGCTGAATACCTCGGCGTTTTCTCAAAGTCGTCCCACTGAAACCATTCTCTTGCCCGGATCAGATGTACCCATGAAGCTCGTCAATATACCTGGCGGAACATTCACCATGGGTAAAAACAATGCGGCGCGCCAGAATGAGCGTCCCGCCAAAACCATTGCCATCTCCGGCTTTTGGATGGGCGCAGTAGAAGTCACGCATGATCAATTCAACGTCTTTTTCAGAAACGAAGAAATTTCACAGGGTTCAAAAGTGGATGCAGTAACGCGTCCAACGGCCCAGTATATTGATTTGAGTTGGAACATGGGAAAGGAAGGAGGATTTCCTGCCAACAGCATGAGCGTGGATGCCGCCATGGTGTTTTGTCGCTGGCTTTACCAACAAACAGGAATGTTCTATCGACTGCCCACAGAAGCGGAATGGGAATATGCCTGCCGCGCGAGCTCCACCACGTCCTATTTTTTTGGAAACGATGCTACTGTATTGGGACAATACGCTTGGTTCAAGTCCAACAGCAAAGGCAAGTACCAACGGGTAGGAACCAAAAAACCAAATGCATGGGGACTTTACGACATGCTGGGCAATCTCGCTGAATGGACTGCAGATCAATACGACTCTTCCTACTTGAACAACCTTGCAGATGGAACAGTAGATCCGTTGATCACCCCTGCTGCGCGTTACCCGCGAAGCATTCGCGGGGGTTCGTACCTGGACGATGCACCAACCTTACGATCGGGATACCGAAGTGCATCTCATCCCAGCTGGAACAAACGTGATCCCCAAATCCCCAAAAGCAGGTGGTGGCTGACCGATGGCATGTTCGTTGGATTTCGCGTAGTACGTCCCATCCATCAACCCTCTGCGGAAGAAGCAGAAAAATTCTATAAATTGTATCTGGGTAACTGACCCACTTAAAACCAAACCAATGGCACTTTCCAACAGAAGAAAATTTGTACACCAAACAGGACTCATCACCACGGGCATCGTAGCCGCTCCTGCCTTATCGCAAGCCAACTATTTTTCCGGTGCCACTGGAGAAATCAAAGTGGCCTTGATTGGATGCGGCGGACGCGGAACCGGAGCAGCAGTGCAGGCATTGAAGAGCAAACAAAACGTGAAACTCGTCGCAATGGCGGATGCATTCAAGGATCGATTGGATTCCGCTCTCAAAAATATTGTGAATGAACTCAGCGAGTCAGGTTTGCCCGCATCCATGGTGGATGTTCCGGCAGATCGGCAATTTGTTGGATTCGATGGATACCAAAAAGCGATCCCGTTGGCCGATGTGGTCATTTTGACAACTCCCCCCGGTTTTCGTCCCCTGCATTTTGAAGAGGCTGTCAAACAGAACAAGCACATCTTCATGGAAAAGCCGGTGGCGACCGATACCGAAGGCATAAAAAAAGTATTGACCATAGCGGAGCAGGCCAAAGCAAAAAAATTGAATGTGGTGGTGGGACTCCAACGCCACTATCAACATTCCTACCGGGAATTATTCAAGCGCAAAGAGATGATTGGTGAGATTACTTCTGCCCAAGCCTGGTGGAACAACGACGGCGTGTGGGTCAATCCCAGAAAACCCGGACAAACCGAAATGGAATACCAAATGCGCAACTGGTATTATTTCAACTGGCTCTGTGGCGATCACATCACCGAGCAGCACATTCACAATATTGATGTGGTGAACTGGTTCAAGGGATCCTACCCTGTTCGCGCCCAAGGCATGGGGGGCCGGGAAGTCAGAAAAGGAAAAGACCATGGCGAAATTTTCGATCATCACTATGTAGAATTTCATTATGCCGACGGATCGATTCTGAACAGTCAGTGCCGCCACATCAAAAGTACCATGTCAAAAGTGGATGAGTTGATCGTCGGCACCAAAGGAAAGATTTACTGCGGAGCAGCCAATATCAGAGACAACAAAGGTGCTGTCGTGTATCAATTCGATCGAAAAACCGAAAACGATCCGTATCAAAGTGAGCACGATGAACTCTTTGCAGCCATAGCAAAAGGAGAATATAGATTTGCAGATACAGAGAATGGCGCGAAAAGTACCATGACCTCCATTCTGGGAAGAATGGCTACATACAGCGGTAAAATGATCGAGTGGGATAAAGCCCTGCAATGCGGAATGGACCTTCAACCCACAGCTTATACCTGGGATACCCTACCGCGCTCCTTGCCCGATGCCAACGGAGAGTATAAAGTAGCCGTACCCGGAGTTACGAAGTTTTATTGATCTGTCCGGAACAGGTTCACCGGTAACCCTTCTGCTGAAAAGAGATTGGGCATGGATGTATTGGTGAATCCAAAGCGCACATCCACCGGTTCCTTGATTTCTGTACTGAACACCAGAACGGTTTTCCCTTCAATGATTGCTTTTGCCGGGACAAAACGACCATCCGATCCTGCAATCTGAAAGTCAGTCGGTGCACCTCCTTTTGATATCAATCCGTTGGGCACGTGATGGAAATGAATGCGAATCGCTCCCTTTTCACGGGTATGGCTGGCGTATTGAGGACTTTTGTAATGAAGTCCCGCAACACCATACGTATCACCCAACGCATAAGCAGCCAACCGTTCTGCTACTTCTTTTTTCAAACTGGGGTGAATGTCGTTGATATTGTCAACCAGATCGCTGATCACAACCATCCCTGTTTTGGAATGAGCTGCTGCCTGCGTCTGTGCTTCCCGGAGGAATGCAGCATTGATGTGTGTATCGCCATAGGCATAAGGTGCAATTTGTACAAAATAAAACGGGAACCGATTGTTCCATGCTGATCTCCAGCTTTCAATCATGGACGTGAATAAACGACGGTATCCCCAATGAGTACCCACGTTGCTTTCTCCCTGGTACCAGATCACACCCGCAATCGCGAAGTTGGTCAGCGGATGAATCATGGCATTGTAGGCTTCTCCACGAATATGCGGCCACCATTGTGAGGGCTGCAATTGCTCTGCAGCTTTTCGTAAATCAGGATCGTTGTATACCAATTCAGCGGGCGTCCATACTTCAGCCGGCGTTCCGCCCCAATTGCTGTTGATCAATCCTACAGGAAAGCCCGTCTGAGCTGAAACCTGTTTCCCAAAAAAATATCCAATGGCGCTGAAATGCAGCATGTCTTCCGGATTGCAGACCACCCAGCGGGCCTGTACATCATCTTGCAGATATTGGCTGGTGGATTTGGGAACATAGAAGAATCGAATTTTTTTATTGGTTGCAGATGGGGATTCCTCCTTGGATTGCTTGAGTCCCTGATCCGCCGACCACTCCATGTTGCTTTGTCCCCCGCATACCCATACCTCTCCCACCATGACATCCTCCAACACAAGTGTATTGCGCCCTTTGATGGTGATCGTGTACGGACCACCGGCAGTCGGCGTTTTTATTTCGGAGATCCAGCGAGCACCGCGACTGGCCGTGACTGAATACTGCGCTGTGTCCCAGGATACAGTGATTGAAATTTTTTCAGCCGGAGCCGACCAGCCCCATAGCTTTACGGTTGCCCTTTGCTGCAGCACCATGTGTGAACCAATGATTGCCGGAAGTCGCACATCTGCAAATCCCACCAGAACAAGACAATGAACCATTCCGAATAGCAAGAAACCCTTTTTCATATGGAAGAAATTGATCGGATGAAAATAATGAAATTCAGGATGCACATTGCACAGCACCAGTGTTTATCTTTGCATCAAACCTGATTCCATGAAAAAATATATTCTGTTTTTCTGTGCCGCAACCTTATTCGGTGCATCCATTGCTCAGGCAGCCATTTTGCCCGCTTCATCATCAGCTGAACCTGCATCCACTGAAGCGACCATTGAAACAGCAGCTCTCCGTTTCAAGCAGCTATCCAAGCAGGAACGCAAAGAAAAATCCATGGCGGTGAACCGTGCAGTTCAACAATACCGTGATCAATTGAAAGATGGAGAGAGCATTGACAGCAATAAATTACTCGCCATCATTTTTGCGATTCTCATCCCCCCCATTGGTGTGGTGATCTTCGAGAATAAAGTCACGACTAAATTCTGGATCTCCTTGTTGCTGACCCTGATCTTTTTCCTTCCTGGAATGATCTATTCACTGCTGGTGGTCACCGGTAATGCCTGATCAACTCAGGATGTCTTTCTTTCGAAAGAACAGAAAAGAAAGAAACAGATATGCCAGAATATGGCCGAACAGCATCAAGGCTGAGTAAATGATTGCAGGCAGGTTTTCGATGCTGCCCACGATTTGCTGATTGTCCTCATTGAGCTGCACATCAAAGAATCCTTTCCATCCCAGCATATGGGTAGTGAAAAGGTAGTACTTGATGGAATTGAAAAAAGGAAGATCCAGTGAGTTCAGGATGGTGAACACAATGATGATGCTCATCGTGGCAATGATGGGACCAATGGAATTTTCTGCAAAAATACTCAACAGAAATCCCAGAGCTGCAACTGTAGTCATGGCCAGAGCAGCATATCCAAATGCAAGGATATAGCGCCAGAGGATGTCTGAACTCAGGATCTGAGTCACCACTTCACTCTTCATGATCAACATATCGTCTGCACCAAAAATGACGAGCGAAAATCCGAGTGCCCAGATGGCCATCCATGTCAGCAAGAGCAGAGAATAGATGACCGTTGCTGTAAATTTTCCAAGCAACAAAGTAGTCCGACTCACCGGCTTAGTCAGCAGCAACCGCAGCGTGCCCTGTGCAGCTTCACCCGAAATCATGTCCCCGGAGACCAATACAATCAACAAGGGTACATGGACCAGCAAGAGCTGCAGGATGAGGTAGGTCATCAGGTAGCCATTCAAAATGTTACCTTGAATTTCAAATGAATCGGAAAGCGATTGCAGTCCGAATTGCATAAAGCTTTTCCCATCGGCATAAAAACCCAATTGGATGATGGAAACAATAGCCGTGATGGCGGCAAACGCAATATAGGTTCGCGGCTTGCGAAAGATTTTATACAGCTCTATATGGACCAAATCACTGAACCGCATGCTCGGAGGTTAAGGATAAAAAATAGGCTTCTAAGGCATTCATTGAACGAATCGCTTGAACTTCAATTTGGTGCTGTACCAGCAGCGCATTCACTTCCGCTGTTGCAGCAGCAGGCATTACGGCAATGAATTTTGTCATGTCTACCCGGGTGAATTCCGCTGCAAGATTTTTTTCATGCAGTACAGACAAGGCACGGTCGCTATCGCTCACCCACCATTCCACCCTGCTTTTTTCAGGTCGCAACAGATCAACCACTTTCCCTTCGACTGCCTTTTTCCCCTTGTGGATGATGAGCAAACTGTCCGCCACCTGTTCAATTTCTGAAAGCAGGTGCGAAGAAACGATCACTGTTTTTCCTTTGTTGCGACTGAGATCAAGGATCATGTTTCGGATATCGCTGATGCCTTGCGGATCCAACCCGTTGGTGGGCTCATCCAATATGATCAACTCAGGATCGTGCACCAATGCAACGGCAATACCCAGCCGTTGCTTCATACCTTGGGAGTAGACCTTTACCGGATCGTTTGCCCTACTTTCCAATCCTACCCAATTCAGGGTCTTCATCAGCAGCTGTCGGTCGGCCCTGATCCCGCTCATCCGTGCAAATATCTCCAGGTTTTTATATGCCGATAAATAGCCGTAGAGTTCCGGTTTTTCTACTACAGCACCGATGCGGGATAAAATATACTTCCGTTCCTTGTCCAGCGACTTTCCAAAAAGTTCTATGGAACCTGAGCTGGAACGAATCAGGGAAAGCACCATGCGCAGCGTAGTGGATTTACCGGCACCATTTTGACCTAAAAATCCGTACACTTCTCCGGGCCGGACTTCAATATTGAGATCCTGCACCGCACGAAAATCTCCAAAGGATTTGGATAAGGAGTGGGTTCGAAGGATGCAGTCCGGCATATGAGCAAAGGTAAAGGGGGAAAACAAAAAAGGTCCCATGCGATGGGACCTTTTACATAATGAAATCAATAATTATTTAAACTGTGCAACGAGCGACTGAGCAAAGGCAGCCATGGTCTTCAGTCCCTCTTCCGGCAAGTTCCCTTTCTTGAACTCAGCCAGTATCTCAGGATGCTTGGTTTCCATCTCACTCAGGAACTGCTCTTCAAATTCTTTCACGGATTTGACGGGCAGATCACGCAACAATCCCTGGGTACCCAAGTAAATGATGGCTACCTGCTTTTCCACAGCAACGGGCTGGTACTGCCCTTGCTTGAGGATCTCCACGTTCCGCGCGCCTTTATCGATCACCGACTTGGTTGCCGCATCCAGGTCGCCACCAAACTTCGAAAACGCCTCCAGCTCACGGTACAGTGCCTGATCCAATTTGAGGGTTCCGGCTACTTTCTTCATCGACTTGATTTGGGCATTACCGCCTACGCGGCTTACAGAGATACCCACGTTGATGGCTGGACGAATACCGGCATTGAACAGATTCGACTCAAGGAAGATTTGTCCATCGGTAATCGAAATCACATTGGTAGGAATATACGCGGATACGTCGCCGGCCTGTGTCTCAATGATGGGAAGTGCCGTGAGCGATCCACCCCCTTTCACCAAATGCTTGATGCTGGGAGGAAGGTCGTTCATGTTTTGGGCCACTTCGTCTTTGCTGATCACCTTTGCTGCTCTTTCCAATAAACGGCTGTGGAGGTAGAAGACATCACCAGGGTAAGCCTCGCGACCAGGAGGACGACGAAGCAACAACGATACTTCACGGTAGGCCACCGCCTGCTTGGAAAGATCATCGTATACAATCAATGCAGCATTTCCCGTGTCGCGCAAGAATTCTCCAATTGCAGCACCGGCAAACGGAGCATAGAACTGAAGTGGAGCGGGATCCGCAGCCGGAGCGGCTACAATCACGGTGTAGTCCATCGCACCATTGTCTTCTAGCGTCTTCATCACACCTGCGATGGTAGAAGCTTTCTGTCCAATAGCAACATATATACAGTACACCGGTTTTCCGGCCTTGTAAAATTCTTTTTGGTTGATGATGGTATCAATGGCAATCGCCGTCTTACCGGTCTGACGATCTCCAATGATCAACTCACGCTGACCCCTTCCAATAGGGATCATCGCGTCAATCGCTTTTAATCCTGTTTGCAACGGCTCTTTCACCGGCTCACGGAAGATGACACCGGGAGCCTTGCGCTCGAGTGGCATTTCATACAGATCACCGGCGATGGGACCCTTGCCATCAATGGGTTCACCCAAGGTGTTGATGACACGACCAATGACACCCATTCCGGCTTTGATCGAAGCAATCACCCCTGTGCGCTTTACTGTAGAACCTTCTTTGATGTCGTTCCCTTCACCCATCAATACCACACCCACGTTATCCTCTTCCAGGTTCAGGGCAATGGCGCGAACACCATTTTCGAACTCAACGAGTTCACCCGATTTTACATTGTTCAATCCGTATACACGGGCAATTCCGTCGCCCACTTGCAGGACGGTTCCAACTTCTTCCAACTCAGCTGAAGTATTGAAATTACTCAGCTGCTGGCGGAGTATCGCTGAAATTTCGTCGGGCTTAATCTCTATCATAAAGTAGTATTTAAAAAATGATGATGTATCTTATCCGATCTCGCTTACGTACATGTTTTTAATGAACTGACGCTTGATGAATTGCAAATCGTGGCGAATGCTGGCATCAAAAAGTTTATCATCGACCTGCACCACCAATCCACCCAATATCGATGGATCGACCTTTTCTTTCAATTCGATGCTCATTCCCTTCAACATCGAATTTTCCTCCAGCTGTTTGAGAATGGCTGCACGCACCTCATCGGTAACAGCGACAGCCGTAGTCACTTCCACCACACGAATGCCTTTGTGCTGACGGTACATGTCCAAAAATGAGTCGACAATATTTTGGATCACCACTGCCCTGCCTTTGTGAAAAATGAGGCGGAAAAACGATTGGGTCAAGGGCTGGATGTGTTGTGCAAATACGGCATCAAAAAGCTGGTTTTTTTTCTCGCCGGAAACTACCGGTGAGGCGAGCAGAAGACTGAGTTGAGCATGATGCGCACCACGAATGACCATGAGGTCATTCTTCACTTCCTCCAGCTTCTTTGTTTCAAGAGCCAGATCGAAGAGGGCCTTTGCATAGCGTTTAGCAACTTTGGACTGACGCATGGGGTCTATTGTTTTCCAAACTGGTGAAGTTCACCAGCCATTTCTTTAATGTATCGTTCTTGTTCAGATTTATTCTCCAATTGTTTGCGGATGACTTTTTCTGCCACCTCAATGACCATGGTGCCGATCTGATTTTTTACATCCGTCAGGGCTGCCATCTTCTGACTGTGAATAGCCGACTGTGCATCAGCAATGATCTTTGCGGCTTCTGCCTTGGCCTGATCCTTCGCCTCGTTTACGATGCGCTCCTTGGTCTCCTTGGCTTCTTTCAACATTTGCGCCCGCTCTTCCCTTGCCTTGGCCATCAGCGCTTCGTTCTCACTTTTGAGCAGCGCCATTTCTGCCTTTACTTTCTTGGCAGAATCCAACGACTCGGCAATCCCTTTCTCTCGCTCATCGAGCGATTGCAAAATGATTTTCCAGGCGTACTTCCGGAGGACATAGAACACGATCGCAAAAGCGATCAGCGTCCAGACCAGCAGACCAAAACCAGGTAATAAAAGATCCATAACGATGTATTATTAAGTTGTTGTTTCAATGAACTGCACCCTGGCCCTGTGCTCTGGATGCAGTTGTTCGTTTTCGCAATACCGATTACTTCAGTACGGCGAGCAGACCCGCGATTACCGCGAAGAGGGCAACACCCTCCACGAAAGCGGCAGTCAGGATCATGTTAGCGCGAATGTCGTTAGACGCTTCCGGCTGACGCGCGATGGCTTCCACCGCACCCTTACCGATCTGTCCGATACCGATACCGGCACCTACAGCCGCCAGTCCTGCACCAATTGCACCACCCATGTGGGAGAAACCGGTTTGAACTTCGAGCATGATTGTCATGAAATCCATGATACTTGGTTTTAAATGATGAACAAAAATCAGTGGTGGTCGTCATGTCCGCCTTCAAATGCCTGTCCGATGAAAACAGCAGTCAGGTTGGTGAAGATGAAGGCTTGAATGAAGGCTACCAATATTTCGATCAGGTAAATGAATACCGCAAAGAGCACGGACAGCGGAGAAAAGCCCCAGCCGGCCACAGCACTCATGGACCCGAATATGAAAATCAACGTGATGAAGCTCAATATGATGATGTGCCCGGCCACCATGTTGGCGAAAAGACGCACAATGAGCGCAAAGGGTTTGGTGAATACACCCAGCAATTCAACTGGAAGCATGATAAACAAGCGCACAATTGTCGGAACACCGGGATACCAAAAGATGTGTCCCCAGAAATGCTTGTTGGTGCTGAATAAAATCACAAAGAATGAAATCACACCCAGCACAACGGTAAAGGCGATATTGCCTGTTACGTTAGCAGAACCGGGTATCAATCCAAACAGGTTATTGATGAGAATAAAAAAGAAGACAGTCAATAAATACGGCAAGTACTTCATGTATTTACCGGCAAGGTTGGGCTTGGCTACTTCGTCACGGACAAAGGTGATCACCGGTTCAATGGCATTTTGCCATCCTTTAGGAGCAGAACTCACTCCCTGTCCCTTTTTGTATTGGTTCGCTACTCCAATCATGATGACGACCAGCAGCGTCAATGCGATCAACATTTGTACTACGTTCTTTGTCAGCGAGAGATCAACCACTACTTCATTTGGATCGAGCGAATGAATCTTATCGTGTTCCAGAACATACCCGTTGTCGGCTTCGTGTCCATGATGAAAATTGGAAGAAGAAAAAACAGAAAGCCCTCTTTTCTTGGAGTATACAATGACGGGTAGGGGGAGCGTGGCATGAAACTCGGTGCCGTCGGATTTCTTGGTGGTGAAGAAGTGAAACTCGTGGGAATCCTGAATATGCTCCATGATTACCTTGGCAGGATCCAATTTTTCACCGGCAGGTTCTTCATTGGCTGTTGCAGGCATGGAAATAACCCCTAAAAAAAGGGTGAAAACCGCGACCAGCAACGATTGTAGGCTCCTCCTGTTCATATGCTCCCTGAAAATTTGCGCAAAGATAGTACCAGAGCGCCGAATTCCCATTGGCCTTGGGGAAAAAAATCAAGCAGGAACAGCCTGGGTTTGCAGGCGGATGAATTGGGCATAATGACCCTCATTTTCCAGTAAATCTTCGTGGGTTCCAATCTCCCGGACTTCTCCTTTGTCCATGACCAGAATCCGGTGGGCCCGGCGAATGGTGGAGAGCCGATGGGCAATTACAATTGCAGTCCGACCAGCCGTCAAAACGCCAATGGCATGCTGGATCAGTTGCTCCGTTTGGGTATCCACCGAAGATGTAGCCTCGTCCAGCACCAAAATGGCTGGATCGAACAACAAAGCCCTCAGAAAAGACAGTAACTGTCGCTGCCCCATGGAAAGCGTTGCCCCCCTTTCCATGACATGATAATCATACCCCCCTGGAAGCTGGAGGATAAAGTCATGGATGCCAATGAGCTGTGCTGCGTTGATCACAGCATCCCGATGAATCGAGGGATTGCGGAGGGTAACATTGTCCATGATCGAGCCGGAAAACAAAAACACATCCTGCAGGACCACGGCCATCCCCCTCCGAAGGGAAGCGACCTGGATCTGTTCAATGGGGAGGCCATCGACCCAGATTGTTCCTTGTTGATGCTGGTACAACCGACTGATCAATTGGATGATGGTGGATTTTCCGCTTCCGGTATGGCCAACGATTGCCAATGTTTCGCCGGTATTGACCTCAAAACTGACACCCTTCAATACAGGGTGCCCCTGCACATATTCAAAACAGACTTGATCAAACCGGACATTTCCCTGAACCCGATGATCCACGGCCCCCGGGGCATCTTGGAGCACATCGGGATTGTCCAGCACGACCAGGACCCGCTCCCCGGCCACCATGCCCATTTGTAACACGTTGAACTTATCGGCAATCACCCGCAGGGGACGAAAAAGCAGGTTGAGCAAAAGGGTAAATGCCACCACTTTACCGGCAAGTTCAACCGATGCACCCTGATCCATTGTATAGGCTTCGCGCGCAGCATACCCGACCAGTAATCCCATGGCAACCGCCAATACAATCTCCACCACAGGGAAAAAAACCGAATAGGCGAATATGGCCTGTATGTTGGCATCCCGGTGTTTTTGATTGATCTGTTGAAACTTCTTGAACTCCCGGTCTTCTGCATTGAATGCCTGGATCACGGTCATGCCACTCAGGTGCTCCTGAACAAATGCGTTCAGCGCTGCAATGGCATTGCGGACTTTGGTGAATGACCGGTTGACACTCTCTTTGAACACATACGTAGCAACCAGTAAAATGGGAAAGGGGATCAGGCAAAAAAACGTGAGTTGCCAGTCGGTGTAGAACATGGCAGTTAAGACAGCAACAATTGCGAGGAGATCGGCCAAAATCGGAATCAGGCCTTCTGCAAAAATATCATTGATCGCCTCCATATCGTTGATGGTCCGGGTAGTCAACGTTCCAATAGGCGTCTTGTCAAATTGACGAAGATTGAGTGAAAGAATTTTCTGGTACACAAGCACTCGCATGTCTTTGACTACTTTATACCCAAGCCATGAGGTGAGATAGGAAAATAAAAATCGCAAGCCGGTTTCTACCAGCAATAGACCTACTTGAATGAGCGTAATGATCGATAAAAAATTCAGCACCGCGGGTACGTCGACCGGCACAGCTGAAACCCGACGCAGGGTTTCATTGATCAATAGCGGTCGAACAGGAGAAAGCACGGCAAGCGCAATGGCCAGAAAAGTAGAAGTGTAAAATACCCTGGCATAAGGGCGCGAATAGGTAAAGATCCTGCGCAACAAACGCAGATCAACACTCTTTTTTTTGGAAGCAACATCACTCACTGCAGCATTTCATTTATAGCTCCCGGTTATTATAAGCAGTGATGAACAAGGCTCCCAGGTTCTTGTGCGGAGGAATATAGTTTTCAAATCGCTCTTTGGCTATTCCATCTGATAGTATTTTCTCCAGGCGGTCCCACATGCGGATCCAGTCAATTTGTTTGTCTTTGCGCAACGATTCATTTAATGCACGAAGAATGGGCTCGTTGACCAATGCGCTACCAACTTCTTTTGAAGAAACAATTTGCGCATCCGGACATTTTTTCAAAACAGCATCCAGGTTTTGATAACTCCCACACGATCCCAACACCACCAATCGTGCAGAGCTTGGCAACTGCTCCAGGGTATACCGGAGATGGTAACTGTGGCCTCGGTGAATGACGATTCCGGGCCGGAGTCCATTTTCGGCCAGGTACTCACTCAGCAATTTTTGTGCTTTTGCATCGGGATCATCCCCTTTTGAATTATCCAAGGGCTTATTGGCAAAAATTGCAACAGGCTGAGGTCCGCCCGACCGGATCTCCACCCAACTGGGCTGCTGCACCACCTTCCATTCTTTTTTACCCCGGAACATGGAAAGAAAATTGGAGTAGGAATTGATGCCATCCTGATCTCCATAAAAAAATACTTGCTGCACAACGAGTCCACCGCTATCCGATAGTGCAGTGCGGGGAAGTTGATAGGCAGGAGGGATACGGTATTTGGCAGAAAGCTCGTTGCTGCTGTCGCTGACAGAAATGAACAGCAATCGGAGGATGTCGTAGATCGCCTCTCCTCTTCGGGATCCTCGGTCTTTATACACCTGAAGGCTGCTGTCGATTTCTTTGCGGATCAGCAGTTGCAATTCCGGATCACGGATGCTGCTGTAGGAGTCGGCCACATCCACAGCATCTTCCAGACTGGCACTGTTGTCCAATCCTCTCACAAATTCCTGCATGATGCTACTGGCCCTGTCGGAAGAGAGGGTCGACAAGAAAAGATCGAGTCGGTTATACCCCGCTGCCATGCGAATGAATTTTCGGAACCGATCGTATCGCACACTGGCCAGAAGGCTATCCCCCGTTTTGTAAGGAGAGCGGTTGAGCATGCGGCTGTACACGCCTGTGAAACTGGAGGTGTAGATCACATCTTCTCCCGTTACAAGAATGTAATACAATTCACGCGCCATCAATGGTTGCAAGATCCTGAACCGTACTTCATCGGGAGAATCGTGAAGCGCATTGATTTCGTTGATGAATATTTCTTCCGCCTTGCGCTTGATCATGCTTCCCATTTCGGAGTACAGCATGGGGTAATCTCCGGCAACTATGTCATCGAGGTACTGCAACTGGGTTCGGATCAGAAGTTTGTAATACCGGATATCATCGGGTATGAACCCTTTGATGCTGTCGATAGAAATTCGGTTGCGCACAATGGAGTGTACAAATGGAAAAATGAGTCGACCGCTTTTATCGCTCGATATCTTCACAATCAATTGAACAAACGGCTCATCGATGGTTCTGATTTTTCTTCCAATCTGTGTTTCTCCAGAAGCGGCATAGTCGTAAAATTTTTCCGGCGCCGCATGAGCTGCAATGATGAGCAGACTATCCGCAAATGGTTCGTCCAAATATTTTTCTATCCGTGGCAGGATATCTGCAGGATTGATTTCTGCATACTGACGAAAGAGTCGTGCCTGCGCCTGTTGCAGTCCCGGGTTTTCAAAAAATACCGTCGCGTTTCCAATCAGTATCGAATTGATGATATAATGATAGTTATACACACTGGGCGCGATGCTCTTCCCTGAGCGGTCAAGCGCATAATATAAACTATACGCCTGCATCAGTTCCGCTCCCTCTTCCGGGAGCATGCGGAAGTTTCTGACATTTCGGTAGTACCCGTCAAGCGCCAGTTTGAGTCCCGTCAAATACTTGAGCTTGATCCGGTGATCGGTTGCCGAATCCCATTCAATTGCATCCTGCAGATGATCTGTATGTTGTCCGAAAATCTCGGTCAGCAGCATGTTGATGGAAGAATCGCGGGTGAGTCCAACCCGACCATCATTCTTTCCATCGATCAGCGAAATGCGAAACTGAAGCGCATCGATTTCCTCGTGAACCTGAACGCGACGAATATCATTGGTGCGCGCATCTCCCCCCTCCTGTACCTGAGCACGTACACCAGCAGCAATGAAAACCAGTAGCAATGGGAGAAGTCCTCTACGCATCATCTGGTACAAAACTACTATTAATTCAGAAGGTCCGGAAGGGTGAGTTAACAATTTGGTAATGAATGGTTGCTGAGTATACAGGGGCAGTTGACTAACTTTGCTTGAAACCTACGATTCCATGGCTCCGGCCGGCAAAAAAGTCCTGATTGCAGATGATGAAGCGGATATCCTGGAAATCATCAGTTACAACCTACAGCTACATGGATACGACGTCATCACTGCTAAAGATGGTGATCAAGCATTGATCAAGGCAAAAGAACAGAAACCCGATCTGATCATATTGGATATCATGATGCCTAAGAAAAATGGAATCGAAGTGTGCAAGATTCTGCGCGGACAACCCGAGTATCAAAAAACACTGATCATTTTTTTAACTGCATTGAATGACGAACTCTCCCATGTGAAAGGATTGGAATACGGGGCGGATGATTTCATCAGCAAACCGATCTCTCCCAAACTGATGGTCTCCAAGGTCCAATCGCTTTTGCGCAGAACCCATGTACAGGAAAGTTCTACTTCCATCGAAATTGGAGATCTCCGCATTGTACCGGAAGAATACATGGTGTATTTCCAGGGACAGCCAGTTCCCCTGGCCAAAAAAGAATTTGAACTCCTGAATTTTCTGGCTTCCAAGCCCGGCAGGGTTTTTTTGCGCAGCGAGATTTTAAATACGATTTGGGGATCAGAAGTGATTGTCGGCGATCGTACCATTGATGTTCACGTAAGAAAGATCAGACAGAAGCTGGGAATCGACTGTATCACTACCGTAAAGGGAGTAGGATACAAATTCGAGATCTGATTTCGTAGATTGCAGCATGTTCTCTTCCAAGAACCCTACACCCAAAGGAATTTCATTCATCATAGCGCTGGTATCGGCGCTGTTGATTTTCCTCATTGTGTTGTTGGTGAATGGAAACCTTGTTGCTGCACTCGTGTCCGGATCTATTGGGATGGGCATCAGCTTTTTTCTTGCCCGGTATCTCATCACTGAGTTTGTTGAAAGGAAAATAAAACTAATTTATAAATTCATCCATCAGACCAAAGCTTCCAAACGGGAAGAGTTTTACCTCAATAAACTGCTACCCAAGCAAAGCATCGATGAAGTGGGGGAAGAAGTATTGCAATGGGCAGATCAACGCAAAGCTGAGATGGAGGTGCTGGAGCGCAATGAAGCATTCCGTAAAGAATTCTTACAGAACCTATCCCATGAATTCAAAACTCCCGCTTTTGCTATCCAAGGATATCTGGAGACATTGATTGCGGGCGCTTCGGAAAATCCAGAAGTTCGAACCCGCTTTTTGAACAATGCCTTTAAAAACACCGAGCGATTGATTCACCTGATTTCGGATTTGGATGAGATCACCCGATTGGAAAGCGGAAAGCAAGAACTTCATCAGCAGCAATTCATAATACAGGATCTCATCGTGGAAGTCTTTGAAACGCTGTCCATAAAAGTGGAATCAAAAAATACCCAGTGCCTCATTAAAAAAGGGTGCGAGCAACCGGTAGTCGTACTGGCAGACAAAGAAAAGATCAGGCAGGTGGTCACGAACCTGGTAGACAATGCCATCAAGTACGGAAACCAGGATGGAAAAGTGGAAGCCAGTATATACAAGACAGACGGTGCGACTGCCCTCATTGAAATCAGCGACGATGGCATCGGAATCGCAGAAGAACACCTTCCCAGGATCTTTGAACGGTTCTATCGAACAGATTACGGAAGAAGCCGCAACATTGGCGGCACGGGGCTGGGACTGGCCATTTGCAAACACATCATCGAAGCACACGGACAAATCATCCATGCCCGAAGCACCCCGGGGGTTGGCACTACGTTTGGGTTTACCCTGAAATGCGGATAATCTTACAAAAAAGCCCCAGTAAGAATACCGGGGCGGTTGCAATTAAAAGCCTGATATCGGCTTTCTTTTTTAGTATGCTACTGTCTGCGGATCCCAGTTGGCCCAACCCTTCGTCCAATCCGTTGCACCCATTGCACCACGGAAGGTTCCGGTAGTGAAAAAGGCATTCAATCCGGTATAGCTTGCACCAGTTAAAGCCGGAGAACCGGTCTTAGGAAGGAAATTAGGCGTAAGAGAATAATAAGGTGCCGTCAACTGAACATCGTCCCCGCTTGCATAGGTGATGCATCCTTCAGACTCAGCTTTTGCCTTTAACTGATCATTTGTTGCGATTGCTGCATTTCCAGTACGGTATGGTAGTGCAACAGCATGCAAAAGATTATTCTTGAACTCTGATGTGTTATCCGTAAAATAAGAACGAATAGTATTATCTGACTCTAGCGAAAATCCTGCTTTTTGCCATCCGATCATAATAGAATTCCGAAGCACAAACTGTGTAGATCTTCTCCAGCGGTTTCCAAAATTATGATTGGCTGCTGTACCGGGTGCGTTATTGGGACCAACAAATGTAAAATTACTGAGAACAGGTCGCGTAATGGGTGAGGTGATAGTTCCGGTTCCATCGTTATCGCACTCGATTCCATTACCGGCATCACCACCATCAACAAAATCAGGTTTGCGGCACGCAATGCCGTATTGAATACGACCACTATAGCCAAAGTCAAAATCGAAATCATCATCCGCAGTAGCAAACGCAATCAAGTTCTTGCAGTTCACGGTTCCTCCAAAAAATTCATATGCATCATCGTTACCAAACGACACCTGAACATTTTCAATGATTGTGCCAGAACCTACCCCACCCATGGTCAATCCATTGATCTCCGAACCGGGCTCAGCAGCAATACCAGCAAACTCGATGCGTACATAACGGAGTATTCCACTGTCATCATTGGGATCTGTTCCACCGTATTTACGGCCAACTCCACCTTCGATGACCGGGGCCGGATCAAGTGGACGATTGGTGGGAGCTTTGCCCAATAAAATGATTCCACCCCAATCACCGGGTGTACGCTGTCCAATAGCCTTACCGCTGGTGAAAACAATGGGGAGTGTAGCACGGCCATCAGCAATGAGCTTAGCACCTCTTTCAATGATCAAGGCGCCTTTCTCGGTGATGTCGCTGACTACCACACTGCCAGGAGCAATGGTCAATGTGTTGCCATCGGTAACATACACATATCCCTTGAGGGTGTATTTCCCTTTAGGGAGGTAATAGCTTTTATTCAAAATTCCCTGAATCACACCTCCGTTGGTAGCGGGGTCCTGGGGATCAGTTGTGCCGCCACCACCGGTACCATTATTGTTAATGGTCTCCTGGAAATTGACCTTGATGCATGAAGTTGTTGCCAACATCATGAGTGTCACTAAACCAAAAACGATTCTTTTCATAATTGCTGTTTTTATTGCGTTATTTTCTGTTTTTTCCGATTTCAAAATCATAGGTAAATCCTACTGTTATGGTAGAACCTGGCGTGTATGCGTTGAAAAGCCGATCCACTCCCTTGGTGTACGCTGTATTCTCGTCTACGTTTTCATAGAAGAAAAATGTGTTATTCAGCATATCCTGAAAGTTGATGCGGAACTCCCCTTGGTTGTTGAACACCTTTTTAGAAAGCTGAAGATCCAGCTGGTTACGTGGTCGTTCGTATACGTTAGGAAATTCCTCGTTACCCACCAGTGTCAGGCGCTGGCCCACGCGATTGTACATCAGGGATGCATTGAACGAGTTACCGTTGTATTGGATACCGGCATTGATCAAATAAGGCGATTGTCCCTGCAACGGACGATTTGCTTTGATTTGCTTTTGATCTGCACCGAGGTCGTCAAATACCACCTGTGAACGCAAGTAGGTATAATTTCCGAATAGGCTGAAATCTTTGAGTGATGCATCGATAAAATCAAGTCCTTTTCGAACTTCAATCTCAAAACCAAGTGTGCGGGCACTGACTGCGTTTTGGTAGAAATAACGACGGTTGTCCGCATTACTTCCGGGATCGAGTCGGAATTCTATAGGATCGGTGAAGTCTTTGTAAAACACTCCCACACTGGTGGCTTCACCACCCTTTGGATAAAGCTCATAACGAAGATCATAATTCAAAACCGATGACCTTCTCAATGCAGTATCACCCTGTGTGCCATAATTCATTTCATAATCATAGAAAGCAAATGGTGCGAGTTCACGGAATTCTGGGCGGGCGACTGTCCGACTGGCAGAAAGGCGGAGATTTTGTTTGGCACTGAGATTCAACAGCACATTGGCGGATGGAAGAACATCCCACTTCTCAGTGAGGCGAGTACTTCTTCTCCCGGTTTGCTCTTTGGAGGTAAGCAATTGCTGAAAATTTTCAGCCCGAAGGCCCCAGATCATTCTGAAAGGACCAAACTTATTGTCCAATTGTGTATAGGCTGCGTTCAGGACAGACACCCCAAAGTAGCGGTCTTGGTTATTGGTGAAATCTTCCAGGATGTATCCCGACTCCCCCATGTTATCATAGAAAAATGCTTTATCAACTGGCTTCTTGGCATTGGCCGCTACAAATGAATTGAAGTTGGTGATGTTGTACCTGAAAATTCTGCTTCGGAAATCGCGAAACCGCACGAGCGTAGACCCCCCAAACTTCAAGGTTTGCTTGTCTTTTCCACCCCAGTTCATCGGCACAATGAATTGTCCACCCGTACCTGCACTGTAATCCTTCAAATCGCTGTAAAATCTGCGGGTATCATCGGGGTCAATTTCAAACGGCTGATTGGTATTGATGGCCCTTGCATATAAGGCACTTCTTAAATCAGGCTGGGTTTTCCAATTGTACGCCGCATTTCCATTCCATTTGAATTTGATGCCGGAACGCGATAATTGATGTTCGCCCTCCAACTGAGAACTGAACAGCGAACGCTGATTCAAATAAGATGAATAAAATAAAATATCGTTTTGCCGATTGGTATTGTATCCTGTGCGGGTATAATAGTTATCCTCGTACAATTGATTGAACAGGTTTTTAAAGGAAACCTTATGCTTTCCTTTTACCCATGCGATATTGACAACACCGCCCAGATTGGTTTGGTACCGATTTTGTTCATCATTGAATTTGAAAACAGTGGTTCCATCTGATTCAAAGAACGAGCGTTCTACATTGTACTTGAGCATGGCATTTCTATAATTGATGCCTACTAAAGTGCCCAGATTACCACCCTTCTTTAGCTTATGATTCTGTGCATATGTAAAATTGAAGGTCTTGATTGGAGCTGCAGTGGTTGTATAGGGAACATACACATCTCCACGGAAAAGCTGCGTCAACTCAATTTGTTTTTTTAACCCCGCTGCATCTTTACCCAATGCACGGTACTCCTGGGCAGTAGCAGGAAAACTATCCGGAATATTGCGTGTGCCATCGTCAAACCCCAACCAATCATAGGCGTTGCGCTTGTTGGACGTGAAGGGGCGGAATGTGGATTGATTGTTGTACCCCAACCCAAAACCCACAGAAATAATATCTTTTGCCGGTATATCACGGGTATTGACCTGCACCAGTCCGCCTGAGAATTCACCGGTGTATTCAGGAGTAGCCGTTTTATTGATCACAATATTATCGATCAACGCTGCAGGAAACATATCAAATGAAAACGCTTTTTTATCCGGCTCCGAACTGGGAAGCAGCGCAGAGTTTAGCATGGCTGAGTTGTAACGGTCCGATAACCCGCGCACCACAACAAATCGATTGTCTTGTACTGCAGCACCGCTGACACGCTTCAATACTTCACCGGTATTTTTATCTGGAGTCCTGCGAATGAAATCCGCTGCCAGTCCGCTGGATAACGATGCATTGCTGCGTTGGAAGGTGAGCAGGGCGACTGTACTCTCTTGCCTTCTGGTGGATCGAATTACAATGGCTTCGCTGTTTTTGGACTGTGGTTCCAACACAATACTCACCGTATTGTCGGCTCCCGCAGCCACGTCCACATCGCTCACAACTTTGGTACTGTACCCAACACTGGAAACTGTAAGGGTGTATTTTTTACCCGGTTCCACCGATGTGGAGAATTGACCTTCCAGATCCGCCACCAGGGTTCGCTTCAATTCCTCGATTACAATTGAGGCCCCTGAAACCGGTTCGTTTTTGGTATTGATCACTTTTCCCTGCAACCGAATGCCCTGAGCCAGGACGGTTTGCAAGAACGCAAGTGAAAAAGTGATGATAAACAACGAAACCGTAAACTTCCTTGGCATATCCTTCATTTGTTTTGCAAAGGAATTTCAGTATCGTTAATTGGGCGTTAGCCATGCGTTACGCAATTGTAACCGGTATGTTACGCCAATGTTAACGGTAGACAAAATGTCAAAAAAAACAGGATCTTTGTGGAATCAACGCTTAACATGAAAGGCATCATTTTGGCTGGAGGATCCGGCACCCGACTCTACCCCATTACCTACGCGATCAGCAAGCAGATCATGCCGGTGTACGACAAACCAATGATTTACTATCCGCTTTCTACCCTGATGCTTTCAGGTATCCGGGACATCCTCATCATTTCTACCCCTCAGGACCTGCCCCAGTTCAGGAAATTATTTGGAGAGGGACATCACCTGGGATTGAATTTCAGCTATTCCGAACAACCCCTGCCCAATGGGTTGGCACAGGCATTTGTCATAGGAGAATCGTTCATTGGGGACGATAGTTGTGCGTTGGTGTTGGGCGATAATATTTTTTATGGAATGGGGCTGGGCAAAACTCTGGAAGAAAACAACCAACCCGATGGTGGAATCGTGTACGCCTATCAGGTCAGTGATCCCGAACGCTACGGTGTGGTGGAATTTGATCAACACATGAATGCCATTTCCATAGAAGAAAAACCCCAGCAACCCAAAAGCAAGTATGCCGTCCCCGGCCTCTACTTCTACGACAACCAGGTGGTCGACATTGCAAAAAACATCAAGCCCTCTCCACGGGGTGAATATGAAATCACCGATGTGAATTTGGAATATTTAAGAAGAGGAAAACTAAAAGTATCGGTGCTTGATCGTGGAACCGCCTGGCTGGATACGGGCACATTCGATTCCCTCATGCAAGCCTCTCAATTCATTCAGGTGATTGAACAGCGACAAGGCATTAAAGTCGCCTGCATCGAAGAAATCGCCTGGAGAAAAGGCTTCATCGATGATCAACAATTGAAAACACTGGCCACACCGCTCCTGAAAAGTGGATACGGCAGCTATTTGATGAACCTGATCAGCTGATTGGACATGAGAAAACAAATTCTGGTTACTGGAGGAACGGGATACATTGGGTCACACACCATCGTTGACCTCCTTGAAAATGGATACGAAGTCATCTCGGCCGATAACAATTCCCGTTCTACACCCGGCATGCTGGAGGGAGTAGAAAAAATCACTGGAAAGAAAATTAAGAATTACAAAGTTGACCTCTGCAACTTCGATGAAACCCGTGCCATTTTCGAAGAAAATACGGCATTGGTTGGCGTCATTCATTTTGCGGCTTACAAAGCCGTGGGTGAATCCGTCGAAAAGCCCCTGTTGTATTTTCACAACAACCTTACCTCGCTGATCCATATCCTTCGTTGCATGGAAGAGTTCTCCATCCAACACTTTGTTTTCTCGTCCTCCTGTACGGTATACGGCAATCCGGATGCCATTCCCGTAACAGAGGAAAGTCCACGCAAAAACGCAGAATCACCATACGGCCTCACCAAGCAGATGGGCGAACAAATGATAGAAGCCTTTGCACAGGCTCATCCTTCAACGCGATCGGTTTTGCTGCGGTATTTCAATCCTGCCGGAGCCCATCCTTCCGCGCACATTGGAGAACTGCCCATCGATCGACCTCAGAACCTTGTTCCGGTCATCACGCAGACGGCTATCGGAAAAATAAAAGAAGTGGTCGTCTTCGGAAACGATTATCCAACGCGCGACGGCTCTTGCATCCGGGATATGATCCATGTCTGCGATCTGGCCCATGCGCATACCCTGGCATTGAATCATCTCTTCGAAAAACATTCCGAAAGCAACTGTGAAGTCTTCAATGTAGGAACAGGTAACGGCGTAACAGTGATGGAAACCATACACGCGTTTGAATCCAGTACCGGACATTCACTTGCCTATCGTATTGGACAACGAAGACCAGGAGATGTAATTGCGATTTACGCCAATAACGATAAAGCCAGAGAGGTGCTGGGTTGGATACCCCGCTATACTTTGAATGACATCATGACAACGGCTTGGAAATGGGAGCAGTCGATCAAAGACCTTCCCAAACACCTGGAACTCCGCTCGCATCTGCTGAATTAATAAAATTTCAACAACAGCTTCTTCCCAAAAAGCCGCATTTGATGTTATCTTGCGGATAAATCCTTGATCATGCTTGACAGTATTCAGGTTACGGGACAAAAAGATACCCGCAGTGGGTTTGGCGATGGAATGTTTGAATTGGGACAAAAAAATCCCAATGTGGTGGCACTGACTGCCGATCTTGCCGGCTCACTTAAACTGAATGCATTCATCAAAGCATTTCCGGATCGATTCATCCAGTGTGGAATTGCAGAAGCCAATATGATGGGAATCGCTGCGGGACTGACCATCGGGGGTAAAATTCCGTTTACCACCACGTTTGCGAATTTTTCAACAGGAAGGGTCTACGATCAAATTCGTCAATCCATTGCCTACGCTGGAAAAAATGTAAAAATCTGCGCATCGCATGCGGGACTCACACTGGGGGAAGACGGTGCCACGCACCAGATTTTGGAAGACATTGGGTTGATGAAGATGCTTCCCGGCATGACGGTTATTGTCCCTTGTGATTATAACCAAACCAAAGCCGCTACCCTTGCCATCGCCGATCACGAAGGTCCGGTGTACCTGCGTTTCGGTCGACCCGTATGGCCGATTTTCACACCTGCTGATGCTCCCTTTGAAATCGGCAAAGCACAACTGCTTGCTGAAGGCAGTGATGTAAGCATTTTTGCATGCGGACACCTGGTGTGGATTGCCATCGAAGCTGCCCAACTGCTCAAGGAAAAAGGCATTTCCGCAGAAGTCATCAATATTCATACCATTAAACCCATCGATAAAGAAGCCATTGTGCACTCCCTTTCCAAAACCCGTTGTGCAGTCACTGCTGAAGAACACAACGTGATCGGAGGATTGGGCGACAGCATTGCGCAGGTTGCCGCAGCTGCACTGCCAGTTCCCATTGAAATGATCGGAACACAGGATACATTTGGAGAAAGCGGAAAACCCCTTGAACTCTTAAAAAAATACGGACTGGATGCTGCACACATTGCAGCGGCTGCTGAAAAAGCGATCAGTAGAAAGTCGGCTTAATGATGCACGCGCTAGACGATACCGAACTGGTTCGGTTGTTCAAATCAGGCGAGCAACGTGAAGCCGCATTCACCACCATCGTAAAATGGTACCAGGAAAAAGTATACTGGCAAATCAGGCGGATGGTGGTCAGCCATGATGACGCAGACGATGTGATGCAAAACGTATTCATCAAAGCTTGGAATGGACTGGACGGTTTTCGAGAGGATGCAAAACTCTATACCTGGTTATTCAAGATTGCATCCAACGAATCGCTTACCTTCTTGGATCAACAAAAAAGACGCGCATCTATTTCATTGGACAACGTGCACGATCACCTTGAAGAAAAACTAAGAGCCGAAAAAGACTTTGATGAAAACAAAACCATCTGGAAACTCCAGATGGCTATCCTGCAATTACCCGAAAAGCAGCGACAGGTATTTCAACTCCGCTACTATGAAGAAATGCCCTACGAGGAAATGAGCCAGTTACTGGATACCTCGGTCGGAGCCCTGAAAGCCAGTTACCACCATGCTGTTAAAAAGATAGAGGAGTACGTGCTCAACCATTAAACCCTGCTAAACCGCATCTGTCTAACTCAAGCAATGAATAGCAACATCGATACCGAATTGAGGGAATTGGCACCGGGTTTCCCCTTGGATGCAACAGACGCTCCGTTTCGGACTCCCGAGGGCTATTTTGCCCAGTTCTCAGAACGATTGATGCAGAAAATTCATTCACAAGTCATTGATAACGAATCGCTTTCACCAATTTTAGCCGAACTCAGGGACAAGCATCCTTTCGAGGTGCCGGAAGGGTATTTCAATCAATTTAGGCCTCCTATCAACCGCGGAAACCTAGTTTCCATGGCATCAACCGGTCGTTTAAAAACGATGTTAAAGTATGCCGCAGCTGCTTGTCTCATGGGAATAATTATTACGTTTGTTTTCCAAAATTTGAAGCAGGCCGATCAACAGGAAGTAGCTATTGCGGAAGCAATGGAACCTTCGGTATCCATTTCAGAGGGCGCCTTTACGGAATACCTGGAGGAATGGAACCTGACGGCTGATAAGGAGGATACCGATATTGAAAAAACCGGTAATTGGTTGGTGGATATCAATGAATTGACCATCAATCAATTGCTTTCTGAAATGCCAGAAAAAGAGATTAAATATTACATGACCTATGCCGGGATTGAAGAACAGCCGGCACTCAACCTTTAACCCTTTTGTATGAGAACAGTGTTGACGACCTTCCTGCTATTTACTGTTGCTGCCCAATTGCATGCACAGCCTCCCCGACCGGACCGAGAGGCACGATTAGCAGAGATCAAAAAAATCCAGGCTATGGAAATGGCCTTCATCACCAAAGAATTGAATCTCAGTCCCAACGAAGCACAAAAATTCTGGCCCATTTTCAATCAGTACCGTAACGAACTCAAATCTGTGACCGTTGAGGGTAAAAAAATGAGCGACAACCTGGAAAAACAGCAGCGCATGCTGGATCTGCGTAAAAAATACAGGGAAGACTTTTCCAAGGTGGTGAACCAGGACCGGGCCAATAAAGTATTCGAGGCAGAGGGTGAGTTCAAATCCCTGGTCAGAAGGGAGTTTCAGAAGAGACAGGCAGAAAAAAAGCAGTTTGAGTCCAGAAAAAAAGGTTCATAGAGTAAATTTTCATATTTAATTTTACCTGTTGTTTTTCATAGGTTAGCAACGGCTAGCTCTCTTTAGGGTTGGCCTTTTTTACGCCCCTACGTTACGGATTATCATAATATTACCTACCTAACTCTACGGTGAAATTTGAAAATTTAAAACAACTCTCTCGCAGGCAATCATTACGGTCGTGCAAAGGGCGTCGCAATATCGTGATAGAACAAGATTGTCCATTGTTGTTCCTGTGCTTCGATCCACCACTGTTGCCGCAGGTGCATCGCGCGTTTTCCATCGTGGTCGTATTTGGCAACGAACTTCGTTTTCATTTGCTGCAATTGAGGCGCTTCATCTCCGCCAAAAAATACCGTATCGGCGCCTTCCGTGATCCAGAACACCTGATGAAAAGGACTGTGTCCTCCGGTCAATGCATGACGGATATATCCATCGATCATCCCTTCATCTTCCAACACAATGAGGTGTTCAAAGGATGGTAGAAAATGAAGCGGATCCGGCTCATAAGAAGCCGAAGTTCCACTCAGCGCAAATTCGAGTTCTGCGCGATGTACGTAATGATGTGCCTGGGGAAAAGAAGGTCTCCACGTTCCATTGACGGCATCCAGCATGCTGATGCCTCCGGCATGATCCCGGTGCAGATGCGACAACAACACTTTGGTCACATCACTGGCTGTATACCCGTGTTCAGCGAGATGAGCATGAATCTGCAGCACACCCTGTGTACTGTACCCCAATCCTGCGTCCAATAGAATAACATCCTGCCGGGTTACAACCAGAAAGGGTTGGATCTCTACCAGTAAACTTCCTTTGGGGCGTTGCTGAAGATCATCGCTCGCTGGATCAAACGGCACAAACACTTTTGTGCTGTCGATGGTAAATGCTCCTTCAGAAAGTGGCAGGATGGTCATGTGGGTGTTATCTCAAAATCATTTGTCGGTCAGCATCCAATCGAATCAGTATGAACAACATTGCAGTAAAGGTCACCAGTGAAGTCCCCCCATAACTCATAAAGGGCAAGGGAATGCCAATGACCGGAACAATCCCAATGGTCATTCCGATGTTGATGAAGATGTGAAAGAATAAAACAGATGCCACCCCATAGGCATATGCCCTGCTGAACAAACTCCGTTGCCGTTCAGCCATGGTGATGATCCGCAACAGTAGAAAAAGATACAACCCCAAGAAAACAATGCTGCCCATGAACCCAAATCCTTCGCCTATGGTGCAAAAAATAAAATCCGTTCGCTGCTCGGGCACAAAATCATACCTCGTCTGGGTTCCCTTCATCAAGCCCTTCCCCAAAAATCCACCGGATCCAATTGCGATTTTGCTTTGTTTCACGTTGTACGTGCTGGCTTTTTTTCGATCTTCCATTTTCTTGATGTCTTCTTCACTCATGGTGGATTCATCCACTTCCATATCCTTCCCAACGGTAGCATAGATGCGCTGGACCTGGTAGGGCTTGAGGACATTTGAGAAAATATAAGGAACCGCAAAGCGCTGAAAGCCGACCGCAACAATCCAAATTACTATGATAGTATACAACAGACGCCTGTTGCGCTTGATCTGCAACTTCAACTCATTGATGCTCAACGCTGCTACTACAGTGAGCAGTACTGCTAATACATCTTTATTGATCAACAGCGTGAGCACTGCCAACAAGGCCAATGAAAATGCAATCAACAATATGGCCGAAGGCATTCCTTCGCGGTACATGACCAGGAAAAAAGAAAAATAAACAAGTGCCAGACCCGTTTCACTTTGCATAATGGCCATCAGTGCCGGAAATAACACAATTGCAGCAGCAATCACTTGTGCGCGCAACTTTTTAAAATTCATATCCGGAATGGATAGATACTTGGCCAGCGCCAGGTTGGCAAAAAGTTTACATAACTCTGCCGGTTGCAATTGAAATCCGGAAAATCGAATGATGGATTCTGTTCCTTTCACATCGGTATGGAACGGAAATACAAGCAGCAGGAGAACAATTCCAAATCCATAGAAGAGATTGGCCGTCGCTGTAAAAAATTTACTATCCGTGAGAAGAATCACGGAGCCAATGACAAGACAGAGGATGAAATAGATGAGCTGTCGACTATAATCGGTATTTAATGAAAGAAACCCTTTGATTACCGCTTCATCCCGATAGGTAGTTGCAAAAATACTGGCAATGCCCATGATCACCAGAACCATATACAGCAACACCATCACCCAATCGATGCCTTTTGATATTTCAAATGAATCGTTCCTCATCCGTTCAATCGTGCTACAGGTTTAATCATTTTTGGATCGGCGCAACGAATCCAATCGGTTGCGTTTGTATTTCACAATGGGCAGGATGATTTCCTGCGACTCAATGCGTTCAACTTCCTTCCAGCGTTCCACCGACAACGTATCCTTGAGGTACTTTTCCATGATCAGTCCCGCCATGGGTCCCGCCCACGTGGCCCCGAATCCAGCATTCTCTACAATTACCGCAACTGCTATCTTGGGGTTCTCGCGGGGAGCGAAACATACAAACCAGGAGTGATCCTTGAGCTTCTCCCTCCTTCCCTGAATGATGCCGTAATTCTCGGCAGTACCGGTTTTTCCGGCAACGGCTATGCCTTCTATACGGGCTACGCGACCGGTTCCACTTTCTATTACATCTTGCATACCCAACTGAACAATATCATAAATGGATCCAGGAATGGAAGTAACCTGGTGCTTGACTTGATAGGGATGAAGGATGGTATCGCGCGATGTTTCTTCTTCAATAGAAGAGACAAAATGTGGCGTATAATAATACCCTTTGTTGGCAATGATGCACATCATATTGGCCATCTGCAGTGGGGTGGCCTGCATTTCACCTTGACCAATTCCGAGGAATACGTTGGTGCATGAATTCCAGTAGCGGTTGTACAATCGGTTATAAAAACTTGTATCAGCAATCAACCCTCGGTCTTCGCTGGGCAAGTCCACTCCCAATCTCACACCCATTCCAAACGAGTTCATGTAATTTTTCCATTTTAAGTACCCATTGGTGGTGCCATCGAGCCGCGGATTATCCACGGCCAATCGGTAGATATGGGAAAAATAACTGTTACACGAATTGGCTAGAGCAAGACGCAGGTTAGAGGCATGGCCTGGAGTTTCGTGGGTGCACCGGATGGGTCTTCTGCATCCAAAATAAGCGCCATTGCAGGAGATACCGTATTCGGGGGTGATCACACCTTCATCCAATGCAATAAGTGCACCCATCGGTTTGATGGTTGAACCCGGAGGGTATTGTCCTTTGATCGCACGGTTGAACAGGGGTCGTGCTGTATCGCGCAGCATCGATGAAAAATTGCTTCGGCGTAGGCTTCCAGCTAGCAGGTTGGGATCGTAGGTGGGACCACTGGCCATTGCGATGATGCCACCTGTTTGCGGTTCAATTGCAACAATTGCACCCAATTTATTCTTGAGCAATCGTTCCGCCAGGACCTGAACATCAATATCAATATAGGTAGTCAGGTTTCTTCCCGCAATTGCAACGGAATCAAATGTTCCTTTTTCATAGGGACCAACAATACGGTTCTTATTGTCTTTGAGCAGGTAGCGAACGCCCCGTTGGCCCATCAATATGTTTTCATAAAACCGTTCCAGTCCACTTAGACCCATGTAATCTCCAATCTGGTAGTAATAATTTGTTTTTTTCAGGATGTTGGAATCCACTTCACCCACATACCCCAGGATATGCGCTGCAGCTTTATAGGGATAGGAACGAATAGGTCGCTCTTGCAAAAAGAAACCGGGATCAAAGCGGAAAATATTTTCCTGTAACTGAACAAATAATTCAATGGGAAGCGAGGATTCGAAAACAGAGGGTCGATACCGTCCATTTCGGAGGATGGCAGCAACTACCCGTTCTCTGAACTCTTCCCGATCGATGTTCAGAATCTTGCACAGACCAGCCGTATCAATTCCTTTGAGTTGGGTGGGATTGATCATCAGGTCATAGGTCAAGGTATTTTCCAAAATGGAACGCCCTTTTCGATCAAAAATGATTCCACGATCGGGAAAAATTACATTCTTGCTTACTGCATTGTCGAGTGCAAGAATATCGTATTGCTTAGAGGTTAACTGAAGGAAGAAAAGTCGCACCAGCAGCACCAAAAACGCCAGCAGAAACAACAATCGGATGAAGTTTTGCCTGGACTGGTTGAATGTGGACATTTGGGGTATGCGATTTCACCGCAAAACTACGCCAATTCGGGCTTATCGCCGAGATGCTTTCCGATTGAATAAAAGATCAGCGATGACCACCAGCAACATGCTCACAGTCGTGGTGGCGATCAGCTTTCCCATGAAATAAAAAAAGCTTCCAAACTGGATCCACTCCAATAGGATGAGCCAAGCGTGGTGCACCATGGTCAAGATAAGGACATAAACGAAATAAGGAACCTGTCCCATCGTTGCCCGAGAGGGCTCTTCACTGCCCCATTCTGTAGAATCTTTTGGCAACAGAAAATCCACCAGCGCCGGTCGCGCATACGCCAACAGTACACAGGCCGCCAGATGAAGACCGGGTGTCTGGTAAAACATATCAACCACGTAGCCCCAAACAAATGCGATGTACAGCAACTGCATGCGCGTAACCCGGAAAGGAAGCCAAATCAGAAAGACAAAGTAGATGTATGGGACAATGAATTGATGCAGCGGGGGAATATTTTTGATCAGGAACAGTTGCACCAGCAAGAGAATGATCCCACGAATGATATGTTTGATCAGCGGGCTCATTCCTTTTTGAATTTTTTTCGGATGGCATCCATTTCATTCTCCAATACATTTCTGACCACAAATGCATGTTGGACCGTATTGAAATCGACAAACGGACGCACCGTTAAAATATAGGTATTGGTCTCTTGATCCTGATCCACTTCAACCACCTTTCCAATCTTTGATCCGGGAGGGAAACGGTCGCTGTAGGGACTGGTCACAACGGTATCGCCCAACGCTACTTTCACGGTCTTTGGTATTTTGGACAGCGTTAACGCATACGGATCATTGCCATCCCAGGAAATTTCACCCAATCCACTCCCTTTTTTGAGCATGGCAATGACGATCGATTCATTATTGAGCAAACTCATCACCCCTGACATGTTCTTGCTCACGTGCACAACCGTCCCAATGATCCCGTCTCTGCTGACGACTGCCATATTGGGTTCAATTCCCTGATCTGAACCACGATGGAGGATCACATGGTTTTGAGGCAGGAATACAGAATTAGAAATCACTTTAGCCGGCAAGTAGACAAACTGACGAAGTGTTCGAACGGAGTCACTCCATGCGGTGTCCTGCACCAAGAGTCCCGTTGAATCTGCCCAGACCGAGCCGCTGGGCAATAGAGAGAGCAGCTCGGCATTCTGTTCCCGCAGTGCATCATTTTGTTGGCTCAAAGAAAAGAAAGATTCCACTGCATTGACGCGGGTATTAATGGCACCCGCAAGCTCTTTGGACACCATGCCCAGATAGGATTGATGAAACCGATTTTTACTGAACAACATGATCAGCGCAATGACTTGCATGACCAAAAATCTAAGGAAGATCGAGTAACGCCTCAGAAATAAGAAAACATTGCGCATGGAAGTGTTACTCTTTAAGAGCGGTGACCCATCATCTCATGATGAAAGGATAGTTCTGATAATTTTTCAGCGCAATACCGGTTCCCCGTACGACGCTTTTCAGGGGATCTTCAGCAACTTGAACAGGAAGTTTGATCTTTTGTGACAGCCGCTTGTCCAATCCGCGCAGCAACGATCCGCCTCCGGTGATGTACAATCCCCTGCGGTAGATATCCGCTGCCAATTCGGGAGGAGTCGTTTCGAGTGCCTTGAGAATCGCTTCTTCTATTTTGAAAATGGATTTATCCAATGCTTCTGCAATCTCCTGATAACTGACCATGATCTGTTTGGGAATTCCGGTAACAAGATCGCGACCATTCACCGGTAGGTCATCTGGTGGATTGTCAAGGTCTTTCATCGCAGCACCGACATTGATCTTGATCTGCTCTGCCGTGCGTTCACCAATCAGGAGGCTGTGATAACGGCGCAGCGCTTCCATGATATCAGCAGTGAATTCGTCCCCGGCAATACGAATGGATTGATCACAAACAATACCGGCAAGAGCGATTACGGTAATTCCCGTTGTACCTCCTCCAATATCAATGATCATATTTCCGATGGGTTCTGTTACATCGATGCCAATACCCAATGCAGCAGCCATGGGTTCGTGAATCAGGTATACTTCTTTTGCCCCTGCTTGCTCTGCACTGTCCCGAACCGCACGTTTTTCAACTTCGGTGATGCTGGAGGGGATGCAAATCATCATTTTCCAACTGGGCGGAAATAAGGGTTTTTTGGGATAGATCAATTTGATCATTTCCCGAATCATCAATTCAGCCGCATTGAAATCCGCGATTACTCCATCTTTTAACGGGCGAACTGTGCGAATGTTCTCGTGCGTTTTTTCGTGCATGAGCAAGGCCTTCTTTCCAACGGCCAATAGCTGCTTGGGATTGTTACGGTCCAGCGCCACAATAGAAGGTTCATTCACAACGATTTCATCGTTATGAATGATAAGCGTATTGGCCGTTCCAAGGTCAATCGCTATATCTTGGGTGAACCATGAAAAAAGTCCCATGCAGTGCTCGTTTGATTCCTACAAATGTCAAGTAATTCAACCAAATATCCATCATGAATTTTGGCCTTAACTAAATTTTAAATTCATAGCCGATGTCTCGGCGATGCACCATATTTTCAAAGCTAAACTGCTGGATGACAGAAAGCGATTGGTCAACCGCATGGGCAATGGTTTCTCCATACGAAGTGATGGCTGCAACTCTTCCACCGCTGGTCACCAACCGGCCCTCTTTCTCAGCTATACCGGCGTAGAATACCAGCGTCTGTTCACCTCCCGCTGATTCAATTCCATCAATGACTTTACCTTTTTCGAAGGTTCCAGGATAACCGCCGCTGACCACCACTACCGTAGCGGCAGATCGTGGATCAATGTTTACGGATGCGGAAGATAACCGGCCCTCTTGCATGGCCAAAAACAGTTCGATCAGATCGGTTTGAAGTCGGGGCATGACCACCTCTGTTTCAGGGTCGCCCATGCGGCAATTGTATTCAATCACATAGGGCTCACCGTTCACGTTGATCAATCCGAAAAACACAAAACCATGGTACACCAACCCTTCTTTCTCAAGACCGGCAATGGTGGAACGCACTACCTTTTCCACGACCTTTTCCATGAACGCGCCTTGAGCAAATGGAACGGGACTCACCGCACCCATGCCGCCGGTGTTGAGACCGCTATCCGCCTCTCCAATGCGTTTGTAATCCTTTGCTTCCGGCAGCAACACAAAATCACGCCCATCGGTTAATGCAAATACACTGAGTTCAACTCCAGTAAGGAATTGCTCGATCACTACGCGCTCACTTGCTTTCCCAAATTGCGCGTCTTTGATCATGGATTGGAAGGTGGCCATTGCTTCTTCATGCGATTGTGCAATGACGACTCCTTTGCCCGCCGCGAGTCCGTCTGCTTTCAACACAATTGGAAGAGCGTGCGATGAGATGTAGAGCACTCCTTCGTTGTAGGTGTCGACTGTAAACTCCCGGTAGGCTGCAGTGGGAATGCCGTTTCGTTGCATGAATGCCTTGGCAAATGCCTTGCTTCCTTCCAGTTGTGCAGCAGCAGCGGATGGTCCTACTACAATGATGGATGACAGGGATGCATGCTCTTGAAAAAAATCATAGACCCCGTTCACCAGCGGATCTTCCGGTCCCACCACCACCATCTCAATTTTTTTATCCCTGCAGACCGCAGCAATGGCCGGAAAATCATTCAGGTCTATTGAAATATTTTCGCCGTACTGTGCAGTGCCGGGATTGCCGGGCGCTATGAACAGGCTGTTGCAGTGATGACTTTGGCTGATTTTCCATGCGAGTGCATGTTCACGACCTCCACTGCCTAAAAGAAGAATATTCATCGTGGCGCGAAGATACAAATTGTGTATTTTGAGGTACCAACAAAACATTGTTCATGTCGACTTCCAACGCTGCTTCGCATCCCAAGGGATTGTACGTGCTGTTTGCCACTGAAATGTGGGAACGTTTCAACTACTATGGCATGCGCGCAATCCTGATCCTGTTCATGACCAAAGCCCTTCTTTTTTCAAAAGAATTCTCCTCCCAACTCTACGGAGGATACACCAGCCTGGTCTACTTGACCCCGTTGATCGGAGGTTATTTTGCAGATCGCTTCTGGGGCAATCAGCGTTCCATCATCTTGGGAGGACTGGTCATGGCCATTGGAGAATTCATTTTATTCTTCTGCGGCAGCACCTATGCCACCGATTCGGGACTTTCCAGCATTTTATTCTTTACAGGACTGGGGTTCATGATTACTGGAAATGGATTTTTCAAGCCCAATATTTCTGCGCTGGTGGGACAACTCTATCCGAAAGGCGATGGCAGAATTGATGCCGCGTACACCATTTTCTACATGGGCATCAACGTGGGTGCGGCCATCGGACCCTTTGTCTGCGGATTTGTAGGCGATACCGGTAATCCTGCTGATTTTAAATGGGCATTTCTAGCAGGGGGGATTGGCATGCTGTTTTCCGTTCTGATCCAATTGCTGTACCACCGAAAACATGTGGTGGATCCCGCAAACATTACATTGGGATTGATCCCTGCAGCTGCTCCCCGTTGGAGCAGGCATCCGCTAGTTGGATTGGTGGTCATGATGGGACTCATCGGCATCGCCACAGCGTTATTGTACCTGGACTCTAGCGGGGGAAAAGTCAATCTTTTTTATTTACTCGTAGCCTGCATCCTGATCATTGGCACAATTGTTTTCAGCGATAAAACACTTTCGCGACTTGAAAAAAGTAAAGTTGCCGTCATCTTCGCCGTTTCATTTTTTGTCATCTTTTTCTGGAGCGCTTATGAACAAGCCGGCGCTTCACTTACTTTTTTTGCGGACGAACAAACCAACCGCGATCTCGGATTTTATGTGGTACCTGCCAGTTTTTTTGCATCGCTCAATGCCATTTTCATTGTAGCATTTGCCCCCATCTTTGCATGGTTCTGGGTGCGACTGGGTAAAAATGATCCTTCCTCTCCTACAAAGATGGCATGGGGACTTCTTCTGCTTGCACTGGGGTACCTCTGGATTGCATTTGGTGTGAAAGGGGTTCAACCCGGCATCAAGGTCAGCATGGTATGGCTGGTTGGCATGTATGCCCTGCATACTGCCGGTGAACTGTGTTTGTCGCCCATCGGTTTGTCACTTGTCAACAAACTGGCACCACTCAAATTCGCATCACTGCTCATGGCAGTATGGTTCACCGCCAATGCATTTGCCAATTACTTGGCAGGCTCCTTGAGCAAACTCTATCCGGAAGCAGGAAAAGCCAAACACATTCTGGGTGTACCAATAACCGATAATTATGACTTCTTCATGATGTTTGTGATCATGTCGGGGATTGCCGCCTTCATCCTGTTCTTTTTATCCCGCAAGTTGCAGTCGCTCATGAAGGACTGATTCAAAACCCGCAACCATGTCCAACAACAAACGCTTTACTCCTTTCATTGCACCGGAAAACGCCATGCACGAATTCACCTGGAAAGCCGTCATCACAGGCGCTTGTTTTGGCGTGATCTTTGGTGCCGCCACGGTTTACCTCGCACTCAAAGCAGGTCTTACCGTCTCCGCTTCCATACCCATCGCTGTGATGTCCATCGCCCTCAGCAAACTGTTTTTACGCACCACCATTCTAGAGAACAACATCATCCAAACGACAGGCTCGGCTGGCGAAAGCATCGCAGCAGGAGTTGTTTTCACCTTGCCCGGATTTTTATTTTTAAGTGAATCCGGAAGTGCAAACTATTTCAACTACCTCACCATTTTGATCCTGGCGATTTTTGGAGGCATGCTGGGTACACTCATGATGATTCCGCTTCGCAGTGCGCTCATTGTTAAAGAACACGAAACACTTCCGTATCCGGAAGGAACAGCATGCGCCTCTGTCTTGAAAGCCGGTGAGAAAGGCGGAAATTTTGCAAAGACAGCATTTGCAGGATTGGGCTTGGCAACGGTCTACGCGTTTTTGCAGAAAGTTTTTCATGTGATTGCCGAGACGCCCTCGTTCATGACTGCTCAGGCCAATAAATACCTGCCGTCGGCAAAAATCAGCGGTGAAATCACTCCCGAATACTTGGGAGTAGGTTACATCATTGGTCCCAAGATTGCCGGAGTGCTGGTAGCGGGCAGTGTGCTGACATGGTTTGTTTTCAACCCATTGTTGGCGACCGTTGTTCCGGGCGATGTGGTGGCACAGCAATTGGTCAAATTGGGATATTTATCGGACCTGCACACCGCAGGAGGTCCGGGCGGATGGGATCCAGTAACACACCAGTTCAGCGATTGGTCCGTTGCGATATACAGGGCGTTTGTCCGACAAATCGGCGCTGGTGCAGTTGCAGCAGGTGGATTCATTACGCTGATCAAAACCATCCCGACCATCATCAGTTCATTCAAGGGCAGCGTAGGCAGCCTTGGAAAGAATGCGGCAGCTTCGGGACCATCAATCCGCACCGATCGTGACTTATCCATCAAAATCGTGCTGTGGGGCAGTTTGGGCCTTGTGCTCCTGATGACCATTCTTCCTCAGGTTCCGGGCGATGGGGCCTTGAGCAAATTACTCCTCGGCGTTTTGGTTGTGATTTTCGGTGCATTTTTTGTGACCGTCTCCTCCCGCATTGTGGGACTCATCGGCTCTTCGAATAATCCAATTTCCGGCATGACCATTGCCACCATCATGGGCACCTGTTTAGTATTCATTGCAGTGGGTTGGACCGGCAAAGTATACGAACCCATGGCACTGGTCGTTGGCGGCATGATCTGCATTGCAGCGGCAAATGCAGGCGCCACTTCCCAAGATTTAAAAACAGGATACATCCTGGGGGCAACACCAAGGGCGCAACAAATTGCTCTGTTCATTGGGGCCATTGTTTCCTCCATTGCTATTGGTTTTACCATCAAAGTGTTGGATACCCCAACCCAGGAAATGCTCAGCAACGGAATCCAGCATGCCATCGGCACGGAAAAATATTCAGCTCCTCAGGCCACACTGATGGCGACACTCATCAAGGGCATTCTTTCGTTCAACCTTGACTGGCAATTTGTTTTGGTGGGAGTGGCCATTGCCATTGTGATGGAGCTCTGCGGCATCAAAGCCTTGAGTTTTGCCATCGGTATTTACCTTCCGCTATCCACAACGCTTCCCATCTTCATCGGCGGAGCCATTCGGGGCTGGGTCGATCGCAAACATTCGGGTGAAAAAAATCAAGAGGAAGAAGACCTGCGCAAGGGTAATCTTTTTGCAACGGGACTGGTAGCAGGTGGCGCTATTGCAGGTGTGATCGTTGCATTCCTTTCAGCCAATGAAGGGGTTGCTTCTGCCTTGAACACGTTGAACCTGGAAGGACCGATTTCCCGCATTTTGGGTGAACAAGGTTATGCGGTGTTGGGTACATTGCTTTTCTTTGTAATGGCCTACATCCTCTATCACGTTGCCAATAGCAAAGAGGAAGCCCTTCAAAAAGAATAACCATGAACATCAGCGCGCTCAAGTTCAGTCTGCCCATGTGCATTTACGCATTGAGCTGGTTTGCATTCACGGATACCGGTTGGGTGGTATGGTGGCCCTTGCTATTTGCTTTTGTGTTTGTACCTGTAGTGGAATTGCTCTTCCCCGCCGCCCCAGCGAATATGTCGCAAGCAGAAGAGCAAATGGCTAAAGAAGATCGGGCATACGACTTCTGGCTGTACATCATATTGCCACTTCAATATGGCGCGCTGTATCTTTTCTTTCAGTCGGTGCAAGAACCCGGACTCACCACGCTCGAATGGACAGGCAGAGTGCTGGTCATGGGATTGCTCTGTGGTTCGTTTGGAATCAATGTAGGCCACGAACTGGGTCATCGTAAACATTTATACGAACGCAACATCGCGAAGCTGCTGTTGCTGACTTCCCTGTACATGCATTTTTATATTGAGCACAACAAAGGCCATCACAAGCATGTGTCTACGCATGAGGACCCGAGTAGTGCGCGCAAAGGAGAAAGCGTTTATCAATTTTATTTTCGGTCGGTAGTCTTCTCTTACCTTTCTGCCTGGAAAATTGCTGCAGATGATCAGCGTAAATCCGGAAAACCAGTCGTGCATTGGAGCAACCAAATGATTCAGTTCCAATTTTTGCAAGTGCTATTCGTCGTTGCGATATACATTGCTTTTGGAACCTTTGTGCTGCTTTCCTTTTTATTGGCAGCGACCATTGGATTTTTACTGTTGGAAACCGTGAACTACATTGAACATTATGGACTGGAGCGGAAGAAAACAGAGAGCGGGTACGAGCGAGCTATGCCTGAACACAGTTGGAACAGCAGTCATGTGTTGGGCCGACTCCTTCTTTTTGAACTATCGCGGCACAGCGATCACCATTACATTGCCAGTCGCAAGTACCAAATCTTGCGCCATCATGAAGAGGCTCCGCAAATGCCAACCGGATATCCTGGAATGATGGTTTTGTCGCTCATCCCCCCATTGTGGTTTGCGGTGATGCACAAGAAGATGGAGCAATTTCAAGGACGCCATCAAGAAATGGTTGCTGCGCCAAAATAAGGTTGAAGCACCTCAGGAATTCGAATGCCATTTGCATCCTGATTGTTCTCCAATAGGCTCGCCAAAATGCGGGGCAGCGCCAGCGAACTGCCGTTCAGCGAATGCAACAGCTGGGTTTTACCCGTTTCATCTTTTGTGCGGATCTTCATCCGGTTGGTCTGGTACGATTCAAAATTAGAAACCGAACTCACTTCCAGCCACTTTTGCTGTGCCGTACTGTAGACCTCGAAATCATAGGTCATGGCCGATGCAAAAGACATATCGCCGCCACACAAGAGTAAAATGCGGTAGGGCAATTCAAGCGACTGGATCAGCCGTTCTACGTGCAGGACCATTTCCTCCAGAGCAGCATAACTCTTATCCGCTTCGGTCAGGGTTACAATTTCAACCTTGTCAAATTGATGCACACGGTTGAGTCCCCTGACATCTTTGCCAAAACTTCCTGCTTCTCTTCGAAAGCAAGGAGTGTATGCCGTCATTTTCACCGGCAATGCTGCAGCTGGAACAATTTCGTCGCGATAAATATTGGTAACCGGAACTTCTGCAGTGGGAATCAGGTACAGCTCATCCGCTACAACATGATACATTTGTCCCTCTTTATCCGGAAGCTGTCCCGTACCAAAGGCAGAAGCGCTGTTGACCAGATGAGGAGGAAGGTATTCGGTATATCCTGCAGCCGTATTGTAATCCAAAAAATAGTGGATCAAGGCTCGTTGCAACTTCGCTCCCTTTCCTTTGTATAGCGGAAAGCCGCTTCCTGTGATCTTTACTCCAGTTTGAAAATCAACCAGGTCATAGCGGGTGATGAGGTCCCAATGACAGAGCGCCTGTTCTGGAAGCTGAGGGATAACCCCTGCTTGTCTCAGCACCGCATTGTCTTCTGCAGTTGAGCCTGAGGGAACTGCTTCGGCAGGAAGATTAGGAAGGCGGTATAGCATGCCATCCAACATGGATTCCGTTTCGCTCAGTTGAGTTGAAAGCTGATCGATTTGATCTTTCATTGCCGATACTTCGGCCTTTTTTGCTTCGGCAGCTGCTTTTTCACCTTTGCTCATCAACGCACCAATTTCTTTTGAAACGGCATTGCGTTTGGCCAGCAGTTCGTCGGACTGCACCTGAATGCTTTTGCGTTGGTCATCCAGCGCAATGACCTTATCCACCAGATCCAATTCCTTGAACTGTTTTTTTTGCAATCCAGCGATGACCTTCTCTTTGTTGGCTCGGATAAATCCCGGTTGAAGCATTCCTAAATTTTGAGCAAAGATACACAATCAAAAACATGGGTTGTGTCAGATGCCTTAGTTGTTTAGCTTTGCCGCATGAATGCATCCGATGATTTGCAAATTCGCTGGTGGAAGCTGGAAGAACAATTGATGAATCGGTTTGGGAAAAAGCCGGATCTGGAATCTATCTTATTTTTAATTGGGGTTCAGGAGCTGGAAGGTGCGGGTAAAAAGTTCACCAAAGAGCAGAAACAGGATCTGATGCACGTTGCCGTCTGCACGGTTCTTGCTTCAGGCGGATATTATGTGCAGGAAGGTGCGGACGAAGACGGATGGCCGCATTTCCGACAGATAAAAGAACTGAAGCCCATGTCGCTGATCGAGCAAGAGCAGTTCATGAAAGATCATATTCTTTTTTATTTTACACAGAATGGATTCATATGAATACATTTTTTGTAACAGCAGTGAGCTTGCTGTTGATTGCGACTGAACTGCATGCCCAACCGATAGCCAAGATCAGCAGATCGGATCTCAGGAAAGACGTGAAAATGGTAACCGATTCGGGGGTCATGATCCTGCGGCTCAACGATTCCACGCCGTTGCACCGCGATAATTTCATTCGACTCATCAAGTCCAACTATTATGAGGGCATCAGCTTTCACCGGGTCATTGCAGGGTTTGTGATTCAAGCAGGAGATGGAAAAACCAAATCCGGTTTCGATACAACGAGCTCACTGGCGTCCTACACGGTGCCTGCAGAAATCCGAAACGACCTTTACCACAAACGAGGAGTGTTGGCAGCTGCCCGGATGGGCGATAATGTCAATCCCGAGCGAAAAAGCAGTGGCGTTCAATTTTATATTGTGCAGGGAAAAGTCTTCAATGATCGAGCGCTCGATTCTGTAGAAATTCATCGGCTCGGAGGCAGGAAATTAATGGAAGAAAGACGACAGGTATACAAAACCAGTGGAGGCGCTCCACACCTGGATCAAACCTATACGATTTTTGGAGAGTTGGTGAGGGGGTACGGCGTATTGGATAGGATTGCGAATACCCCGACCAGCGGGAGACAGGGAGGCGATCGACCACTAACCGATATTCGAATCAAAAAAACGAGTATGGTCCGTAGAAAAGAATGACTTAAACTTGCAAAAAATAAACCGAAATGAATTTTCCAGAACAACTCCGCTACACCAAAGAACACGAGTGGGTATCCGTTGAAGGCGATGTAGCCACTGTCGGCATAACCGAATTTGCGCAGGGCGAATTGGGGGATATCGTATTTGTGGACATCACGACCATTGGCAAAGAGCTGTCTTCCGACGCAGTATTTGGAACAGTGGAGGCGGTGAAAACGGTAAGCGATTTGTTTTTACCCATGTCCGGTACCATTCTGGAAAAAAACAATAGCCTGGATAGCCAGCCAGAACTGGTCAACCAGGACCCTTACGGAGGTGGCTGGATGGTCAAGGTGCGTGTCAGTGATCCGGCTCAGCTCAACACCCTGATGGATGCAACCGCTTACAAGGCCCTGATCGGAGCCTGATGGTATGGCGACGTTTTTCAAAGGCATAGTCCTTCCACTCACATGGACGCTTTGCGTCTTTTACCTCTTGAGTTTTGATCCCTCCAGTGTTGATGGGCTATCCTCCATCTGGAAAGTTTACGGCATCGATAAACCGATACATTTCGGAATATTCTTTGTTCTGTCCTACTTATGGACCCTTTGGGCAGTGAACCACAGAAACGAGACACGCTCCAAGATGGTTATCCTGATCATTGTTGTCTGTTCTGCGTTTGGAATGGGGATGGAATATTATCAGTTGTACTTTACCCACCGAACCTTTTCTTATTGGGATGGGGTTGCAGATGCAATAGGCTCATTAGCCGGTTCCTGGCTGGCCATAAAAAAGCCCCTATGGAAATAGGGGCCGTAACCAAAACTAACTGCTTATGAGAAAACTAAAATTTCGTTTTTGTCGGCAGGCATTCAATACCCGCACAATATATAGACGTTAATTGGGCTCTTGGAATTGTTAAAGACCAATTAAAAAGAGAAAATACTTTTTAACAGAAAGGAAAATCACGCCCTTACTGGGTGAGTTTACTGGAGTTTTCTGCAAATTGAAGTGCATCGATGAGTTCTTCGATGCCCCCATTGAGAACTTCTTGAAGGTTATAGAGGGTCATGCCGATCCGGTGGTCGGTCACTCTGCCTTGAGGAAAGTTGTAGGTACGGATCTTGGCGGAACGATCGCCGGTACTGACCAGGCTTTTCCGGTGGCGGGCAATTTCGTCCTCTTGTTTTCTGACTTGCTCCTCATAAAGACGTGTTCGGAGCATTTGCATGGCTTTTTCGCGGTTACCGAGCTGGGTGCGTTCGGTCTGACAAATAACGACGGTCCCGGTAGGGATGTGGGTCAGCATGACCTTGGTTTCCACTTTGTTGACGTTTTGTCCCCCTGCTCCACCGCTTCGGGCGGTTTCCATTTTGACATCTGCTTCCCGAATCTCCACATCCACCTCTTCAGCTTCCGGCATCACGGCCACGGTAGCCGCACTGGTATGAACGCGACCGCTGGCTTCCGTCTCCGGAACACGCTGTACCCGGTGTACGCCACTTTCAAATTTGAGCGTACCGTACACATCCTCTCCCGTTACTTCCAATTGCACCTCCTTGTAACCGCCCACGGTTCCTTCACTTTCATTCAATACGGCCGTTTTCCATCCCCTGCCTTCGCAGTAGCGGATGTACATGCGGAGCAAATCTCCCGCAAACAAAGAAGCTTCGTCACCTCCGGTACCCGCACGGATTTCCAGAATGGCATTTTTTTCATCTTGGGGATCTTTGGGAATGAGCAGGTTTCTGATGTCTTTTTCAATGGTCTGAATTTGTTCTTCTAACCCAGCCGACTCCCCTTTGGCCAATTCACGCAGCTCTTCGTCGTCGCCATTCAACGCCTCTTTATTGAATTCCAGATCAGATAATAACTTTTTGTACCGCTCGTAGGCCAGCACAATCTTTTCCATCGACCGGTACTCTTTCGAAAGCTGACTGAAACGCTTGTTGTTGCTCACCACCTCTGGGTTGGTGAGTGCCACTCCAATATCATCAAATTTTGCCTTAATCGCTTCCAGTCGGTCCAGCATGGTAAAAAAGGATAACCTCTTTATTGAGTAATTTCGTGCGCAAAGCTAAATCATTTAAGGATGAAATACCGGAAGTTCAGGGGCAAGCGACTCTTCAACGGACGTGAACTGTTCAACAACGATCACGTATTGGTCATGACAGAAGAAGGATGCGTTGAAGGTGTGGTTTCGCTTGAAGATGCCGGTGAAGGAATTGAAGAAGTGGATGGATTGATCACCCCGGGATTCATCAATGCGCATTGTCATTTGGAATTGAGTCACCTCAAAGATGTCATTCCGCCGCATACGGGACTGATTCCCTTTTTACTGGATGTGGTGGGCAAGCGGGATTTCCCCATGGAGATCATTTTGGACCGGATTGAAAAAGCCGAACAGGAAATGTACGAGGAGGGAATTGTTGCCGTTGGAGATATCGGCAACACAGACAATACCCTTGCAACAAAAAAGAAAAGTAAAATCAAGTGGAACAATTTTGTCGAAGTACTCAGCTTCAGCGATGAACTTTCAGAAACCCGGTTGAATCAATACCGCAACGTTCTGCAATCGTTCATGGACGCTACTGCCGATGTTGAAACCGATCACTTTAAATCGGCATTGGTCCCGCATGCGCCCTACACCATCAGTGATCGAACGTTCACAGAAATAAACCGACTGACACCTGGGGCCATCATCTCCATGCACAACCAGGAACATCCTGCTGAAGATGAGTTGTACAGAACCGGCAAAGGCGACTACCTTTCGTTCTTAAAATTATTCGGATTTGATGCCTCTCCTTTTCCCGTTACCGGAAAATCAGCGTTGCAGTCCTGCCTCCCACACTTTACCAACGGACAACGCATGCTGCTCGTGCACAATACCTTCATTCCCGAAGAAGATATTGCTTTTGCTCTTGAGTATGGGCGCACGCAGTTAGCAGGCATTCACTTTTGCCTCTGCGTAAATGCTAACCGCTATATTGAAAACCGTCTTCCCCCTATCACCATGTTGATGAATCAGGGAGCGCACTTGGTACTCGGTACCGACAGCTATAGCAGCAATTGGCAACTCAGCATTGCTGCAGAAATTCGGGTGATCCGGGAATGCTTTCCGGAGATTCCGCTCAGTACTGTGTTGCAATGGGCAACCCTTAACGGGGCAGAAGCACTGGGTCGGCAAGACATGTTAGGAAGTTTTGAAAAAGGAAAGCACCCGGGCGTGGTTGCACTCGATGATCAGCTGAATCCCCGTCGTTTGCTCTGATCAAACATCCAGTAAACTGCGAACGACCGGTAAGCTGCGCATGGTTCCAAAAGGCTGGATATGCAAGGCATAAAATTCCAAACAGCCGTCGATCAGCTTGTTCCGGGTGGCACGATTCAATCGGATCATCTCCAATTCATTCAGCTGCATCACCCGTAAAAGTTGTGCAATGTGCCCACTCTCTGGCTCAATCATGACGTGTTCGTGCAGAGGCAGATGGGAAACGAATTGTCCTTCACGCAGATCAACAATTGCATGATCATCTGAATAGGTATCCAGTAATCGGAAACCAAAAAAATGCGCCAAGTGAAGACAGAAAAAAATCGGAATGTTGGCAGCTTCGGTAGATGTTGCTCGATCGAGGCCGCTCAACATATCTTCTAAAAACAGAAACAATTCGGGTGAGGGATCAGGTTGCTTGATGCACTTTTGCAGCAGTTCAATCATAAACGAAAGAATTGCGTTTTTGATCACATCACTGAACAGGTGTTCATAATAAACCAATTGCCGAGCTTCCTTGATATACTGCAATGAGGTGGAGTAGTTGTGTGGCGCAACCAATTCAATCAGGTTGCCGATCTGCAGATGCGCCGATGAAACCACTCCCCCTTTTTTAGCACTGCGCACACCTTTTACCATGTATTGCTGCAAGCCAAATTTTTCTGTAAACGCAGAAACAATGAGAGAAGTCTCACCGTATTTGACTGTTCGCAGAATGATGGCTTTCGTCGATTGGATCACATGCATTAGTTGATGAAGAAAATCTTTCCAGCAACCTGGAAGGTATTGTCTTCGTTGGAAACAAAAATGAGGTAGGTGCCGGAGCTGGCCCGTTCACCTTTGTAATTTTTACCGTTCCAAATGGCTTGACCACCCAATGATCGCGTTTGGTGTACGAGTCGACCGTTCAATTCAACAATCCGCACCCAGGCATTTTCAGGAAGATTGCGAATGGCGATGGTGCCATTGAATCCAGATGGTACTGGATTTGGGAAAACAAACGGTTTTGTTTTTTCTTCAGCCGGAGCAGTGGCCGTACTCCTAAAGGAAACAATGCCTTGTTCAGTCATAAAAAAAACTTCTCCCGACTTGGGCTCAATGAGTACTGAACGAACACTGTCGCTTAAAAGGGGACTATTTTTTGTATCAAATCGGTAGATGACTTTCTGTGCATCCGCACTCAGTAACCAAACACCATTGTGCGTAGCGACCCATTTGCGGTCGGCTCCATCCACTTGTATATCATTGATCGTTTCTTCCGAAAGCAAGAGTCCCGCGAAATTATCCTGCTGCACAACCGGCAGAATGGCCTCGCAACTGGGATTGGTAAAGAGTTCATCTACGCACTGAACAATGGCCAGTCCTTTATTGGTTCCAATCCACGCAAATCCATTTCGATCGATGGCCACGCATCGTGCACTGGAAGAAGGAAGGTTACCCCTGCCCAATCCTTGACGGAACTGCCGCCATCGATCGTCTGAAGTTTGATCAATTGTTCCTCCATCATCAAAACAAAAAACACCATCGGATTCGCTCACGATCCACTTTCGGTTACCATCGGTGGCAATTCGCGTGATGGCATAGTTGGTTTGAGTAAAAGGAACGATGAATTTTTTCCAGCTAGCATCCTTTTTTCTAACCAGTAAATTTTCGAGCGTACCCGGATTGGCGATCCATAGATTCAAGTTGTTGTCAAATGCCATTCCTGCAACCCGGTATTCGTTGGGAGAACCGGCCGCTGCTGCGATGGGTGAATTTGCTGCATACAGAGTAAGCTTATCGTTCTTATCCCACTGAAGCAACCCTTTTCCGTACGAGGAAATAAAATAATCTCCAGTTGCAGGATCGCGCACCAGTGAATGCAGGTTGGTAAAATTCTCCAGCGCTGGAACGTTCAATGAGGTGCTGCTTGTCCACTGTTCATTTTCGAACACATAGCGACCGGCGGCGGGACCAGCCGCACGCATCCAAGGGGTGGGCCATCCGGAGACCAGCGCGATGCGATCTGGCTCTGCAATGCCAAATCCCCATGATAACCCGGATGGACGGCCGGTTTCGAGGACAGTCGAGTTTCCATTTTGCAGTACAATCACTCCTCTTTTTGAATCACCCAGCCAATAAGCAGATCCTTCGATCCAACAGGTGTAAGGATCTGCCATGCGTGGAGAAGAAATGAGCGTTGGGGAAGCCACCAGGGTAGAATACACAGCATATCCCTGCTGCGAACCCTGTTTGAAAGCAAAATAGATTTTTCCGGCAGATGTCCCCATGTGAAGAATACCGGTTGGAAGATTGGGCCAATGCAACCAGCGGTTGTTTTCGGATACCAGTACCGTATCTGCTTTTCGAACGATCAATCGGTTGTTCCAGGTAAGCAGTTGTTCGGTTCCGGTAAAGAGTACTTCGGTCGGTTCGTTTTTCCAATTGCGAAAATCATTGAGTTGTGTGGAAGGATAAGCAGCAGATTTGAGTCCCTCAGCAGTCGCTGCAAAAATCCTTCCATTGTACAAAGCCGTTGAGCTCACGGGGATGGCTTGACCGTTTGTTCCCAACCGGTACGTGCCGCGTATTTCATATTGATTGGGGTTCACTACAATGATTCCGATTCCAGATGAGAGAAAGGCATCGCCACCGATCCAGGTTACACCGCGAATGGTCTTGTCGCCCTGCACTTTACTCAACAGCACATCGGGAATGTTTCGGACGCGATCATTTTCGATCAGATCGAGATTGGAGTTGGCGTAAACTGCGAGGATCTTACCCGAAGCCGCATCCACTGCGGTGTGGACGATGCCCACATCGGAGAGTCCGGTGGAGCGAGAAAAAAAATGAAATGATTTGTCTGTGATGGCATAGCGATAAATTCCTCCCCTGGTTCCCACCCAGATGTTTCCGTCAATTGACTCGATGTGATTGACCTGCGACAGGGGTGCATGATCCCGCCACGCGCCAATCGGTGGCAGCCATTGAGCACCTGAAAAGTGCCAACAAAGCAAGAGTCCAAAAATGATCATGGTGCGCATCGCGTCGTAAAAGTAACAAATGTGAAATGCCATCCAATTATTCGTTTCCTTTGCAAAAAAAGATGTGGCAGCGCACGGGTGAATGGATTCTTCGCTACAGGTTTGCCCTCTTGGGTATATTCATTGCGCTCACTACGGCAATGGGCTATCAGGCCAGCAAGGTGCAGATGAGTTATGAATTTGCAAAAGCCATTCCCACTGATCATCCGCAATACCAATATTACGTACAGTTCAAGAAGACTTTTGGAGAGGATGGAAATTTACTGACCCTTGGTTTTATAACAGATGAATTTTTTACCCTACGCACGTTCAACCGGATCGGTGCGCTGGAAGAGGAGTTGCGAAGGGTTGAAGGTGTGGATGATATTATTAGTGTGCACCGATCAGTCGCCCTGAACAAAAACGACAGCACTGGACAACTGCAGGCGATAAAAATTTTTCCGCCCGGTATCCAGAATCAATCTGCATTGGACAGCCTCGGTGACTCATTCAGGAACCTTCCGTTTTACAAGGGTCTTATTTACAATCCAGCATCCAATGCCTATCTCATCGGATTGCGGATCAGCAAAGAGGTGCTAGGGTCCAAAAAAAGAGAGCAAATAGTTGGAGCCATTGAAAAAATAACTGCGGCCTTTGTACAGGATGCACAACTCGATGTGCACCTGAGCGGACTCCCACTGATCCGCACCAATGTAGCCATGCGCATCGCCCGTGAATTGAATTGGTTCCTCGCCGGATCATTGCTGCTTTCTGCATTGATTCTCTTTCTGTTCTTCCGATCCATCGGCACGATTCTTCTTTCACTCGGAGTAGTGATCATAGGAGTGGTGTATAGTTTGGCTACTATTCATTTGTTTGGCTATTCCATCACGTTGCTGACGGCATTGATTCCTCCGTTGGTTGTAGTGATTGGAATACCCAACTGCATTTATTTTCTGAACAAGTTCCATACCTCTTATGTGAAATCCGGTGATAAGCGAAGTGCAATTGTAGAAATGGTGAGCAAGATGGGAGTGGTCACCTTGTTCTGTAACATCAGTGCTGCACTGGGTTTCGCCGTATTTGCCCTGACCAAAAGCATGATCCTGAAAGAATTTGGAATGGTGGCAGGGATCAACATCATGGGATTGTTTTTCATATCGCTCGTGTTGATTCCGATCGTACTGCTTTATCTACCTGCACCCCAACCCCGGCATGTGCGGTATTTAGAAAATCCTTGGCTGCTCTCCATGTTGGGGAAAATTGAGCAATGGGTATTTGGACACAAAAAGATCATTTATGCATTCACCCTGGTTGCATTGGCTTTTTCAGTTGCCGGTATTCTTCGTTTGCAAACCCGTTCGTTCATCGTGGATGACCTGCCGACCAAAGACAAGATCATTACGGACTTGCGCTTCTTTGAACAGCATTTCGGAGGAGTATTGCCATTGGAAATTTTAGTGGACACGCGCAAAAAAAATGGCATTGCCGGATCACGGGCACTGAATATATATGAAAAAGTAGCGGCGTTTAGCGATAGCCTCAGGCACTATCCGGAGTTGGCAAAACCACTTTCGCTGGCAGAGGGACTCAAATTTGCACGCCAGGGATTTTATGATGGGGACAGCAATAATTATTCCATGCCCAATGCGTTTGATGGTGCCTTTTTAGCCGATTACCTCAAACCAGGAAAAGGAAAGAAAGAAAACAATGGAACGTTTGAACGATTGATGACGTCGTTCATCGACAGCAATCGGCAAACCACCCGCATCAGCGTCAACATGGCCGATATCGGCAGCACCGCTATGCCACAACTCATCGATCAACTGAAAGGCGATGCCATGGAAGTGTTCGATACCAGCAAGACCACAATAACCCTTACCGGATCCAGCATAACATTTTTGGAAGGAAACCGCTTCATCATCAGCGGACTCCAAGAAAGCATCCTCTGGGCATTTTTGTTCATCGCCCTATGCATGCTGTACCTGTTTCGATCGGTTCGGATAGTGGTGTGCTCCCTCATCCCCAATCTGATTCCGCTGATCATGACCGCCGGGTTGATGGGTTGGGCCGGAGTAGCCATCAAGCCCTCCACGGTGCTCGTCTTCAGTGTGGCCCTGGGCATAGCCATTGACATTACGATCCGTTTTCTGGTCAACTACAAACAGGTACTCCCCCATAACAAGGGTGAAGTAGTAGCTACCGTTGCCGAGACCATCCGTGAAACGGGGATTAGCATAGTGTATACCTCTTTGGTTTTGATTGCAGGGTTCATCATTTTTGTCGCCAGCGGCTTTGGCAGCACGCAAGCCCTGGGCTGGCTGACTTCCTTTACCCTGCTGACCGCCACAGTGACCAATTTGGTCCTGCTTCCGGTTTTGCTGCTGTTGCTCAGGCGGTCAAAGGCCTTATATATGCCTTAAACGATTCAATTTTTTATTTTTACTAAAAAAATGGGATTTTTTTGACTTCTATTAGAGCGTGTCTAATTTTTAGGTTATTTTTTATATATTGTATTGATAATTTAAGGCGGTAATGTGCTCCGGAGGGAATATTCCGGTAAAACACGCAACAAAGGGAGCAAATTAGTTGTCTTATCATATTTTCGCAATTCGTTAACATCCATTTAACCAAAGAAAAAGTCATGAGAAAAATCTTGATTCTTTTGTGCGGGGTTCTGCTTTTTGCGGGACAATTGTCCGCACAAAATCGGACGGTCTCCGGTAAGGTTGCGGATGCATCCGGCAATGCAATTGCCAATGCATCGGTGATTGTGAAAGGCAGCCGATTGGGAACCACAACAAATGCAAGTGGTAATTTCAGTTTCAGCGTACCTACTTCAGCAAAAGCGTTGATCATTTCAGCTGTTGGTTTAGCAGCACAGGAAGTCGTCATTCCTGCAAACGGAACGGTCAGTGTCACCATGGAAATGGATGACCGCAAAATGGAAGAGGTGATCATCACCGGCTATCAAACCAGAAGAAAGCGAGACGAAGCAGGTGCGGTTTCCACCGTTAGAGGCAAGGAGATCGAAAACCTTCCCAACCCTTCATTGGATAAGGCACTGCAAGGACGTGCAGCCGGTGTATTGGTTCAAGCCAACAACGGTATCCCCGGTGGCGGTATCAACATCCGCATCCGCGGTACCGGTTCATTCCTGGCGGGTACGCAGCCGTTGTTTGTCATTGATGGTGTACAGTTGAACACCCGCAGTGACGCAAACTATACTGAATCAAATCCTCTGGCTTTTTTAAATCCAAACGATATTGAGTCGATCGACATCTTAAAAGATGCTGCTTCGGCAGCGATCTATGGTGCGCAAGCATCGAATGGTGTGGTGATCGTAACGACTAAAAAAGGTAAAGCGGGTAAAACCAAGTTCCAGTTCAATACATATTTTGGACAGGCGACTGCTCTCCGCAAATTGGAAGTTTTGAACTCTCAACAACTGTTTCAGCTCAGAGCTGAAGCAGTGGGCAATGTGAATAACCTTCCGGCCAGCAACCTGGATATCCGTCGTTTTGTTTTGAATGAGTACAGAATCCCCATCACAAACGTGACGACTGATAAAGCTGCATTGGATGCTATCAATGCGCTTCCCACCTATGATTGGCAGGATGCAGCCTTCAAATCCGGCGCCATTCAAAACTACGAATTGAGTGCAGCAGGTGGTAACGACCGCACAACGTTCCGTTTATCCGGTTCATATAATGTTCAAGAGGCCATCGTATCCAAAGCCAATTTCAAAAGGGGGACCATGAAGTTGGACCTTACCAACAAGGCTACCGATCGTCTCACCCTGAGCACGTCCATCAATGCCAGTACGTTTGATCAAAACGTACCATTTGCTACTTCGGGTTCATTCCTGGGTAGTCCTGCGTTTGCCTCTGCCACTGTACTTCCGTTCAACGCGATCTACAACCCGAATGGAACCTATTTTGGTGTTCCCCCTGCAAATATTGCAGGTGTACTGAACCAAAATGTGATTGCAGTTAACGAGTTCAATAAGGGTTTCAACCGCACCAATCAGTTGGTGGGAAATATTACTGCCGACTACAAGCTCCGGCCCTGGTTGAACTACCGCGCATTCTTTGGATTGGACTATCGTCTGGTACAAGGAAACCGCTTTACCGATCCAAGAACTCCGGATGGATTCAACCGGAAAGGTCTGGGTCAGGTGGAAAGCGAATGGAATACCAACCTCATCTCTACTCAAACCCTGAACTTCAATTTCAATGTTGAAGACAAGCACAAAATCGATGGTTTGGTAGGATTTGAGTACAGAAAAGAAAATCAGGAAGGCATTGGCGCAACCGCAGAAGGTTTCCCAACTTTCCAGTTCACTACCTTGAACACTGCAGCAACGCCGTTGTCCACAACCGAATTCTTCACCGGTTACAGAAGACAAAGTGCGTTCACCAACCTGAACTATAATTATGATGGCAAGTACATCGTGAGTGGTATTCTTCGCTACGACGGATCATCCCGTTTCGGTGAACAGTATCGCTATGGTCTGTTCCCATCGCTGCGTTTGGCTTGGAACATCGATAATGAGAAATTCCTCGAGAATAGCAAATGGATCAATTCATTGCGCTTGAGGGCTTCATATGGTATCACCGGTAACGACCAGATTGGAAACTTTGACGGTTTGGGTCTGTATGGTGCCGCTTCACCGTATAGCGGAGCACCCGGTATCACCTTTAGCCAGTTAGCCAACCCTGAATTGAGGTGGGAGAAAAACAAGACCACCAACTTGGGTATTGACTTCTCATTGTTCAATAACAAAGTATTCGGTTCGGTAGAGGCATATGATAAAATCACAGCCGATCTGTTGTTGTCACAACCGGTGCAATTGACGACAGGCTTCTCCAGCATCACCCGTAACGTAGGTTCCATTCAAAACCGCGGTATCGAGTTGACCCTGGGCGTTCAGCCGATTCGTTCACTTTCACCCGGTGGATTCAACTGGACCAGCACCTTCATCTTTACTTTCAATCACAACAGGGTTAAGAAATTGTATGCCGATCTGATTGAATTGCCCGGTGATCCCAGCACCCGTGTTGGTCGCTCAATTGGCTCCATCTTCACACAGCAGTATGCGGGTGTGAATGCCGCTACTGGTCGACCCATGTGGTACGATACCTTGGGCAACGTAACCTATCAGCCGCAAAACAGAGACCGTGTATATGTTGGCGACTCTCAGCCTGATTTCTGGGGTGGTTGGACCAATAACTTTACCTGGAAAGGATTTACACTAGACGTATTCTTCCAGTATGAGTACGGCAGAGTGGCTTCTGACGGTCAGGTAAACTTCATGATCGAGAACATTGCCCGTCTGAACAGCTTCGTAGACGTATACGATAATAGATGGACTACACCAGGACAAATCACCTGGTATCCGAGAATGAATGCCAACGGTGCTGAAACCAAAGGTTCAAGTGCGCTCTCGGGAAGCAGACCACTGTTTAGAGCTGATTACATCCGCTTGAAGAACGTCACCCTTTCTTACGATCTGAACAGCGATCTGATCAGACGCCTTAAGATTGGAAGCGCACGCTTCTATCTGCAGGGAACCAACCTTTGGACCTCCTCCGATTGGTTCAGCTATGATATCGAATTCGTCGGTACATCCACGGGTATCATACCGCAGAGCAGAAATATAACCGCCGGAATTCAAATTGGCTTTTAATCCATAAAACTTGATCAAGATGAAACATACATTTTTGAAAATAAGTTTGATCGCATTGGTCCTGACCAGCTTCAGTGCTTGTCGCGACGCCTTGGAGATCAGTCCAAGACAATCGATTGACGCCACCAGCGCCTTGAACACCAAAGATGGTATCAATGCAGCCGTGGTATCGGTATACTCACGTTTTAAAAGCGTGCGGATGTACGGTCGCGATTTGATTGCACTTCCAGAGGCAATGGCAGACAATGGTTTTGCCACCAATAAATCAGGTCGACTCCTTGCAGAAGCCAACAACGTTTATCGTGCACACTTTGGTGATGCGCTGTGGTCGGCTTGCTACAACGGTATCAACCAGGCTAACCTTGTGTTAGAGGCTGTGCCGACTGCAACTGATGCCGGTATTACTGCCGCGGATAAAACTTCATGGATTGCACAGATGCAATTCCTGAGAGCACTGTATTACTTTGACCTGGTTAAGGTTTACTCTTATATGCCTGGGGCAACAGTTCCTGCGCAAGACAAAGGTGGAATTCCGCTTCTTTTGAAGGGTGTGAGTTCTTCCGATGCAGCCATTGCGCGGCTTCCAGAACGGGCTACCACCACAGCTGTTTATAATCAAATCGTTACAGATTTGCTCGCAGCTGAGGCTGCACTGACCTTCCCAGGATCAGGTACGAGCTTTGCCAACAAAGCTGCTGCTCAGGCATTGCTCTCTCGTGTATACCTCTACATGAAGGATTATGCAAAGGCAAAGCAATGGGCAGATGCCTGTATCACACTGGCGGGCAGCCGACTTTCCAACGCATCTAGTTATGTTGCACAATGGAGAGGCGCTTCACACAATGAAACCCTCTTTCAATTTGCATTGGCCACCAACGCGGAAAATAATGGTGTAAATGAATCCCTTCAGACCTCCTTCACTACACTTACTGCTCCAGGCAATACCACAGTGACGGGTGGTTTTGGAGATCTGGTCCCCACCCTTTCCCTGCTGACTCAGCTGGGTATCACCATCCCTGGTGGAAATACCACAACCAACTTTGGTTTGAGTGCGGCAATCGCTTCTCGTTCAGTTGACGTAAGGAATCAATTGTATGAGCCTGGCACTTCAGGCCGTGGTACATCCAAGATCGAGTGCACCAAATACATTGGAAAGAACGGATTCATCAACCTGGATAATTTACCGGTCATTCGCATTGCAGAAGTGTACCTGAATAGGGCTGAAGCAATGTCGACTCCTGGTTCATCCGTTTTCAATGCTACCGCTGCACTGGCCGACCTGAATACAATTGCTACCAACAGAGGCCTATCAGCATTTAGCTCAACAGGCACAGCGCTGTATGAAGAGGTGCTGAACCAACGCAGGTTGGAGCTGGCGTTTGAGGGACATCGTTTCTTTGATCTCAAGCGTCTTGGCCGTGATATCAACAAAGCCCCTCATTATCTGAACCTGGCCTTTACCGATATCAGGGTGCTTGCTCCCATTCCTACACGAGAAGTAGACGGAAATAAGAAGATCGTTCAAAACGCAGGATATTAAAACTTAATGACCATGAAAAAAATTATCAATCTATTTATAGCAATCGCCACAGCATCGCTGTTTGGTAGTTGTGTGAAAAATGAGTTGCCCGTATTCACGGCTCCGGTCGTTGAGTTTGATGCTGCTGCCTGGAATGCAAACGGCGCAGGACTGACCTATCCCATATTAACCAGGGTACCTGGGTATGGAAGGGCTGCTTCTACTACTGCCGATCCATTGCTTACCCGCCGCAGTCCCGGCATCAAACGATTCCGCATCAACCTCGTGGGACAGCAATTGCCCACCGATGCTGAAGTGTTTGTGACCGTATTCTCTACCGGTACAACTGCAGTTGTAGGCAGACACTACACTCAATTTTCACAATCGGTGAAGATTCCAGCCAATACCAGCTTTGGAGAATTCGCTGTTGAGGTGTTGAATCCAGGAACCTCATCGGCTACTCCTGTGGATTTGAACATTTCACTGAGCGGTGGCAATAATGGAATCAAAGTGAGCGAGAACTATAAAATCATAGGATTACGAATTTCCCAGCTCTGATTACTAGCGCTTCAACATCTAAAAGCGGATCACATGATCCGCTTTTTTTATTGCGGTAACACCTGCGATAACTTCTTTGGAAGGTCTTCCCCCCTGAGATCTTGTGCAATGATTACGCCATTGGGGTCAATCAGCACATTGAAAGGGATTCCTTCAATTCCATAAATAGGAACCACTTGTGAATCCCAAAATTTTAAATCGCTTACATGGGTCCAACTCAATCCATCGTCTGCTATTGCTTTAAGCCAAGGTTCTTTCGCTTTATCCAATGAAACACCCAGGATGGTGAAGTTCCTGTTTTTAAACGATGCAAATGCTGCAACCACATTGGGGTTTTCTTGTCGACAAGGCTTGCACCAGCTGGCCCAAAAATCAACCAACACGTACTTTCCCCTGAATGATGACAAGGATACGGGTTGACCGTTCACATCCGGCAATTCAAATACAGGAGCCTCTTTTCCTACCAGGCTGCTTCCACCGGAAGGCTGCAACGCTGAGCGGTACTTGGTGACCATCTCCATCACCCGAGAAATATTCATGTACCGTTTTGCAATATTGTTCAACACACCTGCAGCTTCCTGAGGATCAACGAGATTCTGTGTAACCAGAATCCCCATCACATACATGGTCACCGCTGCAGACTGTGCGGTATCGGCATACTGAAGCATATAAGTAGAGATGGACTCCAGTTTTTGACGGTATGTATCTTCCAAGGCAACTCGACTGCTGTCCATGACATCTCCCTTCGCCAGAATAGATGCTCTCAATCCTTCGGTAAGACTGAGTTGAGCATTCAATCCATCGTTGAATGACTTGAAGGAATTGCTACCGGGAGAGTTGGTCCAATAGCGATTGGGTTGGTCCAGATCGATGTGCAGATCCATCTCGTCTTGATCGGGGACAATGAACAGACTAATGGGCTGTTTTGAGAAACTGATGCGGCACAAAGCAGTGGGATCGACTGCCCCTGCCTTAAGCTCAATGGTCGCTGTACCCGATGGAATCGCAATCGAATCAAGACGAATGGGCTGTCCCTCCAATTCCAATACCTCGATGGTCACTACCTGATCTTGCTGGTTGTTGATGGAGTGTATGCGAACAACTAGTTCATCACCCACAGAACCGCAGCCAGAGATGACTGCTTGAACCATCAGTACAATTACAATTACATACGTACGCATAGGATTATATTTTTTCTAATTTTTCTATCAATAACTCAGTTGTTTTCTTGGGATCAGCTTTTCCTCTTGAACGTTTCTTTACTTCCCCCACAAATAATCCAATTAGTCCTTTTTTCCCTTTTTTATACTCGGACACCTTATCGGGCATGTCGCCCAACACCGCTGCTACCCAATTCAAATGATCCTCTTCATTCGTGTTGAGCAGTATTGATTTCTGCTGGGCCAGTTCAAAAACATCAACCCTGGTTTCCGTCAAAATCGATGGAAGCAGCGACTGAGCAGCTTGTGAGAAACTGACTTTGTTTTCTGCAACCAGTTTCAACAATGGTTCCCAATCCTCGGGATGCGCCGGAAGTTCAGACCATTTTAATTTTGCATCATTGAGATAGGAACGCACGGGTCCCAATAAAAAATTGACAAGCAACTTAGGGTACTGTGTTTTCTGTGAAATGACATCGAAAAAATTACTCAAATCATATTCATCCGTAAGCTGTTCAGCGTCATACTCCGAAATACCTTCCAACTGAAGATACTGAGCAATTTTTGCTTCCGGCAGGGCAGGCAACTGATTACGGACAGCAGTTAAAAAAGCATCATCAACAATAAACGGAGGGAGATCGGGTTCAGGGAAATACCGATAATCGTCCGCATCTTCCTTCGTGCGTATTGAAAACGTGAGTCCGGCATCTGTATCGTAACTGCGCGTTTCTTGAACGATGGACGTTCCTGATAAAGACAGATTGATCAATCGATCTATTTCCAATTGAACAGCCTGTTTGAGGTGGCGAATGGAATTGAGGTTCTTAACTTCTACCCGGGTCCCCAGGTGAGTGGAACCTACCGGTCGGACAGAAACGTTGGCGTCGCACCGTATACTCCCTTCTTCCATATTGCCGTCGCAAATGCCAATCCACTTGACCAACTTACGGATCTGTGTCAGGTAGGCTGCGGCTTCTTCGGCAGTATGCATATCCGGTTCGCTTACAATTTCAATAAGCGCTACACCTGCTCGGTTGTAATCCAGATAAGTCAGCGATGGATCTTGATCGTGGAGGCTCTTTCCTGCATCCTCTTCCAGGTGAATCCGGGTAAGGCGTACGTCTCTTTTTCCAGATGAAGTAGATATTCGCACGCTGCCGCCTTCGCAGATGGGGTGTGTGTGCTGTGAGATCTGATAACCTTTGGGAAGATCAGGATAGAAATAATTTTTACGGGCAAAGTAATTGGTACGGGTGATGGAAGAACCGCAGATCAGTCCCATTTTCACTGCTCCTGCAACCGCCTGCTTGTTCATCCGGGGAAGGGTGCCCGGGTGGGCCAGAACGATGGGACTCACATGGGCATTGGGCTGTTCATTGAAATGGGCGGCGTCACCTGAAAACAACTTTGATTGGGTCAGCAATTGTACGTGCACCTCAAGTCCGATAACAGCCTCATATGTAGTGTGTGCGGTTCCCACTAAGCGTATTTGACTGCAATTTAGCCCAATTATCAGAACCGGATAGCAAAGGCGGCATCAGTCAAGTAATGCTCGTATGGCGGGAATAACCGATGGTAGCCCGCCGGTATCCTGCCCCCCTGCCGTTGCCAATGTTTTTTGTCCACCGCCACCTCCCTTGATCATCGGAGCAACAATTGATTTTATGAGTTGCCCCGCATCGAGTCCAGATGATTGTTGCAATGCATCGGAGAGTCCGACTGCTACATAAGGTTTACCGGAAATCGCTGTGGCAAGAACCACCAATCGATTGTCTGAGGCAGTACGCAGTTCGTTACACAATTTTTTTAATGCATCCGGGGAAGATACTTCAATGATGGAGCCCAAGAATGCACGACCGTTGTGCATCTCTATGGCTGAAGATAATTCGTGTGTTAATTGAACCAACGCTTTTGCTTCGGCCGATTCCAGCTGCTTGCGAAGACCCAAGAGTTCTTCCGCTTGTCCCTCCAGCGCCTTAACAAGGTCTTGGGGATGCTTTAGCCCTTCCTTGATTGTGTTAAGAGTGCGACGTTGATTGACGACTTCTTGTTCAGCAGCTTCGGCGCATACCGCTTCAATCCTGCGCACTCCGGCTGCGATACCCGATTCAGAAGTAATCAGACATTGACCCAATTCGCCGGTATACATCACATGCGTGCCCCCGCAGAGTTCAACGGAATAAGTGGGGTCAATGGTTACTACTCTTACCCGATCACCATATTTCTCTCCAAACAATGCCATGGCTCCCAGCTGAAGTGCTTCTTCTTTGGGCATGGTGCGAATCACGACAGGAATATTTTCGCGAATCTTTTGGTTGACCATGTGCTCAACTGCAATCATCTCCTCATCGGTCATCTTTGCAAAATGAGAAAAATCAAATCGCGTACCCCCCTCATTCACCAAGGAACCCTTCTGCGCTACATGCGTTCCAAGTATGTGGCGCAATGCAGCATGGATCAAATGCGTGAGGGTGTGATGCGCTGCAATTTCCTTCCTGCGTGCTGCATTGACAGCAGCAACAACCGTCGTCTCAATGTGTTCAGGAAGCTCAGCAACACAATGAACAAACAGATCGTTTTCTTTTTTTGTATCGGTAATTTCCAAAACTATACCATTCATGGAGAGGGTACCGGTATCTCCAACCTGTCCACCGCTCTCTGCGTAAAATGGAGTTTGGGCAAGCACCAGCTGATAATACGATTGTCCCTTTGCGCTTACCTTTCGGTAGCGAAGTAACTGTGTGGTGGCTGTGATGTGATCATATCCGATAAAAGAAGAGGGTGCATCTGCTGAACTCACCTGTATCCAATCGCCTACGTCAGAAGAAGTTGCTTTTTTGCTGCGATTTTTTTGAGCAGCCATTTCTGCATCAAATGCTTTTTCGTCAACCGTCAGTCCTTGCTCTTGTGCAATGAGCCGGGTTAAGTCAATCGGAAACCCATAAGTGTCGTATAGCTCAAATGCAGCAACACCATCGATTACGCCTGTTGTTCTGGCAGTGGATACGACATCCTCAATTTTTTTCAATCCTTTACCCAAAGTCTTCAAGAACGTTTCTTCTTCTTCTTTTACGACCTTTTCAACAAATGCCAACTGCGCCTGCAGTTCTCCAAATACATCGCTGAACTGCGATGCCAGTCCCGGTAGAAGTTGATACAGCATAGGACTGTTGACTTCCAGATAGGAGTAATAATACCGTACGGCCCTGCGAAGAATACGACGAATGACATACCCTGCGCCGGTATTGGAAGGAAGCTGCCCGTCGGCTATGGTAAAGGCAATGGCGCGAATATGATCGGCCAGCACCCGGAATGCCACATCTTTTTTTGCATCGGTTCCTTCATATTTTTTCCCGGAAATTTTCTCAACAGCAGAAATCGTTCCTGAAAAAATATCCGTGTCGTAGTTCGAGGACTTGCCTTGCAGTACCCGGACCAGTCGTTCCAGTCCCATACCCGTATCCACATGCGTGGAAGCAAGCGGCTGAAGACTTCCATCCTTCATGCGGTTGTACTGAATGAATACGTTGTTCCAAATTTCTATCACCTGTGGGTGATCTTTGTTCACCAAGAGATGACCGGGAGTTGCAGCACGTTCTTCGTCGGATCGGCAATCCACGTGGATTTCACTGCACGGTCCGCAGGGACCCGTATCCCCCATCTCCCAAAAATTGTCTTTTTTATTTCCAAACACGATGTGTTCTTCAGGGAGTAACCCCTTCCATACTTCCAATGCAATTTTAGAAGGTGGAAGCTGCTCTTTTGAATCGCCCTCAAACACCGTGGCATAGAGTCGGCTTTTGTCCATTCCATACACTTCAGTCAATAATTCGCAGCTCCACTGAATGGCCTCTTTTTTAAAGTAATCACCAAAGCTCCAGTTACCAAGCATTTCAAACATGGTATGGTGGTAGGTATCGACCCCTACTTCTTCCAGATCGTTGTGTTTGCCGCTGACCCTCAGGCATTTTTGGGTATCGACCACTCGGGTATGCGGTGCTTTTTTATTGCCCAGGAAATAGTCCTTGAACTGGTTCATCCCCGCATTCGTAAACAACAGGGTAGGATCGTCTTTTAAAACGATAGGGGCTGATGGGACAATGACATGTCCCTTGCTCTCAAAAAACGTTAAAAACCTGCTCCTGATCTCCGCGGACGTCATCTGTTTAAGCGATTTATTAAGAATTCTCTTAGGATCTAAAGGCTATATTTGTGCCTCCCGGGGTGAGCAAAAATACACGATTAGGCACGGACAGCCGATGAAAAAGGTCAAATATTATTACAACACACAGACCCTTCGCTACGAGAAAGCGGTGACCCCGTTCAGGATCACCCTCCTGCGGGTATTTGCCTTCATTTCCACTGCCATTGTTACCGGGTTGATCATCGTGGCCATTGCCTTTCGATTCATCGATTCCCCAAAAGAAAAGCTCCTAAAAGTACAGCTTGAAAATGCTCAGGAAAACAATCGCATCTACACCACCAAACTTTCGGATATTGAAGACCGCTTAAAGCAATTGGAGCAGCGCGACAATGAAGTATATCGTTCGGTATTCGAAGCCCGTCCCATTCCCGACAGTGCCCGTGCCAAAAACATTGAAAAGCGGAAAGAACTGCAAGTCGTGGCTTCCATGGATAACGCACAAATTGCAGAAGGCATCAATAATGCCCTGAGTACGGTTTACAACCGGATGGCTGTTCAAGAGCGTTCCTATAAAGAAATAGAGGGCATGATCCGGAACAAGGAAAAATTATTGGCCAGCACACCTGCCATTCAGCCCATCAGCAACCGCACGCTGAATCGGTTATCCTCCGGATTTGGCTATCGCATTGACCCGCTCTACAAGACGGTAAAATTTCACCCCGGACTCGATTTCAGTGCTCCGCAGGGTACCCCTATTTACGCAACAGCAGATGGTGTTGTGCGAACAGCTGGAAATTTGGGTAACGGATACGGCAATCATGTCGTCATCAGCCACGGCTACTCGTACTCAACCCTCTACGGTCACATGTACAGAATCAAAGCCAAAAAGGGACAACGCGTTAAACGAGGAGAAATCATAGGATATGTGGGCAACAGCGGAAAATCAACCGGCGCACACTTGCACTATGAAGTCATCAAGGGGAAAAAACACCTCGACCCTATCTACTTTTTTTACAACGACCTTACACCGGAACAGTACCAGCGCATCCTGAAACTTGCTGCCTCCCGCAATCAGTCGTTCGACTGATCCAATGTGCATAACTCCACCACAGGAGATCCTGTAAACAGGTTATTTTCGTATAGATGTACAATCAGCTGGACATATTCCATCGCGATCAAAACGATTCGGTTTCTGAATCCGAAGCATCTTCTACTTCACTGTACTTGAATGTTCCCGATGATGCTACACTGGACAGTAAACAGTATTATCCGATTGGCGAAGTGGCAGAAATGTTTGGCGTCAACATTTCCCTGCTCCGATTCTGGGAGAAAGAGTTTGACATCCTCAAACCGAGAAAAAATAGAAAGGGAGATCGGCTTTTTCGTCCGGAAGACATTCGTAACCTGAAGCTGATTCACTTTTTGCTCAAGGAAAAGAAATACACCATCAAAGGTGCAAAAGCATTTCTCAAAAAAGGAAAACACGTCAACGAATCCTTTGAGACCATACAAGTACTGAAGAACATAAGAGCTATGCTGCTCGAACTCAAGTCTACCCTATCCTAAAGCGAAAGCGGTCGATTTTTCCCGGCAACACTTATTCCATTCGTTTCGATAAGATCCATGACGGATAGGTTGACGGCTTGTTTCACTTCATTGAATTCGCCTATCGCAATGGGTTCAGTATAGTATTCGACTGTCACTACGTAGGAATCGATGCGGATATCGGAAAGGAGCACTGACGCATCTTGAATGCGGGGTGCGGCTAGCCGAACACGGAGCTCTTGCATGAACTGGTCCAGCTTGGAGCGATCGGTTTTCAGATCCAGTTGCAGGACAATTTCTACTCTTCGCTTGTCGCGCATGGAAAGGTTATCGACGATGCTGTCTACCATTTGTTTGTTGGGGATGGTGACATACGACTTATCCGTACTGCGGATACGCGTACTGCGCAATCCAATTTTCTCAACTGTTCCGGTAATTTGATTCACTTTTAAGAGGTCGCCTACCATGAACGGTTTATCAAAGAAGATGATGAATGAGGCGATGAGGTTTTCAATGCTTTCCTTTGCGGCCAGTGCGATAGCCGCACCCACAATGCTCAGTCCCGCAAGTAACTTGGTGATGTCCTGATTGAATACAAATCGAATCATCAACAAAATACAGAGGATGATCAGAATGGCTTTCAGGAACTCCCTGAAAAAAATGATGAGCTGATCATCGGTCATGTCGCGCGACTGATTGGCTTTCTTTTCCATGATCACCGCCAGGTAATCGATCACCCGGAGTAAGGTCTGAAAAAACAGAAATAACAAAATGCAAATGCCGATCCGCTCCAGAATGACATCCGAGCCAACCCGTAAAATTTTAAATTTAAACTCACTGGGAAAGTTCAGCTCATCCAATAAAATAAATGCTGTGAGTGCAACAATAAAGTTTTCCAACGGAGGGAGCACCAGTTCAAGGAACCGCTCTTCGTCGATCACCCTTCCCATTCTTCTGAAAAAGTAAAATACTACCCGTGTTATTTTCTTACCGGCTCTTCGTTTCAGGATGATGACAAACAAGAGAATGCCTGTGATTAATGCATATTCCCAAATGGCATTTTCCCAAATGATGGTATCCAGTGGTCCCATTGCTTAGTATTTCCAATCAAATTTAATTAACCCATCGGCATTCAGAGCACAACCATAGCCCAACATGAGTCGAATCTGCTTAAAATCAGTCCACCCGCTGGGTACCGCTATTTCCTGTGTTTCAATTGTGCCGGGCCGATAGATGGTCCATTTCCCATGGCTGTACCCGATAATATTCTTACCCAATGGGTAGACAGACTCCCATCCCAGGAAAGCAACTCGTTTGTTGAGTGCTCCGTAGTAATCAAATGAAAACAATCCTTTCTCCGGATCATATACATAAACGAGTCCTCCGAGATCAAAGAGTACAGTCGGCACAATGGTCTCATTCAAGGCGAGTCGCAAGTCGGCAGTCTCCATAGCCACTTTCCCCTCATTGTCGATTTTTTTCAGCTTGCTTGCTTGTTCATCAAAGATCCAAATCTTATTGTCGTAACTCTGTCCCACCGCCTTAGCCTGAAATATTCCAGCCTTGCGCACATCAATGCGGTTCACCACCTGCAGGAACCGATCAAGGACCAAGATTGTTTTAAAATCGCGGAAAAACAGCAAGGCCCTGAGCGGGTTATCTGCCGATATGCTGTACAGCTTGCCGTACCGGCGGATATCATTGAATACGCCCATGGAATCCATGCTCGGTGCATATTTTTTAAGTTGGCCGTCTTTGGTAAGTGCACAGACATTTCCCGATTCATCCGGGACCATCATCTCAAAATTTCCTAAAACGATCTTGGTTGGCTTCCATTCTATGGACTGTGCGTGAACTGTTATCCAACAGAATTGAAGCAGAACCAAAAAAAACGATCTCATGCAGGATGGTTTTTCAATTCAAGATGCTGTCCATCAAATACCGCGTAAGAATTATAGCGAACCCAATCTCCCAGGTTGATGTAACGACTTGTTGGAGAAAGCGCATAGTCGATGGGGAGATGGCGATGTCCAAATACAAAAAAATCGATCGGCTGCTGTTTTAGAATGGTTCGGCAATAGTGCACCAGCCATTCTTTGTCCTCACCCAAAAACTGATCTTCTGTAGTGCCCGTCATGATCCTGCTTCGCTTGCTGAAATAATTGGCCAGCGAAATGCCGATGTGTGGCGGTATCAATCCAAAGAGCCATTGGCAGATAGGATTTCTGAAGATTTTTTTGAGCAGCTTGTACCCGTGATCACCGTGTCCTAGCCCGTCTCCGTGACCTACCAGAAACGATGTTTGCCCAAAATGATAATAGACGGGTTGGTGATGCACGGCAATGCCCAGTTCTTTTTCAAAATAACCCGACATCCACATGTCGTGGTTGCCGACAAAAAAATGGATTGGAATGCCTTCATCTGCAATCTCAGCGAGTTTTCCCAAGATGCGAACAAATCCCTTGGGAACAACAGAGCGGTATTCAAACCAAAAATCAAATAGGTCGCCCACCACCAAGATCATCGCCGCATCCTGCCGAATGGAATCGAGAAAATGAACAATTCGTTTCTCCCGCACTAAACTAGTCGGGTAATCGGGAGCCCCTAAATGAAAATCAGAAAGGAAATATACTTTCTTGCCCTCTGGAATTTGCATAGTCAAATATAATCCAGGATTGGGTGCAAACGCATCTTATGAATCCAAGAGTAAACAATACACCTCTTTGGGACCATGAACGCCTACAACAAGGGTTTTTTCAATATCGGCCGTGCGACTGGGTCCGGTTGCAAAACTGATCATCGAAGGCAATTGTGTGCCATACTTCTGCTGTAACATTCCAATTGCATCGTGGATATCATAGACCAACTGACTGGCCTTGGCAATGCAGATATGGACGGGGGCATAGACACTGGTGGTCCTTCCGGATGAAACAGCACTGCTCAACACCAGAGTACCGGTTCGAGCAACCAGCGCCTCACAGATGGTAATGGATACATCGGCATCCACCAATGGTTTTTCTGAGAAGGGACCAAATCCAAACGAACCAAGCGCGGCTCGTATATTTTCATCGGTACAGTACATCTCTTTCCACCCTTGCTGCTCCACCAGGTCCGTCAATTGCACAACCAAATCCTGCTCGCTTTCACAGATGCTGAATTTTCCTAGCAGCGAAGTAAATCGTTCGGCAAATAAAACCGCCAAATCATCTGAGGCAGCATCAAACGAAAACTCAGTCCTCTCAACATGTGGAAACGGAATATCCGTGGCATGCGTAAGGGCCGCACGAATATTCTTGAGAATGGTTTCTTTTCCGGTAGAGGCCTCCATGTTTATTCAGGATTGACTTCATCCGTAGCAAAGATCTTTTTTTCACCGTAGGGTCGTTTCCCGATGAGATCTTCCACGTCTTGCTGGTGCAATACTTCACGATCCAAAAGTGCTAATGCAATCTTTTCAACATCCTCTTTTTTCTCTTGGAGCAATTGCAGGGTGCGGATGTAGGCGCGGTCGACCAGTACCCTCACCTCATCGTCAATCAATTTACCGGTCTCCTCGCTGTATGGCTTGGTGAATGTATTTTCCTGTTGAGGATCGTAAAAACTTACATTACCTACTTTTTCACTCATGCCATACACCGTCACCATAGCATAGGACATGCGGGTGACCTGTTGCAGATCGTTTTGTGCACCGGTTGAAATTTTTCCAAAGAAGATTTCTTCGCTGGCCCTTCCGCCCAAGGTCATGCACATTTGATCCGTCAATTGCTCCGTATTGTAGAGGTATTGTTCTTTGGGAGTATACTGCGCGTACCCCAATGCGGCCACTCCGCGGGGAACAATGGTGACCTTCAGCAACGGATAGGCGTGTTCCAGGTACCAGCCGCAAACGGCATGTCCCGCTTCATGATAGGCGATGATCTTTTTTTCCTCCGGTAAAATTATTTTGTTCTTCTTTTCCAGTCCTCCGATCACACGATCAATTGCGTCCTGAAAATCATCCATCTCCACCATCTCCTTGCCTTTCCGGGCAGCAATCAGGGCGGCTTCATTGCAGACATTGGCAATATCGGCGCCTGCAAATCCAGGTGTCTGTTCAGCCAGTTTATGGATATCCAATTTCTCAGAATGCTTGATGGGCTTGAGGTGCACATGAAAAATACTTTCTCTCCCCTTGACGTCCGGTTTGTCGATGCTGATTTGCCGATCGAATCGACCGGGGCGCAGCAGGGCGCTGTCGAGTACATCGGGGCGATTGGTGGCCGCCAGAATGATGATGCCGCTGTCGCCACCGAAACCATCCATTTCCACCAGCAACTGATTCAGGGTGTTCTCGCGTTCATCGTTGCTCATCATTACGTTCTTTCCCCGGGTACGACCAATTGCATCGATCTCGTCGATGAAAATGATACAGGGCGATTTTTCACGGGCCTGCTTGAATAAATCACGGACACGGCTGGCACCCACTCCCACAAACATCTCCACGAAATCAGATCCGGAAATGGAAAAGAAGGGTACCTGTGCTTCACCCGCCATTGCTTTTGCTAGGAGGGTTTTGCCAGTCCCGGGCGGACCAATCAACAAGGCGCCCTTGGGTATCTTTCCTCCGAGTGCAGTATACTTTTTAGGATTCTTCAGGAAATCCACAATCTCCATCACCTCCTGCTTGGCCTCGTCCAGCCCCGCTACATCCTGAAACGTTATGTTGACACGGGTTCCTTTATCAAAGAGTTGTGCTTTTGATTTTCCAATGCTGAAAATTCCACCACCTCCGGCACCACCAGCACCTCCGCCCATTTTTCGCATCATCAGCACAAACAACAACCCGAACATGAGGAGCGGAAACAGGAAATTCACCAATGGACCGAAAAATTCAGGATCGCTGACGGGATCGACTTTCACCGGTGTCACCTCAGGATGCTGACTGAAATACGTATCAATATTTTCTTGATAATCGTCCACTTTTGAATAACTGAACTGAAAGTGCGGTCCTTTTGAGGCCTTGGCATAGACCAATTTCTTGGCGCCAAACAGTTCTTTGTAAACAGGGTTTTCCAAGCTGTCCCTTTTGATGTATACCCGGACCACTCCCTTGTTCTTCACCGGCTCCAGTTTCTCAACATGGTTTTTATCGAGCATCTTTTGCCGGAATTCCAGCTCCGTGATGGTGCTGGCGTCCGGACTTACCCCTCTCATGACCTGATAACCGATCAGCACGACTGCGGCAATTACATAGATCCAATAGAAACTGAAACGGGGTCCGCGCTGAGAAGGGCCATTGCCATCTCCCTTCTTTTTAAATGGGGAGAATGGATTTTGTCGCTTCTCGTTTTGCTGCTCTTCCTGACTCATACGTTCACTTTATTTTTTCGAAACCTTTTTCTTACGATTAACAACAGATTTAGGCGATTTTGGTTCTTCCACCTCCTCCTCATCGGAAAGTCCGTCGCCCCACATCTCTTCCAGCCGGTAAAACTTCCGGGTCTCACTCAGAAAAACATGCACCACCACGTTCACAAAGTCCACCAGAATCCACTGACTGGCTCCATGCCCTTCGTGCTTATACGGAAGTTCGCCACACTCCTTCTTTACCGCCTCTTCCACCCGGTCAGCGATGGCTTTCACCTGTACGGTAGAACTGGCCTCACAGACCACGAAAAAATCAGCCACCGCCTCAGGAATCTTCCTCAAGTCAAGGGATACCAGTTTTTCTCCTTTTTTATCCCGAATGGCTTCAAGGATTACGTTTAGGATTTTGCTATTCCTGTTGAGTCGGACGATCTTTTTCGGAGGAGTTGCTGCTTCGGTGCGGGATGCCAAATGGGTGCTTTTTATGTTCCTTTGTAACTTGCCCAAAAATAAGGATAATTTTCCTCCTCAAGGATGTCCCCTATGATCGGAAAGCCATTTATACAGTTGGACACAGTAGATAGTTCCAATAACCATGCCAAAGATCAGTTTCGCATGGGGTTGGCTGAATATGGAACCGCATTTTTTGCGATAGAACAAACCCAGGGAAGGGGTCAGCGGGATCGAAACTGGCAAAGTCAAAAAGGAGCCAACATCGTGCTCACGGTTATCGTGGATTGCAGAGCACGCGACCCGCACAATGCTTTTGTTTTCAATGCCCAGATCGCACGCTGCTGCTACGATTTTTTTCATTCCTACGCAGGCGATGAAACATCCATCAAGTGGCCCAACGATATTTATTGGCGTGACAGAAAGGCAGGTGGAATCCTGATTGAGAATGCTGTTCGAAATGGCATCTGGGAAGCCGCCTTTGTAGGCATTGGCATCAATATCAATCAAACAGCATTTGATGCAACGGCTGTTCGACCGGTATCACTCAAACAGATTACCGGGAAATCCTATGCACCCCAAATGCTTGCCCAAGAACTCTGCACCCTGATGCATCAGCATTTAACTCAACAAGATCACATCAGTGAGCAGGAAATCTTACACGCGTACTCCTCCGTTCTGTTTAAAAAAGATCAACCTGTTCTGCTGCAAACACCGCGGTGGAAAAAGGAGGCATACATATTAGGAGTGAACCGAACAGGACAATTACTGGTCCGGCATGAAGAAGAGGAAGCCCTCCAGCACGGAGAAGTAAGCTGGCTACTTTAATCCAAATCCTGCCTCGATTTCTGCAGCGTGTTCCTTTACTTTCGGCTTGGTAATGATTTTGATGATTTTTCCTGTTTCATCAATCAGGAATGTGGTCCTGAACACCCCCATGTATTTATTCCCATAGAGTTGTTTCTCCCCCCATACCCCGTATTTCTCGATGACCGCTTTTTTAGTATCGGCGATGATGCGGAAGGGAAGCTTGTGTTTAGAGATGAACTTTTTGTGCGAGGTTTCATCGTCCGGACTTACCCCAATCACTTCGATTCCTTTTTTTGCAAGCGACTTGAAGCCGTCTCGAAGATTACAGGCCTGAACGGTACAGGTGCTGGTATCGTCTTTGGGATAGAAATACAAGGCTAATTTTTTCCCTTTGAAATCAGCGAGTTGAATGGGCGCTCCATCCTGATCGATTCCTTTGAACGAAGGAGCTTTTTTTCCTTCCTGTACAGCCATACTTTAGTTTTTGATGATTCGATACGAGCGGGTTGTTTCGTTTCCCGCTTCATCATTAACAACAACGGTCAACAGATGTTCGCCATTGGGAACATGTTCGTCGACCGTATAGCTGTAGGTGGAACCGGAAGGTTTGAACAAGAGCCACTGTCCATCGACCTCCGCATTGAACGAGCTGATTTCCTTGAGGTTATCGGTAACAAAAAAAGATATCCGGCTGCCATTGACCAACCGTGCACCGTCGCGCAGTGCAGTGCCAATCGTAGGGGGAATTTGATCTTCCAGCAACTGGAAAGAGCCCATTTCCCGAAATGAAGCAGTGGCCCATCCTTTTTCCATAACTGCTTTGGTGATTTCTGTTTTGTGTTTGAGTTGACGTTTGATGACCAATCGACTCGTATCGACCAATGCTAGCGCGATATTGGGTTTGATGCGCATCGAAAAATAGGTCTGAACGGGAACGGACTCCGGTAATGCGTGGAACGTAGAAGAACGTTCAGAGGGACCAAGGGCATAGTATTTTTTCAATTCAAAATGGAAGTTGTCGTAAAAAGCATGTTCGTCAAACACCAGCTGCACTTCTTCGTCTTCATACACATTCAGCATACCTGCAATAAAATCCGCTCCTGGATGAGTATGCGAAGCAGCATGACCTATCTTTTTTTTCAGGGTAAACTGAATGGTCGATTTATTTTCTTCTGCATCGTACACATCGATCTCAAACGATGTTGCGGTTTGCGGAACAGGAATGGATCGCGAGTCGTTCTTGTAAATTGGAAGATCAAATTGTTTTGGCGGGAACAATAGCTGAAAGTAAGCTCCCCCTCTGGATTTATGGGCATGATCGATGTGTCCGTTGAGGTAGCGGGTTTTATCGTAACTGATATTTTCCAATTCAAATCCATTGATGAGCTGGTTATTCTTGGTTAAGAGTGCCTTGAAAATCCCATTTGTATTGGGAGCGCCGGTAACGCGGTCGGTGGCCTGTATGGCAATAAAGGTGTTGTCGAACGGAAGCTCCACAGGAGAAGATGGCACATAGGCGCTGCCTTTTTTGATAAGGTGAAACACAAAAGGCATTTGCTCATAGATGCTCTTGCTGCGGTCATAGAAGATCAGTCGGTGCAGGTCCGGTGGAGTTTGATCGTGAGGAGGAAAATCGAACCGCAGCGGGTTTAAGCAGTTCTCCGTTTTGGTGTCCCGAATTTCAAAATGAACATGCGGTCCTTGAGATGCACCGGTATTGCCACTGTACCCAATCAGCTGTCCTTTTTTAACGGGAAATTTTTCTTTGGGAACGGTCAAATCGATTTTCCAGGTCTTTTGTGCATACTGCTGGTCTTCTAGGAAGCGCTCGGCCGCCGGGATGAAGCGGTTCATGTGCGCATACAGCGTGGTGGTGCCATTGGGATGATCCAGGTAGATGGCTCTGCCAAAACCCCCGGTTTCTATTTTCATGCGGGAGATGAATCCATCAGCGGGGGCATATACCGGGAGGTTTTCTTGCGAAAGGGTATTCAGGTCAAGTCCCATGTGAAAATGATTGGGACGCATTTCTCCAAAATTAGCATTGAGCCGCGGGGGCACTGAAAGCGGATAACTAAAGTAAGGCGTACCATTCTGAGCAACAGCAGAAGAAGCACACATCAGCATCACTGCAATAAGAACTTGCTTCATGACGCAAAACTACTGGCAAAGCCTGAGGAAAAAAAACAGCTCAATAAACAGTATATTGAAGTGTGAAAATGATCGCCTTTTTAAAACAGAATTCATTTCGGTTGCTCATTGCTGCACCATGTGTGGGGTTCGGTATTGGAATTCTGGTTTTGTTTATAGCCCGAAACACTCAACCTACGGTGCAGGGTTCGCCATGGAAAACATTTTTGAATATCGGATCGGACGGAGAATCTGTTTTGCAGAAAGCCATTCGTGCAGGAGTAGGAATTTATGCCTTACCGAAAGAAGAAGTCGTTTATTTCATGGCCAATACCGACGAAGAAGGAAATCGACTGGAAGCAGGTCATCGCTATCGAATCAGCGGCAATGCTCCCTTCACCCGCATTTGGAGCATAACCTTGTATGACGACGACCATCGTTTATCGGCCAACCCACTGGAACGCTATCACATCAATGGTTCTATGATGAACACCGAACAAGGTCAGCCTTATTCTTTTATCATCAGCTCAAAAGAGGAAAACGATTACTGGTTACCGGCACCAGAAAAAGGGAATATCGTGCTGTGTTACCGGATTTACCTTCCCCCTGCATCAACGTTCCCCATCCAAGCAAGCCAATTACCCCGCATACAAAAACTATGAACATCCGATTGATCATAGCCGTCTTTCTGGGGGTGACCAGTTGCTGGGCCACTTTCTCGATGTATCCCTATTTCATCCAATTGGCCATTGAATGGAAATCAGGCAAAGAAAAAAATGTGCTGTTCCATCTCAAAGCTCCAAACCCCGATACACCGGATACGCCAAATCCCGACTTCCTTTATTCTGCCTTATTTTATGATTTGAGCAAAGGTGATCTGCTGTTGACCGGTGATGTACCGGAGCAACTTGATTATTTCTCCATTGCATTTTATGGCGCCAATAGTTTTCATTATGCGCTGGTAAAGGCCCGTGACATCAAGGAAAAAACATATACGATTCGGTTGACGAACGGAAATACCCCTACGCAGTCAAGCGGAGAACTTCATGTTCAATCCCCCAGCACATCAGGTACCGTTATTGTCCGCTACATGCGCAGAAATGCAGAGGATCATGCCTATATCCAACGGATTCAGCAACGCTCCATGCTTAAGCAACTTCCATAAACCTGCATCTTCAAGCCAGTAAATGGCTTTTTTCAAAAAAAATCTGCCCCTCGCATACAACTTTTTAGATTCTTACGTTGTCTATATAGTGGACACCAATGAAACGCAATTTCTCCCATATAATAATTGTCTTCACCTCTTTTCTAGCCCTTTTGGGGATACAGAAAAAGAGAGGAAAAGAGGAAATGGATGATGCCATTGTCTTCCCGGGCAGCAATTCCACCTCTGTCGTGGAAGACTTTGAGATGGCCGCCTACCACAACCAGGCCTGACTTTCCCACCAAGTTTCAACAAAATCAGTTTTGCTGCTTGAACCGCTCAATTTCCGTTAGGAAAGTACCTACCATCCATTACCTTTGCATCCCGGGTACAACCCGGTTTTTTTGTGCCCTTTACTCAACAAAAGCAACACGAGATGCCAAAAGACACCTCCATCCGCTCGGTATTGATCATTGGGTCCGGACCCATCGTCATCGGACAAGCTTGCGAATTTGACTATTCCGGTTCCCAAGCGGCCAGGAGTATTCGGGAAGAAGGAGTTAAGGTCATTTTGATCAATTCCAATCCCGCAACCATCATGACCGACCCCATGATGGCCGACCGTGTCTATTTGCTGCCACTCACCGTTGAGAGCATCGAACAGATCCTCCAGGAAAATGAAATTGATGCTGTTTTGCCGACCATGGGTGGACAAACCGCATTGAACCTGGCCAAAGAAGCAGAGGAATTGGGCATTTGGGAGAAGTACAACATCCGACTCATCGGCGTGGACATCAAAGCCATCGATAAAGCAGAGGACCGGGAAAAATTTCGTCAATGGATGATCCAAATGGGTATCCCCGTAGCTCCTGCTAGGACTGCCAACTCCTTCCTGGAAGGAAAAGAATTTGCACAGGAAATTGGATTTCCTTTGGTGATCCGACCATCCTTTACCCTGGGTGGAGGCGGAGCAGGTTTTGTCCACAGCAAAGAATTCTTGGATGAAGCCCTCAACCGCGGGTTATCGGCTTCCCCCATACACGAAGTACTGGTGGAAAAAGCTGTACTCGGTTGGAAAGAATTTGAATTAGAACTCCTGAGAGATGCAAACGATAATGTTGCCATCATTTGTACGGTCGAGAACTTCGATCCGATGGGGGTACATACCGGCGACTCTGTCACCGTGGCCCCAGCGATGACGCTCAGCGACACCGCCTTTCAATTGATGCGCAACACAGCTATACGCATCATGCGTGATCTGGGAAACTTTGCAGGGGGATGCAACATTCAATTTGCTCTCAATCCTGATACCGAAGAAATCATTGCCATCGAAATCAATCCGCGCGTGAGCCGATCCTCAGCATTGGCATCCAAAGCTACCGGATACCCCATCGCAAAAATCGCTGCAAAATTGGCACTGGGTTACAGCCTCGATGAACTCAAAAACCAAATCACCAAAACAACATCGGCCTACTTTGAGCCAGCCCTTGATTATGTAATCGTGAAAGTACCCCGCTGGAACTTTGATAAGTTCAAAGGCGCCAACGATACCCTGGGTCTGCAGATGAAATCCGTAGGAGAAGTAATGGCCATTGGAAGGAGCTTTACGGAAGCCATTCAAAAGGCCTGTCAAAGTTTGGAAAACAATGCCGTGGGACTCGGATACTACGGCAAGAGCCTCATGCATGCCGATGAAATTGTGGAGTACCTCAAAACGCCCAAGTGGGACAGAATTTTCCGCATCAAGGATGCTCTCATGATGGGGATCAGTATCAAGACCATTTGCCAGGCTACGCGAATCGACCGCTGGTTCATCTACGAGATTCAAAAAATAGTTGAGATAGAAAAAGAAATTGCCCGGTATAAATTTGATACCCTCCCCCTCGAATTGATCAAAAAAGCCAAGCTGCACGGGTTCAGCGACGAACAAATTTGCCGCATCATGCAAGACGGCAATGAAGATGCCCTCTACGAAAAGCGGAAAGCAGCTGGCATTACGCGTGTATACAAAATGGTGGACACCTGTTCTGCAGAGTTCGAAGCAAAAACTCCTTATTTCTACAGCAGCTTTGAAAACGGGGGCACCAATGAAAGCAAACGTACTGACAGAAAAAAGATTATCGTTCTCGGTTCAGGACCCAATCGCATCGGACAAGGAATTGAATTCGACTATTGCTGTGTGCACGGATTATTGGCCATCAAAGAATGCGGCTACGAAGCCATTATGGTCAACTGCAATCCGGAAACGGTATCCACGGATTTTGACATGGCAGATAAGCTCTATTTCGAGCCGGTCTATTGGGAACATTTATGGGAACTGATCGAATTTGAACAACCTGAAGGGGTCATTGTGCAACTGGGTGGACAAACCGCTCTCAAGTTGGCGGAACGGCTGCACCAAAAAGGCATCAAGATCATTGGCACTTCATTTGATTCCATGGATATTGCCGAGGACCGTGGTCGGTTCAGCGATATGCTGAAGAGCCTGGAGATTCCGTATCCACGTTACGGCACAGCGTACAATGTAGACGATGCTGTGGAAGCCGCCCAACAAGTAGGCTACCCCGTTCTGGTTCGACCTTCTTATGTACTGGGGGGGCAACGCATGCGGATCGTGATCAACGACGAAGAACTCGAATCAGCGGTCGTCAGCCTGCTCAAGCACATCCCCGGAAATAAAATTTTGATTGATCACTTCCTCGACCGTTGCCAAGAGGCAGAAATAGATGCCATTTTCGATGGTGATCAATTCCATGTAATGGGCGTGATGGAACACATTGAACCCGCAGGAATTCACAGTGGCGATAGCAATGCGGTTCTCCCTGCATTCAACCTAACACCCATGGAAGTGACCACCATGGAATTTTATGCCGAAAAAATTGCAAGAGCCTTGAATATCAAAGGACTGATCAATATTCAGTTCGCCATTAAAAACGGACAAGTGTTCGTGATCGAAGCCAACCCGCGTGCATCCCGTACAACTCCATTTATTGCCAAGGCCTATCAGATTCCGTATTTGAATATTGCCACCAAGATCATGATGGGCACCCATACGCTGAACGATTTCACCTACGAGAAAAAACTCGAAGGGTTTGCCATCAAAGAACCGGTTTTTAGCTTTGATAAGTTTCCGGGCGTCAACAAGGAACTGGGACCCGAAATGAAATCCACCGGAGAGGCTATTCGCTTTGTAAAAGACCTGAGGGATCCATATTTCAGGACACTCTACAAAGAACGAAGCATGCACCTGAGTAAATAAACCCCTGATCGGGTAAGCCGTCTTATTGTCAATTCCTGAATATGCACTACCGAATTGGGATCTTACTGTCGTTGCTTGTATTCGGTGGCATTCATGCTGTACATGCACAACAAAAAAAACTGACGTGCATCATCAAAGATGATCACTCGGATGAAGCTGTGCCTTTCGCAACAGTTCAGTTCAAAGGATCCCCCATCACCACATTAGCCGACTCAGCAGGAAAAGCCACATTCAGATTATTCCGATGGCCTTCGGATACCCTGGTGATCACCTATGCCGGATTTGAAGAAAATCACATTGGACTGGATACTTCCCGCCACGAGATCATGATTGAAATTCGCATGCAGCGAAAAAGACAAGTTGAAGGAGTGGTGGTGCGCAGCAAATTAAACCGAGGATTGATTCTGTGGAGAAAAATTGTAAAAAATAAAGACCTGCACGATAGAAGGCATTTCAAAAATTTCAGCTACGAGCTATACAATAAGATGGAGCTCGATCTGAATAATGTAAATGCTGAAAAAATGCAAAAAGGGTTTTTGCCTCCAAAACCATTTAAGTTCTTTTGAACAATATCGATACCGTTTCAGAAGAGAAACCCATTCTGCCAATTTATCTGGTCGAGACGCTGTCAGACTATTATGTTGAGCAGGATCCCCTGCGAACCCGGGAAGTGATTAAGGCAAATAAATCAATTGGCATTCAAAATGAAAGTGTGAGTAAATTTCTCGGAGGTACCTACCAGAACATCAACATCTATAAAAATTTTATTCCGGTATTCGATAAAGATTTTGTGAGTCCCATCAGCGATGATGGCGATCTCTATTACAGCTATAAAGTACCCGACACCCAATACATTGCAGGCAAGCGCTATTTTCATCTGGTCTTCCAACCCAAGCGAAAAGTGGGCAATGTATTTCACGGTGATGCCTGGATAGCCGATTCAAGTTTTGCTGTGCAGAAAATGAATCTGCAGGTCACCGAAGAAACCAATTTGAATTTCATTGAACGGATCAGTCTGGTACAGGAATACCAGTTGGTAGGCGATAGCATCTGGTTTCTGTCAAAAGATAAATTTGTCACCAACATTAAACTGACCGGTAAAAATAACCTGAGCTTCATTGGTCGTAAAACCGCCACCTACAGCAACATACGCGTGGATCAGCAACAACCGCCTCCGGGCATGGGAGCAAAACTGCTTTCGGATAAACGGGCGGAGATCATTGAGGTGAGCGACAGTGCAATGGAGCGAAGCGATGATTTCTGGTTAAAAAATAGACACGAGGTATTGAATGTCAATGAAAGAAATTTTTATAAAATGGCCGATACGCTGCTTACATTGCCTGCATTTGAGCAGTATTCGGAGTGGCTAAAATTCATCGGTACAGGATACCGTCTGGTAGGAAATTATGAAATCGGTCCCTGGATGAATTGGGTCAGCGGCAATACGCATGAAGGCTTTCGCATGCGCTTTGATCTGGGCACGAACTATCGGTTCAATAAGAATATTTATCTGTCTTCTTATGTTGCCTATGGCACCAAAGATCAAAAATTCAAGGGCAAACTGGAGTCGCTCTTCATGTTGGGAAAAAATCCACGCAGCAGCATTCGACTGCTCTACAAAGACGATATCGATTATGGTCAAACTTATTACGATGAGGTAGGATACGATAATCTGTTTGCACTTGCTGTTCGAAAAAATGCTGTCCCCATTAAACTGATTCAGATCCAGGAGCAAAAGATCGAGTACTTCAAGGAATGGAAAGCGGGATTTTCGCTTACTTCCAGCCTTCAACGTGAACACTATACCCCAATTCTCAATTTACCGGACAAGGCAGATTTTTCAAATACGGATCCTCCTGGAAATTTCACCGACACAAAGTTCAACTTGAAACTGCGGTTTGCCTATCTGGAACGGTTTCTCCAGGACGATTTTTTTAGAACCAGTCTGGGCAGCGATTATCCGGTGGTAGAATTGAATTTCACCATGGGACTGAAAGGTCTTCTGGGAGGAGGGTACCGCTATACTAAATTACGGTTCAGCTTGAGCGATTATCTCAAGTTGCCGCCGTTGGGTAATCTGTACTATAATTTTTATGCAGGGAAAGTCTACGGGACTGTCCCCTATATGCTCCTGAACATTGCGCCAGGAAATGAAATTTATTATTACAATAAATATGCTTTCAACCTCATGAATCGGTACGAATATGTATTCGATCAATATGGAGGATTCAACATCGAGCATAACATTGGTGCAGGCCTATTGCGGTTTCTTCCAAAAAACAACAAATTGAAGTGGCGGCAATTTTGGAACGCGAAATTGCTCTGGGGCAGCCTAAGTACAGCAAACTCCAAACTCAATATTCAAAGTGGATTCCCGTTTACAACACTGAACAACACAACTTATATTGAGTTGGGAACAGGAGTAGACAATATCTTGCGGTTTTTCAGAGTGGATCTGGTTTGGAGGGTTTCTCCCCAACCACAACCCGTGGAACAGTACAAGCGCTTTGGGGTGTTTGGTAGCTTTCGTTTTTCATTCTGATTCAGGCGTTCGCGATTTCATCGCAGGCCTGAAGAATGATGGTACAGGCATGTGCAATCTCTTCCTCGCTGATGATCAAGGGAGGCGCAAGACGCATGCAGTGTTGTGCAAACAAAAACCAATCGGTGAAGACCCCGAGTTCTATGCACCGGTCAATGACCCGCTTGTTGATGTCCCAGGACTCAAATTCAACGGCCATCAGCAGTCCGGCAGTCCGTACTTCGTGTATCAGCGAATGACGAAGACGATGTTTGAATAGTTGCGATTTGTATGTAACCTGATCCATGCAGCCCGATGCTAGCAGCGCATGGAAACCCGCCATTCCAGCCGCACAACAAACAGGATGACCCCCAAATGTTGAGATATGTCCCAAAACAGGATCATGTGTCAACACCGACATTTTCTCTCGGGCCGCAACAAAGGCCCCCAGTGGCATACCGGCACCAAATGCCTTTCCTAATAATACTATGTCGGGAACAATTCCGGTTTGCTGAAAGGCAAACAAGGAACCGGTTCTGCCCATTCCGGTTTGAATCTCATCCAAAATCAATAACGCACCCACTTCATCGCACCGATTTCGTAACTGGTGCATCCACTCGTTGGTCGGCCGCACAACTCCCCGTTCCGCTTGAATGGGCTCGGCAATGACGCAGGCTGTTTGATCATCGATGGCATCCAGCACTTCAAGCACCCCATGCGGCAAATGCACGATACCCGGCAATAAAGGGCGAAAAGCATTGCGCCAGTATTCACTACCCATTACACTTAAGGCACCCTGAGTGGATCCATGATACGATTGATCAAATGCAACAATCTTGGGTTTCCCCGTATACCGTTTTGCCAATTTCATGGCTCCTTCAGTCGCCTCCGTTCCGGAGCTGGTAAAAAAAACGGTATCCAATGCAGCGGGCAGATAGTTGCTCAATGAGGCGGCGTATTGCACCTGAGGGGACTCAATCAATTCGCCATAGACCATTACATGGAGGTATGCATCAAGCTGTTCCTTGGCTGCTGCTACTACAGCAGGATGTCGATGTCCCATGTTGCACACACTGATGCCGCCAATCAAATCCAGGTACTGTTTTCCATGCGCGTCCCAGAGGGTGCATCCTTCTGCACGGACAATTTCCAATGCAATAGGCGCATCGGAGGTCTGACCCACATGCCGCAAGAAAAGCTCACGCTGATTCATCCCTCAAAATTGCACAATAAGCATAACTTTATCCAAAAATTATGCCCTGCATTCTTCCTGTGGAGGGTAAGTCTCCTCAATTCGGTGAAAATTGTTTTTTAGCTCCCAATTCGACCCTTGTGGGGGACGTGGTGATGGGAAACGATTGCAGCGTCTGGTTCAATGCGGTCATTCGGGGCGACGTCCATTACATCCGCATGGGAAATAAAGTCAATGTGCAAGACAATGCCGTGATACATTGCACCCATCAACGCTTCCCGACAACAATTGGCAACAATGTGAGCATCGGTCATTCAGCGATTGTTCACGGATGCACCATTCACGACGATGTGCTGATTGGAATGGGGGCCATCGTGATGGATGGAGCAGTTGTGCACAGCAATTCAATCATAGCAGCGGGTGCGGTCGTGTTGGAAGGAACCATTGTGCCAGAAGATTCAATTTTTGCAGGTGTTCCTGCCAAAAAAGTAAAAGAGATCACCCAGGAAAAAATCAGTGGAGAAATTCAGCGCATTGCCAACAATTATATTCGCTACAGCGATTGGTTTCGTCAGTAGTCCTCACCACTCTTTTTCAGGAATACAATCCAAAATTGTGCAGTAACTGATGTAGCGTTCTTCATCTATTTGTCCGTCAACCACTGCCTTTTTTATGGAACAACCTGGCTCATTGATGTGCATGCAATCATTGAATTGACAACCTTCCATCCGTTGCAGCATTTCAGGAAAATAGTGCGCCAATTCGCATCGCTCAATTCCTGCAATTGCAAATTCCCTCATTCCTGGAGTGTCAATTAATCTACCCGCTCCAGGCAAATCATACATTTCAGCAAAAGTGGTGGTGTGCATTCCTTTGCCGCTCCAATCACTCACCTCCTGCGTTTTGATGTTGGCGTCTTTCATGATGGCATTGATGAGGCTGGATTTCCCCACCCCAGAATGGCCACTGATCAATGTGGTTTTATTGACCATGTGTTGTTTGCACTCTTCCAATCCAATGGTGTGCTCCACCGATGTCAGCAATACGGTATAGCCAATGGATGCATATACCCTTTTCCGATCTTCAAAAAAGGCCAGGTCTTGCTCTTTATAGAGATCATATTTGTTGAAGACGAGTATGGCCGGTATGTGATAGGCTTCACAGGTGACCAGGAATCGGTCGATGAACCCCATGGATGTTTTGGGCGATCGAAGTGTGGCAATCAGCATCGACTGATCCAGGTTAGATGCAATGATGTGTTGCAATCGCTTGTTCGCAGGTGAAACCCGGTTGACATAATTTTTGCGTGGATGCAATGCGGTGATGATTGCTGTGGATTCACCTTCTTCCATTTCAAAATCCACTTCATCCCCCACAGCAATCGGATTGGTGGAAGTGATATCCTCGATTTTGAATTTACCTTTTAATCGTGCGGGTATGACAGCATCCTGAGCATCATGGAGGGTGTACCAGCTGCCCGTCGACTTATATATAGTTCCTTGATTACCCATGGAATGCCTTAACTGAGGTAGCGTGCTACAATTGGCATGCGGCGACCGATTCCGAATGCTTTGGTACTTACCCGAATGATCGGACAAAATTGATTACGCTTGTATTCATTTACATTCACCATTTTGAGTACGTGCATCACCAGTGCGGCATCAAAACCAGATTGGATAATTTCCTGTGGACCTTTACGGCGTTCAATGTAGAGGTACAGGATGCGATCCAATACAACATAGTCGGGCAGACTATCACTATCCTTTTGATTGGGTCGTAACTCAGCAGAGGGTGGCTTGCTCAGTATAGGTTCGGGAATCAGCGGTTGCTTGGAATTGATGAACCGGGCAAGGGCATACACTTGCGACTTATACAAATCGCCTATGATGCTGAGTCCACCTGCCATATCCCCATACAACGTTCCATACCCGGTAGCCAATTCACTTTTATTTGAAGTGTTGAGCAAAACATACCCGTATTTATTCGCTATTGCCATCAACACATTGCCACGCGAACGGCTTTGGATATTTTCTTCTGCAATACCAAAGGGACTTTTCTGAAAAAGCGGCTGCAAGGCATCCATAAACGAACCGTAAATATCGGCTATGGGCACGACGTGATAGGGGTTACCCAACGCGCGGCTCAACGCGATGGCATCCGAAACAGAATGTTCAGATGAAAACTGGGAAGGCATGAGGATCGCCGTCACGTTCTCTGCTCCCAGTGCTTCCACCGCAATACATAATGCTACCGCTGAATCAATGCCTCCGCTGCTTCCTAAAATAGCTTTGGTAAATCCCATTTTTTGAAAATAATCCCTCACCCCCAGCACCAATGCCGATTTTACTTGGTCAATGTTGTGATCATTGGTAAGATAGTTGATGATTTGATCCGGATTGCTGGACTTGGCAACACGCATGTCTTTCCCAACGCGTATCGGAAAATTGTCAGATGCAGGTGTGGCGGGATACAGGCTTTCACTATCGATCAAACAGCTGTCCTCTTCAAAATACTTCAATTCGCATTTAAGTTCTCCCGATGCTGCATACACCAAACTGCCGCCGTCAAAAACAATTTCCGTTTGAGAACCCACTGCGTTGCAATAGAGCATGGGGAGTTGATACTTTAGCACGTTCATGCGAATGACTTCCTTACGGTCATCGTCGTGATCGTAATCAAATGGTGAAGCAGAAATATTGATCATCAGATCCGGGGAATGCTTCATGAGCTCGTCCATGGGACAAATACGGTACAGAGGATTGTCGCCCAGATTCCAGATGTCCTCACAAATGGTCAATGCAATGCGTTTACCCTTGAACTCAACCACTTTCCATTGATAGGCCGGTTCAAAATAGCGGTATTCATCAAATACGTCATAATTGGGAAGCAATGTTTTGTTGGCCTGTCCGATAATTTTTCCTTCGTGCAGCAACAACGCAGAATTGAACAGGTCTTTTCCCTCTTTAATAGGGTTTCGGGTTGGCGCACCCACGATAACACCAATTCCAACAGCACGATTGGCGATCTCCTGAACAGTCGATTCACATTGTACTACAAAATCTTCGAATTCCAGAAAATCACGTGCAGGATACCCGCACACGCTGAGCTCAGAAAATACAACAAGGTCGGCCCCATTGCTTTTGGCATATTCCACCTCTACCAGGATTTTTTCCCGATTCAGTTGAAAATTTCCAATGTGGTAATTCTGCTGCGAAAGGTGGACTTTCATGCGGTAAAATTGAGGAATAAAGGCGAGAAAATTAAGGTTTATCTATTTTTACAGCATGAATACTCGTATTCTGTTTTATCCGACCTTGTTATTTATGGGTTTTTTACTGCAGTCCTGCGGATCGCAAGCCAATACGCCCGATGTCAGCTCCATTGACATTCCGCTGGAATTGGTTCGATACGAAAAGCAATTTTTTGCAATTGATACCGCTCGGCTCGATGAAACATTGAGTAATCTGTATAATAAAGAACAAGCCTTCACCGTTGATTTTTTGACCAAGATCCTCGGCTTGGAAAACATTGATTCTGCACTTTGGCCAACATCCATCAGGCAGTTCATATCAACCTATCGATCTGTTGCTGAAATTACGCAGATGCAAGACAAGGAAATTGAAGAGGCATTTTCTCAGACCCGATCTGCACTCCGGTATGTAAAACATTACTTTCCGTCTTATGAACTGCCCAAAAAAATGATCACATTTATTGGTCCCATCGATGCATTTGCCTATGGCCAAACCGGCGGCGGCGGAGAGATCATCACACCGGAAGCAATAGGCATCGGACTCCAACTGCACCTCGGTGCCAATGCTGAACTCTATCATACCGATGAAGGCATGCAGCTGTATCCTTCGTATTTATCCCGTCGATTTACTCCCGACTATATTCCGATCAATGCAATGAGAACCATTGTGGATGATATCTATCCTCCACTGAATGGAGGATCCAATCTGCTGGAACTCTTGATCGATCATGGGAAAAGGATGCACCTGCTGGACTTATTTCTACCGGATGCAGCCGACACGCTGAAGCTCGGGTATACCCGTGTTCAATTAAACGGCATGGAAGAAAACGAAGGATTCATTTGGAATTACTTCAAGGAGAATAATTTACTGTATGAAAATGATGTACTGAAAATTCGTTCATTTGTCAGCGATGGACCTTCGACAGCTGAATTTGGATTAGGCTCACCGGGATTTACTTCGTTGTACATCGGTCGACAAATCATTCGAGCCTATTTGGATCAATTTCCTGAGACTACAGTACAGCAGCTGCTGTCGACTTACGCTCAAACCATTTTGAAAGGCTCGGGCTATCGGCCCAAGTAAGCAGGTCTGCCCATGGCATGCATGAACCGAACGTGCGAAGCAATGGCGGCACGGGTGGAATGAAAATACAAATACTGTATTCCAAATTTCTCGCAGGTATCGTGTACAATTCTACTGAGTGCAGGATAGTGAATATGGCTGATCCGTGGAAAAAGATGGTGCTCAATCTGGTAGTTCAAGCCCCCAACAAACCACGTAATGATGCGATTGGAAAACGCAAAATTAGCTGTGGTCTTGACCTGATGAATGGCCCACTCGTTTTCAATCTTTACCGGATCCATTCCTGCGGCCTCAAACTCGGCATGTTCCACTACATGCGCCAACTGAAACACAACGGCCAGGGTCAGTCCCAACGTAAACTGGCTCAAAATGAATCCAACCAGCCACCACTTCCAACCCACCAGTAGAATTGGCATTACTATATAAAAAGCGATAAAAAAGAGCTTCCCTGTCCAGAACAAAACATGCTCTTTCGCGTCCATGGGTTTCAGTGGAGTGGTGTATACTTTTTTAGAAAAATATTTGATGTAATCCATGAAAAACATGAACAGAGATGTAAACCCATATAGGAAGAACATATAAATCGCCTGAAACCGATGAACCGGCTTCAACGGCTGTGTGGCACACTGCCGCAAAAAGGGCATGTTGTTGATGTCGTCATCCACACCGTCTACATTGGTATAGGTGTGGTGAATGATATTGTGTTTGAGCTTCCAGAGGAATGCATTGCCACCTAAAAAGTTATTGGTGAGTCCGAAGAGCTCATTGACCCAACCCCGTGTGGAAAAGCTTCCATGGCAGGCATCGTGCATGATGTTGAATCCGATTGCGGCCATGTTCAATCCAAAAACAACCCAAAGAGAGGCCGTGAGCAGCCAAGGCATATCCACCAACATGAGGAGGAGGTAAAGTCCGATAGCCGAGGGCAATAGAATCGCTGTTTTTAAATACAACCGCCAATTGCCGGTTTTTTTGAGCCCGTTTTTCTCAAAATAGGCATCGACTTCTGATTTTAATGTATTGAAAAAATCCCTGTTGCTGTTGTTGAACGTCACGCGATAGCCCATGCTTCATCATTTGGTGCACGGTAAATTTACACCCATTAAATGATAAAAAGCATTAATTTCTTTTGAATGGAGCCTCAAGGTGAAAGACCGGAATGTTGACTTCAAAGCGCTGACGGGTATGCACATTTTCCATGAGGTACAGGCCAACCATTTTGCCCAATTCAGATTTCAGGTTGCACCCTGAAATGTATTGGTATTGTTCGTTAGGTGAGATAATCGGTTGAATACCGATTACCCCCTCTCCTTCTACTTCACGTTTTTCTGAAGTGCTGTCATAAATAAACCAATGGCGCTGCAGCAATTGCACCGGAAAATTATTATTGTTCTGAATGGTCACCCTGTATGCAAACATGTATTCCAATTGAAGAGGATTGGAATAATCCGGCTGATAGAATTGTTCTACACTGATTTTGATTCCCTCGGTAACCTTTGAAACCATAGTAGGATGTTAACCAAATTTAAAAAATTTGTACATTTCCTTTACAATAACAAGCAGCACATGAAAAAGTTCTTACTTATCTCGCTTCTGATTATCGGTTTTGTATGCTCATTTGCTCAGGGCAGGAAGGGCGATCCTAAACTGACAGAAGCTTGGGATCCTGTTCCCGCCATCGTATCACCCGGAAAGACTTCCCAGGATGCCCCATCCGATGCCATTGTGCTTTTCAATGGAAGAGATTTCAATGCCTGGACAGGAAAAGATGGGAAGAAAATTGAGTGGATGCTGGAAGAGGGAGCCATGACGGTCAAAGGAGGGACAGGAGAAATCACTACGCGTCAAGGTTTTGGCGATTGCCAGTTGCACATTGAGTGGAGAACTCCGGCTGTAGTGAAGGGAGAAGGACAGGGTCGGGGCAATAGCGGAATTTTCTTGATGGGTCAGTATGAGCTGCAGGTGCTGGACAGCTACAATAATAAGACCTATTCCAACGGTCAGGCCGCCAGCATTTATAAACAACTGATTCCCCTAGTGAATGCTTCACGCGGACCGGGTGAATGGCAGATCTATGACATCATCTTTATTGCACCCCGATTTGCGCCGGATGGCCGCTTACAGTCGCAAGCCCGCATCACTGTCTTGCACAACGGCGTACTGGTGCAAAACAATGTTGCACTTTGGGGGGGATCCGAGTACATTGGCATACCCGATTACACCCCGCACAGCATGAAAGAATCACTGATGCTTCAGGATCATGGTGACGCGGTGAGTTTCAGAAATATCTGGATCAGGGAGCTGTAATTCCGTTTTGCAGTTTCACCTCTCGAATGGTGGCCGTCCATTCATGCAACAGTGCATGAATGCCATCCATAGTATCTACTCCATCGGTAATCAGCATGAAATTTCGTCCGGTTTGCTTCAGATGACTTTTATTTGTTTTTGTTTGAAGGTGAAGCAGGAGGGCATTGAAGGAAAGCGACTGAAAATAAGGGGAGTCAGGATTGTTGACAAAAAAACATTTTAGGGTGCGTTGTTTGAGAACCATTCGCTCAAATCCAATGTCAACTGCCAAACGCCTGCATCGAACAGTGGTAAAGAGATCTTGAACACATGAAGGCATAGGACCGAAGCGGTCCACCATCTCTGCATGAAAGGCAGTTAGCTCTTCTTCGTCGCGACAATTATCCAATCGGGAGTACAGTGAGAGTCGCTCGGCAATCTGCTCTACATACCCATCCGGAATATGAATTTCCAGATCGGTATCGATCGTACAGTCCTGCACAAAATCATCTTGCTTGCTGATTTCATCTTTGAATACTTCCCTGAAACTGGTCCGCTTCAATTCCCGAATCGCTTCGTCTAGAATCTTCTGGTACATTTCAAAGCCAATCTCCAGCATGAAACCACTTTGTTCTCCCCCCAGCATGTTACCGGCTCCTCTGATGTCCAAATCGCGCATGGCAATCTGAAATCCGCTTCCCAGTTCAGCATGCTGTTCCAGCGTCTGCAACCGCTTTCTTGAGTCAGCCGGCAACGTACTCATCGGCGGCGCAAGCAAATAGCAGAAAGCTTTGCGGTTGCTCCTGCCCACTCGGCCTCTCAACTGGTGCAAATCACTCGACCCAAACTGATGGGCATTGTTGATGATGATGGTATTGACATTTGGAATATCGACTCCACTCTCTACGATATTGGTGCAGACCAGCACATCGTATCGCTTATGGATAAAGTCAAAAATACGTTCCTCCAGGTCATGCCCTTCCATTTGACCATGTGCAAATCCGATGCTGAGATCAGGGCAGAGCGATCGGATCAATTCACTCATTTCAGGAAGTCCGTTGATCCGGTTATGGATAAAAAATACTTGTCCACCCCGCTCTACTTCATAATACACTGCATCGCGAATCAAATCGTGGTTGAACACCAACACCTCGGTTTGAATGGGTTGTCGATTAGGAGGTGGCGTATTGATGATGCTGAGGTCGCGCGCACCCATGAGGCTGAACTGAAGTGTTCGGGGAATGGGCGTTGCAGTCAAGGTGAGGCAATCCACATTTGTTTTGAGTGTTTTAATTTTTTCCTTGTGTGCGACGCCAAACTTCTGTTCTTCATCGATGACCAATAATCCCAGGTCTTTAAATTCAATTTCTTTTGATAGCAGGGCATGGGTGCCGATGATGATGTCAACTTTGCCCTCTTTTACATTGAGCAGGGTTGCTTTGCGTTCTTTGGTTGATTTGAAGCGGTTGATAAAATCCACCGTGACGGGAAAATCTTTGAGTCGATCGCTGAACGTCTTGAAGTGCTGATACGCCAAGATGGTAGTGGGCACTAGAACAGCGGCTTGTTTGCCATCGGTACAGGTTTTAAATGCCGCGCGTATGGCTACTTCTGTTTTACCAAAACCTACGTCACCGCAGACCAGTCGATCCATTGGATGCGGCTCTTGCATGTCTTTTTTAACGTCGGCAATCGCGCGGCTTTGGTCGAGGGTATCTTCATAAATAAATGAGGCTTCCAATTCAGTCTGCAGGTAATTATCCGGTGTATGAGAAAATCCCTTTTCTGATTTTCGTTCTGCATACAATTTGATCAAATCAAAGGCAATGGCCTTGACTTTTCCCTTCGTCTTTTCTTTCAGTTTGGTCCAGGCATCACTGCCGAGCTTGTTGACTTTCGGAACATGCCCTTCTTTACCGGTATACTTAGAAATTTTGTGAAGTGAATTGATGTTTACATAGAGGATGTCATTGTCGCGGTAAATAATCCGAACTGCTTCCTGTGTTTGTCCTCCGTTTTGTATTTTTTGTAACCCACTGAACACTCCGACTCCATGGTCAATGTGAACGACATAATCACCGGGCTGCAATTCTTTGAGCGCACGAAGTGTGATCGCTTTGCTTTTATTATAGGCCTGTTTGATTTTGTACTTGTGATACCGCTGAAAAATCTGATGATCGGTATACAGCACACTACCCAATTCCACATCCATATATCCCTGGTGGATGGCATGAGGGATGGGGACAAAATGGATGGGCGCTTTGAGGTCTTCAAAAATGGAATATAGCCGTTCAAGCTGTCGTGCATTTTCTGAAAATATATAAACAGGTCGACGTGCAGATTCATGCGCAGACAGATCATTGATCAGTAAATCAAACCGTCGATTGAAAGCCGGCTGAGGAGTCGTTCGCCATTCTATAGTCAGATCAGGTGCAGGAAGGGTTGGGGTCAATGCTAGTTCGACTACCGGCATCTGCTCAATAGAGAAACTGAACTCCTGGAAAGACGTGAAGTGTTCCAATGGTGCAGCCGAAAACGAATCTTTATTGGATGCAATGAAGAGGTGAAGATGGTCTTCATGATCCCGGTACCGATCACTGACGATTTGCCAATTTGAAACATGCAAAACAGAAGTGCCGGTAAGTGCATCAAAGAAATTAATTTTTTGTTCATCGGGTGTGTGCGCTTCTGCATTGGGAATGATATTGACCTGCAAGAGCTTACGTTCGCTCAACTGCGACTCCGGATCAAAAATTCGAATGGAGTCGACTTCGTTTCCAAAAAGCTCGATGCGATAGGGTTTCTCGTTGGCAAAGGAGTAAATATCAAAAATGCCTCCCCGCATGGCGAATTGTCCCGGTTCAAACACAAAGTCCGTTCGTTCAAATCCAAACCCCACCAGTTGCTCCATCAATTCATCCGTATTCAGTGAATCGTGCACCTTCACCTGAACCACCCGTGAAAGAAGTTGTTGAGACACTGGCACTTTTTCCATCAAGGCTTCAGGATGGGTGATGATGATTTTTTTTCTTCCCTCACTGGCCAGCCGCGTCAATGCTTCAGTCCTGAGCATCACATGGCTGCTGCTCTGCAGCTGAAAATTTTTATTGTTTTTAAATGAGGAGGGGTAATAAAAAAGATCGAGTGGTCCCAGTAGTTGCTCAAGATCATTGTGAAAATAGGCTGCTTCTTCAGCATCTTCCAATACCACGATGTGGTTACAGGATGCAACGTGTTCGTGTTTGTATAAAGCAGAAAAAATCAGTGCTTTGGAGGAACCGTTCAATCCTTTGACAGCCACACGGGAAGAGGGGGACAATAGTACTCCTTCCGCTATTTGTTGAATGCGGGGTGAGGAAGAATAGCGGTCCAAAAGATGCTCCAGGTTCATGTCTGCGCCGCGGGGCAAAGATACCATTAAACTTTAATCCAGGTTTTAGTCAAATTAATCTGACATGAAAAATTATGACCTGAGCCTAAAAAGTGATTATTTTGTGGCTCACTACCCCCCTTTCAATGAAAGCGCTCATCCGGTTTACAATTCCTCTTTTACTCCTATCCATAGGTCTATTTTTTTTAAGAACAATCATGACTCAGATCCACCAAATAGCAAAAAGAGGCATCTGATCTTCTTGGACGAAGAAGATGAAAAGGGAACAGAACTTGAATTTGAAAACTCTAAAAAAAGGTGGGAATTCGAATGGTACCTATTGAGGGATCCAAAAACCAACAAGATTCCAAAAGGTATTCGTGAAAAAGAACTGGAATTACTCAAAACTCTTCCTGTTCGCAAAGATGGTATTTATGAAGGAATGATCACCACCAATAGCACTCTTGCCACAGAAGCAGGAAGCATACAGAACAGGTATATAGCTGCAGGTCCGAGTCAAAATGGAGGGAGGACAAGAACAATTGTCTTCGATAAACGATACAATGGTACGTCAAATCGAATCGTACTGGCAGCGGGAATTAATGGTGGAATTTTCAGAAGTACTGATGGAGGCACAAGTTGGGTTTTCGTTCACCCACCCGATCAAATCAGAAGCGTTTCTACACTAGCGCAGGATACACGTACAGGTTTTGAAAATACCTGGTATGCCGGAACAGGTGAAATAATCGGTGCTTCATCCGGCTATCCAGATATTGGAAACAACTTTGTTTTTGGCGAAGGAATGTTCAAATCAACCGATAATGGACTAACCTGGTCGAAATTAAGTTCTACAAATATCACCGACCCCACTCTGTTTACTTCTCAATGGAATTTTATACATAAAATAGTAGTTCATCCTGTCACCGGCCACGTGTATGCAGCGATCCATAGAAGAATCGTCCGTTCTATTAACGGTGGATCAACCTGGGAGTCAGTTTTTGAAAGCACAGTTCCAACAACCCCCCTGGAGGTCATTTGTGACATCATCATCAATCGGGATGGAACGCAAATAATTGTAGGCATGACCGGCCGAAATGCGGACCGAAATTTATCTGGAGTATGGATCTCAACAACCGGGGATGCTGGTTCCTATACCCGAATTGCAGGAGCAGGATTGAACTCTCCGCTAGGGTGGAGGGCATGGAACAATACAACGAGTCCTTTCGGCGACTACCTTTTCGGATGGGGAAGAGTAGCATTGGCACTTGCTCCCTCCAATCAAAATATTCTCTATGTGATGGTGGAAAATACAGATCAGGCTTCATTGGGACTTCCAGAGGCAGATTTATTCCGTTGCGATATGTCCACTGCACCATTTACATAGCGAAGTTTAGGGCCAAATTTGATTGCAAAACGAAATGTTTATGGCAAAATAACGGATAACCCCATCGAGCTTCAAGAGGGGTACAATATGCTATTGGCGATTCACCCTACAAATCCCAATTTAGTTCTGGCCGGTGGTGTAAACCTTTTTAAATCCACTGACGGATTCCTGACAAAAAATAACAACACCTTTATTGGAGGGCTTGAATCATTGACATTTACGGATCCAGATAATGCAAGTCACGTCGACTTTCATGCGTTTGCATTTGACCCGGTGAATCCAAATAGATTGCTCGTCGCTTCCGATGGAGGAATTGCACAGATCAACGATGTTCTTCAATCCAACGTTACTTGGTCCCTTTCCAGCAGCCGTTACCAAACAATACAGTACTATCATGTTGGAATTGACCCAACTCCTGGTTCTAGAACATTTTTCGGAGGAGCACAGGATAACTCAACAACGTTTCGCGATGCAAATGGACTAATAGGCGCACTTCCTGATTCCAACGATCATTATTTACTCATAGGTGGAGATGGGTGTCAGGTTGGTATGACAAAAAAAGACGCCAATGGTAAGCAGTATCTGTTTGGTGCAGCACAAAATGGCCTACTGTTCAGAACCAACTTGTTTCCACCCTTCACCCGGTTGGATATGTATAAGTCAATAAAACCCAATAATACTGGTGAAGGTGTTTTTGTCACTAATTTTCATCTAGATCCAGACAATACTGATTTGCTCTACTTTGCCATGGAGGATAGTTTATTCAACACCAATCAATCGACCACGGTTACCGCTGGTACATGGAAATTAATGGACTCAGTACACCCAAAAGTCATTGGTGATATCTATTCACTTGAGACGACCAGAGGAGCATATTCATCGTTCAACCATCTTTTCATCGGTTCAGGAGATGGGCACCTCTATCGAATCAGGAATCCACAAAATCCATCTAGCCCAGTTGTTGAAATAACGCCTCCGGGTATAACGTCTGGTGCTGTGATAAAAGACATAGCGGTAAATCCAAGAAACCAAGATACCCTCTTGGCAGTAGTCTCCAATTATAATGTATTGAGTATTTTCTGAACAGGAAATTCTACCGCCGCTTCTCCTACATGGGAGCTTATAGAAGGCAACTTGACAACACCTTCTATCCGTTCCTGCGAAATCATAGCCAAAACTACTGGTGTTGAATACTATGTGGGCACAACCATTGGTCTTTTCAGTACTACTAAAATAGCAGGCCCTTCTACCGAATGGCTTAGAGAAGTCAGTACTTCAGCTGACCCCTCCTCACAAATGCTAAATGCAGCCATCGTGAATTCGCTTGCCAGTCGCTGGTCCGACAACACCCTGGTCATCGGAACCCATGGCAATGGAATGTTTGCCACACCGCCTCTTGGCAATCCAGTTACCGTTACCACCGCTGTGTTTACTCCCATCCGCAACAATCCGGGATTTATCTATAAGATATTCCCCACCGCAACCACCGATCGGGTACAGTACAAAGTTGGCGACATGTTCACCATCCGCAAATTAACGGTTCAGGCAACGGGTAGCGGGGGACAAGTTATTCTCAGGCGACAATCCTCCTATCAAGATGGCTCCATCGATTTGAGCCACCAGCCTCCGGGCATGTATATCATCACGATCACCAGCAGTGACGGTAAATACCAGCACACCTCAAAAGTGTTTAAACGATAACTCCGACAATCAGAATTTTGAACGGATGAACGCGGCCAATCCCTCCATTGAAATCCGCTCCTGCTTCATGGTATCCCGATAGCGGATGGTCACCGTTCGGTCCTCTTTCGTTTGGTGATCGACCGTGACACAGAAGGGAGTTCCCAACGCATCCATTCTTCTGTAGCGCTTGCCAATGGTATCTTTCTCTTCGTAGAAACAGTAAAATTCATTTCTGCAGGAAGCCATAATTTCACGAGCAATCTCCGGCAGTCCCTCTTTTTTCAACAAAGGCAGTACGGCTAATTTTATGGGAGCAATTGCGGGAGGAATCTTGAGCACAACGCGACTATCTTCATTTCCATCTTCTTTTGTCCACTTTTCCTCCTGGTAGGCATGACACAAGACCAGCAAAAACATTCTATCTAGTCCTATGGAAGTTTCAATGACGTATGGCACATGCGACTGATTCACTTCCGGGTCAAAGTACTGCTGCTTCTTTCCGCTGAATTGCTGGTGATTCTTCAGATCAAAATCGGTTCGGCTATGAATTCCTTCAACTTCTTTCCAGCCGATTGGAAAAGCATATTCAATATCAACAGCCGCATCGGCATAATGCGCCAACTTAACGTGATCATGGAAACGATAGTTTTCGCTAGGGATACCCATCGCAGTATGCCATTTCATGCGCTCGGTTTTCCAATACTCATACCACTCCTTCTGAGAGCCGGGACGAATAAAGTATTGCATCTCCATTTGCTCAAATTCCCGCATCCGGAAAATAAATTGTCGCGCTACAATTTCATTGCGAAACGCTTTACCCACCTGTGCAATTCCAAAGGGAATTTTCATGCGTGCAGTTTTTTGCACATTTAAAAAGTTTACAAATATTCCCTGTGCAGTTTCTGGTCGTAAGTAAATTTCATTGGCATCTTCGGCAACCGAACCCAATTGGGTTGAAAACATCAAATTGAACTGACGCACATCGGTCCAATTGCATGTATTGCTCACCGAACATTTGATGCCATTGCGATCGATCAGATTTTTTAATTCGGTAAAATCATTGGCCGCTAGTCCTTCATCCATTTGACGCAGAAGATCATCCGCCTCCTGTTGTTTTCCCGACTTTGAAAGTTCTTCGGCTGCCCCTTCTATGAGATGATCAACACGGTATCGTTTTTTCGAATCCTTGTTGTCAATCATAGGATCGCTGAAATTATCAACGTGTCCGGAAGCCTTCCACGTAGTAGGATGCATGAAAATTGCTGCATCTATACCGACAATGTTATCGTGCATGCGGGTCATGGCATTCCACCACGATTCGCGGATATTCTTTTTTAATTCACTCCCCCACGGACCATAATCATAAACAGCGCTGAGTCCATCGTAAATCTCGCTGGAAGGAAAAACAAAACCATATTCTTTTGCATGAGAGATTATGGCTTGAAAACGGTTCTGATCGTTTACTGTCATAGGCCGCAAAGATAATGAAAGGAAGAAGGTGCGACAAGACAGGCCTGACTCTACCCGTTCAATTTGGGATTCTGAGCATGCCGATCTGCGTCGCGTGCTGTTTTTTTCTGGATGCTGCGCTCCAGGGCAGCAGTGAGATCAACACCCGTTTGGTTGGCAAGGCAAATCAATACCCATAGCACATCGGCCATTTCCTCTGAGAGTTGGTCGGGCGACTCCCCCGCTTTGAACGATTGATCCCCATAGGTTCGGGCCATGATCCGCGCCAACTCCCCCACCTCTTCGGTCAACAACGCCATATTGGTCAGCTCGCTGAAATACCGAACTCCCACTGTCTTGATCCACTGGTCCACCTGATCCTGTGCATTTCTGATCGTCATTATTCTTTGTTTTTTGTATCAATTAAAATGGTAACGGGACCATCGTTGACCAAACTTACCTGCATATCCGCTCCAAATCGACCGGTCTGAATGGGTCGACCCAGCTCTTGCGTCAAACACCGAATCATGGCATCAAACATGGGCACAGCATGCCCGGGTTTTGATGCACGGATATAGGAAGGACGGTTCCCTTTTTTGGTCGATGCATGCAAGGTGAACTGACTCACCAGCAAGAGCTCACCCCCCACATCGTTCACCGATACATTCATGACCCCCTCGTGATCGTTAAAGATGCGCAAGTGAACTATTTTTTGAGCCAGCCATGAAACATCATCCATTCCATCTGCTTCTTCAATACCCAATAAAACCAGCAATCCCTGTCGGATGGTTCCCAGCAATTCACCTTCTGAATGAACAGCAGCAGATGCAACCCGCTGAACGACTGCACGCATAGACGTTGTTTAAGCCCTAAATGTATTAAATGGGCCTTACATTTGTTGAAAAGAATCCCTTGGCAGATATCCGACAGCTGGCTTCACAGACCTTATGGTACGGAGTAAGTAATATCGTGGGAAGATTCATCAACTACCTGCTGACTCCCCTGCTCACCTACATTTTTGCTGCATCGGATTACGGTGACATTTCAATTTTGTTTGCCATTGCTGCATTTTTAAACGTACTCTACACCTACGGAATGGAAACTTCTTATTTCCGATTCCATGCACAAGAAGACGAGAAAACCGTAGTCAATACAAGCATGACCATCTTGTTGATCACCACGGTTGTGTTCAGCGCATTGTTACTGATGCCCATTGATCAATTTGCTGCGCTGCTGAAAATGGAAAACCATCCCGAATGGTTGATGATGGTCATAGCCATTGTTGCCATCGATACAGTGGCGGTGATTCCGTTTGCCAAACTTAGGAATGATGGTCGCCCTCGAAAATTTGCATGGATCAAAATCACCAACATCCTGACCAATCTGTTTTTCGTTATCTTTTTCCTCTACTGGTGCAAAGGAGATTACGAAGCAGGCAAACAGAGTTGGCTTGCGTCACTGTATGATCCGGAAATGGGCATTGGATATGTGTTTGTTTCGAACCTGATTGCATCAAGCCTGACCTTGATTCTGCTGTACAAAGAATGGATAGGATTCAGGTTGCAATTCAGCAGGGCATTGATCAGCGACATGCTGATTTACTCAACCCCATTGATCATTGTTGGATTTGGGGGAATCATCAATGAAACCATCGACCGGTTCATGATCGTGTTGCGGTACGAAGGAACAGAATTAGCAGCACGCACCGCAAACGGTATTTACAGCGCAAACTATAAGCTTTCCGTTGTGATAGTGTTATTCATACAAACTTTCAGGATGGGTGCTGAACCGTTTTTTTTCAAACAATCCACTTCTGAAAATGCTCCGATCATCTACGCGCGGGTGATGCGCCTTTTCATTGTGATGTGTTGCGCCTGTTTGCTGATGGTGGTATTGTTTCTGGATGGCTGGAAATATTTTATGGGAATCGGAAGGCATCCGGAATATGCAGAAGGGCTGCTCATCGTTCCGGTGCTGATGCTGGCAAAACTATTTTTAGGGATCTATTACAATTTGTCGATTTGGTACAAACTCACCAACCGCACAAAAACAGGAGCAGTCATTACCCTTATCGGTGCAGCGATCACCATTGTATTGAATTATTTCCTGATCCCGAGCTTTGGTTATTGGGGATGTGCGGTTGCAACGGTGGGATGTTACGGGAGCATGATGGTAATCAGTTATGTAATGGGGCAACAGCATTATCCTGTTCCGTATAATATCAGCAATGCTGTCCTTCATTTGTCGACTGCCACAGGTCTTTGCTTGATTCAGCTTTTGCTTCGACAGTCCGGTGTAGCTGTTTTCTGGCTTCACGTTAGCGGAGTACTGTTATTGACAGGCTATCTGTTGGTTGTTGTTCGAACCGAAAAAGAGGAACTGAGAAAAATTCCTTTGCTCAGCCGGATGTATCGTTAGCCCTTTACAAATGGATTATGCAGTTTTTCATGACCGATGGTCGTGGGCATTCCGTGACCGGAATAGACATGGGTCGCATCCGGCAGTGCGTAGAACACCGTAGAGATGGTCTTCAATAATTGATCGGCGTTCCCACCGGGCAGATCCGTTCTCCCTACACTTTCCCTGAACAATACGTCGCCCGCAATCAGCATTCCTGCTTCGGGCTGATAAAAACTAATGCTTCCGGGCGAGTGACCGGGTGTTTCAAGGATCTCAAAAGCGGGTCCGCCCCATTTCAGTTCTGAGGTATGATTCAAAAAGTGGAGTGGCCCACAATAATTATCAAAAGGCAGGTTCCACATCAGTGCGATGCTGGGCGAAAGTTCGAGTACGCGCTCTTCCAGTCGGTGCAGGTGCAGGTCCAATCCATAGGTTTCATGGATAAACTTATTCCCAAAAACATGGTCCAAATGGCAATGGGTATTCAGCAGCATTTTAGGCTGGAGAGCATGTTTATCAATGTACCCCGCCAATTCTTCCCGCTCAGCATCAAAATAGCAGCCGGGGTCAATGATTAAACAATTTTTCTGGTCGTCTGTCACCAAATACGTGTTCTCCTGTAGGGGGTTGAACTGGAAAATTTTAACGTTTAGCATAACCGCCATTTCTAGGCCAAAAGCTTTAATTTTAGCCGAAACAAAGGTACCTATTCATTTGAATCGCAGGCTGATATACCGCGTTCTCTTTGTAGTGGCTACTGGTCTGCTGTTTCACACCGAAACACTAGCCCAGGTGAGCACCGTTGATTTTGGGAAAAACAGGGTTCAATACAAAAAGATCAGCTGGAAATATTACCAGACGCGCAATTTCAATACCTATTACCATGAAGGGGGACTATCCCTGAGCAAATTCATAGCGCAAGTGGCAGAAGAAGAACTGAATACGATTGAGGAATTCATCGAATATGGACTGCAGCGCAGAGCAAACATCGTGATCTACAATAGTTTTACCGACTATAAACAGTCCAATATTGGATTGGGAATCGATTGGCAAAATACCGGAGGCGTTACCAAGCTGGTCAACAACAAGATCGTACTCTACTACAACGGCAATCTCAACGAGCTGCGCGTAAAACTGAGGCAAGGTATCGCACAAGTATTGGTAGAGAATATGCTTTTTGGCGATGACCTGGGAGAGTTTGCCAGCAATCAGGCCTTACTGGATATGCCCAAATGGCTGACCGATGGTTATGTTGCGTACGTAGGCGAAAATTGGAGTCCCGCATTGGATGATCAGCTCAAATCCGCATTGCTCTCCGGAAAATACAGGACCTTCTATCAGTTTGCTTTTGCGGAACCATTGCTGGCCGGGCATGCGTTCTGGAAATTCATTGGGGAGAATTATAAAAAAGACAATATCACCTATTTTCTCTATCTCTCCCGCATTTACAAGAGCTTGAACGCGGCCAGTCTCAAGATCACCAAGAAACGATTCAAGGAGCTGTTGGAAGAATTCATGCAGGAGGAATCCGATAAGTACCTGGCCGATAACCGCGGAAGAAAAAATCTTCCAAAAGGAAACGTGGTAGCGGTAGAAGAAAAAAAGAACGGCGAAGACTTTTATCGGTTTCAAGCCAATCCCATTGCCCGGAACAATTCCTACGCGATGGTCCATTTCAAAAGAGGCATTTACCGTGTAGTGCTGGAGGACTTATCGGATAAACGAAAAATTTTGCTCAAGGCAGGAGTGCTGAACCGGCAAGACGAAATCAATCCCAATTATCCCATGCTGGCTTGGGATCCAAAAGGTTCACGTTTGCTGGTCATCTATACAGAAGAAGGGAAAATAAAAATGTTCATTTACGATGCCGTTGCGCGCATCAAGACTGAAAAACGAGTACTGGATCAATTCCAGTTGATCCAGGATGTCAAGTTCATGCTCGATCACCAGACCATCATATTCAGCGCAGTGAAAAATGGACAGTCGGATGTATTTGTGTACAGCCTGAAAAACGACAAATTGGATCAGATCACCAACGATGTGTACGATGATGTAGATGCCTCCTTTGTTGCTTTCCCCAATAAAACCGGTATATTATTTTCTTCTAACCGACCTTCCGCCAACGCTGCAAAAGCAGACACGGCCATTCCTTCTCGCAACAATTTCAATGTGTTCCTAGTAGATAATTGGACCAACAGCCAATTCCGTCAAATCACTCAGCTGACCAAACAGCCCTACGGTCAGGCACGGTTCCCACTGCAATACAACGTCAATCATTTCACCTTTGTCAGCGACGCCAATGGCATTGGAAATCGCTATGCAGGATTTTTCACCACCCAACGCGCAGGACTGGATACCATCTACCGCATTGGGGATGAACTGCTGCGCAACCCCGATAAAAAAGAATTGGATTCTACCTTAAAGGCCTGGGAGAAATCGACTCCGGATTCCGTTGGATATATTTCCATTACGTCCGATAGCACCTATGTATTCCCCATCACCAACTACCAAAGTAGCTTACAGGAAACACGAGGATCCGGCGATAACAACCAAGTCAGCGAAACCCGACAAGAAGGTGATCTGAAATTTCTCTATAAACTCAAGATCAACGAAGCGGCTTTGTTGAAGCGCAACGTCAATGCAACGCCTACCGATTACATCAAGCAACTGATGAACGAGGAGAGAAAGAGGAAAACACGGGCAGTCTATTACGAAGAAGAGAAAACACCTGCACCCGGAGAGAAAAAAAATGTGCTATTCCAGACGGAGTTCGATCAGGAAATAAAAGACAGTACGCCTCCCATAGCAGAGGAGATGGTCGCACCCGAACGCGAAGATTATCTCAAACGAGCAAGGCTGTTTGATTATAAATTGAAGTTTGGCTCCGACTACGTGGTATCCGGATTCAATAACTCGGTTTTGGTGAACCGTTACCAACCCTTTGCAGGCGGAGCAGGTCCCATTTTTTTATCCAACTCCGATAACCTGAATGGCATCCTGCGGATGGGGATTTCCGATCTGATGGAAGACAAAAAATTCATTGGCGGATTCCGACTGGCAACCAATTTACGGGATAACGACTACCTCGCCTCGTTTCAGAATTTGAAAAGAAGATTTGACTGGGGACTCACCTACTTCAGAAGTAACCAGGAATATTATCCAATCTACGACTACCGGGACATCAAATCGCAGCTGCGCAACAAGTTGATGTCAAACCTCTATCAATTCAATGTCAGTTATCCGTTCAACGAAGTAAAAAGCATACGTGCTACATTGGGATACCGAAGCGATCGTGTAGCCATTTTTTCGGATGCCAACTTCCCACCATCGCTCAGTATGTCGGATACGATACTGAAATATGCCCTCGTTCGACTGGAATACGTGCACGATAACACCATCAACCCATCATTGAATATTTATAACGGTCTCCGGTATAAAGTATACTCCGATATAAATGCTCGACTTGTGAATGCTGAAAGCACAGGTAAATTCATGTTCAATGTTGGCGCTGATATACGCTACTATTATCCCATCTACCGAAATTTCATTTGGGCAGGGCGTGCTGCAGCCGATTTCTCTTGGGGATCGCAAAAACTGATTTACTACTTGGGTGGAGTGGAAGGATGGCTCTCACCTAAGTTCAACGATGCCATTCAACCAGCTCCAGATCAAGACTATACCTATCAAACGCTGGCCCTTAACCTAAGGGGGCACAAGCAGAATATCGCCAACGGCAATAACAATATGGTCATCAACTCAGAATTCAGGCTTCCCGTCTTCTCTACCTTTGTCAACCGACCCGTCAACAATGCCTTCCTGCGCAACCTCCAAATCATTCAATTCATCGATTTGGGTACCGCCTGGAATGGTAAATTCAATAAAGCACAACGACCAGCAGAAATCTATGGCGCCCCTCCCGTCCAAGTGATCATGCGCACCGGCGGCATTGGTCCCTTTGTTGGCGGCTATGGATTCGGCGCACGCAGCACCCTGCTTGGATACTTTTTACGGGTTGATGCGGGATGGCCCATGGGACGTTTCTTCAGTGGAAAACCCATTTGGTATTTTGCATTGGGACTTGATTTCTAAACCCCCTAACGGGAAGGCTTCCCAAATGTTGTTTCTTTTAACAATAAACGGTACCCGCTTCTGCTGTTTCTGTTCTTTAAAGAAACGATGTACAAATTATCGTATACAGAATCAGGAATTTCTTTTTGACTAGGCGATAGTTCCAATTCTGAAATCATTTTCAATACCGTGTTGCTGTGCCCCACCACCAATGCCGTCTCTCCGCTTGCCAATAGGGTATATAAAAATCTAGGCATGGTATCATGCGAATAAAAACGAATGGGTATGCCTAACTTTTCTGCCAGCGGCTGAGCAGTGGTGGCCGTTCGGGTTGTTTTTGTTGAATAGATGCTGCGGATCCCTTTCCCCTTGAGCATGTTGGCAAGTTCAGCGGCTCGTGCAGCACCCTCGGGAGTAAGGGGTGGGTCGACTTTCACGTCCAACGATTTCTCGGCATGTCGAACAAAATAAATACGCGTAGGACTGCACGACACACTAACAGCTACGAGAAAAATTAGAATACAACAATTTTTCATGATCCAAGAAAGGTGAATACACGTCAATTTACACTATTTACCCCTTAATCGAAACACCCTTTTCGCTTCGTATCCGGTGAAAATGACATTATACAGTGTATTCCAGTCCCGAGTTTTAGCAGATGAACGGTACCCCGATATCGTTGTACCCCTTTGTCAGAATAACTACCCTATGTATCCTCGGCGGTTGCCTTCATAAGGTGTATGCATTACCGGTACTGTTCAGCCATGCAGCACTTGTAGTGGGAGCGACCAGCAGCATATGTCTTGAATACTTCTTCTCACCCCGAACCATTCAACACCAAATACAACGGTCGCTGTACACTTCATTATTGCTCTTGATGATGGGATGGTGCACCTTTTCTGCAAGAACTACCGATCACGTAAATCCACCACAGTATGGAAATAGTGTTTTGATCCTGCAGGATCAAGGAAAAAAATCAGGAAAATCCATGCGGTTTATTGCAAAGCGAATGATCATCAACAACCGGTTGATGCAAGAGGGAGAACGCATTTTTCTTTACACCACATCCAATCCTATACTTTATAAAAAGGGAGATGTATTGGTTACGTTGGAACAACCCCTCAGCATCAATGCATTCCATCATCCGGGAGAATTTGACTTTAACGCTTTTGCAAGAAAACAAAACATTGCTTTCACGCTATACGCACGATCGGAACAACTCGTTCATTTCCCTATAGAACAATCGATCCTTGAAAACTTCTTATTGGCTGCGAATCGCTGGACACGCCGCGTGATCCAGAAATGGATATCCCATCCTGCGAACCGACCACTAGCAGAGGCAATGCTGATCGGCTATCGGGATGAATTGGATCAGCAACAACTTAACGCTTACACACAAACGGGAGTCGTTCACATCATTGCCATTTCAGGCATGCACCTAGCTCTGATTTTTTTGCTGTTGGATCGGGCAGTACAGCTAGTTGTTTATGGCAGGAAAAAAGCACTGCTCTCGCTGATCATTGTCGTTCCCTTTCTATGGTTATTTGCTTTGCTCACCGGAGCTTCTGCTTCGGTCCTCAGAAGCGTTGTCATGTTCACACTGATTGGCATTGGAAATGCTCTTCATCGGAAAAACCTGACCATCAATGTTCTCTTTGCTTCGGCTTTTTTATTACTGGTCAATGACCCCAAACGATTAGAGGACCTGGGGTTTCAACTCAGTTATGCAGCAGTATTATCCATTTTACTTTTTCAAAAACCCATTGAACAACTGCTTGCACTTAAACATCCGGGCGCAAAAATGATCTGGTCGCTTGTTGCAGTTACCCTCAGTGCGCAAATCCTCACAACGCCTATTGTATTGTACCACTTCAATCGGTTTCCCACACTGTTTTTAATCGCAAATATGGTGGCAGTCCCCTTATCCAGCTGCATACTGATCCTGGAAATCGTCCTCTGTGCGGTGAGCTGGGTTCCATGGGTAGCGGGAACAATTGGCACTGTTACGAGCGACTTAATCAGCTTCCTAAATTACTTTGTAACGGTGCTGTCTCGGGTACCCTTTGCTTCTATTCCTCTGCTTCCTTCTTCCATGGCCACATTATGTGGCTGGTTTCTGCTCATTACTGCCATACACTACTTCCTAAAACAACCATCGCCACATTCAAGCACAGTCATACTGGTGAGTCTGCTCATCCAGGGAGCATTGCGTACTATGGATCATTACCGCATTCATCAAAAAAAAGAGCTTGGAATTTTTTACATTAGGGGCTCGACCGCTATTTACCATCGCCATGGCACCAGCGCTACGCTAAACATCAGTCCAGATACCATTGTACATAAATGGTCACAACGCTACATCCAAACAGCAGGACCAACGCTGGGCATTGTACATTGGAATCAAAAAGAACTTTCCACAGATCCGCTGCTCATTCAATTTGTTTCACGCGACGCCGAATCTGGCAATCGATTCGTGATATCCGGTTGGCCAACGGCGCTACCTCCCCATCCATTGTTACACTTCCTCCATAAAAACGATGCCGTGGTGCTGGATGGAACGGTTCCAGTGTGGAAAATTAGCCAATGGAAAAGCGCTCTGCAACCGCTAGATTTGCGTCTTCATTTCACTGCGCAAAAGGGCCCGCTCATTATGGATTGTACCCCATTCCATGATGCCCTTCCAAAACCATGATGCATGCAAAAGAAGATTGACTCTGCATTGATTTCAGTATTCAACAAAGACGGATTGGAACCACTGGTGCGATTGCTGCATGAGCATAACGTTACCATTTACAGTACCGGAGGAACACAACAGTTCATTGAACAGCTGGGCATTGAATGCATCCCGGTGGAGTCGGTTACCGACTACCCTTCCATCCTGGGAGGAAGGGTAAAAACCCTACATCCCAAAATCTTTGGTGGAATACTGGGACGAAGAGGACTGGAACAAGACCTGAAAGAAATGAGAGAATACGAGATCCCGGAAATCGACTTGGTGGTGGTGGATCTTTACCCCTTTGAAGAAACCGTGGCACAGACCACTGAAGAAAAACTGATCATTGAAAAAATTGATATTGGTGGACCTTCCATGATTCGCGCAGCGGCAAAAAATTTTTCCGATCTGCTTGTGGTGGCTTCCAAGCATGATTACGCAGACATCGTTCGGATGCTGAGCGAACAATCCTGTGCAACTGAATTGCAGCAGCGAAAAGCCTATGCGGCCAAGGCCTTCGATATCGTTGCGCATTACGATGTTGCCATATCCCGCTATTTTTCTGAAAAAATTCCGCAACAGTTGTTGATTTCAGCGGGACATCCCTCTGTTCTACGGTATGGCGAAAATCCTCACCAACAAGGAGTCTTTTATGGCAATCTTGACCGGCTATTCAATCAGCTGCATGGCAAGGAACTTTCGTACAATAATATAGTGGATGTTGATGCTGCACTGCAGTTGATCCATGAATTCGAAGCCGGAAAAGAGTGCACCTTTGCCATCATCAAGCACACCAACGTATGCGGAATCGCTACCCGGGATTCGGTGGAATTGGCATGGAAACATGCACTGCAAGGTGATCCCGAAAGCGCCTTTGGTGGAGTACTGGTCTGCAACGGAAGTATCGATACCCCGACAGCCACCCTGATCAATGAACTATTTTTTGAAGTCCTGATTGCACCGCATATCGATGAGCCAGCATTGGAAATCCTCAGATCGAAGAAAAACAGAATTCTGCTGCAGTCGCATTCAATTGCCCTGCCGGGAATGCAGTACCGTTCCATGCTGAACGGCATACTGGTTCAGGATACCGATAAAGGAACACATGAGAAATGGGAGCTTATGGGAACCCGCCCAAGCAGTCCACAAGAACAAACCGACCTCGTGTTTGCCAACAAAGTCTGCAAACACCTAAAATCCAATGCCATTGCACTGGTGAAAAACAGCCAGTTGATTGGCAAGGGATGCGGTCAGACTTCCCGAATCGATTCCCTTCGGCATGCCATTGAGAAAGCAAAGCAATTCTCGTTCGACCTGAACGGAGTCGTAATGGCCAGCGATGCATTTTTCCCGTTTGACGATTGCGTTCGGATGGGCCATCAGGAAGGAATAACTGCATTCATTCAACCCGGCGGTTCAATTCGGGATAAGAATTCCATCCAATATTGTCTTGCAAATGGACTGAGCATGGTCATCACTGGTCAACGACATTTCAAACACTAACGTTCTCATCGTGCAGGGTTCCGCTTCTTCCCCTTCATCCAGAACCAATGCCTTGATTGCTGTGGGACTGGTGTCCATTCTTTGGGGAACAACCTGGATGGCTTCGAAAGTGGGGGTGCAGTATATTCCTGCATTGCAATTATCAGGACTGCGTCACTTGATCGGTGGGGGCATCTACGTTCTCTTCTTTCTCCTGTACAAGCGCATGGTTCCCACACGAAATCATTGGTTCCGATTGATTTGGATGTCGGTGCTCATGTTCGTACTCAGCAATGGACTCAGCGTGTTGTCGATTGTGTACATGCCCAGCGGACTGGGAGCAGTGGTTGGTGCATTGAGCCCGATCTGGGTGGTGGTGTTCTCCTTTGTTTTTGTAAAAAAGGCCATTTTTAAACCCCTGACCATCATCGGCATAGTGCTGGGTTTTGCAGGTGTTGTGGTCACCTTTTTTGAATTCTATCAAAAAATAATGGATACCGACCTGTGGCTCGGTATTCTATTTGGCTCAATCTCCAGCATCACTTGGGCAATTGCAACGCTGCTGACTGTAAAACAATCGGAGCACATCGATCCGTATTTTTCACTCGGTTGGCAAATGTTCATCAGTGGAGTGCTGCTCAACACAATATCTTATGCGTCAGGTCGGTTTGTATCGTACGACAACGTTCCAGCAAACGCCTGGTTGTCGATTGCCTACTTGATCATCATCGGATCGGTACTCGCTTTTGGAGCGTATATCTATGCGTTGAAGCGGCTGCCTGCAACACTGGTATCCATTCACTCCTATATCAATCCCATCGTTGCCATTCTGTTGGGGGATTTGCTCATGCACGAGAAACTAACGATCTATATCATAACCGGAACCTTGATCACCCTGGTCGGTATCTACCTGGTTAATTCCAGCTTTAAGCGCTAGGATGCTGTTCCATCCATAGCTGACGAAATGTTTTTTCGGGAAACTTGAGTTCGGCTCGGTTGCGAACCCAGCCCTTGAACAGTTTGTTCACGACCCAATTTTTTACCTTGCTGTTCCCCAGGTCCATGGATGGCCTGAACAACATGGCCTGTTGCCAAATGGACCAGGCCATTTTTTCCAGGATTTCACCGTTGCCGGTTCGCACAGCTTCCCTACGATTATACAACAGCAGTTCATGCAGGTTAATTTTCACTGCACACACTTCTGTACAGTTTCCACACAGCGAAGAAGCATGGCTCAAATGCTTCCACTCCCCCAGTTCACGCAAGTGGGGAGTAATCACACTGCCAATGGGACCACTGTACGTAGTTCCATAATTGTGACCGCCTACATTTTTATATACGGGACAAGCATTCAGACAAGCTCCGCAACGGATGCAATACAAACTTTCACGGGCAGTAGGATCCTTCAGGATGTTGGTGCGGCCATTGTCCAATAAGATCACGTACATTTCATCGGGACCATTTTCTTCCGATCCACGACGGGGACCACTGACAATGGAATTGTAGACCGTCACCTGCTGACCCGTTCCAAACGTTGCCAGCAAGGGCCAAAAAAGCGAAAGATCGCTTAACTGCGGAATCACCTTTTCAATTCCGGTAATTACAATATGCGTCTTGGGCCATGCCGCACTGAGGCGCGCATTGCCCTCGTTCTCTGTGATGGCTATGCTTCCGGTTTCCGGGATGATAAAATTGGCGCCGGTAATGCCTACCTCTGCCTCCGCATACTTTCTGCGTAACTTTTCCCGGGCCACAAGAGTGAGTTCCTCTGGTGATAAATCCATGGGAGTCCCCAAATGATCATGAAAAACACGAGCTACATCCTCCTTGCTTTTGTGCATGGCTGGTGTTACAATATGATAGGGAGGCTCATCATCCAACTGTTGAATGTACTCCCCTAAATCTGTTTCAATGCTTTCAATGTTGTGCTGCTTCAGAAAATCATTGAGAAGAATCTCTTCCGTCACCATGCTCTTGCTCTTCACCAAGGTCTTGCATTGCTTTTCCCGGCAGATTCTCAACACCGCTTCACAGGCCTGCTCGACCGTTGCAGCCCAAATGACTTTACCACCATTTGCCAAAAAGTTTCGCTCAAAGCGTTCGAGTTGTTCATCCAGATTATCCAGCGCTTTCCATTTGGCATTCTTTGCCTTCTCTCTGGCAAGATCCACATTGTTGAACTGCCGCTTGCCGATGGGGACTACTGAATTGTATTTACCAATGTTGTAATTGATCTTCTTGCGGTGGTCCAAATCCTTGGCCTTTACAAAACTCTTTTCTTTGAAAACGGTAGATACGCTCATCGCTTGAATTGGTTGTATTTATTTTTTCTGTGCCGTAGTATAATCGTTTGCAACCGCCTCCAGTGCCGAATAAAACTCTTTTCCAAATGCACGCACCAACGGTTCTTTGAGAAATGAATAAACCGGAACTTTTAATTGGGCTCCCAGTGCGCAAGCGGGACTGCACATGTCTTCCCTCGGTTCATAGTTGAGTAAATGATGACCGGAATACCGGCTCTTTTTCATTTTGATGGGATAAAGGTGACAGGAAATGGGTTTTTTCCACTTGATCAATCCAGCAGTGTATGCCACTTCAAATGCACATTGAATAACTCCTTTCTTATCGCGAAATCCATAAGCGCAAATGGTGTTGTTGACCGTAGGTGTAACCCATCCAAATTCTTTATCGTAACGGTATTTCCCTTCCGCTTCAACTGTTGCAATTCCTTCCTCGGTCATCAGGTGTTTTACTTTTTCATATGCCCGCAGCACTTCATCCAATTCGGCTTCTGTCAAAGGGGCACCCGCATCACCGTCTTTACAGCATCCTCCTTTGCATTTGGTGAGATCGCAGACAAACTGCTCCTCAACAATGTCATCACTCAACAGTATGTTGTCAATTACAATCACCCTACTTCTTTCTGCAAAAATAACCGAAAAGGATCAGAGGCTCATCATTTCCTTGAACCGAACGGTTTGTCGGCGCGAGACCTCAATCTTTTCGCCGCCCCGAATCTCCAACAGGAGTCCCCCGTTAAAAAACGGCTCCACCTTTTCGATCATTTTCATGTTGACAATGTGCTTTCGGTTGGCCCTGAAAAAGGTCTTGGTATCCAGGCGCTCTTCGAGCGAGTTAAGCGACTTTAATATCAGGGGACGATTGGGACCAAAAAATAGACGGGCGTAATTCCCAACGGACTCAAACAATCGGACATCCGATAATTTCACAAACCAGCATTTTTCGCCATCTTTCACAAACACTTGGTCGTTATCACTCAAAATTCCCCTGTTCTCCTCTTTTATCCCTTCATCCAACTCCTCCCGCTCTTCAACCGTGAGAATTTTTTGAACTGCGTCCGATAAGCGTATGGGGTCGATAGGCTTGAGTAAATAATCCAAAGCATTTACCTCAAAGGCCTTGAGCGCGTACTCATCGTGTGCTGTGGTGAAAATCACCTGTGGTGAACGCTCCAGCTCGGTAAGAAGTTCAAATCCGGTTTTTGCCGGCATCTGGATATCCAGGAAAATTAGATCCGGCTGATGCGACTCAATCAGACAAATGGCCTCATCGGCGTTTGAAGCCTCTGCAATCACTTCTATCTCATCAAATTCAGAGAGTAATTTCTTTAACTCATTGCGCGCTAGGCGTTCGTCGTCGATTATGATAGCCCGTTTTCTCATGGTTCAATGTTAATTCAAGGGAATAGACAAATGAGCCTCCACGTGTTGATCGTCTTTTTGCGCAATTCGAAACGACGCGCGTTCGCCGAATAAGAGGCTGAGCCGATTGGATGTGCTCTGTAAACCAAATCCTTCCTTATCTCCATTGTTGAATAGCGTTCCAGTGTTGGTCACGGAAAGCTGATACGACTGCAACTGGTCGGCAGAGGCAATGCGAATTTCACCGCTGGTGACCGACTTGCCGATGCCGTGCTTGATTGCATTTTCCACCAGTGTTTGCAGCATCATAGGAGGAATGGGATGATCCAGCGTTTCTTCATCGATGTCGTAGGTTACCTTTAGCCGATCCTCAAACCGAATCAATTCCAGGTTAAGATAATCCTTTACAATGTCCATTTCCTTTTCCAATGGAATCAGCTCCTGTTGATCGGAAATCATGCTGGAGCGAAGGATGTTGCTCAGCGCAGTGATGGCTTTACGGGCCCTGATAGGATCTTCATCGATCAAAGCTCGGATGCTATTGAGTGCATTGAAAATGAAGTGGGGATTAATATGGGACTTGATCGTTTTCAATTCGAGCGACTTCACCAGTGCTTCTAATTTCAAATTATCGAGTTGATTTTGGCGGGCCTGCGCTACATAATGATAAATGAAATAAATACCATTCCACACGAAGATCACTGAAATAGCATTGAATGCATTTGCAAAAACCTTTTGCCACAAACTCAGCTTCAATTCCTGAGGTGTTTCCAGCGACAATTCAACAGCCGCCAACATATCAAGAAGTCCAAATCCCAAACCAAAAGCAATGGAAAACAATGCAAACCCAATCAGTTGAAGATTGATGGGCCTGTTCAGCCAGCGGATTGCACCATAGGCCATCCGCATGATATGGGTAGTCAAAACGCCCAGCGTAACATACACCGCCAATCGCAATACGTTCACCTCATCCATGGTGTTGTAGGTGAAGGCAAAAAACAGGTTGATGGCGATGAAGACGCCCCAGCCTAGCGACTGAAACAGCCAGTATTTGGAGATGCTGTTGAACCGGTTGTACATGGCTCAAAACTATAGCAATGATTGATATAGCATCCTTTTTTTTGACCAGAGGCCAGTGGGCGGGTTGATTGGCGGGTATTTTGATTAACTTTATACCGCTTTTCAGCAAAAAGGCTCGAACAATTCACCGGGCCTTTTGTTTGTAATTCAAAGGCTTTTCTATGATCGAACCCGGTGCATTGCTGAAGCAATTGAATGGTCCCGCCGACCTCAAACGGCTGGGAAAAGAGGACCTGCATAAGGTATGTGACGAGCTGCGTCAGTACATCATCGATGTGGTGAGTGTCCACGGTGGTCACTTTGGCGCCAGCCTTGGAGTTGTGGAGCTCACCGTTGCGCTCCATTACATCTATAATGCGCCCTATGATCAATTGGTGTGGGACGTAGGACATCAAGCATATGGACACAAAATACTGACCGGAAGAAGAGATGAATTTCCCACCAATCGTAAATATGGAGGATTGAGCGGCTTTCCGAAACGAAGTGAAAGTCCCTACGACGCTTTCGGCGTTGGCCATTCCTCTACCTCCATTTCCGCTGCGTTGGGTATGGCATTGGCCGCCAAACACAAAGGAGAGCACGACCGAAAATCAGTCGCGGTGATCGGCGACGGAGCCATGACGGCCGGGATGGCGTTTGAAGCAATGAACCACGCAGGTGTTGCCGATTGCGACCTGCTCGTGATCCTGAACGATAACAACATGAGCATCGATCCCAATGTGGGATCGCTCCGCGAATACCTGACCGATATCACGACCTCCCATACCTACAACAAAATCAAAGACGATATCTGGAAAACCCTGGGCAAGTTGCCGGTGGGCGGAAATTTTTCCCGGGAAATGGCTTCCAAACTAGAACACAGCATCAAAGGATTTGTGACCAAAAGCAGCAACCTGTTTGAGTCGATGAAGCTCCGGTATTTCGGACCCATCGACGGCCACAACATTTCCAAACTCGTCGATACCCTGGCTGACCTTCGCGACATACCAGGACCTAAACTGCTGCACATCATCACTACAAAGGGCAAAGGATATGCCCTCGCCGAAAAAGACCAGACCAAATGGCATGCACCGGGACTATTTGATAAAGTAACCGGAGAGATTTATAAAAAAACCTTTGAAACACCACAGCCTCCAAAATACCAGGATGTATTTGGAAAGACCATCATCGAACTGGCAAAAAACAACGAAAAGATTTTTGGCATCACTCCTGCCATGCCCTCGGGTTCATCCCTGAAGTTGATGATGGAAGAAATGCCTGACCGTGCCATCGATGTAGGCATCTGCGAACAACATGCTGTGACGCTGAGTGCGGGTATGGCCACCATGGGATTGAAAGTATTCTGCAACATCTACTCTTCGTTCATGCAACGCGCGTATGATCAAGTGGTGCACGATGTGGCGATTCAGAAACTTCCAGTGATTTTTTGCCTGGACCGTGCCGGTTTGGTGGGCGATGATGGTCCTACCCATCATGGGGTTTACGATATCGCCTATATGCGCTGCATCCCGAATATGATCATCTCATCTCCGATGAATGAATCAGAATTGCGGAATCTGATGTACACTGCTCAGTTGGACTCAACAAATCTGCCGTTTGTGATCCGTTATCCCCGTGGAGAAGGCGTAATGCCGGAGTGGAAAACTGAGATGACCCCCGTTGTTATTGGAAAAGGTAGGCGGTTGAAGGAAGGAAAAGATATTGCCATCCTCAGTTTTGGTCACCCCGGAAACTTTGCAGCCACCGCCATACGCAACCTGAGAACCGAAGGCATACATCCTGCGCATTACGACATGCGGTTTGTGAAACCGATCGACGAAGAACTGTTGCACGAAGTATTCAGCACCTACAGCAAAATCATCACCGTGGAAGATGGCACTGTGATGGGTGGATGTGGATCAGCCGTATTGGAATTCATGGCACAACACCATTACCATGCAGAGGTAACCATCTTGGGCATACCTGATCGGATTGTGGAGCACGGATCCCAAAAAGAACTGCACCGCGAGTGTCACTACGACGCGCAAGCCATAGCGGAAACGGCCATTGCCATGATGAAAGATGCGGTAAACGTCATTCAGTAGGCGCTTCTATCTCCTCTTCAAAACGGTGTTCGTTGTATTCAAGGATGAAGTTATTGCGTCCCTCTCCAACGATGATGGTCATGAAACGCTGCTGGACCAGTTCCAGAACAGAAAGGAAAATAAAAATAGCGTGAACACGGTCTTGGCAGGTATCGAACATTTTTTCAAACGATAGGGTCTTCTCTTTTGAGCAAACACCCAATACAAACTCACGGGTTTCCTCCATGGTATAGTTGTATTGATAGACCACGTGTTGCGGCGCATTTTGTCGGTCGTGTAGACGCTGCATGACTTTTTCAAACACCTTCATGAGCTTGAACAGGGAAATCGATTGAATTTCGGTCCCCTCTGACGCTTCTTCCCCCACAGAGTTCAAATCCTGCTGCAGGTTTCCGCGACGGAACATGAACATGCGTTCTTTTTCCAGCTCTGCCAGTTTCAGGGATGCTTCTTTGAACCGCTTGTATTCGAGGATTTTATCGATCAGCTCCTGACGCGGATCGATTTCATTGCCGTGCTCGTCCAATTCTTTTCTGGGTAAGAGCAGTTTGGCTTTGATGCGCATCAAGGTGGAGATGAACAGGATGAATTCACTGCTGAGTTCAATATTGTCTTCCTCTGATTGCTTGATAAAGATCAGGAAATCATCGATGATCTTTTTGATTGGAATATTATAGATGTCCAGTTCGTCGCGTTCAATGAAGAAAAGCAGGAGGTCAAATGGACCTTCAAACTGAGGAAGCTGTATCTGATAAGTCGCTGTATTCAAGGGAGTGGTTTTGGTGAAGCGGAACGACAAATTTATGGATTGGAAGTTAATCAAAAGGGTACAGGGTGGAATTTTTACCGACATTTACAGTCCAATTTTTCCGCATCATGAAATGGATCCTATACGCAGCACTTTGTTTGATCTGGGGCAGTTCGTTTATCCTGATGAAAGAGGGACTGGAAACGATGAGTCCTTACCAGGTAGCTTCTATCCGCATACTGTGTGCCGGTGTATTCATGCTGCCCTTCGTTTTCAAGGCCTATCGGGAGGTGCCCAAAGAGGCGCTGTGGTCCATCATCCTTTCTGGTTTCCTGGGTACATTTTTTCCTGCCTATTTTTTCTGCATGGCCCAGACCAAGATCGATAGTTCGCTGGCCGGTATTCTGAATGCCCTCACACCGATTTCAACGGTTGCAATGGGTACCTTTTTCTTTCAGATGCGGGTCACCTGGATCAAATGGGCCGGCATGGTCATTGGTTTTGGAGGCATGCTGATTCTTTTGCTGAACGGAGAAAAAGGAATCAACCTCGACCATATCGCCTACTCACTGTTTGTCATCGGAGCCACCATTTGTTATGGCCTGAATGTGAACATGGTCAACAAATACATTCAGAATATTGCTCCCATGCACATTGCCTCACTGGCATTCAGTTCATTGATTGTACCCACACTGGTGGTATTGATGGCAACAGGGTATTTTACCGATCCGCATTTGGCCAATGGCGATTGGAATCAGGGAACGCTGGCCGCAGGCACATTGGGGTTGGTCGGTACCGGCGTTGCTTCGATTTTATTTTATTCCTTGATGAAAAAAGCAGGACCCGTTTTTGCGTCAACGGTTACCTATGGCATTCCCTTTGTTGCCATAGGATGGGGATTAACGTCCAATGAAAGCATAACGGCAGGACAATGGGTGGGCTTGGTCATCATTCTGATCGGGGTTCGGCTGGCGAACAAATGATCAGACGCTCATGATCTCTTTTTCTTTAGCAGCCAGGTGTTTCTCCACCAGGGCAATGTATTTGTTGGTAAGCTCCTGAATGTCTTTTTCACCGTCCTGAGCAGCATCTTCGCTCAATCCATTCTTCTGTAACTTTTTTACTTGCTCGATGGCATCCCTGCGAATGTTTCGGATGGCTACTTTGGAATGCTCGCCTTCTGCCTGTAGCCGCTTGACAATCTCTTTTCTACGCTCTTCCGTCAGCGGTGGAAGGAAGATCCGAATGATGGTTCCGTCGTTTTGAGGAGTCACGCCCATGTTGGCGGCGATGATGGACCGCTCAATGGGTTGCAGCATATTCTTTTCCCAAGGCTGGATGGTGAGGGTCCGTGCATCCGCGACGGATATATTTCCCACTTGATTGATGGGAGTAGGTGAACCGTAGTAGTCGACTGTCAACCCGTCAAACATTTGCGGGTTGGCCCGGCCCGCCCTGATCTTGACCAGTTCTGCCTCGAGGTGCGCAATCGCTTTCTCCATGGATCCCGAAGCCGTTTGAATACCGTGCTGCAATTCTTCAGACATAATCAGAACATTTGGTCTGCGAATTTAAGGAAAGAGGGGGAAATGGATGATCATTTTGCAATTAGAGCTTCTTATCCATGCTTGATAAACACATAGATAGAAAAAATCCGAATAATACAAGAACCGCTGTTATGAGGTTTATTCCCGTTGGTTGAAGAAGCCAGACAAAAAATGTAATTAAGAAACTTATCAACAACAAAATCAATGAAATTCTGTAGTGAGAATGCCCCTTTCTTAAAAAAATATGATGGATATGATTTGTATCCGCACTAAAGGGTGATCTTCCCTTAAGAGCTCTCAATACAAACACTCTCACTGCATCAAAAAGAGGAATATAAAAAATTGATACCGCTACTATCGAGGTTTCAATAATATTTAAATTCAATAATAAAGGGTTTTGGAAATTAATAAAGCGAATCGCAAAAATTGAATTCACAATACCTATAAACAAAGACCCTGAATCCCCCATAAAATTTTAGCAGGAGACGAATTGAAAGATAGAAAGCCAATAAGGCTCCCACCTAGACTAAATGCCATAATAGCATATGAAATTTCACCGCAATACGAAAAAATAAAACCAAAAAATAGTGCACCCCATGTACCAAGGGTCGCAGCTAATCCATCTATTCCATCTATTAAATTAAATGCATTAATTAAGGCCAAAATAAATAACAAAGTAATAAGAATTTGTATATTTTCTGCTATTTCAAATATTCCAAAGAGCCCATGAAGCGATTCTATTCGCATCCCCCCATACTCTACAATAATGTAAATAACAATGAACTCAATTAAAAATTTAGTCAAAGGTGATAACCCCTTAATATCATCAAGGAGCCCTATTAAAAAAATAATTATTGCGCAAGAAAAGATTATCAGGATCCCCGGATGCCAAAAAACAGAATTAGAAAAAATTATAGTCAAAAAACGGACACAAAAATTGAAATCCCCCCTAATGTTGGGATAGGGGTAGCATGAAGTTTTCTTCCTACAGGTATATCAAAAAGTTGAAACTTATTTGAAAATGCAATAACAATAGGAATACTTAAGAATGTTATCAAAAAAGAAATCAAGGGTACAAAAAAAAGATTTCCCATTTAGTTATTCAGCAATAGTATACGTATGCATAAAGGCAAATTTCAACATTAATGAGCAAATCCATTTCACTTATTTTACCACCAAAGTACCCTATTGGGAGAAAAAAATTATTTTTGCCAAAACCAAGTAATCATGCCTTCCCTCCAAGAAACCGCCACGCAAATCAGAAGAGATATCGTCAGAATGGTGCATGCCGTGCAGAGTGGTCATCCGGGAGGATCGCTGGGGTGCACAGACTTCCTCACGGCCCTGTATTTCAAGGTGATTAAGCATGATCCGGCCTTCCAGATGGATGGAATTGGAGAGGACCTTTTCTTTCTTTCCAACGGTCACATATCTCCCGTATTCTATTCGTGCCTGGCCCGATCGGGGTATTTTCCGGTTCAGGAACTGTCCACCTTCCGCAAATTGAATTCTCGCCTTCAAGGTCATCCCACCACGCACGAACACCTTCAGGGGGTTCGCATGGCATCGGGCTCGCTGGGTCAGGGACTGAGTGTAGCGCTGGGAGCGGCACTGGCCAAAAAATTGAACAATGACTCCCATTTGGTGTATTCGCTGCATGGCGACGGCGAGCTGCAAGAAGGTCAAATCTGGGAGGCCGTTCTGTTTGGCGCCCATCATAAAGTCGATAACCTCATTGCTACCATCGACTGGAACGGACAGCAAATCGATGGTCCGACCGACAAGGTGATCTCGCTTGGAAATCTACGGGAGAAATTTGAGGCCTTTGGATGGAGCACCCTCGAAATGAATGGAAACGACATGGATGATGTTTTGCGTGTATTGGAACTGGCCAAACAAGCAACCGGAAAAGGCAAGCCTATCGCCATCATCATGAAAACCCTGATGGGAAAAGGTGTTGATTTCATGGAGAATGATCACGGCTGGCACGGCATCGCTCCAAACGACGAGCAATTGAGTAAAGCACTGGCACAGTTGCCGGAGACCATTGGCGACTATTGATTCCTCAGATCAATAATTGATGCCGCAGCACTTCGAGCAGGTATCCAAGACGCCAATACAGCAATCACAACGACAATCGCTGCCACCCACATAAAGTCCATCCAACGCAATTGAATGGGATAATAATCAATCAGGAAAGTCGTCCCCTGCAACGGTACTATCTTATACGTAACCTGCAGATAATAAAGCAATAGACTGATCAGGACCCCACACCCGGCACCCAACAATGACAGCAGCAATCCCTGGGATAAAAATATCTTCTGGATCATTTGATCCGTTGCACCCATTGCTTTCAATACCTGAATGTCTCTTCGCTTTTCCATCACCAACATGCTCAAGGCTCCGACCATATTGAACGCGGCCACTGCCAGAATTAACGTAAGGATGGCATAAACGGCGAGCTTCTCCAATTGCATGGTGGTGTATAAAGTTCTGTTCTGCTGGAAACGATCCTCCACTGTGTAAGCGCTTCCCAACTGTTCTTTTAATAAAGTAGTAATGGAAGCCAGATCTGCATGGGGATACAGCTTGAGTTCCAGGGCCGTATACTCATTCGATCCATACCCTGCATAGGTCCGTAAAAAGTCCAGATTCGTGAGCACATATTTATTGTCAAACTCACTTTGTATGGCAAAACTTCCTGTTGGCTGTGCATTTCCCACTGCAAGCGAACCATTGGGATCGCTCAGGTCAGGTACCCCTTTCTTGGGAAAGTAAACGGAAACCGGAAAGATGGTTCTATCCGAGAGCAATCCCAATGCCTGCTCAATTCCTACGCCCATCACCAGTCCCGGTTGCTCCGGCGTTCCCAGTTCAAACGTACCTCTGTATAGAAAAGCCGGTACGTTATTGACCTGCGCATATGCGGTATCTACCCCTTTGATGGTGACAATGGTTTGCATATCAGCATTCTGAAGCAGCGCCTTTTCTTCCGCAACCAGGGAGATCGTTGCTATACCGGAAATAGACCGCATAGCCTGCAGCTGTTCGGCACGGATCTGAATGGTTTTCCCTTGTGAAGCACTGACTTTGATATCGGGGTAGAATGACCCGTAGAGTGATTGCACCAATGTTTCAAATCCATTGAAGGCACTCAACACGACCAACAAGGAAGCTGTTCCAAAAAACATGGCCAGCATACTGACCCAACTGATGATGTTGATGGCGTTGGTGGACTTTTTCGCCCTGAAATACCTCCAGGAAAATTTCAGGATGTGGGAAGAATTCATTTGTCTCGATCTTCATTGATCTTTTTGAACAGCTCTTCCATGCGAAAGACATGGTCAAGGGTATCGTCACGAAAAAATTTCAATTCTGGCATTCTTCTGAGCTGTTGTTTGACCCTCAGACCCAGCTCGCGCTTGATCTCCCCTTTGCGGTCTTCAAATCGCTTGAGTGTAAGTTCAGGGTCTGTTACCTGAAAAAGGCTGAGATAAATTCGGGCTTCCAGTAAATCGGGAGTCACCTTCACAGCAGAGATGGAGACCATGCCCCCATCCATCATGTTCAGTCCCAACCGGAGAAAAATACCGTTCATCTCCTCTTGGATCACTCCTGCAACTTGTTTCTGTCGTTTTCCTTCCTGCATATCAACCCCCTGATAGCTGTAAAATTAGTTACTTTGTGCACACGAAATGAAAAGCCTCCGTGTCATTTTCCAGTACATCAAGCGCTATCCTCAGCTGGTTGCGGGCTACCTGCTGATGAATCTGCTTTCTGCTCTGTTTTCACTGGTCTCATTGGCCATGCTCGCCCCCTTCCTCAGCCTGATATTTGGAGGCAATGAAAACAAAGGGATGGCCGGGTTACCAATGTTTGATCGGCTCTCCGCACTGATGCACTCTCCGGAAGGAAAAATTGAAGCACTGGGAATCATTTGTGCAATAGTAGTTGGGGCGATTCTGCTTAAAAACTTATTTCTCTACAGCGCACTTTTTCTGCTCACGCCCATCCGGCACTCGATTATCAACGATATGCGCAGCGATATGTTTCAGAAGATTCTGCAGCTGCCCGTTGGTTTTTTCAACGACCAACGCAAGGGTGATATCATGAGTCGATTGACCAACGACTTGCAGGACGTCGAGTTTTCAACGATGAGTTTTCTGGAAAGTTTTTTCCGTGAACCTGTACTCATCACGATTTATCTCATCGCACTGATCAATCTGAGTCCCGAACTCTCTCTCTTTCTGTTGATCTTCCTTCCCGTTTCGGGTTTGATCATCGGCCGTATTGGTCGCTCACTTAAAAAAGTCTCCAACGACGTTCAAGTCAAGCTGGGTGAAATCCTCAGCACCATTGAAGAAACGCTCGGGGGCATCCGCGTAGTGAAGGCATTCAATGCGGAATCGCAACAATTGGAAAAATTCAATGCAGAAAACAGCGATCTCTTTCATACCAAAAACAAAGCGGTTCGTCGGCGCGACCTCGCCTCGCCGGTTTCAGAAACCCTGGGGATATTGGCCGTCAGCGGTGTGCTGTATTATGGAGGCACACTGGTTTTAAACCAGGATTTCTCGCTGACTGGACCTGATTTCCTGACCTTCATCGCGATCTTCACCCAAATCATCAATCCCCTGAAAGCCTTTAGTACCGCGAGTTACAACATTCGTAAAGGTGCGGCCAGCATTGAGCGGATTGAACGACTCATCCGGGAGGAACAATCGATCCAGGACGACCCAAACGCACAACCCATCACACAGTTCAATTCCAGTATAGAGCTCCAAAACGTTTCATTTGCATATGCCGATCGGGTAATCCTGGATGCCATTGACCTGACCATAAAAAAGGGACAAACCATTGCCATCGTTGGTTCCTCCGGTTCGGGTAAATCAACGCTGGTCGACCTGATCCCCCGTTTCCACGATCCCAGTTCCGGTGAGGTATGCATCGATGGAGTCAACATCAAACTGCTCAAGATGAAAGAGCTCCGATCGCTCATGGGAATTGTTACACAGGAACCAATCCTGTTCAATGACAGCATCGCTGCCAACATCTCATTGGGAAATCCTTTTGCCTCGCGGGAGGCGATCGTATCGGCAGCGAAGATTGCCAATGCACACGAGTTCATCATCGGAAAAGAGGAAGGTTACGATAGTAGGGTTGGCGATCGAGGATCCAAACTCAGCGGCGGTGAACGCCAGCGCATCACCATCGCACGTGCCATCTTGAAAAATCCTCCCATCCTCATTCTGGATGAGGCTACCTCTTCATTGGATACGGAAAGCGAGAAATGGGTGCAGGATGCCATCAGTAAATTAATGAAGGACAGAACCAGCATCATCATTGCACACCGTTTATCTACTGTTCGGCATGCCGACGAAATCATTGTCTTGGATCAGGGAAAAATTGCAGAACGGGGAAAGCACGAAGAACTCATGGCTGTAAATAGAATATACAGTCGATTGGTATCGATGCAGGAAATGAAATGAATCAGTTTCCAGAACCAGGTCGATTCATGCCCATCTTCGCCTCCATGCTCAACGTAGCATGCGGAACAGCACGCAAACGCGCTTTATCAATAAGGCGTCCGGTAACCCTGCAAATGCCATAGGTCTTGTTTTCAATGCGCATCAAGGCCTTTTCTAATTTCTCAATGAAATCGATTTGTCGACTGGCCATCTGACTCAACTGCTCTCGCTCCATGCTCAGGCTTCCATCCTCCATCGTCATGTACCGACTGTCGGAGTCTTCACCACTCATGGAATCCTTGCGGGTAATTAGTCCATTCAGATAGGTCAACTCTTGCTTTGCAGCACTGAGCTTGTTTTGCACCAATTCACGAAACTCTGCAAGATCGGCATCCGAATACCGCTGAGAATGTGCCGGAGGAGCTGCTTCTGCTTTACTGTCCAATACCGAACGCGTGAACTCCGGTTCGTATTTGCGGGAACTTTTTGTACTGATTTTCGGGATGGCAATTGGCTTCACCTCATTCTTCGACTCTTTTGCACGCAAGGCCTTACGGATCTCTGCTGCGCTGGCTACCGTCTTGCTGGTCTTAGCAAACCGGGTCTCGGGTGAAATGACCGGAACTTTCTTGCCTGATTTTGTAGCAGGTGCCGGAGCCTTGGGTTTGCCTCCTTTTGCAGGCACCTGCTTTTGCGCAGGAACGGATTTATCAGCCGGTGTGGTCTTTGACGCAGGTTTTGCAGCCGATTTTACAGGGACCTGCGCTGTTTTCTTAGCAGGGGCTGCTGACTTGGGAGCGGGTGCAGCGGCTTTTGGGGCTGGTTTTTTTGCCGGGACTTCCTTCTTTAAAGGAACAGCCTTTTTAATCGGAGCCGCTTTAGGAGCCTGCTTTTTTGCCGGAACTGCCTTTTTCACGGTAGCGACCTTCGGAGCCCCTTTTTTCGCGGGAACTGCTTTTTTAGCTGGGGCCGACTTAATCGCTGCTTTTTTAACAGGCGCTGCTTTTTTCGCGGGTACCGCTTTCTTGGAAGGAACAGCTTTTTTTTCAGGCGCCTTTTTTACAGGCACCGATTTTTTTACAGAAGACTTTGATTTGACAGGAGCAGCTTTTTTCTTTGGTGCAGGTTTTTTCGTTGCCATGTTACTACTCTTTTTTTATTACGTTGATTTTCAGCGTTTTGCCACTTATCTCCGTGTCAACTCCCACTCCCAAATCCTGTAGAGACCGGATCTGGTTAGCTAAAATTTCGGCGCAAATATAGTCATTAAATACTTCAATCGCTTGATCCAATTCCGGATCCGAGGCCACCTCAACCTGAATCCGATCGGTCAATTCCAGATCCATGTCCTTTCGTATTTTCTGAATTCGGTTGACCAGCTCACGGGCATTGCCCTCCTGTTCCAGAACAGGCGTGACCGTTACATCAAGGGCCACTGTATGAGCACCCCGGGATGCAACCATCCAGCCTTGAACATCCTCGCTTTGGATGTCCACTTCCTCCCGCAACAGGGAAATGTTCTCTCCTTCCACCCGGATCTGAATCGATCCGGATTGCTCCAGGGATCGTATTTCTTCCTGCCCCATGGCAGCAATGACCGCTGCAGCAGCTTTCATGCGGGCTCCCAGTTTTTTGCCCAGCACCACAAAATTGGGCTTGATGCGCTTTTTAATAAAGTCATTATCCGCCGGCAAAAATTCCATTTCTTTCACGTTCACTTCCGCTTTGATCAGATCCTCGACATGCTGCAGCTGCGTGTGCATCTGGGCATTTGAAATGGGGATCAACATTTTTTGAAGCGGTTGTCGCACCCGAATATTTACTTTCTTACGAATGGATAACACCAGTGAAGAATATTCGCGTGCCATGGCCATGCGTTCTTCTAGCAGCAGATCGATCCATGCTTCTTGGGCAACCGAAAATTCGGCATGATGGACCGACTGAACCTGCTCTTTACCGGTCACCGCATTTAAATTTCTGAAGAGTGAATCGGTAAAGAATGGCGAAAGCGGAGCTGCAAGTTTGATGATGGTCGACAAACACGTATACAGCGTCTGGTAGGCTGAAATTTTATCCTCGGCATATTCTCCTTTCCAAAAACGACGTCTGGACAACCGCACGTACCAGTTGCTCAACAGCTCATCCACAAATTCATCGATGGCTCTGCCTGCCAGAGTTGGCTCGTAATCGTCCATGTGACGATTCACTTCTTTGATCAACGATTGAAGACTGGAGAGAATCCAACGATCCAGTTCTGGACGCTTTTCAAACGCACAATCAGCTTCCGCGTACGTGAATCCGTCCACATTGGCGTAGAGGACAAAAAACTGATAGGTATTGTACAAGGTACCAAAGAACTTGCGCTGCACTTCTTTGATCCCTTCGAGATCAAATTTTAAATTATCCCAGGGCGATGCATTGGTGATGAGGTACCAGCGGGTTGCATCTGCGCCAAATCGGGCAATGGTATCAAAAGGATCCACGACATTGCCCAGCCGCTTGCTCATTTTATTGCCGGTCTTATCCAAAACCAGTCCGTTTGACACCACTGTTTTATACGCTACGCTATCAAAAAGCAAAACGCCCAATGCATGTAGAGTATAAAACCATCCTCTGGTCTGATCAACTCCTTCAGCAATAAAATCAGCCGGGAATGCTTGTCCCCCATCCATCATCGCCTGTTCTTCGAACGGATAGTGCCATTGGGCATAGGGCATCGCCCCACTGTCGAACCACACATCCACCAGATCCGGAACGCGACGCATGGGCTTACCCGAACGACTAACCAGAATCATTTCATCAACGTAGGGCTTGTGCAAATCGTTTACGCCATTGACCAGAAACGATGCATTCGTATCTCCTCCCAACTGCTCAGCCGCTTTTTTCAATCCCTCGTTCAATTCGTTCAACGATCCGATACAGACCTCTTCGGTTCCGTCTTCCGATCTCCAGATGGGAAGCGGGGTGCCCCAGAAGCGGCTCCGACTCAGGTTCCAATCGACCATGTTCTCCAGCCAATTTCCGAAACGGCCCTCGCCAGTCGATTTGGGCTTCCAGTTAATGGTCGTATTGAGTTCCACCATACGATCCTTCAATGCCGTGGTCCGGATGAACCAGGCATCCAACGGATAATATAAAATGGGCTTATCGGTTCTCCAGCAGTGCGGATAATTGTGTTCGTACTTTTCTACCTTGAACGCCTTGCCTTCTTTTTTCAGTGTAACGCAGATGTCTACGTTCACATCTTCGTAGTGCTCCTCGTTTTTATAGTTTTTAACAAAGCGGCCGCTGAAGGGGCCGAGTCCATCTACAAACTTTCCTTCTCGGTCGACCAGCGTCAGAATACCCAAATTATTTTTCTTCCCTACTTTAAAGTCGTCTGCCCCAAACGCAGGTGCCGTGTGCACAACACCGGTTCCATCTTCCGTGGTAACAAAATCTCCCACTACTACTTTGAATGGATCGGCATCGGGCGTGAGGGATAGAATGGCAGCGCGACTATTCGCAGTGGCGGGAAGCAATTGCTTGTAATGCAACCCTTCTAATTCGCGTCCACTGAACGTTCCTAACACCGACCAAGGAATGAGCTTATCTCCCGGTTGGTAATCGTTCATGGAAACCCCACGACCATCTTCTTTGAAATATTTTCCCAACAACGCACTCGCCACGACCACCATCTGTTTTTCAAACGTATACGGGTTGAAAGAAGCCACCAGACTGTATTCGATGTCTGCACCAACGGTCAGACCAAGATTGGATGGAAGGGTCCACGGCGTGGTGGTCCAGGCCATGATGTTAACGGGCAAACCTGCGTCGCTGATAGAGGCAATCTTTTGCTGCGTTGGATGGGATGCGTTCTGATCATGGTCCAATTCAAAGAGGGCCACCACAGAAGTGTCTTTGACATCTTTATAGGTGCCCGGCTGGTTCAATTCATGTGAGCTCAGTCCCGTTCCTGCTGCTGGAGAATAGGGTTGTATGCTCACATTTTGATACAGCAGTCCCTTGTCATATAACCGCTTCAAGCACCACCACAGGGATTCAATGTACTTATTTTCAAAGGTGATGTACGGATCATTCAGGTCGACCCAGTACCCCATTTTGCGTGTGATGTCGTCCCATTTGTCTTTGTAACGCAGTACCGCTTCCCGGCATTTCTGGTTGTATTCAGCAACGGAAATTGTTTTTCCGATGTCCTCTTTGGTGATGCCCAGTTCTTTCTCCACACCCAGCTCTACCGGAAGTCCGTGTGTATCCCATCCTCCCTTGCGTTTCACCTGGAAACCTTTCATGGTTTTGTAGCGGCAGACGAGGTCCTTGAGAGTCCGGGAAATCACGTGATGGATGCCGGGCATACCGTTGGCACTGGGTGGACCTTCATAAAACACGAAAGGAGGAGCTCCTTCGCGATGACGAATGCTTTCCCAGAAGGCGTCTTCCCGATCCCAGGCTGCCAGGATCTCCTTTTCGAACTCCGGAAGGTTCAGTTGGCTGTATTCTGTGTAGGTCGACTGCATACGAATTTGAACGTGCGCAAAGATAGGGTCATTTACAGATGCTGGTATCCGTTAGTTGCTTGGTGCCATTTGACTGGTAGGTATAGCGAAATGTATAGAGCCCTCTGCGCTTTACCCCATTTTTTTCATCGTAAAACTTCATCACTTCCATCTTGGCAAACTTTCCATTTCCAGTCCGAATTAAAATAGTCCTGGCAGGAATTAATTTGATGAGCGATGTAGTTGGATCATTTTCAAACCATGTTGTATCAATTGCGCGTGCCTGTGTTGAATCGATATCAATGGCAACCGTATCCGGAAAGCAGGGAATATCATCATACACTCCTTTGAAGACCAAGCCACCTCCCTTTCCGGGTCCACTGACTCCGTTGTTGGTCAACAGGACACTATCCTTAAAGGCCACGTCCCACCGGGCAGTTGGAGAATCAGTGAACGCTAGCACCTTGCTTTGCTCGAAACTAAAAAACACAAAATGGACTGAAGTGTCCGCTTCTATGGTCTTGTATTTTTCAATGAGCATCTTTGATGGAACTGAGGTATCCGCTTTAAAACAAGCCTGTATCAACGATCCGGCAATCAGCAGAGCAGTTATGGAAATGATTTTATGCATTCTTGAGTATCAGCAGTTACGATGGCAGGCAAAGATAAAAAAAAGTTAGGGGGTTTGCGAGAATGGCCATGGCCATTCTCGCAAACCCCCGTATACGTATAAACCCAAACCTTACTTCGTAAAAATCTTGGTTCCGTCTGACTGATACGCAAAACGGAAGGTGTAGTAACGCTGCTTTTGAAGCTTCTCATCAGAAGGCGCACTCACTGCTGGGGTAACACCTCCTTTGTAATAATTGAGGATCTCCATTTTCGCAAACTTACCGGAAGCAGTGCGGATCACAACAATACGACCGGGAGTTGGGATGAATAGGTTGTTCGGAGCATCGTATACATACCAGCTCTTTCCTACTGCAGTTGCAGCTAAACTCTGATCCAGTTTAAAAGTAGAATCAGCAGAAATTGTTTTCAAGTCATCAAAAATGCCTTGGTATACAAAGGCACCGCCGTTGCCTGGACCACTGGCCCCACCATTGGTGATGATGGTGCTTCCCCTGAAGGCAACATCCCATTTTGTGCTTGCAGAATCAGTACTGGGTACAACCGAGTTGGTTTCAAAGCTGTAGAACGTGAATTTGTTGTAGCCGAAAGGGCGACCATCAGTACCGATACCAATGATTGGATCAGCAGGAACATCTTGAACCAATTTGTCGATCAATGTGTTCACCGGTTTAGAGGTGTTCTCCTTGGAACAAGAAGCCATCACGAAGGTGATCAGCATTGCGCTTGCGAATAATTGAATTGTTTTCATTTTAGTTGAGTATTTATATTTTAAAAGTTGAATTGCACATCGATGTATCCCGCCCTGCCTGGATTGCCAGGGAGGTACTGAATGTCTTTGTAATTAAACATGTTGTCTACTCCGCCCATGATCTTCCAATGCTGCCCTATGCTGAAACCCGCACTGGCATTGACCTGCACATATCCTTTGGCATACTCATCGGCACGATTGATCACGCCGTTGCCATCGATATCCGCAACACCCCAGCGACTCCTGTAGAAGGTGCGCAGGGTGGCAAAGGCACCCTTTACTGATTCATAGGTAAGTTTCAGATTGGCATTGTGACGGGAGCGGAACGGGAGTCCCCCATAATCCGAAAGTTTTACCCGGGTCACTGAACTTGAAAGGTTGCTTTCGCGCTGGTACAACGCTCCGTTCTTGATCGACTCCAACACTTCTTTGTCGGCTGCATACAAAAACTGATACCCCAATCGAGTTGTTAATCGTTTATCGATCTTTTTTTCCAGATCCATTTCAACGCCTTGGGTGAGCGCCCGTTTGAGATTGAAATAGCTGAATATTTGTCCACCGTTCTTTTTCAACGCCACGACATCGGTCACAATCATGTTCTGAAGATCGTTCCGGAAAAAATTCGCTTGAATGGATGTGGTGGTGTTGATTTTGTATTTGAATCCGAGGTTGATGCCGCCAGAGACTTCGGGTCGGAGCGACGACAATGCATCAGCGCGTCCTGTCAGCTGATCAATCAACTGCAGCTCCTGATATCGTTTGAGTTCAACTTTGGCCACTTCTGTTCCAAAAACCGAATAGGCGCCAGCCGCCAGGTTGGTGAAATTCAGGTAGAGTTGACGAAAATCGGGTGCCTTGAACCCACGACCATAAGAAAGATTAATGGTCAGGCGTTCAGTCGGTGTATAATGCAGGGCCAGCTTGGGACTCCAAACCGAGGCATAGGCCTTGTTGGCATCAAAGCGAACGCCACCCACCAGGGCGAGGTTCGCGGCAAGCTGCTCCTCGTGTTGAGCAAAAAAATAGGATATTGAATTGGATCGTTTGGTAGACATAGAATCATACCTGTTTGAGGCTACGGATTCGCGCACATGTCCGACTCCCAACGTGAGGGATGAACCCTCCCTGATTTGCCAGTCGGTTTGGTTTTCTACCCTTGCAAACAACTGATTGAATCGATCATTGTAGTTGCCTGCAATATCTTTAACATCCAACTGCTGATGCGACTTAAACCCGGTAACGTAACCGCGGAGCGTCGACTTCCAACGCTTTGCATCATTGAATTGGATATATGGAGTGACATTGTATTCATCGTTTCGCTCAAACCCTTTGGATAGGATCGGAACACCTCCATTGACTACCTCAATGGTATTGTCGATGTACGTAATATTTCTTCTCCAACCGGATCCGATCTTCCACTGCTTGCTGAGCTGGTGATGGATTGCAACCTGTTCGGCCAATTTCCAAAACGGCTCTACAGTCTTCTGCGCAGCGTTGGGCTTCAAGCTGTACCCTTCTGAACGGTTGTAGTTGGCTGATGCCGTTATATCGGTGTTGTTGAATCGGCGGGAAAAATTAAAAGAACCATCCACCGTATTGAATCGGCCATACCGCAGGGCCACATTGGCTTTGCGTTGACCAGCCCCATCGGTGATGATGTTGATGACTCCTCCCATGGCTTCTGATCCATACAGACTGGAAGAAGGACCTTTTACGACTTCTATCTTGCGGATATTACGAACGGTTACCCGTGAGAGATCCAAAACGCCTCCTGTTCTTCCGATCAGTGGCTCACCGTCGATGAGGATCAACGTGTATTCAGAGGAAAGTCCCTGCACCTGAATCCCCTTTCCAAAATTATCCACCATCACAATCCCTGTCTGCTCAGCCAATATTTCATTGAGACGCAACGAACCGGTTTGATATACCGCTTTGGCACCGATCACTGAAACCGGAATGGCGACATTTCCCATCAGCCGGGGGGTGCGGGTGGCGGTAACCACTACCTCATCCATCGAACGGGCGGTTGCAGAATCCATAGGAAGCTGCGCGCGGATGCCGCTGATGATGAAAAGAGTACAGATAACGAGAAAATACTTCATGTTCCGTGAAATGCGGTACAAAACTGACATTTGAAAACGTCATTTTTATCACGGAATTGTCAGAGAAAGGTTGAGAAACTATTTATGACGGAGCGGTGACAAAAGCTCACAGGGCTTGAGTCCCGTATGCTTCTTAAACGCAGTGGAAAAATGGGAAATGGATGAGTAGCCCAACTGCGCAGAAACCTCGGAAACACTGAGCCCTTTCTCATAGAGCAAATAGCGGGCATGCTCCATTCGTTGTTCCTGGTAGAAATCAAAGATGGTGGTTCCAAACATGACCTTGAACCCTTTTTTGAGGTAGCATTCGTTGATGGCGGCCTTTCGGCTGAGTTCCTTGATGGTAATGGGATCACCAATGTGCTCCAACAACACTTCGCGCGCTTTGATGATTTTTTCACGATCGTCCTGGTGCATTAAAAATTTACAGGCAGGCACTTCGTCCTCTCGAATCGAGCTGACCGCCTCCAGGGTGTATAAGAGCAAGATCTGGGTCTGGGCGTTGACAAAAATATTTTCTAGCGTGTCGGTGTACCGGTGATTCAGCAGGGAATCAAGGGTATGCCGTATGCGACCGGTAATGGTGATGGAGCTACTAAAAGACTGGGGATGACGAAACCGAATGATGTCTTCAGTATCGGGCTGGGTTTCGACCCGAATCAGGTTGGTCAGATGGGCAGGCTCAAATCGGAAAATGAGGTGATCGACGGTATCGGTCTGCTCCACACACTGCGCATTGCGATTCAATATGCAGGCCTCACAATTGGTTTGAGCATCATTGCAATAAGTTTGCCCACTTACACAGAACCTCAGCTCCAGGAAGCGGGCCTCAGCAGCCCCCCCAAAATGATAAATCAGGGTGCCCGTATCCTCTGAAGGGATTCCTGAGTGTTTATATCGACGAATGGAGTAGCTCCATGAGCCGGGCAGATTCCTTTCTTTCTTCAGGACCACATCCGAATTTTCCAAGGGTAAAACACCCCCGTTGGGTGAGGATAATATGTCAGCAAATCCTGCCATGGGACTGCAAAGATAGGCCAATTCCATCTCCCTTATTTTTAGTAAATTTGTCGACCCTCCACGGCGTGCTAAACCCCATGGAGATGTGAAGCATGAACATAGAAAACGCGAAGCAAATGGACCCCGTGAACAGCGGGTATGGAGCGGACAGTATTCAGGTGCTTGAAGGACTGGAAGCGGTCAGAAAAAGGCCGGCAATGTACATCGGTGATATCGGGGTAAAAGGCCTTCATCATCTGGTATACGAGGTCGTTGATAATTCGATTGATGAAGCACTTGCGGGATATTGCAATGATATCATTGTAAGCATTCATACCGACAACTCCATTTCCGTTCAGGATAATGGTCGGGGCATCCCCACCGGAATGCACCACAAAGAAAAACGCAGTGCACTGGAAGTGGTAATGACCGTCCTGCACGCCGGAGGTAAATTCGATAAGAATACCTATAAGGTTTCAGGCGGCCTCCATGGCGTAGGCGTGAGTTGCGTCAATGCCCTGAGCACCCAACTGAAAGTGACCGTCCAGCGAGAAGGAAAAATCTTCGAGCAGGAGTATGAACGCGGTGTTCCCAAATATGCCGTGCGTGAGGCCGGCACCAGCGACAAAACCGGGACCACCGTTCATTTCTGGCCCGATACCACCATTTTCACGGCCACCACATACAATAAAGATATTTTGGAGAGCCGTTTGCGTGAATTGGCTTACCTCAACAAACGCATTCGCATCACCCTGCACGACCTGCGCGATAAAGATGAAAATGGAAACACCTACCAGCAAGTGTTCTATAGCGAAGGCGGAATTGTAGAATTCGTGGAGATGCTCGATAAGAGCGGGAAAAGAAATGCACTGATCCCCAGCATTATTTATATGGAGGGACACGATACTGAATCAAACGTTGCCGTGGAAGTCGCCATCAATTACAACGACTCCTACAACGAGCACATTTTCTCGTACGTCAACAACATCAACACCATTGAAGGCGGAACCCACGTTGCCGGATTCAGAAGAGCCATAACGCGGGTATTTCAGCAATATGGAAAGAAACAGGGACTCTTCGAGAAATCGAAAGTCGAGGTAGAAGGCGATGACTTCCGCGAAGGCCTCAGTGCCATCATCTCGGTGAAAGTCCCCGAACCCCAATTCGAAGGCCAAACCAAAACAAAACTCGGCAACTCAGAAGTCATGGGCATCGTGGACGTTACGGTTTCACGGGTGCTTGAAGCGTACTTGGAAGAGAACCCGCGCGATGCAAAAAACATCATCAGCAAAGTCATCCTCGCCGCTCAGGCAAGAGCGGCCGCAAGAAAAGCCCGCGAACTCGTACAGCGCAAAACGGTGTTGTCGGGCGGTGGACTTCCCGGAAAACTTTCCGATTGCTCCGAAAAAGATCCTGAAAAAAGTGAACTGTTTCTGGTGGAGGGCGACTCAGCCGGTGGTACCGCCAAGCAAGGGCGCGACCGCAACTACCAGGCCATCCTTCCCCTGCGCGGTAAGATCCTCAACGTGGAAAAAGCTATGGAGCACAAGATCTACGACAATGAGGAAATACGGAACATGTTCACGGCACTGGGTGTGAAGATTGGAACGCCTGAAGATCCGAAAGCACTGGACTTAACCAAACTGCGCTATCATAAATTGATCATCATGACCGATGCCGATGTGGATGGCAGCCACATCGCCACACTCATCCTGACCTTCCTGTTCCGCTATATGAAAGAAATGGTGGAACAGGGATATGTTTACCTGGCGCAACCTCCGCTCTACCTGGTTAAAAAATCGAAGGAACAATTCTATGCCTGGAACGAGGAACAACGCAGAGGGTTTGTCGAGCGGCTCGGTGGTGGCAAAGAGGACAGCGTAACCGTGCAGCGCTACAAGGGTTTGGGAGAGATGAACGCACGGCAATTGTGGGAAACCACCATGAATCCGGAAACCCGAACGCTCAAGCAAGTCACCATTGAAAGTGCTGCGGAAGCCGACAGGATTTTCAGCATGCTCATGGGTGATGAAGTGGGCCCTCGCAGGGAATTCATTGAATCCCACGCCAAATATGCTAAACTTGATGTCTGATATTCATTTATAACCATTAAAACAAAAAACATGTCAAACGACAACATGATCAAAGCCTACAACGTGAAGACCAAAGAAAAAAATGTTCCCATGCAAGATGCTGTGATCAGCAGAACGGCAAAAGGCGGATACATTGGTAAAGGTCACGACGGCAAAGGCAACAAGCTGACTGCACTGCTGAGTGAAGCCAACGCATTGGCCGCCATCAAGGCAGGCACAGCAAAACAAGGCTGGTAGTCGCAACACTTTTTCGCATACATAAAAGACAGGCAGTGCCTGTCTTTTTTATTTTACGCCAAAACCGTGTGCCGCTAACCACTTTTTGGCTTTCTCCCGATGATCGCCCTGTAAAATAATTTCTCCGTCTTTTGCAGCACCTCCTGTTCCGCAATGACTCTTGAGCTGCTTTCCCAAATCAGCAAGGTCTTGCTCTTTACCAATGAATCCCAGGACAAGCGTGACGGTCTTGCCCGCTCTGTGTTTGGCCTCCATTGAAACGCGCAGGCGTTGTTCAGATGGACTCAACACCTGTTCCTGTTCATCCTGCTCAGCATACTGAAAATGAGGATCTGTGCTGTAAACAAAACCCGACCGCCCGTCCTTATTTTTCTTCATCGATTGGAGTGTGACGCCGTGTATGGATCACAAAATGAAGGTAAAATGAAATCGAGTAATTTTGCAGCATGAACAATAAAAAATGCATGCTGGTGATCATGGATGGCTGGGGGCTCGGAGCGGTTGCACAAAGTGATGTGATCCAACATGCACAGGTGCCTTTTGTCAGCTCTCTGTATTCCACCTATCCCAACAGTACCTTGATCACCTGTGGCGAGCAGGTAGGGCTACCTGAGGGGCAAATGGGCAATAGTGAAGTTGGACACCTCAACCTCGGAGCCGGCAGAATTGTCTACCAAGAACTGCAACGCATCAACGTGGCCATCCGCAGCGGCGCATTTCAGCAAAACCCCACCCTTTTATCGGCAATTGATTACGCCAAGAAAAATAATAAAGACCTGCACCTGATGGGATTGGTCAGCGATGGCGGTGTTCACTCCCACATCAATCACCTGAAAGCATTGACCGACGTGTGCAAATCAGAAGGATTGAACAATGTCTACATTCATGTATTCACCGATGGTCGGGATACCGATCCAAAAAGCGGCTACGGGTTTATACACGATCTGGAACAACACTTAACCTCCTCTTCTGGAAAAATTGTATCGGTCTGCGGCAGGTACTACGCCATGGACCGTGACAAGCGCTGGGAACGAGTAAAACTGGCCTACGATGCACTGGTGAACGGAAAAGGAAAATACGTGAAACAGGCCAGTGATGCAATACAAGAGGCTTATGCTGAGGGAACCACTGATGAGTTCATCCAACCGCTTGTTGTCACCGATGCTAGCCACCAACCGCTTGCAACCATCAAAGATGGTGATGCGGTCATCTGCTTCAATTTCAGGACGGATCGATGCAGAGAAATTACAGAAGCACTCACGCAAAAGGATTTTCCCGAGCAGGGGATGAAGAAATTATCACTCGAGTATACCACCATGACGGAATACGACAGCACTTACAAACACGTGCATGTTGTCTTCCACAACGATAACTTGACGCATACACTTGGAGAAATACTCGAGCAACATGGAAAAACACAAATCAGAATTGCTGAAACTGAAAAGTATCCACACGTAACCTTCTTTTTCAATGGCGGCAGAGAAGAGCCGTTTGTTGGAGAAAAAAGAATCATGGCGCCGTCTCCTAAAGTAGCAACCTATGATTTACAGCCGGAGATGAGCGCGTTTGAGCTGACTGATTTGATTCTGCCGGAGATCAGGGGGAAGTCGGCCGACTTCATTTGCCTCAATTACGCAAATGCTGATATGGTGGGGCATACTGGCAATTGGGAAGCAGCAAAAAAAGCAGTAGAGACCGTTGATGCCTGTGTCAAACGCATTGTAGAGGCTGCACTTGAAAACGATTATACCGTTTTTCTTACCGCCGACCATGGCAATGCTGATTATATGATCAACGAGGATGGAAGTCCCAATACCGCCCATACCCTCAATCCGGTTCCATTTTTTATCATTGACAACACGTGGAGAGGATCCATCCAACCAGGAAAACTAGGCGATATCGCCCCCACCATCCTTTGGTTCATGGGAATTCCCATCCCTTCAGAAATGACCGGAGATGTGCTGGTCGATTCACTATGACGAAGCGTATCAGTTGTCGCACATGCCTATGGTTGATGCTCATGGTGGTTCTGGGCAACACTGCTTTCTCACAAACTGTACGCGACTCCGCATCGGTGAACCTCGATGAAGTGGTGATTTCCGGAAGCAAGTTTGCTGAAAAGAAAAAAAATATCATTCAAAAAATTGATATCATCAATTCTGCAGCCATCCGAAGAACAAATGCACAAAACACTGGTGATTTATTATTGTCAACGGGGAATGTTTTTGTTCAGAAAAGTCAGCAGGGCGGAAGCAGTCCTGTGATTCGGGGATTTGAAGCCAGTCGCGTGCTGCTGGTGATCGATGGCGTACGCATGAATAATGCAATTTACCGATCAGGGCATTTGCAAAATGTAATTACTGTCGATCAGAACATGCTCGATCGCATAGAAGTGATTCAAGGCCCCTCCTCTACTTTATTTGGAAGCGATGCGTTGGGCGGCGCGATCCACATGATTACACAACAACCCAAACTCTCAACCAGCGACAAGAAACGAATTGTGCAGTCCAACGCCTTTGCCCGGTACTCGACGGCCAATCAAGAAAAATCCATCCATGCAGATGTTACCATGGGTTCAAAAAAATGGGGCAGCCTGACAAGCATTACGTTCAGTGATTTTGGAGACATGCGCATGGGGGCAAACGATAAAAAAGGATTTGAGGGATTTGGTACCCGCAAAGAATACATCCAACCCTACAACGGTACCATAATGGATACCGTATTGCGCAACAGCGCTATCCGAAAACAGATTTTTTCCGGATACCGTCAAGTAGACCTGATGCAAAAAGTGCTGTTCAAGCCTAATCAGAAGATCTCCCATTTGCTGAATGTTCAGCATTCTACAACCGGTGATGTGCCGCGATACGACCGTTTGCAGGATATACGTAACGGAACGCTACGCTACGCAGAATGGTACTATGGTCCACAAAACCGCACGCTTGCTGCATATCAGTTCAAGGCAGAGGGATTAACAGGATTTTTCAACGAACTCAATTCCGTTGCCAGCTACCAATGGATCGAAGAGAGTCGAATTACCCGAGAATACAAACACTATGATCGTCGCGATTCACGCATTGAAAACATTGGTGTCGTAGGATTTACATTTGATGCACGAAAGAAGTTACTGGATGATGAAATTGTGACGGGCATTGATCTTCAGTTGAACGACTTGTCTTCCAAGGCCACCCGTACCAATGTGATGAATGGCCAAATCAGCAAACTCGATACCCGTTACCCGGATGGAAATAATACGATGAACTATGCAGCGGTATACGTTCAGCACATCCATAAATTCAAATCCCGCAAATGGGTATTGAATCAAGGAATACGAATTCAGCATGTAGCTCTTCGCTCGAATATTGTCGACAACTCCTTCTTTCAATTGCCCATCACACGGGTCAATCAACTGAACTGGGCCGCTACAGGAAATATTGGATTGGTATACAGTCCCAATACTCAAAACACGTTCAAATGGGGATATGCATCGGGGTTCCGGGCGCCCAATATCGATGACCTCAGTAAGCTGTTTGAATCCAGTACAGCAGCGCGACAAGTAGTCGTTCCCAATCCCGAGATTCGTCCCGAGTTTACGCATACGCTGGATCTTGCCTATGCCTTTCGGGTGGGACAACGGTTTGAACTGGAAGCCGACGTGTACTATACACGATTCAACAATGCTATTGTAAAGGCCCCATTTCAGTTGAATGGAAAGGACTCCATCGAATACTACGGTGTAAACAGTCAGGTCCTGGCCAACCAAAATGTGAACCGTGCATATAACTGGGGGGGAACATTGGAAATGCGATGGAGATTGAACGCGCAATGGAAAATGACAGGAAACATCAATTGGCAGGAAGGAAGGTTTCTGACTGATCCGTCGAAGACTTCAGCAGTTTTTCAACGCCAGCCAGACGGAAGCTATGCTGTTGTCCGGGCCAAGGTCACTACAAAACCACTCGATCATATTCCACCTGCCTTTGGTAAATGGAGCCTGGCATATGAGCGTTCGAAAGGATACGCCGAACTGTTTGTTTTATTCAACGGCTGGAAGCCCCTGAATGTATACAATGCCGACGGGGAAGACAATGCACAATATGCAACTGCAAAAGGAACTCCTTCGTGGTCGACCATCAACTTACGATCGGGGTACAACCTGAATAAGCAGATGGTTCTTCAGTTCTTCATAGAAAACATCCTGGATCGGAATTACCGCTATTTCGCGTCCGGATTCTCCGCTCCAGGCAGAAATATTGGATTGGCTATTCGAATTTCGCTGTAAATCAATCATTTGGTAAAAAATTACGAGGATCTTTCCAAGCAGCATCGCACATCTAAAAATTGTCTTACATTCAGAGATCAATTGGCAAGATCTCATGACGGAAGAGGTGCTTCTTCAAGGGTGTTTAAATAACGATGCAAATGCGCAGCATGAATTGTACCAGCGGTACAGTCCCAAAATGCTTTCCGTATGCTATCGCTATTCAAAATCACGCGAAGATGCAGAAGACATGCTTCAGGAGGGATTCATTAAAGTGTTCACCCAAATTGGGAAATACGAACACCGTGGATCATTAGAGGGATGGATTTTGCGCATCATCGTTCACACCTGCATCAATCACCTCAAACGCAACAAGAAGTTCAACGAACACGTTGATCTGGCCTATGCCGGAGACCTGATGATCAGGGAAGACAATATTCCCGCCATCCTGCAGGCCAAACAGATCGTGGAGTGCATCCGAATGCTCCCACTAGGGTACCGAACCGTACTCAACCTCTTTGCCATCGAAGGCTATGCCCACAAGGAAATAGCACAGATGCTGGAGATTGAGGAAAGTACCAGTCGTTCGCAGTACACCCGGGCCAAAAGCATGCTGGAAGAAATTCTGAACAAAAAGAACATCTTGCAACCGTCAAAAGAAAAAGTCAAATGGATTTCAGGTGCGAGTGCAGTGTAGCGAATATCGATTGGGTTGATCAATACTATTCATGAGGAATTATTCAAAAGAGGAGCTTGAAGACTTGCTGAAGGAAAAATCGGAGCAGTATTTACTGTATCCTTCCGATACTGTTTGGAAAAACATTCAGCGCGAGTTGCATCCCCGAAATGGATGGCTCAGCGCCTCTTTTGCTGCACTTTTGCTCATAGCATCCGTGACGGCCATTTGGATAAAAAAAGAAGTACACGACAATACTGTTCCTGTTTCAAAAGCGACTGCTTATCGGTTTGTTGAATTGCCCTCTGTTGTCGTTCGAACTTCGGTTGTTCATAAACGCGTGCCCCTTATGGCTTCAACTGTTGAGCAGCGAAGCATTACGGGAACAGTCGCACAGGTTGAAAAATCAATTCGGGAAGATGATGCGCCGGTTCGGCCTCCGCTGGCAATTGTAGCGCCAGGAATGAGCGAGTTGAATATGAATGTTGCCGTCTCCACACCTGTTCGGCTGAAAGAAAGCCGAACGTTTTGGCAAACTGCTCTTCAAACAGTAGTCCAGGGAGCTAAAAAAATTGGCAAAAAAGGAACCTGGCAAGTATACGTTACACCCAGCATCGGGTACCGTCAACTGGAAGGACAAGCCACTCGCACTAATTACCAATATTCGGTTTACTCCTACAGCACCAATGCTCCACTTGCGCGCAATGTGAAAGATGCGGTTAGTCATCGTCCCGGTGTTGGCTTTGAGGCCGGAACGGTGATGTTCTATCCAATCAACAAGCGTTTATCCCTGAAAACAGGATTCCAAGCGAATTACCATCAATATCAAATTGATGCATACAGTGGATATCCGGAGATGGCGACCTATGCAGTGAACAACTCTGGTGCATTCGCTTCAGCGATCAATGCAGTTTCCATTTATAGAAACGACAATGGTAATTCGCATGTCACCTTGAGAAATGAACACTACATGTTTGCTGTTCCCATTGGATTGGATTACCGGGTAGCCGGAAACAAAGCGTTTAACTTTTCAGTGGCATCGACTGTGCAGCCGACATACGTGTTTGCCAATTACTCCTATCTGATCTCTACCAATTTGAGGAACTATGCGAAAGAGCCCAGCTTAAACAGAAGGTTCAATATCAATACTGCAGTAGAGGCAAATATTAATTTTACAAAAGGCTCCAACACATGGAGTATCGGTCCACAATTCCGCTATCAGTTGCTCTCCAGCTTTAAGGACAAATATCCCATCAAAGAGAACCTGATGGATATGGGTATACGCGTTGGACTCATAAGAACTATCCATTAATGGTATACGCATCGATTCAGCACACGCTCCCGGCATCACCGGGTATTTACAAGTATTATGACGCTTCAGGAAAACTGCTGTATATCGGCAAAGCCAAAAACATAAAAAAGCGTGTTACCTCCTATTTTACAAAAAGCGCTCACTCGTACAAGACCATGGAAATGGTGCGGCAAATCAATCGAATCGATTTCATAATTGTCCGCTCCGAGCACGATGCCCTTCTACTTGAAAACTCACTGATCAAAGAATTTCAACCCAAGTACAACATCGAACTCAAAGACGATAAAACCTACCCCTATATCGTCATTAAGAAAGAACCCTTTCCCAGAGTTTTTTTTACAAGAAGAAAAATCAATGACGGTTCCACCTATCTCGGACCTTTTACCTCGGTGGCACGCGTTCGGGAATTGCTTTCCTTTATCAAACAGTATATCCCGCTACGCACCTGTTCCCTGAATTTATCTGAAAAAAATATCACGAGTGGAAAATTCAAGGTCTGCCTGGAATATCACCTGGGCAATTGCAAAGGGCCTTGCGTAGGAAAACAATCTGTTGCAAACTATGATCAAGGCATTGGTGAACTAAAAAATATGCTGAAGGGAAATTTAAAAGGGATCCTGGATCAGTATAAAAAAGAGCAACAGACATTCATTGAACAGTTGGCGTTTGAGAAAGCCGATCAGATTCAACAAAAGATCAATGCACTAAAAAATTATCACGCTACGTCTGTCGTGGTCAATCCGCGCCTGGGAAATCTCGATGTTTTCGCTTGTTCGATGAGCCAAGAGGATGCAGTCGTTAGTTTTTTGGCCGTTCGAAACGGTACTGTCATCAATGCGCATAATCGCGCCTTTCGCTTGACCATCGATGAATCAAAGGAAGAAGTGCTGACGCAGGCCATTGTTCAATTCCAGCTGCAATTCGGGGATAGTGCAACAGAATTGATTGTCCCGTTTGACCTGCCTTTTGGATTCGATGCATTTACCATTACGGTTCCTCGATCCGGCGAGAAGAAAAAGCTACTTGAAATGGCTGAGGCCAATGCCAACTACCATGCCGAAGAAATCAAAAGGAAAAAACTCCTTCAGCTGGAGGCTGGAAAGGGAACAATACAACAATTGCTGGAACGTACACAAGCACTTCTTTCCTTACCCACCCTGCCTCGCCACATTGAATGCTTTGATAACTCAAATTTTCAGGGTGGTTACCCTGTTTCCGCAATGGTTTTTTTTAAAGACGGAATACCCAGCAAAAAAGATTATCGTCATTTCAATGTGAAAACAGTAAAAGGGATCAACGACTTTGCTACCATGAAAGAAGCAGTCAGCAGAAGATACAGCAGAATGCTTTCAGAAAAAATTGCGCTTCCCGATTTGGTCATCATCGATGGAGGCAAAGGACAACTCTCCGCCGCGTGCGAAGCCCTTGAAGAATTGGAACTGGGAGGTAAGATGACAGTGATCGGATTGGCAAAAAATGTAGAAGAAATTTTCTATCCGGGAGATCAAGAGTCGTTGAAACTCGAATACCAGAGCGATGTATTGAAATTCCTTCGTCGCATCCGTGACGAAGTACACCGCTTTGGCATAACCTTTCACCGAAAAAAACGGAGCAAGGGACTTACCCGAAATGAACTCACGGAAATCAACGGAATTGGAGAGAAAACAGCAGAACGTCTGTTGCAGCATTTTCGATCCGTCAACAATGTGCGCAAAGCGAACCGCTCAGAATTAGAAGAACTGATTGGTACTTCACTTACAGAAAAGCTGCTGAACTACTTTGACCGGTAAATCAATACGACCAAAGATCCTGTTCGAAATTGAAGATCTTTGTCTTGATGTTATCCCCTTCCAATAATCGCAGGATATCGTCCTTGATATATTGCTTGATGAAGAGGTCGTAAGGGTTATCTATGGTTGATTTTACGATGTAGCTCGCAAAGAACCTGCTTTCAAACAATTCTTCCCAGCTCATTCGTCCCCCAAAGTTCTTACCGTTGTATACTTCGTACAAAGCAAGAACTGGACGAAGATCAGGATAGTAAATCCAGAAAATAGGCGACTCACCCAACACATTACCGGCATCATCTACGTAAGTCTTGATAGGAGCGATACCCAGAATTCGGGTATACATTCTGGAAGACTCTTTATCAAACACCCACTCTTCTTTGACACGAAACTTGATAATGTCATCAGGATTGAATTCACGGCACACCAATGAATCTTTGAAAATACCCCTTGATCCAGTGGGATCTTTGGCCCAATCGATCACCTGAACAGAATCACAGCGACCAGAAATGACTTCTCCAACACGTGCAACGGTCATGGGAGTTGTGAAACGATCATCCACATTTGGATCGAATGCCGTAACATCTCCTTTGCGCACAGCCCTGAGCAAAATGCTAATGAAGCGCTGGTTACCATTGTCGTCTTCAGCCTTGTAGCGGAAAGGAAGGTTCATTTTCTCGCGAATATCGATCTCCCTCCAAACACGCTCCCGGTACCATGCATCATCCTCGCGGATATGTTCGTATGGCAATGGAGTCCGGCTTTTCACAAGATTCCGCTCAATGGCAGCGTCTGAACGCAGAGAAACCTTGACTGAATCAAATGCAAATGGATCCTTCACAGGAGGAGGAGGCGGCGGCTTGACGGTATCGACCTGTGTCGCTGCTGCATCAAGTACCTGGGTAGCGGCCTGACCAGCACTCGATTTTGGAGCAGTCTTAGCGGTCGTCTTTTTTGTAGACACGGTCCTCTTCTTGGTTTGTGCATCAGCCAATGAAGCGATCATCACTGTTGCAACAAGTGTCCATATCAGCCTTGACCATTTGATGTTCATATCAGAAGTTTTATCGAATGAGTTTATTTCAAATTATATGAGAGTCCAGAGGACAATACACGGGTACGTCCGTCTGGACCTTTCACTGTGATATCGGTAATCGCTACCAATGCTCCCGGCTTTAATTTATTGATCAAGGTAGCTGCTGCACCGGACCAACGTGGCCCCTTGTTTTCTACCGGAGCATAGTCAGGAATGTCTGCGCTCAAGGCTCCTACTTTATAACTAACAACTTCAAACGGTGCATCAAATTCTGAATCTTCCAATTTAGCGATGATGCCCCCCATTGCTTTAAACGAAGCAGATGGAACGGGACCCGCTTTCAGATTGCCGACATAGGCAGTCGGGTTGGGCAGCTGCTTCACACGGAAACCCACTTTACCCGCGGCCTTGTCGCCGACCAACACCGTAACAGTGTGTTCACCGTATGATCCGGCAGTTGGGCGAGCAACATACTGATTGCCGCTGGTCTTGGTAATCGTTCCCCCGCTGAACTGAGCACTCACTTTTTCGCTACCGGCACCGGTAGTAATGGTGAGAGGATTATCGACTCCAATGTACAACACGTTCATTTTGTCGGCCGACACCGCAACTCCTGCAGGCGCACCAACGGTGTACTCTACTTTCTTTGAAATTGACTTCTTTTCTCCAGTATTTGGATCAATGAAACTCACGGTCACATTCATGCTGCGTGTACCGGTACCGCCAACTTTGAATGTAGTTTCCGCTACGCCGTTTGCGTTTACAGAAATAGGTCGACCATCAATGGTCACTTCTGGTTTCACGTTCGAATTGAACGCACCTAAACCGGCCAATACCGTCATCTCTTCACCCGGCATCAAATACGTAGAACTGGTTCCCACCAATGGCTCGAATTTATCCATGATGAGTTTAACCGCTCCAACTTGATTGATGCAATAGGTAGCGGCAAGACTTTCTGAGTTTTTTATATCATTTTGAAATTTGGTCAGGATGGTCACCGCAGCAATCGTCGGTGCCATATAGAAATAATTATTGACCCAATCTTTTAATTTGTCGCCAGTAGAAAGATTACCGGCAGTCGATTTAGGAATCTCAAGACTCAATGGAAATTCATCAATAATTTCTTTTTTCAATTCCGGATCCAGATCGAGCAGTTTTTTTCTATATTCTTCTAACTTTTTATACAACAACTCACCATTTCCCTTTTCATTGAAATAACGAGTAGCCGCATCGATATTGTCTTCCCGATAAATACCGGTCTCCGGATCCAAATCCGATTCTACTTTCAAATCCTGCTTTTGTTTTTCAATCAGGTTAAATACTTCTGCAGAGATCGATCGTATGATGTCCGCCTTAGGTTTCCAAATGGCCGCTTTTTCAGCTGTTTTGGGGTCTTTGATGAGTTCTTCGAAACTGGAATAGATTTCGTTGTTGGATCCTGTCAATACATGGTTGGATTCACGAAGGCTGTTGTCTACAACCTTGAATGCATTGAGGATCTCTGCTGACACATTCAACGCAAGCAGGGCGGTCAACACCAAATACATGATGTTGATCATCTTCTGCCGCGGTTCTTTAGGTAGTGCCATACTATAGGAATAATTTGATGTTTGTAATGGGTTGGTTCATGGATCAGGCACGTCCCTGCATAGCAGCTAGCATATTGCCGTAAACGCTGTTCAGGCTTCCAAGGTTTTTAGCCAGGAGCGCAATTTGTTCTTGTGTCTTTTTTGCATCATCCACACTTCCTTGCATGGCCTGAGTTGCTTTGTTCAGGTTTTCGTAGAAGGCGTTGAGCGACTTCACATGACCAGCTGAGCCTTGCAATTCTTCCTCATACATTTTATTCAACGAACCGAGGTTGCGGGTCAATGCCTGCACCTGCTCATGAAATGCTTTGGATCCTTCAGCGGCCTGACTGAATTGCTGCACAGAGTTTGCAGCTGATGCATATGCATCTTTCATCGTAGAAATGGCTGCAGTGGCTTCTTTTGTCTTGGCAGCAAATTCGTTTGTGGCATCCGCAACGCTGGTCATGGAAGCCATTCCCTGTACCGTTTTATTGAAATTAGCAAAGTTCTCGTTGAACTTGCGCAGATTATCCGGGTTGATTTCTTTTTCTACCATTTTTTTCAACTCATCATTGGCTGGCGTTGGGGAACCTACACCTTTCTTGAGCGCTTCCGCCACTTCTTTCATTTCTTCGCCAGCAGGGGGAAGAAATGCGTAAATCAAGAAGATTATCGCTTCTGTCAACAAACCGACGGTAAGCATGATGTCTGCAAAAGACTTGTGCAGGAGTTTGGCCCATGCACCAAAAATTACGACAGCAGCACCGATGCTGACGACCGAGTTGACTATTTTTTCTGTTTGTTTGGACTGAGGAGCCATTGGAGAATTTTTAATAGTGAGAAGTTATGGGTAGATGTTAACGAAAGGTTTTCATTGGAGGAAGATCAATCACACAACGGAAACCGAGATAGGATTTGGTCGTGTCTTGATACTCGTATGTACGTGCACTGTTTTGGAGGAAAAAGCCCACGTCTTTCCAGCTTCCGCCCCTTACGACCTTGCGCTTCATGCGCGGAGGATCATTTTCGCGGGCATTCAAACGGATATCCGGATTCATATCGTGCTGAAAATTATAGGCGCCTTCATAAAATAGGGACGATGTCCATTCTGCAACATTACCTGCCATGTTGTACAGACCAAAATCGTTTGGCCAATAGGCATCGGCTCTTACGGTATAGAAACCACCATCTTCCGGATAGTTTCCTCTTCCGGGTTTGAAGTTGGCCAGCAAACACCCTTTCTTATTCCGCAAATAGGGACCGCCCCAAGGATACGGAACTTGAGAACGACCACCGCGTGCTGCATATTCCCATTCTGCTTCAGTAGGAAGCCTGAAATCAGATTCCGTCATGCGCTTGGTAGCTTCAAGATACGAATTCAAATAAAGAGTTCTCCACTCACAGAAGGCAGTCGCCTGCTTCCAATTCACCCCCACCACGGGATAATTTCCATAGGCAGGATGGGAGAAATATTTTTTCGCCATCGGCTCGTTGTACGAATACGAGAAGTCCCGTATCCATACCGATGTGTCTGGATAAATGGGAGTGTCGGTCTTTACAATAAAATTGGAACGAGGCTTATCTGCATTCTCTCTTCTGGCACCCTCTCTGTAATCAAAAACCTCTGAGTGGTATACAATTTTCTTGGCATCCAGTTCTTTACGTCCGTTGATCCGGTTATCAGGGGTAACGATTAACGCACTGAGCTGCTCCTGAATCTTTGGATCGCTCCACTTGATGGTCTTTGCCTTCATCCAATCAATTACTCCAGCACCATCAGGGGATTGTTTTTTAAAGTTCAGGATGGTAGCTGCGATAGAATCCCGCACCCAATGCACAAACTGGCGGTATTCATCGTTGGTGATCTCAGTGGCATCCATCCAAAAACCATTGATGGAAATCTGCTTGTTGCGTGCGGTAAATGCGTAACTGATGTCTTCATCCGATGGGCCCATGTGAAAAGTTCCAGATGGAACATACACCATTCCGGGAGGCTTAGGCATGGTATACTTCATCCCTACGGAAACTCCATGGAGTTGTCCATCACCCAAACTGGTTTTACCCTTGCCCGATTTCCCACATCCCGAAATCGTAATTCCGAGGGTCAAGAGCAGTGTCAAATTAAGCAGATTGCCTTTCATCGTTGTTCCTGGTTTTGTGAGGAATTGAACAAATATATCCAATTCAACCTATTCGTTTGGGGGCCATAGGGCTTGAAAATAAAATTTTAACAAGCCCGAAACATATAGAGAACCCAACCCTCAAAAACGGTTAATTATCAATCATATTGCACCGGATCTGCTATGATTTTGTTAAGAGCATTTCCAGTGCCTGCTCGGAGGAGTGCACCGGCTGCATACATACCTGGTTTTTGCAGGCAAAAAAGGTTGAGGGGACCGTCGGCTGCCTCCCGGCCAACAGGGGGTAGCCGGGTAGTAGTTCCTGAGCAACCAGGACGACTTTGTTAGGCACAAACTGCCGCATCAGCTCCCGGGCTTTTTGGGGAGCATCTTCACCCAATACAACAACCTCATACGTTTCTTGTTGAATTTCAAGGAGTAAGGCCGACCAGACCCCAAAGGAAGTCGGATGTTTTGTACAAACATCCAGCATGCCCAATGCCATGTGTACTCCCCGATCTTTCCAAGCTGGACGACTACACAGCATGCCCAGTCGGTAAAGATTCCAGGCCATGACCGCATTTCCACTGGGCATCGCCCCATCGTAAACATCCCGCTTGCGCACGGGAACATCCCCCTGAAGCGAGGAACTGAACCAGTAGTACATTCCCTCCGTATCCCCGTGGTACCGATCTGCATATTCTACCACTTGCTGGGCAATGGTTAAAAAATCGGAGCGACCACTGAGCACGTGAACATGAATCAAGGCGTCGACCAATGCGGATACATCATCAAGCATGGCCAACTCTTTGGCATGACCAGATGAATACGTATGCCGCCACACCTGCTGCTCCCCATCATAAAACACAGCAATCAACCTATCCATATGGAAAATCGCTTCTTCCAGCCAATCGTTCCGCTCAAAAACCATGGCAGCCTGTGAAAGGGCCTTATTGTACAACGCATTCCATGCCAAAATAATCTTGTCGTCTGTCAGTGGTCGTTTCCGAGCAGAACGACTCACCATTAATTTTTGCCTGGCAACATCCACCTGCTTCCAAATCGCATCCGAGGAACGGCCCTTTGCCACCGCCCACTCCTGGACAGGCATGCGCAAGTAAGGAATGTTCACTCCTTCCCAATTGCCCGCTTCTGTGATGCCAAACAGCTCCGCCATGTCGGGACCATCAGCACCTAAAATGGAGGTCCATTCTTCATACGACCACGTATAAAATTTTCCCTCAGCCCCTTCACTGTCTGCATCCAATGCGGCGTAATAACCTCCCTCCGGCGCCCGCATCTCGCTATACATGAATGCAATGGTCTGCTCAACTGCCCGCAGGTACTCCGTTCGGGGAGTCACCTGATAGGCCTCCGTCATCACTGTCAACAACAGAGCATTGTCGTATGTCATTTTTTCAAAGTGTGGCACAAGCCACCGATCATCGGTAGAATATCGGCACCAACCGCCTCCCACCTGGTCAAATAAGCCCCCCTGCATCATGCTGAGCAAACTGAATTCAACATGGTGCAACGCCTCACTGGAACCCGTGAAATATGCATACCGCAATAAGTACTGCAGCGAAAAAGTTTGTGGAAACTTGGGGGCATGCCCAAACCCTCCGTGACGGGGATCGGCCGACTTCAACAGCTGTTCGGCAATCTCGTGCATCACCGACTCGCGGATGCTTACCGAGTCTGCTTCAGCAAACTGCACCGACTTCCAGTTTGCCGGCTGATTGGAGTTGCGCAGGTACTCCAATAGATTGGTGGCCTGCTCCTCTATCTCCGATCGTCGCGAAACATATGCGTCTTTTATTTGCTGCAACACCTCCATCCACGATATTCGATTGGCATAGCGCCTCGGAGGGAAATAGGTTCCGCCATAAAAAGGATGAGCGCCACTGGTAAGAAACATATTCAGTGGCCAACCTCCATTTCCGGAAATCGCCTGAAGCGCATCCATGAAAAAGTGATCCAGATCGGGCCGCTCCTCGCGATCAATTTTGATGCAAATAAAATGCTGGTTCATGAATGCAGCGACCGACTCATCTTCAAAACTTTCACGCTCCATTACATGGCACCAGTGACAAGCCGCATATCCAATACTCACTAGAATCGGTTTATCATGGGCTTTTGCCCGTTCCAATGCTTCTTTTCCCCAAGGATACCAATCCACCGGATTATGGGCATGCTGAAGAAGATAGGGACTTGATTCGTGGATCAGTCGATTGGTATGCGCCATTCTTAATCCGCTTGAAACAAATCGAGCATTGATGAGGTTATTTGGATCGCTTGTTCTCGACGAGGAACTTTTCAAGCGCGGCAACCATAGAAGGAATTTGCGGCTGCGGGGCTTTTATGTGCAACTTCAACCCTGCGTCTTCTATGGCTTTTGATGTATTGTTTCCAAAAGCACCAATGAGCGTGCCATTTTGGTTGAAGGTTGGAAAATTCTCTAGAAGACTTTTTACTCCACTCGGGGTAAAGAAACAGATGATATCAAAATCGTGAGCGGAAATTTTTGATTTAACATCACTGCTGATCGTACGGTACATGTAGGGAGTTGCAAACTCACACTGATTATTCTTCAACCAGTTGACAATATCATTGTCCTGCTGATTCTCAGAGCACGGGTACACAAATTTTTCATTCCCCTTGTGCTTATTGATCACATCAAAAAGTCCTTTGTTTGCACCATCTGATCCATAAAATACCTTGCGCTTACGGTACAAGATGAATTTCTGAAGGTAGAACGCAACAGATTCGTTGATGCAAAAATATTTGGTATCCTGTGACACCCCCACCTTCATCTCTTCGCAAATCCGAAAGAAATGATCAATAGCATTCTTGCTGGTAAGAATGACGGCAGTATACTGGGCAATCTCAATTTTTTGCTTTCTGAACTCTTTGCAAGGAATGGGCTCAACCTGAATGAATGGCATAAAATCCATCATCACGTTGTGCGTTTTTGCTAATTCAAAATAGGGAGATTTCAGTGATTCCGGCTTGGGCTGCGTGATCAGGATCTTCTTGGGTCCTTTCTTTGCTACTGACGATCCTTTTTTTCCGTTATTCATCATGCCGACATCCAATAATGTGCAAAATTATAAAAAATAATCGCTAAGAAATGAGAAGTATTTTTTTGTTTAAACATTTTTTAAAAATTATTAAACAACATGCTACATCCAGCCTTCCACCACCAATGAAACGGTCCGCGACAAAAATTTAATGAGCAATGCGGTGGGTAACGCTTCAAGCGAAACAAAGGCCAATGCGACTGAAAACAGCTGCATCCTTGCCTGAGTAGTAAAGATCTGAAAACCCCTGATCAGTCGATAGACGTAAGACAACACCAACAGCACTACTGCTATTTTAAAAACATAGGCAGAAAATGCCGTTGCAGAAAATGCTATAATAAATGATGTAAACAAAAGGAATAGACTCAGCAATTTATTTTGGAGTGAGATGACAAAAATATAATTATTGAAGCTGTCCCGCAGATCAAAAGCCCATCCCATCATGCGCATGAAAATCGACTTGAAGCCATAAATGAATAAAAGAAAAACAGCAATACCTCCCAACAACAACCAGCGCTTCCATCCAAAGAATGAAACATCCCATTCCAAACCAAAGTAGAAAAACAGAGATCCTGTGATTAAAAAAAGGAGATTGAAAAAAAAGGCTACATAGGGCATTTGCGTTAGCTGATCTTTGACCTGACGGAAAATAAATCCATCATCAAAAAATGCTCTGAACATTTGTCGCACATACTGATTGGAATAGCGATTGATGATTGCAGCATACAACAACAAAAAACAAAATGAATAAAAGATCCACTCGGTATGTTGACGCCGGATTCTGGGCGCGTGAACGGGTGCAGACGTGATTGGAAAAGGATAGCTTTCAGATTGGTCAATGAATGGTTGGATATACACCCCATACACCCCATTCTTGCCGGTGGAAGCAAATTGGGAAAGTTCCGTTTTCGTAAGCGGTTTGTGATTCAGGATGTATGCTTTGCGCATGGAATCCAAAATGATGCTATCCACATTCACAGATGGCTCAACGGTTATGGATGGGTTTTGATCTTGTGCCCGAACCGAGCAGCAAAGCAAAACAAAACACAATAGGGAGAGCCGAGTCATGATTCAAAATTAGTTCTTTCATGCAGCATCTCAGAACAGTCCCACAAACCCAAAATGAATTTTTGATTGACGCAGTTCAATCGACTGACTGGGCGACTTGCCTACTGCATAGGCCAGGTTGAACATTCCCGACTTTGTTTCAATCACAACTCCTACTCCCAATCCCGCATACACACCTGCCCGATCTGTATACGCAGTTCTTCTGGAAATCCAGGCCAGATCTGTAAACCCGTAGAGATAGGAAGCGCGACCCGTCAGGTAACGGTATTCAAGCGTCCCGATAGCATATGCCCTGGAAAATATACTCTCTTCATCAAATCCCCGGAGTGTTCGAATTCCTCCAATCTGATACACTTCATTCAGCAACAACCGTTTTCCATTGATCCAACCCGCTTGTGTACCCACCTTCACTGTTGACGAAGCTCCAATCCGAACATATTTACTCATTTTTAATTGCACTCGAAATTGGGTACCGGACTCGGGCACCGTGTCGTAGAGTCGACTAAAATCAACCGGATTACCACTCAGATCCTGCTTGAGTTGCAGAATACTTGAATTACGCATAATCTTGCGAAGCCCAATCGTACCCTGAAGATCCCATTCAGTGCCCTTTCGGGGATTGAAAGCATCATCGGTGGTAGATGTTCGGTATCCCAATCCCATTTGAGTGGTGCTGACATCCAGGAATGAAGGCAGTTTCAAGGTTGCGCGCACGAGCAAGGTGTCGGCGTTGAGCAGACGACTGGAAAACTGTTGAATGAACACACGGGCAGATGTCTTTCCACTGATGCCATACCGCAAGCCGGCTCTCGCCTGAATGGTGAGAAACGATGAGTCCCTGCGTAGCAAATTGAATTGCAGATCTACGCCAGCACGACTATTGAAGATGAACGGTTGATCAAATGCCAGCTGTATTCGAGGTGACCGAACCTGAAGCTGTTGCCAATTCAAATACAAGCGCTCTCCTCCTCCAAAACTATTGCGCAAATCCATTTCCGCTTCTCCCGTCAATAACAGCTTCCCCCCTATTTGTTCATTGGACGGCATCAGTCCCGCTAAAAAATTAAACCGACTGCTTTTCTGAGGTTCTAAATAGAGGTTCAAGGCAGATCCCGTGGCCATCAAATGCATATCCCAAGGCCGTATCTCTCGAATAAAATCCAACCCCGCTAATCGACCAGAAACCTGATTGAGTCGGGACCTGCTGTATCCATCACCGGGATTGATTTCCAAGAGTCGTGCTAAAAAGCTGGTTTTGATTCTTGCCGTGCCCTCAACATGAATGCTGTCAATCGTATAATAGGGTCCTTTCTCCGTTTCCAACACCGCATGCAAGGCCCCTTCGTGGAAATATCCATGTTTAAACTGAACCGTAGCAAACGGAAAACCATTGTCCTCCAAAAAGTTCAGCAACTGACTTCTCTCAGCAACGAGTTGCTCCGGATCCAGCAGATCGCCGGTTTTTTGCCACCTTCTTTTCTATTGAGATGTATCTATCCATGAAAGCGATGAATCCCACCTGATCTGTCCCCATCGGTACTGGTCGCCGACAAACAACCAAACCTGTGTGTAGGAAGCAGTGGAATGAATGCTGTCGACAGAAGCCGATAAAAACCCTTTTTTAAAGAAAAGCGTCAACAATTCATGCTCTATGAAGGCAGCGCATGCCTCTTTTGTAAGAAATGAATCGGGAATACTGATCTGCTGCACAACCAACTCTTTTTGCTGATCAATGCTTTCCCACTTGAACAGATGCGATTGCCCGTTCAAATGATTTGTCCCAAAAAAAAGAACAAAAGAGAAGAACAGCCTAAAAAGTATCGAACTTTGCACCTGTACAAATCTACACCGGAACACGCATTGTTGATGGCAGGAATCTATATCCATATCCCCTTTTGCAGAAAAGCCTGTCACTATTGCAATTTTCATTTCAGTACGCGATTGGATGAACTGGATGAAATGGTCGATGCCATTTGCACTGAACTCCACATGCGGTCCTCGGAACTGGAAACGTCAATCGAAACCATTTATTTTGGAGGAGGAACACCTTCATTGTTGAACCCTTCTTCCATTGAACAGATCCTGAACACCCTCCACCGCAACTTCAGCGTACATCAGGAGGCTGAACTGACATTGGAAGCCAATCCTGATGACATCAACGCAGATAGTTCGCGTCAATGGAAATCCATGGGCATCAATCGATTCAGCATTGGAGTGCAGTCCTTTTTATCCAAGCACCTCGAGTGGATGAACAGGGCGCATACTGCCGAGCAATCGCTGCGCTGCATCTCCACCATACGGGAGGCAGGCTTTGAAAATTTCAGCATTGACCTGATCTACGGAAGCCCCTCGCAAACTGTGGAGGAATGGGTCGCTGATCTAAATACTGCCATTGAATTGGAAGTACCGCACCTCTCCTGCTACGCGTTGACGGTAGAAGAAAAGACTGCACTCCATAAAATGATTGGACTAGGGAAAATTCCCCCTGTGCAAACTGAACTACAGGCGATCTGCTTTGAAGCCTTGATGCACCTGGCAGCTGAGCACGGTTACCATCATTATGAAATTTCAAACCTGGCAAAGCCAGGCAAAGAAAGTCGGCACAACAGTTCGTACTGGGAAGGCGTTCCCTATCTGGGATGTGGACCTGCTGCACATTCGTATGAAGGAAACAGAAGAAGCTGGAACATCTCCAGCAATCGGGGGTACATACAATCCATTCAAGAGGGCGAACTCCCGTGTGAGTGGGAACAATTGAGTGAGAATGACATGCTCAACGAATACGTGATGACTGCTTTGCGCCGATTCATCGGCATTCAACGCAATGTACTTGAAGAAAAATGGGGAGAGCAGTCGCTTCGCCGCATTGAAAAGGAAATTCAACCGTTTGTGGAACAGGGACAAGTCATTGCATCCGCATCCGGATGGCAGCTATCGACTTCCGGAAAATTTTTTGCCGATGGTATCGCGGCAACGCTATTTACACTGTGATGCGCTAGCAAAGTATAGTTTCCAGGTGCTCAAATGCAACCGCAGCATCCACCTGCTCCCAAAGAATCGCATAAATGGTTCGTGCGATGGGCAAATCGATCTGCCATTCCAGTGCCATGCCATGAATGCACTTGGCTGCAGGATATCCTTCGGCCACCATTTGCATCGTGAGCAAGGAAGAGGCAACACTGTATCCCTTGCCAATCATGGTTCCGAATGAACGGTTGCGGCTGTATAATGAGTAACAGGTGACCAGTAAATCTCCCAAATAAACTGAATCGGTATAGGCATAGGAGGTGTTGGAGCGATTCCACTCAGACAGAAATCGGTTCATTTCTCCGGCAGCATTTGCAACCAACACACTTTGAAAGTTGTCACCATAGCCCAATCCGTGGGCTATTCCTGCGCCTAAGGCATATACATTCTTCAGTACTGCAGCCAACTGAACACCTTCTACATCGGTGCTCACAATTGTTTTCAAATACGCAGTGCGAAACAGGTCAGCCATTTCATGGGTGAGCACAGTATTTTTCCCTGCAAAGGTTAAATAGGAAAGTCGCTCTGCCGCCACCTCTTCTGCATGGCAGGGACCCATGATGGAAATGTATCGATCCTCTTCTACACCTGCAGTTTGTTTCAAATAGGTATTGAGCAGGACTTTCTCCTCGTGCAACATTCCCTTGACGGCAGAAAGTATGGTCGTAGAAGGACGAATGAGATTGCTAAACGGTTCAATGTATGATTTCAGATAGGCCGAGGGAACGGCATATACAACAATCTCACACGTGTCGTATAAAGACGCAGGATCGGTGACAACCGACAGATGGGAGCCCGTAAAATATACAGAACTGAGGTATTTAGGATTGTGGTGGCGAGTGCGGATGCATTCAGCCATTTTTTCATTGCGAACGCACCATACAATCGTATGCTGATTATCGGTCAGCAATTTGACCAACGCCGTTCCCCAACTTCCACTGCCGATGACTCCAATTTTCATCCGGCAAATATAGCCCTTATCACTTCTTCTCTTCGAAGAGCTCTTCTTTCTTGACGACTTTCACCTTCATGCCGGTACGCAATGTTTTACTGATCACCGTATAAGGTCCCACAATCACTTCATCTCCTTCCTTCAACCCTTCAATGACTTCTATGTTATTGATGTCTTGTATATCCGTTTTTACTTTCACCCGTTTTACTTTTCCATCTTTCTCCAAGACAAATACCACCTCATCCAATTCATCCAGATCTTTTATTGCAGCTTCTTGTGGCTCTTCTTCACCTTCTTTTTTCTCCTCTTTTTTCGACTTTTTCAAGTCTTTGCTGTCGACGGCCAGTGTATCCGATTTTTCACGCGTAGTCACCGCATTGATGGGAACCGATAACACGTTGGCATGTGTATTGGTCTGAATATCGGCGTTGGCACTCATTCCGGGACGGAAAGGAAAACTGCCTTTGCCATTTCCGATCAAATCCTGATAAGATTCAGGAATCAACCGAATGCGTACCTCATAGTTGGTTACATCATTTGAAGAAGTGGAAACGACTCCGCCTGTACCGCGACTGGTACTGGAGATCTGCGTCACCACCCCTTTGAACTTGCGCTTGGTATACGCATCCACTTCCACCAATGCAGTATCGCCCAATGAAACTTTTGGAACATCGTTCTCGCCCACGTCCACGCGCACTTCAATCACCCGCATGTCAGCAATGCGCAACATTTCTGTACCGGCCATCATGGAGTTGCCCACTACGCGTTCTCCTTTTTTTACATTCAACAACGATACAATACCACTCATGGGAGCGTAGACGCTGGTGCGACCCAGATCTTTATTGGCACGCTGAAGATTGGCCTGAGCACTAGCTACTGCAGCCCTTCCGCTTTTGATGGATTGCTGTGCCGCATTGTAATCGGCCCGTGATGTAAGGAATGCATTTTCTGCTTGTTCGTATTCCAATTTAGAAATGACCTTCTCCTGAAATAATTGTTTTTGGCGGTTGTACTGGCGCTCCGACTGATCCAATCTCGCTTTAAACGAAGCCAAACTCGCCTGAGCATTTTCAACCTGTGCCTGTTGTTGCGTAACCAACGCAGCAGCCTGATCGCGCTGCGTAGCATAAATATCGGCATAGATCATCGCAAGCAGTTGTCCCTTGGTAACACTATCCCCTTCCATCACCTCCAGTTGCACAATTTCACCAGAGATATCGGGACTTATTTTCACTTCCACTTCGGGATATACTTTACCACTGGCGGTAACAATCTCGGTGATATTGCTCCGTTTTACTTTTTCGGTAGCCACCTTGGTCGCATCGTCAGAGCCGATGATTCCGGCTTTCTTCAAGCCCAACAATGTTCCTGTAACGACTACAACACCAACGATGATCCAGATCCATTTTTTGTTCATTGCGATTCGCTTTTCGATTGATTATAAACGCAGACCTTGTCCCTTATAAAACTCCAGTACTTTCATCCGAAAGATGTATTCGTATTGTGCAAGAGCCTTATCGATTTTGGCGCGTGTCAGATTATTTTGATTGGTTAACCATTCAATGGTTTGCATAACACCCAACTCATAGCGTTTGTTGGCCAGGTCAAATGAGCGTTGTGCAGTGGACATTGCCTTTTCTCGGGCAACCAGTGTTTGAAGTGCTCCGGAGGCACTGTAATAGGCCGTGTACACATCTTGCTTGAGCTGTAACTTATCCCGCTCAATGATGAGGTCATTTCGCTTGATATCAATTTGAGCACGTTGCATGTTGGTCCGGGCCTGGGTACCGTTGAAAATTGGAACATTGATGGATAATCCAATACCCTGACCAAATTGATCGCGGAGCTGTCGGTTGTACCCCGAAAACAGATCTCCCAATCTTCTGCTCTCAAAGTTTGCAGCAATGGCAGGGGCATAAACCGGTAACTGTGTGGTGCCCTGCTTCACGTAGGCACCCGTCATTTCTTCACCTGTGATGGAAAATCCTGTGCTCTTTTTCAAGAACTGGTTGAAGTTGGTGGCCAATTGACCAAATCCCGTAACCGAAGGCAAAATTTGCCCTTTGGCAGCGAGGTAGCTTTTTTCTGCAGCCGACTTTCTCAGTTCATTGAGACGGATCTGTGGCTGTGTTTTCATCGCCATCTGAAATACATCGTCGGGATGCATGGACAATAAATCCTCAACCGGAATTTTATCTGCCTGCGGCATTTCCAATTCAAAATCCTGATCGGCGGGTAATGTCAACAATGCTTTAAGAGAAAGCTTATCGAGCTCCGCCTGCGAAATGGCTTGAACAACCGTTGCACTGTCGCGCGCCACCGTTGCTTCCAGCTCCGCAGCATTGAGCTCCGGAAGACTCCCCGCATCGACCAGCTTGCGTGTATTGAGCAATTGAGCTTTGGATTGCTGAAGAACTATGCGAGAAATCTCAACCTGTTCGTAGCTCAGCAATGCACGCAAATAAAGCTGCGCAATATTGAGCCCGATGTCGTTCTTGATTTTATCAACTGCAGTTTTTTCTGCTTCCAGTGAGAATTTATTGGCGGCTTCCGTGTTTTTGAGGCTGTTGAAGTTGAACAGCAATACATTCGATGAGATGGACATCTGCTGGAACATGGCAGATCGACTGGTGAACACGTTGGTGGTCCGATCTAGGGTTCGTCCAAAAGAGAAACCATGGGTAAGTCCATACTGCAGACTCGGAATACGCTGTAAGTTGGACTGGCGGTAGTTCAGTGCCGCTTGTTCGGCCTGCAAAAGGGCCTGGCGAACGTTGATGTTGTTGTTCATCCCGTATTCCACACACCGGCGGAGATCCCAAACATCACCCTGACCCGATACAGAAACCCCACAAAATGCCAAAAAAAGAACGAGCAATGCCTTCGATCCCATAGTGTTATGATTGCGTTCTGCAAAGATTCAATTTAATGGGGGATTGACAAAATCACTCGTCCTTTGAATCGACCGTTTACAACGGTGATATCCCTTTGAAAGCATTGGCCAGATCGCTGATAAGGAATTCAGCGTCTTCAAGGCCGATGTAGAGTCGAATCAGGCGATGATTGGGTTCATCCGGTTGGAAGTCGCCTGCCGGCATTCCCACGCATTTGGGAATGACCAAAGATTCGTGGCCTCCCCAGCTGACGGCCATTCGAAATGCCTTGAGGCTGTTGCAAAATTGTTCGATGGTGGCGACGTTGTCCGTCCGCATGTAAAAAGATATCAAACCGCATGCTCCCTTCATCTGTTTTTTAGCCAAAGCATATTGAGGAAAGTCGGGATCAAACGGAAAAATCAGGGATTCAACGCGGTCGACTGTTTTCAGGTAGTTCAGAACGGATTGCGTTGTACTGGTGATGCGATCCAATCGCGATGGAAGCGTTCGGAGTCCCCTCAGTAACAACCAGGCATTGAACGGTTGAATGCCATTACCGGCACAGAGGTATTCACTGAGAAAAATTTTCCGCATCATGGCATGAGAGCCCGTGAGCACTCCTCCGAGTGTATCGCTGTGTCCACTGATGTATTTGGTAGCAGTCTGCATCGCAATATCGATTCCAAAGTCACCGGGTCGCTGATACAGCGGAGTGCAGAACGTATTATCGATCATCGTTACGATCCCTTTTTCCCTGGCAACTTTTGCAATGGCTTCAAGATCCTGAAGATCGAGCCACCAGGAGTTGGGCGACTCCAAATATATGAGTCGCGTGTTCAGTTTAATGTGCGATAAAAAACCAGCTGTATCGGCACCGTTGGCATAGGTAACTGAAATTCCAAAACGCGACAAGATCTTGTCAAACAAATGCGCCGTCCATGTATACGGGTGATGGACCGACAGAATATGATCCCCAGACTGAACGTTGGCCATCACTCCGGAGAAAACAGCCGCTGCACCGTTGTTGAACACCAGGGCATCTTCTGCACCGTCTAATGCGGCTAATTTTTTTCGGAGGATATCGACAGTGGGATTGAGTCCCCGGCTATACAAATACCCTCCCATTTCATCTTCAAGTGCCTTGCGCATTTCTGCAACGGTATCGAAATTGAAGTTGCTGGTTTGGATGATGGGTGGAGCAATGGCATTGAAGTATGCGGCATGATCTTCGCCCAGGTGGTTAATGATGTAGGATACATCAGGATGCTGTTCCTGCATGATGTGTTTTCTTTTTTTGAGTAAAAAAATAAATCGCCAGGAACACGGCCAACACCCCGGTAGCAGTCAGCGCAGTTGTGGGCTGATCAATGGCAATACTGGTAGCTACAAAAACATAGGCAGTGATAAAGACAACCGGCATCAAAGGAAAGAGCCGCATGCTGTAAATACTTTTTTTATCCAAGTGCGCCGTGCGCTTTCGGATGATGAAGATGGTAGCAGCAGAAAAAGCCATTCCAATGGAATCCAAAAAAATGGTAAAACTGAGGATCTTATCAAACGTATCTGCAAAAAACAATACAACCACACTGATGATGGCATAAACAGTAAGGCTAACCGTCAGCACTCCCTTGTCGTCTTTCTTACTGAAGGCCTTGGGCAGGATGCCATCTTCGCTCATGGCAAACATCACACGGGGATTGCTCAACAACAGCACGTTTACATAGGCCAAAACCGCAATGAACAATAAAATGGAAAATGCATACCGACCCGTACTTCCGAACATGCGTTCAGCAACAATTGCAGCGATTCCTTTGGCCTGCTTGAGTTCCTCAAATCCAATGATGTGGTAATACGCGTAGCTGACCGAGAGATAAAGTAAAATGATGACCAGGATTCCGATGACGATACCGCGTGGAAGATTTTTTTGCGGATGCTTGACCTCATCCCCGAAATTGATGGTTTGCTGGTATCCGCCATAGGTGAATGAAACAGCAATCAGCGCCAATCCAAAGGATTTGATATAATCCATGGTGGACCAGTCGCTTGTAGCTGCAACCTGCGATACCTGAGGTGTGGAGGCGGGAAAAAATACTGCAGCCACAATCAACAAAATCATGCCAATCTTGACTACCATTAAAATGTTTTGTGTGGTAGAACTCATGCGCAGTCCCATCAGGTTGATGCCATAGAACAATCCGATGGCAGTCATGGCAATGAGCGCTTTGGTGAAGTCGCTGGTAGGCCCATCAAAAATGATTTGCGCAATGTATTCGCTTCCAATTAGGGCAACACCTGACAAAGACGCTGCATTTGAAATCAGGATGATGCAATTGACACCAAATGCAATTGAAGGATGATAGCACGTAGCAAAGATCTTGTAGTAGCCCCCCGTAATGGGATAGCGGGATCCAATTTCAGCATAGGTCAATGCACCACAGAGCGCGATGAGTCCCCCAACAATCCAGCTGATAAAAAAAACATTCGGAGTAATGGCTGCACGTGCGGAATCCGATGCCGTCCGAAATATCCCCATGCCAATCACCAATCCAATCACGATCATGGTAATATCAAACAGATTGAGCAGCTGACGTTGCTTATTCATTCAGCAAAAATGTGGAAATAATTTTTCATACCAATCCACTGAATACACATAGTTTTGTCGGGCATTCGGTTGGCGTACGTCATGCGTCGCCATTAAAAGGGAAGTCCGGTTCATCCCGGCGCTATCCCCGTAGCTGTAATGACCAGTCCGCGCAAGCGGAGCCATTCCTTCCACAAGCCACTGTTCACACGGGAAGGCCAGGAATGGGGTCGAGCCAGAAGACCTGCCAGGTGCACATTCATTCATCACGAGCTTTCGGGAGAAAAGCCGGAGATCGATAGTCTGTTTCAACACAGGTATCTTTTTCGGTTCCGAAGGTTCATAGTAAAACCAACTACTATGACCAGATTGTTGTTCCTGTTCCTGACCTCTGCCCTTGCATGCACAGCGGTTGCACAATCCGATTCCACTTTTTCCTTGGATGAAGTAGTGATAACGGCCAACCGATTTACCCAAAAGCAAATCAATACGGGTAAGGTCGTCACCGTTATCAAACGAACCGACATTGAAAATTCACCGTTTATATCGATCGGAGAATTGCTGAGCCGACAAGCCGGCATTACCATCATTGGGGCCAACAATTCACCCGGTGCCAACAACGATGTATACATGCGTGGAGCAGGTACCGGTAATTTATTGATGTTGATCGACGGACTACCGGCTTATGATGTTTCCACCATTCGGGAAACATTTGACATCAACTTCATCCCCCTTGGAGAAATAGAGCGAATAGAAATATTGAAAGGGGGGCAATCCACGCTCTATGGTTCAGACGCCGTTGCAGGAGTGGTCAACATCATCACCCGCACCAACGATGCCAAAAAACCAACTGCGAGCATTCATATCCAACAAGGATCCTATTCAACCAACACCTTTGATGCTTCCACATCGGGAAGAGTCGGTAAACTCAAGTACAAGGCGCAGTACATGCGCTCCAGCTCAAAAGGGTTTTCTTCTGCGATTGATTCAACCAAAACGGCGGGATTTGATCGCGATAATTTCTTTCAGCAGTTTGCACTGGTGCAACTGGGATCTGCATCGGATGAAAAATGGGGATGGAGAACAAGTGCACAGTGGAACCGCTATACCAATGGGCTGGATCAGACTGCTTATGAAGACGCAAAAGACTTCACCGCTGCTAATGAAAACCTGATGATCAGTGGTGGAATCACCCGCCGGTTAGAAAAAGCAACCATTCATGCCAACCTCAGCATGAACAATTCGCTGCGCAACTATTTGGACGACTCCGTGTACCTGAACGGCTTCTCAAAATTTCTGCGAAACAACTTTAAAGGGCGATCGATGATAGCAGAAGTCTATGGTAATTACCGGTTCAACGACAAATTCCGGTTATTTGCCGGATTCGATCAGCGTTGGCTGAATACGGATCAGTACTTTATTTCGGTAAGCGACTTCGGGGTGTATGAAAATACATTAAACGCAGATACAGCAAAGATCAGCGTCAGCAGCCTCACCTCTTCCCTGGTGTACAACAGCGGAAAAGGATGGAATGTAGAGGTGGGAGGTCGACTCAACTTTCACAGCCGTTACGGCAGAAACGCCACATTCACCTTCAATCCCTCTTATGTGTTGAATAGCAAATGGAAACTGGCATATAACCTGTCTTCAGCATTCAAGGCCCCTACCCTGTATCAACTCTATGATGGATTCGCAGGTGTCATCGGACTGAAACCGGAAACTTCCATCACGAATGAAGTATCGGTGGAATACATCGGCTCGAAACACGTGTTTGGACAAGCAACAGTATTTCATCGGACCATCAAGAACGGGATCGATTACGACTACTCCATTTACAAGTATTTCAATTACGGGGAACAAAAGGCAAAGGGCCTTGAATTGGAAGTAGGATACAGGAATCAAACATTTCAAATCAATGTGAATTATACACTGCTTAGCTCTAAAGTCACCACGACAAAATTTGCATACGACGCTGGATTCTTCAGCTATTTTGCCGTGGGCGATACCATCTACAATCAACTCTTTCGCGTGCCGGCCAGCAGCCTGAATGCGAATGCAGGATGGCAAATCAATAAAAAAATTCACGTATCCCTATACCAGCGAATTGCCGGCAAGCGGTATGAGCCCATTTTTGACAGTGAACCTAAAGAATTAAAACCCTATGCCACAACGGATGTGTTTGCAGAATATCAATTGAATAAAGCGTTGCTGGTATATGGATCGCTGCGCAACGCATTCAATGCACAGTACCAGGAAGTCTATGGATTTGCTACCCGCGGACGAAATGTTCTGTTTGGTGTGCGGTTCACACTGGATTAATCATTCACCTTCCTCAGGTGTTGCAGGAAGCGAAGGAGCGGAGGAAGAAGGCAGTGACTCAACGTTGCGAAGTTGTCGTTGGATGGCCCGGGTCCGAACCCCAACAACCTCTTCCAATTGTCCCATTCCCGTCTGAAAATTCTTTTGCGCCTTTTCCAGGAGTCCTCCGAAATTATCAAACTCCTTCTTGACATTGCCAAGTACGTTCCATACTTCGCTGCTGCGTTTCTGCAACGCGAGGGTTCGGAAGCCCATCTGTAAACTGTTCAGCAATGCAACCAGGGTGGTGGGTCCGGCAACGGTGATCCGGAATTCATCGCGGAGTTGGTCCACCAGCGAAGAGCGACGAATCACTTCTGCATAAATGGATTCAAAAGGAAGGAAGATGATGGCAAAATCCGTGGTATGCGGTGGGTCGATGTATTTGTCGCGCACATCTTTCGCCATTTTCTTTATGGCCAGTTCCAGCGTTTTTGTTGCGGCATCAATCAGTTCAACATCTGCACTATCGTATGCCGCCAGCAGTTTTTCATATACCTCTTTGGGGAACTTGGCATCGATCGGTAGGTATATGAAGCTCTTATCGTCGTCACTTCTTCCTGGAAGTTTGATGGCAAATTCCACCGGATCACTGCTTCCCTGTTTTGTTTTGACGTTGGCATCGTACTGATTGGGGGCCAAGGTTTGTTCAAGCAACATGGCCAATTGAACTTCCCCGACATTTCCCCTTAATTTGACATTGCCCAACACCTTTTTCAATCCCCCTACTTCGCTGGCTATGTTTTGCATTTCACCCAACCCCTTCTGTACGCTTTCCAATTGCTTACCTACGAGTTCAAACGAATGACCCAGTCGCTCATTCAACGTCTTTTGCAATTTTTCATCCACCGTCTCCCGCATCTGGTCCAGTTTCTTTTCGGTACTATCAATCAGCTTGGCCTGCCGATCATCCAACTGTGCAAATTTTTCCCGTTGCAAATCATTGAACGATTTCACATTCTTATCAAACCCATCCGCAAATACCTTGAAAGCCTTTTCAATGTCGGAGCGCAGTTCCCGATTTTTTTCTTCCGTTTTCGTGATCAGGTTTTCCAGTTTTTCCGCCTGCTGTGCTCCGGTATGGGTGAGCGATTGCGTGAGTTCAGTTCGGTTTTCGCGGGCAATGCGATCGCTTTCTGATCGGTTGATGCGAAAATCTTCCTTGAGGGCCGTTTCGATTTTCAGCAGCGCTTTTTCTAGTTCGGAAATTTTATTCAGATAGGAGGCATCGCCGGATTTACCGCCCTTGATCAATTGAAAGAGCAGCAGGCATACGGCAAGAAAAAGCAAAACGACGGTCAGGATGTCCAGCATGAGGGCGGCTTGAAGGACAAAGATAATCGGACTGCCCATTGTGCCCTCACCCGTTTAAAATTATTTGCGTATTTTGAATGGATTGAAGATGGAAATCCGGTTTGATCATAAAACTGCAATTGTAACAGGAGCGGGACAAGGCATTGGACTGCGGATCTGTCAACTCCTGATCGATGCCGGAGCCAGGGTGGTGCTGAACGATAGCGATCCTATCCTTTGCGAAGAGGCGGGCCGCGCATTGGGCAGCAACTGCGCTGTAGTTTCAGGCGATGCCGGTCGCATGGAAACCATCACGACCATGGTGCAGACTGCAAAAGATCGGTTCGGAAGCGTCAATTGTGTTGTGGCCAATGCCGGCGTAACGCTGTTTGGATCATTTGCGGGATATACAGAAGAGTCGCTGGATCGACTGCTAGCGGTAAACATCAAGGGAAGTTTTTTGCTGGCCCAACAGGCTTCGAATGAGATGATTCGAGCGAGGAGCGGAGGCTCAATCTTGTTCACTTCTTCCGTAACGGGACATCAAGCGCATCGCAATCTTGCAGCGTATGGGATGAGCAAGGCAGCAATTGAAATGCTTGCCAAGCAGCTGGTGGTGGAGTTGTCCGAGCACGCAATCAATGTGAATGCCATTGCACCTGGAGCAACGTTAACCGAGCGAACGTTGAATGATGCAGCATACGAAAAGACCTGGTCGCGCATCACTCCTATGGGTCGACCTGCTCACGTGGATGATGTTGCAAAGGCTGCATTATATTTTATTTCCGATGAAGCTCGGCACATCACAGGGCAATCGCTGGTGATTGATGGCGGTTGGACATCGGTCAGTCCCTCACCGTATTAATTGAACATGAATATTAGAACCCTTTCTGCGCATCATTCTATATTGGGTGAAGGTCCCGTCTGGGACGCTGTGCGCAACCGGATTCTGTGGGTGGATATAGAAAGCGGACAAATTCTGGAGTTTAATCAAGAACAGAAAGAGGTCATCATTCTCAATGCCGGTTCTCAGGTAGGATGTTTTTCGCTTTGCACTGACGGAAATATCATTGCCGGAACAGAAGAGGGTATCCTCAGGATCAACAGAAACACGGGTCAGCGTGTGATAGTGGCTCGACCAGAAGCAGGTATCAGTGGCAATCGATTCAACGATGGGAAAACGGATGCACGGGGAAGGTTGTGGGCAGGGACGATGCCGTTAGCCGAAAATGCCCCGTTGGGGAGCCTGTATAGAGTCGGTCAGGACTATTCATCAGAAAAAGTTTTTGGCCATGTGACGATTTCCAATGGGATCTGCTGGAGCCACGATAACCGCTATATGTATTATATAGATACCGTAACCCTCGGTGTGGATCGGTTTGATTTTGATCTGGAGACGGGTAAGCTAAGCAACAAAATCAAACTCATTTCAATAGATCCGAAGGACGGTTATCCCGATGGCATGACCATTGATGCGGAAGGCATGTTATGGATCGCGCATTGGGGTGGATGGCAAATCACCCGATGGGATCCACAAGAAGGAAAAAAGATAGGCTCCATTCGGATGCCTGCATCCCAGATCACGTCGGTTTGCTTTGGTGGAGTGGATTTTAGTGATATGTATGTTACTTCCGCCCGAAGGGGCTTGAGTGTGCAGCAGTTGGAAAAAGAGCCATTGGCCGGCTCAACTTTTGTGATTGAAGGTTCGGGATACAGGGGGACACCATTATATCTGTTTAAAGTCGACCCGCTTTTGCAAGAACTGAACTAAATTTGCAGTCCGGCCTCGTAGTACAATGGATAGTATAAGAGTTTCCGAAGCTCCAGATACAGGTTCGATTCCTGTCGAGGCTACAGTTTCCGTTTTTTGCTGAAACCCTGCACCTGACCCAACCGATTATGCCTGCCAAAAGGACCTGCATCCTGTTGCTTGCTATGCTGTGTGCTCATGCGGCGCATGCGCAATCCTTCCCTCCTTCGCGGATCAAAATGTATTGGAAAGACAGCAACGACGTTCCGTACATGACCTTCAAAAACGTAAAAAAAGAACATCCGGATGCCCTATTCATGACCAATGGTGGGCCGTATACCCGAGCACATGAACCGGCGGGACTTTACATTGAAAACGGAAAAAAGCTCCGCAACCTCAAACTGCAGCAAAACCCTAAAGTCCCCTATGGAATCCCTCCCCAGGGAATCTTTGTCGTTGAAAAAAATCGTGCTCGGATTGTTTCAGTAGATCAGAAACTGGATGAAGCATCGATCGTATTTGCCGTTCAGGCAGGACCGCTGCTGGTAATCAACGGAAAAATAAACAATCGCCTACCCAAGGGAAAAATAACAATGCGCAATGGAGTGGGCATTAAAAAAGACGGTACGGTTTATTTTGCCTGCCTCAAGATGGATTACCGCAGCTTCGCACAACACTTCTTAAACGAAAGCTGTATTACTGCACTTTTGCTGGATCATACCGTCTCTGAATCCTGGCTGCCGGAAAGCGGAACCAGCTTTGGCCGCTTTGGTCCCATCATTGTCGTCGAATAAGGAAGAACTACCTTTGCTCTTCAATCGCTTCCCATGTTCCTGAAGGAATTTGATGCCATCGTTCATAACAGAAGAGCAAATCGAAAATTTGCCGAAGACATTGAGGTACCGGATGCTTTCATCTACAAAGCCCTCGAACACGCTATGCTCTCACCCAACAGCAGCAACATGCAACTGTGGGAGTTTCACTGGATCAAAAACCCGGACTTACTGCAAAAATTCACGCCGATCTGCCTCAATCAAACAGCTGCCAAAACGGCTAAACACCTGGTGGCATTTGTCGGCCGAAGAGATCATTGGAAAGAACATGCGCAATGGAACCTTAACTTAGTCAAAGCATCAATCGGTGAACGGGAACCAACCAAAAAAGAAAAACGCGGATTGGACTACTATGGGATCATGATGCCGCTGGTCTACCGAAGAGACTTGCTGGGTATCTCTACCCTGATCAGAAAAATGGTTTGCTTCATAAAAGGATTCAACAATCCGTTCATGCGCATCAACGGAAAAAGAGATCAAAACATCATCGTTCATAAATCCTGCGCACTGGCAGCACAGACGTTCATGCTTTCAATCGGTGCTCAAGGATTCGATACTTGTCCCATGGAAGGCTTCGACCCTATTCTGGCACATCAGGCACTGCAGCTTCCCAGAGGAGCAGAAATCACCATGATTGTTGCGGTAGGCAAAGGAACGACAGAAGGCATTCAAGGTGAACGAAAAAGATTACCCTTTGAAAAGACGATAATTATTCATTGAGTAACGTCGACTTGAAAAACTTCCACGCTTCCAAATGCACCTGGATATCTCCCGGATAATCGTGCTTGCCTCCAATGACTTTCAACAGAACGACTTCCTTTGCTTTACCTCTGTACCGGTATTCTTCAATTGTTTTTCCATCTGTAGGATCCGTGTCAGGAAGAAGGCGTTTGACAGGAGCTGCTGTATACCCGGCTAAAGTCGACCAATACTGCAGTGTCCGGTCAGTCGATCGCACAAACCCAAAATTTCCACTTCCTAAAATAACCTCTCCCCCATCATAGGGATTGGTATTGTCCTTCGTGCCGTTTACAATCATGACATTCATCGGCTTGCGCATTTCGGGACAATCCAAATTATTGGTATCGGGTAAATTGGCGATGATGGCGGTGATGGCGCGTATCTCTTCAGGCATGGTCATCGCTAACTTATATGCCATGTGGCCACCCCCGGAGGTACCCACCACAAACACCTTCTTGCGATCAATAGAATAGTGCTTTTGAAAATACCGAATCATCCCTTTAAAGAAATCTTCTTCATGGATGTTCAGCTGATTGGCCTGTGAGTTCGCGGCCTTTCTGCATTCATTCCAATAATTGAGATAGCCGTTTGGATAAACCGCAATGAATTTTTCCTGATCCGCAACGTGCATCAGCTCTGGTGCACGCTTCAGCATTTGCTCACCCGAACCACCGGATCCGTGCAAGATGAAAACAAGAGAAGGGTCTTGTAATTTGTCGACTGGCGACTTATACCAGAAACTTCTATCAATCCCATCCACACGAATAGAATCTTTCTTAATCACTGGAGCTTGTGAGTAGCCAGCGCCACTACTACACATCAATACCCAGCTAAATAGGAAAAGCCTCATGATGATAATTTACGTTACCAAAATAAGGCTTTTTATAGAGTTATTGGCCTGCAGTCGCAGGCTTGAATTATTTCACGATAATCGCATTGGTCACAACGACATCACTCAGATAACCTTTACAGAATCCCTTTACTTTTACCTGGTCATTTACATTCACAGAAGCTGCTTCTGCAGAATCCAAGGTCACCATTACCCCTGAAAATGGATCTTCAGAGGATAGGGTCAGTGTTCTTTCCCCCATCTGAGTTTGATCAGTGGCAGAAACAGTACCTGAAATCAACAACACCTTATCCAAATAAGATGCATTGGCAGAAGTCTCGTTTTCTTGATAGGCTTTCACCAAGACGGAGGCATCTACAGACGCAGCCTCAGCATTGACCATATCAAATTTGCGGTTCTTCATGTAGACAAAAGCATAATAATATGCGGATGCTCCTCCGATGAGGCCTAACAATAAAATGGAAATGATGATCTTTTTCATAGCCCTGCAGGATTTCTGAATTCTTTAGGTTTAATAATAGTGAACACGCGAGATACATTGAACCCAAAACGAATGTTGCCTTTACCCCATTCTCCAGTAGTCTCGTGAATGAATGTGCGCTCGGTCATTCCTGTTGAATTGGTCATGTGTAACTGGAATACGTGTCCACCGGTTTCAATATCGAAACCAATCGACAAGGCATCTTTATAATCCGGGTTTGGAAGCTTATTGACACGGTAATAATACTCGCCTGTCAAATTCACGCGTTTACTGATCCGGATGCGCGAAGCGAGTCCCACCGACATAAAATCATTTGGCGTTGATTGCGTCTGGACCAAATTGTAATGGAAATACGTTGGCGTGACCTGAAAGGAAAAATAATCTCCAAATTTTCGAGCAATGATCAACTGGTGCGCATAGGAAAGCCGATCGCTTTGATACGGCACGTAAGTAGTGGTTGGATTTTTGACCGATTTATAAATCACCGTTGCAGCATAGCTGAGCGAAAGCGGAAACTGTCGACCACCTGTGGTTTGGGACAAAATGCGGACTTTGGTAAATGCATCGTACTGCTTTTCAAACGTACTTCTTCCAATTCCCACCATCCAGTTTTTGGTGATGCCATAATCCAATCCAAGACGGATCGAAGCCTGGTCAAGTCCAAACAAATTGTACGCCCCATCGCTGAATTGACCAAAGCGGTGCAGGATCCTAAAATCCAATATCCCCTTTCCCACATTCTCTATGGAGTGGCCATTCACCACACGGGTCGTTTTGAAAGTAGCCGTCACGATATCGGTCACCTCTTCCTCTTTCTCTGCAAACAGGTCAATTTGTGCCTGAGTAGAGAAGGGAGCGGCTACGACCATCAATACCAGCCACGCTGATTTGAAATTAAATGGTTGCATTATTGGTATTTGCATTTAACTGTGATCGCAACTTCAGGAGCGATTTTTTCACCGATGTACAATCCTTCTACTTTATAATCCTTCAACTTGATCTTGAACGTTCCTTCCATTTCTGGAGCACCGCCAGCAACCTTCATGGTTCCGGTAGCCGCTACTTTGTTGGTAACACCGTGCAACGTAAGATTTCCATCCAGGGTTACCGGATACGATCCATCCTTTGAAAAGTTAACCTCCTTGATGTTGGTGATGTATCCTTTGAAATCGCCTTTTGGAAATTTAGTCGACTCCATATAGTTCTCGTTGAAATGGTCTTCCATCAACTGATTTTCAAACTTGAAGCCTTTGATCAGTACTGCAAAAACGACTTGTCCGTTTTCGCCGACAAACTTGGAATCGGTTTGATTGTTGATGGCAGCGATTTTTTCAATGGGACTAGAAGCATTGAATGCTATTTGTCCCGTCTTCGTCGCATACACCTTTTGTGCCTGACTGTATTGAGTACTCATCATGAAGAGCACCATTGCAGCAATTTTGGTCATTTGTTTCATACTGTATGATTATTAATTATTGAGTGAACCTTTGCGGATCCATGCTCCCACTTTATTGATGGTGCACGCATCGAGCTTAGCACCTCCCTTGGGCATCGGAGAAGCCTGACCGTTGTGAAGAAGTGAATTCAACAGTCGACCATTATCCACCCAGGGCTTAACGCCGGCATACGTATAGAGCTTGATGCCCGCTCCTGCTGCTGCAGTTCCGCCGTGACACGCATTGCAACTGGCATTGAGGATCGGGACAACCGTACTCGTGTAGGTTACTGCAGCAGTATCACACGTAGTCGGCTGCGGATAAATCAGATCAGCTTTATCGTAATAGCAGGAACTCAGTCCCGCAACTACCAGGGCTATCGAAATGTAGGGTAGGCGTTTCATACTCGTTATTGGGGAAATCCGTTATTGATCCATTTTGCGAACTGATTGATCTGGCAATCCTGCATCTTTCCGGATGGAGGCATGCGCTTGGAAACAGCAATCGTAGGATCGTGATTAATTACTTTTAAGAAATTGACTTTATTGGCGTTGATATAGGCCTGTGCACTGGCATAATCACCCAGGAAGACATTTCCTGAACCTGGCTTAACACCGTGACAGCCATTGCAGCTATTTGATAAGATGGTCTTGATGGGATCGTTATAGGTAAACTTAGTCGTATCACATGAGTTCACACATGATGTATTGAGCGCTCCCTGATTGATCCACTTCAGGATGATATTTTTTTGTTCAGTCGACATTTGAGGGCTGCGCCGAGGCGGCATTTCTCCTCCAATAATGGTATAGTATTCACTGCGATTAGGATTTTTTGCACGAATGCCTTTCATGATCGATGCATACGTCACCGTTACAACACCCTCTTCCGCAGAAGCCGCACTATGACAGCCATTCGATCCGCAGTATGAAACATATAACGGAAGTACTTGTGTATTAAAGCAAATAGTGTCAGAGTTTGTCGCAGTACCACCCGTTCCTGGATTAACAACGATGATTTCCCCGTTTGGATTAGTGGGCTCATTAATGATTTCGTGGGTACAGGCCGCCACCAGCAGGGCGAAAAAGCCCAGGATAATGTAGTTAGTTTTCATACAATAAAGTAAGTTCAGGTAGTTTGGATTAAGACCTCCTGCGTTGTTAAAAGATTAAGAAGTCTTGACCATTTAACATTGCATTAAGTACTGCCTGAGGGGTTACTGATATCGGATTGCATTAACAATCAACCACTTAAAAACGCAATAGTTATTCTATTATTGTGCGGATGGGGTGCTTTGCATTGAATTTGGCCTCCTCTATCCGATGAAACCAGTGTTGTGCCTCTGTGTAGACCCCGGCGCGATCCCAACAGGCTCCAGCGTAATAAGTAAATGAATGACCGGATGCAGTCGGCAAAACAAGTAGGTATTGATCCGTTCGCTCTTGGAATGCCGACGCTTTACCACCGACAAACACCCCCACTCCGGTTATTCCGTCTTTCCCATGCTCGGGTTCCCAATACCCCATCCAGCCCTCTTTTTCTGAATTACGGAAGATCCCGCCAGGTTCTTTCCGCTTGACAACTCCGGCTGCCACTGGGAAAGAGGGGCGCGTGGGACTCTTATAAACTACCGCTATCCGATTGAAATCAGATCCCGCATCCAGGCTGATGGTTTTGGTCACCGTAACGGAATCGGTGCCCACCAACCACGCATCGTACTCCAATTGAAAAGTTGTGCGCAAGGGACCATTATCCAAAACCCGCCAACGGGCATACGTTCCATCGTAACAAATGCCGTCGCCCCACAATGGCGCACAATTCCCGGCACCCAGTGTTCGCCCAACATGGTAATAATCCATCCCATCCCCCTGATCTTCGTGATAGTTTCCCCGTTTGTACCGCTCATTGATCACCAATCGATCCGTACGCTTCACCCATACATCGATCCCGTAGGCCATTTCCTTGGGGGTTTTCTCCAAAGCTTTTCCATACATCCGAAAAGCAATGCGATCGTTTTCCCAGGCAAAATCATCTTTGCGTTCCGGGACAAATCGTCCATACGTCTTACTGGAAACAGGTTCCGAAGCACCGGCACTGATCAACAATCGCTTCCGCTGCTTCGCAGCTAGATCAACCTGTACCAGAAGATTCAAAGGGCGATCTGCACCGTTGTATTCTATTTGTATCGGCAGTACGTTGCCGTTCAACGCCTCTGTTACCCTCAGCTGATGAGGATTCAACAGGGGATATTTATGGAGTAACATCTCCCATGAAATGGATACGACTTCCCCTTTTCGATCAAGACGGGTTGGATTGATGAGCATGACCGACTGTCCCAATAGCACCGTTGGCAGCAGCTGCATTACCCAAACAGCAAGAAGCAGCATGAACGGATGCATTCGTCGATTAACCTGCATGTAAAATGGCATCAATGCTGTTCAATTCTTCGGGACTAAAATCAATTCGGGTATGGGCATTGTATGCATCATGCACATGTGCTACCTTACTCGCTCCAATCAACACAGAAGTAATGCGCTGATCCCTGAGCAACCAGGAGATGGCCATTTCAGAAAGTTTTTGTCCCCTGCTCGCTGCCAGCTCATTCAACTGTGTAATCTTCTTGATCAATACCGGAGTAATCTGCTCAGGCTTGAGCGAAGGATTGCGTGCGGCACGCGATTGTTCAGGAATACCCTTCAGGTATTTGTCGGTCAGCAACCCCTGTGCCAATGGCGAAAATGCAATGCACCCAACATTGTTGGTTTGAAGCGTATTCAATAATCCGTTTTCAGGTGTGCGTTCCAACATGGAATACTTGGGTTGATGAATCACACACGGTGTTCCCAATCGTTTAAGAATATCAAATGCTTTCTGCGCCTGGTCAGGAGGATAATTGGAAATACCCGCATAGAGGGCTTTGCCCTGACGAATGACCAAATCCAACGTTGACATGCTCTCCTCTAAATCAGTATTGGGATCAGGACGGTGGTGATAAAATATATCGACATAGTCCAATCCCATCCGTTTCAGACTCTGATCCAGACTGGCCACCAGGTACTTCTTACTGCCCCATTCACCATAAGGACCCTCCCACATATTGAAACCCGCTTTTGTAGAAATGATCATCTCATCACGGTAGCGGACAAATCCATCTTTAAGAATTGCACCAAAATTGGATTCTGCACTTCCAGGGGGCGGACCGTAATTGTTTGCAAGATCAAAATGAATGATCCCAAGATCAAAAGCCGTATACAGGATCGGTTCAAAGTTTGAACGGAGATCCACATGACCAAAATTGTGCCATAGTCCCAACGAAATCGCCGGCAACACCAATCCACTGTTTCCGCAACGACGGTAATCAATTCTTGAATACCGTTCCGGATGCGCTGCATAACCCATAAAAAAATAATTTTTTGAAAGATACGAACTGTCGATAAACTAGAAAACCACCTTAGCCAGACTGAGGTAATTTCCCCGCACACAAGGCACAATGCATTCGTTGGGTGAAATCTGTCGCGCATACCGGGTCATGAAACTCATGTTGGGAACCGATCCACGGAAAGCAGGATTACGCTTCAGCCGATCACCGGGTACAAAATCAACACTGGATAAGAACAACTCCCCTTTCTTTCGTTCATTGTACAAGACATGAATACCCGATCCCGACTTGGTGAGCGCATACGATATAAAATGTGCCGTTTTCTCTTCCCGTTGAGATTTTCGAACGATTTGGATTTCTCGAAGGTTGCCGGACCCCTCCACTGACAAGAGCACCATGTTTCCAGCAGTATACCGAATCAGGTTTCTGCTGCCCGATTCAACGGGAATACCCGTAGGTAAATAAGGATTGCGGGGACCATTGAATCCGTATGCACCTGGCAAAAAAGAACCGTAAATCATTCCAGAGGCAGGACCATCGTATCGCTCCAGAGAAAGGGGTCTCATCAATGCATTGGTATTCCCGATCACTGTTCGAAACTCCATGATCACTGTATAACCACCCCCGCTTTCGGGAATCACCTCATCCAAAAAACAATCGTTGAATAATTTTTTATCCTGACTTCCTTTTAAGTCGACTTCCTTTCTCAAGCTATCGCTGAAAGGCAATTGATGCCCGTTGAAAACACCTCCATAATTTAAATCAACCATGATGGAAAAAATCCCACTGGCATTTCCTCTTTTTCCTGAGCCGTAGATAGAAGCAATAATCAGTTTATCATTCCGATTATCAATAGCCGTTTTAAAAGTCGAAACAGAAAATTCACGGAAACGAATGGTCGAGGTGCGGACAGTATCCACATGAATGGGTTTGACCAGCACATCCAATCGGGCCAACTCATCCACATCCTCTTTTTCGGTCTTGCGTACAAATACCAAATCGCCCTTATGGGTAAGGGTCAATGGTGTGATCATATCAAATCCATCGGGGGTACCCAATAACAAACGGGCACGATCAGAAAACGTCATGTCCCGATTGAAAATTTGGGCATCTACACGAGTCGTCAATTCATCCACCTTATTCAGATGGTAGATCAACAACTTGCTTTTATTAGCGTTTGCAGAAATTTGAAAGGGTTCAAAATCAGACATACCCTCAATCGAAGCAGAATCCAAGAGTACCGGTTCCCGGATCAATTTTCCATCACCATTCAATTCCGTCATGGAAACATACAAATTGGTTTCTTCCACAAATTGAAAAAACAAAAATGCTGTTTTCCCCATGTTTACAAAATCAGCCTTCGTCAATTCCTTGGGCAGAAAAGAAAGTTCCAGTTTTCGTATCAGCTCCATACGATCGTTGAAAATGGATAACTGTCGCCCGAGCCTGTTGCCTCTATAGACAAGCGTATTGCGATCCACTTTTCCAATCACATCCACATCAAACTGCCGTTCGGATGTTAAATCCACAGGAGAATAATAAATCTCCTGAGCGTGTGCGACCATGGTCACAACAACACACCCCATCAAGATTGCAGATCGCAGCACGCTGAAAAACATATCAGTAAGGTAAAGAAATGAGGGTTAATCAGTAACTTCCAGTTAGAAACAACTACCCGGACAAAAAGTTTATCCATGAATACTTTTGTATCCACTTTAGGATTGGCCCTCCTCATCAGCACACTGCCCGTTTCGGCTCAGAAAAAAACCACCCCGGAAACTGCATTGATGCAGTACACCAACAATGGCGATGCCCATTATGCCTATGCCGTGAAAGATTCTGGTAAGCTCGGATCAACCCGTACGTATCACCTCAACCTCACTTCCCAACAATGGAAGGGAATCACCTGGCGGCATCAGTTGAGTGTTTTCATTCCTTCGCAGGTCGACTACTCCGGTGCGTTACTGATCATTTCAGGAGGCTCCAACACCAGCGAACAACCGAACTGGTCGGCAAGCGACAGGATGTGGCCAGTTGCTGCACAAATTGCCGAATCCAATAAATCAGTAGTGGCCATATTGAAACAAACCCCCAACCAACCCTTGATGGATGGACGAAAAGAAGATGCACTCATCTCCTACACGTTGCATCAGTTCAAACAGGATGGGCAATACGACTGGCCCCTGTTGTTCCCAATGGTGAAGTCGGCCCTCCGATCCATGGACGCGATTCAGGATCTGACCATCACCCGATCCAATAAACCAGTCCATGAATTCATGATTGCCGGGGCATCGAAGCGAGGCTGGACCACCTGGTTGTCTGCCGCTACTGGCGACAACCGAATCAAGGCTATCGCTCCGATGGTGATCGATATGCTGAACATGCCGCTTTCGTTGAACGCTCAATTGAAAGCCTATGGGAAATACAGTGAACAAATTGAAGATTATGTAAAACTGGAAATCCCACAAACCACCAGCAGTAAAAAAGGGAAAGTCGTCACGACCATGATTGATCCTTACAGCTATAAGCACCGGTACACCATACCAAAGATGATCTTCATCGGCACCAATGATGAATACTGGACAGTCGATGCAATCAAGTGGTACATCAACGATTTACCAGGTGAAACCATGATACACTATGTTCCCAATGCAGGTCACGATTTGGGAGGAGGAGCACAAGCACTGCAAACGCTCAGTGCTTTCTATGGCAAAATGCTGCAACAGGCAAGCTACCCGTTGCTAAAAAATAACGCCACTGTACAGGAAAAAAAATTCAAAATAGAAATTGAGGGCCCTTCACCTGAACTGCAAGAAGTTGCATTATGGACGGCCAATTCCACTGACCAGGACTTTCGAAACGAAAAATGGTCGTCCACCTCTGTTAACGGAAACGGGAACAAGCGCATCATTGAAATACCGCTGCCCGATACAGGGTTCAAAGCATGTTATATTGATTTTAAATACAAAGGTCCACAAGGACCATATAGTTCATCCAGTCGCGTCTACGTACTATCCGCTAAGGGAGTTGAGTAGAGAGCAAATACGGCTTCATGATGGATTGCCAAATTCTGTAGCCTTTCTCATTCATGTGCAACCGATCCGATAAGAATAGATCTTCCATACAACTTCCATCGGCATGCAGCATGGATGAAAACACGTTGATGAAATCAGTTTTCGGTTCTGTTTGGCAAAACGATTCAATTTTATCATTGGCCTGACGTACGGTGGGTAAAAAGGCTACACGACTGGGACTCGGTTTTATAGAAACAAATGAAATGCGCGTAGATGGAAACCGATCCCGGATCATGCCGTGCAATAACCTAAAGCGATACAACACCGTATCAGCAGTAACAGATGATGAGAGAGCAATATCATTCTCTCCGCAATATATCACGACTTGAAGGGGATGATACGGAGCCACTACCTGATCCACGTAACGAATCTGATCCAAGAGCGTTGAACCACCAAATGCCCGATTGATGATACGATGCTCCGGGAACCATTGCTGGACGTCTTTCCACATTGTGAATGAAGAACTGCCAATCAACAAAATACCATTTCGCACTGGCGCTTGCAGCGAATCCATTCGCGCAAATTCTTTGATTTCTTTGCTGAATGGTTGTGCCTTAACAATCAAGCTGCTGCTCAGCAGCAGAGTTAAATAAAAATATCGAACGAATAAGTGCATAGATTACATCAATATCGCCATGAAAGAAGATCAGCCCCTTTGGGTGCGCGTGTTTTTACCTCTTCAGTCCATTTGGGAATAAACATTTGGTGGTAGCGTAACCGACTGATGTAGTTGGGATGTTTATGGTCCCCATTCCAACAATGCTCTGCCCGATCACCATAGTCCACCTCACAATTGCATGCAGGATTCTTTAGCTGCTTTAACATGTCTTCCGCTGAATAGACCGCATTGTTTAAATAATAATTATCCATATCGCCAACATACAAGTGAATCTTTCCAGATAATTGATTCCCGATTTTTGCCCAGTCGCGTTGTATGATGTGGGTTAAATCATACTGCTCTCTCCAATGTTCCACTACACGTTTATTGATGTTACCGGTCCTTTTATCAAAGATCCTTACCGGGTAACCATCTGGACCCACTGGTGAATAAACTGCTTCCCAGATATCCCATTGATCACCGCTTCTGCTTTTTGTTCCCAAGGCCAATTCACGGTGATTCATGTCGCGCACCATCGCATCTACATGTCCCAAGTAATTGCGGTGTCCCGGACGCAACGTATTTCTAAAAGGCCCTTCACGGAAATAGGCATTCTTATCGTTGTAAATATCAACCGTCATGTAGTGATGGAAATCAATCGGATCGGGACATGCAGCATAACTGCCGTTGTACTCAGTGGGATAAAATACCTGGGCAGCCAATGCTTCCCAACCTCCTGTACTTCCCCCATACATGAAACGTGCCCATCCTTGACCAATCCCCCGAAACCGTTTTTCAATTTCAGGAATCAATTCATAGGTAATCGCATCGCCATAGGGACCAAGATTGGCTGAATTGACAGCATATGAATCATCATAGTATGGATTTGCATGCTGAATCTCAATTGCTATGACGCGCGGAAAATTGGGTCCAGTCCATAACTTATAAAAATCATAGGCCTCTTGCTGCACAATTTTATTATAGCCGATCAGATTGAACCGCTTGGAAGTATCTGGAATAAGATTGGGATCTGGCGGTTCCGTCCTCCACCCTCCAAAATCAGAAGGAAAATGACCGTGGTAAATGGCCAAGGGATACTTAACATTCGGATGGGTGTCCCATCCTTCCGGTAACAATATGTGTGCACCCAGGTACATGGGTCGGCCCCAAAATTCAGTCAGCATCTTGGATTGAATCTTTATGTGCTTGATGTACTTCGTGTCCTCCGGCTCCTGGATGGGAGGAATTGTTTTTTCTAAAGCAAGTGCATATCGGAAAGCGGGATCCGCCTTGAATGCAACACGTTTTGGAACGGAATACAAATTTCCGGGAGCGATATTCCAATGTTGACCCTCGCCGCGATCCATGGGCAACTTAACCACGTGTCCATCTTTTCGTTTAAATGTTTCATAGATATGAAGTAAAACCTGAACGCTGTAGGTACCATTTTTAATTTTGCTGAGCGATGGGACCGGATATCCATATGCTTCTGGGTTGATGCGCACAGTGGTTCCAGGTTTCCATCCCTCTACATCCATTCCAAAAATCTGCTGAGTTCCCTGGTCGTCACTGATTTGAAAGCGCGGTTCACCCACTGGATTTTTTGAGAGCATGATCAAGAGGCGGCCATCTACTGCAGTTTTGCTCAATTCGGCGGGAAGCAGCACTTCAAACGTCTGCCCAGCTGTTATGAAGCCAATCAATACCAAGCATAGAGTCGAAAGGATGTGCTTTTTCATATCTCTTATAATTTCTGATTAAACTTACTCATAATTGTCGAATACAGTTATGCAATTTTGCTTCATGAAACATCGAATACGTATATCTCTTTTCATCCTACTGGTAGTAAGTTCGGTATGCATGGGCCAACGCATCAGGAATACACAGCAATTCAACCGGAGCGATTACCTCGACAGGAGTCGCGCACACCGCAATACGGGCTGGATATTATTGGGCGGTGGAGCGCTGGCAGTAGTGGGCGGGTTTGCAATATTTGCAAACAACGTTGACCTGTGGAACGACAGCAACGATAATGTTGAAGTGTGAAGCATCATCATGGTCGGTGCCGGAGGAGTTGCAATAGCTGGAAGCATTTTCTTTTTTTCCTCCGCAATCGTCAACCTCAGACACGCAAACGATCTGTCTGCCAACATTAAACTCGAGTCCATACCGAACACAAAGAGTCCGCTTCAGTATCGCCCCATGCCTGCCATTGGAATTGCATGGAAATGGATGCCCTGATCAACCAACCAATTTCTGCTCTAAATCTTCAAGAGAAACTCCTTTTGTTTCAGGGACTTTGGTCAACACCCAGATCAATTGCCAAGCCATCATCGCTGCAAAAAATGCAAAAATGGGCCATGGATTTTCCTTGAAAATTCCATTTACATCATCAATGAAGATGGGAGCAATCAACGTGATCAATGCGGCAAATACCCAATGAATGCTGGCACCAAATGCCTGTCCCAATCCCCGAACCTGATTGGGAAATATTTCGGAAATGAATACCCAAATCACTGCACCTTGTCCCATGGCATGCGATGCAATGAACACAAGCAGGAAGGGGAGTAAAAAAGTCGAAGAGGCAGACGCAAAAAATGCATAAGCGACCATGGTCAGGCTGATGATGTATCCAAACGAACCAATGATGAGCAGCGTTTTTCTTCCCAATCGATCAATCAGGAAGAGCCCGACAAATGTGAAAATCAGATTCGTCCCCCCAATGGCCACTGCATTCAGCAACGACTCCTGTTCGGCTAATCCAGCTGCTTCTAAAATCCGCGGAGCATAATACAGAATGAAGTTGATTCCGGACCACTGATTGAAAAATGCTACCATGAAGGCCAGCCATACTATCCTTCTGTACTTGGTGTGCAACAAAACGCCTGCATGCGAAGCTTGAGCCTCCAATGCGGCACCTCGTTTTTGTAACCAGCGTGGACTCTCCGGGATAAACAATACACCAATCGTATACAGAAGCGAAGGGACGACCATGACCCCCAGCATCCACCTCCAATCGTTTTCGCCTCCAACTCCGGAGAGAAAATAATTGGATAAATAAGCAATCAATATGCCAAACACGATATTGAACTGGTACATCGCTACGAGTCGGCCTCTTGAAGCAGAGGTAGAAATTTCTGAAATATAGGTCGGCGCGGCAACCGAAGAAATACCAATCCCGATACCTCCCAATAATCTAAAAAACGAAAACGAATAGGCATCCTGTGCAAGTGCTGAACCAAATGCAGATACCGTGAACAACAAACCGACGGCCATCAACACTTTTTTTCGGCCGTAGCGCTCTGTTGGTCGACCGCCAAAAATGGAACCGATGACCGTCCCCCACAACGCCATCGACATGATAAAAAATCCATGAAACCAGGGGGATGTGTTCCAGAGCGCTTGAATGTCTTTATCCGCTCCGGATATCACTACCATGTCGAATCCAAAAATAAATCCGGCCAGTGCAGCGATCAGTGAAATGATGAACAGGTTCCGCGGTGCAATTGCTTCCGCTCCGGCTGAACTTTCGGCATTCATATGCATAAGCAGTCGATTTGCTGCTTAAGATAACCAAAATTTTGTTTTGGCTTGCTACTTGGTTAACGTAAATAGAGCTGTTTTGAGGTCAGCACTGCTGCCGCCGATGCCGACTCCAAACGCTCCGGGTTCTGCCACAAACTTCATGTCTGCATTCCAGAATTTCAAAACAGAAGCGTCGATGGTGAAGCGAACGGTTCTGCTCTCTCCGGCCTTCAGCATGATTTTTTGAAATCCTTTGAGCTCTTTCGAAGGAGGAGTAATGCTTCGCACTTTATCTTCAATATAGAGTTGAACCACCTCGGCACCATCTCTGAATCCGCTGTTGGTGACGGTCACCGAAGCCGTTATCGCTCCTGCTGCAGTCATGCTGCTGGCACTGAGTTGAACATCACTGAAGGTAAACTGCGTATAGCTGAGTCCGTGACCAAATGGGAAAAGCGGACCATTGGGCACGTCCATGTATTTGGTACTGAATTTATTGTTTGGATCCATGGGTCGACCTGTAGTTTTTTGTGCATAATAGACCGGAACCTGTCCCACGCTATACGGAAACGACATGCTTAACTTTCCGGAAGGATTCACGGCTCCGTATACTGCATCGGCAATGGCATTGCCTGCTTCAATACCGGCATGCCAGGTGTGAAGAATCGCGGAGGCTCCATCTACAATATTGGTCAATGCAAGCGGTCGACCACTCATGATCACCACGACCACCGGCTTACCGGTTGCATACAACGCATGAAGGAGTCGCACCTGACTCGCAGGCAATGTAATATCGCTTCTGCTCGCCGCTTCTCCACTCATCTCGGAAGCTTCTCCTACCACGACAACCACCACATCAGATGACCGCGCTATCGCAACCGCTTCCTCCAGCATTGCGGCCGGTGTGCGCTCATCAATTTCTGCACGCATGCCAAATACATTGGCCTGCTTGGCCAACGATGGATCATCGGTAATGTTAGCGCCTTTTGCATACGCGATGTTCACAGGACTGGCTGTCTGCTTGAGCAATCCCTCCATCACGGAAACAGATAACTGCGGATCTCCGCTCACCGCCCAGGTACCCAGCATGTTACTGCGGTCGTTGGCCAGTGGACCAACCAGCGCAATGCGTTGCGTCTTTTTGATGGGCAATGCATTGGCGTTGTTCTTGAGGAGGACAAAGGATTGTGCGGCGATCATGCGAGCAAAATCGCGCTTCGACTGCGTCAGAATTTCATTTTTTCGGTTCTCATCGATGTACCGATACGGATCTTCAAACAATCCCGCCTTATACTTTGCTTCCAGCACCTTACGGCAAGCACGATCGATATCTGCTAGTGTAATCTTTTTTTCATCCAGGGATTTTTTCAAGGTGGTCAGAAAGCCTTCACCCACCATGTCCATGTCCAGTCCCGCACGAATGGATTGAGCCGAAACTTCCTGCAGATTACCCAACCGGTGATTGACCATTTCATTGACAGATGTGTAGTCGCTCACAATCATCCCATTGAACTTCCAATCGCGGCGAAGCAAATCCGTCAACAGCCATTTGTTGCCAGTAGCCGGCACTCCATCAATATCATTGAACGAGGTCATCACCGAAGCAACTCCTGCATCCACAGCAGCTTTGTAGGGCGCCAAATAATCATTGAACATGCGCGTGCGATTTATATCGACTGAATTATAATCCCTTCCTCCCTCTGGCGCACCGTATAATGCAAAATGCTTGACACAGGCCAATACTGTTTTTTTATCCGACAGCGATGTGCCCTGATAACCCTTTACCATAGCAGTAGCAATCTGTGCACCCAAAAACGGATCTTCGCCCGAACCTTCTGAAACCCTTCCCCAGCGTGGATCACGGGCTACATCGACCATGGGAGAGAATACCCAGTTGAGTCCATCGGCTGTAGCTTCTTCCGCCGCAACAATGGCACTCTGACGAATCAAGGCCGTATCCCAGGAACAACTGATCCCCAATGGAATCGGGAAAATGGTTTTATGTCCATGAATCACATCCGAACCAAACATGAGTGGAATTTTCAGTCGCGTTGAATTCACGGCCATGTCCTGTGCCTGTCGGACTTTCTCCGCGCCGATTACGCCAAACATGCCGCCGACTTTTCCGGACTTTATCTTTCCTTCCACATCCGTACTCACAACAGAACCGGTAGGAATTCCCGATCCAGGGGTGATCAGATTCAACTGACCTATTTTTTCTTCCAGGGTCATCTTGGACATCAATCCGGTGATGAACGCGTTCATTTTTGCATCCTGTGCGATGAGTTGACCGGAAAAGAATACGGCGGCAATGAGTAACGTTTTTTTCATGCTTGTGGGTTTTTAGTCTGCTTTGATGATGGGAGACGAAACGGATATTCCGTTTTCATTGATGGCTTCAATTCGATAATAGTAGGTCTTTTTACTGTCCATTCCTTTGTAATAGTAATCATTGGCATCATGGACCATGATGCTGGTATAAAGCTTAGTGGGGTCTGTGCCGAGGTAAATGTTGTAGGCATAGGCGTTATCGACCGGACTCCATTTCAACCACGCACTTCGCTTATCTTTCTCTGTTCGCAACACATAAAAATCACGCACCGGATCAGGACCCCCCGCTTTGCCTTTTCCAAATACCCGCAATCCACTGATGGCAAACTTCCCGGAAGGAACATGAATATTTTCCAACCGGATGTACCGTGCATCAATGGGCGTACTCAATTCAATGTAATCGTGGGGGACATCGGAAAGGTTCCGCGATTTATCGGTCATCACTTCCCATTTTTTTCCATCCACGGAACAATACAGCATATACCGGTGAAACTGATCCGTTGTCTTACCCAAGAACACAGCATCCTGATCGGCGTAATTGATTTGCACAGCGTGAACGGTAGAAACAGCACCCAGATCCGACTGTACCCATTCTCCCTTGTTTGAAGTGGCAGCACTCCAATAGGTCTTGATGCTCTCGTCCACAACATGATTGGCAGCATAATTACTGGCCAGTGTGGAAGAGACCAACACGGGCTTCTTATAATTCAACAACATCCAACCGGTGAAACGGGATTGCTCATGGGATGTTGCATCTCCAGGCAAATAATGCGGATAATCTCCAAACGCCGTATTGCAGTACATCACACCATCTTTATCAAATCCCGCAGGCCATATTCCGAGTCTGCGTTCAAAATTATTTTTCACGGCAATCGCTATGGTGGATACGTGCCAATACTTTTGTTGGTTATCCTGGAAAGTGGCGCCATGACCTGCACCGCGCGCAAATCCACCTGCTTTAATGCTCAGCGGATCGGATTGATTTTGAAAATATCCCAGTGGACTTTCTCCAACCGCAACGCCGTCGGCATAGCCACTGAATTCCGTGCCAGGTGCTGCATATTGAAAATAATACTTTCCCTTGTGCTTGGTCACCCACGCCCCCTCGATGAAACCATCCAAGAAGGTATCATCCATGTATTCCCCAAACCGGTGCCATCCGTATCGCCAACTTTCAAGAAAATACATTTCCTTTCGTGTGCCCTTGGGTTGAAATGTTTTTCGATCCAGTTCAATGCCATACAACGGCCAACGGTTGCTGCTTCCGTTGTACATGTAGAACCGTCCATCGTCATCCAAAAAAAAGGCCGGGTCCCATCCACCGATATCCAGTGAATCCACCAGCGGCTTCCATTCGTTGGCCTTCGGATTGGTACTCATCCACAACGTGAAATTGCTGGAATAGGTGGAACCAAAGACAAGCATGGTATCCCCTATCACTGTTACTGCAGGAGCACATAGTTCGTCGTATACGTTGTTCCAGGGACGAAGAAATTTCTTGGATACAAAGTTCCACTTGCTCATATCCGAACTCCACCAATACCCCCATTGGTTGGTACTGAAGAGATAATATTCTCCTTTATAGTTGACAATAACCGGATCAGCAGTGGCCCGGTGCCTTCCCCAAACAGAAAAATTCGGTATGGGCGTATACCCGTAATCGATGTTGATGGGATTGCAATAAGTAGTGGGTTGTGCTTCGGAACAAAGGTGGATCAAGCAACAAAAAAGGAGCACTGGAATTCTCATGCGATCAATAATAATAGCCAAAAATGATGTTCATTTCATCTTCACTGGTCAGTCCGAAATTCACCGTCTTAGCAGTAGTATTATAGTAGGTAACTTCAGAAGTGAGTCCCTCACCCGGCTGTAAAACAATAGGAGTAGCATATGAAACATACAAGGGGTGTTCCCAGTCGGTGTTGGTATAGACAATCTCACCATTGCGTGGACCACCGGCAATCTTGATCACAAATTTTTCGCCGAGCTTATGGTTGTGTGATGTGAGCACAATCACCCGCGTCAATGCATTGAACGTAAACGTCTTTGTAAACGTTCTGCGCTGACCGGCTGGAATGCTGATCGACGTATTATTCAAATCCAATGTCTTTGCTACATACTGCACACTGCTGGCGGGAACGGTATAAAAATTGACATGGTTTTCCCCTCTCAACGTAAAATTGGTGCGATTGAAATAATGGGCATTCAAATCAAGGGGTGTGCCCGGCGCCAACTGCAATGCAACACCAGGAGGAAGCGAAAAATCTGAATTGACTTCACTCCCGCCTCCCAAGTAAATATGGTTCTGCAGGTTTTCAGGATTGATGGTTCCATTGGAATTACGCAAATCGCGTAATGTGTTCTCCAGAGGTAGGATAGCCGGATCCCGGAAAGTATAGACAACCAAGTGGTGGCTGTTGGACATTCCACGCGATTGAATGCGGTTGACATACACCGATGTAAGGTTAGGAGTGTTTCGTCGAACAAACACTTCGCGTTCAAACTGAGGCGGCACATCGAATGGATCAATCCTCAACTGAAATCCAGCACCGGTGGGTGGAGGAGCGAGCGGCTGAATGGAGGGCTGGCACACACTGCTGTCGTTGAGCAACGACAGGTTCACACTGGCATCGGTTGCACTGGCACCGTTGATGATCCACTTTCTTATGAATTCAACTTGACCCTTAGTTAAAAAAATTCCGCCCAGCGGCATTTGTGCTCCAAAATTGGAGGAGGCAGCATGGTGACCGGTTTCACAGGTGATCTTATGAATCAAAAAACTATTATCCGGATCCCGTGGGTTCACCAACTTCAATCCCAATGCTGCCGCTGCGGCATTTCGCGCATTCACTCCCACAAGCGCGGCAAAGGACTTTCCAGGAGAAAGAATCAAACCATGCTGTGCAAATCCGGGATCGGTTGTGGATGCGTGACAACCGGATACGGCACAGGAGGTAGTTAAAATTTTCTCTTGTATGATATCGAACGAAGGGGTTGCAGTGGGTTCGGCAGGTGCTGCATTTTTTTCGCAGGCAGTCATGAAGACGATCCCCGCGAACACAAACAAACCGATGAAATAACGCGCGTTCATGTTTTTCCAAATGTACTGAATGTAGCCTAAATCTCCTTTCTTTGTGGCAAAGACAACGGTTGAGGCGACTGATCCTTTTCACACTGGTACTTTTAGCAGTACAGACTGCGCACGCAGATACCATTCCATCCCCTCGTTTTACAAAAAAAGCATGGATGATCCCGGCTGGATTGTTCACGACAGGTGTACTTGTAGCCACCGCTCCTCCGTTCAATTCACTCGAACAATCGATCTACAACGATTTTCAGCCTTCGAGAACGGCTACCGAAATAGACGACTACACGCAGTACGCTCCGGCGATTGCCGTATTTGCGCTCAGTGCATCGGGAGTTAAAGGGCGCAACAAGCTTCCGGCTCAAGTAGTGGTATTTGGACTCTCCACCGTAACGGGCGGAATCGTCACGCAATCACTCAAGCGCATCGTCAACCGCGAACGACCCGATAAAAGCGATAACCGCTCCTTTCCTTCAGGCCATACCACCACTGCATTCATCGCTGCTGAATTGCTGCACCAGGAGTACGGACACCGATCGGTTGTCTACAGCATTGCAGGATATGGAACAGCTGCATTGACGGGATACCTGCGCCTCTACAATAATAAACACTGGCTGGGAGACATCCTGGCCGGAGCTGCGGTGGGAATCGCTTCCACCAAGTTGGTCTATTGGGCCAAAGAAGTTCTCAAGAAAAAACAATCGAAAAAGAAATTGGAAATCAACCCTGCGTTTTAATTACGCGTTGGTTTCGTCAATTCTTCCCAGCCGGCTTTCATGAATGGCCACTGCGGTAAGGTATTCAATAAGATCGCTTCCTGCAATAAGGTCGATTCATTGTCCAGAAAACTAAACAGCCGATCGATGGGATTTCGTTTGAACAACAATGAGAAAATGCGTGCACCGGCCATCTTTTCTTTATGCAGCAAATGCAACAATACACTGTCGTACCAAAAAAAACGAGCATCCATTGCTGGACGCTTGATCAATGGATGTTTCCCTTGTTTGAGCGCCTGCACAATAGCAGCTGAATGTTTCTGGATGAATCGAAACGTGTAGCCGCTGGAGGGCTTGGTTTGCCCTCCCATCGTTCCCAATTGAGCGATGTTTCCTTCTCCGGGTGAAAACCGGTAATTGGTCATGGGGATGATGCCAAACTCACGTTCCACTACGGTATACTGTGAAAGCTGCAACTGTTCTTTGACGTAGCGTTCCAGTCCCGCTTCATATGCCTGGTCGTTCAAGAGCTCCTTGGTGAACAACGTATATTCCACAAGTGCGCGACGATCAGAGAGGGGCATGACATACACAAATGTGGTTCCTGCGTGTTGATCGACTCGAAAATCCATCAGGATCGGCTCATTGGGATTGAAGGCTGGTGCATCGGTTTCAATGATCCATCCCTTGAAATGCTGCAAGAGCATGTATTGATCGGATGATACGACAGGAGGGTGGAGTTGAATGCTGTTGAATACAACGGAGCATTCATATCGATCCACATCGGTTTGCACATATGCTCCACCTGGAGTTTGTCCCATATCCACAACCGACTCACGAACAATGCTCACATTGGGAAAGCGTTCGATGCATTGATGGCAATGACGATAAAAATCGAGCCCCCTGATCATCTTGTACTGATACGGATGAAGGTTTTTCAATGCAGAGTACCCATTGGAATGAAACCAGGCCTTATTCCATTTCGCATGCACGATGCTGTCAAACAACCCATCCCCTTTTTCCCAGTAACACCAGGTGCGGTCGTTGCTCTGCTTGGCATCTTTTTCAATCAACAGTATTGAACAATCCCTGAAGGATGATTCAGCGAGCATGTGCATGAGCAAACTCAATCCCGCACATCCGCCACCTGCAATGATGTAATCGTATTTAGGCTTCGGGGGCATATTCCACCTTCTTGCCTTTCATCAGTGATTTATCGCGACGCACCTTCTCCCAGTATTTTTTATGCACATACAACATTCCAAAACTTTCTCCTTCGTGTTTATCGAGGTGCTTGTGGTGCATCTTGTGTGCCCAGCGAATGGCACGGATATAGGTGTTATTGCTGCGCGAGAACCATTTGAACCGCTGGTGAATGATGACATCGTGTATCAAAAAATAGGCGAAGCCATAGGCCATGATGCCAAATCCAATAGCATGTAGCCACCAGATTCCATTTTGCATTCCAAAAAGGATGCAGAGAAAACTGGGCACGGCAAAAATGAAAAAGAAGGCATCGTTCTTTTCAAAAAATCCTGGCTCCACCTGATGGTGATCCATGTGCAGGTACCATAAAAATCCGTGCATGACCCATCGATGGGTACACCAGGTGATGCCTTCCATGAGTAAGAAGACACCCAAAACGACGAAAAAATAGAAGACGACTGCCATGCGGTAAAGTTAAGTTGAAAGCGTGTATAATAAACACGGAAAACATGGTAAAGTTCAGTCGCCGGACTCAAAAAATTGACTGGAATCAGGTGTACCGCCATCTCCGGTCAGCAGCCAAAACGGTTTTACACTGTTTAGCGACAAAACATTTTTCCAATCTGACGTTTGAGAAATTGGATAAAGAAAAATCTCTGTTTTCACCGACTGGATAGCCACTCAACCGGGAAGCCTGCTGGTGGCGGGCTCTTATGGAAGAAGCGAGATTTCTAATTTGTTCAAGAAAAGTTTTCTTTCAGAGGCAATAGAAGGACACCGATTGCCCATCTTTATTGCTCACCATTGAGAAGTGTGCACAATCGGCTCAATCCGGTAGCGTGTAGAAAACAGATGAGAGTCGATCGGACCCAGTTCAATCAACCCCATGTGGTTATTGAATGCATCCGGAGGAGAACTCAGGTTTTCAATGGCGATGCTCCGGCGGTGATCGGGGGTGTAGACCTGCAGATACGGATATCCTGTCTCGGGATAAATGAACAATTGGAGTCCCACTGACTCATCCCGCAGCGTGCAATGCGGCAGCGGTTGTTCGGCATCCAGCTTGAAACAATTGTCGAGTTTCACCCGGTGCAACGCCGCCCACTTGAACCATTTTTTATCCGGTACCAATTTACCTGTTGGCAGCAATTCGGAATCAAACTCAACCTGTTGACGGGAATTGATGTACAGCGATGCTGTATCGATGGATCTTCCTAATTTAAAATAGGGATGCCATCCATCCGAAAGCGGGATTGTTTTTCCACTGCGGTTATGAACGGTTGTCGTGATACTGAGTTGATTGGCCTCTTCCAGTCGGTACCGCACATTCATGTCGATGGCAAATGGATATCCCGGGTGATCACCGGAGTAGCGGTAAACGAGTTTGCATTCGGCCATGAAAGCACTGGCCTGTATGAATTCTATTTCGTGTACTGCATCATACAACAATCCGTGAATGGCGTGACCATTCAATAAAAATTTATCCGCCGTATATTGATGCCCTTCCCATGTGTACTGCGCAGCATGCAACCGACAGACGAAGGGAGATAATTTTGCGCTCTTGAACCCCTGTGTAAGCTGTTGTTTCCAATCCCCTACATCTTGGAATCCATCGATGATGTTGAGCCGAATGCCCTGATGCATTACTTCAAACCGATTCAGGATGGCGCCGGCTTCCGGAATGATGACGACGGTTGTGCCGTTTTGCCGATCGCAGAGCTCCACTTCTTTCCATCCGTTGCGTTCGATCAACGCAGCAGAGAAAGGAGGAGTGCGATTTACGTGGGGCTCCATTACCAGCCCAGTAGATAAGCAAAGATCAAGGGTGCAACGATGGTGGCATCGCTTTCCACAATGTATTTGGGTGTGTGGATGTCCAGTTTACCCCAGGTAATTTTTTCGTTGGGCACCGCGCCGGAATAGGAACCATAAGAAGTAGTGGAATCGCTGATCTGGCAGAAGTAGCTCCAGAAAGGAACATCGTGCCATTCCAGGTCCTGGTACATCATCGGCACCACGCAGATCGGAAAATCGCCGGCTATACCGCCACCGATTTGAAAAAATCCAACGCCTTTCCCGCCGCTGTTTTTGCGGTACCAATCCGACAACCAGACCATGTATTCAATTCCGCTTTTCATGGTGGTGGCCTTCATTTCATTCTTGATGACATAGGAAGCAAAAATGTTGCCCATGGTAGAATCTTCCCAACCACCTACAATGATGGGAATGTTGCGTTCCATGGCCGCAATCATCCAGCTGTCTTTCGGATCGATTTCGTAATCGGGTTTCATCACTTCGCTCTTCAGCAGCTGGTACATGAACTCGTGAGGAAAATAACGATCGCCTCGTGCGTCAGTGTCTTTCCAAAGTTTCACGATGTGGTGTTGAATTTTCCGAAATGCTTCTTCTTCCGGAATACAGGTGTCGGTCACCCGGTTCAATCCCTGTTCCAGCAATTCCCATTCCTGTTGCGGCGTGAGATCGCGGTAATTCGGTACACGGCGATAGTGCGAATGGGCCACCAGGTTCATGATGTCTTCTTCCAGGTTGGCACCGGTGCAGGAGATGATGTCGACTTTCCCCTGGCGGATCATTTCCGCAAACGATACTCCCAGTTCGGCCGTACTCATGGCCCCGGCGAGCGTGACCATCATCTTACCTCCTTCCAGCAGGTGCTGTTCGTATCCTTTCGCTGCATCTACAAGCGCCGCTGCATTGAAGTGGCGATAATGGTGCTGAATGAACTGGGAGATGGGGCCTTTCGACATAGTGATGATTTAGGCGGCAAATTTAGTCAGAAAGCAGTTGCGATCATCACCTGCAGGCCTCATAAGTTTCCGTTCACTTCATAGAGTTCATCCCAGCGCGTGGTGAACCGTTTGCTGCGCATTTCCTGCCGCATTTTCCAGTTGCGGGTAAGCCCTGACACCGCAAACTTCACGATGTCATCGCGCATGCTGAAGTTGATGTTGTCCAGCGCCTGCATCAATGCACGGCGGTCGCTTCCCGCAGATGAACCAAACAAATTTCCCTGCAACGCATCATCAGGAACAATGTCGCCCAGCACCACTCCGGCCTTCAGGTATTTTGCGCCCTTGCGGTAGAGGGTGGATACTTGCGGGACTGCCGCCTTGATGAGTGCAGCAGTATCGGAAGTGGGTTGAAGGAGGGTTGCGCGGCTGTACAGGTGCTTGGGGTCATAGGCATAGGGTTGTCCCGCTACCCCGTTGTACACCAGGAACACATCCACCGAAGCAGCAGCACCGTATTGCCGACGCAGTTTTTCTGCTGCACGTGCCGTGTAGGTGGCAACCGCTTCTTCGAGTTCATGCAGCGTGAAGATCGGTTTTCCGAACATGCGCGTAGTAGCGATCATCTTCTTTTTTTCCAAAGGATCCTTTAATGGAATGCAGGGTTCTCCGTTGAGTTCGCGGATCATGCGCACCCCTACTATCCCGCCCAGTTTTTTGCGTGCCCATTCCTGCGGCATGTGGCGCAGTTGCCAGGCAGTGTTGATGCCGTAGCATTCTTTGAGTTTGCGGGCGTAGCGGCGACCAATGCCCCAGAGGTCGGACACGTCGGTCGATTCCAGCGCATGCTGGATGGCCGCCTCATCGTGCAGCACCAATACGCAGCAGGTTTGTTGCTTGTTTTTTTTGGCGATGCGGTTGGCGACTTTGCTGAGGACTTTCGAGTGAGCGATGCCGATGGAAACCGGTATGCCGGTCCACTGCACCACCACTTCGCGCAAGCGTTCGGCAAATCCCTGTAGGCGATCGATGGGCAGGTGTGCAAGGTTGATGAATGCTTCATCTACCGAGTATACCTCCACGCACCGGTGTTCTGCATCATCGCTGAGGGTGCGCAGCGTGTCCATCACGCGTAGGCTCATGTTGCCGTAAAGGTTGTAGTTCGAAGAGAAGACCGCTACGCGGTTATCGGCCAAGCGCCTTCGGCTCTCGAACAACGGTGTGCCCATGTCAATGCCCAGGCGCTTGGCCTCATCGCTTCGCGAGATGATGCATCCGTCGTTGTTGCTCAATACCACTACCGGCTGCGATTGCAGGTCCGGGCGAAACAACCGCTCGCAGGAACAATAAAAACTATTGCAGTCAACAATCGCGTACATGTTCAGCAAGCATGAATCACGTAGGTCACTACTCCCCAAATCGAAAACTCTGCATAAGGATCGACCTCGATTGGAGCAAGCCGGTTGGTCTCCGGTATGAGCCGCACTTTATTGAATCCTTTTTCCAGTCGGCGAATCAGCATGTCGCCGTTCAGTACTGCAATCACCACTTTGCCGCTGACCGGCTTGATGCTGCGGTCCACGATCACCGTGTCGCCGTCAAAAATGCCGGCACCGATCATCGCCTCGCCGCGCACGCGCATGAAAAACGTGGCCGGTTTGTTGCGGATCAGTTGTTCGTTGAGGTCAATGCCCCGCTCCGCATGGTCGTCGGTCGCCGCCCCAAAACCCGTTGCATTGGCGGTACGCACCTGTTGTTGCTGAAACGACTTCGAGCCGGCGTAGGTCGCGTCGTAATAAATCTCCTCATCCATAAAAACTAATTTTATTAGCAATAATATGCTAATTTATTTAGCAATCAAAGATTTGTTTTCCCTATTCGCCCTTTACGTATAAACACCTAATTAAGAAATATTTAGGAAAGAAAAATTGTTTGAATTGTATGCGTTTCAGTAGTTTTAGGGTATCGATGAATGCCATTTCAATGGCATTCGAAAACTAAGATCCGAATCATCCTATCCAAAAGCCCGTAAATCCAACGGTCCGAAAAAAACCACCAATCCAACCCTATCCAAAGTCATCAGGCATCCGATTACTATGAAAAAGTGCAAGTCATCCAACGCCTGAAGATACGTGCCCTGCTTTCGCAGGGTTTTTTTTTATATTAGCGTATACCAATTGCCGGCCCATGCCCAACAAGTTCGAGATCAAGTTCCTGGAAGGTCCCCGTTCCCGGTGGGCCGACTTCAAATTCGTGATCAAGGTCTGCATTGAATTCATTCGTGGCTTTCGGGCATTACACTTCTCCGGTCCCTGTGTGACCGTCTTCGGATCGGCCCGCTTTCCCGAGGGAAGCGAATACTACGATCTGACCCGCCGCTTCGCGGCGGAAGCAGCAAAGCTGGGGTTCACGATCCTGACGGGCGGGGGACCAGGACTCATGGAAGCAGCCAACCGGGGTGCAAAAGACGTAGGCGGTCGCTCCGTCGGCTGCAACATCATCCTCCCCATGGAACAACAACCCAATCCCTACCTCGACAAATGGGTAAACATGCGGTATTTCTTTGTCCGCAAAACCCTCTTGATCAAATACTCCTACGCATTTGTAATCATGCCCGGCGGATTTGGAACACTCGATGAACTCTTCGAAGCCATGACCCTGATCCAAACCGGAAAAATCAAAGACTTCCCGGTGATCATCTTCTGCAAAGACTACCATAAAGAAATCATTGAACACATCGAAAAAATGCGGCAGATGAAAACCATCTCGGAAGAAGACCTGAAACTGTTCCTGGTCACCGATTCAATCGACGAAGCCGTTTCCCACATCCGGGACTGCATCCAGGAGTTCGGCCTCCAATACGAAACCCGCAAGCCCTCCTGGCTGCTGGGAGAAAAAAGATGACGATTGTCATTTATTTTACACCTTTTCGTCATTCCATTTTAGGGCCCATCCCATCATCTTTGTGCGATAAAAACAATTAAAAAGCAAAGAAAATGGATGGCAAAATTTTGGATCTGTTCATGAAAGAGAATGACGCGTGGAACGACCTGATCTCCCGTCAATGCATGGCATTGGAGATCAGGTTGATGAAGATATTTCGGATCAGTGCAAGGTCCGGATGAGCCATTTCGGGTCCGCTGTGCGCATATCGGATCGTTTGTCCCTTTTTCGCAATTGGATGGATTTCGTTCTGGTTCACCATGTTCAAGCAGTGCATGCCGGGGAGACAAGGTATACCAGAGAAATCAATCGATGCTGAAGAACAGCTACAATTAACCTCAAAAAATACTCAATGATAAATTAACTGCTATAGCAGCATCCGCAAGGCAATAAAAAAGAGGGACTGGACCAGCAACAACAACGGTGCAAATGCATTGTACCGAACGGTAGCCATCCGCTCAATGATGACATTGGCAATGAATGCTACCGCATACCAGCAGATATAATTATAGAGAGGGATCTCCGTGTTCGTCCAGGACCAAAATCCAAGTTCAACTGCTACCGGTTCCATGATCCAATCAAATGCCATGGCCATGAATGCAGACAACGGCACCCGGATCAAATGCGACCAGCTGAATTGTTCGCAGATCCACCGGGATGACATATAGGCGCAATAAACAACCGTGAACCAGTTCACTCCAATCAAAAACGGTACACCCCACATCCCTTCGCCCAACACATTGCCATACCGGTAATCCCCAAACAACCAACCGGTGTTCACGCCGATGATTTCTGCAATCCATCCCAAAGAAGCAACTCCTGCAAGCAATTGAAAAAGTACGCTGCGATCCGAACGATCGTTCCAGATGACCAGCAACACCATCGCAACAAGGTTCACGGGGGTGTAGGCGACAAACAACTCTTTATCCACGGCCAGCATTCCCCAAACACCAGCCACATGCACAAGAACGGCAACGAAAATCGACCACCCCAAAACTTGGGGCACCATCCATATTGAAGGGAGTCGTTGCAATAACCCGTGGCGCATGTTCATTTAACAATACATCGGGGGGATGGTTCAATCAAACATTCCGCTCACGATTTCCGCCCCCTTGAGGCAAAGCGGAATTCCCCCACCGGGATGCACACTTCCCCCTACACAGTACAATCCTCGAACCCCCGATGCCTGATTGGAATGACGCAAAAACGCTGAAAACTTAGAATTGCTGCTGGTGCCATAGAGCGACCCCAGATAAGAATCGGTTCGCTGCTGAATCAGTTCTGGATGCAGCACTTCTTCTACAGCAATGTGCGCTCCAACAGGCTCCCCCAGGAGTCGCTCCAACTTCTGAATCACCCTCGCCCTTAACCACCGGGCATGTTCCTGCCAATTGAAATCCACCCGGGCAGGTGCATTCACCATCACAAACCAGTTTTCACATCCGGAAGGAGCTTGCCCCTCCTCCATTTTGGACGTTATATTTATATATATCGTTGGATCCTCGTGGTATTCCTTTGTGTCGAATAAGCACGCAAACTCCTGCTGATACGAATGACTGAAAAATATATTGTGCAAGTGAAGGGCGGGATACGACCGGTTCATCCCCCAGTAAAAAATGAAGGCACTGGAACTTCGTTCATTGCGCAATACGTTTTCGGCCAATTGATTCTTTCCCAATAATCGCTGATAGGTATAGTAGGCATCAACGTTGCTGACCACTGCATCCGCCGGATGAAAGGCATCATTCGAAATGATTCCCTTTACCGTTTCCCCGTCCAACACAATGCGTTCTACGGAAGAATTCAATTCAAATCGCACCCCTTTGCGTTTGGCAAGTGCCACAAGCGAGCGGGGTATGCTGATCATGCCGCCTTTTGGATAGTAAGTCCCCTGCGTCAACTCCAGGTGCGGAATCAGACTCAACATTCCCGGAGCGCGATAGGGATTGCTCCCGTTGTAGGTAGCAAATCGATTGAAGATCTGAACCGCTTCGGGTGTTTTGAAATGAGCCCGGTTGTACCCGTTCAAGGTTCCGAAAAGATGGGAGAAGCGGACTGCAGACAATGCCTTGAGAACTCGGGGATGCAGCCAGGTCGATACCCGATGCAACGAATGATTGAGAAAAATGGTACCCACCGCATCGTATACGCGACGCGAAGCGTTCAAGTAACGAATTACATTTTCCTTGGGCTCCCCAACCGTTTGATGCAGTTCTTCTGCGAGCCGATCATGCGACGTATACGCGTTGATGCGTTTTCCGTTTTCGAAAAAATAACGGCAGGAAATGTCGACGGACACATAGTCAAAATGATCCCGCATCGTTTCCCCGGCTGCTGCAAATAACGCTTCAATATTTTGTGGTTGGGTGAACAGCGAGGGACCAGCATCAAATGCATAACCGGAGCGTTCAATCCAATACATCTTCCCTCCGGGTACTTCATTTTTTTCGAAGACCACTACTTCGTGTCCTTTTGCAGCCAACCGAATCGCTGTTGCAATCCCGCCAATTCCGGCTCCGACTATACTTATTTTTTGGGGATTCATACGGGCAATCCGTTGGCCGACACATACTCCTCTAGCATGGGGAATGCAATCTTGAACCAGGCAGTATACTTTTCAGGATGATCGTAGATGCTGTGTTTCAATTCGTCCATCGACATGTACCGATGGTCGCCTACCTCATCTTCGTTGGCATGAACGGGACCGTCGTGCCGACCCATCAGCACATGGTCGTATTCGTATTCAGTGAGATCATTGTCCAACTCCGCTTTGTAAATAAACCTGAAAGCAGGAACAACCGCCACATCCATACCCAATTCTTCCCGTACCCGTCGTACCGCCGCTTGCACCGGTGTTTCCGAACGATATGGATGACTGCAACAGGCATTGGTCCACAACCCACCACTGTGGTATTTTTTCAGCGACCTCCTCTGCAACAACATTTCACCGCGGGAATTAAAAAGGAATACACTGAATGCGCGATGGAGCAATGCCTTTCGGTGCACCTCCATTTTTTCCATGAAACCCACCGGCTCATCGTGCTCGTTGACCAGGGTCAGGTACTGCTCTTCCATTCAACGGATATTATGGCTTGGCTGTTTGCAAAGCAGTTTTGAATTCACTGGCCAGGGGACTCACACCCGGATCAAAATAACCGGTGAGTCGGCCTGCCTCATCAATCACATACTTGGAAAAATTCCAAGATGGCGCCTTGCTGTTCCACCCATTCAGCGCGGGATCCGATAGCCATCGGAACAATTGATGCTGCTCAGCTCCCTTGACCACACTCACTTTCGACGCCATGGGAAAATCTACACCGTAATTTTTTTTGCAAAACTGTGCGATCTGCTCGTTGCTTCCTTTTTCCTGTTGCTTAAAATCGTTGGCAGGAAAACCAACAATTACCCATTCTCCATTCGACTGAACATGCAACTGCTGCAGTTCTTCGTATTGACCCGTATACCCGCAATCACTTGCTGTATTGACAATGACAATTTTCTTTCCCTTGAATGCCGCAAGACTCGAAGGCGTTCCATCGATCAGTTCAAACGGAATATCATATACACTCGAACGAGGATCTACGTTGTTCGCCGGAGTTTCCACTGCACTCTTCACACCAAAAAAATGCGTAACCGAACGCAATGCCGGATAAATGGATTTCAAAACCGATTGCCGTGTTGTCATACCCGATTGTTTTTGCGATGCTGCACAGGCCCATACCAACAGGATCATGATAACAAACACGACCGATAACCTGATCAATGAACCCATGCGTTGCATTATACGTATTTGAATAATTTTTTTAACACCTTTACTTTTCCTTTGAAAGGAGCATACCAGAGCGGAACATCAAACCAGGATCGGGAATGCAACACAGATTTGGGTCGCGTGAACGTTTCAAATCCGTAATATCCGTGGTACTGTCCTACTCCACTGGGACCAACACCTCCAAACGGAAGATGAGGATTTCCCAAATGGATGATGCCATTATTGATGCAACAGCCTCCGAAGCGCACCCGCTCAATGTAAAACTGCTGCGCCGATTTTGAGTCTGCGTAGACATACAAAGACAACGGAAAGGGATTGCGTTCAATCCACTCGAGTACTTCTTCCTTGCTTTCATAGGTGATGATGGGCAGGATGGGGCCGAAAATTTCCTGTTGCATGATCGCATGATCCATCCCTACACCTTCAACCAGCGTGGGTTCAATGTAGCGATCCTGCTCATCGTGTCGACCGCCACTCACTATTTTTCCTTCATTCAACAACCCCATCAATGTATGAAAGCGCTTTGCATTGATAATGCGGCCGTAATCCTCGCTCTGTCGAGGATCATCACCCAGCATTTTAGAAAATTGGTGCCTGATTTTTTCAATCAATGCATCCTTGATGCTGTGGTGCACGAGCAAGTAATCAGGCGCCACACAGGTTTGTCCTGCATTCATGAGCTTGCTCCATGCAATTTTCTTAGCGGTATATTCCAGAGAAGCTGAAGCGTCAACAATGCAGGGACTCTTGCCGCCCAGCTCCAGGGTGACCGGCACCAATTTTTTGGAGGCCATCTCCATGATTTTTTGTCCCACCGCTGTACTCCCCGTAAAAAAAACATGATCGAATCGAAACGCCTGCATCAATGCAGGTATGACTTCACCCCCTACACCCTGCACCACTTTGACGTATTCATCCACAAATACCGAAGAGACAATGGCTTCAATGACCTGTGCAGTATGAGGCGCTTCTTCAGATGGCTTCAGGAAAGCAGTATTTCCTCCGGCAATGGCACTTACAAGCGGACTGATGGAAAGATAGAAGGGATAGTTCCAGGGACTGATGATCAGCACGGTACCCAACGGATCGCGGTGAACGTGGCTGGTCGAAGGAAAAAACATCAAAGGGGTAGGAACCTCTGTGGGTCGTGCCCACTGCTTCAAATTGCGAACTGCAAATTGAATCTCTTTGACAACCTGTCCAATCTCTGCCCCAAAGGCTTCGTATTCTGACTTTCGGAGGTCCTGGTAAAGGGCTTTACAAATGGCTTCCTGGTTGGACTCAATTGCCTTTTGCAGATCCTTCAGTTTGTTAATGCGATGCGCAACAGGACGTGTTGCCATCGAACGGAAATAATCCGACTGCCGATTAAATAATTGTTGTAAAGAATGATCCATTGGAATGCTGATGAATAAACAATCAGCAGTCAAGTTAGTTCATTTTTTTAACGCACCTGGACAGCAGCAGTGATTAGTTTTGGGGGATGAGTTTGTCCACGACAACCTTTCCGACTTTTTTGCCCGCAACATTACCGGAATCCAGATCGAACCGGTAGTGAATTCCGCCATAAAGTCGCGATAAACTGGCTTCCTGTGCGGCTTCCCGAAACGACTTGATTTCGCGGTTGGCAATTCCAAATTCCAGCAGAGAAGTATCGGTAAACGCAAGTGTATCGCCAAAGAAACGCGTCATGACTTCGGCTGCTGCTGCAGAAATGGTAGAATGACCACTGGTATAGGAAGGAAACGGAGGCGTTTGAATATAGGGATGCCAATTGGCATCGAGTTTATCGTTGATCACGGTTTCAGGTCGTACATATAAACTCCTGTATTTTTCATCCCAGCAACTGATGAATCCATCAAACAAGGCAATGGACGTATGCGCATAGACTGAAACCGTTGTTGCAAAATCAGCTCCTGCATTTTTTGAAGCAATGCCCACAATGTTCATCCAGTGTCCGGGCGGTGAAAACTTTTTTGTGGCAAACATCACGTGACCGAACACATTCATTTTAAATGGGTTGTCGTCCCAGAAATCTGCAATATGCTTTTGCTCTTCGCTCAATTGCTCTCCAGTTTCTTTCACTTCCATCAGGGAACGGAAGTACACACTGTTCTTGTTCATCGAAAACGCGGGTGGTCGACCCGGTTGGCATTGCGATGCCGAATCCAATACAAAGGGACGAATGGTATTCCACAGCGGTTCCAATCCAGTTGCATACATGGGTGGTGTAGGCACCCAGAGTCCAGTCAAATCCTGATAATTCACCGCATGCCGCGGCGCCCCGCGTGTTGCAGCATAGTTGTCTTTTTTGCTCCACCGTAAAATTGCAGCCGACATTGAATCGGAAAATCGAACAGATGCCGTGCGAATGGAGCGCGGAACATCCAAGCTATCGGCCATTTTCAATAAAGCTGCATGATATCCCATTAAGCTGCCTTCGGGAAATGTGACTTCGTTGCCGACTTTCACCAGGGCCAATAGCGCCGAGAGCTGATAATCAATGTGCTCCCCAACTTCAGGCTTGGGCATGGATGGCATGTGCGCAATGCGTCCCGCCAGAGAGTGCAATGAGCTGTCGCCTGCCGCCAAGCATTCGTATGCCGCAATCGTGGCATATGCATAATTTCTGGCAGCGATCATGGGTGGAAAATTATTTTCCAATACCACGTCGTTCAATTTTTTAACCGACTTGCTGAATAACAACGGATCCCTGAAGGGTGAGGTATACGTTGAGAGATCCTGCCGACAACCAACTGCCATCAACACAGCCACAACAGCAAGAAACAAATTCAGCAAACGAGACATCTTAAACTGGTTTATCACACAATAAAGGTATGCGAAACAACACATCCGTTTTTTGAGTTAAGCGATAACAGCGATCATGCTTATTTCTACATTCACTCCTTTGGGTAATCCTTTCACGGCTACGGTCTCGCGGGCAGGAGCTTCCGATGGAAAATGCGTGCTATAAATAGCATTGACGGTAGCGAACAGCGACATATCCGTGAGAAAAATAGTCGTCTTCACCACCGTCCCAAAATCGGTACCGGCTTCTTGCAAAATCACATAGAGGTTGTGCATGACCTGATGGGTTTCTTCTTCAATGGTGGTTGCCTCAACCTCGCCTGTTTTGGGATTGATCGCTATTTGTCCTGAAATAAACAACATCCCGTTGGCCATAACAGCTTGGTTATAAGGACCTATCGGCGCAGGTGCCTGATCGGTATGAATGATTGTCTTTTTCATGAGAAAGATTTGTGAGGACGAAGGTAATTGGTTTTCAGCAACCTACTTTTGCACTACACGCATGTCAGCTCATCCGCACACCATACTCCTCATCGACACCGCCCAGGAAACGGCCATGGTGGGCTGCAGCAGCAACGGTCTCCTTCGGCATTGCATCATCAACACCTCACAGAAAGAACATGCAACGTTTTTACATCCGGCGATTGAAGAATTGACCCAAGCGTGTTCACTTAGCATGGGTGAATGGAATGCGGTTGCTGTTGTAAACGGTCCTGGCTCCTATACCGGATTGCGGGTGGGACTTTCAGCAGCAAAAGGAATTTGTTACGCACTCAACATTCCATTGATCTGCATCAACACCTTAGAGTGGATGGCCTTTGGAAATTCTCCCAACCAAGCCGAGTTGATGTGTCCCATGATCGACGCAAGAAGATCAGAAGTGTTCACTGCAGTTTACAATCACGACATGCAGGTGCAGAGACCCGCTCAGGCGGTTGTGTTGGAGGCCGACAGCTTTTCGGACTTGCTTGATCAGCATACGATTCATTTTTTTGGATCGGGATCAGAAAAATGGAAAGCCATTTGTCGCCACCCACACGCCAACTTCCATCCAGCACATCACTCTTATGATCATTTGGCAACCATGGCAGAACAACGTTTTGCAATCCATGCATTCAATGATTTGGCATTGACCGAACCCGAGTACACAAAAGAATTTTTTTCGACTTCGAAAAAAAGTATCTAACCCCGCCGCCGCTACATATTAGAATTAGGATTATGTAATTCGTGCCACTCTTTTTTATTGGCATCCTTCTTATATTCGCATAGCTAATCACCACCAAACACCCACCATGTCAGATTTTCTAAAAGAAACTCGAGGCAACGGAAGTAGCGGCCAACCAAAACCAAATCAGTTGCAACAAAAAGCACCAGCCCTTGATCAATTGAGCATCAAAAAAAGTTCGCTCATATTGCGTGCAATCAATCATGGATTGCGACAGGACATGATTCGGCTGATTGATAAGAAAGGACAAGTAACGGTTACCGAAATTTTTGTCGACATGCGACTCGAGCAGTCCGTCGCCAGTCAACACCTCGCCATCTTACGAAGAGCCGGAATCGTCAGAATCGATCGCGATGGAAAATTTGTGTATTATCGACTGAACCTTCCGCGACTGGAGATGATCAATGAAATGATCACGAACCTCCTCAAATAATCTTGCTCAGTCATTCAGTTGTTCAAGAGAGAGCTCCGCATATTCGGGCTTGTAAGGATGCTTCCATCTGCGGTGACTCCATAAATAATTATCCGGACGCAACCGAATGATGCGTTCCAGGTATTGAATGTACTTGAGTGTCATTTCACCTTCTCTCAGTGTGCTCGTATCATCCGTGAACAATTCCGCTTCAAACGTGTAAACGCCGCGTTTGAGTTTATAGAAGTTGGCAAAGACCACCAGGTTGTCGCGACTGATCGCGGCCGTTTCAGGTCCCCTCACAAACGGAGCGGGTCGGCCAAAAAAATTAGCCCACCAGGCTTTTGCAGGGTGACCTGGATTTTGATCGGCCACCAATGAAATGACGTATTGCTTGTCCTGATACGGTAGAAAATTGTTTTTAAAATCATTGGCCGGTATCAGAACGGTTCCAGTTCGTCTGCGAATCTTTTTGAATAGGGCTTCGAAGAAGGGATTGGTAATGGGCTGATAGACGCCAAGAAAAGGCAAATTGAATTCTCGAGCAGCACCCAAGTTGACAATCTCCCAATTGAAATTGTGCATGGCATGGATCTGGATGTTCTTTCGGGTACTCCTGAAGATCTTGAGCATGTCAGGATCCACTACAAACATGCGATCGATCAGGCGGTTATCGGAACTGATCAGCTTGACTGATTCCACGAGGGTATCGAAGAAATTCGAATAAAACTTCTTCGCAATGCGCCGTTTTTCCTGAATTGATTTTTCCGGAAATGCACAATCCAGATTGGACAACACAATTTGTTTCCGGTACCCGATCAGATGAAAATTAAGAAACGTCAGAGCATCGCTCAATCCGTACAGTACCCGCAACGGAAGCAGGGAAACACCAAATAAAACAACGTAGACCAGCTTGTCAATCACAGCAATGGATCAGTTAAAAGTTCCGGTGGTTGCCATCGCAGAAGGGAGGGTTCTTGGTTTGCTTGCACTGGCAGAGCCATACTTCTTTTGCCTCTTCAAACGTCACTTTTAGGCTGGCAAAAGGAGCTCCTTCAATTTTTTTGTGTTGTCCATCACAAAACGGCTGCTTTCCACTCAGTCCGCACGTGCACCATGCATAGGTCTTACCGGCTTCAACGTTTACACAACACGGTTCGTTCTTGGCTGACTTAGGAAATCCTTCGTTTGGAATCATCTCACTCATAGTAGTTTATTTTTTTCGTTAATTGTTGTTGAACCCGCTCATCCAACTCTTGCATACCAACACCTTCCACTGCAATAGTGTTCACGACTTTTTTGGCGTCGTGTACCGAATTTTTCAATTGCAGAGTAAACAGATCGACTCCTGGTCGATCGGATTTATTGACCACAAACAGATCCGCCATCTCAATGAGTCCCGCTTTCATGAACTGCACTTCATCACCCGATTCCGGCACCATGACCAGCACTGTAAGATCTGCCAGTCGGGCCACCTCCACTTCAGATTGTCCCACTCCCACGGTTTCGATGATGATGCGGTCAAATGGGCAAGCGCTTAAGAACTTCAGGATATCGGTGACTGCCGGGTTGAGTCCCCCGAGCGCACCGCGACTGGAAAGGGAGCGGATGTAGACCTGCGGTTCATTGTACCAACGGCTCATCCGGATGCGATCCCCCAACAAAGCGCCGCTGTGCATGGGCGAAGAAGGATCCACGCAGAGGACCGCCACCCGTTGCTGCTGCGCAACCAAAACGGCCACCCAAGCATCGACCAGGCTGCTCTTGCCTGCGCCGGGTGGTCCGGTAAGGCCAATGATGCATGGCGGCTGCGCCTTCGGCGCAGCCGCCAATAGCTTTTCATATCCCTGGTATTTGTTTTCAATCAGGGATATGCACCGAGCAATGCTTTTTTTGTCGCCCGACAACGCCGCTTCCAAAAGGGAATGCTCCATCACCACATAAAATTATCGCTTTGACGCGATAATCTGCACGCGCATTCGGCAACTTTATCAGACCTTTGTCCGCAAGCCTCCTGCATGAAAACAATTTGCCTTGATTTTGGAAATACGCGATTGAAAGCGGCTGTGTTTGAAGACGGAAACATTCTGCATGCACAATCGCTTCGCGAGGACGGCGCAGAAGACGTGCGCATGCTCCTGAACCTCTACCAACCGGAGCGCTCGATTCTCTCTTCCGTGATTCACCACGCTCCGATCATCGACGATACCCTAAATCGGCATACCCGCTTTCATCTCTTGTCGCCTCAATCCAAACTGAACTTCACCCTCGCCGTGGGCAAGCCGGATACCATGGGGGCCGACCGACTGGCATTGGCTTCGGCTGCAGTTCATTTCTTTCCCTCTACACATAACCTCGTGATCGGACTGGGCAGCTGCATCACCTATAATTTTATCAATAAATACCACTCCTTTCTGGGAGGCAGTATTTCACCGGGATTGGAAATGCGCTTTCGTTCCATGCACGAACACACCGCCCTGTTGCCACTGATCCAAAAAGAATGGGATTTTCCACTCATTGGCTACGACACCAAAACCAATCTGCTTTCCGGTGTCATCATGGGAATGGCAAAAGAAATAGAAGGAATCGTTCACGAATACGAAAAACGATACGGGAACTTTAACGTGGTTTTAACCGGGGGCGATTGCACCTATTTTGCAAGCCTATTAAAAAACAGGATATTTGCGGACCCCGAATTTTTATTCAAAGGATTGTATGCGATCAGTGAGACCAACAACTAACTTTTCTATAGTATTCATCCTCCTGATCCCGATCCTGATGCTCACCGCTCCAGCCATCGGACAGGAAAATTCACCCTATTCCCGCTACGGGCTCGGAGATCCCTTACCCGGGTACAACATCCTGAACAGGGGAATGGGTGGACTGTCTTCTGCTTACGCAGATTACAGTTCAGTTAATTTTACCAACCCCGCCTCCTATGCTGAACTCAAAGTGACCAGCTTCGATATCGGCCTGGACTATAGTTCTCGAACCCTGCGTGCCCTCAACCCCCCTCGTCGTTATGTTTCCAACAATCTGGTTCCTTCCTACTTTCAACTGGGCTTGCCTCTTTCCAAATCCAAGCTTTGGGGAATGAACATTGGTATGCGACCAGTTTCCAGAATCAATTACGACATCCTCATCAAAACACGGTTGCAAAACGTCGATAGCGTCAACTACAATTATACAGGCAACGGCGGCTCCTATCAAGCCTATACCGGATTCGCATACGGAAACAAATTCCTGAATGTGGGCATGAATGTAGGTTACATGTTTGGAACCAAAGAATACTCTACCCGATTGAGCTTCATCAGCGATACGGTATTTTATAAATCCACCAACTCGACTGATTCCACACGATTTGGCGGCATCTTCCTCAACGGTGGCGTTCAATTCAAAATCAAGGTCGCGGATAAAATCACCATGCGCATCGGCGCACACGGCGAGCTGAAAACAGAAATGAAGGCCAACCGAAACATCACTCGACAAACCATCGACTACAGTGCAACCAATGGCACGTCCGTTATCGACAGCATATACAAAGGAAATAATGAAGCCGGTACCATCATTCACCCCGCCACCTGGGGCGCAGGCATCATCTTACAACATGAAACAGACTGGTTGTTTGGCGCAGAACTGAATTATGGAAAGTGGGGCGATTACCGGTATTATAGTCAGACCGACAACCTGGTGAACAACTGGACCATAAGGTTGGGAGCACAAATCCTTCCCAACTATCAATCGAATAATTATTGGAGCCGTGTAGCCTACCGCATGGGCGCTTCATTCGGTCCGGATAACGTTCAATTGAATAAAAGAGTACCTCAATACAACTTCAGCTTCGGTGCAGGTCTTCCCGTTCGCAGAAATGTATACACCAATCAGTATACCCAAATCAATACAGCATTCGAAATAGGGTTCAGGGGGAATCGCGAAAACGATATCCGCGAAAATATCTTCAGGCTCTCCGTTGGGTTCAACCTGGGTGATAGCTGGTTCAATAAGCCTAAATACCAATAACCGCATCGTGAACTTGTACAGCTCCATACTGATGATGATTGCATTGGTTGCCTCCTCCTGCGAAAACGATGAACAAAAAATTAATGCCTTGTTCAAACGAAGACTCGGCGTGGATGAAGCAGAGCAGATTACTTCGTTCATGAGCCAAGGCGGAAAAATGAAAGCCAAACTGACCGCACCGCTCATGTTGCGTTATCAGGACAGCAGCTCCAGGATCGAATTACCCAAAACCTTGCATGTCGATTTCTATGACTCACTCTTGAACGTGGAAAGCAAAATGGATGCTGAATTTGCGCTCTACTACGAAACGAGAAAAACTGTTTTCCTGAGAGACAATATTAAAGTTTACAACAGCAAAGGCGATACACTTTTTTGCAAAGAGCTGACATGGGATCAATCCCTTGAGAAATTTTATACCGATAAACCGGTACGCATCAACACTCCGGACATCATCATGTACGGTGAAGGCTTGTCCGCGCCGCAGGATTTCAAGACATTTGAAATCTACAAGGTCACCAACAGCGTAATCCGCGTCCAGCAATAACTTTCTTACAAGAACAAATCCGTATACAACGGTGCTCCGGGCACTACTGAATAACCCGACAAAACCGTGATGCCTTCGCTGGCCAGCACTTCTTCGTCAATGAAAAAATTTCCGGTACAGGTGGAGGAAGGACGTTTCAAAATATAAAAAGCCGCATCGGCGAGGATATCGGGGGTTCGACTCATATTGATCAGTGCTTGTCCCCCTAACAAATTCATCACGGCAGCCGTTGCAATTGTTGTACGAGGCCACAGCGCATTGGCCGCGATACGGTACTGCTTTAGCTCCTCTGCCAGTCCCAACGCAATCATGCTCATATTGTACTTGCTCAGCGTATAGGCCAGATGTCCGCCGAACCATTTTGGATCCATGTTGATGGGCGGAGATAAATTCAGGATGTGCGCATTAGTTGATTTTTTCAAATGCGGTATACAGTGCTTGGAAACAAAAAAAGTTCCGCGAACATTGATGCCGTGCATTAGATCATACCGCTTGGCCTCCGTTTGTTCAGTAGGCGTCAATGAAATAGCAGAAGCATTGTTCACTAAAATATCGATACCTCCAAACTTCGACACCGCCGATTGAACCGCTTCTGCAATCTGCTCCTCAAATCGGATATCGCACTGAATGGGCAATGCCTTTCCGCCGGCCGACTCTACCTCTTCTGCTACAGAAAAAATTGTTCCTCCCAGTTTTGGATTCTCTTCAATCGATTTTGCGGCTATAACCACATTGGCTCCTTCCTTTGCAAGCTTCAACGCAATGGCTCTTCCGATTCCCCTGCTTGCTCCAGTGATGAAAACTGTTTTATTGTTGAATGACATGTGATGGGATTTATTTGATTGCAGTTATAGAGTCGAAGGCATATACACCTCTGCCATAGGTGGCAATGACAAGATTTCGATCGCGCGGATGAATGAACAGATCCTGAACCGATACCGCAGCGGGCAGGTTGCATTGAAGCGACTTCCAGCTTTTTCCCGCATCGGTGCTGACGTACACTCCCATGTCGGTTCCTGCATACAGGATGTTGGCATTTTTATCATCTTCCCGAATCACATTGACCGGAGCAGATGGGATGTTGGCAGCAATGCTTCTCCAGGTTGTACCCTTATCGTCAGAAACAAAAACGTAGGGCTTGTCATCGTCTTCGCGTCGGTTGCTGAGGGTCAAATAAACACGTTGCTCTTTGTGGGCAGAAGCAACCAGTCGCGATACATGCGCATTCGGCGGAATTCCGTTCATGATCAAACTGAATTCGCTTCCGTCTGCCGCTCGCGTCCACACGCGACCATCATCGGTGCCGGCATAAAGTAGTCCTTTGCGAATAGGCGACTCATCAATGGCCGTTATGGCCTGGTGGTTGATGGCATACGGTGTCTTCCCCATGCGCATTTTATCGTTATAGGTTAAATCACCGCTGATGCGCTTCCAGGTTGTTCCTCCATCCTTTGATTCAAACAGATACTGAAATCCGTGATAAATAGTTTTATTATCGTGCGGAGAAATCATGGTATAGGCCAACCACTCCCCGCGATGAATGTCTTCATCGGCTGCTTTTTGTGGAAAGATGTCGCGGGTCCTGACTGAATCCGGATTTGATTTTTGTCCCCACCGCTGTTTGGGCATACGAAGATCACTCTTGGTGAGTCTTCCATAAAAAGTGCTGGCATACATGATGTCGGGATCTTTGGGGTCCATAGCGATGATGGTCCCCTCACCACCGGGAGCATCGTCCCATGCCATAAATCCTTCAGGTTGTATACCAAAAGTATTCTTGACGCTGCCCATGTAGCTTCCTTCGTCCTGGACAGAACCCACAACATTGTACGGCGATTTCATATCGTAGGTGATGTTGTAAAACTGTGTGGTTGGAATTTTTCGAAAGAAATTTTTCCAACGGGCACCACCGTTGTAGGACAATACAACGCCTCCATCGTTACCGTTGATGATGTATTGGCTATCGTTTGGATCAATCCACAACGCATGATTATCGCCGTGCGTCGGATCACTTCCTTTTTCTGTCCCCCGCATCATTTGAAACGTCTTTCCACCATCGGTGGATTTAGCCAATGGCACGCCCATGATATAGACTACGTTCTCGTCGTTCGGATCCACACGAATTTGTCCGAATACCCATCCATAGGTTCCGGCAAATCGCTCCAGTTTCTCATCTTCTGTACTCACTTTGGACCAATGCTCTCCTTTGTCGTTGCTGCGGTAGACCTGAACGCCGAACGGTATCACCTGAATGGGTCGACCATACGGGTCAAGTTCACCCGGCTTGGGATCGCGCTTGGGGGTATGGTTATCTACGTAAGCATACACCACATTTGGATTGCTCTTGGACATCGCCAATCCAACGCGACCTGTATAGTTTGTTTCGGGCAACCCATCGGTGAGTTTTTTCCAGGTCTTTCCTGCATCGGTCGATTTGTATAGATAATCCCCATCTTCCGGAACAGGATCACTCCACCTTCTTCTGATGCGGTTCCAGGTTGAAACGATGAGCAGATCCGGATTGGATGGATCCATCACAATATCGATTGCACCGGTTTTTTCGTCGTTGCCCAGCACTTTGGTCCAGTTGCTTCCTCCATCGATTGATTTATACAATCCCCTATCATTATTGTAACTCCACTCATTTCCACTTGCTGCAGCATACACGATATTCGGATTGGTGGGGTGCACTATGATGCGGGCAAGGGTGCCGGAATTGGTCAGTCCAATGTGCTTCCAGTTCTTTCCGCCATCAATCGATTTGAACATCCCCATACCGGGCAATGACGCACGAAAAATATTGGCCTCACCGGTACCCAAATAAATGATATCCGGATTGGAAGGCGCGAGCGCAAATGCTCCTATGGATTGTGTTCCAAGTTTGTCGGTGAGGGGTATCCAATTCTCACCCGCATCACTGGTCTTCCAGAATCCTCCCGTTGCAAACGATGCAAAGATGATGTTCTTGTTGCCGGGAATACCGGCCACTTCGGTAACGCGACCACTGATCAGATCGGGACCAACATTGCGCCATTGCAATTGCTTGTAAGGACTTGCAGCGATCAGCGCCTGTTGCACACGAAATGCTTCCATGCGCTTTGTGCCTAACCCGTTTTTTGGTTGCGCAAACAATTGAAATCCAGACAAGAAAAGGAGACCAAGCACAACTGTGCACATGCGCATTGGACGTGCTGATGAAATAGGTGACATAATGAATGTGTATGAAAATGCGTGATAGAAATGAACATAAATATATGCATTTCAAAACAACGATTGCAATTAGGGATAAACGCTCTATATTGGCAAAAAATAGTTCAGATGAAACAGTTTTTTCTGATTGCCGTGTTATTGATTTCTCTTTCCGGTTGGACACAAAAGAAGAAAGTCGCTCCCCCAACCAACGAGCCGCTCAAAGCGGCAACCATGAGCGGAATCGATGCACGATACGATGCATATAAAAACGTGGCATTGACCATTTGGGACCATGCCGAATTGGGGTACAAAGAAGTCAAGAGCTCAGCACTCCTCCAAGAAACGTTGAAAAAAGAAGGGTTTACGGTCGAGTCGGGAGTCGCTGACATCCCAACCGCTTTTGTCGCCACCTACGGAAGCGGTCAACCGGTCATTGGCATCCTGGCTGAATACGATGCTTTACCGGGACTTGCGCAGCAGGCTATTCCGGAAAAAAAAGGAATAGACGGTAAGGCTGGCGGACATGGTTGCGGCCATCATCTTTTTGGTACGGCTTCCGTTGCTGCCGGTATCGCGATCAAGCAACTCATTGAAGAAAAAAAACTTACGGGTACAATAAAAGTATATGGATGCCCCGCTGAAGAAGGCGGCTCCGGTAAAGTGTATATGGTCCGCGCAGGACTGTTCAACGATGTGGATGTAGCCATTCACTGGCACCCCGGTGCTGAAAACGGAGTGACCATGACCAGTGCGCTGGCCAATACCTCTGCCAAGTTTCGTTTTTACGGTCTATCGGCTCACGCTGCTGGTGCACCCGATCGAGGTCGTTCCTCTCTGGATGCAGTAGAATCGATGAATTACATGGTCAACCTCATGCGTGAACACATCCCGCAAGAAACACGCATTCACTATGTGATCACCAGCGGTGGAAAAGCTCCCAACGTTGTACCAGATTTTGCCGAAGTATATTATTATGTGCGTCACCCAAAACGCGATCAGGTCAAGCAGATCTTCGATCGAGTGGTCACTGCTGCTAAAGCAGCTGCTATGGGGACAGAAACAAAAATGGAGTATGAAATCATCGGAGGCACGCACGATCTGCTCCTCAATCGCACCCTGGGTGAAGCCATGCAAAAAAATCTCTACCGAGTAGGCGGCGTAAAATACACCGCTGAAGAAGTTGCATTTGGACAAAAAATTCAATCATCGTTTACCTACAAAGCTCCTGCTATCAGCATGGCCGACAGCATCGCGCCTTTAAAAATTGAAATGGATGCCGGTGGCGGTTCTACCGATGTGGGGGATGTGAGTTACGCACTGCCAACCGTTGGACTGCGTGCCGCTACCTGGGTGCCTGGAACACCGGCGCACAGCTGGCAGGCCGTGGCCTGCGGCGGAACAGAAATAGGAACCAAAGGAATGATGGTGGCTGCAAAAACAATGGCCCTGACGGCTATTGATCTGTTCACCGAACCTGCCTTGATCCAACGTTCAAAAGATGAATTCCAAAAAATGAAAGGCGACTATAAGTACGAAGCGTTGCTAGGCAATAGAAAGCCTGCGTTGAATTACCGCGATTGATCATCGTACCCTCTAAATCATACCATCATGCGATACATCCCGATCCTATTGGCTTGCAGCATCCTTTCTTCTGCCCAGGCACAAAAAAAAGAATTGAGTGAACGGCAAATGCTGCGCAACGAACGCACCAAGATCACGGAATCATTACCGCAGGTGATGGGTTGGCTGAACGACGAACACGTGTTGATCAGCAAACGTGTGCACCCGGATTCTCCTTCACGCACAATGATCGTGGAAGCCAAGTCGGGAAAGATTAGCATGGCACCGGAGGGCACAACACTGCCCACCGCTGCACCTGCACCCACAGTGGGCATCGTAGCAAATGATGTCGTGTACACCGAACCGGGACAACCCACAAAACAGTTGACCAAAACACCAGAAACAGAGATCAACCCTACGTTGTCGCCAGACAAACAATGGGTAGCCTTTACTCGAAAAAATGACCTCTACAGCATACATGTTGCCTCCGGAAAAGAATACCGCATTACCCATGACGGAACAGACCTGATTTTGAATGGGTATGCAAGCTGGGTGTATTTTGAAGAAATTCTTGGTCGACCCACCCGCTACAAATCCTTTTGGTGGAGCCCCGACAGCAAGAAGATTGTCTTCATGCGCATGGATGATACACAGGTTCCTCTTTTCCCCATTTACAGCGAATCCGGTCAGCATGGCTTCTCAGAAAATACCCGCTACCCAAAAGCAGGCGATCCCAATCCAACCGTTCGCATCGGTATGGTCAATGCCGAAGGAGATGGATTGGTATGGGCCGACTTCAACGAAAAGCAGGATCAGTATTTTGGAATGCCCTACTGGACACCCGACGCAAAAACTGTTTTTGTTCAGTGGATGAACAGAGGACAAGACAGTCTTATTATTTATGCAGTTGACCCATCTTCCGGCGCAAAACAACCGCTTTATGCAGAGCATCAAACAACATGGGTCGATTTGGATGATCAGGGAGGCCGCATCACCTTTCTTCCCCACAACAAGGGATTCATTGTGCAAAGCGATAAAGATGGATGGGATCAGTTGTACTGGCACCACCCCGATGGTACGCTAAAAAATAAAATCAGCTCCGGTCAGCACTGGAGCACCGCTGTTCAATTCATCGACACCATAAAAAACATTGTTTATTTCACCTCACGCGGTGAAAACTCTACCCGCACAGATTTTTATCGCGTTGACCTGGATGGGAAAAACCAAATGCGCCTTTCTTTCGGTGAATTCACACATGCCATCAACCTTTCTCCGAAGGGAAGTTATTTCGTGACCCGTTATTCCAATGCGGGCACCCCCGACAAACTGGCGTTGCTGAACAACAAAGGAAAACTCATCGCAGAGTTGGGCGATAGCAAAGGCACTGAATTTGAAACCTATGCGCTTGCCAAAACAGAGATCCTCCGCATCCCATCTGAGGATGGGCTGTTTCAATTGCCGATTCGCATCACCTGGCCATTGAACTATGATCCTTCAAAAAAATATCCCGTGATGATCAACATCTATGGGGGTCCCAACGCCGGCACCGTTCGCGATGGATGGCAGTTCAGCGGAACAACCCAATGGTGGGCGAAAGAAGGACTGATCCAGGTTGCGATGGATCACCGTGCAAGCGGTCATTTTGGGAAAAACGGCATCAATTACATGCACCGCAACTTGGGAAAATGGGAACTGATTGACTGGATCACCATCGTAAAATGGCTGCGCGAACAAGGAGCAGATCCTACACGAGTAGGCATTGCAGGATTCAGCTACGGAGGATACATGACCTGCATGGCCCTTACCGCCGGTGCGGGTTATTTCACACATGGACTTGCCGGGGGAAGTGTTACCGACTGGAAACTGTATGACACCCATTATACCGAACGATTCATGGACACTCCCAAAGAAAATCCTGAAGGGTATGCCGCGGGTTCAGTAATGACCTATGCTGATCAATACAAGGGACTGCTCAGAATTTATCATGGCACCATGGACGACAACGTACACATGCAAAACAGTCTCCAGTTGATCCGTAAACTGCAGGATTCGAAAAAGCATTTTGAATTCATGCTCTACCCCGGAGGTCGACACGGCTGGGGCGGTAACCAGAACCTGCACTCGACAAATGAAAACAATCAATTCATTTACAGGAATTTGTTGAACAAAGAAGTGCCGGCAGCCATGGTTCGATGAACCGGATTATTTTCAGCATCTTTTTTCCGTATCTTGAGGGATACGAAACTTGCCGCTTATGAAACCTACGCGTTTATTTGATTGCCTCAACTGGCAGTTGGAGCAATTCCCACAAGAAGACATGTTCGTCGCAAAAGAAAACGGCACATGGAGAAAATACAGCACCCAGGAAGTTCGTCAATTAGTGGACAGCCTGAGCATGGGACTCCTTCATGCAGGCATGGGCTACCAGGACGGAAGCATCGAAGGCAGAGATAAAATCGCCGTACTCAGCAATAACCGTCCGGAATGGCTGATCCTCGATCTGGCTGTGCAACAAACGGGCGCATTGCTCACTCCTATCTATCCGACCATCAGTGCCAATGAACTGGAATTCATCCTCAACGACGCCTCCGTTAAATTGGTATTTGTGAGCGACGAAGAACTCTACAGCAAAGTACAATCGGTGCGCGCCAAAACACCATCTGTTCAAGCCGTCTACACGTTCAACGATATTCCCTCTGCTCTTCATTGGAAACAACTCTTGCACAGTGGCAATCAGGAAGACCTTGCACACTTGGAAAACGTTCGATCGGCAGTAAAACCGGAGGAATTGGCTACCATTCTTTATACTTCCGGAACCACCGGTTTCCCTAAAGGAGTAATGCTTTCGCATTTCAACATCCTCGATAACATCAAAAATGTGGAAGATGTACTGGTCCCCATTTGTGGACCCAGCGATAAATCGCTGAGCTTTTTACCGCTCAACCATATTTTTGAACGCATGGTCAGCTACATCTACATGTACCGTGGTGTATCCATTTACTATGCAGAAAACCTGGAAACGATTGGAGAAAATTTAAAAGAAGTACAGCCTACGCTGTTCTCAACGGTACCGCGACTGCTTGAAAAAGTGTACGAGAAGATCATGGCAAAAGGAAGAGAACTGACCGGCGTTAAAAAGTCGCTTTTCTTTTGGGCTGTGGCACTGGGCAATCAATATGCAGTCGATAAAAACATGGGCATTTGGTACAACATCCAACTGGCCATTGCCAATAAACTGATTTTCTCCAAATGGCGGGACGCCTTAGGAGGAAATGTAAAAGCGATTGTTACAGGTGCTGCAGCGTGTCAGGTTCGACTGCTGCGCATTTTCACTGCAGCCAAGATCGTGATCATGGAAGGTTATGGACTCACCGAAACCTCGCCGGTAATCAGTGTGAACCGATTTGAAGACGACGGAAGACGATTTGGAACGGTGGGAAAAGTCATTGACAACGTTCAGGTAAAGCTGGCGGAAGATGGAGAGATTTGTTGCAAAGGATCGAATGTGATGATGGGATATTATAAGCGTCCTGATTTGACTGCAGAATGCATCGATGCCGATGGATGGTTCCATACGGGAGACATTGGAGTATGGGTGGATGGTAAATTTTTAAAGATTACGGACCGTAAAAAAGAAATCTTCAAGACCAGTGGCGGAAAATACGTAGCGCCTCAACCGATTGAAAACAAAATGAAGGAATCGCCATTCATCGAACAAATGATTGTGGTGGGGGCTGAACGTAAATTTACCGGAGCCTTGATTGTTCCTTCATTTGCTACACTGAAGACCTGGTGCGAGAAAAATGGTTTGTCGGCAAACAGCAACGAAGAAATGATTCGTCATCCCCGGGTTCAAGAGCACTATAAATCAATTGTGGAAAAATTCAATCCGCAATTCAATCATGTGGAACAGATCAAAAAATTCGAACTGCTTTCACAGGAATGGACCATCAACGGAGGAGAACTTACACCTACACTCAAACTGAAGCGAAAGGTGATCATGGAAAAGTACGGCAATACCGTTGAGCGCATTTACGCAGCGGAAGACTAAAAATAATGCTGACCAGAAGGCATGGTGAATACGCGCGATTGTTGCTCGTTTAGAAAGGCTTCGTAAGCACTCGCGTGGGTACCCGTCCAGAGCATAAATGCGTCAGGGTTCGAAGCAGAACCAAAGATCCATTGGTTGTAGGCTTCAAACAAACCACTCCTCATCAAATTGCGCATGTGCTCAAATAAATAAAAACGATACTTTGATCCATTGCTGGCAAACCAATCTAAAATGAATCTGGATCGAATGATGAAAAGTGTTTCGGGGTTTATGCCACGGAGGGCTAGAGAATTTTGGCGCTCCATGATTGCAAGAAAATCCTTTTCAAAATCAGTCGCCTCTTTGATATAATGTTGTTTTATATCACCCGGCATAAAGACGCGCTTATAGGATTCAAGCAGGAGGATCTTTATCTCGTTGGATCGTGGCGAATAACTTTCAAGATTTAAAAATATTTCTCCGTATATAATACTTCTGGCCTTATCGCCTGCTGCATAATAAAATTTTGCAGCATGATAATAATTACCGGAATACGAAGGCTCAGATTCCAGTCCGTCTTCCCAATATTTAATGGCCAGCGCCGGTCTTTTTAACTCCCAATAGACTTCCCCGATTTCAGTACAAAGCGGTCCGCTTCCTTCAAATCTCTTCAGGCCTTTCTTTAATATCTTCTCACATTTTGAGTATTCCTCACGACTTCTGAGTATGCGAGCTGCAATCTGAAAAGCCTGCTCGTCCACATCCTCTCTCTCCATGAGGACAGCTGATTGATTGGCTGCCTTATCCAGATCGCCAGACAGATAATGCGTATAGGCCAGGTATTTGAGCAATTGAAGATTTCCGGGCTCAATCTGCAAAGCACGATCGAGCACCATTACTGCATTTGAAAAATCCTGATTCCGCTGAAACGACAATGCCGTAGCACGCAACTGTTCAACAGATTGTTGTTGAGCCATGGTCGCGTCTACCATTAGAAAGCATGCAAGTGCAATCAGTATTCTCTGCATATTGGATAGTCCATCAAATTTACTAAAAGGCCACTATATCCATTAACGGATCACATGGGTCAATAACCCATCCCGCAGTTTTGGCTCAAACCAGGTACTCTTGGGAGGCATCACCTCACCACCATCGGCTATATCAAACAGCTGACCAATGCTCACCGGATAAAAACTAAAGGCAAGCGCCATCTCGCCGCTGTCGACCCTCCGCTCTAGTTCTGCTGTTCCTCTTATGCCGCCTACAAAATCTATCCGCTTGTCTGTGCGCTGATCGTGAATGTCCAATAGTTTTCCCAAAACGTTGCGCGACAAAATGGTTACGTCCAATACTCCGATTGGATCTTCTGTATACGTCCCCTCCAACGCCGTGAGATGGTACCACTCTCCTTCCATGTACAACCCAAATTCATGAAGCTGCAATGGAACTACCGCTTTTTCAGAATGTGCAAGGGTGAAGTCCTCTTGCAACGCACTGATGAACTCTCCTTTTGTGTTGCCGTTTAAATCCTTGATCACCCGATTATACGGAAGTATGTTTAGCTCACTTTCCGGAAACAAGGTGGTGAGAAACATTCCCGACGCAGGTGTGGCTGCATTGCCCAAGGCCTTTCGGACCTTTGCTGCACTGGCCGCGCGGTGGTGACCATCCGCAATATAGGTACAGGGAGCCTCAGCTGCAAACAATGAAGTGATTCGGTTTACCGACGTTGCTTCATCAACCACCCAAATGCGGTGTGCAATACCGTCGGATGCAACAAAATCATATACCGGCGCATGGGTTGATTTCCACGTTTGAACCAGCTCATCCATGGAGGCAATGTTGCGGTAAGCAAGAAATACATTTCCGGTTTGTGCCCCTGTAATCGTGATATGACTGATGCGATCCTGTTCCTTTTCCGGACGCGTGAACTCATGCTTTCGGATGATGTCCTGTTCGTAATCGTCAACTGAAGAACAGCATACCAAACCCGTTTGACTGCGACCGTCCATCACCAGTTCATAAAGATAATAACAGGGATGCGCTTCCTGAAACAGAATTCCTTTTTCAATCAGTTCTGCAAAATTGGTTCGTGCTTTTTCATATACCGCTGCATCATATAGCGGATGGGTTGAAGGCAAATCAATTTCTGATTTTGTTACGTGCAAAAATGAATAGGGATTGTGGAGTGCGGCGGTGCGGGCTTCATCGCTCGACAACACATCATATGGAGGAGAAGCAACGTTTGCTGCATGTTCGGGTTGGGGTCGTACTGCCTGAAAAGGATAAATACGGGCCATGTTGAATATGTTTATGCGTATTGGTTTGCAAAATCTCGTGCCATGTCGGTGAATGCCTGAACAGAAGATAACGGCAAGGCATTGTACATGGATACCCTGAACCCTCCTACACTGCGGTGTCCCTTCACTCCAACCATCCCTTCAGTCGTGCAGCGATCCAAAAATAATTTTTCGAGTCGTTCATCCTGCATGGTGAATACGGCGTTCATGCGACTGCGATCGGTTTCGTGAACAGGGAGATGAAATACAGGAAGGGCTTCCAGTGTTTCATACAGCAACTTTGCTTTCTGTTCATTGATGCGCTGAATACCCGCCACGCCTCCCTGCGCTTTGAGCCAACGCAGGGTAAGCAAACACACATACACTGCAAAAACAGGAGGTGTATTCAACATGGATCCATTTTTGATATGCTGTCGATAATCCATCATCGTAGGAAGATGGGCATTAGCAGTTGCCGCAAATGTTTTGTCGATGACCACCAGGTTCACACCGGCAGCCCCAATATTTTTTTGTGCACCTGCATAAATGAGCGCAAATCGATTGAAATCCATTGCATGACTGAGCACATCACTGCTCATGTCGGCAATCAATGGAACGCTGGTATCTGGAATGGTGCGCAGTTGCGTTCCTTCGACTGTATTGTTGGTCGTATAATGGAAATAACATGCATCTTTCGGTATTTCAAACGCGTGTGGGATATACGAATAGTTCGTATCGCGAGAGCTGGCAACGACCTGCACGGCTCCAAATTTTTTGGCTTCTATGATGGCCTTCGAGCCCCAAATTCCGCAATCCAAATAGGCAGCAGTGCGGTCCTGGGATAAAAAATTCATGGGGATCTGAAAGAACTGCGTGGAAGCACCTCCGTGCAGAAAAAGCACCTCTTTGTTTTCATCGAGCTGCATCAGTTCTTTGATGAGTTGAATTGCCTCCGCCATCACGGCTTCGAACAGGGGTGTTCGATGACCGTATTCCAAGATGGAAAGTCCCGTTCCATTGAAATCCAGAACAGCCCGACTTGCTTCTTCCATTACTTCCCGGGGCAGAATGCTGGGACCGGCATTGAAATTGTGTATCATTTCGTTCGCAAGATACTTATTTTAAGGAGCGGTTGATGGGAGTTCAGGCTGACCGGCATCTACCCATGCGGTATACCAAAAAGACGCAACCGTATACATGGATTGACGAAGCCTTCTCTCCACCATTCCTTCCAATCGATCATGATAGGCACTTGAATAGCGTTTGGAATAATTGCGTACCACTACCCCATTGCGTTGCTCATAGGACATCTTATCCTGCAACCTGAACTGCCGGGAAAGTTGTTTTTCCAGCGTGAGGACCGTATCAGCAGCAGCAGCACTTTCTCTCACCCGATCCCAGATCCAATCCAATGGAGCGCGAAAATACTGTGCCGGCGAAATGACCAGATCGTACTCCTGCTCGGCATACAATTCAGGAAGCCGGCTCTCCCAAAATGCGTGAATACCCAACTGATCAGTCAACTGGCCATTGTGATTGCTGCTTGCATGCAACGGAACATGGGCATCGGAAATATAATGCCCGATATCGGCCGATAATTTTAAAATCTTTGGCACATCCTTTTCTTCAAATGCTTTTTGTAGCCGGTATTTCATGGTCATGATCCACCAGGGAACAATACCATGTGCATGCAAAGAGTCTTCACCCCAAACTCCAACTGCAGTATTCCACGGTATCGGCCAGCGGAGCGAATCGGGTAACCGGTAACGATCCATGTCGATGTAATGCCGGGGCGCTTCCTCTTTGAGTGCATATCGCCGACTATCGGCATCTGTTGCATGATCCGCCAGATACCGAATGTGCGTTTTAAAGAACCCAAATAACGGTGAAGGCACCAGAAATACAGCATGGTAATTGATGAGCCGATGCCCATAGAAGCCCCACCCCACAGCAGATGGGGAAGAAACAATCAACACCACTACCCATAAAATAAAACGATAGAAACGAATGGTCATTTTTTCTCTTCTCCTCTGTATTCTGCAACATCAGTCACCCCACCCGAAACAATGAATTTCATGGCATCCGCCGAACCCACATCCTGGATGGCTTTGATGCGATCCTGACGAACCAAATAGGTAATTCCTGAAAATGCGTAGGAGTGGGGTACATAAACCGAGACGTATTCCCGCATCCCAAACTCCGAAAGGTCCGTTTGCGTGATAAAACCAATCCTCCACACATCCGGTGCATCTACCGATACCAATACCGGCTTATCGAATTTGCGTTTGTTCCCGGCGAAGGCCTCCAGAAAATCTTTGACGGTAGAGTAAATGATTTTGATGCCGGGTGTTTTTTCCAGCACCTGGTCAAAAAATGATACGATGCGGGAGACAAAAAACAAGGAGGAAATGTAGCCGACTAACAAAACCAGCAGCACTACGACCAAAAATCCGAGTCCCGGTATTTTCTCAGGATTCCCCTGCGGATTGACCTTGATCAAATCAGGAAACAATACCCTCAATACATTGGGAAGGATACCATCAATAAAATTGAATAATGAAACAACAGCCCACCCGGTGATCACAATCGGTGCCAAAATGACCAGTCCCTGGAAAAAATAGGACAAAATCCGGGACGGTTTAAAGGAATTCATGGACCTGATTTGTACAAATATAATGGTTAAAAAATGGAAAAAATGAGCAAAAAACGATTAAAAACGACCAAAAAAGGATCAAAAAATAACATTTAACACGAAAAAAGACCGTTTAGCAATTTTCAAAAATAAGTTGCACAGAAACTTTTTTTACATAAATAGTTTCCATAGTTTTGCGACGCCAAATCGAATATGGAGACGAAAGAGCGCATCATAGGGGCTGCAAAAGAGCTGTTTTTCCGGTTGGGAATACGCTCGGTTACGATGGACGACATCGCCAATCACCTGGGCATGTCTAAAAAAACCCTGTACCAGCATTTCAGCGACAAGGACGAGCTGGTGGATACGCTGGTCGAGCGTGAAATCGGCATCATGCAAACCGAAATTCAATCCTGCTGCTTTGATGCCAGCAATGCAGTTGAAGAGGTGCTGCACAGCATGGAAATGTCCAACCGCCACTTCAGCAACCTCAATCCGATGGTACTGTTCGACCTGCACAAGTTCCATTTTGAATCCTTCAAGAAATTCACCAACCACAAGAATACTTTCTTGTTCGAGATCATCCGCACCAATATCCAAAGAGGTATTACAGAAGGACTCTACAGAAAAGACATCAATGCAGAACTGCTCTCCCGTTTCCGACTCAACATGTTGCTGATGCCATTCAATATGGAAGCATTTCCTCCGGCGCAGTTCAACCTCAATGAGATTAGCAATGCAATGACAGAGAATTTTTTATACGGCTTGGCCACCGAAAAAGGATTTGAAGTGATTGAGTCATACAAACAAAGAAAAAATCAACATGATCAATAAATCGTTCAGCATGAAGCATTGGAGATTGGGAATCGTCGCGGTGCTGGTTTTGACGGGACAGGTGTCGATGGGACAAAAAATCTACAGCCTTTCGGTAAAACAAGCCGCAGATCTCGCCTTACAAAATGTTACGGAAATCAAAAACCTGCAAATCGATCGCGAATTGCAGATTTCCAAAAATAGAGAATACATCGCGCAGGCATTTCCACAACTCAGCGGAACCGTATCCACCCAGCACTTTTTCTCCATACCGGTTACCCTGTTGCCCGACTTCATCTCGCCCTCGGTCTACCAGGTGCTGGTCGACAACGGCGTGCGCAACGGCGCAGGCGCTCCCATCATCAAACCCAGCGGTCCACCTGAATTTTTCCCTGCACAATTCGGTGTTCCTTGGCAGTCATCTGCCGGCTTCACCTTCCAACAACTGCTGTTCCAGCCGGATTTGTTCATTGCAATTGCCGCCCGCAAAAAAGCAGTCGATTTCACCGAAGCGAATCTGAAAATCATGGAAGATTCAATCAAAAGCAATGTGTACCGCTCCTATTATAGTGTGAAGATTGCCGAGAAGAGAAAGCAATACCTCGACGAGAGCATCGTGCGCCTGCGTAAACTCAAAAGTGATCAGGAAAAACTCTATAAAAACGGATTTGCCGAACGACTCGATATCGATAAAACACAGGTATCGCTCAATAATTTGATGTCGACAACCAACCAAATCGAAAAACTCATCGAAATCGGTTACGCTTCCCTCAAGTTTGGGCTGGCAATCAACCAAAAGGATTCCTTGATCCTCACCGATTCGCTTTCTGAAGAGGAAGTAAAAAAAGATCTTCTTGAATTGACGAATTTCCAGTACACCGACCGCAAAGAAATTCAATTACTGGGCGTGGTGAAAGACTTACAGGGACTGGACGTCAAACGAAACAAACTCTCGTACATGCCCATCATCGCTACCTACTGGAACTACTCCAGAAATGCGTTGGGACAAGAATTCAATCTATTCAACTTCGAGAAAAAATGGTTCAAAGCTTCTGTATGGGGCATCAACATGAGTGTGCCGATTTTTGATGCGGGACAAAAAGGCGAACGAATCCGACAAGCCAAATTGAACCTGCAAAAAACAAAAAACACAGAAGAAAACCTGAAACGCGCCATCGATCTTCAGATCAACACCTCTTCCATCATTTTCAGAAATGCATTAACGACGCTCGACATGCAAGACCAAAACCTGGATCTCGCACAACGCGTTTATGCGGCTACTATGAAAAAGTACCAGCAAGGGCTGGGCTCCAGTTTTGAATTGCTTCAGACTGAAACCGATTTGGAAAATGCTGAGGCAAATTTTTTCCAGGCCCTCTATGATGCCATCACCGCCAAAATCGCTTACACAAAAGCATTGGGTAAACTCTAAAAAAAGAACACATGATACACATGAAACAATTCATCTTGATCAGCGCAACAGTGTTGTTTGCAGCCTGCACCGGAAAAAAAGAAGAGAACACTAGTCTGGCAGGGAAAAAGGCAGAACTGCAGCAACTCACCGAACAGCGGGATGAGTTGTCCAAAAAGATACTCGCACTGGAGACCGAAATCCAGAAACTGGGCGGATCAACGGCTCCTGAAAAAACCAAACTGGTTCAAATCACCGAACTGATGAACAGTGATTTTTCACACTATATAGAATTGCAGGGTAAAATCATGACGGAAAATGTTTCGTATGTGACGCCAAGAGGAATGGGGGGGCAAGTAAAATCTATTTTTGTGAAAGAAGGAGATGCCGTTAAAAAAGGTCAGCTCCTCATGAAACTGGAAGACGGTATCATTCAGCAAAGCATCAAACAGGTGGAAAGCCAACTGAGTTTTGCCCGGAATATTTTCTCGCGACAAGAGAATCTCTGGAAAGAAGGCATCGGAACAGAAGTCCAATACCTGTCGGCAAAAAATAACGTAGAGTCGTTAGAGAAACAACTGGAACTGGTGAAAGAGCAACTCAGCACTACTTCTGTATATGCCCAGGTAACCGGTGTGATCGAGGATGTGAGCATCCGAGTGGGTGAAACGTTCATGGGTTCTCCAATGGCGGGTATCACCATTGTAAACCCTACATTGCTAAAGGCCGTTGTGGACGTACCGGAAAACTATGTGAGCAGAATCAGAAAAGGAATGCAGGTGGTGGTCAGCATACCTGATTTAAACGAATCCTTCAATTCCTCCATCAGCCTGGTCAGCGAAACCATCAACGTCACCTCCAGAAGTTTTACGGCTGAAAGCAAAATAACCGGAAGATCTGCAGTGAAACCCAATCAGGTGGCTGTGATCAAAATTCTGGATCACGAAGCGAAGAACGCCATTGTTATTCCGGTTGAAACGGTACAGGCAGATGAAAAGGGTAAATATGTATACGTGCAATCACTGGAAAACGGTAAACTGATTGCTCGGAAAAAACAAATCATGATCGGAGAGTTCTATGATGAAAACATTGAGGTGAAAAGTGGGTTGTCGACTGGCGACAAACTGATCACCAAAGGTTACCAAGGATTGTACGACGGTCAGCTGATCACAGAAGGAAAGTAAGTGTACCCATAAAAAATAAGTATGGACAACTCATCATCAAATAAGCCGATGCACGATCTTCTGAAAAATATAAAAACATTTGGTCCCACCGACTGGGCCATCAAAAACAAGACAGCCGTCTACTTACTCACGTTGATCATAACGATCTGGGGTATTGGCTTGTTTGTCTCGTTTCCAAAAGAGCAGTACCCAGACGTAGTCATTCCCAATATATATGTCCAGACGGTATATGTAGGCAACTCACCCAAAGAGATCGAAAGCCTTGTTACACGTCCTATCGAAAAACAATTAAAAGGAATCACGGGAGTAAAAATCAATAAGATCACCTCCAACTCTTTGCAGGATTTTTCCGCCATCATTGTAGAATTCAGCACTTCCGTAAAAACAGACGTGGCGCTTCAGAAAATGCGCGATGCCGTCGATAAAGCAAAAAAAGACCTGCCAGCTGACCTCACACAAGAACCCGTTGTTCAAGAAATTTCTCTATCCGAATTGCCCATCATGGCAATCAATATCAGTGGCGATTACGATGAAGTAAAGCTGGGTGATTTTGCCGATCAACTGAAAGAAAAAGTAGAAGAGCTCTCTGAAATCACGCGCATAGATGTAGTGGGTTCTCCGAAGCGGGAAATCCAAATCAACATGGACCGCTACAAAATGGAGGCGGCGAAAGTAGGCTTCTCTGATGTGGAACAGGCCATTCAACGGGAAAATGCAGACATCTCCGGCGGTCTGTTGGAAGTGGGTGATCAAAAACGATCCCTGCGACTGAATGGCCAGTTTCGGTCATCCCTGGATTTAAACAATGTCATCGTTAAAAATATTTATGGCGCTCCACTCTACCTAAAAGATTTAGCGCACATTACCGATACGGTAAAAGAGAAAGAAAGCTACGCGCGACTGAACGGCAAAAACGTGGTTACGCTCAGCATCATCAAACGCTCTGGCGAAAACCTCATCAATGCATCAGAAAAGATTAATGCCATTGTCGAGGAAATGAGAACTGATGTGTTTCCAAAAGATTTAAAAATCAATATTACGGGCGATCTGAGCATCAAAGCTGCTGCAGCATTTGATGAGCTGGTGAACTCGATTGTGATCGGCTTCATCCTGGTGATGATCATTCTCATGTTCTTCATGGGAGTCACCAACTCGTTCTTCGTAGCATTGTCGGTTCCCTTGAGCATGTTCCTAGCGTTTATTTTGTTGCCAACGGCCGACTTCATCGTGGGCTCCAATGTAACACTGAACTTCATCGTGTTATTTGCTCTCTTGTTTGGATTGGGAATTGTGGTGGACGATGCAATCGTGGTGATTGAAAATACGTACCGCATCTTTTCGGAAGGAAAAGGCAAAATCAGTCCCACAGTAGCTGCACGTTATGCAGCCGGTGAAGTATTCGTTCCGGTTCTGGCTGGTACCCTTACCACACTGGCACCGTTCATTCCTTTACTATTCTGGCCGGGGATCATCGGAAAATTCATGATCTATCTGCCCACAATGCTGATTTTCACACTAACCGCTTCGCTGTTTGTAGCGTACATCATGAACCCTGTGTTTGCAGCCGATTTCATGCAACATGAAGAGCACGGTGCAAAAAAGAAATCGGACGTGTTCAGAAAACCATTATTCTGGTTATTCATGAGCGTGGGGATCTTGTTTGAAATCATGGGATATGGCACCGATCAGTCTTCCTATCGTTTTGTAGGAAATTTGCTGATATTCTTTGGCCTCCTGATAGTCCTGAATGCCTATTTCATTACGGGTGCAATTGGATTTTTCCAAAACCGATTGCTGCCTGCGCTGATGAATCAGTATGAACGTCTGCTGCGGTGGACAACCAAAGGATGGCGTCCGGTCAAAATGCTCATTGGAACATTTGCTTTGCTCATCTTTTCATTCATATTCTTTGGCATGCGGAATGTGCCAGTGGTACTGTTTCCGCAGGGCGATCCCAATACCATCTATGTCTACCTCAAACTTCCTGTAGGAACAGATGTGAAATACACCGACTCCATTACCGGTGTTTTAGAATCCCGCATCAATACGGTATTGGAAACCAACAATGGAAAGGAAAATCCATTGGTGGAGAGCGTCATTTCCAATGTGGCGGTTGGCGCGAGTGATCCAAACAGCGGCGACCGCAGTACGCGGCCGGAGCTGGGCAGGATTCAAGTCAACTTTGTTCCCTTTGAAGAACGGGAGGGCAAGCCGACACAACAATACATGGATCAGATTCGAGAGGCCGTTAAAGGCATCCCGTCTGCAGAGATCAGTGTGGCGCAGGAAAGCAATGGTCCTCCCACTCAATCACCGGTCAATATAGAAGTCTCTGGAGAAAATTTCGAAGAGCTAGCCAATACCGCGATCGCATTGCGAAATTACTTGGGCGATAAGAATATTCCGGGTGTGGAAGAGCTTAAGATTGATGTGGATTTCAATAATCCAGAAATCGCGTTGAGCATTGATCGCGAACGTGCATTGATGCAGGGTATTTCAACGGGACAAGTAGGCCTGGAAATCCGTACTGCCCTTTTTGGTAAAGAAATCTCCAAGCTTAAAATCGGGGAAGACGAATACAAAATCATCTTGCGCAACGATGCCTCTCAACGTAAAACCTTGTCCGAACTTTTGAACATGCGCATCACGTACCGGGATTTCACAACGGGACAAATCAAGCAGGTCCCCATCAGCTCCGTAGTAAAATCTGATCTGAGTACCACCTACGGCAGCATCAAGCGCAAGGACCAAAAACGGGTAATCACGATCTTCTCGAATGTGCTCATCTCACAAGGCTATACGCCACAGGCGGTGAACGCTGAGATTAAAGAATACATTGATGCCTTTCAAAATAAGCCAGAAGGTGTAACGGTGAAACAGACCGGCGAGGAACAACAAACACAGGAGACAGCTGCATTCTTGAGCAATGCGTTGTTCATTGCTGTGGGACTCATCCTCATGATCCTCATCTTGCAATTCAATTCATACAGCAAAACCATGATCGTATTGAGCGAGATCATGTTCAGTCTAATCGGAGTGTTGCTCGGATATGCCATATTCCGATCCACATTTGCCGTGGTAACCACGGGTATCGGCATAGTGGGCTTGTCGGGAATCGTAGTCAAGAACGGCATTTTGGTCATAGAGTTTGCAGACGAACTTCGATCAAGAGGCGTGCGCACACGCGAGGCTGTGATCGAAGCGGGAAAAACGCGCATAGTGCCGGTGCTGCTTACAGCACTTGCCGCTATTTTAGCACTCATACCATTGGCCATCGGATTCAACATCAATTTCATCACGCTGTTCTCCGAACTGAATCCGCACATTTATTTTGGAGGCGACAACATGGTGTTCTGGAAGCCGCTATCGCTGACCATTATCTGGGGACTCATGTTCGCGTTCTTCATGACACTGTTGATCGTACCGGCGATGTACCTGATTGCAGAACGCCTGAAACGTCCGATGTCTAAATTCTTTGGGGGTAGATGGATTTCTATTCTGGGGCTGCTCGGTCCGTTCTTCTTTGCATTGACCGGTCTCATGTATATTTATAAAAAAATAACAGGCAAAAAAACGTGGTATGGAAACATTTAGCACACGCTCCAATCATGAAATCGACTACAAGATTGTAGGCGAAGAAATGCAGTACGTTGAGGTCGAGCTCGACCCTCAGGAGACCGCCATTGCAGAAGCGGGCGCCTTCATGATGATGGATGAAGGAGTTCAAATGCAAACAATTTTTGGGGATGGCTCCGGTCAGAACCAGGGTGTATTGGGAAAACTGTTTTCAGCAGGCAAGCGACTGCTGACGGGCGAAAGCCTGTTCATGACGGCATTCACCAATGTCGGTCAGGGCAAGAAACGCGTATCGTTTGCATCACCCTATCCTGGGAAGATCATTCCACTTGATCTCCAGCAGTTGGATGGTCGCGTGATTTGTCAAAAAGATGCATTCCTCTGTGCAGCGAAGGGAGTCAATGTTGGGATCGCGTTCCAGCGTAAACTTGGGACTGGCCTATTTGGCGGAGAAGGATTCATCATGCAAAAGCTGGAAGGCGATGGTCTTGCTTTTGTACATGCAGGTGGACACGTGTTTGAACGCTATTTGACACCAGGGGAAGTCCTCAAGATCGATACCGGTTGCGTAGTAGCATTTACCCAAACAGTCGATTACGATATTCAGTTTGTCGGCGGAATCAAAAATTCCATTTTCGGTGGAGAAGGATTGTTCTTTGCAACCCTGCGCGGACCTGGTAAAGTTTGGATCCAAACATTACCGGTCAGCCGATTGGCCAGCAAAATCATTTCGTATGGCACGACCAGCAGAAGAGAAGAAGGCAGCATTCTCGGCGGATTGGGCAATATGCTCGACGGCGATGGCTTCTAATGGAAGGGAGATTATTTCTTCCTAACCAAAATCGCTTCTGCTCTCCTGTTCATCCACCCAAGGCGTTCTTCGAACGTGGGAACGATGGGGCGGACTTTCCAAAATAGTCAGTCGAGATGCGATTGGCTTTGATGCCATAGCTCATCAGGTATTGCGTACTAACTTTTGCACGCTTTTCAGAGAGCTTCAGGTTGTAATCTACATCTCCTTCTAAGTCGGTATCGTAATTAAGGCTCGAAGCAGATATAAATGTAAATCTATTGGGTAGAATATCCTCTACTTCTACCTTACGTGTAGTAGCGGGACCAAGATTTCTAAGTTCCAACGTGAAGACAACCTCTGTTCCTACTCTGGCGAATGCCTTATCTACTGTTTTCACAATAGAAATATCGCTTCCTGCAACGGGTTGGCCCACGTTTTGAGCCAATGCAATTGCATTCACGAATAGTAATAAAACGAGACTTAACCAGAATTTTCTCATCTAATTATCTTAAAACCAGCTGTTTGGGTTAAAAACACTACGTCCAAAACGTATTTTTGGAGGTATAATTGCGTACACAGCACTACGTATTTTTAAGGGTAGGTTTGTCAACAGGTTTATAAAATATTGAAAAGCAATTAACTATATATACTAATTCCTTCTACCGTATATATTGCCAAGAAGTCGAAGGATCTCTACATATAACCAGACGAGTGTAACCAGCAATCCAAAAGCACAGTACCATTCCATGTACTTGGGGGCACCCATGGATGAACCCTGCTGGATCCGGTCAAAGTCGAGCAAAAGACTGAGGGCTGCAATACCTGTAATGACTAGGGAAATACCGATGCTCAGCGGACTTCCATTGTGAAGAAAGTTCATCTGAACTCCAAAAAGAGATAAAATAAAGGTGATGAAATAAAACAAGGCAATGCCGCCGACTGCCGCAAACATGATGGAGCGGAAACGGTCGGTAACCCGGATCACACCAAAGCTGTACAGCAAATACATGGAAATGGCCGTGCCGAAAGTCAGCGCGACCGCCTGCATCACAATGCCAGGAGCTACCTGACTGAAGGCGTCATTGTATAGGGCTGAAATGGCCCCAATTACCAGTCCCTCCAGCAATGCATAAGCCGGAGCCAGGTATTGCGCCAGCTGGGGTTTGAATATGAGGACCAGAGCGACGATCAATCCACCGATTGCACCCCCCATTACATATCCCTGAATGTTATTGTCCACGCTGGCCTCATTCCATACATAGAAGGAAGTGGCCATCATCATCAGAAACAAAAAACCAAATTTGTTGAGCGTCCCGCGAAACGACATGGTTCCGGATCCGGATAGCCCCGATGAACGGTGAAACGCTTTTTCGGATAAGGCGGGATTGCTTGAATTGAAAAGTGCCATATTGGGTAAATTTGTTGTATAAAATTAATTAATTTCAACGAATCCCTTGTGTAGAGGCTTGTTAAAAGCCTCATATTAAAAAAAACAACAATGATCCAAAGAAAAGAAGAGCTGTTGCAGGATATCGTGATCAAGTTCGCAGGCGACAGCGGTGATGGTATGCAGCTGACCGGTAGCCAGTTCACCAACAATACGGCTCTGCTGGGCATCGACCTGGCAACGTTCCCCGATTTCCCAGCAGAGATTCGTGCCCCCCAGGGTACATTACCAGGCGTAAGCGGATACCAGCTTCGGTTTTCTAGCGATGCCGTGTTTACACCGGGCGATCAATGCGATGTGCTGGTTGCCATGAATGCAGCCGCTCTGAAAACAAATCTGAAAACAATCAAACGCGGTGGCAAGATCATCGCAAACGTGGATGGGTTTGATGCAAAAAATTTACGGTTGGCCAATTATCCCGATGGTGTAAATCCGTTGGAAGATCAATCCTTGGATGGATTCGAAGTAATCCGCATGGATGTGACCAAGATGACGCGGGAAGCCCTCAAAGAAATCACCATGGGCACGAAAGAAAAGGATCGTGCAAAAAATATGTTCGTGCTTGGGTTTTTATATTGGATGTACAGTCGGGACATGGACAGCACCCTCTCTTTCCTCAAAGAAAAGTTTGACAATAAGGATGATATCCTGAATGCGAACATCAAAGCACTACAAGCCGGCTACAACTACGGTGATACCACTGAAACCTTCACCACCCGTTATCGTGTAGAACGTGCAAAAATGAAGCCTGGTACGTACCGTTCAATCATGGGCAATCAGGCGTTGTCGATGGGACTCATCGCGGCTTCTGAAAAAAGTGGATTGCCTCTGTTCCTCGGCTCCTATCCCATCACCCCTGCTTCTGATATTTTACACGACCTGAGTAAGTTGAAAAGCTTTGGTGTAAAAACATTCCAGGCGGAAGATGAGATTGCCGGTATTGCATCGGCGATTGGCGCCAGCTATGGCGGATCGCTGGCCATCACCACGACATCCGGTCCCGGCATTGCCCTCAAGGGCGAAGCGATGGGATTGGCCGTGATGCTGGAAATTCCATTGATCATCATTGATGTGCAACGCGGTGGACCTTCAACGGGACTCCCGACAAAAACCGAACAGAGCGATTTACTGCAAGCTTACTACGGCAGAAACGGCGAATGCCCCATGCCCGTGATCTCCGCATCCACTCCCAGCGATTGTTTTGATGCCATCTATGAAGCCGCACGCATTGCAGTGCAGCACATGACACCGGTGATGTTTCTGAGCGATGGATACATCGCCAATGGCGCAGAACCCTGGATGTTCCCTCAGACAGATGATCTTCCTGCAATCAACGTGACTTTCAAAAAAGCATTGGACGAAGGAGAAGAGCGGTTCAAGCCCTATCTGCGGGATGAAAAACTGGTTCGCCCCTGGGCAGTTCCGGGAACAAAGGGATTGGAACACCGAATTGGTGGATTGGAAAAACAGGACATTACCGGAAATGTGAGTTACGATCCGGATAACCATGAACACATGGTCAAAACACGCCAGGCGAAAGTCGACCTGATTGCCAATTACATCCCCGAACAAAAAATCGATACCGGTGCAGCCAAGGGAAAGGTTCTGGTGTTGGGTTGGGGAAGCACTTACGGCGCCATCAAAAGCGCAGTGATGGAACTGATGGCAGAAGGGCACGCGGTTTCGCATGCGCATTTGAGATACATGCGACCGTTTCCCCGCAACTTAGGTGAGATCTTAAAATCATTTGATACCGTATTGATTCCTGAAATCAATAACGGCCAGTTGATCAAAATCATTCGCGATTTTTATTTCGTCGACGCGAAAGGATACAATAAAATCAAAGGCACTCCGATAACAAAAGGTGAACTGACGCAGGAGATTCAAAAATACCTATAGCAGGAGAAGATCGCATTACACGATCTTCTCTATGATTTTTCCTGTGGCTTTTTCTTTTAAGATGAGTTTTTTAGTGCCGTAGTGGGTCATCTCTTCTTTAACGAGATAATGGTCGGCATCGAATTCAACAAGGTGACTATCCTTGGTCACTCCTACCCTGCCGCGCCATTCCTCTAACTTGACCGGCTCCCATAATTTTGATTTTGCACTGCGGTAAGCTGCATCGAGCACTGCATTCACGACATACCCATCGTAAAATGTTTCACGAGGTGATGTATTCGATTCAAAACAGTTGAACATTTCCGCAAACATGTGATTGTATCCCAATTCATTGAGCTCATCTCCTACCGGAAACAACCAACCTGAATTGCTTTCTGCTTTTTCTGCTACATAATCTGCGCCCTTACCGGTTGTGAACATATCAAAGCCGGTGCGCAAAAATCCATTGATCCAAATCGTTCCTTCGGTTCCCATCACTTCATCGCGCAGATCGAGTCCACCGCGGAAGGTCCAGCTGACCTCAAACTGCGCAATCGCTCCGTTCTCGTATTTCACCAAGCCAATGGCGTGGTCTTCTGCTTCAATGGGCTTCACCTGGGTATCCGCCCAGCACATGACTTCCACGGGTTTAATGTCCTTCCCAATGTAACTGCGCGTGATTTCAACGCAGTGACAACCCAGATCCAAAATACAACCGCCACCCGCTTGCTCCATGTCCCAGAACCAATCGGAGTGGGGACCAGGATGGGTTTCGCGCGACTTCGCCCAGAGGATTCTTCCCAATGCTCCATTCTTTACACTTTCGTATGCCTTTAAAAATTTTGGCGTATAAACGAGGTCCTCTAAATACCCATTGAATATGCCGGCCTTCTCAACCGCCTCGAGCATGCGCTTGGCCTCGGTCGCATTGCGTCCCAATGGCTTGGTAGTGATGACCGCTTTCTTGTGCTTCACACAGAGGTTAACCGCTTCTTCATGCAGATTATTCGGTAGGGAAATACAAACCATATCCACATCGGGATGCGCAATCGATTCTTCAATCACAGTCGTATAATGATCGCATCCATAATCCTCGGCAAACTTTTTGGCCTGTACTTCCCTGCGCGAATAAATTGAAACGATGCGGTCTTTACTCCTCAATCCCTGAATGGAATCTGCATAAAATCGTCCGATGAAACCGGACCCCAACATTGCTAATCGTACCATGGTCTATTGTTTATTTTAGTTGATTTAAACTTTTCGGGTATTGTCCTTGAACATCACAATAAAGAGCACCAGAATCACAGCTGCAATTCCGGAGGGCACCAGCCAGACGTTGAGCCAGGAAGTGACTTCATTCACGGTATAAGTATCTTTTACAATACCGGATACTTCGGATCCGATGAACATACCTATGCCATAGGTGGCAAGGGTGATCAATCCTTGTGCTTGCGACTTGATCCGCTCTCCTGCTTTCGCATCGGTATAAATCATTCCGCTCACAAAGAAGAAATCAAAACAAACACCGTGCAACAAAATGGCTGCATAGAGCATCCACTTGCCGGAGAGCGCATCGCCGTATCCAAAAAATGCAAAGCGGGTGATCCAGGCAAGCAGTCCGATGATCAAAATATTTTTAACCCCCCACTTGCTGTAGGCCAGTGGAAGCAGAAGCATGAACAACACTTCGGAAACTTGTCCAAGCGACATGATGTTTTCAATGCGGAAGGTCGATGGATCCGCATCCGGATAGGCCAACTTGAACGTATCGGTCAGCGAAGGATTGGCCCAGGCATAATAGAAGGAAAGTGGAATACAGATAAGCACAGAGGAGATGAAAAAGATGACAAAGGATCGGTCTTTGAACAACATGAATGCATCCTTTCCCACGATCTGGGCGAAAGTCGTAGGACCTGTTGCGGTTGGCGGTGTGGAGGGAAGTGTAAACGAAAGGAATCCGAGCAGCGCCGATGAAACCATGGAGATTTGGAAGATGGTGACTTTATCGCCTACGCCCATGAATCCCACCAGGTTGACCACAGCAATCCAGGCGATGGTACCGAATACCCGGATGGCAGGAAATTCTTTCTCGGGATTGGTCATTTGCCTCATGGAAATGGAGCTCGTCAATGAGATGGTCGGCGCAAACGTCAAACAATAGAGTAACATGATCCAGAAAAACGCATCAGGGTCTTTGGTCCCGGTCAGCACAAACAATAAACCTGCTCCCAGCAGGTTCAGGACACCCAGGACTTTTTGGGCCTGGAAGAATCGGTCGGCCAGCATCCCCACAAAAAAAGGAGCGGCAATCATGGCGATGGAGAAGGCAGCATAGGCATTGCCCACTTGTGCGCCTGTAGCCCCGAGCTGGTCGGTCATGTATTTACTCATTTGTCCATACCAGGCTCCCCATACGAAGAACTGCATGAACATCATGATGGCTAACTGGGTCTTTACAATTGGTTTCATATGGCTGTCTGAGTGATCAAGATAATGATTTTTTGTAGTGATTGCACAGCGATTGGAGTCCGCATTCTGCACACCTGGGACTGCGGGCCAGGCAGGTGTACCGGCCGTGTAAAATGAGCCAGTGATGGGCCTTGTGCACCAGTTCGGCGGGGATGTGTTGGATCAACTGTTTTTCCGCAGCCAAGGGTGTTTTGGCGCCCCGGGTGAGTCCCAGCCGTGCTGAAACCCTGAATACGTGGGTATCAACTGCCATGTTGGGTTGTTTGTCGATTACCGAAGTAATGACGTTCGCCGTTTTTCTACCCACTCCGGGAAGTTTCACCAATTCATCGACCGTCATGGGCACCTCACCGTTGAAATCGCGGATCAGCATGATAGCCATGGCGATCAGGTGCTTTGTTTTATTGTTGGGATAGGAAATGCTCTTCACCAGGGGGAAGAGGGTGTCGAAATCAGTTTTTGCAAGCGACTGGGGATCTGGAAAACGCTGAAAAATAGCGGGGGTGGTCAAGTTGACCCGTTTATCGGTACACTGGGCCGAGAGAATGACTGCGACCAGCAACTGAAAGGGGTTGTCGTACAGCAGTTCGGTCTCTGCCTCCGGAATGTTTTTTTGGAAATAGTCGATTACCGCCTCGTAGCGTTCCTTTCGCTTCATCAGCGGAAGTTACTACGAATCAGCAATTTATTGAAGGTCCAGGCCTTGGGAGTTGGAGGCTCCGTATTGCAGGAGCTTGTCGATTACCTCGGGAGAGGGACTGAACTGCATCGCATCCAGGTTCTGGAATCCTTCTTTGAGTTCAGTGAACTGCGATTTCAGTTCTGGCTGTTCTTCTATGAGAGAGAGGAAGTCGTTTGATTCCTTAGGAGTCATTTCCTTGTAGAGATACCGCATCATTGCTTCACTGTTTAACATACTCATTTTAAACCTTTTATCAATTTTTTAATGATTGACAAAGGATACGGATAAAAGGGCGATAATCAGTAGGGTACGAGAATGGATTGGAGCGGATCGAAAAAGTAGCGTGATCTGCTTGCCCTTATAACGGAAGAGCGGATCAGTTATTGCTTAGGAAATTGTGAAAATTATTTTTCAGGAATCAGGAACACATCTTCATTGTCGCGTTTCATCAAATACTGTTCACGGGCAACCTTTTCCATCCAATGGGGATTGGTCTTGAGCTGGTCCACCTCCCTTCGGGTTTTGTCAATCTGTCCCTGGTAGTATTTTTTATTCCGATTCAATTCGCGCAGCTCACTGCGGTACTGGTAATGCAGGATCAGGTTGTTATGATCAAAGAAGATCATCCATACTGCAAACCCAATGGTCGCAATCACGAACTTGTTTCTGAAAAAATAAAAGGCGCGTTTCATTTCCTGCTCAAAGTTAAGCAACGGACCAATAAAAAATGTTTTGAGTACCTTGCACCCCCATGGAAAAATCGAATTTTGTCGACCAGATACGGGTGTTTTGCAAAAGCGGACACGGCGGCGCAGGAAGCAAGCACTTCATGCGGACAAAATTCAATCCCATGGCTGGCCCTGACGGAGGCGATGGGGGTCGCGGTGGACACATCATATTAAGAGGAAACAAAAACCTGTGGACACTCCTTCACCTCCGCTATTTCAAAAACGTAATTGCCGAAGACGGTCAGGGCGGCAATAAGAATAACATGACGGGTCGCGACGGCAAAGACGTGATCATAGAAGTCCCTCTGGGCACCGTTGCCTTTGATGAAACCTCGGGAGCAAACGATGGAGAAATCTTAGAAGATGGACAAGAAATCATTTGGGTGAGAGGCGGTCGCGGTGGACTCGGAAACAAACACTTTGCAACCCCCACCAATCAGGCACCCGAATACGCTCAACCGGGTGAACCAGGATCGGAAGGCTGGAAAGTGCTGGAGTTGAAAGTATTGGCAGATGTGGGACTCGTTGGCTTTCCCAACGCAGGCAAATCAACCCTGCTCTCCTCCATCACCGCAGCAAAACCAAAAATTGCAGATTATGCATTTACAACCCTCACCCCTCAATTGGGCATGGTGGAATACCGCGATGGCCGTTCGTTTTGCATCGCCGATTTACCCGGCATCATAGAAGGTGCGGCCGAAGGCCGCGGATTGGGCCACCGTTTTCTGAGGCACATCGAACGCAACCCGGTACTGCTGTTCATGATTCCGGCCGACAGCAACAATCACCGCAACGACTTTGATGTTTTGGTAAGTGAACTCGAACAATACAACCCGGAACTGCTCGATAAAAAATTCATCATCGCCGTGAGCAAAAGCGATATGCTCGACGATGAACTGAAAAAAGAAATTGAAAAGGAACTGCCAGAGAACATTCCCCACCTCTTCATCTCGTCCGTTGCAGGCAAAGGACTACAAGAATTGAAGGATTTGTTGTGGAAGGAATTACAATAACTACATTCACACCACCTCCCAACTCACGCCACCGTCTTTTTCATCCTTGAGCTGGATGCCGGCCTTGAGCAACTGATCGCGGATCTTATCGGAAGTGGCATAATCCTTGCGCGAACGGGCATCCTTTCGGATCTCTGCAATCAACTGCAGCACTGCACCTAATTTCTGATCGTCTTGCTTGCGCTCTTCCTTCAAGCCAAAAATGTCGACCAGATACGTCTTGAACTGATCCTTCATCATCCGCAAGGTTGCCGTAGTGAGTGCCTCGATTTTTATGTGACCATCTTTGATGGAATTAATCACCGGCACTAATTCAAATAAACCGGCTAAAACCTTTGCAGTGTTCAGGTCGTCGGACATGTCTTCGTCAAGCCGACTCAATACTTCATAACACTTCTGCTCCAAATCAGGATCTTCCGCAGAAATGATCGTATGCGTTTCCGTATCCAACTTATTCAACTGACCAAACGCTTCCCATATTCTCCTCAACCCTTTCTCCGCCGCCTGCAAAGCCTCGTTGCTGAAATCCAACGTGCTGCGGTAATGCGTCTGCAAAATAAAAAATCGAACAGCCATGGGTGAATACCCCTGGGTCAATATCTCATGCGCGCCGGAAAACAATTCACTCAACTTGATCACATTGTTGTAACTCTTCCCCATCTTCCTTCCATTGATGGTGATCATGTTGTTGTGTAACCAATATCGCGCGGGAATCTTGTGGTGACAAACCACACTCTGCGCAATCTCACACTCATGATGCGGAAACTGTAAATCCATTCCGCCTCCATGAATATCAAACTCCTCCCCCAAATACTTGCTGCTCATCGCTGAACACTCAATGTGCCAGCCGGGAAACCCTACTCCCCAAGGACTCTGCCAGCGCATGATGTGCTCCGGTACCGCATTCTTCCACAACGCAAAATCCATCTTGCTCCGCTTCTCATCCTGAAAATCCAATTCACGCGTGGTCTCGAGCTGGTCTTCAATAATTCGACCACTCAAAATTCCATATTGCATTCCCTTCGCCCCAAAATCAGCATGGTACTTTTCTACATCAAAATACACCGAGCCGTTCACCACATAGGCATACCCATCGGCAATGATCTTTTCAATCATCACAATCTGCTCCACAATGTGCCCCGTTGCTGTGGGCTCAATGCTCGGCTCCAGGTTATTGAATTCGCGCATGGCCCAGTGAAACAAATTGGTGTACTTCTGCACCAGCTCCATAGGCTCGAGCTTCTCCAACACGGCTTTCTTTGAAATCTTGTCTTCGCTTTCACGACCCTCTTCCTCGAAATGACCGGCATCGGTAATGTTGCGCACATACCGTACCTCATATCCTGCATGACGCAAGTACCGATAAACAATATCAAACGTAATGAAAGGACGCGCATGACCCAGATGGCTTTCGCCGCTGACAGTGGGACCGCAAACGTACATGCCGACTTTACCGGGGAGGAGCGACGTAAACCGCTCCTTCTGCCGCGTCAATGAGTTGTATACCTGAAGAGAAGACATAAGCGTTTGATATGCCGACAAAGATAAACATTGCAGTCGACAAGGCAGCTACTCTCATAAACAGCGCTGCAATAAAAAACACACTGAATGTTCAGCGTTTAATTCGTACCGGAAACAGCCGCTCGACTCAAATCGGCTACTAAATAATAATGGTCGGATAACCGCTTCCCATCCCGCACAAATTGCCGCGTGCCATAACGCTCGGAATGAAAAATATAGTCGATTCTCAACGTGGGCAACAAGCGCAGGATCATTGAGGACGAACTGAGAAAAGTTGCACCCAACCCAAATCCTCTCTCCAAAAAGGCATCCCGGCGGTCATCTTTCAACACACTGTACGCATACGATCCGACAACATCGTTGAGGTCGCCAACCAATACAACCGGATGCGGAGCACTGTTCAACTCATCCCGAATATAATTGGCTTGCTGACCGTGCGCATAAAAAGTTTGTTTCATTTTGGAAAGCAACTTCCGCGACTCTTTTATTTCTTTGTCGCTGTCGCGCTTCAAATCATCAATGGCCTGGTAATCGTCTTGCTTGAATCCAAACGACTGCAAATGAACCGAAAATACCCGCACCGTGTCCTCTCCCACTTTCACATCGGCATACACCGGCGCTTCCGCATTGGAATCATATGAGTCGGGAAACGGTACCGCATTCCCATCCAATATCCGATACCTCGAAAAAATAGCTATGCCGCTGTACTGCTTAGTTCCAAAAATATCCGTCCCGGCAAATTGATAATACCTGTATCCAAGCTTGTCGCGCAAATACGCAAACGGATCGTTCTCGCCATCATCGGGCATGGACACAAATTCCTGAAAACAGATGACATCGGGCTGATACTGCCGAATCTCATCAATCACCTGCTGCTTGTGCTTCAATCCATCCGGCTTGAACCTGCTTTCATCAAAAGGAATGAAATGCCGCACATTCCAGGTCATCACCCGCAAATCACCTTCCTTCTTTTTCAACTCAAATGCTTGGGGTGCATTCAACGGGACCAATCGGATGATCGACTGATAGCCGATGATCAAAACCGCAAGGGATAAAAGCGCCCAATGGATCCGAATAAACAACCAGAACACCAGAAAAAACACCAGCGAAAAAAGAAAATAAGGAAAGAATAATCCCAGAAAACCGGTATACCAGAACTCCTTTGGGTCCAGGTAGGATGCATAACTGCAGATCAAAAACGCTATACCAATCAGCGAGTTGATTGCCAGCAAAACACCCAGGAATAATTTTTTGAACAGGATCCCCATCAGAACTTTTCTTTACTGGCTTGCTGAAGAATTTTTTTCTCTTCTTCGGTCAGGTTCTCGTATCCTTTTTGATTGATCTTATCCAGAATCATATCGATGCGCTGTTGACTCAGGTTGCTTTGCTTGGTAAAGGGAGTGTGGCCTTTTTCATCGTAAAAACGTGCGCCGCGAAGTCCGGTCGATTTTTTTCTTCCTGGCGTAAAGCGACTGGTCACCCACCGATACACTTCATTCATCCAATACCCGGTATCATATCCGGAAGTCAACAGCCGAATGAATAGAAATCCCATGGCGCCGGCCGACACATACGGAATGAACAACAACAGGTTGGAGGAAACGGCCACCACATTGAGTAAAATAAAAACAGTGGTGATGATCCAAAGCGGAATTCCGCCACCAATCATGGGAAAGAACCGATACCTGGGCGATACAACCGTAGCCACTATGGAGAGTCCCACAATACCACAAACGGGACCATTGAAATACATCGCATCGGTCATTTCCGGAAACCCGAATTGGGCGGTCATCACAAATCCAATGCCACCGGCCAACGCACTGTAGATATACGCGGGAAATAATTTGTCGTCGCCAATCAAATCCTGCACCAAATACCCAAAGGTCCACAACCAAATTAGGTTGCTGATCACCATCAACAGCTTGAGCTCGGTGAACGGCATGGTGATGATCGTCCAGGGACGCGTCAGTATTTTTTCAGGGTCTGCCGACAACTGAAACCAGCGATAGATGTTGCGATAAAACGCTTCTTCCTGTAAATGCGAAAACGTATAGATGCTCTTGATGAAGTTCAAGAGGATGAAGAACATCACATTCAGTATGATCAACATGATCAACGGATTGGTGGTGTTCCAAACGGTCGTGCTTCCTTTTTGATAATCGCGGTAACCCATCTTCGTCCTCAAATAATTAATACTGCTAATAAAACTTGTTCCTGTTTCTCCGGTTCCAGATCAGCACAATGATGATGCCGATTGCTGCTCCACCCAGGTGCGCAAAATGCGCAATGCCGGAAGAGGCAGACGAAACCCCACCGATGAGGTCCAGTACGGCCAGTCCCAGCAACGCCCATTTGGCTTTGATGGGAAACGGTATGGGGAGGATGATCATTTGACTGTTGGGAAAGGTATAGGCAAAGGCAGCAAATATACCCATCACGGCACCTGAGGCTCCCAGTGTGGGGACGTTCGATAGCTTATACAATTCTTCGGCGCTGATTTGTCCCAACTCATACATAGTATTGTACTGTGAAATATCGTAACTCAATGCCAGGGCCTGTGCAATGCCGGCTCCCAATCCACACACCAAATAAAAGGCAAGGAATCGTGAGGGTCCCCATAAATTCTCCAAGGTGGAACCGAACATCCAGAGCGCAAACATATTGAAGAGGATGTGGAAGAAGGATTGCGACGAATGCAGGAACATGTAGGTGATGAACTGCCAAACATGGTAATAGTCAGAGGTGAAATAATGCAGAGCGAACAGGTCCTCCATGCGCAATAGGTCTTGTCCCACCGTGATCTGCGCCAGCCAAACCAGCCCATTGATGATGATCAGGTTTTTGATGACCACCGGCAACACCTGAAACCTCCCCGGCCTGATATCTGAATCCATACGCTGTATTGTTCTGCAAATCTAACGATCCTTAGCGATCCTTCCTGAGCTTCAGCTGCACCACATTTTCAATGTGATGGGTGTGCGGGAACATGTCGACCGGACGAATAGCGGTTACCCGATATTTTTCCGACAGCAATTGCAGATCACGGGCCTGTGTAGCTGGATTGCAACTAACATAAACCACCACCGGAGCCTCCATCTGCAGCAACTGCTGCACCAGGTCCTCGTGCATCCCGGCTCGGGGAGGGTCGCATATGATAACGTCAGGGCGACCATGTTGTTGAAAAAAAGCTGCAGTACAGACGCGACTCACATCGCCTGCAAAAAATTCTGCATGGGAGATGCCATTCAAGACTGCATTTTCCTTGGCATCCTCTATCGCCTCTGCAATGGTTTCCACCCCTATGACCTTTCGGCACAGATCGCTGAGAAAAATCCCAATGCTCCCCGTCCCGCAGTACAAATCATACACCACCTGCGTTCCATCCAATTCGGCAAAATCCTTGGTGATGGAATAGAGTACTTCGGCTTGTCGACTATTCGTCTGAAAAAACGATTTTGGTCCCACGTTGAACCTCCACCGATCCAATTGCTCTATGGCATAGGGCTTGCCGCTAAACAAAACAGGTGATAAATCATAAATACTGTCGTTGAACTTGATATTGACGGTATAATACAACGAGGTAATCTCCGGAAACGATTCCCTCAAAAAGTGCATGAGCGGTTCAATGACGGAATACTCCGGTGTGCCGACTACCAGGTTCACCATCAACTCACCTGTGGTGCACAGCCGAATGATCAGGTTGCGCAAATCCCCCCGATGCTCCCGGATGTCGTAAAAGGAAAGTCCCAACGCCAGCGACTTCTCCCGCACTGCAGTGCGAATGCGGTTGCTGGGCTCCGATTGCAAATAACATTCTTCTATATCGATCACCTTATCAAACGCTCCCGGAACATGAAACCCTAAAGCAGGCAAGGCGGGCAATCCCCTGGGACCTTCCTCTGGCATTTCCATGGTGCGCAGCTCGTCTGCAGTAAAGTATTTTCGGGAACTGAACGTGAATTCCAACTTGTTCCGATACTCCCGAGTTTGTTGGGAACCGGCAATGGACTGCAAAGCAGGAAGCTCCAATTTGCCAATGCGCCTGAGCTGCTGCTCAACTTCCTCTTGCTTGAATTGAACCTGCTTTTCGTAAGGCAGCATCTGCCACTTGCATCCCCCACAGAGTCCAAAATGCTTGCAAAAAGGAGTTGCACGATCAACGGAAGGTTTGCGCAGGCGCACGACCTTTCCTTCTGCCCAATCTTTTTTATTCTTGCTCAACAAAACATCCACCCGATCACCGGGTACCGCACCTTCAATGAAAATGACTTTTCCGTCGAGCTTCGCGATTGATTTTCCCCCAGCAGCATAGGCCACCACCTCCAGGTCTTCCAGCACCTGCTTGCTCCGCTTTCGCATAATTGGCTTTGAGTTATGAAGTTATGAATTAATTTTGCCCAAACGATGAAAATGCGCGTCATTACTGGATTGGTGCTGTTGTTGCTCATGAACAATTCCGTTCGTTCCCAACAAGGTTATGCGATCACGGCCACGATAAAACCCTTCACCAGCGGTTACGTTTACCTCGCCTATCATTTTGGAAATAAACAGTACATCATGGACTCGGCCGCCATCGCTCCGGATGGCAAAGCGGTCTTCAAAGGCGAGCAACCGCTGCTGGGTGGCATCTACATGATTGTTTATCCGCAAAAAAATGCCTGGGTAGAATGCGTGATCGATAAACAACAACGGTTTTCCATGGTCACCGATACCCTGGATCCCATCCGCAACCTCCGTTTTGAAGGATCTGACCAGAATACATTGTTTGCCGAGTACCAACGCAAATCGGTTGAACTGGGAACCAAAGTGGGACAACTCCGCGCTGCACTGAGCGCACCCAATGCTAAAAGCGATTCGCTCAATGCAGCCATCCGATCAATCAATCTTCAAATGCTGGAATACCGGGAATCGATTCAATCCAATCACCCGGAACACCTGCTCAGCGGAATTTTTCGTTTACTGAAAGACCCGGAAATCCCACCTGCAGCGCAACATCCCGGCGGAAAATACGATAGCGCTTACGCCTACCATTATTATGTGAACCATTACTGGGATGGGGTGAGTTTTTCAGATGAGCGACTGATCCGTACACCTGTACTGCAACCAAAATTGGATCGCTACTTCAATTCAATCTTGCCGCAGATGAGCGACTCACTGATTCTGTATGCCGATCAGATTCTCTTGCCTGCACTGGCCAGTGAAGAGGCCTTTAAGTTTTATTTATCGAGCTTGACGGATAAATACATCAATCCGCAGTACATGGGACAAGACGCGGTCTTCGTTCACTTGTTTGAAAAATATTACATCACGGGCAAAGCCGATAAATGGATGAACGATCAATACCGAAAGTTTGTTTTCGATCGCGGTTACTCCATGATGGCCAACGTCATCGGCAAACGAGCAGCGGAACTGCCCATGATCGATACCCTTGGAAAAGATTTTTCACTGTATACCGTTCAATCGCCCTATACCCTCTTGTGCTTCTGGGATCCCACCTGTGGCCACTGCCAGGAGGAAGTTCCAAAAGTCGACTCCATCTTCCAAAACAAATGGAAGAAACAGGGACTCAAAGTGGTAGGTGTCATGACCGACGGAGGAAAAGAAAACTGGCTCAACTTCATCCGCAAACACAACCTCAAGGATTGGATTCATATTTATCAAACCGACGCCACGCGTGAAAAGATTTTGCAGGCAGGACAACCCGGCTATCGCCAACTCTACGATGTGTACCAAACCCCCATGCTCTATCTGTTGGATAAAAACAAAAATATCATCGCCAAAAAACTCACCTACCTGCAAATGGATGAACTGATGACGATGCGCGGCAAGTCGATTCAACTACCCTGATATGCGGAGAACATTTCTTGCTATTGTTTTCTTGGCAGTGCTGCACGTTTCCAGCAGCGCACAAGTGCTGTTCAGCGTTGGCAATTCTTCCATCACCACGCAAGAATTTTTATCCTCGTATCAAAAAAACAAAGGAAGCAGCCCGATCACGATCCAGGAATACCTCGAACTATACATTCGCTTCAAATTAAAAGTAAAGGAAGCTCTCGCACTGCGAATGGATACGCTGCCCAATCAAATCAACGATCTGCTAGCTTACATCGAACAGATCAAACCCCAGTTCATCCTGAACGCCGCTGCCATCAAACCCATCCTCGATGAAGCCGTACTGCGCTACAGCACAGAGATTGAGGCAGGACACATCCTGATTGCACCTGAAAAGTACCCTGATTTCAAAGAGCGACTGGATCGGAGAATGTCGTTTGAATCATTGGCCATTGGATTTTCCAATGATCCCGATGCACTTCAAAACAAAGGATACCTGGGATTCCTCAGCCTCTTCACCATCCCCTATCCATTTGAAAACGCCATCTATGCGTTGAAAGATGGTGAGGTCTCTGCACCCGTAAAGAGCCAGCAAGGACTCCACATATTCAAACGCTACAGCAGCAGACCGCGAAAAGAAAAAATAATCGTCTCTCACATCCTGATCAGCGAACCCGAAGGAGCAACAGAAACAGAGATGGAACTGCGCAAACAATTGGCGGATTCCATTTACCGGTTGGCCGTCGGGGGACAATCCTTCGATTCACTGGCCATTCAATTCTCAGAGGACAAAACATCATCCAGTGCAGGCGGAATCATTCCCGATATGGAACTCGGCGATTACGATCCGCTCTTTGAAAAGCAAATTGTAGCGCTGCAACGTGACAACGACATCTCACCGGTCTTTCGAACAGCCTATGGGTTTCATCTGCTGAAACGCATCCGATCGATTCCGGTTGAAAAAGATCCTGAGCAAATCAAGGGATTGATCGGTGAGCGGTTGATGCAGGATGATCGTACGGCCGGATTGTGCGACTTGCCCATCACCGATCCGGCATTCGATGCGCAGTTGAACGAATTCAAAGAAGGAAATCTGCTCTTTGATATCATGGATAAAAACATCTGGAGTGTAGCCAACACAGATGATGAGCAATTGAAATCGTTTCATGCAGCACGAAAAGAACGGTACACCTGGCAACAATCGGTGGATGCACTGATCGTCACGTGTGAAACCGCCAACATTGCCAACATGGTGCGCGATGAATACCTGAAGGATAGAACCATTTCCTCCATTCGCAAGTACTTCAGTGAAATTGCATTCATCGACAGCTCCCGCTATGAAGCAGGTGAACTTCTTGGAGTTGGAAAAGAAAATGCTACAGAAGGATTTGTGGCACCTGTTTACCACAATGAATCCGACGGTTCATCCACCTTTGTCATTGTACTGAAAGTGCATGCCGACCCCTCCCCCAAAACGTTCGAGCAGGCAAAAGTTGCAGTGATCAGCGACTACCAGGATCAACTGGAAGACAAATGGATAGCCTCCCTCAAAAAGAAACACCCGGTTGTGGTGCTGGAGCGGGAATTGAAAAAATTACTGGAAACAACGCGTTAGAAAACAGCCTTTACAGCATTGTATACCACTTTGGGTTTACCCAGGGTATAGTAATGCAATACTGGAACTCCGGCCTGCTTGAGTTCTTTTGATTGATGGATCAGCCACTCTTCTCCAACGGTATCACAGTCCTCATCCGTTTTGGCCTTGCTCATCGCATCGATCAAATCATTGGGAAGGTCCACATGGAAGATGCGGGGTATCACCGTTAATTGCTTTTTACTCGTCAACGGTTTCAATCCCGGTATGATGGGAACGGTAATTCCGACTTCCCGGCATTTATCGACAAACTGAAAATACTTTGCGTTATCAAAGAACATCTGCGTCACGATGTACTCGGCACCGGCATCTACTTTTGATTTGAGGTAACGGAGATCGGTCTCCAGATTCGGCGCCTCAAAATGTTTTTCCGGATAACCGGCCACTCCCATGCAGAAGTTGGTGCGGTACCCATCGCGGATATCTTCTTCTAAATAAATACCGTTGTTGAGCCGGTCGACCTGCTTCAATAAATCAATCGCATATTTATTTCCGCCGGGTTCAGGTTCAAAAGCGGTTTCATTTTTGGCTGCATCTCCGCGCAGCACCAACACGTTATCGATACCCAGGAAATTAAGATCAATCAGCGCATCCTCTGTTTCACGCTTGGTGAACCCTCCGCAGATCAGGTGCGGAACTGCATCCACCTGATAGTGGTTCATGATGGCTGCGCATATGCTCACCGTTCCGGGTCGCTTGCGTACCTCGACCTTCTCAAAGGTCCCGTCGTTCTTCTTTTTGAAAATATGCTCGCTTCTGTGATAGGTTACACTGATGAAAGAGGGCTTGAATTCCATCATGGGATCCAAGTGGGTATAGAGCGAAGAAATATTCTTGCCTTTCAAAGGAGGCAATACTTCGAAGGATACCAAAACATCTTTTGCCTGTCGTATGTGATCGATGACTTTCATGATGAGCCTTGTCGGAGCGCAAAAGTAAGGATATACTCATGAATTGCATACTTTTGTGGGGATCATGTCGCTCATCATTACTACCCAACAATTGGTCAAACGCTACCGGAATCGCACGGTTGTGAACCAGGTTTCGGTCGAGGTCAAACAAGGAGAAATCGTTGGATTATTAGGTCCCAACGGAGCAGGAAAGACCACTTCCTTCTACATGGTGGTGGGATTGATCCAACCCGACGAAGGCAGCGTGTTTCTCAATGATTTGAACATTACAAAATTACCCATGTACAAGCGTGCCCAAATGGGCATTGGCTATTTGCCGCAGGAAGCTTCGGTGTTCAGAAAGCTTTCGGTGGAGGATAATATTGCCTCTGTACTGGAAATGACCAAGCTCAGTAAACAGGAACAGAAGTCCAAACTGGAAGCATTGCTGAATGAATTCCGCCTCAATCATGTTCGCAAGAACAACGGTGATTCCTTGAGCGGTGGAGAGCGCAGGAGGACCGAAATTGCACGTGCGTTGGCAGTAGATCCCAAATTCATTCTGCTCGACGAACCCTTTGCCGGTGTGGATCCCATCGCGGTGGAAGACATTCAAACGGTGGTGGCGCGACTCAAATTCAAGAACATTGGAATCCTGATCACGGATCATAACGTTAACGAAACACTGTCCATTTGTGATCGCGCCTATTTATTGATCGATGGCAAGATCTTCAAACACGGAACAGCCGAAGAACTTGCGGAAGATGAAAAAGTAAGAAGTCTTTACCTCGGCAGGAATTTCGAACTCAAAAGAAAGGATTATCTTCATGAGGAGGTGCGACAGGAATCCCTGTACGGCGACCGCTGACCACCCATAATACATGAAACTGTTGAGCCCTGCCATATCAACCCTTGCCCGGTTGAGATCCTGGCGCATCGATGCCTGGATGCACCATCCCATCTCCGCACAGCGTGAGGTCCTTCAGGACCTGGTGACGGCGGGACAATACACTGCTTTCGGCAGACAATACGAGTTCTCCAAACTCTTCAACACCCGCTCGTTTAAACAAGCCATTCCCATTCACGAATACGAGGACATCAAACCGTACATCGATCGGATACTTTCCGGTGAAGAACATGTATTGTGGAATACCCCCATTCATTGGTTTGCTAAAAGCAGCGGCACCACTTCCGATCGCAGCAAATTCATTCCGGTCAGCCAGGAAAGCCTGGAGGACGGTCACTACAAAGCCGCTAAAGATGTCCTCTCCCTTTACTATATGCACCATCCGGAATCGGATTTGTTGACCGGTAAGGGACTGGTGATTGGAGGAAGCCACACGATCAACAGCCTGCATGAGGAAGCGCACTACGGCGACCTCTCCGCGGTGTTGATGCAAAACACGCCGTTCTGGGGAAACTGGATCCGAACCCCCGAATTGAAAATCGCCTTAATGGATGAATGGGAAAGCAAAATCGAACATTTGGCCGCATCTACCCTGAATGAAAATGTGACCTCGGTTTCCGGTGTTCCCACCTGGACGCTGGTGCTGTTTCAACGTATATTAGAACTAACCGGTAAATCGACCATCAAAGAAGTATGGCCTTCGTTGGAACTCTACATGCACGGTGGTGTTTCGTTTCATCCCTATCGGGAACAATTCAAGCGACTGATCGGCGGCGATATCCATTACCTGGAAATGTACAATGCCAGCGAAGGATTTTTCGCAGCACAAGACCTTGCCGATCCCGATGGGATGCTGTTGTTTCTCGATCACGGTATCTTTTATGAATTCATGCCCATCGAAGAATACGGAAAAGATGAACCCCGAACCATTGGATTGAACAAGGTGGAACTGAACCATCAGTATGCGCCTGTCATCAGCACCAACGGAGGTCTCTGGCGGTATTTGATGGGCGACACGATTGAGTTCACAAGCCTGCGGCCCTTTCGGTTGAAAGTGGTAGGTCGACTCAAACTGTACATCAATGCATTTGGGGAAGAAGTGATCATCGACAATGCAGAACGCGCAATGGCCGATGCTTGTCGCACCACAGGAGCCGTAGTAAACGATTATACTGCCGGTCCCGTTTACTTCAGCAACGAAGGAAACGGTGCCCACCAATGGCTGATTGAATTTGAGCAAGCACCTACCGATAGGGATGCATTCATCCAAGCGTTGGATGCATCATTAAAACAACACAACAGCGATTATGAAGCGAAGCGGCACAAAAGCATTGCCCTCCGCGAGCCGGTCGTAACCCCATTACCCAAGGGACAGTTCAACAAGTGGTTGAAACAAAAAAACAAGCTGGGTGGACAGCACAAAGTACCCCGTCTGAGCAACGACCGAAAGATCATCGAAGAAGTACTCTCTTGCAAGTAATCACTACATTTGTCAACCCACAACATACAACCTACAACATACAACCTTCTATGAGATTACTCGAAAACAAAACCGCCATCGTAACAGGAGCTGCACGCGGCATCGGAGAAGCCATCGCCCTCAAGCTGGCAGAACACGGTGCACACATCGCATTCACCTATGTAAGTGAGAGCAGCGCTGAAAAGGCCGCTTCACTGGTAAGTAAAATCGAAGCATTGGGCGTTAAAGCAAAGGCCTGGAGAAGCAATGCAGGTAAATATGAGGAAGCAGAGGCATTTGTGAATGAGGTAGTTAAAGAATTCGGGACAGTTGACATCTGCGTTAACAACGCCGGTATTTCAAAAGACAATTTGTTGCTTCGCCTCACACCAGAACAATGGGATGAAGTGATGGAAGTCAATTTGAAAAGTGTTTACAACATGACCAAACAGGTCATTCGCCCTATGATGAAGGCTAAAAAAGGTTCTATCATCAATATGAGTTCGATTGTTGGAATCAATGGCAATGCGGGTCAGGGTAGTTATGCAGCCAGTAAGGCTGGTATAATCGGCTTTACCAAATCCATTGCTATAGAATTGGGCAGCAGAAATGTTCGTGTTAATGCAATTGCACCTGGTTTCATAGAAACAGACATGACACATTACCTTAAAGAGGGAGAAGCGGGACAAGCATTTTTATCTAAAATACCATTGGGCAGGTTCGGTTCTGCTGAAGAAATTGGCAATACTACGCTATATCTGGCGTCAGATTTGAGTAGTTATGTAACCGGACAGGTAATTAGCGTATGCGGTGGATTAAATACCTAAGAATTTATATAATTTAAGTTCAAAACAACTAAAAGGTCCAATCAAAATTGTAGATTTGCAATTAATGAACAGGAAGCTAATTACTTATTTTCTCTTGTGCATACTATCTATTCAACTTTTGCCCATAAAGGAGATAGGTACACTTTTTTATACCAACCAACTTACTGAAGAAATTTGTGACGTTTTAGATGGAGGCGAAGAAAAAAACGAATCCAAGGAAACAAAAAAAGAATTTACTTCAACTAATAATTCAAGGAATTTAGAACTAGAATTAAATAATTCAATATCAAACAGACATGCATTGTTAAACACTATCTTGAAGTCAAGATACTCAGATGACACCTTCACTCCCCCTCCTCTTTTGTAAGCCTAAAATTTAGTGCTGATCAATTTCAGTAGTTTTTCAAATCACAGAAAAGTATCTAGCATATTTAGATGCATTCTAAGTAAACCTCGAATAATTCCAAAATAGGAATTATTACAGATGATTGATTCTCGAATCATTTTGGTTCCACCTAAATGCAGTTCGAAATAATTAACCTCCATAAATAATTTTATGATAATGACTAAAGCAAAATTTCCAACAACTCCTCTTGGAAGGCTAAAATTATTCTTCACATTTTTTGACTCAAGATGGGAAGATTTAACCAAAGAAAACTGGTTAAAAACAACTTATCAGGATTTAAGTGCTGGACTAATAGTTGCACTAACTGCC
>VGFK01000002.1 GCA_016868895.1 Bacteroidota bacterium | reverse complement strand
ATGATTGAATTACCATTTCCAATTGCGATAGATCCATTTGCTAGTCTAAAATCGTTGTTTTCAAATGATACAAATCCCATTTCATTGGCATTATTTGCGTAAAATACCTTTGATCCAGTCTGTGGATTATATGATTTTATTGCAGTATCGATGATAACATTACTTAACAATACTTTCTGACCATCAAAAGGACTACCCCATTTAATTGATTTATCATTCGAAATAATAGAATTGAATATTTGATTTATAATAATTGAATTCGCGCGAATAATACCTTCACTGGTATTTAAAATAGTACAATTATTCGTGGTACAAATTTGATCGGAGTTACCAACATCATTACCGATACATATTTTATTTTTATTAAAAATTGAATTTTGAATGCTAAAATAACCGTAGTAGGTTTTTAAAGCTTGTGTAAATCCTTCTATATAGCAATTTTCAATATCAGCATATGAAAAGCGTTCAATATTTATGCCACTAGTCATACCTGGACCATTATCACCAATAATACTGAATCCTTTCAATGTAAATTTTAAGTATGGGGTACTAAACTTTTCATTTGCAATTAATATAGCAGTAGCTTCTAGTTTTTCTTTTAAAATTAATGTTAGATTAGGACCTTTTGTTGAAATGATTGAAAGATTCTTGTTAGTGATAATTAACTTCTCTTGATAAGTGCCAGGTTGGACTAAAATTGAATCATTATCTTTTGCAGATATAATACTCTTACTAATTGTTTTATATGGTAATTGCTCTGTTCCTAAACCTGAATTATCATTTCCCTTTGCAGAGTCAACATACCAAACATTCTGGGCATGTATGTTTTGAAATAAGCAGCAAAACAGCAAAAAATGGACTAGACTCAGGGACTTTTGGTAGGATTTCATTAGTTTGGTATATACCTATAGTTACTAAAAATCAATCTTTTGTTACACTCAACCAAGAAAATTTTTAAAAATATGAAATACAAAATTGCATATGTATTGTAATATGTATATCAGTGATTTATATATTCGTAAGGTACAAAAAATAATAAAAAAAGGGAAGCTAAGCTTCCCTTCGTGATAATGTGATTAATGGAACTTATTTCTTGGCGACTTTAAACGTCTTCGATACGGAATTTGACGATTTGTTTTGACTGGTCACCACCACTGTTACCCTGTATAACTTCCCTGGATCAAGTTTAGCAGTAGTGAGCGCAATGGAAGAGCTTGTTGAGCTGACTCGCGTGTAAGTGGGAGTAGAATTATCTGTATCCAATTGAGTGGCATGATCTACATGCACTCCACTCGCTGGCAGTTTTGATGACACTTTCACCGTATAGGGATAATTATCAACCGTCGAAACTGCACTGGCAGATCCAGGGTCCGGGTCAAAAGAAAAAGCAATGCTTTCTTCTGGAGTAGGGGGAGGTGGAGGTGTACCGCCATCACCACCTTTCTCGCAACCAGCGATTGCAAAGACTAAAAACACGATGGAGGACAGGAATAAACGCTTTAACATAACATCTGATTTACGTAAAAGTAATAAAAAAAGAATTCAAGATATCCGTTTAGGATTTTAAAGTTCATCGAATCGATTGTTCAACATAAACCCTAAGACGATTTCATGCGTACCCCTATTCATGGTACTCAGCAGGTATTTCCCTTTGTTGAGATCGTAAGAATAACTGACATGAAACTTTCGAGAAAGATTGAGACCGCACATTCCGGCAAATCCATCTCCATTTCGGTAGCTGCCGCCTACCCAGAAAACATCTAGGAATTGCGCTTTGAGATTTACGTCCACACTCATGGGTAAACCTGCTACATAACGGAACATGATGGAAGGCAAAAGCGTAACATCAAAACTTACCCGTGTTCGGTATCCGGCGGTGGTAAAGATATGAGGGACCATGGACGATTGGCTGGCAGCATTATCCATCAAAGTAAGTTTACTGGGGATGATTTGTTGAGCAGAGATTCCAACAAAATAGCGATTGGAATATAACCAGATTCCTGCATTCAATTCGGGCTTAAACCGTTTAAAGGCAGCCAATGATTGATCCACTGCCGGATCCTGATCGGTAGCAAGTGTCACCTTGCTTCTGTCAATGGAGAACGATGTGAAACCTGCTCCAAATCCGGCCGACAAAGAAGTAGAGGCGTTTAAGCCAATATGATACGCGTAGGTAGCATAGGAAGTGATGCGATTGATGTATCCTGTAGAATAATTAAACGCGGTAATCCCAACGCCGTGGTGAGGACTGGCAGCAGTATAACTCTGGACAAACTCATTGCCCCGGGTATTTTGTCCAACCAAATCAAAAGAAGTGGACGTTTGGCGATAATCACCTTTGCCCAGTGGCATATGCGCAGTCAGGTAATACGTTCTTGGTGCCCCTTCCACTCCTACCCACTGGTTTCGTGCACTTAATTTTATATCCACATAATTCTCTATTCCGGTTACTGCAGGATTGATCACGTAATTATTCAAGATGTATTGGGTATAGTGCGGCCGAAGTTGTGCACTGGCCAACGTACCGAAGTAAAGGAAAACAAAGTTTAAAATATACCGTTTTATCATCGCAGTATTGTTACATATCCCGACAACAAGCGTCGTTCAGAATTTGAATTAATTACATAATAGTAGGTGCCCACAGGCAATGGTTTACCATTCATGGTACCATCCCAGGGGCGTGAATAGTTGACAGTTCTGTATACAATTTGCCCTTGAGAACTGTAAATCTCCAAGACCGAACCGTCGTATAATTTCAAGTTCTTGATCTCCCAAAAATCATTGATACCATCGCCATTGGGTGTAAACGTGTTGGGTGGAAGAATCGATTTTAGCGCCCGTATGGCTACTTTATCTGTTCGAGTGCATCCTCCAATACCTGTAACGCTTAATGTATATACAATGTCTTCTGCAGGTGTTTGAACGATGGGGTTTAAAATATCCACCTGGCTAAGGTAAGTACCCGGACTCCAGAGATAGGTCAGATTTGTTCCTTTGGCAGTAGCTTGCAATTGCTTTTGTCCATTGTCCAACACGTTGAGGTCCGGTCCTGCGCTTATGTCCGGATAAGGATGAACGGTCACTGTTTTAGTGGCCAGGTTAGAGGGACACCCTTTGTCGCTTGTCGAAATCATGCGCACCTCATAAGTCCCCGGTGACCTGAATACAAAACTGGGGTTTTGATCTGTTGATTTTCCCTGAATAAAATCCCAACTCCATTTCTCAGCCAATGCAGCTCCAGTTGAACGGGTGTCTACTACACTAGTGAAGTCGATGGGTGTACCCAAACAAACGAAATCTACGCTTTGAATGCTGGCATCGGGTTGCTGAAAGATATCTCGATCGGGTTGTACCGGTATAGTTATGGAGTCGATACATCCCGTTGGATCTGTTTTGGTGATCAGCTTAACATCATATGATTTAAAACTTGAAAAAGTATGTTGACCACGGATACTTGTTTGGATATTCCCTGCCGAACCCAGATCGCCAAAGTTCCACGTATAGGACATGGATTTGTTATCCGGTGCATTGGACAAGTTTTCAAATTCAGCCAATCCCGAGGGTAGGCAAATAGGCCGAATCAATTTGAAGTCAACTTTAGGTAGCGGATTGATAAAAATGGGTTTTGTAAGCGTATGAAAACACCCGTTATCGGTAACCACTTCTAGGGTAGCATTGTATGAATTGGTTACGTCGAACTGCTTGGTCGTGGTACTTCCAGAGGAGAGCGCACTTGGATTGTCACTGAAAAACCATTTATAACTAGCAAACGTTGATCCAGGAAAAACAGGGTCGGAGGTGCTGGTAAACACTATATCATTCTTTTCGCAATTCAAAGAAGAAAAAGAAAAATCTGATTTTGGAGTTGGCCATACCTTTATGAACCGTGTCAGCGTATCAAAGCATCCGTTTGAAGAAGTGTACGTATACAAAATTGGAAAATCTCCTGCACCTGTCTGTGAAGGATCAAAAATACCGGTTGAATTTACTCCAGGTCCACTGAAGGATTTTATACCCGGTAAAAATGAACCTGGAGCAAGCCCTGCAACCGGAACAAAACCAGTCAAAGGATCATCTACACTTCTGGGTATTGCTTCCAAACAAATTCCTGGAATGGGTAAATAGGAAACAGTAGGACTTCCATTTACGGTGATGACTTTTTCAAAATCGGTAAAACAAAGCTGACCTGAATAGGCGCGCAATTTAATACGAAACGTTTTGCTCGCACTGGTATTAAAATTGGCATATTTGAATTCATAGACTGAATCAGGAGTAGAAGTTTCATCCCGAACATCCGGTACCGGACTTGCTTCCAGATCCCAATTTATTTCAGTGCGTGTTATTTTACCAAACGACAAGGGTGGAGTTGGCATGAAAGATCTATTCTGCAGGTTAACCAGTGTATTGCTGCACAATGCCGCATCATTGAGGACCGTAAATTGAGCTACAGGATCTGCACCATTCACGTCGAAAGTTGTATCTTTTATAGTTTCGCACCCATCCTGGGAAGTAACTGTGTGTTTAATGGAATAGCTTCCCGGTAATGCATAAAAATGTCTAACAGGACCCGCAAAAGCAACAGACTGAATATTCCCAGTTGTACCCGGATCACCGAAATTCCAATCGTATTTAACTAAATTTCTTCCTCGGTCAACTACTGCGCCACTGGTAAACGTAGGAATATCCTTTACACACGACTCCGGCAACGGTAAATTGATTACAGGATTAGGCCAAATATCAATGGTTCGATCAGTAGAATCCACGCATCCGGTAGAAGATGTGAGAATCATCTTGAGTGTGGAAGTTGGATTATTTGAATTGAGCGTTAAATCAGTCGGAGCAGCTGTCTCTGCCTGGTAAATACCGTTAAGCTGCCATTTCCACTTCTGAATTACTGAAAAAGAAGTTGTAGACCCTGGCTGCGAGGCATCCTTGACGGCAAAATCTTTTTGTAAGCAGCGAATTGCATCTGGGGTAAATTCAGGTTTTGGTCGTGCCGATAAAACAATCGTGGTATCCATGATATCACTTACACAACCAATATTAGTAATGAGCCTGAGCTTTATTTGCTTGGGACCTTCCGTTGTAAACGGGCTGAGTAAATAATTGGAAACCGTTCGTTCAATAAGGGTACCATCAATGTCCCAGACATATTTTAAAGGAGTTATGTCAGGTTCTAACACGTTGAGGGCGTTCAACTGTACCCTATCAGGTAGACACCCCGAAGAATTTGCAACTAACCTTGTGATAGGGGGATCAAAAATTCGCACATTATAATCGACTTCTTGTTCACCTGTACATCCTGTTCCGGTAGTATTTGTCAACAAAAGTTTAATTGGAAAGTCGCCGTTAACACTAAACTTATAAGTAGCAGGTAGTTCATAAACATATAACAACTTATTAGGGTCTGTTGGACTTGGAATTGTTGCGTTAGACGGAATTGGATCTCCTGGTACAGCGGTATTCGTTATTGGGTTAGGATCGGTAGCAGGATTACCTAGATTATTCAATAATACATTATTGGTATTGTTGAATTTCCATTGGATCTTAAGCGGCTGAAAAGGAAGAGTTATTGAAAACTTAAAAGGAGAATTTCGACAAGTAGATGGAAATGGGACAGTTGCAAACTCATTTTGTAGAGACACAAATTGGTTCAAATCAATAACATTTGTTCCAGCGTTGTATCCATACGACTCAAACGCTCCATACCCGTAGGCAATCGCATTGAATCCAGAATCCGAATCGATGGTATGCGATCCTGTTACAAGCGGAATTTGGAAATAAACATAATTTGGATCTCCTGGATGAACGATAGGTGTTCCTGGAACCGGAGCACCATCCAACAAGAATTTTCTTCCAGGCACTATTCCTTCCTTATGAATCACCAGATTTAAAAAATGTTGGGAAATAGCAAAGCTTCCAGTTGAGTTAATCGTAACCTTATTGATGGTTTGCTCAATTGGACTCAAATAAATCATTTCAGGGTCTCCCAAATTACCCGTAGCCCCGAAATTGCATACACTGTTTTGAGGAGCAGTAGAAATATATTGGGCCACCATGATAGGCTTATCGGCCTCAATGATCTCCGGAGAAGAAGACTGAAATTCATAATAAAAATTTCGAATCAGACCAGGAACAGGAACACCATTTCTCCTCACCACCGTCGTAGGATCCTTAACGGCAACTCGAAAAAAATTAGATGGAAGATTGCTCGTAGGTGCTGTTAGATATTTTTTACCCCACGCATTGGTTGGAAATGCCTGCTGCATGTAGTTATCCGAACTCCCAGCATTGTTTCTGCAAGAAATACTGAGCTTACCTGAACCAGAAAAGACTGCAATTTTCTTACATGGACTTGTCGCGGTTGCCACTGACCGAATGATGGTACCTGTAAGATCTTCCCCGGTGAAAGGTCCGCCTACGGAACCATTGAGTCTTCCGAAAATATTATAGATTTCTCCTTTGTTCAACACAATCCTAAAAGGCGTCGCACTGGGTGTCAATCGGATTGTATTGGCACTGGGCTCAATTTCAATCGTTGTATTATCTTCCGTTGCAACAACATATGCAAAGCAATAGGAGTAATTCTGGTTGGAAACCTGTGTGAAATTCAATGAATAATACTCACGGGATAAAGTACTAACAGGAAAAAGTAATGTTGCACCCGAAACACTTTGGTTAAAAATATGAGCATAGGCAATGATGGGTATAGTTGCCGTAATGTGAATTCCTTTATTGCTCAACCCTTCCTCCACCAATCGAACATCACCGCCGGTTGCTGTGCTTTTGGGAATAGGATCAGATGTGGTCACCGCATTCGCTGTTACAGCGTAGGTTCGTGTCCATCCAATTGAGGGGATATCAACGGTGACGACTGAGTTTTTATCAGAAGTAAAATATAAAACCATCTCTTGTGCACCCCCATTGGTTCTTGGCTGACCTGCCAAGGGGTTGACTCGTGGTGGGTTACCTATCTGATCTTCCTCCCACATCGCAACGTGTGCTCCATACCCTACCCAAAATTCCTTCCCCTTATTCGATAAATTTTGAGCAAATGCCATAGAGCATAAGCCAGTAAAAACCAGTGATATGAATACCCGTGTTTTAATCATTGATGCGAACACTCAATTTATTAAAAAAAAGACACAAATTAGACGTTTCAGAAGTGATTTGGTTTAGGCTTCACCGAACGGAAAACCTACCGAAGGCCCCTCACAAAACATAAAATCAAGGATTGAAACGTTTGGGAAAAACCCAATGCTGGACTCAAAAACTTGAACATATTTCAAAAAAGGTCCCATTTCGGGAGAACCATAATTTGTTGGACGATAATCCCTTAGAATGGAAGGTGTTGCTAAATTACCCCCAGTATCTGACCCTTTACCCATTTCAGCAGCTGGAAAACCAAATTTTTCAGCCGACCAATTGTAACAATCTAGGTTCCAATCCACGAGTCGAGTTGGCTTTTTGGAGTAAAGGGCGGACAGTTCATCGGCAAACTGATAAAAAAATGGAGATTTCCCATAACAGGTCGATAACGTCCGATAATGGTTCAATTGCCAATCAGCTGAATAATCAATTTCAACTTCATCCAATCTACACCGTATTCCCCTTCCTCCTTTTAAAGGGATCGAAAGCGAAAGTGGACCTGCTGAGCCGACTATAATCGTCCGATTGGTAAACCCGGATTTCCGAAAGGGACGCACAGCAACCACGTTAATGGGGGAAATTTTACCTAAATCAATAAATGAATTGATGCACGGAAAATACTGTAAATCAGTTATCTGATTCACTTTTTTTATTTTCCACCTGGCTTTTTGCAACACGAGGGAAGCTTATCGTATGCATCTTTGGCTGCTTTTACCTCCTCCGCGTCGTATCCCGCATTTGCAATAGCGGTCTTAATGGTTTCCAAATTTGTTCGATCGGTAAGGTAGGTGACAGTCGTTTTTTTCTGTTTAGGATAGACCATTACTTTGGTGACCCCCTCTTCGTACTTTAGATGATCCTCAATTTTTCTCTTGCACATGTCGCATTGAACCGTGGGTGTAGAAATGTTCACGGTGATGGGCTTTTGCTGTTGAGCATATCCATGGAGGCAAAACACAAAAGACAGGACAAATACGCTGAAATATTTCATGGCCGACTCTTTTTACTAAAATACCATCATTTCCCCCATTCTGAAGGGTTTTGACTCCAATTTAACAAGGTATTCTGCTCCTCCGGCTTTACCAGTCCCCGCTCTATGGCCAGTTCAATCAGCGTAGGATAATTGGTCAAGGAGACGGTTTTTACGCCAGCTGCTTCACAGGCCTGCTGTGCTACGCCGAATCCATAAGTAAAAATGGACACCATGCCCACAACCTCCAACTCCGCTGCTCGGACCACATCCACCACCTGAAGAGAACTTTTTCCGGTTGAAATCAAGTCTTCAATGATCAGGACCTTCATCCCTTTATCGTAATAGCCCTCAATCTGGTTTCCCAGTCCATGTTCTTTTGGCTTGGGACGAACATAGATATATGGAAGTTTCAACTGATCAGCCGCCATGGCCCCCCATGCGATGCCGGCAGTAGCTACCCCTGCCAGTAATTCTGCTTCCGGAAACTGCTCAAAAATCACATTGCACAATTCGCTTTTGATAAAATCCCTGACATAGGGAAATCCCAGCACCTTTCGATTATCGCAGTAAATGGGACTCTTCCAGCCGGATGCCCAGGTGAAGGGGTCTTGGGGATTCAGTTTGACTGCATTAACTTGAAGCAGTTTCTCAGCAACGGTCTTTTCATTCGTCATCTCACAAATTTCATAAAAGACGCTGTGATCCGAAAACCATTTTATGAACATTTTGGTACACGAACCCTCCGGCAAACTGTCGTTCACTACACCAGAATCATTTTCTTTGTATTGCCGCGACAAAGCCATCATCGAAGCAGCCGGAGGAATTGTTTTCAACCCGGAAGGAGAACTATTGATGATCTTTCGAAGAGGTCATTGGGACCTACCCAAGGGAAAACGAGATCCAGGGGAATCCCTGGAACAATGTGCCTTGCGAGAGGTAAAAGAGGAAACGGGACTCACCACACTCTCCCTATCGCATTTCTTTGCGACAACCTATCACAGTTACTGGATCGACAATACCCATGTACTGAAGCCCTCTCACTGGTACGTCATGCACCATCAAGGAAATGAAGCCTTCCAGCCACAATACGAAGAAGATATTACCGAAATTGGATGGTTTTCAAAACAACAACTGGCCGAACAATCCACATCAGCATTTGGCACCATTCAGGAAATCCTGCAGCGTTTACTTCTTTAGGGATTCAGAAACAATGCTGGGTAAAAACAAGGATGCGTCTCCGCCGTTTCGAATGATGTCGCGAACAATTGTTGAGGCAACAGACGTATACTTTGGCTCACAGGTCAGGAAGAACGTCTCTAAACCGGGATCGAGCGTGCGATTGGCATCCGCTATGGCTTTTTCGTATTCAAAATCACTGACGTATCGGATGCCCCTTAAAATGTAGCGGGCGCCAACTTCCCGGCAAAAATTAACCGTCAATCCATCAAAAACAGCTGCCTGCACTTTTTCATTTCCACTAAAAATCTCTTCTATCCATAACTGGCGCTGCTCTGCACTGAACATAGGAGATTTAACAGCATTTTTTCCTACTGCGACGATGATCTGGTCAAATAAGGGCAACGCACGCTGAATGATATCGACATGCCCCAATGTAATGGGATCAAACGTGCCGGGAAAAACGCAAATTTTTTTCATATGCGATGGTTAAGCGGAGGGGTCTTTGCGACCTGACAACAGAAACAACACCGCCATTCGAACAGCAACTCCGTTTTCTACCTGATCCAGAATAACCGATTGACCACTATCGGCTACGTCGGAATCCAGCTCCACACCCCTATTGATTGGTCCAGGATGCATAATCATGACTTCTTTGTTCAGGGACTGTAAAAGAGTTTTTGAGATCCCATACGCCTGGTTATACTCCCGCAAGGACGAAAACAAGACCTGATTTTGCCGCTCCAATTGAATGCGCAAAACATTTGCCACATCGCACCACTCAATGGCTTCCCGAACGTTGTAAGTCACTTGCACGGGGAAGGCCGATGTGATGTGTTTTGGAATCAACGTAGGCGGTCCCGCCAGCGTTACCTGCGCTCCCATTTTTGTCAGCAGGTAAATATTGCTCAAGGCTACGCGTGAATGCATGATATCCCCAACGATGGCCACCTTGACTCCTTTAAGGGATCCAAATTTCTCAGAAATGGTCATGGCATCCAAAAGCGCCTGTGTCGGATGTTCATTGATCCCATCGCCTGCATTGATGATGGCAGCAGGAATGTGCTGCGCTAAAAAATGAGGAGCACCTGTTGCGCTGTGGCGCATTACCACCATGTCGACCTTCATGGACAAGATATTGTTGACCGTATCCAACAACGTTTCCCCTTTTGAAACAGAAGAACCGCTTGCGGAAAAATTGATGGTATCTGCACTTAACCGTTTTTCGGCCAGTTCGAACGAAATACGGGTCCGAGTAGAGTTTTCGTAAAAGAGGTTGACAATGGTTACATCCCTGAGTGACGGAACTTTTTTAATCGGTCGCTGTAAAACGTCTTTGAATTGCTGAGCGGTATCGAGAATGATTTGGATATCCTCCGACCGGAGGTCCCTAATGCCAAGCAGATGTTTGGTAGCCAAGTGCATTAGAATGCAAAGTTAATTGATGCTATCATATAAAACAACTCCCTTCCTATCTTCCTCCCAAAAGACTTTTACCTTCTGCGTTACAATTGAATCGATCGATTTACCCACATAGTCCGGTTGAATGGGAAGCTCGCGGCTGAATTTGCGATCGACTAAAATGCACAACTCCACTTTTTTAGCACGTCCATGATCCAACAGGGCGTCCATCGCCGCGCGAATGGTCCTTCCCGTATACAGCACATCATCAATCAACACCACTTTTTTGCCCTCAATGGAAAAATCCAGATCGGTGATGTTGGGCATATGGATTTGGCCCTTGAAATCATCGCGATAAAAGGTGATGTCCAATTTCCCATAATGAAATTGTACTTCAGGATGCGCCTGCTTGATGTAAGCATGAATAAAATCGCTGATGACGATTCCCCGGGGCTGAATTCCGATGAGACAAGTATCTGAAAAAGGATAATGGTTTTCAATCAGCTCGTGTGCCAACCGTTTCAAGGTCAACTTGAACTGTTCATCGTCCATTATGGTATTCAATCCTTTCATATTTGTTTCAAAAGTAAGCATTTCAATACTCTTCTTCTAGTCGGCCTGCATAAACGGATACCGATAATCCCGCGGCGGCTCAAACGTCTCTTTAACCGTGCGCACACTGAGCCAGCGATACAAGTTCAATTGAGAGCCGGCTTTATCGTTGGTTCCCGAGGCACGTGCTCCACCAAATGGCTGTTGCCCAACCACTGCTCCAGTCGGCTTATCGTTGATGTAAAAATTTCCAGCAGCATGTCGCAATACCCGAGAAGCTTCCTCAATGGCTGAACGGTCGCGAGAAATAATGGAACCGGTCAATGCATAAGGTGAAGTTTCATCAACCAATTTGAGCGTGGCAGAAAATTTATTTTCCGGGTAAACATAAAAACTGAGTACGGGACCAAAAATCTCTTCACACATAGTGACGTAGTGAGGATCGGTCGTCTCAATTAAAGTAGGCTTAATAAAATACCCGGTCAATTTATCACATTTACCGCCAGCCAGCACTTTGGATGCAGAAGATTTTTTTGCGTTGTCGATATAGGACTTGATTTTGTCAAATGATTTTTCATCAATGACCGCTGTTATGAAATTGGTAAAATCCTCTACCGTTCCCATTTTGAAACCTTTGATGCCGCTGACCAACTTTTTCCTCACAACATCTGCTAAATTAGACGGGATGTAGGCTCGAGAAGCAGCAGAACATTTCTGTCCCTGGAATTCAAAGGCACCGCGCAGCAATGCCGTTACTACCACATCTGGATCCGCGCTGGGATGCACCATCACGAAGTCCTTGCCCCCCGTCTCTCCCACTATTCGTGGATAGGAGCGGTACATGGAAATGTTCTCTCCAATCGTCTTCCACATCTGATTGAAGACCCCTGTTGAACCCGTAAAATGTACGCCCGCAAATTGCGGATGCTTGAAACACACTTCACCCAATGTTGGGCCATCCACATAGATCAAATTGATGACCCCGTCGGGCAAGCCCGCCTCTTTCAGGATGCGCATGAACATGTTGGCTGAATACACCTGCGTATTGGCGCATTTCCAAATAACAGTATTGCCGCACAATGCGGCTGATGCTGGAAGATTTCCGCCAATTGCGGTGAAATTAAACGGGGTCACTGCCAAGACAAATCCTTCTAAAGCACGATACTCTAAGCGATTGTGCATGCCTGGACTGCTGATGGGTTGTTGCTGATAAATTTCGCTGAGAAAATGAACATTGAACCGCAAAAAATCAATCAGCTCACATGCAGCATCAATCTCGGCCTGAAAAACGGTTTTACTCTGCCCCAACATGGTGGTGCCATTCATGTATGGACGATACTTTCCGGCAATTAAATCAGCAGCCTTCAAAAAAATTGCTGCCCGGGAAGACCAGGACATTTCCTCCCAACTTTTCTTTGCTTTCAGAGCGGCATCAATCGCGGCTTTCACATGGGAGGCATTCCCCTGATGAAAATGACCCAGTACATGAGCACGTTCATGCGGGGGGTGAATGGATTGTGTTTTACCGGTTCTGACTTCCTTAGAGCCGATGTACATGGGAATATCCATGACGGTCGATTTCAATTCTTGTAAAACCGATTGCAGGCGTATGCGTTCTGCAGAACCGGGAACATAACTCAATACCGTTTCGTTGACGGGAATGGGCAAGCTGTAGTGTCCGTTGTTCATGGTAACTTATTTTATCAATTGGTTTCTTTTTCATTCATTAAAAAAGCCTTTATGAATCCATCCAGTTCTCCATCCATCACGGGTTGAACATTTCCTACTTCATAATCGGTACGGTGATCTTTGATCATTTTGTAGGGGTGGAATACATAGCTGCGAATCTGGCTACCCCATTCAATCTTTTTCTTGGAGGCATTGTTGGCATTTTTCAGTTCCTCGCGTTTGCGCATCTCCTCTTCATAGAGTTTGCTCTTCAACATCTTTAAGGCTTTCTCCCGGTTTTCTCCCTGGGTTCGTGCCTGCTGGCATTCCACAATGATTCCACTCGGAATGTGCTTGAGTCGGACTGCCGTTTCCACCTTATTTACGTTCTGTCCACCCTTACCGCCTGAACGATAGAATTCCCATTCCAGATCTGCAGGACTAACCTCTATTTCAATAGAGTCGTCCACCAAAGGATAAACATACACAGATGCAAACGAAGTATGACGGCGTGCATTGCTGTCGAATGGCGAAATACGAACCAATCGATGTACCCCGTTTTCCGCTTTTAAAAACCCGTAAGCGAATGGGCCCTCAAACTGCAATACGGCAGATTTGATTCCGGCACCATCCCCATCCTGCCAATCCAATTCGGTAACAGTCCATCCTTGTCGCTCACCGTACATCCGGTACATGCGTACCAGCATCTCAGCCCAGTCCTGACTTTCTGTTCCCCCTGCTCCGCTATTGACCTGCAATACGGCGGGCAATTCATCTTCGGGCTGATTGAGGGTGCTCTTGAATTCAGCTTCGTCAAGCGACTGATTGGCTTTATCATACGATGCCTTGACTTCCTCCTCTTCACAAGCCCCCTCTTTCCAAAAATCAAATAGAACAGCAAAATCATCCACCGCAGTAGTAGTGGATGTGAACATATTCAACCAATACTCGTTCAGCTTGATATTCTTAAGGATTTCAGTTGCACGCTTGTTGTCATCCCAAAAACCGGGAGAAAGCGACTTTTGCTTATCCTCAACTACTTTATGTTGCCGGTTCTCGACGTCAAAGAAACCTCCTCAAGACAGAAAGACGGTCTCTCATATTTTTTATCTGTTCTGTAGTCATAGCAGGTGCAAAATTAGCCCAAATGGGACAATGTTGGATGAAAATCATTGAATTACAGAACCTTAATTCGTTAGAATTGTTTGATTATCATGATCCAAGCGTATAACTTCCTTTTTTCGTGGCAACTCTTTCCTGAAAAGGGAACCTATGAAAAAGGAGATCGCCCCAAATCAGGAACCTATAAAATCAGCAGTACCGAAGACCGGAACAACCTTTTTTTTGAGATGAACTGGGTTACACTGGAAAACCAGGCTTTTTCATCAGAATACCGACTGGAGGCCAATGGCGACTACAACCGTCTGGAGGCCGACGAAACGCAGTTATCCGGTTGTGTCAATTTCATTGATAGCATCAGCTTTGCAGTGCTGTTCAAAAAAGATGATCAGCCCACAATGAGAATCGTCCACGAGATTTTACCCAATGGCTATATGCGTATTTCTGAAGAAGGGGTTCTCGACGACGGAACATCCTATACGAATACCTCCGTTTACCATAAACAGATGAGTGTGCTCCCCTATGCCAGTTCGGTGTCCGGAGCACTCATCAAACCCACCGAGGAAGGGATGATTCGGCACAAGGCCCTGACGGCAATGGAAGAGCAAACCAATATGCAACTTTCACAAATCAGGCAGCAAATAGAATTGCTTGCATTACAGGCTCAAGAAATACAAAGAAGAAAGGATTTATCGCTGTTGATTTACGGAGCAAAATTGAATTTTACACCTGTAATTGGACAAGTATATTATCTGTATGAGAAAAAAGATGGAAACTATTTTCTTTCCATGGTGAGTCCAAAAGAATGGGGCACCAGCAAACCATTTAAATCCACTGTTGCCACCGTAAAATTATTAGCCGATCACACCTGGATGGAAGTGAACTGAGCTATTTTTTGAATTGAACGCCGATCCCAATCAAAGACTTGAACTGCAAGGAAGGAGAATTTCCGTTAGGGCCAAACAATTTTGCATCATCATCATAGATCAAATCTACACCCCAGGTAATATTTAACAGTTTAGATAATTTAACAGTGAGCAAATTGGTCATAAACACATCAATATTTTTAGGATTGTTTTTATAATTAGAAAATAAATCCAACCTCGATTTCAAGGTAACATTTGGAGCAACCTCTTTCATAAAATTCAAGTTAGCAAACGCCCCAATTTCAAAAACACTATTACTGCCAGGTTTCACGCCATAAAGACCTCTTGCTGATAAAAGGGGATCTGTAACAAAAACCCATCTACCCGTTAAAGGCGATCCATATAAAGATAAAGAGGTATGCGGCTTGTAATCAAACCCAAAGCTTTGTAAGACGTAGCCAGGCGACATGAAATTGGATGCAAAATTCTTGATACCCCATCATACGTATATCCCTTGAAAAATTGTGATCTAAGATTGAATAATGAAGCAATATTTAAGCGCTTATTCAAGCTATACCCATATTTGGATACAAAATCAAAACGATCATCATTTTTTCTGCTGCCAAGACTTGTTGAATTGACGTAGCCAAATAAAAATTCAAAGCTATTGTCCCAGCTATTTCTACCCTTTTTATAATTCGCATAGGTATTTAAAATGGAGTTGACTGACAGTGAAAACTTATCGCCCCCTGCCGACCAGTTACTCAATGAAGCCTGAGAAAAATTAAGGCTGTACATGACGCCTTTTCCCCAGCGTCTGGAGCCCGTATCCACTACAAGCTTTTTTTCAATTTTTGAAGACTCCTCTCTCATGGATATCAACGAAGCGTCTTGAGCAGAAATAAAGTGAGTAGAGAAAATGAACGGCAGAGCAAAGCAAATAACATTTAGTTTATGCATAACCATCGATTGGAAAAACAAAATAAGGCAGTACAAAATAAAAAGGGCCCTTTTTGGGCCCTTTTATTGAGAAAATAGAACTTTACTTTACTTCTTCAAATTCAGCATCGGTCACGTTCTCTGCTCCAGCTTTTGGCTCAGCATCTGCTGGTTCAGCTCCGGGTTGTGCACCTTGTGTTGAATTGTACATGTCTTGACTGGCCGCCATCCACGCATCATTGAGTTCTTTGGTTGCCGCTTCGATGGAAGCAAGGTCTTGCGACTTATGGGCTTCTTTTAATTTGGCCATGGATGCTTCGATCACGGATTTCTTCTCCGCTGGAATTTTTTCACCAAACTCCTTGAGTTGTTTTTCGGTTTGGAAAATCAGTCCGTCCGCAGCATTCAACTTCTCGATGCGTTCCCGTGCTTCTTTGTCGGTTGCCTCATTGGCCTTGGCCTCCGCCTTCATTTTTTCAATCTCCTCCTTGGTCAATCCGCTTCCCGCTTCGATTCTGATTTTTTGCTCTTTGCCTGTTCCTTTATCCTTTGCACTTACATTCAAGATACCATTGGCATCGATATCAAATGTCACCTCGATTTGTGGTACACCGCGTGGAGCCGGAGGAATATTGTCAAGATTGAAAATACCCAATGTTTTATTTTGATTGGCCATGGGGCGCTCACCTTGCAATACATGTATTTGAACACCGGGCTGGTTATCCGCAGCTGTTGAAAAGGTCTCCGATTTTTTTGTCGGAATGGTGGTATTGGAAGGAATCAAGGCCGTCATCACACCTCCGAGGGTTTCAATGCCCAGACTCAGCGGAGTAACGTCCAGCAGCAGCACATCCTTTACTTCACCAGTCAATACCGCTCCTTGAACACCAGCGCCGATCGCGACGGCTTCGTCCGGGTTTACACTCTTATTGGGCTTTTTGCCAAAGAATTTTTCTACAATTTCTTGAACCTTTGGAATGCGAGTAGACCCACCAACCAGAATCACCTCATCGATATCGGATGACCGCATACCGGCATCTTTTAAGGCCTGCTCACACGGTTTTAAACAACGCTCAAAAAGCTTATCGGCAATTTGCTCAAACTTGGCCTTTGAGAGCTTTTTCACCAGGTGCTTAGGCACCCCATCAATCGCTGTAACATATGGGAGATTGATTTCAGTCTCTGCTGAAGAGGAAAGTTCGATCTTGGCTTTTTCTGCAGCTTCTTTTAACCGTTGAAGAGCCATAGGATCCTTGCGCAAATCAACATTTTCCTCTTTTTGAAACTCTTCTGCTAGCCAGTCCATGATCACCTTATCAAAATCATCACCGCCCAAGTGGGTATCGCCGTTTGTCGACTTTACTTCGAATACTCCATCACCCAGTTCGAGTACAGAGATATCAAACGTACCACCACCTAAGTCAAATACGGCAATCTTGCTGTCTGCATTTTTTTTGTCCAATCCATACGCGAGTGCTGCTGCGGTAGGTTCGTTGATGATGCGGCGAACATTCAAGCCTGCAATCTCACCTGCCTCTTTCGTTGCCTGACGCTGCGCGTCGTTGAAATAAGCCGGAACCGTAACAACTGCTTCGTTGACTTCATAACCCAGGTAGTCTTCGGCGACTTTCTTCATTTTTTGAAGAACCATTGCACTGATCTCCTGGGGAGTATACAGCCTGCCATCAATATCAATACGAACAGTATTGTTATCGCCTTTTGCAACCTTATAACTCCAATGTTTAATTTCCTCGGTTACCTCATCGTATCTTCTGCCCATGAAACGCTTTACGCTGGTAATGGTGTTAATGGGATTGGTAATGGCCTGCCGTTTTGCAGGTTCTCCTACCTTCCGCTCTCCATTCTTTAAAAAAGCGACTATACTGGGGGTTGTCCTTCTGCCTTCGTCGTTGGCAATTACTACAGGTTCGTTTCCTTCCATAACTGAAACGCAACTGTTGGTAGTTCCAAGGTCGATTCCAATGATCTTTGCCATAGTTTTCCTATTTTGATAACTTAAGTGTGCAAGCCCTATGCCGCCATGAAAATCAGGAAATTGTGTCAGTTTTTCTAAAGAAGGCTGTCATTTAAGCCATTGATTTCAAGACAAATCAGTCAAAACGTGTAAAATCTTCATATTTCACTCACCAGCGGGTGGAACCGATTGGGTCTTAAAACTGAAATACCGTTGTGCCATATAGCTGAATCCCACAACCAGACAGGTGATCATCAATTTAGCGGGTGTCGGGTATACATGAAGACGATCCACCAGCAGTTTGAGGAAAAAATAATTCATCAATAGGCTGATGCACACCGACATAAAATAGCGAATTAGCTGTACCCTTCCCCGGAGGTAGGAATCCTGAAATACAATGTAGCGCATCAGTAAAAAACCGGTAGGAAAACTGATCAAAAAAGAAAGCAAGAATGAGGCAATGTGTGGACTGATCACCACAAACGGCAAGCGAAGAAAATCTTTCTCCAGAATAAAATTATAAAAGATAAAAAATAGGACAATATCAAAAGCGGTATTGGCTCCCCCGCAGGCTGCATAGCGAAATGTTTTCTTATCCATTATTCGTTGAAAAAAAGGATAAAAAAAGTCAAGTATGAATTCAATGAGTTTTTTCAACGCCAGTTATTATCGGTTGAAATGATACAGATAGGTCGTGTGTTTTTTGGCATACACGGCTCCGATTCCTTCATGCAATGCCAGCATCTTATTGTTGAAGTCCCCCACCCATGAAAGTTCAAGCTCTTGGTAATGGCCCAGCGTATGCGCATATTCCTGAAGTTTCATGAATAAACAGGACTCCAGTCCCTGATTCCGGTATTTTTCTTTGGTCCCCATGATGACAGCGCGCATCCGTTTATGCTTGACCGTCAATTTATTCCAAACAAAACGAAGTTTTCCAAGCAGATTGAGCTTACCGTTCAGCCCACGTATCAATTCGTTGGTATCCGGCAAAATCATCACAAATGCCAATGGTTCATTGTCTGATGAATAAGCAAACCATATCAGTTGAGGGTCCATGATGGGCTTGACTTTCTGAAGTGTTTCCTGGATGGTGAGATCGGTTACAGGAGTAAAATTTTCAAAATCTTTCCAGGCGTCGTTGTAAATCTCTTTGAAATCTTTTGAAAACTTAGCTAGGTTTGAAGTATTCAGGTGCCTGAACGTAAAGCCACGCCGTTCAATCACCCATTTCGAAATCTTCATCACTTTTTCAGGTAGTCCGCGGGGCACATCAATTCGATTGCTGATTTGCTCGTAACGCGTGACAAATCCATACTGCTCAAACAACTTTTTATAATACGGTGGATTATAATTCATGCCATAAAACGGAGCAGAGAATCCATCGACCAACAATCCCCACCACATATCGTTTTCTCCAAAATTAATGGGACCATTCATCGCCTCCATGCCTTTTGACTTCAGCCAGGTACGCGCCTGATCAAACAACATGTTTGCAGCCGACTGATCATCAATGCATTCAAAAAAACCACATCCTCCAGTAGGAACAGATTCTTTAAATGCTTTTTTTTCATTGACGAAAGCAGCAATGCGTCCAATTGTTTTACCTTGTTCATCAACCAGGATCCAGCGAGTGCAAGAGCCAAAACTGAAAAAATTATTTCGTTTGGGATCAAAAACAGATTCTATATTGTTGAGCAACGGACATACCCACTGAGGATCGTTCGCATATATAAAAAACGGCAATTGATGGAATGCGTCAACCTGAGCCTTATGGGATACTTCTTGGATGTGCATGGATAACGACAAAGTTACCGATCACGCGGCAATACATCAAACCGATCAGGATAATCCGATATGATGCCATCTACACCCAATGCATGCATCCGAAACAGATCGGGAATCTGATTAACGGTCCATACGATCACTTTTACTCCCTGTTCATGAAACATTCCGATCAGGTCAGCGTCTACCAATGAAAACTCGGGACTGATGATGTCGGGCTTAAATCCCAGTTGTGCAATCCATGTGGATGGATCACCACTGCTCTTGCGCTCCACCAAATAGGAAATCCGAATCCCTCCAGGTCGTTGCTTTAACAGACGCAGTGTTCGGGGATCAAAGGATTGAATAATGGTTCGATTGGCAATCGTTTTTTTCTGAACCACCTCCATCAATAAAGCCACAAATTCTCCGGGATTTGGATGAAAAACGTCATCGTTTTTGGGATCGATCTTGGTTTCAATGTTGTAGTGAACTGGCGGGAGGTGGTGTTCCTGAACATAATGTTCAACTGCGTCAATAACATCCGACAGCAACGGCTTATGAACTGCCATTTTGGTTTGCTGCGGAAACCGCGGATGCGGTTTGAGTCCCACATCCCATTGCCGAACCTGATCATAGGTCAATTGATAAATATTGTTCAATGCGTCTGCTGAAAGAGGCGTAGCGATGTCGGGGTTCATAAACGGTTCATGCGAAAGCACCACGCGTTTATCGCGCGTAATCACCACATCCATTTCCAGCGTAGTGACTCCTATTCGCAAGGCTTCCAGCATGGCAGGAATGGTATTCTCCGGCATGAGTCCCCTGCACCCGCGGTGCCCTTGTAAGTCTAACGCAGCAGATTGTCCAACAAGTGTATTCATCATACCCAATTGAAAAAAAATACATAGAATTCGGATGATCATGTGCTAAAATTAGGGGAATCGTACCTTTGCGGCAACTCTACCTTACATGCTGCATACGATTGTACGAGAAAAAGCAATTGAAGCCATCCAGTCCGTCTTTGGTTTAGTCCTGACAGAACGAGATTTTCAGGTCAATACGACTAAACCGGAGTTTGAGGGCGACTATACCATTGTTCTTTTTTCACTGATCAAAGTACTCAAATCCGATCCTGCAACCTTAGGCGACCAATTGGGAAAATGGCTGGTTGAACACCATAACAATTTATTTACTGACTATAATGTCATCAAAGGGTTTCTAAATTTTTCAATTAACGGGCAGCTTTTGATTGATCTGCTGAATCGCCACTACCAAGACAGTTGCTTTGGTAAAGCTCCTATGAATGGACAAAAAGTAATGGTAGAGTACTCCTCTCCCAACACCAATAAACCCTTGCACCTGGGCCACCTGAGAAATAATTTCCTGGGAAGAAGCATCGCTGAAATCATGAAAGCAAATGGATATGAGGTGATGAAAACCTGTATTGTCAATGACAGAGGTATCCACATATGCAAAAGCATGGTAGCCTGGCAACGGTATGCAAATGGTGTTACTCCACAATCTACCCAAACAAAAGGCGATCATTTTGTTGGCGACTACTACGTTAAATTCAATGAAGCATATACCCAAGAGGTTCGTGATCTGATTGCCTCAGGAATGGACAAAGACAAAGCAGAAAAAGAGGCCCCGATCATGAAAGCAACCCAGCAAATGCTGGTGGAATGGGAAAACGGGAATGAAGAGGTTCTGTCCTTATGGAAAACCATGAATAGCTGGGTATACGAAGGCTTTGATACAACGTACAAGCGCATTGGAAGTGATTTTGCAAAAACCTATTACGAGAGCAATACCTATTTGTTGGGAAAGGAAACCATCGAAACCGGGCTGCAGAAGCATGTGTTTTTCAAAAAAGAGGATGGAAGTGTGTGGATTGATCTTACGTCCGACGGACTGGATGAAAAACTGGTACTCAGAAAAGACGGCACCAGCGTTTACATCACTCAGGATATCGGCCTTGCACAAAAAAAGTACGAAGAGTTCGGCATGGATAAAAGTATCTATGTGGTCGGTGACGAACAAAACTATCATCTAAAAGTATTACAGCTCATCTGCAAGCGATTGGGACTTCCCTATGCAGATGGAATTTTCCACCTTTCTTACGGCATGGTGGAACTACCTACCGGAAAAATGAAAAGCAGAGAAGGGACTGTTGTCGATGCCGATGACCTCATCGATGAAATGGTCACTATTGCAGCAACCCACACCCAAGAACTGGGAAAAGTAAAAGATTTCACCGAGGAGGAATTCAATGTACTTTGTGAAACAATCGGACTTGGGGCATTGAAATTTTTCTTGTTGCGGGTCGATCCAAAAAAGAAAATGGTCTTCAATCCAAAAGAATCAATTGACTTTCACGGATTCACGGGACCGTTTATACAATATACCCATGCCCGAATTCGATCCGTGCTCAGAAAAGCAAGTCCGCAGTCAGATTTTCCCTACACTGCCCAACTGCTGCCCACTGAAAAAAAACTGCTAGTGCTTGCAGAACAATTTGGTGTATCACTGAAGCAATCCTGTGATGCCCTCGATCCCTCAACACTGGCCACCTATTTATTTCAACTGGCTCAAGCATTTAACTCCTTTTATACGGAATTGAGCATCACCTATGCTGAATCAGAGGAGAAAAAAGACCTGCGGCTCAAACTTTCCTCACTTGTAGCGACCATACTGAAATCAGGAATGGAGATGTTGGGCATCGCCGTGCCGGACAAAATGTGATCCGTTACTTCACACGCTTCAGTACCACGCCTCCTAAAGGCGGCAGATCCAACCTTAGACTAAACTGAGATTGTCCTTTTTCTTTTTTAGCAATTAATTTACCTGGATTCAGGTATTCACCCGTTCCCCAGAATTGGAGATGATCGCTGTTGAACAGTTCCGTATAGGTGGATGTTACCTCAACAGGCAACCACCATGACTTTCGTTCTACAGGAGTGAAATTCAAAATAATGATCAGCTCATCGTTAGCGTTGCGTCGACGATACGATACCACCGACTCCTGCCGATGGTTGAGGTCTACCCACTCAAATCCGGATGGATCAAACTGATGCTGATGCAGCGATGCTTCGGAAGTCAATAGTTTATTCAACGCTGCAACACACTGTTTCATGCCTTTATGACTATCGAATTGAAGTAAGTCCCACCGCAACGCAGTTGAATACTTCCACTCTTCAGTTTGTGCGAATTCATTGCCCATGAACAGCAACTTGGCCCCTGGATGCGTAAACATATACGTATATAGTAACCGGAGATTGGCAAATTTCTGCCACTCATCGCCAGGCATTTTATAAATCATGGGAGATTTACCGTGCACCACTTCATCGTGACTCAAGGGTAAAGCAAAGTTTTCATCATAGAAGTACATCATGCTGAAGGTCAACTGATCCTGCTGGAACTGCCGGAAATAGGCATCCTGTTTGAAAAAACGCAAGGTATCGTGCATCCACCCCATCATCCATTTCATTCCAAATCCTAATCCCCCCGCATAGGTAGGACGTGATACCCCCGGCCAATCAGTTGCCTCTTCTGCTATGGTTTGCACGCCGTTAAAATCTCGGTAAACCATCTCATTCATATCTTTTATGAATGCAATGGCCTCCAGGTTTCCGTTCCCGCCAAATTCATTCGGCTCCCACTCCCCCTCTTTTCTGGAATAATCGAGTTTAAGCATGGACGAAACAGCATCAACGCGAATTCCATCGATATGAAATTGATCAAACCAAAAACGTGCGTTGCTGATTAAAAAAGAGCGTACCTCCCCTCTTTTGTAATTAAAGATGTAACTGTTCCAATCGGGGTGATACCCTTTTCGCATATCGGCATACTCATAGGTATGCGTCCCATCAAACATGAACAGACCATGGCTATCGTATGGAAAATGAGAAGGCACCCAATCCAAAATCACGCCAATCCCTTTTTGATGCAAGGCATCCACCAATGCCATGAATTCTTCCGGATGTCCGAAACGTGAAGTGGGTGCGAAATATCCAGTTCCCTGGTACCCCCAACTCCCATCAAACGGATATTCCATTACCGGCATGAATTCAACGTGGGTGAACCCCATTTCAGTTACGTAGGGGACTAATCGTTCAGCAATTTCCCAATAAGTAAAATAACAGTCTTCGTCAAAGGGATCGGGTCGCATCCAGCTTGCTAAGTGAACCTCATAAATTGAGTAAGGCGATTCCAACGAATTGTGCCGCTCTCGTGTTCGCATCCAGTGCTCGTCGTTCCAATTGAATTCAAAATTCCAGGTAATGCTGGCAGTCAGTGGCTTCTTTTCCCAATAATGTGCATAGGGATCCCCTTTCTGAATGATTCGCCTTTCAAACCCATGAATGGAATATTTATAGACTTCTCCACGCTTGCATCCAGGAATGAATCCTTCCCAGATTCCGCTTCGATCCAAGCGAACAAACAAGGGATGTTTTCCGTCTTTCCAATCATTGAAATTCCCGACTACACTCACCCTCGTTGCATTGGGAGCCCAAACAGCAAAATAGGTTCCCGTAGTTCCCTCAACTACGCATTGTTTATTTCCAAAATACTGGTAAGCTGAATAAAGCGTTCCCTTCTGAAAATGTTGAATGACTTCTTCCGTGAAAAGAGAAAAGCTCCAAACCGGACCTGAGGTTTCAATGGAATGGGACACTACTGGTTGTTCAAAGCGTAAATATAAAACGAATGAGGAGCTATGTCAACTTTCTTTGTCAAATCAATGGTGGATCCGTTCAATAATTCGTGGGCCGACAATTTTCCTTTCACCACTTCTGCATACCTCATTGGATCCAGTTGATTGGTTTGAGCAGCAGTATTGAGCACACACATGATTACTTGGTCATTGTAAAGCTTGAAATACACATAGAGCCCATTTTGTGGAATAAATTGAATGGTACGCCCTTTTGATATGGTCGGAGTATTTTTTCTCAACCGGGCCAGTTGCGAGAAATACAAAAACGCATCTTTTTCCTGAGCCGTACGTCCCTCCGGAGTAAACTTATTGATGCTATCGTCTTTCCACCCCCCTGGAAAATCTTTTCGAACAGCGGCATCGTTAGGATCTTTGTAGTTCTTCATCAATACTTCCGTACCATAATAAACTTGTGGAATTCCGCGCAAGGTGAATAAAAGACCCAATCCCATTTTATACTTCTGCAGGTTCTCGCCTACCATCGAAAAAAAACGATTCATATCATGGTTATCCAGAAACGTGCAATTGGTCTGAGGATTGGCATATAAAAAATCTTGGGAAAGCGTCATGTATAACCGTGTTACTCCGTCAGTCCATCCAAAAGGATCATTCAATGCGTTATAGATGGCACTGTTCAATGGAAAATCGGTGACGCCTTGAATGGTGTGCTTAAAGGGCACCGATAAATTATTTTCAGTGAAATAAGCACTGGCAGGAACGGTGTTGGTCCAGGCTTCACCAAAAATGGTCAGCTTGGGAAATTCGCTGCGCAAGGCGGTATTGATGGCGTTGAGGAATTTTTCATCGCAGTACTTATAAGTGTCCACTCTCCAGCCATCAATTCCAAACTCTTCTGTGGACCATATGTTGCTTTGAATGATAAATGTGGCGCAGTAGGGATTAGCAAGATTCAAATCGGGCAAATGTGGAACAAACCAACCTCCCAGCATGACCTTCTTTTCCTGTTCAGACGCATAGGGGTCTGTAAATAATTCTTCGCGGTGACTGGGACCGGTATAGGTTGGCCATTGATTCAACCAGTCGCGCATGGGAAGATCCAGCACTGTATGGTGATACGATCCCACATGGTTATACACAGCATCCTGAATAATTTTTAGTCCCTTCTCGTGCGCCGTTTTAACAAGGTTGCGATATGCATCGTTGCCTCCATGCCGTTTGTCGATGATGTAATGATTGGTAGTCCAGTAGCCATGATAGCCGCTCATCGACCAGGGACCTTCCTGCATCTTGGGCATATCGTTTTCCAGCAGTGGAGTCATCCACAAAGCAGTTATTCCCAATTCTTTTAGATAATCCAATCGCTGTATAATACCGGCGATATCACCTCCATGGCGGGCATAGGGATTGTTCCGATTGACTTCAGTATCGCGCAAGTCCTGAAAACTGTCATTGGTCGGATCGCCATTGGAAAAACGGTCCGGCATGATCAGGTAAATGAGATCTTCAGATCGAACACCATGATGAATTTTTTCAGTTTGTGGGCGTTGGCGCTTTTTTAATAAATAGGGAACGCGTGTACCATCGGTAAAGAGAAACTTCAATTCTCCTGGTTGTGCTGCAGGGCTGATCTGAATATCGATGAACAAGTAGTGCTTGTTTTCAGGCTGATAAATTTTTTTGATGGTAACCCCGGGATAATTCAATGTTACTTTACTGGACAAATCAGAATTGGAGTGCAGCATGATTTGCAGGTGTGGATTTTTCATGCCTGTCCACCAATGTGTGGGATAAGGATGAATAGCGGAGTGGGCCAATCGGACCAAGAACAAACACAAGATGAGTAAGCTGATTCTCATAAAGAAGATTTCTTGTTTGCGCCAGGATCGTATACATAGATGACACTGACAGCTGCACACAGCATGAATATACCGGCCAAGACAATTGCATAGATGGATTGTCCGGCATATAAATGTTTGACGATGGAGCCGCCTATGAAACCGTTGATGATCTGCGGAAGGGTGATGAAGAAATTAAAGATTCCCATGTAAATACCCAGCTTACCTGCAGGGATGGATGCGGATAAAATCACATACGGCATGGCCAATATCGAAGCCCATGCCAGTCCCACTCCAATCATGGAATAGTTGAGCATGGCTGGATCTTTTATGAAGTAGATGGAGATGAGTCCAACCCCACCTGCAATAAGCGATATCGCATGCGTGAGTCTTCTTCCCACCCATTTTGCAATAAAAGGGAGACACAATGCATACACCATGGCAACCAGGTTGTAGATGCCAAATGCAGAGCTCACTTTATTTCCCGCTTCATTGTACTCAACCGAATCGGTATAATCACCTGTCAGTCCATAAACATGAGTGGCTACCGCGTCGGTGGTGAAGACCCACATGCTAAAGAGAGCAAACCAACTGAAAAATTGAACCAGTCCCAACTGACGCATGGTTTTGGGCATTTTTCCAAAATCACTAAAAATTTCTGTCAGTCCCGAGGAAGTGGCTTCCGCTTGTTTACCATGATAACGTTCGTACTCAGCAGGTGGATATTCTTTAGAAAATACAACTGTAATCAGAATAGCTATAATGAAAACTGCCGCACCCGCATAAAACGAATAGCGAATGTTATCGGCAATTCCATCTGGGCCAGCTTCCATGCTGAAACCATTTGATGCAAGAAGTTCGGGTAAAGCTGATCCTACAACGGCCCCCAGTCCAATTAGAAAAGTCTGAATGCTAAAACCGGTTGTGCTTTGGTCGACCGGAAGATTGTCCGCCACTAAAGCACGAAAGGGCTCCATGGCCACATTGAAAGATGCATCCATGATCATCACGATTCCTGCTCCGATCCACAAAGCTGGAAGAACCGCAGTAAAATGTCCGGAATTGGGTAATAAAACAAGGGCAATACTGGATAAGATGGCGCCGACTAAAAAATAGGGCTTTCTTCTTCCAATGCGGTTCCATGTTTTATCGCTGTAATGACCAATAATGGGTTGAACAATCATGCCCACCAACGGGGCCACTATCCAAAACATGGGCAAATGCTCTACATCTGCACCATAGGAACGTAAGATGCGACTGGCATTTCCGTTTTGCAATGCGAAGCCAAATTGAATTCCCAGAAAACCTGTACTCATCAAAAAAATCTGCGAGAGCGAGAGTCGGGGTTTCTGAACCGTTCCGGCTGGTGACTGCATCGACATACTAGGGGGTTTCAGTTAAAGTGTAATAAATACACATTTTGTTATCAAATGACAAAACCATCCGGAATAACTGCACCTTTTTTTACAACAACGATTCCTTCCTTAATGGTGTAGAGTGCATGATCAGAATTGGCCAGGTGTTTATCCCCATTGATGCGTACGTCGTTTCCAATTTTGCAATTTTTATCGATGATTGCGTTTTTTATATTGCACCGTTCTCCAATGCCCAATCGAGGAAGTCCGCTATCGATTGAAATATTCATTTCCTCCATCGTTTCATAAAAATCAGTTCCCATGATGTAGCAACTCACGATGGTTGTTCCATATCCTATTCGGGTTCGAATGCCGATCACAGAATTTTCAACCCGGGATGCATTGATGATGCAGCCTTCTGCAATTATGGTTTTCTCCAAGGTCGTGCCAATGATTTTAGCGGGCGGGAGCATGCGTGCACGCGTATAGATGGCTTTTGAATTATCGAACAGATTGAATTCAGGAATATCCTGAGTGAGGGCGAGATTGGCTTCAAAAAATGAATGAATGTTTCCGATATCGGTCCAATAGCCCTCATACTGGAAACTGACTACGGAATACTTGCTTATGGAATACGGGATGATTTCTTTTCCAAAATCAGTAGCATCTTTTACTTCGTCCTGCAACAAGTCAAACAATACGCGTCGACTAAAAATATAAATACCCATACTGGCCAGGTAGTTCCTGCCTTGGCGCTGCATGGTCTCCCCGGTATCGCTTTCCCATTGATCCAACACATCCTTTTTGGGTTTTTCAATGAAGGACTCAATGATTCCTCCTTCGCCTTTTTTCATGATGCCGAATTCTGTTGCTTCTCGGGCATTAACCGGAATGGTGGCAATGGAAATATCTGCTTTGGAATCAACATGGTTGTCAATCATCTCCTGGAAATCCATTTGATAGAGTTGATCACCGGATAAAATCAGAACATGGGTGAAATCCTGCTGTGCGATATGGCGAAGCGACTGCCTGACCGCATCTGCAGTTCCCTGAAACCATGCAGGATTATCCGGAGTTTGTTCAGCTGCGATAATATCCACAAATGCAGAACTGAATGCACTGAAGTGGTAGGTGTTTTTGATGTGCTTATTGAGCGAAGCAGAGTTGAATTGGGTCAGCACATACATGCGCCCTAAATTGGAGTTCAAACAATTGGAAATGGGAATATCGACCAAGCGGTATTTTCCTGCAATAGGAACTGCCGGCTTGCTGCGCGTGGAAGTTAGTGGAGAAAGTCGGGTTCCGGCGCCTCCTCCCAGGATCACTGCTATGACGTTTTTGTTCATAGTTCCAAAGTTGTTCCAATATACTCAAAAACTCTTGTACAAGTGGATGTATTCAGCCGCACTTCGATCCCAACTGTAATCCAATCCTGTGATCTTTTGCCTTATGGCATTAAAAAACGCTTTCTCGTGGTAGAATTCTACCGCCCGGTAAATGGCTTGGGTTACGTCGCCTACTGCAGCGTGAAGAAACGAAAATCCGTATCCATGGCATTCCCCCAAATCGATGACTGTGTCGTATAACCCACCAGTTTTGCGCACGATGGGAATGGTTCCATATCGCATGGCATACAGCTGGTTGAGTCCACAGGGTTCGACTCGAGAGGGCATCAGCAGATAATCCGCTCCGGCATACATCAGGTGACTCAGTCGCTCGTTGTACCCAATATAGGATGCATAGTCCCCCATTGAAATTTCGTTTAGAGAGCGCAGCTCATGTTCAATGGAAGATTCACCACTCCCTAGTACTAAAAAAGACATCCGGCGACCGACAAATTCAAAACTATCGCGAATGACCTGTGGAAGCAAATCGGCTCCTTTCTCCCCCACGAGTCTTCCAATGAACACCATGAGTGGTTTTGAAGGATTCAATCCAAATTGAGAACAGAGAAGCGCTTTATTCTCTGCTTTTCCTTTTTCAAGGGAAGATGGAGCATACCGGTGATCCAGATAACGATCGTGTTCAGGATCCCAAACAGAATAATCGATGCCATTGAGGATTCCGATGCATTTTCCTTTCTCGTATTCAAACAAGGGCTCGAGACCATTGCTCATGGAGCACAATTCATGCAGATAGGTCGTGCTGACGGTCGTTACTTTCCATGCACATTTCACTGCGCTGGCCAAGGGATTGATCGAGCCTTCCCACTCCAGCATTCCTCTTTTCCAAGAATCCCATTGGGGAACATAAATGGATTTATCCCAACTGAATTGACCCTGGTACTGTGCATTATGAATCGTCAGGACCGATGGCACACTTGCAAGTCGTTTGAACGCATAACAATGCTGCATCATGAAGGGTACCAATCCGGCATGATGATCGTGCACATGGACAACGCCGGGTAAGTGCTCCCAGGAATTCATCCAATGCACAGCACTGATTTGAAAAGCACAAAAACGCTCGGTGTCATCTTCATAACCGTAAACGCGCTCTCGATCCAATAAACCATTGATGTCAATCAGATACAGTTCAAATCCTTGAGCACTGGTGCTCTCTTTGATGATGGTATACTCAAAGAACCAATGGCCCAGGTTGGCACTCGATTTATGGACCACATCCCACTCATGCGTATACAAATAAGGAGTACGGTACATGGGCATGATCACCACGGACCGGTTTCCCATTTCATTTTGAAAACGAGGCAATGAACCCACAACATCGCCCAAGCCTCCGGCTTTGGCTATTGGATAACATTCTGCACTGATGTGAACGATATGCATCGATTGAGAATTGGCTGTGGGAACAAAAAGTTTTACAGATTCATAAATATAATTATTTTGAGGCATTAACAAAACAACCGCACATGAACCAGCAAACCAAATGGTCCCAATTTGGAGTATTGATCACCGTGTTTTTCTTTTGGGGCTTTGTCGCTGCATCCAACAGTATTTTTATTCCGTTCTGCAAAAAGTTTTTTAACCTGGATCAAATTCAGTCACAGCTGGTAGGTTCTGCATTCTATGGTGCTTACTTCTATGGTTCCCTCCTGCTTTACCTCTATTCTGCGGTTTCCAGAACTGACCTTTTGAATAAAGTAGGGTACAAAAAAGGAATCGTCTACGGTTTACTGATTTCAGTAGTAGGTGCCATTGCCCTTGCCATGATCAGTGGATCCGCAAATGTCACGTTTGGTTTGGTGTTGGTCGCATTTTTTGTCATTGCACTGGGATTCTCCCTTCAACAAACTTCTGCACAGCCTTTCGCAGTAGCCTTGGGTAGTCCTGAAACCGGAACCCACAGACTCAACATGGGAGGCAGTGTGAATTCATTTGGAACCCTATTGGGACCATTGGTGGTCAGTTTCTTGCTTTTTGGAAGTGTGGCCAGCGCAAGTGATGCCTCCATTGAAAGCATTCAGAAACTCTATTTCTTTCTCGCTGGTTTATTCATTGTCGCTTCCCTGATTTTTGCCTACGCAAACTTACCCAAGACAACTTCCGATGAACAACTGGATAAAAGTCCAAAAGCCATGAATGTATTGCTGATCATTGGCGTGGTCTTTTTACCGGTATTGTTTTCCGATTGGATGCAAGGTGTGACCGGGATCAAAAAAAGCATCATCATCATCACATGCTTGTTGATCATTTTGGGTACGCTGTTTTATGCACTGGCACAAGCCAAAAAGAATCCCGAAGGATGGGGCGCCATGGCTTACCCTCAATTGGCTCTTGGCATGATTGCTATTTTCATTTACGTTGGAGTAGAGGTGACCATAGATAATAATTTCGGGGCCTTACTGAAAAAAAATGCTTTTGGCGGATACGATGAATCACATATCTCTCATCTGATTTCCCTTTACTGGGGATCGATGATGATCGGCAGATGGACAGGTGCCATCAGCGTATTCAATGTTGGAAAGCAAGTGAAGCGATTCTTGGTCATTGTGGTTCCGTTCGTTGCCTATGGCGTCATCATTGGTGTCAATCTCATCAAAGGAAACGACATCAGCGATTTGAAGATGTATCCAATTTGTATTGCCATTGCCGTAATCGCCTTTCTCTATGCAGAGGAGAAGCCCGTTAAATTGTTGCTGACGGTTTCTGTTTTGGGATGTGTGGGAATGATCATTGCATTGACCAGCACGGGGATGTTGGCAAACTACGCAATCATCAGCACGGGCATGTGCTGTTCAGTGATGTGGCCAGCCATTTTTGCTCTTGCGGTGAATGGCATTGGTAAATACCAAAGTCAGGGCTCTGCTTTTTTGATCATGATGATCCTGGGAGGTGCCATCATCCCTCCCGTGCAAGGAGCGGTGATAGATATGGAACTAACGGCAGACCCCAATATTCATACCTATACACAACTCTCCTATCTGGTTCCGTTGATGTGCTTTGCTTACCTTGCATGGCATGCGATACAAACACGTTCAGTATTGAAAAAGCAGGGATTGGATGTTGACGCGCAGGTTGCTGCTTCACATTAAAAAATAAATGATGAGTAAGAACGAGCCATTGGCGATTGGCATAGATATTGGTGGAACCGGAACAAAATTTGGAATTGTAGACCGGAACGGTAACGTGTTGTTTTCCGGTGAGATGTCGACCAAAAAGCACAAAGAGATAGAACCGTTCATTGAGGAGTTGTATGAATGCCTTCAACCCTTGATTGAAAAGGTAGGGGGAATCGGAAGCATGCGGGGCATTGGCATGGGAGCGCCCAACGGAAATTATTACAGTGGAACGATTGAGTATGCGCCCAACCTTCCCTGGAAAGGGATCATCCCCTTGGCTAAACTGGTCAGTGATAAATTCAAGTTGCCGGTCACGCTGACCAATGACGCCAATGCCGCTGCAATCGGGGAAATGATGTACGGTGCCGCCAAAGGAATGAATGATTTCATCATGATTACCCTTGGTACAGGAGTGGGAAGTGGAATTGTGGCCAACGGACAACTCATTTATGGGCATGACGGATTTGCCGGTGAACTGGGGCATACCATTGTGATACCTGATGGCAGAATGCACGAAGGCACAGGTAAGCGAGGATCACTGGAAAGTTATGCATCGGCAACAGGGATGCGACTCACTACGCTAGAAGTTTTGGAAAATAGTAATGAGGACAGCCTTTTGCGTCAGGTGGATAAAGATAAACTCGACTCCAAAGCGGTGTACGAGGCGGCCATAAAAGGTGATAAATTGGCCCTTGAAATATTTGAATTCACGGGTAAAATTCTTGGATTGGCACTTGCCAATGCAGTCATGTTCAGCAGTCCCGAGGCCATAATACTCTTTGGTGGGCTCACAAAATCCGGCGACCTGATCCTTAAACCGACCCGCAAGCACATGGAAGAAAACCTGATACAGGTGTTTCAAAACAAGGTTAAGATTCTTGTGAGCCACCTCAAAGAATCCGATGCGGCCATCTTAGGTGCTAGCGCGTTGGTTTGGGAGAAGAATAACTAACCCTTCTTTTGCCATTGCGCTCTGCCCAGACCGGGAATCACATGGCGTTCACTGTGGTACGAAGAACGAACCAAGGGACCACTTTCAACGTAGTCCAGTCCTAAGCCATAACCAATTTCCTGGTATTCCTTGAACTCATCCGGGTGTACGAACCGCTGTACCGGTAAATGTTTTCGTGTGGGTTGCAGGTATTGCCCGATGGTCACCACATCTGTTCCGTTATCTGCAAGATCTTGCATGGTTTGCACCACTTCTTCTTTGGTTTCTCCCAAACCCAGCATGATACCGGATTTTGTCCGCATGCCCCCATTTTTTAATTTCCGGATGACCTCCATGCTTCTCCAGTACTTGGCTTGAATGCGCACCTTTCGGGTGAGCCGCTCCACCGTTTCAATATTATGGGACACTACTTCAGGTGCAGCGTCTACGATTCGTTTGATCTGATCGTCGTTTCCCTTGAAATCAGGGATAAGCGATTCTAGGGTGGTGTCGGGATTGAGTGCCTTGACGGCTTTGATGGTATTGTGCCAGATAGTGCTTCCCCCATCTGAGAGTTCATCGCGATCTACCGAGGTAATGACAGCGTGTTTTACTTTCATCAAATGAATGGCTTCTGCAACCCGCTGAGGTTCGTCCCAATCGACTGCTTCAGGTCGTCCGGTTGCCACTGCGCAAAACCCACAACTGCGGGTACATATATTCCCCAGAATCATGAAGGTGGCCGTTCCTGCTCCCCAGCATTCTCCCATGTTGGGACAATTTCCGCTTTCACAAATGGTGTGAAGTTTATGGGTATCTACCAGAGACCGTACATGCTTGTATCCCTCTCCGATGGGCAAACGCACCCTCAACCAATCAGGCTTTTTTAACCTTTGTTCGTGTTCAGGGAGAATGGCTTCTGTTCCACAACTCATATTCGTCAACTTGACGGCAAAAGTACACTACTTGCGGTTACCAAAAACAAGTCCGATGTACCCGCTTGGGAAGAAAGACCGACCTGGGTTATCTACCATTTGGTCCACTTTTTGACTATAATAGTCGCATCCAAATCCAAATTCAACTGCAGAAACCAATTGATTGAAGCGCGCCCAATCAAACCGAAGGCCGCTTTTGATGTAGGCTCCAGGATTGAACTTGATTTCATTCCATCCGAGCTGTAAACCTGTTCCTCCAATGATGCGCTGAGAATTGAGAAATTGTCGACGAGTATCTTCTGAAAACTTAATTTTTTCCGTTCCGGGATTGGAATTGAGCTCAATGTAATACGGTCGTACCAATCCTGCAGAAAGCCCTCCTACCAGAACCCAATAGACCCCTACTCCATTTTTATTGGACTTTCCGCCAATCAGCACTTGTCGGCCCAACCCCAATTTTGCCTGATAAAAAATATTTTGCTTGCCGTATACGAACGGACGACCAAAAATCAATAACCCTGAATTTGAAAAACTGGAACTTCCTTGCTTCTCTTCTTTTCGGTGCTGCTTTTCGGAAAGTTCAATTTGCAAGAGCGTGGAACGATACGGCGTCTTCATCCATCCTTTTTCGTATAAGAATCCATATCCATCATGGTGCAACTTCATACTGAAAAGGGAATGTTTGGCAAAAGCAGGAACACCCTCTTCTTCATTGCGAATCATTTCGTTGATGCGGTTTCTCCGCTCAATCTTTTCTTCCCGCTTGCGGTCAAGCGATCCAATTTTGCGTTGGGCGAAAGCGCCCATGCAACACAAAAGAATCATTGCCGATAAGACCGCAGATTTAAACATCTTGAACGTATGTTGCGTAAATTTATGAAAAAAAGGATGACTTCTACTGTAACCTATACCGGCGAACTGAGAACTTTAGCAACACATTTGCAATCGTCTTCTGTCATTGAAACCGATGCCCCAACAGATAACCAAGGAAAAGGCGAACGATTTTCTCCTACAGACTTGATCGGGACGGCGCTGGCAGCCTGCATGCTGACCACTATGGCGATACGGGCTCGTGATCTTGAACCCCGGATCAGAGGATGTTCCACTTCAACGGAAAAAATAATGACCTCCCACCCCAGAAGGAAAATTGGAGGCATTCGAATCAACTTCCATTGGTCCGATGAAGCACTGTTTACTGAAAAAGAAAAACAACTGTTGGAAGAAATTGCATATACCTGCCCGGTGAAAGAGAGCATTCATCCTGAAATTGAACTGACAATCGATTTCAATTGGAAGAACTAAAGGAACGGTAAACTTCCAAGAGTCCCTGACTTTCAAAAGCATTATTCGGATGAGCGCCCCATTTGTTCATCTAATCGATAACTCCATTGGATTCGGCTGAATACTGCACCAACATATCTTCCCATAGCTTGAGTGTTTTGGCAACATACCGTTGGATTTGATCATGCACCGCCAGGGAAAAATAGTATTCACCATGATGCGATGAATCACTGCCGGCCCCAGAACCTTTGGTATTTTTTCTGTGGGTTTGTCGAACAGAAAATGATTTTCCCAATACCCGGTTATTTTCACCCGATGAAACAACCATTCCAGTTCGTGGAGATGCGATTCAATTGCTTGATCAGGAAGAGAGACATGGTGATGCATCACTGAAGATAACTGAGCGAGTCGGACCGTTGGAAATCCCATGGGCTGCATTCGAAGAAAATACATCGACTCGAAAATAGGCTTCAGCTTGAACTCACGCGAGCAGATGCCATAGAGGTGATTCAGGGTGCGGGGATACAACTCTTTTGCAAGGGGGACCAAAAGACGACTCAGTCCGAATAACATGGATTCCTTGACCTCATGCGACAACGCATTCGGACGAAAACATACCTGTGGCACTGTGCCATGCAAAGCATAAAACGATTCAGCATTTACAGGTCCTCCTATCGACCTGAACAACGAAGACCAAAAAAGTGCTCCAGCGCGAATGGTTTCGGTGTCAGTCGCCTGATTAAAATGATCCAGCTTTCGTTTTAGACGTTTCCGAGCCCATTCAGATACATGGGCACCCGATAAACGATCCATGAGATTCCATTCTGCCTGTTCGCCGTACCGAACGATTACCTCGGGGGCAAAAAAATGAGAAAGGACCAGCACAGGAGCACCATAGAAATGGTGATCATCGTTATCCCACACCACATGCAAAACAATTGAGGAATAAAGGGTATCATATTGATGATGGTGCCGAAACCAATCAGAAGTTCGACAGTGTATTTCTATATTGCCCACCCAACGTATCCTGTCTATTTTCAGGTCCGCGTTGATGAAATCAGGTCCTTGATTTCGGTTGTGGATACCCGGATGTTCAACACGAACCGATTGCCCGCATAGGGTTTGAAGATGGGAATGCCGACAATAATCGGATTGCCAAAATTGCTGCAGCTGGTACTCGTTTACCACAGCTCAAGTTATCGTATACACGAAACGGCTACAAAGGGAAAAAACGAAGATTGCTGTGAAAAAAATGCTTTCTATTGAATAAATGGTTGGATTTCTTGGAGTACGCGACTGATGGGAAGTCCCATTACATTATAAAAATCACCTTCAATGGAGCGAATCCCCACTACACCAATCCATTCCTGTATCGCATAGGCCCCTGCTTTATCATATGGCCGATACGTATCGACGTAGTGCTCAATTTGATCTGACGTCAATGGATGAAAACTTACCCGGGTGCGATCATAAAACACACAATTGTGATCAATGGATCGAATGTTGACGCCGGTAATGACTTCGTGTGTAGCGCCAGATAGCCGCGATAGCATAGCAATTGCATCTGAGCGATCAACTGGCTTATTGATAATCACCCCATTCAATACTACCAACGTATCGGCAGCAATGACAACCGTATCGTGCAACTTACCCAATGCACCAAAAACAGCTGAATTTTTTCTAACAGCCAACGATATGGCGACTTCTTGAGGCGACATGCTTGGATCAAAATCTTCCTGGACATCACTGGTAATGACTTCAAATTCAATTTCCGCCCACTGCAACAACATCTTTCTCCGAGGGGATCCCGAAGCCAGGATGATCTTTTTCATACCAGATAATAATTATAGAGCACCATGGATAAGATACCCCAGAGCATGATGAATTTGATGGATCGACTCAATGCGCCGAAATCTGAGGCAGTTTGCGCCGACTTCAGTCGATTGCCCACTTTAAAAACCGGAATCAACATCAAGAGGAACCCATAAATAGGAATAGCAAACCAGCCACTGATCAATGAATATAAACAAACCAAAACAAGCAATATGGTCAAAACAGCCAATAAGACAGCAACAATTACTTTTGTCGTAAACACCCCCCAGGCGATTGGCACTGTTGTACAGCCGTATCGTCGGTCACCCTCCTGATCCTCCAAATCCTTGACAATTTCTCGGATCATCGAAACCAAAAACGCAAACCCTGCATAGAACACGGCAGCAGTATACAGATCGACCATCGACTTTTTTCGTATGGGTAATAAACCGTTGTACCTCCATTCCGTATCGGCTACAAAAATGACCCCTACTACCCAAGCCGTTAGAAGAGAAATGATCACATTGCCCGAAAGGATCTTTTTTTTATACGTAGTTGAATACACCCATAACAAGATGACGGTCGCTCCATTCGCCAGGAGCAGCAGTCCGTTTTTTGTTTCAGCAGAAACATAGGCTGTCATCATCAACCCCATTCCGGAAAGCAGAAAATGCCAAACCATGGCCCATCTTCGACTGACCCATTGGCCGATGACCAATTGGTCCGGTTTATTCACGCGATCAATATTCAAATCAAAGTAATCATTAATGATATATCCAGCAGCTGCAATGAGAACAGATGCACCGACCAAAAGGAAAAATGAGGCGGTATTCAAGTGAGGAGGCTCATTGTCGTGCTGCTGGTGAGCAGGTATGACAATCAAAAAATAGAAAAGGACTTGAGTTACGATAATGAAAACCAGATTGGGGGCGCGGATCAACCGAAAAAATCCAATCAGTAAGTTGTTCATTCAATTAAATGCTTTGAAGACCTGTTCGATTTGGCCATTGGTGTTGCGCACGCATTGTTTTTTCAACTACGTCCCGAACACACCCCCTACCACCGGATATGGGAGAAATATAGTCGCTTTGTGAACGTATCTCCTGTACAGCATCTGCGGGACATGCTGTCAACCCAACTTGATCAAATGCCTCTAAATCCGGAAGATCATCTCCCATGAATAAAGTTTGATTCCGATCAACAGAAAATGATGCCATGAGCTGTTTGACCTCGGTCGACTTAGAAGAAACAAATTGCTTAAAACAATCTACCCCCAACGCAAGCAGTCGGTCTGCTACCTCCTTCGAGCCTGAACCAGATACTACCGCTACATGAAAACCAGACTGAACGGCTAATTGAAGTGCAAATCCGTCTTTGATATTCATAGTTCGAACCCAGCTTCCGCCTTCCACTAACAACAGGCTACCGTCCGTCAGCACACCATCCATGTCAAAAATGAGCAATCGAATTGCAGCGAATTTATCCAGCAAAAATTCAGCGTTCATCATGCAAATCTAACCCTTTCAGAGAATCTTTCAGATGGCTGGTCGATGAACTATCTTTGTGCAGCAAAACCACTGATGACTGTACAGCTTCTTTTGACCTACGCATTTTGGAAAGCAAGAATCAACCTTGCTTTCTTCATCTCCCATCAACTGGGAGCCAAACAGGCGTTTCAACTGTTCACCACTCCCCTGAGAAAAGAAGCCTATCCAAAACCAAAAGAATTTGATGCTGCCCGTCGGTTCATCCTTGAAGTGGGCGAAACCAAACTGGTGGGCTATGAGTGGAATCCATCCTCAGCTAAAAAGATACTCATCTTACATGGTTTTGAGTCTCGTTCATTCAAGTTTTATATGTACGTACAGCCCTTATTGCAGCTAGGGTACGGAATTGTTGCAATGGATGCCAAGGCCCATGGCGAGAGTGAAGGTTCGACCATTCTTATTAATGAATATGCAGAAATGATCCATGTACTTGAAAAGAAGATGGGGACTTTTTATGCCTGCATAGCACATTCATTTGGGGGGATTGCATTGTGCTGGTACCGCGAATTGAATATCCAACCCGAATGCCGTTTGATCTTGATTGCCCCCGGGACGGAAACCACTACTGCGTTGGACATCTTCTGCAGCCGTTTGTCGTTGACCCAGCAAGAAAAAACCGCGTTGATTCGTTACCTGGAACAAAGAGGAGGAAAACCATTGAATTATTATTCCATTACCAGAATTGCGAAAAAAATTTCCAATAATATTTTTTGGATTCACGATCAGGACGACAGCATAACTCCAATTGCTGATGTAGAACCACTGATCTCCGCTCCATTGAATAACGTTGAAATCCGCATCACCAAAGGTTTGGGACACAACAGAATCTACCGCGAAAAAAGCACAGTTGAGGCTGTTATTTCTTTTCTTGAGAAATGATTTTTAAGATTTTTTTGTGACAGCAAAAACAGCTCTCGGGATAAACTGTTGGTAAAATTCATTGTGTTTGCCTTAATATTGCAACGAAATTTTCTTGAATTCTTTTATTCATGGCAAAAAACTTATTGATTGTTGAGTCGCCGGCAAAAGCCAAAACCATTGAGAAAATCCTTGGTACTGACTTTGAGGTGAAGAGCTGTTATGGCCATATACGCGATCTCGAAAAAAATGGGATGGGCATCGATGTAAAGAAAGGATTTACGCCCCGTTACATTGTGCCCGAGGAGAAAGAAAAGGTGGTAAAAGAACTTAAGCAACTCGCCAAAAAATCAAATGAAGTTTGGCTGGCAACGGATGAGGACCGTGAGGGTGAAGCCATCAGTTGGCATTTATGTGAAGTGCTGGGACTGGATCCGGTTCATACAAAGAGGATTGTTTTTCACGAGATCACCAAACCTGCTATTCTTTCTGCTGTGGAATCACCCAGAACGGTCAATATGGATCTGGTGAATGCCCAACAAGCCAGAAGAATATTGGACAGAATCGTTGGATTTGAAATCTCCCCTATTCTGTGGAGAAAGATGAGCATGAAAAACAACCTCAGTGCCGGTCGCGTACAGAGTGTTGCCGTGCGGATCATTGTGGAGCGGGAAAGGGAAATCAACGCATTCAATAGCGTATCCAGTTACAAAATTGAGGCCATATTCACCGTCAAGGATGCAACTGGAAAAATAGCCCAATTCAAAGCCGAAGGAAGCAAGAAGAATACCGATAAGGATGCAGAACAATTTTTAATTGCCTGCAAGAACGCTGTTTTTACGGTGAATGATGTTCAAAAAAAGCCTTCGAAAAAGACCCCTGCTGCCCCTTTTACCACTTCTACCCTTCAACAAGAAGCCAGTCGAAAACTCGGATACGGGGTGAGCAAGACCATGTTGTTGGCCCAGAAATTATACGAAGCAGGTCACATCACCTATATGCGTACCGACAGTGTGAACCTGAGTGAGACGGCCGTCAAGGACATCACTGCTACTATCGTATCCAATTATGGAAAAGAATTTCTGCAAACCCGGAAGTTTAAAAATAAAAATGAGTCGGCACAAGAAGCCCACGAAGCCATTCGCCCTACGTATATGGATAAAACCAAAGTAGAAACGGCTGATGCTCAAAAACTTTACGATCTTATTTGGAAAAGAACCATAGCATCTCAAATGTCAGATGCAGAATTGGAAAAAACAGTCGCCGAGATTTCCATTTCCACCCATTCGGAGTTGTTGAAGGCCGAGGGAGAAGTATTGAAATTTGAAGGATTTTTAAAAGTATACAACGAAGGCAAAGACGAGGAAGAGAGTGAAGAAGAACAGCATGAGGGGATGCTTCCCCCTTTGGAGAAGGGGCAAGAATTGGACCTGGTCCGTTTGTTAGCTACCGAACGGTTCAGTCGACCACCTTCCCGCTACACAGAAGCTTCCCTTGTAAAAAAATTGGAGGAACTGGGTATTGGTCGACCCTCCACCTACGCGCCCACGATCAGTACCATCCTGAAACGCGGATATGTTGAAAAACGCAATAAGGAAGGAGTAAAACGCGCCTATACTGTAATTGCACTTCAGCAAGGAGCGATATCCAGAAATACAGAACAGGAAAATACCGGTGCTGAAAAATCAAAACTTTTTCCAACCGATCTTGGAGGGGTTGTTACTGATTTTTTAATTCAGCACTTCAATAAAATATTGGATTACGGTTTCACGGCCAGCATCGAGAACGAATTTGATGAAATAGCAGAAGGCAGCGAAGATTGGAGCGAAATGTTGCGCAACTTCTATTCTCCCTTTAAAAAAGGAGCAGACGAGACCATGGAGAAAGCTGAGCGCATCAGCGGAGAGCGAGATCTTGGAGTCGATCCACTGTCTGGCAAAAAAGTGATCGCACGCATGGGCCGCTACGGTCCAATGGTGCAAATTGGCGGTGCTTCGGAAGACGACAAACCACGGTATGCAAAACTAAAAACCGATCAAAGCATTGAAACCATTGGTTTGGAAGAGGCCATGGAACTGTTTAAACTACCCAGGGTTTTGGGTGAGTTTGAATCCGAATCCGTGCAAGTCAACATCGGTAGATTTGGCCCATACATTGCTCATGGCAAAAGCTTCTATTCGCTTTCCAAAGAGTTTGACCCCTATGCAATTCTTTTGGAGCAGGCCATACCCATTATTGAAGAAAAGCGCAAAGCAAAAAATGAACGCACCATCAAGGTGTTTGAAAAAGAAAAAATTCAATTGCTGCGTGGGCCATACGGTCCCTACATCAAGAAAGGATTGCGAAATTTCCCCATCCCCAAAGAACACCATGAGCGAGTAGGTGAACTTACCATTGAAGAAGTACAAGCCATGATTGAACATGCCATTGCAAACCCTTCTAAAGGAAGAAGAAGACCAGCAAAAAAATCCGCTTAAGTTGACTGCTCATGAGCAAGCACTCAGAGATCAAAGCACTGCTGGAATTGATTGAAGATCCCGATCAATTGGTTTTCGAATCGATCACCAAAAAGTTCATAGATTTCGGAGATGAGGTAGTGCCTGCACTGGAGGACTATCGCCACGTATCCAGCGATGAGGTTCTGATTCAAAAAATTTCACATATTTTATCCAGCATATCCCTTGCCAAACTGGAACGTTCACTGGAATACTGGAAATCAGCTGAAGAACAATCGACGCTGGAAGCATCCATTATTGTTGCGGAGTACCTGAATCGCGAAAACGAGAAAGATGCATTCATACGTGAAATTGAAAAAATGCGAAAAAGCATTTGGCTGGAGCTGAATGATTACCTGACTCCTCTGGAGGAAATCAATATTTTCAACAAGGTCATCTTGGGACATTACAAACTCCGGGGCGAAGACACACAATACGAGCAAGCTGCGCATTTCGATCCGATGCAGTTATTGGAAGTAAAGCAAGCGAACACCTTCCCCATGGCTTCAATTTATTTGATCATGGGTGAGATGCTGGGCCTTCCCATTCGTCCCGCTCGGATCCCGAAACAGAATCTGCTGTGTTATGTAAATGAAGATCAATTTCTGAACGAAGACGGGGAAGATGCAATCATTTTTTTTGTAGATCCGCTCAACGGCCAAGTCTATTCCGTTACGGATGTTGAGAACTACTTGAAGAAGATTGATTACATCCCTCATCCCATGACCATGAAGGCATCCCCCACCCGGGATTTTGTAAAAAACTGGTTGCTGGAAATTGCAAAATTAGAGAAGGCCGCGGAGCGGATATTCTGTCAAAAAGAAATAATTCGGATTGCAGGTTCATTGGATACCGGTTGGTGAAGGTTTTTGCGGCTAAAATCATCTATATTGCTGAGAATTGACCCCTAACCCAGCTCAGTTTAGCCCCGTATGAAGAAAATTGTTGTTGCGATCCCCTTTCTACTCGCTTTTTTTTCCTGTAAAGAGCAGAAATTCAACCAAAAGACGACCGAGGCCGGAAAGATGGGCCCACTCAATGTTGAAGGATTGGTGATTCAGCCTGCCACGGTCTCGGATGTAGTGGAAGTTGCCGGAAATATTTTACCCTTTGAGCTCACAGAAATTAGACCCGAAATCTCGGGAAGGGTCACCTCCATTCCCTTCAAGGAAGGATCATCGGTAGAAGCCAAGACGTTGTTGGTAAAGCTGTTTGATGGGGATCTGCAGGCACAGCTCAGAAAATTGGAAGTGCAGTTACAAATTGCAGAAAAAACAGAGGAACGGGAAAGGGAACTCCTCAAAATCAATGGAATCAGTCAGCAAGACTATGACCTCAGTCTTCTGCAAGTAAACAACATCAAAGCCGATATAGAACTGACGAAAGTCGCCATTTCTAAAACGGAAATTCGAGCTCCCTACAGTGGAAGAATTGGATTGAGGAACATCAGCCTGGGTGCCTATGTCACGCCATCGAACATCATCACTTCGATCAGTCAGGTGAGCATGAAGAAAATCAGCTTCAGCATTCCAGAAAAATACAGTTCGTCAATTCGTCCAAACATGAACGTGGAGTTCACCATTGCCGGAAGCAACGATACGTTTACCGCGAGTGTGCTTGCCTCTGAAACAACCATTGAGTCTGAGACCCGAAATTTGCGTGTTCTGGCAACTGTCCGTGATGGAAACAATGTGCTGGTTCCGGGAAGTTTTGCAAAGGTCAAATTGATCATGGGAACCAGCAACGCGGCAGTCAGCATCCCCTCCATGGCGATTATTCCCAGTGCCCGTTCCAAACAGGTCATTCTATACCGAGACAGTCTTCCCGTTTTTGTGGATGTCACCACCGGAATCCGAAATGAAGACAACGTTCAAATCACCAGTGGAATCAATGTTGGAGATACACTTGTAACAACAGGGTTGCTGTTCATTCGAAAAGACTCGAAACTCAAGTTGGTCAAGATCCAATAAGCAAAATTCAAGCGGCAAAATGAATCTATCAGAACTCAGTATAAAGCGACCGGTATTTGCAGTGGTCTGCAGTATCGTGATCATCATATTCGGAGCCATTGGTTTTTCTTTTTTAGGTGTCCGCGAATATCCCGCCATCGATCCTCCTGTTGTGAATGTGCGCGCTTCTTATGTGGGCGCCAATGCCGAAATCATCGAACAGCAGTTAACCGAACCCCTCGAAAAAGCCGTCAACGGTGTAGAAGGTGTAAAAAACGTTACCTCATCCAGCTCACAGGGCAGCTGCAACATTACAGTTGAATTTGAGCTCGGCGTTGACCTGGAAAGAGCAGCCAATGATGTTCGTGAAAAAGTATCGCAGGTCAGTGGTCAGCTTCCCCAGGATTTGGATGCCCCTCCTACTGTGGCAAAACAGGACTCTGACTCTGAGCCGATCATCTTCATGCAGATGCAAAGCAATAGGCGTACGTACCTGGATTTGTCGGATCTGGCTGAAAATATTGTTCAGGAACGACTGCAAACCATCACAGGCGTCAGCAGTGTAAATGTATTCGGTCAACGCCCGGCCATGCGCATCTGGTTTGATCCGGTGCGCCTCTCCGCTTACCAACTCACCATCCAGGATGTAAAATCGGCACTGGACAGAGAAAACATTGAACTTCCGGGAGGTAAAGTAAGGGGGAACACGACAGAAATGACTGTTAAGGCATACGGTAAACTAACCAGTGAGGAAGATTTCAATAACCTGATTGTTCGGCAAACAGAGGGGAATATCATCCGGCTAAAAGATATTGGGTATGCGATTTTGGGACCGGAAAATGAGGAATCGGCAACCCGCAAAAACAATGTGCGGTCCGTCAACCTGGGCATCGTAGCTCAACCGGGTTCAAATCAAGTTGCCATTGCCGATGAAATCTATAAACGGTTGGATATCATCAAGAAAGATCTTCCACCGGATATTATACTTGAGATCGGATTCGACAAAACCTTGTTCGTGAGAAAGGCCATAGAAGAGGTAGAAGAAACGTTGATCATTGCAATTCTGCTGGTCGTTATCATCATTTATTTGTTCTTCCGGGAATGGTCGATTGCCTTCCGCCCACTCATCGATATTCCGGTTGCGTTAGTGGGTACCTTTTTCATCATGTATGTGGCGGGGTTTTCAATAAATGTATTGACACTTCTCTCTCTGGTGCTGGCAACCGGATTGGTCGTGGATGATGGCATTGTGGTTACCGAAAATATTTACAAGAAGATTGAGCAGGGCATGGATAAATGGACTGCTGCAAGAGAGGGATCAAAGGAGATCTTCTTTGCGGTCATTTCCACTTCGCTTACCCTGGCTATAGTATTCTTACCCATTATATTTTTGGAAGGATTTGTGGGCCGACTCTTTCGGGAATTCGGAATTGTTGTAGCAGGCGCCGTCTTGATTTCTGCTTTTGTATCCCTTTCGTTGACACCTGTTCTGAATATTTACATGACCAAAAAGAATGTCCACAAGCACTCCTGGTTCTATACCAAAACAGAACCATTTTATGCTGGACTGGAGAATGGGTACAAGCGTATTTTGCAGGCATTCATGCACCGCAAATGGATCGCGCTTGTCATTGTTGCCGTGTGCATGTCCATCATTTATTTTGTTGGGAAACAGCTTCCTTCTGAATTGGCCCCTATGGAGGACAGAAACAGGCTCCGGGCCAGCATTCAGGCTCCGGAGGGCACTGACTTTGACTATATGGATCGGGCAGTGTATCAAATTACACAAACCATTATGGATTCAGTCCCGGAGCGCTATGTGGTGCTTTCATTTGCTCCCAATTTTGCAGGAGCTGGAGGCGCCAATAATGCATCGGTGAGCTTGGGACTGGTAGATGCATCGGACAGGAAAAGAAGTCAGAACGATATCGCCCAAAATCTAAACAAGATGTTCCGCAGCTATACCAATGTCCGGGTACTGGTGCTCCAGGAACAGACGATTTCGGTAGGAATGGCAGGAAGGGGACAATTACCGGTTCAGTTTGTTTTGCAGAACATAAACTTTGATAAACTCAAGGAAAAAGTCCCGCAGTTCATGGACGAGGTCGTGATAAGTCCCGTTTTTCAAGGAAACGATGTCAACCTCAAGTTCAATAAACCGGAAATTCAGATCAGCATCGACCGACTAAAAGCGAGCGAATTGGGTATCTCCATTCTGGATATCTCCAATACACTTCAACTGGCACTGAGTGGTAGACGATTTGGATACTTTATCCGTAACGGGAAACAATACCAGGTGATTGGACAAGTCGATCGAAAAGACCGCGACGCGCCGTTGGATTTGAAATCGTTTTACTTGCGCAGCCGCGATGGTCAGCTCATTCAACTCGATAATTTGGTTACGATCGTAGAAACAGCCAACCCCCCTACTATTTTTCATTTCAATCGGCTGAAAAGTGCTACGATTTCTGCGGGACTTGCCCCAGGAAAAACACTGGGAGAAGGCATCGCTGAAATGAAGCGGATATCATCAACATTGCTAGACGATACATTCACTACCGGATTGAGTGGCACCTCAAGAGATTTTGCGGAAAGTTCGTCCAATACTCAAAATGCATTCTTGCTTGCGCTGGTATTGATTTTCCTCATTCTAGCTGCACAGTTTGAAAGTTTTGTCGATCCACTCATCATCATGATTACCGTGCCATTGGCCTTGGCCGGTGCGGTGCTCAGCTTATACCTCTTTGATCAATCGTTGAATATCTTTTCACAGATTGGGATCATCATGCTCATAGGATTGGTGACCAAGAACGGAATTCTCATTGTTGAATTTGCAAATCAAAAACGGGAACAGGGACTGCAAAAATTCGAAGCTGTGCTGGAGGCTTCGGTTGCCCGGCTTCGCCCTATTCTGATGACGACACTGGCAACCGCCTTGGGTGCATTTCCCATTGCGCTGGCCCTGGGATCAGCAGGGAAAAGTCGCATTCCCCTTGGCATGGTCATTATAGGAGGACTTCTGTTCTCGTTGATCCTGACGCTGTTTGTTGTCCCCTCTCTCTATCTCTACATTTCCCGGAAAAAAAGGATGGTTCATGAAAGCTAGTCGGTTCTCCATAATTTTCCTGCTTCTTTTCACGTATGCAACAGCTCAGGATACGAGCTTCACCCTGAAGCAGGCCATCGATTTGGCGATTGCTCAAAATCTCGAAATTCAAATGGCTAGCTCTGATCTTGAAATTGCACAAATCAATAATAATTGGGGAAATACCGGAGCGCTGCCAATAGTTGCTGCAAATCTTTCCAATACGGAAGCCGTATCCAATATCAACCAAAAACTGGTAAATGGAAACACAATTCAACGGAACAATGTATCCAACAATGCTATCAATTCAAATGTAAGCATCAATTGGAGGATTTTCAATGGGATGCGTATCCGATCGACAAAAGAACGCTTTGAAATTTTGGAGCGAATGGGAAGCATCGCTCTGCAACAACAAATTGATCAGATAGTATTTGATGTTTCCAACCTCTATTACGACATTGTTCGCCTGAATAAAGAAATCATTGCCACAGAAGCCATCATCAACCTTTCAAAAGAGCGGCAAAAAATTGCAGAAACCCGTTTCAATGTGGGAAGTGGTGCAAAAACCGATTTACTTCAAGCGGAAATCGACCTCAACGCACAGGAAGTAGACCTGGAGAACACGTTCAATCAGCTGGCAAACGCAAAAGCACAACTCAATGCCATTTTAAAAAGAGGTCCGGAAGAAATCATTCATGTGACCGACCAGGACTTTAACATCGTAGAAGTAGATCTGGCCAAACTCATTGCTAATCTAGAAAACCAAAACTATCAGCTGCTGATTGCACAACAGGAAAAAAATAATTTACTCCAAGAACGAAAGATCATCAATTCGCAGCGATTACCCGTTCTGAGTTTGAATTCTAACACGGTACTGAACCGTTCCAGTTCTACTGCAGGCTTCTTCTTGACCAACCAGACATTTGGACCCAACATTGGGTTATCGGTGGGCATACCCATCTTCAATGGCAACATCAATAAAACACAACTCAAGGCTAATTCCATTCAGCAAAAACGGCAAGATTTACAAATCGAGCAGCTTCGCAATACGTTGAGGCGTGACATGATGATGGCCTATCAGGACTATAAAAACGCCCTAGTGGTCACTAATATAGAAAAAGAAAATGTAAAGCTGGCAGAGGAGAATAACTTCATTTCGATTGAGCGATTTAGAAAATTATTCAGCAACTCGATTGAGCTTCGGCAGGCACAATTGAGTCTGATTGAAGCACAGAACCGGTACATCAATGCTCAGTTCCGAGCGCAAGTGGCAGTCAACACCTTAAAATTCCTGAGCGGAGAAATATCAAAATAAATCTGCTGGCCTAGCGGCCCAGGTGGGCAGGATGAAAGGCCAAGGGCAACAATTCCAACGCACTATTGAAAATCATCACCGTTCCGGCTGATCCCGATAAAATCAGTCGCATGGGTGAACCATTTCTGGTTTCGTATTCAACAAGTGATTGACGGCAAATTCCGCAAGGAGCAACGGGCTCATTAGAGGCGACCGCATCGCTTTCATAGGAAATTGCCATTTTGGAAATGGCACCATTTGGTGCAATGGAAGATAACGCGGCCAGCAATACCCGCTCAGCACAGAGTCCCACTGGATACGAAGCATTTTCCTGATTGGTTCCGGTAACCCGCGAACCGTCGGTTAATTCCGCTACAGCACCTACCCTAAAACGAGAATAGGGAGCATAGGCTGTTGACGCAATTGTCCGGGCATGTTCAATCAGTGACCGGTCAGATGGATCCAATTCGGAAACATCAGCGTATGAAGTATATTCAATGGTAATGCGATCGTTGTGCATGGTTGTTAGTTGATAGCTTTAAAAATCCGATCCCACCGTGGACCATTTTGCCAACTGAACCAAATCAGTGTTGCCTTCCCTACAATATGATCTTCCGGAACAAATCCCCAAAATCTGGAATCTTGTGAGTTATGGCGATTGTCGCCCATCATCCAGTAGTAATTCATTTTAAATGTATAGCGATCAGACAACTCTCCATTGATGTACACCTTTCCGTCTTTCAACTCCCAGGTATTGCCTTCGTATACCTCTATTATTCTTCTGTACAGTGCCTGGTGCTGGGGAGTCAGCTCTATACTGGTTCCTTTACCGGGAACCCAGAGTGGTCCAAAATTATCCTCACTCCACTTGAACCAGGTGGTATCATACGGGAAGGTATTTCCAAAACCTGCGGAATTAAGATCGGGACGAACAGCAGCTTTTTCAACAAAATCAAATGATTTCACCAATTCGACTTGTCGGGGAGTCAATGTAATCCGGTAAAGATTTGAACTGTCCTGGTACTGAAGCAGATCACGTTGCTCTGGATCTTCAGGATCGACATTGAGCTCTTCACGAATGAAGGCATCGGAAAAGAAACCCTTTCCATTGAGTTTTATCCAATACGGCATTTCTGAAAAAGCGGGAATTTCTGCAATGGAATTATTTACATACAAAATTCCATCTCTCAGCTTCAACGTATCGCCCGGTATTCCCACACAACGTTTGATAAAATTTTCGCGCTTATCGACGGGTCGAATTAAAATATCATCCCGCTCTGCCATCAACATTTCCCGGGTTCCTCCCCTTGATTCATAGGCCCGGAAATAATCATAATAATTAATTTCTGATTGAAACTCTGCAATAACTGTATCCCCAACGGGATAATTGAACACCACCACATCATTTCTCTTTACAGGAGAAGAAAAAATGCGCTGGTATGGGAGGCTGATCCACTCGAGATAGGATTTAGCACTTCCAAAAGGCAGGGTATGATGGACAAAAGGAAAAGACAAAGGAGTATTGGGTATGCGTGGGCCATAGCTGGTCTTGCTGACAAAAAGAAAATCATTGACCAAGAGTGTTTTTTCCATGGATCCTGTGGGGATCACATAGGCTTCAAAAATAAATGTACGGATGATGGTGGCCGCGACAACTGCAAAAACAGCAGCATCAACCCATTCACGGAAAGATGATTTTTTATAGTTTTTTACAACGACAGTACCAGCATATCGCTCATTGTTAGAAAAACCCAAGTAAGGAAAATAAATGAAGGGAATAAAAACGGTCATTGCGTGATGCAGTACTGAAAACCTTCCAAAATGTTCTACGAATTTGATGCACAACCAAATGCTGATAAACTGTCCTACGATGGGAATGAATTGCAAGAGAAACCAATGAATGGGGAGTCCCATCTTATTGGTCATCTCCCAGGTATTATAAAAGGGGACCAGCGCCTTCCATGATGCAATGTTGGCTTTCTTAAACATTCCATACAATCCAATATGAAAAAGCAGTGTAGCCACTATAAAAATCATCCATCCCATATGCATTGTTTAATACTTTACGTCAAAAATATAACAATAAAGCAGGATTTAAATATTTGTATGCGTTTATCGAATAAAATCAAATATGATTGGTTAAATTCAAGGACAAATTCATTTGGTTGAATAAATTCAGCATTAGAGACATTGAAAATCTTACCGGAATCAAGGCGCATACCCTGCGCACATGGGAGAAGCGATACGGCATCATCATTCCCCCAACGCCTCCGGGTAAACACCGTATTTACGACAACAACGACCTCAAACACATTTTAAGAATTTCATTGCTGTACCATTACGGCTTTAAGATTTCAAAAATTGCAGACATGAGTGTAGAGGAAATGATTGCAGCAACCATACAGATCGAAAAGAAATCAAATTTTGAAGTCTTCATCAACCGACTTATTGAATTCACCATTGATTTAAATGAATCCGGTTTTAGACAATTGGTCTCGGAGCTTAAAGAGACTATGGACGAGAAAAATCTTGTGACCTATGTGTTGTTTCCGTTTTTGATCAAGCTGGGACAATTGTGGACCATCAACAGCATCTCTCCTGTCCAGGAACACTTCGCCAGCAACATGGTCCGAAATGAACTCATATCTGCCATTGATGCACTTCCACGGATTAAACGCTATACGGGTCCACAGGTACTCTTGTTCTGTCCACTCAAAGAACACCACGAACTGCCTCTTTTGTTCTGTCATTATTTACTGAGGAAGAATAGATTTGCTACAATCTATTTGGGTATCAACGCTACTACAGATACTATTGAACAGACAATTGCTGCCGCTCGTCCTTCTGTTGCATTGTGTTACCTGATTACAAATTTCACCGACAATAACCCTACTGAACTGGTGAATCAAATGCATAAAACATGTCAGCCAACAAACTTGGTTGTAGCCGGACCCGGATTTGGCGAGGCAAAATCACTTCCAGAAAAGACAACAGCGATCAGAAGCTTGTCAAAATTGATTCAGTTTTGCGAGACGCTAACGTACTGATTTAAGAAACAGCCGTTCTAAACTTCACGTCTTTTACAGTAATTTCCAATTCCATATTACTGACTTCCATAGTGGAAAATGAACCCTTAGGAGTTGATGTACAAAACCGTTGAGCCGTCCAAACGTGGTCAATAACAAGCTCTTCAAATTTCGAAAATCCATTGGTGTGCAAACAATCCCAGCTGCAATCCCGGTTCAGGTCACTGACAATTTTTGAGGTTGGTTTTGGATATGCAATCCATAATTTTCCTTTGTCTTTAAGTGCCGGGAGAACATCCTTCATGATTCCTGAAAGCTGCTTATAGTTCAACGCGAACACCAGCGCAAAATCAATCTTTCGGCTTTTTAGTAAAGGAGTTACATTCTTGGCAAATGATAACTTTGAAAAATGCTTCTCCAGTGTTGACGGGATGCCTTGAATCAGGAGATTTTTTTCTTCGGAAAGCTGCAATTTCTCAAGAATGTTGATCAGCATGATGGGTTAGTTTTGGCGGGACGTCAAAATTAACATTTTTTCCACAAAAAATTAAAATGGATAGAAGATTTGAGGCAAATCATGCCTGCTGTAAAAAAATACACAAAGAATTAAAAGAGGCGCTTGGATTTTCTACGGTCTCTATTCTTAAAAATGGGAACTTTATTCTCACTACCGGCCAAAAGGCGACCGATATTCTTCTGATGGGTCAAAATCACCGTCAGCGCAACTGCAATGGCGAATATCCGGTAGGCTATGTTGTCTACATTGAAGATGATGAGTATGAATACGGGGAAAGCGAGGCTGGCCAAGATAGAGCTCAGCGATACGAATCGGGTTAAATAAAGAACCAATGCAAATACCCCTGCGCAACTGATTGCCGTCCAAGGTGATATCGAAATTATCAATCCAAAAAGTGTGGCTACCCCCTTGCCTCCCCTGAATTCAGCCCAAATGGGGAAGATGTGCCCCAGCACAGCAGCCAATCCCAGACCAATCTGGAAATTGGTCCGTTCAAATTCATTTCCATTGTATGCAGGAAGCAAAAGGGCCAACTTGACCGCCATCATCCCCTTCAGAACATCTACCACCATCACAAAAGAGCCCCACTTAGTACCCAGCACCCGGAAGGTATTGGTAGCACCTGCATTCCCACTGCCGTAGTCGCGAATGTCAATGTTGAACTGCATCCGACTAACAATGAGGGAGGTGGGTATCGACCCAATTAAATAGGCTAAAAGGATGAGGTACAATTCGGTCATTGAATCAAGTGTGATAGGGAGTAAAATTAATGAAAAAATAAAGACAGTCCGCACGGTCAGGGCTTGGAAAAACCCAGAGCCAACCAGTCATTTTCCACGACTTGCACCACAGGATGACCCATCAACGGATAATATTTTTTCAAAATTTCACCGTAATCGCTTGATAATAAACCACTTATTATGAGAGTACCCTTTGATGCCAGCCGTTGAGCCAGCGCCTCGGCTTGTTCCAGCAGCACATGTTTATTGATGTTGGCCAGAACTGCATCAAACATACCAAGCAAATGGACCGAATTGGCGTTCATCACCGAGATACGGGTGCAATGGTTATAGAGCACATTCTCAGCAGCATTGGTAATGCTCCATTCGTCGTTATCGATAGCCACAATTTCGCGTGCACCCATTTTTTCTGCTAAAATGGCCAAAACCCCCGTACCGGTACCGAAGTCCAACACAGATTTATCCTGAAGGGTGTGCTCAAGCATCAGGGAGAGCATCATTCGGGTTGTGGCATGATGACCGGTTCCAAAACTCATTTTAGGTGTGATCAGAATTGAAAAAGGGACGAAATCATCTTGTGCATGAAAAGATGCACGAACCTGAATCTTACCTGGAATGAGTACTGACTCGAAATTTGATTCCCAAGCCTGATTCCAGTTTTGGTCTTCGACTTCTTCTATGGTATACTGGAAATGCAATCTCTCCATGTGTTCGGAAAAATGCTCCAAATTGATGCTTCCACGTTTGGCATATGCGATGATCCGATCGTCTGTTTCCTCTATTCCATCAATACCCCATTCGGGAAGTAGTCCCAATAGTGCCTCTCGGTTGTCATGGGCGTCAACGGTGATATGAAAGGCCGTGTAGGGCATAAAAAAAGCCGGCCCTTGAGCCGGCTCTATCGTTTTTAATCTTGTTTAAAATCAGGTTTAGGTATCAAGGCCTTTCTGCTGAGCTTGAACTTGCCGGTTTTATGATCAATTCCTATCAATTTAACCCGCACGGTATCTCCTTCTTTGAGGATTCCATCCAAGTTCTCCAGGCGCTTCCAGCTTACCTCACTGATGTGCAGCAAGCCTTGTTTGCCGGGCATGAACTCAACAAAAGCGCCATAGGGCATGATGGACTTGACAGTTGAATCGTATTCCTCACCCACTTCTGGCATGGCCACAATTCCTTTGATCCAGGCAACAGCCTTGTCCAGTCCTTCTTTAGCAGGACTGAATACGCTGACTTCGCCCTGGTTGCCAATTTCCTCAATGGTAATAGTCGTTCCAGTTGTACGCTGAATTTCCTGAATGATTTTGCCTTGAGGACCAATCACTGCACCAATGAATTCTTTGTCGATGAAAAGCTTTTGCATCCGAGGAGCATGGGCTTTGACTTCTGAACGAGCAGCATCTATGCAGTTGTACATTTCATCCAGGATGTGTAAGCGGCCGTTTCGGGCTTGTTCCAGTGCTTCCATCATGGTCTCCATGCTGAGTCCGTCGATTTTGATATCCATTTGAATACCGCAAATGCCATCGCGCGTGCCGGTCACTTTAAAATCCATATCGCCCAGATGATCTTCATCCCCCAAAATATCAGTAAGAATTGCATTCTTTCCATCGGTTGAGCGGGTGATGAGTCCCATGGCCACCCCACTTACGTGCTTAGGGACGGGAACACCTGCATCCATTAAGGCAAGAGAACCTGCACACACAGTAGCCATGGACGATGATCCATTCGATTCAAGAATATCCGAAACCACACGCACGGTGTAGGCATAGTCATTACCCGGCATCATTTGTTTCAGCGAACGCAAGGCCAGGTTTCCGTGACCTACTTCTCTTCTTCCCGGTCCACGCATCGGCTTTACTTCTCCAGTTGAAAAAGCAGGGAAATTATAATGGAGGATGAATTTATTGTAATCAGACTTGGCTGCACTTTCAATCAATAATTCATCAAGCGGTGTTCCGAATGTGATGGTGGTGAGCGACTGCGTCTCACCGCGAGTAAACAAGGCAGAACCATGTGGACCAGGAAGCACGTCTACTTCCATGTTGAGCGGCCGCACCTGATCCAATACTCTTCCATCCAAGCGCACACGCTCATCCAGGATCATGTTGCGCACCACCTCCCATTTCAAGTCCTCAAAATATTTTTTTGCCAATTTTACCTGAGCATCCGTTGCATCCGCGCCCAATGAAGCGACGACCTCTTTTTTCAATTGGTCATACGCAAGGCTACGGTCATTTTTGCTGCTGGCTGCCTTAGAAATGGCATGAATCCGGTCTTTAGCAAAAGCAGTAACGAAAGACTGAATCGCATCGTCCTGAGGTGGTTTGGTATAATCGCGCTTTGCCTTCACTCCTACTTTTTGTCTAAGTTCTTCCTGTGCGCTGATTTGAACGCGGATGGCATCATGGGCAATGCCCAGGGCTTTGACTACGTCCGACTCCAGGCATTCTTTTGACTCTCCTTCCACCATCATGAGATTTTTTTCGGTGGCGCCAATCATGAAATCCATGTCGGCCAATGCCAATTCAGAACGGGATGGATTGACAATGTATTGACCATTCACACGGGCAACGCGAACTTCAGAAATGATTTCCTTGATGGGAATATCCGATACGGCCAATGCAGCAGATGCGGCAAGGCATGCCAGTGAGTCGGGCATGATTTCAGGATCAGAGGAAACCAAGGTGACCAACACCTGAACGTCGCAGAAATAATCCTCTGGAAACAAAGGACGAAGAGCACGATCGATGAGACGGCTCACCAAAATTTCATAATCGCTGAGGCGTCCTTCGCGCTTAAAAAATGAACCCGGAATTCTACCGGCAGATGCAAATTTTTCCTGATAATCGACCGACAAAGGGAAAAACTCTTGTCCCTCTTTGGGTTCTTTGTTGGCACATACAGTGGCAAGCAAGATGCAATTGCCTTGGCGAACAGTCACTGAGCCGTCGGCTTGACGGGCCAGTCGACCGGTTTCAATGGTAACGGTCCTGCCGTTACCAAGATCAAAACTTGATTGAAAAGGTTGTTGTAGCATGAATTCGTTTTTGGAGTTTACCAAAAAGCAGTATTCCCAACCGGTGTTGGGAATACAACTGTTCAGTGAATATTATTTTCTTAAACCGAGTTTTTCAATGAGCGCACGATAACCGGTTAGATTGTGCTTGCTCATGTAGGTGAGCAACCGCTTGCGCTGACCTACTTTTCTCATGAGTCCCCTGTGGGTGGAAAAATCTTTTTTATTGACTTGCAGGTGCTTTGAAATTTCATTGATTTCCTCAGTTAACAAAGCAATTTGTGCATCGATGGATCCGGTGTTTTTTGCGTTGCCACCGAATTCAGCAACAATGGAGGACTTTTTTTCTTTCGTTACGCTTGACATCTCAAAATTTTTAATTCATCTAAAATATTTACATCCAAATTTTCGCTGCAAAGGTAACAGTTTTTTTGTTAAAGAGAGCAGCCAGGTACCTACCCCCATATTTTCAGTGCATGTGCTTCATTTTCAATGCATAGAGGATACCAAACAGGATACCCATGATGGCTCCCATGAAGGCATAGGAAAAACCCAAAAAATTATCACTTCCAAAGACGAGCAACGGTGAAATGATCCCGATGAGTGTTCCCAGTAAGTACAACCGAAACCCGTTTTTACGGAGCCGAAGCATTAAAAACGCGCCGATCATGGTCAATCCGTTTGCAACCAGGGAAAAAAAACTGTAATCCCGGATATTGGAGACCGAATTGGCAAATGAGATGTCTTCCAATATGGCCTCAAAATCTTTTTCGGCTTTAGGGTCGGATTTCAGGGCAGGTTCAAAGATCGTCATCCATGATTGCATGGCCTGGTCCATGGTTTTACTCACCTCTTCTGGGCTGAACAACCCGGAAATGGCGGAAAACATGAAATAGGTGCTCCCGAAGATGGTCAGGTAGCACAATAGCCGTAAGAACCAGGGAACGCTGAAAGCAGCAGGTTGTTGATCACCAGAATCGGTCATGGATAGAATTTTTACGAAGGTAAAAAGAACAATTTACGTCTAAAATGCATTAGTAGATATAATGGCAAAAGAACTGCACATTGTTGCCCTTGATTATGCACCCGGGTTGTCAAACGGTATCCAGTCGGATGCATGGTTTTGCATCCGTAGCCTTTCGGAAAAAGGCGTCCGCATTTCGTTGCATACTTCACTTGAAGGAGCAGCATTCATGTCGCAAACTTCAGCTGAACACATTAACCTGCTGACCTACACTGATGCAGAACAACTGTTACGGATTAAAAAGAATGATACACCGGTGCTATTTTTTGGAGGCATCGCCTATGGGCATCATAAACAACAGCTGGAAGCACCCAATCGGTTCATCGGGATCCGAGAGTTCCGCGACGAAGCTATCTTTCATCGTCAACTTGCCGATCTTCATTCGCTGGGATGGAGAAAGATTTCGCTGACCGGGAAATCTTCAGAGTTGAGTAAAATCCAACAAGAAATTGTTGCCTCAGGAATTTCCGTGTTCAGCACCAAAGCAGAGGCGGCCATTCATCTGCCAGCTTTTGTGGGAAACCCAATTGTGCAGTACACACCTGGAAAAGGCACATTTTGCATCTTTACTGGTAACCTCGCTGAAAAAGATACTGAGTTTGCCGCATACTGGTTATTGGAACATGTATTCAACACGCTGGATATTCCCTTTGTAATTGTTGGAGACCATCCATCCCTCGAGTTGGAAAATGCAGCACACGTGCGGGCAAACACTTGCTTGGTCGCCAACCCATCACTGACGGAACTGCAAGAATTGATTAAAAAATCGCAAGTCATTTTGACTCCTTCCTTTCTTGAGCCCGGTAGCGGTTTTGACTTTTCTCATCTTTTATCCTTTGGACGACACTTGCTTGGAAATAAAAAAAGCAGCGACAACCCTCTTCTTCGATCGGTGCTGAATATTGCCGATACTCCTGAGGCGTTCATCGAAATGACCCAAACACTTTTTGATTGTGAATTGACTGAACAAGAAAAACAGCAACGACAATCCGTGATTCAGAACTTGTGCAGTGATGATGCGGTCGCTGATACCCTCATCAAGCATGTATGGTCGCATTGTCAATGACCTTCCCCCCTTCTGTTCGAATCACTCTGGCTGGAAACTTATTGATCACCATGTAATCATGCGTGGCCATTACAATGGCTGTTCCGAGATCACGGCCCAGCTGGATCAGCAGATGCATGATTTCATCGGTGGTTTCCGGATCCAGGTTACCGGTAGGCTCATCGGCCAAAATGAGTCGAGGTGAATTCAACAGCGCTCGGGCAATATCTACACGTTGCTGTTCTCCGCCGGAAAGTTCATACGGATACTTAAAGCCCTTTGTTTTAAGTCCAACTTTTCCCAATACATCATTGATCTTGTCTTCCATTTCCTTTTCATTGGTCCATCCAGTAGCCCTGAGGACAAACTCAAGATTATCATGAACATTTCTGTCGGTCAACAATTGAAAATCCTGAAAGACGATTCCGATGTTTCTTCTGAGATAGGGAACTGTTTTCCATGTCATCCCTTTTAGGTCAAAACCGGCGACAAGCGCTGTGCCTTTTCTTAAGGGAAGTTCACCATACAGAGTTTTCAATAAACTGGACTTACCGGTTCCGGTCTTACCCACCAGGTACACAAATTCACTTTTGGACACCGTTATACACACGTCACTTAAAATCAGGGAATCTCCCTGATAGATGTTGGCATGTTCAATCTTTAACACTTCTTCTCCCATGGTAATCAATTTACAATTTGTGGCAAATCCGTTGCTCCCTAATGTATATTTCGACTGATTTTTCAGTCGCCGGCTCTACTCTCCCAATTACACGCGCTTCAATGTTGAATGCACGAGCAATCTGAATTAGGCTGTCGGCATGCTGCTCATCAGTATACACTTCTAACCGACACCCCATATTAAAGACTTGAATCATCTCGTGAAGTGTCGCTCCACTGGCTTCTTGAATTAAATCAAATACGGGGGGGATGTCAAAAAAATTATCCTTGACAATTTTCATAGCAGAAGGCAGGTACTTCAAACATTTGGTCTGACCTCCTCCGCTGCAATGAATCATTCCCTTTATGGCATCAAAATGTTCGGTGAGCATGGCTTTGACTAAAGGGGCATAGGTGCGCGTTGGGCTCAGCACCAACTTTCCCGCTGGAATGAGTTGATCTCCTACTGAAATAGGATCTGTAAGGGCATGCCGACCAATATACACTACATCCGATGGAAGATTCGGATCGAATGATTCAGGATATTTTTTTCCATAAATCGAAGATAACATATCGTGCCGAGCACTGGTCAGCCCATTGCTGCCGATCCCGCTATTGTATTCGGATTCATAGGTCGACTGACCAGCACTGGAAAATCCAACAATCACCAAACCCGGACAAATGCGATCATTAGTGATCAATCTGTCTTTGCGCCACCGGGCAGCCATGGTTCCATTCACAGCGATGGTGCGCACCACATCTCCAACATCTGCCGTCTCTCCCCCCAGATAAGAAATTGTAATGCCCCTAGTCGACAAATCAGCAAACAACTCATTGGTGCCATCGATAATGGCTTTTAAAACTTCGCCGGGTATCAGGTGCTTGTTTCGGTCGATGGTTGAATTGAATACAATGTCTTTGAAAACGCCAATGCACAAGAGGTCGTCCAGGTTCATGACAACTGCATCTTGAGCAATGCCACGCCAGACCGAGATATCTCCTGTTTCTTTCCAATACAAATATGCCAGTATACTTTTTGTACCGGCCCCATCGGCATGCATGACATTGACAAAGTCTGCATCACCGGCGAGATGATCCGGATACACTTTACAGAAAGCATGGGTATACAATCCCTGGGAGAGGTTTTGTACCGCTGCGTGCACTTCCTCCTTTTGTGCAGAGACTCCTCTTTTTTGGTATAAATGCATTCGATAAAACTGGGGCAAAGCTAACCCAGAACCATGAGATGACAAGGCAGCATCCGATTTCTGTCAACAACATGTTGATTGCATGATTTGGATTAATTTTGCCTCCCAATGCACGTACATTTTCAATTGGATCAACTTCCAGCATTCCGATCCCCCGCCATCACCATTGGAACATTTGATGGGGTCCATGGCGGTCATTATGCCATTTTGGAATTGCTCAAGCAAGAGGCTGCTCGTTTTGAAGGAGAGACGGTGGTCATTACGTTTCATCCTCATCCCAGAAGAATACTCAATAATCTAGATGCGCCTGCGTTGCTGACCAGTCTGGAAGAACGAATTGAACGATTTCAGTCGCTTGGCATCCATCATTTGGTGGTGGTACCCTTTGACCCTCAATTTGCCGAGCTGACGGCACAAGCCTATGTGCATGAATTTCTGGTCAAATTATTTCGTCCGAAAGTGATTGTGATTGGATACGACCATCGATTTGGAAAGGATCGCACAGGCGACTACGCCATGCTCGAAAAAATGGGTACTGAATTGGACTTTGAAGTGAAAGAACTGGACGAACAGCTTCTCAATGCTTCCCGTATCAGTTCAACCCATATCCGGCATGCATTGTTACAGGGTGACATACTTCAGGCCAATCAATTGCTGGGCTACCCCTATGAACTCCGAGGGGTTGTCATCACTGGTGATAAGCTGGGAAGGACCCTTGGATTTCCTACAGCCAACTTATCCCTGGTGGACAGCGACAAACTCATTCCCGGATCGGGTGTATACGCCGTAAAAATCGAATTGTTCAGGAATACGATTGTGACACATGAAATCGGAATGATGAACATTGGTTATCGTCCAACCGTCAATGGAAAAGAACGCAGAATTGAAGTGCACATCTTCAATTTTGACGACGATATTTATGGTGAAATTTTAAAGGTAACCCTCATCAAGTATACCCGAAAGGAATTGAAATTTTCAGGTTTGGAGGCATTAAAAGAACAGCTAAAGTTGGATAAACTAACAATTTCTGAGTTTTTCAATGGCCTCAATCCTTGATCATCATTTTAAGGAGTAACTCTTTCATGAGTGCTGCATCATCTGCATCTCCCCTTCCTACTCCAACGCTCATTACGTTATAACGTTCCAACAAAATAAGCGCCTTTTCCACTTCACGAAAGTCATACCGCTGCATGGCCTGAATGTACTGACGGGTCATGAAAGGTCGTATGCCAAGCAATGCCCCTAGCGACTGCTCATCGCGGGAAGGACTGGCAAAAGCCACATATAGTTTACTGAAAAAACCAAACAGCGTTGGCAGTATCAATTGAATGGGACCTGCTTTGGGGTTCGAAGAAAAATAGTTAAGGATATTCAATGCAGCGCTGGCATCTCGCTGGACAATAGCCGACTGCAATTCAAACACATTGAACTCTTTACTGATACCTATGAACCGCTCAATATCGTCTTCATCAATTTGTTTTCTGCCTTCTAAATTAATGCGGAGCTTATCCAGTTCGTTTTCGATTCTCTGCAGGTCGTTTCCAATGTGATTCACCAGCATGTGCAGGGCCTTGGACCGGATTTCAAGACCTTTGGAGTGTATCAACTCGCCTACCCATTCAGGCAGTTCATTGTCGTAAAGCTTTCGGGTGGTCACTACCACAGCATGTGTCTTGAGCACCTTTGATAATCGGCTGCGGCCGTCGAGTTTCTTGTCTTTGTGTGCCACCACAAAAATGGTGGAAGCCAAGGGCTGTGTGATATACCCTTCCAGTCGATCCAGGTCTTTAAGCAGTTGCGCTTCTTTTATGATCACCACTTGCCGATCAGCAAACATGGGATATCGGCGGCAGGCATTCAACACATCTTCAATGCGACTATCCTTTCCATAAAAAACAGATAAATTGAATGCCCGCTGATCTTCCGACAATAAGAATTGCTCAGCATATTCAGTCACCTTATCAATGGCATACGGTTCCTCTCCTTCCAACCAGTAGACCGGCTGAAATTTTCCTTTTTTCCAATCCGACACAATGTCCAGGGCCTCCATGTGCATGCCTTTTGTCAAAAAATCAATTATTTTAACATATGCAAAGGAAGGAAGGATGAGATTTTCTTTTCCTTTGTAAGACAAAAGTATCATTTACCGAACAAAAATCACCTTAATTCAACCGATATGAACAACAAGAACAGCATCATCATCCTACTGGCAGTCCTACTGGTCGGTTCCTGGGGATACTTTTTCTACTCAAGGAATCAATCCAATGCCGTTATCGAAGAAAAAACAATGGAGAATGCTTCATTGGATTCTACCAAGAATGCCGTTCAAAAAGAATTTGATGATGCCTTGCTTCGTCTCCAAGATATGACGGCGTCCAATGCTTCGCTGGATAGCATCGTGAAACGCCGTGATGCTGAAATGAGCATACTGAAAGGCAAATTCAAGTCATTGGTCAACAAACAAAATGCCACCACTGCAGACCTCGCTGCGGCCAAACAACTCGTTGGAGAACTCAATGGAAAAATTGCTGAATACGTGATGGAAATTGAGCGTTTACAAACAGAAAATAAACAGTTGAATGTTGACAAACAAAATCTGACTACCGAAAACAAGAACCTTTCAACAAATTTAGCGAGCACCGAGGCTGCCAAGAAAGAAGCAGAAAACAAAGTGGACGTGGGTTCTACCCTCCATGCCTCAGGATTCAGCATCGTTCCCATCAATGAAAAAAGTTCTGGTAAAGAGCGCTCTACTGCATCTGCAAAGCGCGCCGATAAACTTCGGATTTCATTCAACTTAGATGAGAACAGAATTGCGACTTCGGGTCCTAAACAATTGTTCATCATTGCCAAAGATCCCGGTGGAAAGACCATTAAAGAACAAGCTCTTGCATCCGGCTCCATCACTACCCGCCAGGATGGTCAGGTCGACTTCACCACAAAAATTGATGTGGATTACAAGCAGGGTGAATCAAAAGGAGTCAGCTTCGACCTGCGCCAAAGTGATAAATACGTGAAGGGCAATTATGCAGTAGTGGTCTACCAAAATGGTTTCAAGATCGGCGAAGGCATTGCAGTTCTGAAATAATTACAGCAAGGCCCTGATTTGGGCGCGTCCCAAATGAATAACGGGTCCTGTCCCCGATACACGACCATCGTATTGAATGCTGAGTTCAATGAACGAACTAAGGCGCTTTGTAAAATCAAACGACCATAAGTAGTTCTTTCCCTTATTCAATCCTTCCAGCATCACATACCCCAGTGTTGAGGAAACATCTCCGTTGAATTGAATTTGGTTGTACGAAAATCGTGCACCAATTGAAGAGTTGGCAACCAAATTATATTTTGCATCCAGTTGCACACGACCGATTTGAGCGGCTTCTCCTGCGCTGTTCTTTTTTTGTTGCCATTGAAAACCAGACTGCAGGCGAAAAACAGTTTCGTGCACATAGGAAAATCGTGGCTCAATGGAACGAATAGAGATGTTATAGTTTCGATTGCTGAATGCGGGTGTGACAAGCTGATTCCTTCCCTCTTTGATCAGCAATTCAAGGGTATATTTTTTTGCAAGGTTGACGCGGATACGAGCAGATTGATCAACAGTGCGCCTCGATTCTACTCCATAGGATAGGAAGGCACGCTGCGCGCTGTTCAATACATTGAAATCAATGCCCCAACGCTGGCTGTATTTGTTGAATGACATCGTATTGCTAAATATCCGATCCATGGCAATCAGCAGTGAATCTTCAAAAGACCGTGCAAATGGATCATACAGCCCCAATCCACTTGACACTTGCTTCTGATACCCTTGATAGGAAGATTGCCAAAACAACTTGGTGAGAAATGCTTTCCATGTGCCTTTGTTTTGTGCACCCAACGCAACGGAAGGATCAACAGTTAACTGGTAGTTGAATTGGAGATAGTCGGTTCGAATAAAATCAGTTGTGGGTGTAAATATCCGGATGTACTTGGCCTGGTCCCTGAAACGTGCAATTTCAAATTCACTGATTTGCTGAATCCCATCCTTATTGTAATCGATCCAGGCATATTCACCCTGGCCAGCGGGAACTTCCACAAACGTAAAATTTCTTCTTGGCTCCTGCCCTTTCCCCGATTCATATAAAACGTTGCCCTGAATGCCTCCATTCCAAACATCGGCAAAGTATTCTACTCGACCCAATAAACTACGATCAGGATTTTCAGGGGAAATGTCATTCAATACATTCAACTGACGAAACGTGACATTGGCGCGGACCTGATGATGGGCATTCTCCATCCATTCACCGTTGAGGTTGATGTTATGGCTGCGGTCAGCACGGATCATTGTTGTTTTTCCGGGAAGTTGGTCGGCACGCGTAAAGTACTTGAGTCCCCAACGATTGGCACGCTGCGAATTGGAGTGTGTTCCTAACTGAAATGTAGAAAATGAAAAACTCGATGCAATCAATGAGTCCAATTGATAGGCTACATTGCGCTCCACCGTATAGCGAACTTGAAATTCTTGATTGTTCCACTTCGGTATTTTTTTTATTGCATCGACCACAGGGCGAATAAACGATCCTTTTCGCAGTGCATCTGTGTAATGGGTGATGGAGAGCGAATTGACCATGATCCAATTCCGGGAATTGAGCTCCTGATCGAATCGATGACGAAAACCTTTAAAATCCTTGTTTCGACCATAATGCGAGAGCCCATAACTGATGCGATGACCGGATTCACGCAAACCAATCTGCGCTTGTGCAATTTTTTCAGTAGCCCGTGAGGGCAAGAGATCCAGTCCCCAATCACGCGCAAATTCAACCGAACGCAACCGCTCGACGGGCCGAAAGGAAGAGTCGGTCCATTCAACACCCGCACCAGCAATCAATCGTCGGTCTTTTTCTTTTTTCAACACCTGCTCGTGGTGGACCATTAACTTGACTGCAGCACCACTTTCCCTTGAACCTTTAGCCGATGAGAATGTATTGAAGTCGAATGTACTCCAGGCCATATCAGACTCCAAGCGAGTGGACGGACTCATTTGCCATCGGGCATTTAAGTTGACGATTTGTTGAGAGCGAGGGGCAACGAGCAACACCACCGGCAGGTATCTGCCTTTGCGTTTTCCGGATGCTGGGTCCGGAGCGATCCACTTGTATACATTACCGTTCGCTGCAAGACTGGTATCGAGAAGATAATCCCCTTGTCCCTCCCCTACATCCTGAAACGAGACCCGATAGACATCTCCTGTTGGCTGAGAAGCATATACATATACGGTATCGCGTTGTCCCGCTCCAAAGAGAGTATCGACTTTTCGGTACTAAATAGCAGATCTGGAAAATGTGTCGGGCAGTGCAGAAGGATACAATGCATTGGTAACTGCATCAGGCAATTCCGATAAAAAATTCTTTTGCGGCGCATTCAAGGTCTGATTGATCGGAGAGTTTTTGGCATCCGTATTGGAATAGACGCCCAAGGTCACATCAAGTCGTTTATTCACGCTATAGCGGTTCACGGCAAAGAGCTGTGAATTGAGGTAATTCCGGTCGGCGTATTCAAATTCAACCTGAATTCGTTTATCCTTGGTGATCATTTGCTTGGGCATGAATGTAATCTCAGCGGTATTGTAATTGATGACGTAGTCCTGATCCTCTCCCCGCTGCATCATTTCTCCATCGATGAATACCCGCTCCGTTCCGGCCAGTACAATGAAAAAAAGTTCCTGATTGGCCCCTTTCAACCGATAGGGTCCCTGGTTGCCTTCCACTCCCTGGAAAACATTGCGCGTGAATTTTCCTTTGGCAATAGCTCCGCTGGCAATAAGATGGTTGTCATTGCCCGATGCGGTTCGGGTAGTGGATTCAAAAGAGACGCCCTGAAGGCGCTTGTAAAAATTAAGGTAATGCAGCCCGCTTTGACGAATGTCGAGGTCGCCTGCCAACACCTTCCACTGTGGCTTGGAAAACTGGATGTAGACCCGATCAAACTCGTTCAGTTGCTGCGTGTTTCCGTCGGGTTGTATTGGGATGTTGTTATCGGATATGGCTGCATTGAGTAAAATACTGTCGCCGATGTACCCGCTCAATTGAAGGTTCAGCGATGAATTCAGGACTGCATCCTGACGGTTTCCAAAAGCGAGTGAGCGACCGAGGCTTCCATTTGTAGTCAATTTTCCCCCATCCATTTTTTTGTCGCCCCAACCCGATCGAAGCATCGGCGCACCGGCTATAGCTGTACGATTGAACACAGAGTCAAAGGAGAGCGACCGAGCCGGTGATCCCAACCGAAATGAAAATACCCGATAGGTGCAGGAATAGGTCCCCCTAGGAGCCGTTTCTTTCCACTTCAACAGGGATGAAAGCGGATCAACAGAATAATGAATTGTATTTAATCCATTAATTGTAAATGTACCTGGAACGATACTTAAAGTATCTATTTGAATGACTTTTGATTCGGTAGAGATCAGTTTTGAACGAAAATTACTCATGTGCTGAGCACAAAGACCCCCCCCACATGGAACACCATGATCAAGAAAAATCCTGACCTCAATAAAATCACCTTTTGGCTTTTATTTAAGCAGTTTCATGGCGACGGGATCCCAGTTGACCACTTTGCGTTTTTCGTAGCTGAGGTTGCTGGCAAGTGCAGGACCTGCAGCGCGCAATCCAAAAGAAGCGTCCTCCACTACAGTGCCTCCACTGCGAATGGCTTGGAAAAAGTTAGCGAAATGGTCCACCCGCTCATCGTACCCGGCAGGAGCAGCATATTTGACTTCTTCTGGTGGAAATGGCTTTCTGTCTTCTTTGGAGAACTTTTCGTTGTACCATTTGACGTACTCGCTTTTTTGTTGTGCAGAGAAATGAAGGTAACTGTCGTATCCCCCTAGTTCAGGCGCTTTCGGAAGTTTTTGCTTTTTCAAGGTGAACCGGTTACCTCCCCACTCGATGACACCTTCGGAGCCGACGATACGGGTGCGGTTGCTTCCGCCTGAACCATCTGCAAAATTTACACGAAGCATCATTTGAAAAGCATTGTGCTGTTCGGTTTTGGGATAATCCATGACAGCCGCCAGTACATCGGGCACATCCCGGCCATCGTTCCAGAAGCTCAATTGTCCACTGGCAAATATCCGACTGGGTCCATAGGAATCCAGCGCATGGTGCACGGCCGAAATCAGGTGGATGAACAGATCCCCAGCCACTCCGGTTCCATAATCTCGGTAATTCCTCCATCTGAAAAAGCGGGTGGCATCAAAGGGAAGCTTGGGAGCATCTCCCAGGAAAGTGTCCCAGTCGACTGTTTCAAGCGACGCGTCCAATGGAATGGCATACTGCCAGGCGCCAACCGAACTGAATCGATCATTGACTGCCTCCACTAAATTGATCTCCCCGATGTCACCAGCCTTGATGCGCTTTTTTGCTTCTGCCAACGTGATGCTGCTTACTCCTTGAGAACCCACGATGAGCACTTTCCCTGTTTCTTTTTGAGTTTTGATGACAGCATGACCCTCATCCAAATGCTGCACCATTGGTTTTTCGCAATACACATGCTTTCCTGCTTTCATGGCTGCAATAGAAATATGATCATGCCAATGATCCGGCGTTGCAACGATGACTGCATCTATATCAGGGCGTTGAAGCAGTTCACGAAAATCCCGAGTGGTATACAGGTCCTTCCCCCAAATTTCCTTAGCGCGTTCCAGGTGTCCAGTGTATAAATCGCAGACACCTGCTATCTCAACTCCTGGAACTTTTAGCGCAGCATGCATGTCGCCAAATCCCATGATTCCCATGCCGATACCCGCAACGCGGATCTTGTCGTTGGACAAATGCTTTTTCTCTGGCTGCAGGTAATGGATCTTTCCCTCATCCAGTGCCAATGCACCCATTGTGCTGCCTGTAAACAAGGCGGCAGTTCCACCCAATTGGCGCAGGAATTTTCTTCTTGTTGGAGTTGACATAAAAGAGTTGTTTGCGATTTGTTTAAAATTAAGACATTGCTGATTTGAAAGCAAAAAAAAGCGCTCCCGAAGGGAGCGCAACAAAAGGTTTTTTTGAGAGGAACCTATAATTAGCTTCCGGAGAGACTGGCATTAAGATATTCCCTGTTCAACCGCGCAATATTCAATACGGAAATTTCCTTGGGACATTCCGCTTCACATGCATACGTATTTGTACAGCTTCCAAATCCTTCCTTGTCCATTTGGGCCACCATGCTGACCACCCGCTGCTTGCGTTCAGGCTCTCCCTGCGGCAACAAGGCCAAGTGAGAAACTTTAGCAGATAAAAACAGCATAGCGGAAGCATTTTTACAAGCCGCCACACAGGCTCCACACCCGATGCAGGCTGCAGCTGCAAATGCATCGTCTGCTTTCTCTTTTTCGATGGGAATGGCATTTCCATCTACTGCATTTCCAGTATTCACCGAAACGTACCCTCCCGCTTGGATGATGCGGTCAAATGCACTGCGGCTGACCATCAAATCTTTGATCACAGGAAAGGCGTTGGCTCTGAACGGCTCTATGGTAATGGTATCACCGTCCTTGAATGCCCGCATGTGCAACTGACAAGTGGTGGTTCCTTTCCAGGGACCATGCGGACGACCATCAATGACCATGGAACACATACCGCAAATACCCTCACGGCAATCATGATCAAATGCAATAGGATCACCTCCCTCTTTGATGAGTCGCTCATTCAACACATCAATCATTTCCAGAAACGACATTTCAGATGAAATGTTACTGACCGAATAGGTTTCAAATCCTCCGGTGCTTGTTCCGCTCTTCTGACGCCACACCTTCAAGTTCAAATTCATGGTATAGTGCTGCATAAATCGATTTTCAAATGGTTATTTATAGCTGCGCTGACTGGGCTTCACTTTTTCATAGTTCAATTCCTCTTTGTGCAAATCCCATCCGCTCTCGTTGTACTCCCACGCAGAAACATACATGTACTGTTCATCGTCGCGCAACGCCTCTCCATCCGAGGTTTGAAACTCTTCCCGGAAATGCCCTCCACAACTTTCATTTCTGTTCAATGCATCCACACACATCAATTCTCCCAACTCAATGAAATCTGCAACGCGACCTGCCTTGTCCAACTCAGGGTTCATGGCATTGACTTCACCGGGTATGCGCACATCGGACCAAAATTCTTTTTTCAACGCTTGCACATCGGCAATGGCTTTCTTTAAGCCTTCTTCACTCCTGGCCATTCCGCATTGGTCCCAAATGATCTTACCCAACCGCTTGTGGAAACTTTCCACCGTTTGCTTACCCTGTATAGACATGAGACGTTGGATACGATCGTTTGCTTTTTTCTCTGCTTCGACAAATGCAGGATGATCCAGTGAAATGGGGGTTGTCCGAATTTCATCGGCCAAATAATTACCCAACGTGTAGGGAATTACAAAATACCCATCCGCAAGCCCCTGCATCAGCGCAGAAGCTCCCAAACGATTTGCACCATGGTCACTGAAATTGGCTTCACCCAGCGCATAAAGTCCATCAATGGTGGTCTTCAGTTCATAATCCACCCAGAGTCCGCCCATGGTATAGTGCACTGCCGGATAAATCCGCATCGGCACTTCATAGGGATTCTCACCGGTTATTTTTTCGTACATCGCAAAGAGGTTACCGTATTTCTCTTTCACAACCTCCTTTCCCAAATTGGTAATCACCTCTGTGGAAACATTTCCAAGGTTGTGCTTGCTCACTTCTGCCTTTCCATAGCGTTGGATCGCCGCAGCATAATCCAGGTAAACTGCCTGCCTGGATGAACCCACTCCGTAGCCTGCATCACAACGCTCTTTCGCAGCACGGGAAGCAACATCGCGGGGCACCAGATTACCAAAAGCAGGGTACCTCCTTTCCAGGTAGTAATCCCGCTCCTCTTCTGGAATCTGGTTGGGCTTTCGGTTATCTCCTTGTTGCTTGGGAACCCAGATGCGTCCGTCGTTACGGAGCGATTCCGACATCAACGTGAGTTTAGATTGATGATCACCCGATACTGGAATGCACGTGGGGTGGATCTGCGTAAAACAGGGATTGGCAAAATAGGCACCATTGCGATGGGCCCTCCATGCTGCTGTGACATTGGAACCCATGGCGTTGGTAGAGAGATAAAACACGTTGCCATAGCCACCGGAGCATAGCAGCACAGCGTGACCAAAATGGCGTTCCAGTTCCCCGGTTACCAGATCCCGAACAATGACACCACGGGCTTTCCCATCGATGATGACCAGCTCGACCATTTCGTGTCGGGAAAACATTTCAACCGTACCCAGCGCGACTTGTCGCTCCAGTGCCTGGTAGGCCCCAATCAGCAACTGCTGACCGGTCTGACCGGCTGCATAAAACGTGCGTTGGACTTGTGTCCCACCAAAAGAGCGGTTGCTCAACAAACCACCATACTCGCGTGCAAAGGGCACCCCCTGCGCGACACACTGATCGATGATATGGGTACTTACTTCTGCCAGTCGGTAAACGTTTGCTTCACGTGCCCGGTAATCACCGCCTTTAATGGTATCGTAAAAAAGACGGTAGACAGAATCCCCGTCATTCTGATAATTTTTTGCAGCATTGATTCCTCCCTGTGCAGCAATCGAGTGTGCTCTCCTGGGAGTATCCTGAAAACAAAAGGCTTTCACCTTGTACCCCATTTCTCCTAAACTGGCGGCTGCAGAAGATCCGGCCAAACCCGTTCCAATAACGATCACTTCCAGTTTTCGTTTGTTTGCAGGGTTGACCAACTTGACAGTTCCCTTGTATCGGGTCCATTTCTCTTCGAGGGGTCCAGCCGGTATCATTGAATCAAGCATATGCATTCATTTAGGATGTTAGAACAATAAAGTAATGCTGCCCAAATCTATTTCCCATCCAAAATGCATGAAGACGGGCATGAGTGCAAAAATCAGTGGAACTACAATCGAGAATGCTTGTCCGACTGATCGTATGATCGGAAAATAATTTTTTGAGGTCCATCCCATGGTTTGTGCAGCACTTTGAATGCCATGCAGCAAATGCCATGAAAGTGAAAAACACCCCAAAAGATAGAGTGCCACAGCCCAAGGTTGAGCAAAAACATGTTGCATTTCAAGGTAAAGATTATGATAGGGCTTACCATCATAGGTGACTTCTTCTAGGCCGGTTATGCGGGAAGGCACCCAAAAATGTGCAAGATGGACAATCAGGAAAATTAAAATTAGCGAACCCAACAAGGCCATTGACCTGGAATACCACTTGGACGTTTTATTGCCTGCAGTTACTGCATACCGGGAAGCCCGTTTGGAACGATTCAACCATTCCAGTTTATAACCCTGAATGATGTGCAGGATAAAACCGGCAAAGAGCCCGATTTCCGTTACGCGGATCAATAAATTCGTTCCCATGAAATGGGCCGCTCGGTTGAAATTTTCTTCCCCATTGGTGAACAAGACATTGGCATTTACATAACAGTGAACAACCAGGAAGATCACGAGAAAAATTCCCGTGAGCGACATGATCAATTTCTTACCAATAGACGTCGAGAACAAATTGCTCCAACTCATAGTTTAAAATTGCTGTTTAAGGATGTGCAAATTTACATCACAATATCCAATGTTTGTGGGTAAAAATGATGGGCATTTTGAGGTCGACTCCCGACTAACTACTGTTCAATCTTTTGAGTAAAATAGTGTCGATTTTGGTGAACAGACTGGCAGGTAAAAAGGGGCGCCAATCGGGTAAATCCAAGCGCTGTATATAGCGGTAAATTCCTGCTTGGCTAAAATCATGAACCGAAGATTCGGGTAGTCCCAGCAACACAATCCACCCGCCTTCTTCGGACACATCTTCGAACCACTCTTCATAATAACAGTCATCGCCACTGTGAAAATTCAGCACATTTTCACCAATGAGAATGAATTTTCTGATTCCCTGTCGGATGAATTTATCGATCACTTCCCGCTTGAGCGTCATGATGTCATTTTCAATTGCATCATTCCATTCCCCGATGAATTCAATGATGCAATACCCAATTTCATAATCTGTGTACAACACCTTGATGTAAAGGGTTTGAGAACCAAAGTCATCCCACTGGGGATGGATATAGTAGTTGTATACGGTTTGTGAAAATTGAAACTCCGAGTATGTTTTACCAAAAAAAGGAGAACGCTTATCTTCTTCTGAAACATACAAGTGGCGCCAATTGAAATAAGGTTCTATCTCATGCATTGCGATCTCGATTGTACTGCTCTACCGCCTTTTTAACACTTCCGGCAGCAAGCAACAGTTGTTTCGCATCCTCTTTTTCAATGTGGAGTTGCTCCATGACCATTTGCGTTCCTCGCTCAATTAACTTTTCATTGGTGAGCTGCATGTTGACCATGCGGTTATCTTCCACCCTTCCCAGCTGGATCATTGCAGCAGTGGATATCATATTCAAAATCAATTTCTGCGCTGTCCCGCTTTTCATTCGAGTGCTTCCGGTTACCACCTCGGGACCAACAACGGCCTCAATGGGAAAATCAGCCTCGCGGGATACCCCTGCATTCGGATTGCATGAAATACTTCCTGTTGCTATACCATGTGCTTTACACTGCTGCAAGCCTCCAACCACATAAGGAGTGGACCCACTTGCTGCAATGCCAATCACAAAATCATTGGAGCGGATACCGTGTTCCTGTAAATCTTTCCAAGCTTGTGAGGGATCATCTTCAGCAAATTCAACTGCTTCAAACATGGCATGTCGACCACCCGCAATGATGCCCACCACCAGTCCAGGATCTACCCCATAGGTCGGTGGACATTCTGAAGCGTCTACTACTCCTAATCGCCCACTGGTTCCGGCACCGATGTAGAAAAGCCGCCCCCCCGCAAGCATCCTATCGACCAATGCTTCAACGAGTCGTTGAATCTGCGGAATGATTGATGCGATGACCATTGGTACATTTTGGTCTTCCTGGTTGATGACCGTTAATATTTCCTGCACTGACATTTTCTCCAGATGTCGATACAGAGAAGTCGACTCCGTTATTTTTGAATTATTTTCCATGGCTGGCCCGTAAGTGATGTTTAATCAACCCTTCAATGGGTTGTTTCATAACTGTTCCCATTGTATACCCATATTCCGAACAGAGTTCCCGAAGGATGTCGCGAAATGACCAGGCTATGCCGCCTACAAAATGCACTGGCATTTCATGGATGCGGGAATACGGCTTGAGATGCAACTCGAAAAATTCACGCAGTCCATCTTCAATAATGTTTTCGATCATATAATGGCCCCGGTGTTTTGATAAAAATGGGGAAAGACCCGCCAGAAAGCGATTGGCCAATGGCTCCCGGTAAACGGACTGAAGGATACTGTCGCGATCCAACCTGTAGGCTGATGAAAATGCACGATGCAAGTCTTCATCGAAAGAAGCATATAAAAAATTACGCACCAGTATCTTACCAAAATACGCTCCGCTGCCTTCATCTCCCAGAACATATCCGAGTCCCGGAGATTGACCTACAATTCGCTTGCCATTATAATAACACGATCCCGACCCCGTTCCCAGAATGCACGCAATACCAGAGTCTGTTCCACACAGCGCAACTGCTGAAGCCATTAAATCATGCGTAACATGAACTTCCGCATCCGGATAGATATGCTGCAAAGCAGACTTGACCATGCGGGCTTTTGAGGTGGCCTTGCATCCAGTACCGTAGAAATAAATGGCCTGAATGGTTTTCTTTGTCAGTGAAGCAGGCAATTCAGAACGAATGATGGCTTCAATTTTTTCAACATCCATGAGATAGGGACTGATTCCCTGGGTGTGCCAATGAGTGATTTTTTTCCCAGTCAACAGGGCCCAGGTTGTCTTGGTTGCTCCACTATCTGCCAAAAGAATTGTTCTGCCCATGATGTTCAATTACCGGGCATAAAGGTACGAACCACATAGATCAAAGAGCTGGATCGTTGTTTCTGGAATAAGGCAATCAGAAAAGAGGCGGTGGCAAGGGTGAGGGAGCGCAACGGGCGCATACTCCCCGAACGATACTTTTCGCTCAAAAGGCAAACATAAAACGGATCAAAATGCATGGGCAACATGCGATCAACACGCAACCCATATCGATTGAGTAAATCCGACAAAGTAGAAGGCGTAAAATGATACAAATGCCTCGGGACATCATAGGCCGCCCAGTTCGATCCGTACCAGCGTGCATCGGAAGAATCGGAATTGGGGACAGCTATAAAGGCGACTCCATTTTTCGTAAGCAACCGTTTGATGGTATGCAGCATGTGGTCCAGGTCATGAACATGCTCCAGTACATGCCAAAGTGTAATAACATCCATCGCATGATCAGGTAAGGCTTGGAGTCCTGATGGGTCCAAAACCTCCTGCTGGGCAGCCCGAGCTGCTTTTATTCGTGCACCCGCGTCGGGTTCCATTCCATGTACCGTCCACCCCGCCTTCTTCATGGTAGAGAGAAAAGCGCCAGTCCCACAACCCATATCCAACAAAGTACCCCTTGGAAGCCGGGTATACTGCTGAATCAGATTTCGTTTTGAGCGAAGAGCGAGAGCGCGCACCCATTGATAGGTTTTTTCAAAAAACGTTGCATTTCCATCCGTATGGGAAATATAGGCGGTTGACTGGTAGTAAGGGGAAATGCCGTGTTCACCTGGAGCATCCAACGTGAGCTTTAATCCACATGCAGAACACGAAGCAATCTGAAACGTTTCACCACTGATGCTGTGATCGCAGACCGAAAGAACATTTAAGAAATGCGCACAGCCACAACTGGGACAATTTTGAAAAAGCTGCATGGTAACGGGTTAGCGCTCTTGATAGGTAGTGGTTCGAGGCTCTTGGGCTGAAAACGATGCATGCCGCCCCTCGGTCAACGAAAAACTTCCCATGGTGAATCGCACCAGCAAAATAGCTGCTGCCAATAGCCAGAGAACCATAGTCGCTTTCTTCCACTGTTTCTCTTTGTTCTCCATGCGCTGTTCCTCGAAGAATGATTCCATTTCAGTATTCAACCGCTGCTCATCTCCTACACGGATTTCATGTTGGGTATGCTCCCTGATCACGTGCACATAAGGGATGGATTTGAATAATTCAAGGGATGGAGACTTTGCATTGAAGTTTATTGCACCATGCTTATCCACCACAAATGAACCCACTCCTATCCATTCCAGTTTTTTTTCCTTTGACAACTTATCTTGAATCTGCTGGGATACCTGAGCAATCCCATTCTCTAAATCACCATCCTCCACACCCATCTTTCGGATAAGGTACTCTCGCTCGTGTTGAGTCAGTTCTGTGAAATTCGTTTGAAAGATCAATTGCTCAGCCGGAGGCATTACACAGCGCGCAGCCACATCCAGGGATGCAGCTATGCGGGTGTGCTTTAGTCTACCCAGCCCCGGAACAGTGACCTGTCCACGTTGATGCAAGTAGCGCAGCAGGTAATGCGGCAATTGATCAGCTGTATTCATTTACTTCTTATTTCCTACAAGAGAAAACCGTATTCCTCCAATCGCATTGAAACCCAGGCAGGTGTACTGGTTCCAGCGCTGATATCGGGAATTGGCAATATTATTCAAATCCACCCAGAATGACCATTTTTTATTCAACTGGTATTCCACATCCATTCCTAAATCGATTCCTCCCGCTGTTCGTGCATACGTCCCATCTGTTTTTTCAAACAGGGCACCATTCCAGGTGTTAAGTCCCATGGCAAGACGAAGCGCTGGGAACGGTGACCAGCGCAGAGATGCATTCAGCTGAACCGGAAGCATCCCAAATGCAAATTCGTATCGCTGCTGATCATAAAAAGAATACGCATCCAATTCCGCACGCATACTCAGTTTGTCGTTGATAGCATAATCCAACTGCATTCCTAACTGATAGGCTTTGAGAAGCGACTCATATAAAACAATAAAATCTTTGCCTTGGGGAGCTTGATTATTGAATAATACTACGTTTCTATATTGGGCAAGTCCCAATTTCATTTGAACATGGAATCCTTTGGTACTGAGCCAATCGAACCCAACCGAAAAATTGGTTTGCCGAAACGACCCTATACTATCGGGCACCAACAAAAAGGGATTGACTTCAAACAAAGAACCTAAATCATTGAGCGCAAATCGGTTTGTTATCCCAGCTATGAACTTTACGCCCCCCTGACCAAAATCGTAGGAAAATGAAAAATCGGGGACTACAGTATATTTTTGATTGGCCACTGCATTGATCAGGCCTCCTTTCAAAGCGATGTTGCCTACAGCATAATGAACATGAAAAGGAAGTTGCGCCAAAAGTCCAGATGTCGATTTCTTCAATGGATGCTTTAAGGACGACAGCTGAATATCAAAATCAGAAGATAAACGAATAGAAGGATCCACCACCAGTGACGCAGGAACCTGAAAACGAAGGTGTGATTCTGTTGCTTTTTTCCAAAGCTCTGATCGCCTGAACAAGATCCCGGGTGAAAGCCTGAGCTGTCCGCGTTGGCCCAAAACAACCTCGTGGCGGAGACCGGCTTGAATGGTACTCATTCTTCGTTTCAATTCATCCTGAACAATGCGAAATTCGTTTCGGTTGAACCCATAGGTGCGATAGGCATCGTATGCGAATGAAAAGTCAACATGGGTGATCTGGGTAGATGAGTGATGAAGGGTGTAGCGCGACTGCAAAGCGCTATTGGAATAGACCTGATCAGGAAGACTTCCTTTAAAAGAAGAATGATCCGCAAGAAGGATCAACCGATCCGATCCAGAAGGTCCCAATGTCTTTGAAAATGCTACCGAAGCAACAGGCGACTGCAACACTCCATAGCCCAATCGTGCACGGAGCGCATCTGAAGCGTTTGCATGTTGTTCAGGAACATAGGCAAGAGGCTTGAGCAGGAAAGAAGCATGAGGAGTGGTAAATATCTGTTGAGGTACCTCATACGAATAGTTGCGTTTTCCGGTATCCGGATGGGGCAACGAAGGCATGAACTCAATTTTATCGGTCTTGATGATACTCGGCTTAAACGATGAGGTAATGCTGATCTGTTCCCGACCATTCCGTTCACCCTGCGCCTGAACTGTTGCAGAAAAAATCAACAGTGCTCCGGCGAGCGTTAATTTATTTTTTTTGCTCAACACGCTGAATTTCATTTAAAAGGTTCTGTGCCTCTGAACGGATACCTGCCTCCAACTCCTGATCCAACACACTTTGAATCGTAGCGCGCGCATTGAAGTAATCCCCTTGTGCCAAAAATACCCTGGACAATAGCACATAGGTTTTGACTACCCACTGGTCATTGGATCCGGAACGCTCAATGGATTGCAAGCAACTTTTCTCTGCCTGTTCCAGTTTTCCTTCTTTTAGGTCAATGTAGGAGATGTAATAACGGGACTGTGCAGTAAGCGCTGAAATTCTGCTTAGAGCGCATTGTTCAAAATACCTACGGGCAGCTTCCCATTGTTCTGAATTCAATCGAGCATGTCCCAAGAGCAACTGTGCATATGAACGATCGTCCTCCCCTGCGGATGGGTGATCCAGGAGTTGCTGGGCCAATTCCACCCCGTCGTTCCAAGTCGACAAATAATAATGGCACCTGACCGCTCCACGCAATGCCTCCAGCACCGCATCCGTCTTGACCGATATTCTTGCCAAGACATCGAACTGGCGCAATGCAGAAGCATAGGATTTCAACTCAAAGAAATACAGTTTGCCGGCTTGTCGCAATGCTCTTTCCTGGTATTTGGTTGTCCCTTTTTGCGCCAGCGCATCAAAAGCAGCTGCAGCTTCTTTCCAGTTTTTATCCTGTACATACAATTCCGCTTTCGTGCTCAATACATCGGCTATAAATATTCCACTGGGGAATTCTTGCTCGTATTGAGCAATGGATTGAAAGGCTTTTGCAGATGGTCCCTCAAGACTTGATTCACGAATGACCTGAAAATACAATGAATCTTTCTGCAGTGCAGAAATCGATTTTCCGTGATCCGCTAAAAAAGACTGAAAGCCGTTAATGTCTCTTTTTTCAATATACACAGAGCGGGCATTGTCCAAGGCCTCTGAAGCGTATCCGGATGATGGATATTTCCTCATCAACTCCCCAAAGTATTCCAGGGCTTCTGCATAGCGTTCCAAATTGAGCAGACAAATCCCCGTTTTTAATTTGGAGTCGGGAATCATTTCATCATCGGCATCCACCAGAGAAGAAATTTTAGCTAAATAAGAAACAGCAGTTCCAAATTCTTCCTCCGACATATATGTATCGGCCATTTCCATGAACAACAAGGGACGATAATCAGATTGCGGGAAACGCATCTCCATTGCTTTAAGCAATTCAATTTTTGCAGGCACAGATCGAATTCCCTCAATAAGGGCCAGCTGAAAATATGCATAGTCGGTACCAAACCCATTCTCATCTTTTATACGGGTATAGAGTTGCTTAGAGCGGGAATAATTCCGAAGCATGAAGGCGCAGTCTGCAGAGCGCAAGATGGATTCACGCCGCAACTCCTCTTCTGTCTCACGACCATGCAGCTTGTCAAAATATACAGCTGCTTTAGCATATTCCTCCAATTCAAATTGCGCATATCCTAACGTGTAATAGGCATTGGTCAGATGTGCGGCACCCTCTGGTTGAGTGAAGTTTCGAACGAACCGCTGCATGAGTTCAATGGACTGTTGATACTTTTCTTTACGAAAAGCCAGTTCGGCCCTCCAAAACAAGGAAGGAGCATAAAAGGCGGTTTGAGGATAGTCTTCAAGGCGTTGCAACAGTTCAGTCGATGCCTCATAGCTCAATTCCTGCAGAAATTCCAGTGCACGACCAAAATAAATGCGTGCTATAAGTGCATCGCTCGCCCCAGAAAGTGAAGACGGCACATCCGCTAACTCTTTCAGGGCCAACTTAAAATTGTTGGTCTTTGCATAGTGCTCCAACACGACCATTTTAGCCTTTTCCGCATAGGAACTGCGGGGATAATCGCGTAAAAAAGACTCCATCGAAGCAACTCCACGATCCAAATACCCCAGTTCAAATGAAAGCGTTGCATGATTGAACCTCGACTGCTCTAAACGAGGCTCAGGTATACCCTGAGAAATACACAGCTGATAGGCCGACCATGCTTTATTGTATTGCTTCAGTTCTGTATAGGCATTGGCCAACACGAACACGGCATTGCGGGCCAAGGTATCCCGGTTCGATGATAACGGCTCAAGAATTCGTATCGCTTCCCGAAATTGACGCATTTGAAAACAGGATATTCCCCATTGGAAAGCCTGAAGCTCATCTGGTTGGGAACCATCTTGAAACAGTTGATTAAAAGCATATACAGCTTCGCTGTATCGATGCAATTCATAATAGAGGGCAGCAACCAAAGAACGAGCCTCCTGACGAAAGGATGAATCATCCGATTTCAGATAGGCTTCAGTCGCCTGTAGGGAAGATGCATAGGCTCCAATTTGATAGGATGCCAGTCCAGCATGATAAGAAGCTACGGCTCCATACCGGGGATGTTGACTAATGGATTCAAATAGCGAAATGGCGGTTTTGAACTCACGGTCATTGAGATGTATACACCCTAAGTAATAAGATGCATCTGCTGCAAATTGACCGTCTGGCATTTGCTGAATACTCCTGAAATAAGGTTTGGCGTTATCAAATTTTCGTTGCGAGAAATAAGAAACGGCCTTTTGGAATTGGATCAACTCATTTTCGCTATTGGTAAAATACAGGGCATCTGTCAACTCCAGGTAGATCAAGGCATCCGGGTACTCTCCCCGATTAAAGTAGTACGACCCCAATTGAAACGACAACCAGCCAGAAAGCAATTTATTTTCAGAAAACTGTATGAACTGTTTTGAACGATCAACTGCAGCATATTCTTGCAAAGACAAACCCGTCACCAAGGATTCAAATAAAAGACCCTCGTCTTTGCTTCCGGATAGCGTCCCATTATCTGTCCGGTATTCATTAACCGCTTCCAGCATTCTTCTGGAAGCATCATGCATGGATACTCTGCGCAATTCCTGTGCAGTCTCCATGTACCTGTCCACTTTCCGATCAAGGGGTCGCATCTGTGCAACTACTCCATGACCTACACTCAGGAGCAAACAAATTACTACACAACAGAATCGACACATCATGTGAAAATGCATATCGCATTCAAATTTAGTTCCTTCTCCATGAGAATGAAACAATGCATTACCTTTGCCTAGTAACATTTAACTAACATTTAATTATTCACTTCTGCCATGAAAAAACTGTTAACCACCCACTACTCTTCACTTGCATTCAATGCAGCAATGCTGATGCTAAGAATCTCCATGGGAGCGTTGATGATGGCACACGGATATCAAAAGCTGGTGGGTTTCAATTCAATGAAATCAACTTTTTATAATTTGTTGGGAATGGGATCTGCTTTTTCCCTTTCACTTTGCATCTTTGCCGAGTTTTTCTGCGCCCTGTTTCTCATGATTGGTTTATTTACCCGTGTCGTAACTCTCCCACTCATCATCAGTACATCCATAGCAGTATTTGATGTTCATGCAATGGACTTTTTTAATACCGGCGAAACTGCATCTCTTTTTTTAACCGGTTTTTTTGTTCTCCTTTTACTGGGTCCCGGGAAAGCCAGTGTGGATGGTATAGCGGGTAAATAATGGGGATGCTGACCAGAGAAACACAGATACGCGTCCGATATGCCGAAACCGACCAAATGCAGGTCGTGTATCACTCCCGGTTTTTGGAATATTTTGAGGCGGGCAGAACCGATGCTCTCCGTTCGTTGGGCCTGACCTATAAATCACTTGAAGAGCAGGGCGTGGTCATGGCGATTGTGCAGGCTGAATGCAAATACGTAAAGCCTGCCCGATACGATGATCTGCTTACGATAAGGACTTCACTGCATGAGTTGACGAAAAATTACAGAATCGAGTTTCATCAAGAAGCCTACAACCAGCACAATCAGTTGCTGGTCAAAGGAAAAATTGTATTGTATTTTTTGGATAAAACTACATTCACCAAAATGTCCATTCCCCCACAATTGTACGCTACACTCACCCCTTATTTTGAACCACATGCATAGTGGAGCTGCATCTTCGGTTTCAATCATTACCATCGGTGATGAGTTGCTGATCGGACAAACGGTCGATACCAACAGTGCGTGGATGGCCATGGAGCTGAACAAAGCAGGATTCAACATCAAGCGCAGAGTAGCGGTAGGCGACGAGTGGAAAGCCATTTGGGCTGCATTGGATGAGGAAAGTCAACATGCTGAAGTTATTTTGATCACAGGAGGATTAGGGCCTACTTCAGATGATATCACCAAGCCCTTGTTGTGCAGCTACTTTAATGGAACTCTGGTGCGCAATGAGGCTGCGCATCAAAATGTGGTGGATATATTTACCCGTCGATTGAACCGTCCCCTGCTTGAACGCAATCTTCGTCAGGCCGATGTTCCAGATACCTGCGTGGTTATTCAAAATAAACGGGGCACTGCACCCGGCATGTGGTTCGAGAAAAATGAAAAAATTTTTATCAGCATGCCCGGTGTGCCGTTCGAAATGAAGGGCATGATGACTAAAGACGTCATCCCCGGATTGCTCAAACGATTCAACGTTCAGGCAGTTGAACATCGCACATTGTTGACGGCAGGAATTGGGGAATCATTCCTCGCTGAGAAACTGGTTGAGTTCGAACGCACGCTTCCAAAAGAAATCAAACTGGCCTACCTTCCCAATTATGGAATGGTGCGACTGCGACTGAGTTTACTCCAAACGACCCTTCCTGTATCGGTGCTCGAAGAGACATTCATTCAGTTGCAAGCACTGGTCAGTGAATTCATGGTTGTCAATAAAGATATTACGCTGCAAGAGGCTGTAGCCGAATTACTCATATCGACCGGTAAAACCCTGGCCGTTGCAGAAAGTTGTACAGGCGGGTATATTGCTCACCTCATCACTTCTATTCCAGGCAGCAGTGCCTTCTATCTGGGAGGTGCAGTGAGTTACTCCAATCATCTCAAGCAATCCATGCTGCACGTTGAAGCTTCTACCCTTGCTGAACATGGCGCGGTGAGTGATGAAACGGTGCGACAAATGGCTGAAGGAGTTCGATTGGTCGCAGGTGCAGATTATGGACTCGCCACTTCTGGCATCATGGGCCCAACAGGAGCAACTCCGACCAAAGACCTCGGACTGTTGTGGGTGGCCTGCAGCAGTGCATCAGGCACAGTCAGCACATCGTTCCAATTCCGTTTTGATCGAAAAAGAAACATAGAATTATCGGCTGCTCACGCACTTCATTTTTTGAGGAAAAATATTGGATAAGTTATTGCCTACCAATCGGATGAAACCCCGGATTTGAGGTAATTTTACTTAGATTTCGCACCCAACTATGTCGGTAGTAGATATCATCATGCCCAAGCTCGGCGAGAGCATTATGGAAGCCACAGTTTTAAAGTGGCATAAAAAGGTGGGTGATGCCGTGAAATTAGATGAAACCTTATTGGATATCGCAACGGACAAAGTTGACAGTGAAGTCCCCTCAACCGCCGAAGGGATACTGGAAGAAATAGTGTGCAATGAAAATGATGTTGTTCCCATTGGGTTGGTAATCGCCCGTATCAAAACTTCGCAGGCAGTTGCACAGGCTGTTCCCCTACCAGAACCAGCACTTCCTGTCGCACCTCCTGCACCTCCCCCTGCCATTTCAGTCGACTCTTCAGCAAATGGGAATGCTGGAGATGTTCCCTTCCAACCATCTTCATTCGAATCTGCGCCTAAAGGTGAGAACGGACGCTTTTACTCTCCTCTGGTAATGAATATTGCTTCACGAGAGGGAATATCCCTTTCCGAACTGGAAAAAATTTCAGGATCCGGCAATGAAGGAAGAGTGACTAAAAAAGATATACTACACTACCTAGAAAATCGTCAGTCTGCTCCTATTGTACCATCCGTTCAGCACACGCCCTTTGTTGCTCCACCATCGCACACATCCCCCATCGCCTCTGTTCCTGTTTCACCTGCAACAGAATCGCCCTCCGTGCATTCGGTTGACCATCCGACTAATGGAAATGTAGAAATCATTGAAATGGATCGGATGCGCCGATTGATTTCCGAGCACATGACCCGCAGCAAAGCAACAAGTGCGCATGTAACCAGTTTTTCGGAAGCAGATGTCACCAACATCTTTGTTTGGAGAGATTCCATCAAAAAAGATTTTGAAAAACGAGAAGGTGAAAAAATCACCCTGACCCCTATCTTCATTGAAGCAATAGTAAAATGCCTGCGCAAGTTTCCCCTGCTGAATTCAAGTATTCAGGGAGACAAGATCATTGTTAAAAAAGATATCAATATTGGCATGGCGACTGCTCTCCCTACAGGGAACCTGATCGTTCCAGTCATCAAAGGGGCGGATCATTTCAATTTAATTGGGCTGACCAAACAGGTCAATCGCCTGGCTCTGCAATCCAGAACAGGTAAACTCCATCCAACCGATACCCAAGATGGCACCTTTACATTCACCAATGTGGGAACATTTGGAAGCCTCATGGGAACACCCATCATCAATCAGCCTCAGGTGGCCATACTTGCAACCGGTACCATAAAAAAGAAACCCATTGTGGTGGAATCGGATAAAGGCGACAGCATTGCCATACGGCACATGATGTTTGTATCCATGTCCTACGATCACCGCATCATCGATGGAGCAATGGGAGCCAGCTTCCTGACAGAATTTGTCAAGACACTGGAATCCTTTGGAAAGGACAGAACACTTTAGTCTTTATCTAAGACAGACTCCAATCCCCAGTTCATCCCTTTTTCAATCGCCGGAACTCCATATTTAATCCAAACACTGGGCTTCTCTCCTTTCAACAGCCAATCAAAGAATTGCTGCTCACGCACTTGAATATCCTTTCGATTTTTCCGCTCAATCAAGTTATGGGCTTCTCCGTTATAATTCAACATCCATACCTGTTTGTTGAGCCTGCGCATGGCCGTAAACAATTCTATCCCTTGGTACCAGGGAACTGCACCATCATTGTCATTGGCCATAATGACCAATGGAGTTTTCACGCGCTTCAAATGAAATAGAGGAGAATTTTCCAGATACAGTTGTGGCTTCTCCCAGAGCGTGGCACCAATGCGACTCTGACTTTTTTCGTATTGGAATTGACGATTCATGCCACTTTCCCATCGTATGCCACCATAAGCACTGGTCATATTGGCCACCGGAGCTCCAGCCCACGCTGCCGCAAATAAATTGGTTCGGGTGATGATATGAGCCACTTGGTACCCACCCCAGCTTTGTCCCTGAATACCCATGCGCGTGCTGTCAACCCACCCCTTTTTCACCAGTGCTCGTGCGCCACTCACTACATAATCATATGCGGCTTTCCCGGGATAACCTTTTTGATACCGGATATCCGGAGCCAAGACGATGTACCCGCGACTCACAAAAAATGGAATGTTGAGTCGACTTGGCGTTGGAGACGGAGGCAAATAAGAATACAGTCCGTCGGACAAGGTTTCATAGAAATAAGCAATCATTGGATACTTGCGCTTGGGATCATAATCTTCCGGCTTGTACACGATACCTGTTGCTATTTTTCCATCATAGGCCTTCCACTCAACCAACTCAGCTGTCATCCAATTATACAATGCCTGTTGTGGATTGATTGAACTGAGTCGTCGGCCTGCAATTAAATCACTCGAAAAAAAGATCGATGCAGCGCTATCAAAGCGTTCTCTTGTGTAGATATAGGTGGAACTGTTTTTCGCTTTTATGACGCCGTTCACCGATGCAGCACTCATCTGCAGTACGTGTGGTTTTTCCGCTTTACCCATGAGCATGCGTGCAAAACCGGACTGCTTATTTTTCTCATTGAATTGCCGCAACATGACCACCTGGCCCCATTCCAGGGCTGGAGCAGCTGTATTCGTATTGATCCACCGATAGGAAATATGATGTTTTCTTCCCTCCCCTTTTGTTAGATTAACAGCAGGATGTTTACCGGTGGGATCCAACTGCCAAATATCATACCGATCGTATACATAAAGCAGTGAATCATTTTCCAACCAGCGCATGACACCATAGGGTGTTGGATATGAAGGCATATCGTACTCTTCGTCGTAGAGTTTTGTGGAAACAGACGCGCTCACTGGTAATGTTTTACCACGGTCATGAACTACATAACTTCTTTTTTCCATGTCGTACCAAAAAATGTACCGGGACCGGGGAGAAATCATGGGCATGCCGTCAAGCGATTTCACCAAGAGTGTGCGCTTTCCTGAAACCGGATCAACAGAGTATACATCTTTTCGGGTTCCCCCCTCCCACTGCATGGCCAAACGATACGGCTTGTCACTGATGCCCAGGAACTGATGACCATCTCCTTCATTGGATACCACAACCTGAGGCACATCGGCATCGGCCAACTGGCGAAAGACACCCGTTTCGGTTTCCACCATGGAAAGAAATGAACGCTTTTTCTCTTGGTCCAGATTTTTCAGTTGGTACGGTTGTAGGTATTCATCATTGTAGTGCCATACATCAAGCTTCACCAGGTCAATATCAATTAAACTTGTGTCCCGCAGGGGTTTTGCAGGAGCAGTACCCAGAAAGAGTCGCTGACCCGACTTGCTGAAAAAAGGCATAAAATCTGGACTGATGATCCAGTTGATGCTCATTCCTTTGGTAGTGCGATTGACCAGTGTCCGCGCAGCAGCATCACCATTTTCCCAGTACCAGAGGGCATAAAATTTTTGAGGCGACGAAAATGCACTGTCCCGTTCAGCCAAAAACGCAATTTGATACCCATTTTTGTCGATGGCAAAATGTTTAAAATCATTGCCCCCAACCAGTAATGTATCCATCCGGTTTTCTGTCGACCTCCAAATCTGCACACTCGGCTTTTGTGAAGCATTTCGCCTGGCGACCGTAGTTTCAAACAACAATATTTTTCCATTGTCACTCCAGGCATACTCGCTGACGTAGGGCTGAGTCTTGAATAAACCGCGCCTGTAATCAACGATCACCAAATCAGATCCCTCCGGTTGTGCTGCACCAGATGGCAGCGGATCCTCTGCATCCAGCCACTGTTCATGGAATACATCAGCATCGTCATCTGACTTCTTTCGGGGTGTTAGCTTGCGCTTTTGTTCAGGATCCGGAACATGTTCGATGATCTGGGGTACACTTTTTTTAACCGTATCTCTTTTTGCACCAGAGCTGTCCTTCCCATTGCGGGATAGCGTATCAGTGGTTTTTGTCAGGTGGTACGCGTACCAGCCACTGGAGTCTTTTGGATGTTTATAGGACAAAACATTGGGAACTTTTTTCCAGGACGCTTGTGTTAAATCCAATATTCCCAGCGAATCTTTGGGCTGGTCCTCTGGTTTTGTTTTTTTAATTCGAGCATTTCGAATCTCAGCATACAACGGTTTTATTTTAAAGAGCAGCAAACGGCTGTCGTTGGTAAAGTCACAGGTATACCCTCTTGGAAAAACAATACGCTGGCTTGAGTCATAGCGTTGAACCACCAGTTCGCCATCGCCTTCCTGTACATCGATGGTATAGGCAATCCATTCACCGTTGGGGGAAATTTTACGTTCTCCGATGGACTGCCACGCATCGTAGACGCTATGATCCAAAGGCTTCTTTTGCGCCCATATACTGTTGATGGTACACAAAAAAAATAATCCGAAAAGCGCCAGAGTCTTGTTACTCATGAGAAATGAATTTGAATGAATATACACGATAGGTTTGTATCAAAACAGTTAGCACAATAATGGAAAGTCCTGCATAAAAAGATATCCCCAGCAATTGATACTCATTGTACATCAAGAAGGCCAGCAAAATTCCATAAACAGGTTCAAAATTATAACTGAGGTTGACCGTGAAGGAAGAAAGTTCTTTTAATGCGCTAACCGACAGACGCAGGGCCAGAACGGTACAGAACAGGCTTAAAAACAATAACCAAAGCAAATCCGACGCGTCTGGAAACTGAAACTGGGCCTGAATGGCCGGTAGATAAAAGGGAAGCAACACAGAGAGCACCAACCATCCTCCGGTCAGTTCATAGAGTGAAACCGTGTGCACATCATGCTTGTTGATCAGCCGTTTGTTATAGTACGTAAACAATGCCGCTAAAAAAGAAGAAATAAATCCCAACAAAATACCCAAACGGAAGTGCGCATCAAAATGAAATATCAGGTACACTCCAAAGACAACAGTTAACCCCAACGCAACTTCAATTGGATCTGGTCTTCTATGTTCCAGCAATGGCTCAAGCAGGGAAGTAAAAAAACCAACCAGCGAAAAGCAGACCAAAGCGATTGATATATTGGCATATTTGATGCTTGCGTAGAAAAGTAGCCAGTGAAGGGCCATGATGCCGCCCACCAGCAACAGGGGGAGCATTTCTTTAAACGCGAGCAATTTGTTCCGACCGATAAAGGCACTGATGAGCATCAGAAACAAGGAGGAAAATCCCATTCGGTACCAAACCAATGAGGCTTCATCCAGCGTGATGAGTCGGCCCAACACACCCGTAAATCCCGCGAGAAAGATAGCGACATGCAGTTGGAAAAAAGCCGTTTTCATACTGCAACCGGGACTCCTGAAGTTTTTCGAATGCGCTTGAGGTAGATTCCTTTTAGGGATTCAATTTGCAACTTGAGGACTCCTTTTATTCCTTCTTGGATGATTCCTTTGGCCATTTTAGAAGCCCCATGCAGCCGATCTTTGAAAACGATAGGAACTTCTTTTATTGCAAAACCCAGTTTCCAGGCTGCATATTTCATTTCAATTTGAAAGGCATACCCAATGGATCGAATTTCACTCAAATCAATAGCATGGAGCACGGCTGCACGGTAGCATACAAATCCGGCTGTGGGATCTTTAACCGGTATCCAGGTGATAAACCGGCTATAGAGTGCCCCGCATTTGGAAATGATCTTTCGTTGAAGAGGCCAGTTTTCAAGTTGACCACCCCGGACATACCGCGATCCGACAGCCACATCCGCTCCTTGTTCATGGCAGGCGATGAAGAGACGCTCCAAGTCCTGCGGATCATGCGAAAAATCAGCATCCATTTCAAAAATATACTCATATCCTCGCTCCAGGGCCCACTGAAATCCAGTCAGATACGCTGTTCCAAGTCCCAATTTTCCCGGACGCTGAATCAGGAAAAGCCGATCTGCGAAACGATGCATCCAATCTTTTACGATAGAAGCCGTATCATCTGGAGAGTTGTCATCGATCACCAATACATGATACATTCCGCCTAATTCAAAAACCGTTTGGAGCATGAACGCAATATTTTCCTGCTCGAGGTATGTTGGTATGATGACAAGTTTTTTCAATGAATGACCGACCGGCTATTGTTTTATTTTATGCTTGAGCATTACACGGTTAAAAATCTCGGTCAGCTTCTTTTTAGTATGCAAAGGGAATTCACTTTTCATCATCCAATCGTAATAGGTTGGTTCTTGAGTGAGCACGTCTTCAACTCCCTTTCCCTTGTGTTTTCCGAAGTTAAAAATTTCTCTGCCATTTTCCATGGCCATTCTCCGGGCAAAATCAATAATAATCTCTTCCCCTATTACTTTTTTTACCGATTCCAATGAATCTCCTAATTGGGGGTAACGGTCCAATTGCGACTCAAAAACTTCCCACGTAGCGGAAATATCCGCTTCAGCACTGTGTGAATTTTCCAATTCTTTGTTGCAGTAAAACCGGTAGGCCGCCGAAAGATTTCGGGGCTCCATGTTGTGGTAAATCTTTTGCACATCCACCAGTTCCCTGCCTTCCATGTTAAGGTCCAACCCAATGCGCAAAAACTCTTCAACCAACAGCGGCCAGTCGAACTTATTGGAGTTATACCCACCCAGGTCACAGCCCTCTAGGAACTGTCGGATTTCGTTGGCCAGGTCTTTAAAAGATGGCGCATTTGCCACCATTTCATTGGTGATGCCGTGCACAGCCGTTGCTTCCGCAGGAATAGCCATTCCAGGGTTGATGAGTTTTCGTTTAATCACTCGGCTGCCGTCTACTTGCACTTTGAGCAATGCAACTTCCACTATACGATCCAAGGCCAAGTTCAGTCCCGTGGTTTCCAAATCCATGAAAACAACGGGTCGGATTAATTTTAATTTCATAAGTAATTGTCGCTCACAATATAAGATGATTTTAACATGAGCTTAGGGTATTTACTATGATTTATGGCGTTATTTACCTAGTTTTGTTACATAACCTGAAAAAATGAAAAAATACGGTTTTCTCCTCCTTATTCTTTCTGCACTGGTGGTGGTAAGTTCATGTACATCAGGCAAAAGCGTAGCCGGTGGTTGTCAGATGAACCGCAATATGGTCGGTTACAAATAATTCAAAAGCATATTTAAGACGAAGGGGCCATTGGCCCCTTTTTTAATGCAGTATGAATTCTGTTGGCTACCAGGACAGAAAACTGGTGGAGCTGGTGGGATTCGAACCCACGTCCAAACATATTCGTCAAAAGCTTTCTACATGCTTATTCTGGAATTGATTGTCGGGAAACGGCAGGAACCAAACGAACCAACCGCATCCGTAGCTGAATAGGCTTAAGCATCCGTCACAGCCTTCGGATGCAGCATCCCTGTTTTTTTTGATTCAGCAGGGTGACTGGGTAAGGGAAAACCCGTCAGCCGGCCATAATGGGTGCGCTAATCACTGATTAGGCAGCCATGGCGTAAGTATTCTCGCCATTTATTGGTTTCGAATTCAGATTAAAGTGCAACATTCGCAACGCACTGCATGCTTACTTTCAAAGATCTACGCTGTCAATACCGGTCAGCCCCGTGGTGCCCAGAACAGGAATCGAACCTGCACATCATTGCTGATACCAGATTTTGAGTCTGACGCGTCTACCAGTTCCGCCATCTGGGCAAGGAGTGCAAAATTAAACATTCCTCGGCGAACTTCAAAAGAAGAAAGCACGAAGACAAAAGAGAAAAGCATGCCGAACTATCAAGGGCCTTCTCCTGGTTCAGGCACTTCGTATGGAGGTGTCTCAAATGGGTCTTCCTCAGGCATCCAATCCGGGTCCTCTTCCGGCAACAATGGCTCTTCCGGATCGAGAGGAGGAATCAGTTCAGGATCGGGTTTTGAGGGAAGTTCTGGAGGAGGTGTCGGTTTCTTCTTCTGCATGAAAATTTTGGTAAACAAATGGATGGATAGGCTGTAGGTGCAATAACATGCATCATGGCCATTGCCAACTAAAAGCAGGAATGCTTCCTGATTTCATCATGTGTATTGAAGTACCGAGCTGTTAGTTTGCAATCAAAAAATATGTCGATCATCAAAGTAATTGAGATCATGAGCAGCTCTACTAAAAGCTGGGAAGATGCTGCACAACATGCCATTTTTGAAGCTTCCAAAACATTGAAAAACATCCGATCCCTGTACATCAAAGAACACAGTGTGGTGGTGGATGCAAAAAATGCGATCAAAGAATACCGGATTACCGGAAACCTGAGTTTTGAGGTAGAGACACCGGAAAAAAACGTTTCAAATAAGGGATGAAATTATTTTAGCTTTGTCCCAGTATCTGGACAAAGATGAAGATCAAGAACAACATCCTGGAGACCATTGGGAATACTCCCTTGATACGATTGAATAAGATTACTTCCGGATTTCCGTGTGAAGTTCTGGCAAAGGTCGATTATTTTAATCCGGGAAATTCGATCAAAGACCGCATGGCGATCAAAATGGTTGAGGTGGCAGAGCAGGAAGGAAGACTCAAGCCGGGAGGAACCATTATTGAATGCACTTCGGGCAATACGGGAATGGGACTTGCACTTGCTGCCATTGTAAAAGGATACAAGTGCATCTTTACCACTACAGACAAACAATCAAAAGAGAAAATAGATATCCTAAAAGCGGTTGGAGCGGAAGTGATTGTATGTCCCACAAATGTTGAACCCGAAGACCCCAGAAGTTATTACTCGGTGGCGCGTCGATTAGCAAAAGAAATCCCCAACTCATTTCATGCCAATCAATACGATAACCTCGCCAATCGATTGGCGCATTATGAAACAACAGGTCCGGAACTCTGGGAACAAACAGAAGGCAAAATTACGCACCTGGTCTGCACGGCCGGAACCGGAGGCACCATTTCTGGCACTGCGATGTTTCTCAAAGAAAAAAATCCAACGATACAAGTGTGGGCAATCGATGTGTATGGCTCTCTGCTGACCCACTATTTCAAGACAGGTGAAATCGATATGGACAAGGTTCACCCGTATATATCAGAAGGATTTGGAGAGGACTTTGTACCCGAAAACTATAACATGTCGGTCATCGACCATTTTGAACAGGTAACCGATAAAGACGGAGCCGTCATGGCAAGAAGAATTGCGAAAGAGGAAGGTTTATTTTGCGGGTACAGCGCAGGCAGTTGCTTTCAGGGACTGGCTCAATTAAAATCCAGGTTGAAAAAAGACGACCTGGTGGTGTGTATTTTCCATGATCATGGAAGTCGCTATGTGGCCAAGATTTATAACGACCAATGGATGATGGAACGCGGATTTTTAGAAGTGAAATCCTTCCGCGATATTGTTTCTGCCCGAGGTGCTAAACAACGACTCATCAGTGTTCGGTCGGATCAGCCCATTTCAGATGCTGTAAACCTGATGAGAAAATATGAAATCGAACATGTGCCGGTAATCGAAGAAGACCGCATTGTGGGATCCATCAGCGAGAATGGTTTGTTTCAAAAAATGTTTTCGAATCCAGATATCAAGGAACAACACGTTGCGCACGTCATTGAACCTCCCTACCCCCTTGTGGATTTCAATACTCCTCTAGAAAAAATAACCAGCATGTTCAGAAAAGACTCCGGTGCAGTGTTGGCCAAAGACGAAAGTGGGGTGCTGCACATTGTTACCAAATACGATATTCTCCAATCATTGGCAAAATAAGATTGCGTAAAAATAGGTATTGGCAGTATAGGACATTAACGCTCCCCAACGTATATACTGAAGTTCTAAAATCAAGTTCTTTTGCTCTTGTGCAGAAAAGGATTCGGATATAGTTTTGTGTTGTCAATATGACAATTATCCTTTGAAAATCCAACTGTCCTAAAGCCCAATCCACTATCCCGTAGAAAATCCACCTAACATCCTATCATTAACCAAAGGCTTTAGACAAGAGATTAAACCCGGCGCTTCCGCCGGGTTTTCATTTACAACACTCCTTTTGTGGTGGGGAGCGCATCCGACCAAGGGTCTTTTCGAATAGCCATGCGAATGGCTTTGGCAAAGGCCTTAAATATGGATTCAATTTTGTGGTGCTCGTTATCGCCTGTGCTGGAAATATTCAGGTTGCATTTAGCAGCATCCGAAAAAGATTTAAAAAAATGAAAAAACATTTCGGTGGGCACGTCTCCTATTTTCTCCCGCTTGAATTCAGCATCCCACACAATCCAGTTTCGTCCTCCAAAGTCGATCAGTACCTGAGCAGCAGCATCATCCATGGGAAGTGCGAACCCGTACCGTTCCATTCCCCGCTTATCCGTCAACCCTTTTGCAAATGCTTCCCCTAGGGCGATGCCTGTGTCTTCGATGGTATGGTGTTCATCCACGTGCAAATCGCCTTTGACCGCGATGGATATATCAATTTTGCCATGCCGCGCCAGCTGATCCAGCATGTGATCCAAAAAGTTCAAGCCGGTGGAGATCTGCGACTTCCCTTCCCCGTCCACATTCAACTGAATCGACACTTCTGTTTCGTTGGTGGTTCGTTGGTGGTCGACTTTTCGCAGTCCGTTCTTTAAAAAGAGGTGTATATCTTCCCAGGAGGTGGTAACCAAAACCACTGCATCCTGCAGTTGCTTCTCCAGCTGATCGATTGCAATGACGCCTACCCCTTGAGAATTGTTCACCACAATGCATGAGCAGCCAAGATTTGCTGCCAGCTGTATATCCGTGTGGCGATCGCCGATCACATACGATCCAGCTATATCATACATAGATGCATCCAGGTATTTCTTCAGCATACCAATGCCCGGCTTTCGGTTGGGCGACCGCTCAGCTGGTAAGCTCGGATCGATGAGTACTTCATCGAAACGGACACCTTCTCCTTCAAATGTTTGAAGGATATGATCGTGAATGGGTTGAAAATCATGAGTAGGGAACGACGGCGTTCCCAAGCCATCCTGGTTGGATACCATTACAAGCTCAAAATCGAATTCTCTGGAAATCCTTGCCATCCCTTGAATTGCACCGGGATAAAAACGAAGCTTTTCCAGTCGGTCTATTTGAAACGTAGGAGGCGCCTCTTGAATGAGCGTACCATCCCGATCAATGAATAATACTTTCTTCATGCTACTGAGATTGAAAAGTGTTCATGGCGGAAATAAGTGCTTGATTTTCGTTTTGGGTACCAACGGTAATACGGAGACAGTCGTTGCACAATATCACTTTACTTCTGTCTCTCACTACAATTCCGTTATCAACCAAATGCACATACAATTGATGGGCTTGCCTGCATTTCACCAGAAGGAAATTGGCATCCGAAGGATACACATGCTCCACACAGGATAAAGCCAGTAGGGATTGTTCCAGCTCCATTCGGTACTTCACCAGCTCAACGATCATTTCATTGACCTGACCAACTTCTTCCAAGGCTTTTAGTGCAATATCCTGAACAGGCTGACTGATATTGTAGGGGGGCTTTGTTTTATTCAGGTATTCGATGATCGGTTGAGAGGCAAAAGCCATGCCCAGGCGAATGCCCGCCAAGCCCCATGCTTTACTGAGTGTTTGCATGATGACCAGGTTGGGATATTCAGACAATTCACTAAGAAAAGATCGCTGGCGTGAAAAATTGATGTATGCTTCATCCATCACCACTATTCCATCAAAATTATTGAGCAGCATTTCGATGTCAACCCGATCAATTGTATTTCCAGTTGGATTATTGGGTGAACAAATCCACATCATTTTGGTTATCCGTGTTATTGCCTGCTCCAACCTTCGAAGATCAAGCTGGAAGTCAGCCATCAAGGGAACCTTTATCACGTGTACATCGTTCACGCGTGCAGAAACTTCATACATGCCATAGGTCGGAGGAAAAATTACCACCTCATCTTTACCGGGTTCACAAAACACGCGGTATAAAAGATCAATTACTTCATCGCTGCCGTTTCCGATAAAAATGTTGGATGCAGGAACGTTTTTGATGGCGCTGATCTTCTGCTTGATTCTTGTATGATGCGGATCCGGATACCGGTTGTACCATTGAGTGGAGGGAGAACCCAATGCATTTTCGTTTGCATCCATGAAGATGCGCGCCGATCCTTTGAACTCATCCCGCGCAGTGGAATACGGCACCAGGCTTTTGATATTCGGTCGGACAAGGTTTTCGAGGTTGAACATTTATTGGTTTTTAAGTCTCACTTCTATAGCCTGTGCATGACCTTCCAATCCTTCCGCGCGGGCCATGCTCATTACAGCCGCACCAATTTGCTCTAAACCCTGGCGCGTGATCGATTGTACGGTCATTTTCTTAACAAAACTGTCTACGCTGACACCTGCCATGGCCCGCGCATTTCCGTTGGTGGGCAAGGTGTGATTGGTTCCACTGGCATAATCACCGGCACTTTCCGGCGCATAGTTTCCCAGGAATACCGAACCGGCATTGTTAACCAGCGGTTCCAACGAAACAGCATCCTCTGATGCAATAATCAAATGCTCAGGAGCATAGGAATTGGATAGCTCAATCGCCACAGTCATATTTTCTACTAAAATTGCGCGACTGTTTTGAATCGCCTGAAGAGCGATGTCTTTTCGGGGAAGATGAGCCAATTGCCGATCAATTTCAGTCAGGGTTTGAGTAAGCAACAACCGGCTGTCGGTTATCAGCAGTACTTGTGAATCGGGACCATGTTCTGCCTGCGAAAGCAAATCAGCTGCCACAAATTGAGGAGAAGCGCTGTTGTCGGCTACAACACACACCTCACTTGGTCCGGCAGGCATATCAATTGCTACCCCATCGAGTTGAACCAATCGCTTTGCCGCAGTCACATACTGGTTACCCGGACCAAAAATCTTATCTGCTTTTTTTATCGAATCTGTTCCGTAAGCCATCGCAGCAATGGCCTGTGCTCCACCACATGCATACACTTCCTTGATACCAACCTTGAGTGCACAATAAAGAACAGCAGGATGAATGCTCCCGTCTTTTCCGGTGGGGGTACAGATCACTACTTCGGAACATCCTGCGATAACTGCAGGAATTCCCAACATCAATACAGTTGAAAATAGTGGAGCGGTTCCGCCGGGAATATACAAGCCTACCCGATCAATGGGTGTGCTTCGTCGCCAGCAGCACAAACCAGGAACGGTTTCAATGACTTTTTTTGAATCAACTTGTTCCGAGTGAAAGTGATGAATAGTGTTGTATGCAAGGTCGATGGCGGCTTTGAGATCCGGGGATACTTTTTTTGCAGCACTTCGGATTACCTGTTCCGAGACGCGAAGCTGGCGGGGTGCGTACCCATCAAATTGTTTAGAAAGTTTTTTGACCCATCGATCGCCTTTGTTTTTGACCCCTTTGACAAGTTTATCAACATCGTTGAGCAACTTTCGGTCATCCAATACAGGTCGAGCAGTCAAGGACTCCCATTGCGATTTTTCAGGAAATTCAAAGATGTTCATGACGAATTAGAGTATGAGTTTTTCAATGGGAACAACCAAGATTCCTTCCGCGCCCGCAGCTTTCAGCTGTTCAATGCGAATCCAGAATTCATCTTCATCCAATACACTGTGAACGCTGCTCCAGCCGGTTTCAGCGAGAGGCAGGACGGTCGGACTTCTCATCCCAGGCAGTAATTGTAAAACATCCTGAAGTTGTCCGTTGGGAACATTCATCAACACGTATTTGGACTTTTTTGCTTTCCGAACGGAGCGAATGCGAAACAGTAATTTGTTTAGAATGTCCTGTTTTTCGTTTCCAATGGTGTTTCCGGCTACCAGTACTGCCTGTGAATCAAGGATGACTTCTACTTCTTTCAATCCATTCATGAAGAGTGTCCCGCCGCTGCTGACCAAATCGGCAGCAGCATCGGCTAGTCCTATTCCGGGTGCAATCTCGACGGATCCACTGATTTCATGGATAGACGCTTCAATGGCGTTTTTTTTCAGGTATGTTCCCAGGATTTTGGGATAGCTGGTTGCAATTCTTTTTCCCTGAAGAGATTGAAGATTCTGGTAATCAAATGATTTCGGCACGGCAAGGGAAAGTCTGCATTTCCCAAAACCCAGGGCTTCTACTTCTCGAATGGACCGGCCTTTTTCCAGTAGTACGTTTTGACCGACGATACCCACATCTGCTACCCCATCTTCCACGTATTCTGGAATATCATCGTCGCGCAAGAAAAACACCTCAATGGGAAAATTCTCAGAAACCGTTCGCAACCGGTCTTTTACATTACGAAGGTCAATTCCGCATTCGCGAAGGAGTTGAACTGAATCGTCGTAGAGTCGACCGGACTTCTGAATGGCTATTTTAAGTATTTCTTGCATCATTGTTCAATTGAGTTAAAAAAAATGGGCTTACCACTGGTAAGCCCACACTATGTTTACACGCACACAGGCCTACCTCTTCGGCAAGGAATGGTGGTGGTGGCGACTGATGAACATGATGCAAAAGTAATCCTCCCAAACAATCCCACCAAAAAACTATGGCTTTTTATATATTGGGGACAAATTCAGGAGCGTATGCTTAAATTTTTCGAAAATCCGGCCTTCATCGTACTTATTGCTTCGATGTTTTCCAATAATACAGCGATCGGGCAGCAGTCGTCCCAACAATGGAAGTTAGTCTGGAACGATGAATTCGAATACACAGGATTGCCTGATGACCGAAAATGGAATTATGACGTAGGGGGACATGGATGGGGAAACAACGAACTGGAATATTATACGGCAAAGCGGATGCAAAATGCACGAGTTGAAAATGGTCACCTGATCATTGAAGCGATTCGCGAGGCGATGGAGGGTAAGGAGTACAGTTCTGCTCGACTGGTAACAAGAGACCGGGCTTCTTGGAATCATGGTAAAATTGAAGTTCGGGCCAAACTGCCCAAAGGACTGGGGACCTGGCCGGCCATTTGGATGTTAGCCGATACTCGTCCCCTGAAATGGCCCGAGGATGGTGAAATCGATATCATGGAACACGTAGGCTATGATCAAGGCAGGGTGCATGGAACGATTCATACGCTTAAATACAATCACACCATTGGTACACAAAAAGCCAATCAAATTAACGTCAACAACTGTTCGGAAGAATTCCACACCTACCAACTGGAGTGGAGCCAGGATACCTTAAAAATCGGGATGGACAATCAGTATTATTTTACCTATACCAATGAAGGAAGCGGGTATTCGGCCTGGCCATTCAACAACAAACATTATCTCATCTTAAATGTTGCGGTTGGGGGAAATTGGGGAGGATCAAAAGGAGTCGACACCACAATTTGGCCTCAGCGGATGGTGGTGGATTATGTTCGGGTGTATCAAAAAAACTGATAACAGAAGGTTCATGAAAAAAATTCCTCTCGTACTTGCGTTCAGCGTTGCCTTAAACGTTTACGCTCAGCAGGATCGATGGCAACAGCGGGTTCACTACACCATGGATATAGCAGTGGACGCGGAAGCCAATAGGTTCAGTGGCAAACAGAAAATTGTTTATTGGAACAACAGTCCCGACTCTCTCCGTGTATTGTTCTTTCATCTACCCTGGAATGCTTTTCAGCCGGGCAGCATGATGGATCAGCGCAGTCAGCAGCTGGGAAAAAAAACAGTGATGGGCAGGCCCGACTGGGATCAACGGGTCAGGGACCGCATTTCAAAATTGAAACCCGAAGAAGCAGGATATCAAAAAGTCAACCAGCTCAAACTCAATGGGATCACCCAAAAAATTACAGAATACGAAACCATTTTGAAAGTTGAATTGGCCAAGCCCATTGCGCCCAAATCAAAATCGACCATCGAATTGGACTTTAGTGCCCAAGTTCCCGTTCAAATTCGAAGAAGTGGGCGCGACAATGCTGAGGGCGTGCGATTCAGTATGGCGCAATGGTATCCCAAGCTCAGCGAATATGATCAAGAAGGATGGCATCCCACCCCCTATGTTGCGCGCGAATTTTATGGTGTTTGGGGCGATTTTGATGTTAACATCACCATTGACAGTCGGTATGTAGTTGCCGGCACCGGTTACCTCCAAAACGGACATGAAATAGGTCATGGTTATGAAAAGTACAGTTCGCTCCCCTATTCAAAAAGTACATCCAGGATGCTTACCTGGAAATTCAAAGCCCCTAATGTTCATGATTTTGTATGGGCGGCAGATCCCCAGTATACTCACATATCCAAGCAAATCAGAAAAGACCTTGTCTTGCATGCGTTTTACAAGATTGATTCGGCTGCACTGACCAAGAGCTACAATGACTTATCTCCCAGAATGAAACAGTCGATTGGACTGAATAGTTTCATCGCAAAACAAAAATTGGAATGGGATAGTGTGTTGGAACTGGCTTCCCGCGCTTTGCCGTATATGGAACGGTCCTACGGGGAGTACCCCTACAAGCAGTATTCGTTCATACAAGGAGGCGACGGCGGAATGGAATATCCCATGGCAACCTTGCTGAAGAATGCTGGTGTGGGAGTCGTGATCCACGAGTGGATGCACAGTTGGTACCAGATGATGCTCGGGACAAATGAGTCGCTTTACGCCTGGATGGATGAAGGCTTTACCAGCTTTGCAGAAGCCAACGTTCAGAACTACTTAAGTGGTTTCAAATCCATGAACCCTCATCAAGATGCTTTTGATTCCTATCAATTTCTGTCCAATTCTGAGTTTAACGAGCCTCTTACTACGCATTCCGATCATTATGCTACCAATACGGCCTACACCATCAATGCTTACTCAAAAGGGGAAGTCTTCCTGGAACAATTGGGATACATCGTGGGTGGGTCGGTTCGCGACAGCATTCTGCTCAATTACTACCGAAAGTGGAAATTCAAACATCCTACTCTCAATGATTTCATGCACATTGCTGAAACAACAAGTGGCATTCAACTGGATTGGTACAAAGACTTTTTTGTAATGACAAACAAGACCATTGATTACGGGATTGATAGTCTTTGGGAAGAAAATGGCAAGACCAATATCCGATTAAAAAACTATGGTACAATGCCCATGCCGATAGACGTGGAGCTCAGTTTCAAGGATGAATCGAAGCAAATCGCTTACGCCCCGCAATATTTAATGTTTGGAATTAAAGAGCAAGAAGACAAAAATATAAAACGGACTATAGGAGAGCCTTGGAAATGGACGCACCCAACTTATACCATTTCAGTGGATAGAAAATTAACGGAGTTAAAAAAAGTAGAAATTGATCCGCTGCACCGAATGGCCGATAAAAATCCATCCAACAACAAACTGGAATTGAATTGGTAAAGAGAGCGAGGAAATGAATACGCACCATCATCCGTTGAATTTTGAAAATACACAGGAGGCATTTGCCTATAAAAGCGATCGACAGCTTAAAAAATCAAGATGGTTATTCCGGCTCATGCAACACGCCTGGCTGGTTAAATGGGGCAGTTGGCTTACCCCGCTTGCCATTCATTGGAAACTTCCGATCAGGGGATTGTTAAAATCTACCTTGTTCGAGCAATTTGTGGGCGGAGAATCACTCAGGGAAACAACGCCCGTTATTGATCAGCTAGGAAAATACCATGTCAGTGCTATTTTAGACTATGGGGTTGAGGGCAGCAGTTCATCAGACGAACACTACGATAAAGAGCGCGATACATTTATATCGGTCATTGAGCATGCATCAACCGCGAAGAATATTTCATTTATTAGCATTAAAGTGACGGGACTAGTCGCAACTCCCATCTTAGAAAAATTGAATACCTCCATTGGAGTCCATCCACAACCCATCTGGCAGGGAGGAGTAAAACGTGCCATCGCTAATTTATCCCCTGAAGATAAAAAAGCATGGGAGCATTTGATGGGTAGAATGAGGAGCATTTGTTCAACTGCACAATCAAGACAGATTGCCGTCATGATTGACGCAGAAGAATCATGGATACAAGATGGCATTGATCATGTTGCCTTGAGTATGATGACTGAATTCAATCAGGGAAAAGCCATTGTCTACAATACTGTACAACTTTATCGGAGCGATCGACTTGAATTTTTAGAATCCATGATTGAAGATGCCAAAAAAGATCGATACATCTTAGGAGTCAAACTGGTAAGGGGTGCTTACATGGAAAAAGAAAGAAAGAGAGCTGAATTGATGCACTATCCCTCTCCTATTCAAATCAATAAGGAGTCTAGCGACAAAGATTATGATCGGGCTGTAGCCCGATGCATGAATGAGATAGAGCGGATCTCAATAGTTATCGGGAGTCACAATGAAGCAAGCAGTCGGCTTGCAGCTGAACTTGCTATGCAAAAAGGCCTTCGTCCCAATGATCCCCATGTACACTTTTCACAGCTATATGGAATGAGCGATCATCTCACTTTTAATTTAGCTGCTGCCGGATTCAACGCCAGCAAATACCTCCCCTTTGGTCCCATAGAAGAAGTCATACCCTATCTCATGAGAAGAGCTCAGGAAAATAGCTCGGTATCCGGACAAACCAGCAGAGAACTGGAGTTGATCAATAAAGAATACAGCCGCAGAGGCATCTAAAGTTTACGTGTAATTACGTAATTTCATTATAGGGGATTACATCATATAGATCACTGATACTCAATAGTTAACCTATTGTTTTGTTAATTCTATAGATTTATGCTGAAAAATATTTTTTCATGTACGGAATTACCAACCAGTCAATCGAAAAACTGATTCTAACCCAGTATGGTGAAGAAGACAACAAGATCAGCAAACTGACTGAGCGAGAGATAGAGATCATTAAAATGATCAAAAATGGTTCGACCAACAAAGAAATTGCAGAAGCATTGTTTCTCTCTCCCCGAACGGTTAAAACACACAGGGCCCGTATTTTGAAAAACTAGGTCTGAAAAACTCCTTATCACTCGTCAAATACATCAACGAGTCGTTTATGGATCTATAACGGGTGTTAGTCGCCCCAAATGGAATCTTTTCCGGCAAGCCAATCCTTCACCAAGTCGGTGGTAACAGACTTTGGCCGTTCCAGTGGCATCGACAATGCCCTGTCCCAGCATAAACTTGCCAGAACTCCCAGTGCACGGCTTACGCCGAAGAGCACCGTGTAAAATTCATATTCTACCATTCCGTAATGGACCAATAACGCCCCACTGTGGGCATCTACGTTTGGCCAGGGATTTTTCACTTTGCCCAGTCCACTTAAAATTTCAGGAACCGTCTCATAGATTCTCCATACAGTTTGGACGAGGGAATCATCTGGCATGTGTTTTTTCCCAAATTCCATTTGAGCGGTAAACCGGGGATCTGTTTTTCTGAGTACCGCATGACCGTATCCCGGAACTACTTTCCCTTCAGAGAGTGTCTGTCGCACATAGGCAGCTATCTGGTCCTTGGAAGGAAGGTCAACTCCCAATCGCTCCCTCATTTCAAAAATCCATTTGATGACTTCTTGATTGGCCAATCCATGCAGGGGGCCCGCAAGGCCATTCATTCCCGCGGCAAAGCTAAGGAAGGGGTCACTCAACGCAGATCCGACCAGATGCGTAGTATGAGCAGAAACGTTTCCACCTTCGTGGTCTGCGTGAATGGTCATGTACAGCCGCATCAGCTCTTTAAAGCTTTTGCTCTCGAACCCCATCATGTGTGCAAAGTTTCCGGCCCAATCGAGTAAGCCATTGGGCTCAATATGGTGCCCCCCTTTGTATTTTCTCCTATAAATATAGGCAGCGATTCGAGGTAATCGGGCGATTAGATCCAGTGAGTCATCAAATGTAGGATCCCAGTAATCTTTTTTATTGAGTCCATTTGCATAGGCTTTCGCAAAGTGGCTTCCATTTTGCAAGGCCATGATTGCGACCACAAACATAGTCATTGGATGGGAGGAAATAGGCAATGCTTCTATGCTATCAAAAACATAGTTCGGAACATGCGACCGCCGTTGCAACGTTGATGTAATCAAATCCGCTTCTTCTTGGGAAGGCAATTCACCGAGTAACATCAAATGAAATAATGCTTCAGGGAGTGGCTCACTCCCACCTGCAGCAGTCGGAAGCTTTTCTTTAAGTTCCGGAATAGAGTATCCTCTAAAGCGGATTCCTTCGTTGGCATCCAACAAAGAGGTTTCGGTCACAAGGCCGGTAATTCCCCTCATACCCTGGTAGATCTGAGAGAGGGTGGCTTCCCCGATTACCTTGTTTCCATTTTCTTTGATCAGTTGTTTGATCTCAGCCGCCTGAAGATCGGCCTTGGCTTTAAAACGTTCTTTTATTGCTTCCATGGTGAACGGTGCGATTCATGTTTGAATGCGCGTAAAGTTAAGGCATGGACCGTTGCAGCAGAAGGATTAAGTATTAAAAATTAGTTATTTAGGGGCCTTTTTATAGATGTAGACGGTCAAGGCGCCAAATAGGAAGTTGGGAATCCAGGCTGCTAGATAGGGATTAAGATTTCCCTTTGTTGAGAAAATGGTAGAAAAGCGATCGGTCAAGATAAAAACTGCACAAATAATGATTCCAACTGCCAAGTGGGATCCACTGCCACCCCGGATTCTTCTAAAGGCAATAATTGCACCAATGATCGTTAGGATAACGACAGTAACCGGGGAGGCCATTCGGTGAGCACTTTCCATTTCGAGTTCCCGAACGGTTTCAGACCCACGCAACCGTTCCTGTTCAATGCGCCTTCTCAGGTCCGGGGAAATCATCCGCGACTGCAGGAATTCATCCTTATGCAAGTCTGATGGAACAAAGGGAAGTTTACGATGAATCTCATAAAAAAATTTAACATCTTCAACATACCCTTTGATTTTACGCTCGACTACCCCATTGAGTTTCCATGTCTTTGTTGAGGTATCCCATGCAAAATTTTCTGCCCTTAAGTTGTACACAACCTGGTTGTCGCGAATGGTTTCTGTAAAAAAAGAACCACCCGATTTACTGCTCGTATCATAAAATCGCATGCCGGCGTAGCTAAACGAATCCGTACGCATATAAATGCCGGATCCCGATTGGTTGATCATGGAGCGTGCAATGTATTTTGATTCAAAATCAGTTCGAATGGTATTTGCTTTTGGAATAATATAATCATTCCCATACCAAAGCAGTGCTCCCAAGAAGACCCCTCCTACCCAATAGGGCCGAAGAATGCGCTGAAGGCTTACTCCTGAGGAAAGTATGGCAATGAACTCAGAGCGGTTGGCCATCTTGGATGTAAAAAAGATCACTGAGATGAACACAAACAAGGGGAAGAGCATGGCTACGATATGGGGAATGAAGCCCAGATAATATTCTATAAAAATTTGACCGGCAGTAAGGTCATGGCGAGCAAAGTCGTCTGTATGCTCACTGATATCGATCACTGTACTGATGAGTGTCAACAGAATCAGTGAAAAAAAGAATGTGGTGAGAAAGTTTCGGAGGATGTACCAGTCGATTTTGCGCATAACTTAGCGCAAAAATATCATTTATTCTTTTCCCAGGTACTTGGCGTAGGTTTCTAGGCAACGCTTTCGGGCAAATTCGTGTTCAACCACTGGGAGTGGATATCCAAACTCTTCCCATTCTGGAACCCAGCGACGAATGTATTCCCCTTTTGAGTCGAATTTTGCAGTTTGAAGTGCCGGATTAAAAATCCTAAAGTAGGGAGCTGCATCGCATCCAGATCCGGATGCCCATTGCCATCCCCCATTATTGGATGCAAAATCAAAGTCCAGCAATTTAGAGGCAAACCACGATTCACCCCATCTCCAATCGATGAGCAGATGCTTGGTCAGAAAACTGGCCGTGATCATGCGCAGCCGGTTGTGCATATGGCCGGTTTGGGCCAACTCACGCATCCCGGCATCCACAATCGGGTAGCCGGTCATCCCGTTGCACCACTTTTCAAATTCATGTTCATTGTTTCGCCATTGGATCCGATCGTATTCCTTTTTAAAGGATTGGCCTTTCCCGACATGTGGGAAATTGTCAAGGATCATGTGATAGAAATCGCGCCAAATCAGTTCGTTCAGAAATGTTTCGTTTTGTTTTCCCGCTAGGATGGACAGTTTTCGAATGCTGATGGTCCCAAAACGAAGGTGGACACCCAGGCGGGTGGTCCCATTCAAAGCAGGGAAATTTCGGGTTTCATCGTAAGTACGCATTAGCTGAAGATCCGGAGCCTGGCTGGGAAAATCGAATGCTGCCTGGTTGAAACCCATTTCGTTGAGCGAGGGAGCCTGCCAAGCCGTATGAAGATGAAAACGATCGATCAGGGATTCAGATGGGGAAAGTGCGATAGGATGAGCTGCCAACTGGGCTTTCCACTTACGTGAGTACGGGGTGAAAACAGTGTAGGCTGTACCATCGTCCTTGCAGACTTCTTTTTTTTCAAAGATCACATGATCCTTGTAGGTTTGAAAAGTAATGTCATACTTTTTAGCCAGATCACTAATCTGTTGATCTCGGTCGATGGCGTAGGGTTCATAGTCGTGATTGGTGATGATTGAGGAAACAGGATATTCGCTCAGAAGCGACGAGAAGCAGTCGACTGGATTACCATAATAAACATTTAGTCCTGACCCCACCTTTTCAAGTGAATTGTTCAGGCTTGTAATGTGTTGGTGAATGAATTGAACCCGCAGATCGCTGGGGTGTTCTAGTTTATCCAGGATGTTTCGGTCAAAAATAAAAATGGGAAGAACAGGCTTGCCGGATGAAAGTGCGTGATACAGAGCAGTGTTGTCGTCGAGCCGGAGATCACGTCTGAACCAGAAAACGACCAAATCTTTTGAAGCCATATGCCATTAACACATGAGCGGCATTTTGGTTCTAGTAACGGGAAGGTTAACCGGCTAAGGGCTTGCCTTCAATGATGCCTGATTTTACAGCGTACATGACCAGTCCCGCCAATGATTTTGCACCCGTTTTAACCTTGAGTTTATCGCGAATGGCTTCAACGGTTCTGGGGCTCAATCCCACCAGGTCAGCGATTTCTTTGGTGCTTTTTTCTTCACAGATCATTCTCAAAACGCTGATTTCTTTATCGGTCAACTTTGCGTCCACCGGCAGGTTTGCTTCTACCTGGCGTTTCATGCGGAGTCCGTCAATCAAAGCTTTATTGGTCAGCTGGTTAAAGAAAAACTCTTGTTCATGAACGGTTTTAACCGCTTCATAGATCAACTCGGAGTCAGAATTCTTGGTGAGGTAGGAATTTGCCCCAACTTCTTGAGTTTGGTGATAATGGAGTGATCATTGTGCATGGTCAGCATGATGACCTTGATATTTGGATAGAGCTTCTTTATTTCAGGCAAAGTAGCGATTCCATCCATGATGGGTATCTGGATATCGAGTAAAATCACATCGGGTTGTAGGTGTTTGAGAATGGTCAGCAAAAAATATCCCAACATCAAAATTCTCATTCTGACCATGTTTGAGGATGAACGATTTGTGGCCCACCTCATGAAAAATGGAGCCAATGGCTATCTGCTGAAAAATGCAGATCCGGCCGAGATCAAAAAAGCAATCATGGAAGTAATGGCAAGAGGCTATTACCTGAATAATTTCGTGAACCGAGTCTTACTGAAAAAATCTGCCGCAAAATCCAAAACGCTCCCCTCCCTGAACAACGAAATCGAAATATCCGACAGAGAAAGGGAGGTTGTTCGACTCCTGTAAATGGAACTTACCGCGTCAGAAATTGCGCAAAAAATGGATATCTCCCCTAGAACAGTCGGATCCATCAAGGACCGTCTCATGGAGCGATTTGGACTTAAGAATACGGCGGGACTCGTATTCTTTGCTGTGAAGAATAACCTTATCGACTGATTCACAAACCATTCAAGGCGTTTGACTAACTTTGCACCATGAGCAGAAATGGCAAGGTATTGGTTGCTATGAGCGGCGGAATCGATAGCACAGTTGTTGCACTCATGCTGCACGAACAAGGCTATGAAGTGATTGGGATTACCATGAAAACATGGGACTATGCCACTTCCGGAGGATCCAAAAAGGAAACCGGATGCTGCAACCTCGACTCGTTCAATGATGCGCGAGCGGCAGCCGTCCACCATGGATTCCCTCACTACATTTTAGACATTCGTGAAGAATTCGGGGATTTTGTTATAGAAAATTTTGTAGATGAATACCTGGCAGGTAGAACCCCCAATCCCTGCGTCATGTGCAATACCCATATCAAATGGCGGGCATTGCTCAAACGGGCCAACGCACTGGACTGCCAATTCATTGCTACCGGCCACTATGCGAATATTCGGGAAGAAGACCAGCGGTTTGTGATCAGTAAAGGAATAGATGAAACAAAAGACCAAAGCTATGTTCTCTGGGGCCTCCAACAAGATCTCCTCTGCAGAACCATCCTGCCACTGGGCACCTATCGTAAGTCGGCTATCCGTCAAATGGCTCATGATTTCGGATACCCGGAACTGGTCAAGAAAAGCGAAAGCTATGAGATCTGCTTTGTGCCGGATAACGATTACAGAGGATTTTTAAAACGAAACGTAGAAGGACTCGAACAAAGGGTTGATGGAGGCTTCTTTACCGATAAATCAGGTAAAGTACTGGGCAAACACAAAGGCTACCCCTTCTATACCATCGGACAACGAAAAGGCTTGGATATCGCCCTGGGAAAGCCTGCTTTTGTTACAGCCATTGACGCTGAGAAAAATATTGTAGTGCTGGGAGACGAAGATGATCTGTTGAAAAATGAAATGATCGTCAAAAAAATCAATTTGATCAAGTACCCATCGATTGAATCGTCAATGGAAGCAACCATAAAAATTCGATACAAAGACAACGGTAGCGAAGGAATGTTGCATCCCGACCCACAAGGTATTCGGGTTACATTCTATGAACATGCAAAAGGAATTGCCCCCGGACAATCAGCAGTGTTTTATGAAAACGACGATGTAATCGGGGGTGGAATTATTTTTTAAATAAAGCCGCAAATAAATAGTCGCCTCCCTCCTCACCATGCGTGATATAAGAAGAATGCAGGAAGTGCAAACCGATCTCATTCTGAATGTACTGAACCTGCTCCTCATTTTCTGCAGCAAATACGGAACATGTAACATACAACAGGTAGCCATTTTCAGCGATGGACTGGGCAGCATGGCGAACAATGGACTGCTGCAACTGAACAAATTGAGGAATATGCTCTCCATCAAAACTTCGAAGCCATTCTGGATTGCGCCCCCAGGTACCGGAGCCGGTGCACGGGACATCCAGCATCAACAGGTCAGCCCCTTGTGGTAGTTTCCCTTTGACCATTTGTACGGAAAGCGCATTGGACAAGTCGACCGGAAACATGTGGGCCGGTGAAATTCCTGTACGCTGAAACCTGCCCGCTGCCTCTTCCAAAATATAATTGCGAACATCGGACACATAGAGATCCACTTTTTTCCCGCTATAATGATCAATGGCCAGAATGGATTTCCCTCCACTTCCAGCACACGCATCCCAAATGCGAATGGGCTGTCGATCAATATCCGGAAAGAAATCAGCAACATGCTGTGAACTAATATCCTGAACGACTGCTTCCCTATCCAACTCCAGGATACTGGATACATCGATTGATTGTTCAAGACTCACGCAATCCTGCCCGATCCATTGATGGCTAATGCCATTGCTTGTTAATGCAGTTTTTACGCTCCCTTCAGCGCCGGGACGAATCCTAAGAAAAACGGGGGATTTCTGAAAATGAGCACGAAGAAATTCAGGTCGGCTTCTGATTTCCCCAAGTCCAGTCCAATATGGAAAAATCCGCTGTGGATTGAAACCAGGCACCGATGATTTCAAGAAATCAATCTTTGACTCAAATCGATCAGTTAACCGCGTAAATCCCAATTCAAATTGACTGGCAATGACTCCATTATCGCTTGAATGCGACAAAAAATACCCGATTGCAAGTTGAAATGGAACCGATTCGCTCTCTACGGATCTTCCAGCTCGGAAAAAACAGTAACACAACTCACTCACAACTTTGCGATCCCTCGAGCCAAACTTCTTGTTTCTCCTAAAATACTCTTTTAAAAATTTTGGAAACGGTTCCCGATGAGCATAACTCTCTACGATGGCACAGGCGCTTTTTACATGAGCGTCGATGTATCCGCTCATACCGTGGAGTGTTGCATGATTAGATTTCGAGAAGGGATTTAACAGGATCTGCTCCAAAGAGCAGCGACGACGGATTCTCGAGTAACTCTTTTACACGGACTAGAAATCCTACACTCTCCCTTCCATCAATGATCCGATGATCATAGCTCAACGCCAAATACATCATTGGACGTATGACGACCTGCCCATTCAAAGCCATCGGCCTGTCCTGAATTTTGTGCATCCCCAAAATTGCGGATTGCGGAATATTGATGATGGGCGTGCTCATTAACGAACCGAATACACCACCATTTGTAATGGTAAACGTACCTCCCTGCATTTCTTCAAGACTGAGTTTGTTGTCCCGCGCTTTGGTAGCCAGTTCCACCACCTTGTGCTCTATTTCCGACATGGAAAGGCTTTCTGCATTGCGAATCACCGGAACCACCAACCCTTTGGGTGCAGATACCGCAATGGAAATATCACAGTATTCGTGGTAAATGATTTCATCATTGCTGATGTATGCATTTACCGCTGGCAATTCCTGCAATGCATAAGAACATGCTTTGGTAAAGAAGCTCATGAACCCGAGGTTCACGCCGTGAAGCTCCTTGAATTTATCCTTGTATTTTGACCGAATGTCCATGATCGCACTCATGTCCACTTCATTGAAAGTAGTCAACATGGCTGTGGTATTCTTGGCTTCCACCAGGCGGCGTGAAACTGTTTTGCGCAACTGGGTCATTTTTTCTTTTCTGTCTGTGCGACTGAATAATGGACCTCCTGGTTTCCTACCGGGATGGGTCAATGCATCCAGTACATCCTGCTTGAGGATTTTCCCCCGTGAACCTGAAGCAGGTATTGATTTTACATCGACCTTTTTATCGGCGATGATTGCGGCTGCAACGGGACTGGCTTTTACGTCAGTATGAGGCGCACTGGTCTCTGACTTAGCTGCCTTAGATTTTTTTTCTTCCTTTGTCGGTTGAACTGCATCTGCTGGTCGTTTCGCGGTCTCATCAATGGAACACACAACATCTCCAATAGAAAGTGTATCGCCTTCAGCCACCTTAATTTTTAAAAGCCCGGCCTGTTCAGCATTGATCTCAAAAGTTGCTTTTTCACTTTCAATTTCGGCAAGTACTTCGTCGCGTTCCACCCACTTTCCATCGGCCTTGAGCCATTTAGCAAGGGTGACTTCATTGATCGACTCTCCGACTGTTGGGACTTTTATGTCTATCATATACTCAAGTTAACTCAGTTCATTTTAATCCAAATGCTTTATTGATGATTTCCTGCTGCTCCATAGCATGCACTTTGCTATATCCGGTAGCTGTCGCTGCACTGGATGAACGGGAAACTATCTTGAAATCAAATGCGAGCAAATTCATTTTCAGGAAGGATGCAGCTCCCATGTTCAACGGTTCTTCTTGCACCCAAGTCCATTCAGCCTTCTTGTACTTTTTCCTCAATTCAAGCAGCTGCTCAACAGGTATGGGGTATACCTGCTCCATGCGAACAATCGCATGGTCGTTTGCCGACCATTTATTGCGCGCTTCCAACAGATCAAAATAGACTTTTCCAGTACAGAAAAGTACTTGTTTAACCTCGCTGGGAGTAACCACTGCATCATCAATAACCTCTTTGAATCCTCCTGTTGTGAACTCACTGACATCGGAATATGACCCAGGGTGTCTCAAGTTTGCCTTAGGGGAAAAATTGATTATGGGTTTTCGGAAATTCCAGTAAAGCTGTCGCCTTAACGCATGGAATAAATTTGCCGAAGTCGTGATATTGGTGACCACCATATTCAACTCAGCACACATTTGCAGATAGCGTTCCATTCGGGCACTGCTGTGCTCCGGTCCTTGTCCCTCGTATCCATGCGGAAGCAACATCACCAGACCATTCATCCGATTCCATTTCTGCTCGGCACTTGAAATGAATTGATCGATCATGGTTTGTGCCCCATTCGAAAAATCACCAAACTGTGCTTCCCATATCACCAACGTGTTGGGATCGGCAAGGGCATACCCGTATTCAAATCCAAGTACACCGTATTCGCTCAGCAAAGAATTGTAGATCTGAAACTTCCCCGAAGCACCCGGGAGTTGGGAAAGTCGGCTGTGTTCTCTCTCTTCAGTTTCATTGAGCAGCACTGCATGCCGATGGCTGAAGGTTCCGCGTTGCACATCTTGCCCACTCATGCGCACATTTTTTCCATCCAACAACAAACTGGCATAGGCAAGGAGTTCGCCGGTGGACCAATCCACTTTCCCCTCTTTTTCCAATAAGGTGATTTTGTCCTGCAGCAGTTTATCGATTTTTTTCAACGGCCTGAAATCATCCGGCATCTGCATGATGGCATCAAAGAGCAGTTTGAATTGTGCAGCACTGATTGCGGTTGACGGTGATTGAACGAAATCAATTTCTTTCGCTTTATGCATGCGCTTCCACGCCAGCTCTGGGGCCTGGTATTGATATGGGAGAGGATGCTGCTTTACCTCATCCAACCGTTCCTGCAGATCGGACCAGAACTTTTTTTCCATCTCCTTGGCCATGTCCCGAATCTCTGCACTGGAATTTCCTTCCAGGTGCTTGATGTAATGTTCGCGGGGATTGGGATGCTGCTCGATGATGGAATACAAGCGAGGCTGCGTGAATTTTGGATCATCGCCCTCGTTGTGCCCATGACGGCGGTAACAGACCATATCGATGAACACATCACTGTTGAATTGCTGGCGGTATCGAACCGCAATTTCCATGCACTTGATCACTGCTTCAGGATCGTCGCCATTCACATGCATGACCGGAGCTTGCACCATGGCGGCCAGGGAAGTGCAGTAGTCGGCAGAACGCGCATCTTCAAAATTGGTCGTGAATCCGATCTGGTTGTTGATGACAAAATGAATGGTTCCGCCGGTCAGGTACCCATCCAAGCCGGACATTTGTAAAATTTCATACACTATTCCTTGTCCCGCGATGGAAGCATCCCCGTGTATCAATACGGGTAGAATAGAGTCGTACTGACTGGCATACATCACATCCGCTTTTGCCCGGGCAAATCCCAATACAACCGGATCCACAGCTTCCAGGTGCGACGGGTTGGGCATGAGCTTGAGCGAAATGGTTTGTCCACCTGTAGTCGTCACTTCACTTCCATATCCAAGATGATACTTCACATCTCCGCTACCCATTGTTTGATCGGGCGCGGTCTTGCCTTCGAATTCACTGAAAATATTTTCATAGGTTTTACCCATGATGTTTGCCAAGACATTGAGTCGACCCCGATGCGCCATTCCAATAACGACTTCCTGCACACCCAATGTTGCGGAAAGATTGATCATGGCATCCAGTGCCGCTATGGTCGTTTCACCTCCCTCCAGCGAAAACCGTTTTTGGCCAATGTATTTGGTGTGTAGAAATTTTTCAAAAATGACTCCCTGATTGAGTTTTTCAAGAATGCGTTTTTTCTTTTCAAAAGGCAAAGACTGAGTAAAACCCTGTTCCATTTCCCTGATGAGGAAATCAATTTTCTCCTGATTGCTGATGTACTTGAACTCGATGCCCACGTGATGGGCATAGCATGAATGCAGGTGCTCCCGAATTGCACGCAAGGTAACCGTCCCAATACCAATCAGATTTCCGGCATAAAAGGTGTTATCCAGATCCGCTTCCGATAGACCAAAAAACGCAAGATCCAAGTTGGCGCCTCGGTCCTTTCGTTCGCGAATCGGATTGGTGGTCGAAATCAAATGTCCTTTGTTGCGGTAACCCAGAATCATCCTGTACACTCCCAATTCTTTTTTCCAGTCGATTTCAGCCCCTACGGATGCGGCGGCTGTTGACGGTCGGCCGCTGAGCTGGGTTACGGCAAAATCAAACCCCTCAAAAAACTTTCTCAGATCAGGGTCAATGCTCTCCGGAGCACGGCTAAAATCCTGATACAGTTGCTCAATATACGAGGGGTGCGAGGAGGTGATATACGAAAAATCCTTCATGGGCAAGGTTTACAGGGTTCCTTGGATCAGATTCGGATGCAAATATCGGTCATTTGAGGCTAAAAAACATACTCCAAATCGGGTCCCAATCCATTGAAAATCCGATCAAAACATCAATTTTTTGTACTTTGAAGCATCTGTTTTACCTTTGCGTCCCTCAAACAATTTTTTACCAAAATGGCAAATCACAAGGCTACACAAAAAGATACCCGTCAGGCTGCTAAGCGAAGGGATCAAAACCGTTACCAGGGAAAAACAACCCGTAATGCAATGCGCGACCTCAAAGCAGACGGTGATGCCAAAAGTGCGAAGGCAGCACTTCCGGAAGTGATCAGCAAAATCGATAAGCTTGCCAAGAAAGGCATCATCCATAAAAACAAGGCTGCTAACTTGAAGAGTGCACTGACAAAATCAGTGGCAAAACTTTCCTGATTACGGTACAACCGAATTGAAAAAGAACATCCACTCGATGTTCTTTTTTTTTGGATTTGACTGTACCCGAATTGTTTAACTTCGCCCCCATGACGGAAAAGGTTCTGATTCTCGATTTTGGCTCCCAATACACCCAACTGATTGCTCGTGCTGTAAGAGAAGCCAATGTGTATTGTGAAATCGTTCCATACCACAAACCGGTTGAATTCGATCCTAGCTTAAAAGGAATTATTTTATCCGGTTCTCCTTTTTCGGTAAATGATGTCAATGCTCCGCTGGTCGATGTTCGATCCTTGGCTCAGCACCGAAACGTTCTGGGCATTTGTTATGGTGCTCAGCTTACCGCAAAACTTTTGGGAGGCCGTGTAGAAAAATCAGAAAAAAGGGAATACGGTCGTGCCACACTCGACTCGCCATCACAAAACACATTGCTCAAAGATGTACCGCAGCAATCGCAGGTATGGATGAGTCATGGTGACTCCATCCTGGAGCTTCCTGCATCTGCGCATGTTCTTGCCACCACCCAATCGATTCCGGTAGCGGCGTTTGAAGTACAGGAGCCCGGTTGTTGTGATATCTATGGCCTTCAGTTCCATCCTGAAGTCTATCACTCCGAGTTTGGAAAAAAAATCATCCACAATTACCTGTTTGCCATCTGTGGTTGCAGCGGTGATTGGACCCCTGCACATTTTATTTCCGATACGGTTACTGCCTTAAAGGAAAAAATTGGCACGAAAAAAGTAGTGATGGCCCTCAGCGGAGGCGTGGATTCAACCGTTGCGGCAACGCTTATTCATAAGGCCATTGGGAAAAACCTATTTGGGATTTTTGTCGACAACGGCGTATTGAGAAAGCATGAGTTTGAAGGCGTCATCACCATGTACGATCAACTCGAACTCAATGTAAAAGGCGTAGATGCCGGTACGCGTTTTTATGACGCATTGTCGGGATTGACCAACCCCGAAGAAAAACGAAAAGCCATTGGGAAAACCTTCATTGATGTATTTGACAGCGAAGCGCATGCACTGACCGATATTTCTTTTTTGGGTCAGGGTACAATTTATCCAGATGTGATCGAAAGTGTTTCAGTTCACGGTCCTTCCGTTACAATTAAGTCCCATCACAACGTTGGCGGTCTTCCCGATACCATGAAACTGGACCTGGTAGAACCCCTGCGCTTTCTGTTCAAAGATGAAGTAAGGAAAGTAGGATTGGAACTTGGCATTCCGAAAGAAATGCTGTTTCGCCATCCCTTCCCTGGTCCAGGTCTGGCCATCCGCATCCTGGGAGAAATTACCGAAGAAAAAGTACGCCTGCTCCAAGAAGCCGATGATATTTATATCCATGCGTTAAAGGAACAGGGACTTTATGACAGCGTTTGGCAAGCCGGTGCTATTTTACTTCCTGTTAAATCGGTTGGGGTCATGGGAGATGAGCGGACATATGAATTTACCGTTGCGCTTCGCGCTGTTACGTCCGCCGATGGCATGACCGCCGATTGGGCACATCTTCCCTACTCCTTCCTGGGAGAAGTATCCAATCGCATCATCAATCAGGTGCGCGGCATCAACCGTGTTGTATACGACATTTCCAGCAAGCCTCCTGCAACCATTGAGTGGGAATAATCAAGTACATTCATGCAATGAAGTATTTCCTGCTGACCCTGATGGCCAGTGCATTGTTGTTCAAAACGGATTCAGTTTCCGCTCAGAAAAGGAAGATCAACATTGCTCTATTTACTTCTCTTTACCTGGATGAAACATTTGATTCCGCCGGCCTGCCCATAAAAGGAAAAGATTTTCCTAAACAGGCTATACCGGGACTGGAATTTTATGAAGGCGCAACCATGGCAGTGGATACGTTGAATAAAACCGGAATTGCGGTTGGACTCCGTGTTTTGGATGTTCAAACGTATAAAGATCGGCCCTCATCGAACAATGCGCGCAACGCAATTGAATTTGCAGATATCGTGATCGCCCAAGTGCCTGGCACCGAAATGCAACAACTTGCCGCATTGGCAGTGGAGTTGAAAAAGCCCATCATCAACGCCACCTATCCGAATGATAAAGGTGTTCGCAACAACCCCTATGTCTACATGGCCAATCCCCGAATCCATACCCACCTGGAATTCTTGTACAGCCAGTTGAAAACAAAATGGCCCCAAGGGAATACGATATGGATGAAACGAAAAGACGGCACCGATGACCTGCTGGAATCAATGTTCTTGTCGGTGCGCGCATCAGACCCCGGCACACCCTTAAACATCAAAACCCAACTCGTCGATCCTTCCACCCTCCAACAAGCATTTTCCAGCCAGATCGATACCACCAAAATGAACCTGATCATCGCCGGAAGCCTGGACGAAGAGTTTTCCTTGACCTTGGCAAAAGCCATCCTTGCTTACCCAAAAAAGGCCATCGTACAGTTCTTTATCCTGCCCGGAATGGAAAACAATAGAGAGTTGCAAAAGCCCGCGCATTATCCCATTTCATTGTGGTACACTACTCCTTTTTACATCCCGCAAAACAACGCCTGGGCCAAATTCGTAGATGAATACATTCGATCCAATACATTTGTAAAAGCCTCTCCTTCAGTATATAAGGGATTTGAGCTCGTGTATTACTTTATATCAATTTTTTCAAAACATGGACACATTCAGGTGGATGACCCTACCGATCAACTGTTCAAATTGATGAACGATTATCAATTTAAACCTACCCGCGCTACAGGGTCGCTGGCTGGTACAGTGGATTATTTCGAGAATAAAAAGATTTACTTGCTCAAGAGGATCAACGGCACGTCGCTGGCCCAATGATCAATCCACCCAGTCGGCTATAAAAATATTGGTATCCCGTGTGCCTCCGTTGTTGCGGTTGGAACAAAAAACAATTTTCTTTCCGTCGACACTGAACATAGGAAATGCATCAAATCCTTTGTCTCGACTGATTTTTGTCAGTCCTGAGCCGTCTTCATTCATGGTATACAAATTGAATGGAAAGCCTCTTTTGTATTCGTGATTGGATGCGAAAATGATGGTCTTGCTGTCCGGCATATAGGCAGGTGCCCAGTTGGCCTGTCCCAGCGAGCTGACCTGCCGGGGATTGGAACCATCTGCATTGGCGATCCAGACTTCCATCTGTGTCGGTGCTACCAGATTTTCAGCGAGTAGTTCTTTGTATTCTTTGATTTGTTCAGGGGTTTGTGGACGAGAAGCTCTCCAAATGATTTTCGTGCCATCTGGACTGTACCAGGCTCCTCCATCGTATCCCAACTGATGGGTGATGCGTTGGGTAAGCCCAGAAGCCAAATCCATGGTATATAGCTCGATATCACCATCCCGTGTTGAAGTGAACAACATCGTCTTGCCATCGGGAGAGATCGTGGCTTCCGCATCGTAACCAGCATGATTGGTCAGCTGCTTGGTGATCTTTCCATTCAAATCGGCAATAAAAATATCATAGGAGGCGTACAGGGGCCAGATGTATCGATTGCCGTATTTGGCACGGTCAGGAACGGGAGGGCAATTCTCATCGGACAAATGGGTGGACGCAAATACCACGTGCTTGTTGTCTTTTAGAAACGCACCACAGGTTGTTCTCCCTTTGCCAGTACTGATCAGTCGAGGTTCAAACACTTCGTTAGGCTTTGTGGGCACTTTACCTACATAGATCTGGTCGCAGGGAATACCTTCTTTGGCATAGGTCTTTTGGAACACCAGCCATTTCCCGTCAAAACTAAAATAGGCCTCAGCATTGTCTCCCCCAAAGGTGAGCTGGCGAATATTTTTAAAGTGCGGCTCGTTGGCATATTGAACACTGTCCTGCGCAATCAAGGCGGTCGAAACGAGGACAAAACAGCCCACAAAAAATACAAGACGGGATAGCGATACAGAAGTCATTTTAAAGGATTTGGCTGCAAAACTATGTTCACCAACCCTCAGTTTTATCATCAAAATGTAATAAATCACCCAAAGTGGTAGATTTGCACATGCACAAGCGGATGAAATCCCTGATGATCAACCCAATTCTGCTGTGCTGCGTGTGCGGATGCGTATCCAACGAACAACCCGATAACTCGACCCCACCTCCAACAAAAAAAACGGCTTCCATAGATTTTTCCCAACCCGAAAATCTGCGGGAGTGGGGATTTTACTTCGCCAATCAGTCCGATGCCCAAGCCCTGCAGATTGCCGATTCCTTAACGTTCAATTTTGGAACAGCATTTCGGGGCGATGCGTTTTTCATCAAGGGACTCTACGCCATCAACAAACGAGAGCTCTCATGGGCGCTGCAGCAACTCGATTCCTCCTTAAAATACAACCCTATGAATGCCGATGTGCACATGGAAAGAGGAATACTGCTCTACGATTTGGATGCGGTTGAATCCAGCATCCTGGCTTTTAACAAGGTCATGGACATGGACCGTCAGAATCCGGAAGTTTACTACTGGCTCGGTCAATGCTTTTTGAAAAAAAGAGATACAGCCAGTGCAAAAGATTTCATAATCGAAGCAACCCGTTTGGAACCCACTAACTCAGGATACCGTAATTTACTCAACCGTTTAAATCAATAACATGGCCATCATCGCTCCCTCACTCCTTTCTGCGGATTTTCTTCGACTTGAAGGGGCATGCACTCTCGTCAATCAATCCGAAGCAGCGTGGTTGCACCTGGATGTGATGGACGGAAGGTTTGTTCCGAATATCAGCTTTGGATTACCCATCATCAGTGCAGTCCGAAAAGCCACATCCAAAGTCTGTGATGTTCATTTAATGATTGTTGAACCGGAAAAATACATCCAGGCATTTAAGGATGCCGGAGCAGATGTGCTGACCATCCATGTGGAAGCCTGCACCCACCTTCACCGAGCATTGCAACAGATCCGTGCACTGGGCATGAAAGCAGGCATTGCCTTAAATCCCCATACGTCACTCTCCGCCATTGAAGACGTCATCACAGATGCCGATTTAGTCTGCTTGATGTCGGTCAACCCAGGCTTTGGTGGCCAACGGTTCATACCCCAAACCCTTGACAAAATAAAGCGGCTCAAAGAAATGATTGTGAAAAAAAATGCTACCGCCCTGATAGAAATAGATGGAGGTGTAACATTGGAAAATGCTGCTTCCATTGTGCAAGCAGGTGCCGAAGTACTGGTGGCCGGCAACACCGTATTTGCCTCACCGGACCCCATTTCCACCATACATCAACTGAAGCAATCTGGAAACTAATTAACAGGCTGTTGATAAATTGATTGTTTGTTTTTCAGTTTCAAAATTCTAAATTTGAATAGAACACAATCAGTCAGCATCACCCTTTAAATTCGTATCATTGACGGAAGCCATCATCAACCTTGAATCCATTAATCCGATTGAGTTTTTCGGTGTAAACAATGGCAAACTAGATCTCCTCAAAAAAAGATTTCCTCTCCTCAAAATCCTCAGCAGAGGAACACAGATCAAATTAAGTGGCGCGTCTGATCAAATTGAGCAGGCCAAAGAAAAAATCGACTTGCTGGTTCAATACCTTGAGCGCAATGGCAATGTCAGCCACAATTATTTTGAACAAATTCTGGGAGGAGATGATTCGGAGGTCATCGATAATTTTATTGAGAAAAATCCAAACGACGTATTGGTGTTTGGCCCGAATGGGAAATCCGTTAGGGCACGGACGCAAAACCAAAAGAAAATGGTTTTGATGGCCGATAAGAACGATATTCTATTTGCCATTGGTCCCGCAGGAACAGGAAAGACCTACACAGCCGTAGCACTGGCCGTTCGGGCGCTTAAAAATAAAATGGTCAAGAAGATTATTCTTACCCGACCAGCCGTAGAAGCGGGTGAAAGCCTGGGTTTTTTGCCGGGCGATCTCAAAGAAAAGATTGACCCCTACCTCAGGCCACTCTATGATGCATTAGACGATATGATTCCAGCCGATAAACTTGGGTATTACATGTCTACACGCGTAATTGAAATTGCACCGCTGGCGTATATGCGGGGTCGCACCCTGGACAACGCCTTCATCATTTTGGATGAAGCACAAAACACAACGGATCTGCAAATCAAAATGTTTTTGACGCGTATTGGTTCTAATGCGAAAGCGATCATTACGGGCGATCTCAGTCAAATTGATTTACCGAAAAATCAAAAAAGTGGATTGGAAAAAGCCCGACGCATCTTAAAAAACATAGACGGCATCGCACACATTGAACTGGATGAAGAAGACGTGGTGCGCCACCGATTGGTAAAAGCCATCATCCGCGCCTACGATAAAGAAAAAGACAACAATGCTGCACAGTAAGACGATTGTTTACCGGCTTCTTTTCATCTGTGGACTGTTCCTGGTCTCCTGCTCTACTCCAGAAGGATTCAAAGAGCCGGAAGATCCCATGGATGCGGGTAGAGAGTTTGTGCGGGCTGTCTTGGATGGCGATTACGAAAAGGCAACGCTTTACCTGAAAAAAGATGCAGAAGACATGGAACTGTTCAAACGGTACAGTCAACATATGAAAAAACGTCCACAGGGGGAACTGCTCTCGCTGCGCTCATCTTCGATAATCGTGAATAAAGTCGAAACACTTAACGACAGCACCTCCATCATCAACTACTCCAACTCATTTACGAAAAAACCAACAGAGATCAAAGTGATGCAATCAGAAGGCAAATGGCGAGTGGACTTCAGTTATACCTTTTCCGGAAACCTGACGATTGAATAATGATGTGGAAGAACCTTCTCCTGGTGGCATTGGGCAGCGGAACTGGAGGAGTATTGCGCTATCTGACTTCATTGCTTTTTCAATCTGATTCTCCTGCAAAATTTCCCTGGTCCACATTGACCATCAATCTCATCGGCAGCTTTTGCATTGGCGTAATCATTGCGCTTTCTCAGCGCTTGCATCCGATAAGCGAGCAAACCCGCTTGCTGCTGTCGGTTGGATTTTGCGGAGGATTTACAACCTTTTCTGCCTTCGCCCTTGAAAACATACACCTTATCCGATCCGGAAACACCGCATATGCGATGATGTATATAGTGGCATCGGTAGTGTTGAGCATCCTCCTGACTGCCTTGGGGATGGCTTTATTCAAATAATGAAAATGGAACAACCTAAACCTCTTACCATGGAAACAATTATCTATGTGGTCCTGATTGGACTGGCTGCGGGATTTCTGGGAGGATTGGTCGGCATCGGTGGCGGGGTTCTCATTGTTCCCGCGCTTGTACTCATCATAGGATTCAGTCAACACCTTGCACAAGGTACCTCGCTGGCCATGATGGTATTTCCCGTTGGTCTGCTGGCCGTCATCAATTATTATAAAAAGGGATACGTAGATTTCAAATATGCCGGTCTGCTCGCCATCGGTTTTGTACTGGGTAGCTACCTGGGCAGTAAGTTTTCACTTGGCCTCAGTGAAGTTATGGTAAAACGCATTTTTGCAGTTGTGATGATCGCACTGGCCATTAAGCTATTACTTTCGGATAAGCGCTGAGGTGAACGTTGGTTCAATCCCGAATTAAAGACAGAGTCGCTCAATAAGTGTACGGTACGCTGGAAACAGTTCACAGAGTTCATCTTTTTTTCCCATTTCCAGATCTTCAAACTCAAAACCAGGTGAAACGGTGCACCCCACAAGTCCAAACCCATGATTTGTAGCATTCAACTCTGCCGCCATCCAGGTTCCAGCAGGGACCAGGTACTGAAACGTTGAGTGAGCAACCCCATCATCGGCAAGAACATGTTGATGGTAGTGTCCATTGTTGTCGATAGTATGAATACAAACAGGATCCCCTGTATAAAAATGCCAGATTTCATCGTTGCGCAACCGGTGAAATGCCGAGCATTTCCCGGCTGGAATTAAAAAATAAATGGCAGTAGAAATAGGCCTGCTCCCTTCAAAGCCATGGCCAATGCACGATGGATCAAGCACTATGGGCGATCGAAAGGTTCGGGTATAATACCCTCCCTCGGGGTGAGGAAGCATCTGATACTGCTTAATCAATGCTTCAACACGATCAAGGTGTGGAGCCGGATGCATTACTGATACTGAATATAGAGCGGCGCTGGCTTGAGGGCCAGTAGCTCTTTTTTAGTGAGCAAACGATGCGGCGCTTCTCTCAAGTCGTTTTTATAAAACAGCTTGAATCCTGTAAACTGAATTGGTTCACCGTATGCAAAAAGTTTATACGTGTTGATTTTCCGTGCTGGAGATCCCCATCCATCCATGTCGACTACTACCTGTACTTCAGGACGCATGGAAATTGACGTGTAATTCTTTATCATTCCCTGTGTGAACCGATGCAGAATCAAAACTTTTGGTGGAAGGTTATGTGTTTTTACAAGTTCGGCAAGGTACTGAGAAGCATAGTTGATATCGGCTGCATCAAAATGACCAATCACGGCGCCTGGACGTTGGCCGCCTTTCATTGAAAACTCAGGATCAATTCCAAGATGTACATTGGGCAACTTGAGGTATTTTTCAATCACGGGAATTTCTTCCTGTAGGGTACTCAAGCCGACTTGAATATCCAAAAATACAATGGCACCGATCTCTTCCGCCATGACCATGATTTTGTCAATTTGGGCATTGGGCATGCGAAGGCGGTATTTACCTGAGGAACCTGGAGCACCTTGTGCCGTGGTAACGATGTAGTGCAAAGCAGGAATCACCGGTGTAGCGGAATCAGCTTTTGCCCATTCAGCCACCTCCTCTTTGAGGCGAGCAAACATCTGCGCCTTGGGCAATTCTCCTAAAATTCCCATTCGGGTAGAGTACAGATTCCCATAATAGGCCACAATACGATTGAACGGCAACAAAGCTCCCTGCAAGGGATAATCGCCTTTGAATCTCCATTTTGCAGAAGAGTCTCCGTTGAGCATCGCACTCATTCTCGTCCGATACAAAGCGCTATCCAACACCGGTGCGTTCGGAGCCTCCGCAACAGCAGGTCCACTACCCTTGGGCTCATTTTGCGCCCACCCGCAACCGGTCAACAAAAAAACAAATACAGCAAAAATTGAACTGCGTAACATGAATTGCATCACTTAAAAATTATTTATTCAACTCCTCCACCAGCATCATGAGATCCTGATTAGATTTTAATTTGGATCGCTGTGATTTCGCAATAGAGATGATCTTGGAAGAAAGCTCCGCAGGCATGGATTCCAAAAGACCCTGCTCGCCCCGTTTGATTTTGATCATTTTCGAAAAGGCTATATCGAAAATGTACAGCTCCTCCCCTTCTATGAAGGCTTGTTTAGCCGTGCCTCCATACCGGTATGAATCGCCCAAATAAGAGTACCGGTAGTCCAGCAATTGAAATTTTGCGCCATCCTGCAGTACCTGAAAAAATGTGGAAGGACCAAGTTTCCCTGCTGCAGGGTATCCGCTTCTGAACAACACGTCAAATTGCTTTCCAACACTTGCATACTTCATCCGAAAGGAAGCAATTGGATCATTGAAGAGAAATAGGGAGCCATCCCGGTTGAAATACAATTCATTCTTTTCCAGGTTGAATTTCAACTCTATTTCTTTTGCAATTGCACCATCCTTAAAATACACTGTGCCGGATCCCCATTCGGTATTCAATAACGGTGTTCCTTCAACATTGGTAGCCTCCGGATTGATAAAGGGCTTGCCCCGAATATTATACGTTTCCATGTAAAAATTAGTGGAGACCGGTGCTGTGATGCTTTGTGAGTAGCCTTCTACTACAGGTACCGTTAGAACTACACAGAGAAGAAGTGTTGGATTCAGCCTCATACGCGAATAATTAACTGTTGGTAAAAATAACGAGTTATCTTCGCACTCACCAATATACTATTCATTGGATTTTTGTTCATTTGATTTTCACCCTACCCTCAAGGAAAGTATTGAGGCCAGTGGCTATAAAAAACCCACTCCGATACAAGAGCAAGCAATCCCCCTCATCCTACAGGGCAAAGACTTGATTGCCTGTGCCCAAACGGGAACAGGAAAAACGGCAGCCTTTCTGCTCCCTGTTATCAATGGGCTACTCAACGCAGAACGCAAAGACTCCGAAGTTCACGCCCTGATATTGGTCCCCACACGAGAATTGGCCATTCAAATCAGTACCCACCTGGATGGGCTTACCTATTTTACCGAACTCAGTTCAATGGCGATTTATGGAGGCGGCGACGGTGGTGCTTTTGTGAGGGAAAAACAGGCGCTGTCCACAGGAGTAGATATTGTTGTGGCTACTCCGGGAAAGCTGATTTCCCATCTCAACATGGGGTATGCGCGCATGAAAGAACTGGACTATTTGATCTTGGATGAAGCAGACCGCATGCTCGATATGGGTTTTCATGATGACATCATGCGTATCATCTCTCATTTGCCGACAAAACGGCAAACCCTTCTGTTCTCCGCGACGATGCCTCCGAAAATCTTGCAGCTGGCCAAAAAAATTCTTCACGCACCGGTCGAGATCAATATTGCCGTATCAAAACCTCCTGAAACCATTCAGCAATTGCAGTACACGGTTTCAGATGGCGAAAAAATTCCCCTGATTTCCCATGTTCTTTCTGAGGGCAAATTTAAATCCGTCTTGATTTTCTGTTCCAAAAAGCAAACCGTCAAACAGCTTACCCGTCAATTGCAAAAGCTGGAACTCGATGCCAAGGAGATACATTCCGATCTGGATCAGCAGCAGCGCGAGGACGTGCTGCAGGGATTCTCCTCCAAGCGGGTTCCTATTTTGGTGGCAACCGATATCCTGAGCAGGGGCATTCACATTGATGAAATTGAACTGGTGATCAATTTCGATGTTCCGCCAGATGGAGAAGATTATGTGCACCGGATCGGTCGTACCGCTCGCGCCGAAAACAAGGGCATGGCCATCACGCTGGTGAACCCCATGGATCAGCGAAAAATGAAACGAATTGAATCCCTCATTGGTAAAAGGATAGAACGCGTTGAGCTTCCCCCCACTATTATTCCTTCACCGAAAGCTCCCGTTGGTTCCGAAAGACGACCACCCCATCGAAGACGTCCACGATAACGGGTTTGGATCGATCCACCTCTCCTGCTAGAATTTTTCTGGACAATTGATTGATGATCTCTTTTTGTATCAGCCGCTTCAACGGGCGCGCTCCAAACTGTGGGTCAAATCCATTCTCAGCGAGAAAATCAATCGCATACGTAGTAAATTCAAGAGTGATGTTGGATCCCGCAACCAGTCGCCTCAGGCTCTCCAATTGAACCTGAATGATGGAGCGTATATTTTTCCGGCTCAGCGGCTGGAACATGATGATTTCATCCACACGGTTCAGAAATTCCGGACGAATGGTCTGTTTCAATAAAGCCATCACTTCCAGTCTTGCTTTGTTTGCTGCAGATTCAAGACTTCCCTCCTCTGCCTGTTCAAATGCTTCTTGTATCAGGTGACTTCCCAGGTTAGAGGTCATGATGATGATCGTATTCTTGAAATTAACCACCCTCCCTTTGTTATCGGTTAGCCTTCCATCGTCGAGAACCTGCAAGAGCACGTTCCAGACATCCGGATGCGCTTTTTCGATTTCATCAAGCAACACAACGCTGTAAGGCTTTCTCCTGACAGCCTCCGTCAATTGTCCACCCTCATCATATCCTACGTATCCGGGAGGAGCACCAACTAAACGAGACACGGTGTGCTTTTCCTGGTACTCACTCATGTCAATGCGCGTCATCATGCTTTCATCATCAAACAGATAATCCGCCAATGTTTTTGCCAACTCAGTCTTGCCCACGCCGGTAGTACCCAAAAAAATGAAGGATCCAATCGGCCGTTTAGGATCTTGTAATCCAGCGCGGCTCCTTCGCACTGCATCGGCAACAGCTGTAATGGCTTCCTCTTGACCTACTACCCTGCGGTGCAGGTACTCCTCCAGATAAAGTAATTTCTCCCGATCTCCCTGCATCATTTTTGAAACCGGTATTCCCGTTGCTTTGGCAACGTTTTCAGCAATGTCTTCTGCATCCACTTCCTCTTTCAATAACCGTTTGTCATTGGAAGATTCCAGTTCGGTAGTCAGGGCAATGATGGATTGCTCCCGCTCTTTTATCTTTCCGTAGCGGATTTCAGCGACGGTGCCGTAATCGCCTTCACGCTCAGCTTTTTCTGCTTGTAATTTTAGTTTTTCAATATCGGCTTTTGACTGCTGAATTTTTTCCACCAATTCCTTTTCTTCCTTCCATTTGGACCGAAGCGTGTCCCGCCCCACAGAAAGATTGGCAATTTCAGTATTGAGCTCTTTCATCTTTACCTCGTCGTTTTCGCGTTTGATGGCCTCGCGCTCAATTTCCAATTGGCGGATGGATCGCTCGAGTGTATCCAACTCTTCGGGCATGGAATTCATTTCCAATCGAAGTTTTGCAGCACTTTCGTCGATCAGGTCAATTGCTTTATCGGGCAAAAACCGATCGGTGATGTACCGATGAGAAAGTTCAACCGCTGCTATGATGGCTTCATCTTTGATGCGAACATGATGATGGGTTTCGTATCGGTCTTTCAATCCCCTGAGAATAGAAATCGCATCCTCCACATTGGGCTCTTCAATCATCACTTTCTGAAACCGGCGTTCAAGGGCTTTATCTTTTTCAAAATACTTCTGGTATTCATTCAGTGTTGTAGCGCCAATGGCCCGCAGTTCACCCCGTGCCAGTGCAGGCTTGAGGATGTTGGCAGCATCCATCGCACCTTCCCCTGCGCCGGCACCGACCAACGTATGAATCTCATCAATGAACAGAATGATTTCTCCATCACTGGTAGAAACTTCCTTGACGACTCCTTTCAAGCGCTCTTCAAATTCTCCTTTGTACTTGGCTCCTGCAATGAGTTGTCCCATATCCAGCGCATAGATCAATTTATTCTTCAGGTTTTCGGGCACGTCTCCATTGACAATGCGCATGGCCAACCCTTCCGCAATAGCGGTTTTGCCTACGCCTGGCTCACCGACTAAGATGGGATTGTTCTTGGAGCGCCTCGAGAGGATGTGGAGCGTGCGGCGTATCTCTTCGTCCCTGCCAATTACAGGATCCAGCTTGCCCATTCGAGCAAGTTCAATCAGGTTTTTTGCGTATTTGTTCAACGCATCGAACTGCGTTTCCTGTGTTTGACTCTTGATTTTTTCTCCTTTACGGAGTTCCGTGATGGATTGAAGCAATCCATTTTCTGTAAGCCCCACTTCCCGAAGCAATTTTGCCACTTGATCATTTCCATTCAGCAAGGACATCAGCAGGTGTTCGGGTGTAACAAATTCATCTCCAAACTTGGTCAATCCCGATATGGCCCGCATGAATACCGTATTGGTTTCCCTTCCCAGTGATTGTGCAGGTTCCCCCTCGGCATTCGGCAATTTCTTGAGCCACTCACTCAATTTAGTTCGAAGAACCGGAACCGAAACATTGTTCTTTTTCAAAAGATAATCGACTGGCGACTGCTTTTGTTCCAGCAAAGCAGAGAGCAGGTGTTCTGTTTCCACTGAATGGTGTGCATTGTTGAAGGCGATTTGCTGAGCCGACTGTACTGCCTCAGCGGCCTGTATGGTAAAGTTGTTTAAATTCATATGTGTAGATTTACATGTTATTTCGCTCAAATAGGCCACCAATCGAAAAAAATGGTAATTATGACATATTGCTTCAGATTTAAATGCCTTAACTGCAGTCTCCTTCTGGCTTTTCTGCTATTTTTTCAGATGAACCTAAAGGCACAGGTCGATTTATCGGGTCTTGATAAGATCCTGATGCAAAACGACAAATTTTTAGGGAAGAATAAACTGCTGGTAGTTCAAAAAGACGGGAAAACTATTTTCCTGAAAGAAACAGAAGATTTTAAATTAAAAATGCCGGCACCGGTTGGCGCCAGCAGCAAATGGTTGACGGCCGCATTGGTGATGATTTTTGTCGATGAAGGCAAACTTTCACTGGACGATCAGGTGAGTAAATACATCCCCATTTTTAGCAAATACATGAAAGGATACATCACCCTTCGACACTGCCTATCTCAAACAGTTGGATTGGATACGGATGCAGCAGGACTGGTCAAATTCACGCAAAAAACCCGATACAACACCCTCGAAGAAGAGATGGAATATTTTGCTACAAAAAAGCTCATTGTCGATAATCCTGGAGAAGCCTTTGCAGATGCCAGTGTGGGATTGAACATAGCAGGTCGGGTGCTAGAGGTCATTACAAAAAAAACATTTGACCGTGTCGCGCAAGAAAAGTTGTTTCGACCCCTGATGATGAAAACATCATCGTTCTACGACGAAGAAGGAAAAGCACCTAATCCTTCAGGAGGTGCGTCATGTTCTGCATTTGATTACATGAACTTTTTGACTATGATTGCGAACAAGGGAATGTTCAATGGGAAAAAAGTATTGAGCGCAGCTTCAGTCGGCGAACTTTTAAAAAACCAGTTTCCTGATGCACGAATTCGCTACAATCCTGAACTCACCAAAGGTTTTACGTTTGCGATGGGAGCCTGGATGGAAACCACGTCAACCGATGGAAAAGGTCTGCGGTATTCCTGCGGGTCACCCACTGGCGCCTGGCCGTGGATCGATCTGAACAACCGAACCATTGGAATGTTTCTTCCAGAAAAACCACTGGCCGTAACCAATCGCGCATTTTACGAACAACTCATTTCAGAAGTAGAGGCCGTAATCAATTAATGAATGCTGCATGTTGCTCAATCAACGCTCACAGCTCATCAGACAACTGGCAAACCAATTTGGCTTTGATGATTGCCGAATCGCCAAAGCACAACGATTGGATGATGATGCACGCAGGCTGGAGGCATGGTTGAACAAAGGATATCACGGTACGATGGACTATATGTCCAATCATGTTGAAAAGCGTGTCAATCCTTCTGAACTTATACCCGGAGCCAAATCGGTGATCGTGCTGATGTTCAACTACTTTCCGGAAACAGAGCAAGATGAACATGCTCCTCATATTGCGAAATACGCTTACGGACAAGATTACCACGTGGTAATCCGAGAAAAACTCAACGCGTTTTTAGCTGCCATTCAACATCAATTTGGAAACGTTCAAGGAAGAGGATTTGTCGATTCAGCTCCTGTATTGGAGCGAGCTTGGGCGCAACGCAGTGGAATGGGTTGGATTGGAAGAAATGGAATGTTGATCCATCCCCAAAAAGGATCATTCTTTTTTTTGGCTACGCTGATTGTGGATCTTGAATTGGAAGCAGATGATCCAATTGCACATGATTTCTGTGGAACCTGCACAAAATGCATAGAGGCCTGTCCCACATCGGCCATTCTTCCCAACAAAGAATTGCTGGCATCCCAATGCATCTCCTACTTCACCATAGAGTTGAAATCACAGGAACTCCCGGAGGAATTGAGCACTGTTTCCAGCGATTGGGTGTTCGGGTGTGATATTTGCCAAGATGTATGCCCGTGGAACAGATTCAGTCGACCTCATGATCACCCTGAGTTAGCGCCCCTTAATGAAATCCTGAATTTCAACATACACGATTGGATGAGCCTGAGTGAAGAACGCTTCAATGAGGTATTCGCATCTTCTCCGTTAAAAAGGACCAAATGGAAAGGGATGCAGCGCAATCTAAAACTTTTGCCAAAAGTCTAATGCATTATTCCCACCGGAACACCCGGATGGCAATTGCATAGAGGACAATTCCCCATAACAATAGGTACTGCAATTGAGGAAGGCAGTCCTGCAGGTGAGCGCCTTCAAATGCAACGTTGCGCATGGCCTGATTGAGGTGGGTCAACGGAAGAATTTTACAAAGCGGTTGCAGCCAGCTAGGAAAATTTTCAACAGGAAAAAATGTTCCTGCCAAAAGAAATTGCGGTAGCGTAACCAAATTAGCAAATGGAGGAATGGTGCTTTCACTGGTGGCCAGTCCACTGACAATAAAACCAAATCCCATGAAAACAATGAGTCCTACGAGGCTCAGCACCATCAATTCCAAGAAGGTTACCCATTGATGGATCAACGTGAATTTAAACGCAAAGTGTCCGATGGAAAGAATCACTACGGCGGTAATCATTTGAAACGCGATCCTGCCTAGTCCTTCTCCAAAAACGATGTAGGTGCGCTTGATTGGAGTTGCAAAGAACCGTTTCAAGACCAAGGTTTGCCGCAGGTTAAAAAATATAAAGGCCACACCAAATACTCCTGCACTCAGCAAGGAAAAGCCCAGTTGTCCGGGTAAAATAAAATCGATGGTTCGGTATTCTCTTCCCGGTAAAGTTTCTTTGATCATGTAGGCATAGGTTGGTCGCTGCGGAAAGTTTGCGAGATCCAATTCTGCAATGGTCTGCTGGATGATGGACTGCAACAGTCCGATGCGGTCGGCTGCGGCCGTAGAGGTGGTGATTTCCACTGCATACTTGGGAAACTGCGCAGGGTTGACTGCTTTGATTTTCAGTATAGCTGTTATATGTCCCTTCTCCAGTTCTTGTCGCGAAATGACATTGGGTTGGGTAATGATTTTCAAATTCGTCTTCTCAATGAGCTTGGTGTACAATTCGTTGCCATTGGTCGAGTCATCGGCAAACGCGACTCGAATCACAGGAGTAGTCGAACTGAGAAACCCAAACACCAAAATGAAAATGATCGGGAAGAGGAAGCTGAAAATTACTGCAGAGGGACTCCTAAATATGGAACGAAGGCTTGCTCGGGCGATGGCCAGCATGGCCCTTGTCTGACTATATGAGTTCGAGGAAGAATTTGGCATCATTTATAATTGTATCGAAAGGGCAGTTCAGTGCGGACATCCCCGGTCATGTCTTTTAGTTTTTTAATCTGTCCCATGATTTTATATTCCTCCTCTCCCAGCTCCCGTTTGAGTTGAGTGCGTGAAAATTCCGTGGGATAAGTCTGCAGCACATAATCCAAAATCGACTTGGGTTCAGGATATTCTTTGATGCGATAATCGGTCATCTTGCTCAGCTTTGCAGCAACTTCAATGGCTTTTGCCAACCCTCCGATTTCATCGGCCAGACCAATTTCAATTGCTTTCTTGCCTGTCCAGACCCGCCCCTGAGCAATGCTATCGATATAGGCAATGTCGCGCTTACGGCCATCTGCCACCCGTTGTTTGAAATCAAGGTAAATCCTATCGACTTCCCCTTGAACAATTCGTTTTTCATCCTCCCGCATGGGTCGGGTTAAAGAAGGCGCATCGGCATACGTCGATGTACTGACCCGATCAAATGTAATTCCAAGTTTATTGTTCATGAAACCGGAAAGATCCGGTACAATTGAAAACACCCCAATGGAACCGGTTATGGTATTGGGTTGCACTAAAATTCGGTCTGCATTGCAGGCGATATAATACCCGCCGCTGGCTGCCACATTTCCCATGGAAACCACCAATCGCTTGCCCTGTTGGCGCATCAGTTCGAGTTCCCTCCACATGATTTCGCTGGCCAAGCTGCTTCCTCCGGGTGAATTGACGCGCAGCACAACGGCCTTGATGTCATCATCATTTCGGATGGTTCTCAAAACGGACAAGTATTCTTCTGAACCAATGGATTCCGGCATTCCCTTTCCATACTCAATGTCGCCTTCTGCATATACCACTGCAATCTTGTTCTTTGAAAAAGGCTTATTTAAGGTCACCGCCTTGGCATAATTGGGCAATGTGATGAAATTGATTTTTTCAGCAGCTCTTATTCCCAATTTTTTCCTGATTTCAGATTTGACTTCATCGTCGTAGCGCAATCCGTCCAGTAACTTCACCGCAACTGCTTTTTCAGGACGATCCAATGCGTAACGATCTGCCCATGCCCGAAGCGAATCAGCATTCAATTTTCGGTCACGTGCCACCTGCTCCAGGAACTGTGAGTAGATATCATTCAGCCACTGGGTGGTCTGCTCACGGTTAGCATCCGTCATGGCTGTCTCCCGAAAAGGTTCAGTCGCACTTTTGAACTTACCGGCATAAAAAATTTGAGGCTTGATCTCCAGCTTATCGAGCATCCGTCTGAAAAACACCAATTTGACGGACATGCCCTGCCATTCAAAAATTCCTTTGGGGTGGCAATACACCTTATCGGCGAGACTGGCAACGGAGTATGCGCGCTGAGAGAGGTAGTCGCCATAAGCATAAATGAATTTTCTGCTGGACTTGAAAGCAGAGAGCGCTTCCCTGAGTTCGTTGGAGGAAGCAAAACCATTTGCATTGTCTTTGGCAATGAGGTATACCCCCTTGATCATCGAGTCTTTTGCCGCTTCGCCAATCAATTGGATTGCAGCAGAAAGCTCGGGGTAGACCTCTTCACCGGATAAGTCTGAAAAAGGATCTTCGACTTTCTTGTCGTTCATCTGCTTTGAGAGATCAATCACCAAGACAGATTCGGGCTTTAGTTCAACCTGTTCTTGAGAAGCGAGTGCACCAATAATGCCAATGGTGGCAAAAAACAATACGCCAAAGAAAACGATGAGGGCCAGAAGCCCCGCCAAAAAACTTTTGAAAAATCCTTTCACGTACCGATGATTTAGAATGCTAAAATAAAGAACTTTAGCCCCCTATCGTGGACTTGGGTATATGAATGAGGTATTTTTATTGACAGGCGGTAATTTGGGCAATCGGCAGGAAAACCTTGCGCGTGCAAAATCGCTCGTTGAAAAAAATTGTGGAACGATACTTCGGTGCTCAGCGCTCTACGAGACAGCTCCGTGGGGAAAGCCAGATCAACCTTATTTCCTCAACCAGGTACTCCATCTCCATACCGTACTCTCTCCCACTGAATTACTGAAAGCACTGTTGGTCATTGAGACGGAGATGGGCAGGGTCAGAGGACTCAAAAATGATGCCCGCATCATTGATATCGACATATTATATTATGGTCAGGGTGTCTATCAAACCGAAGAACTGGAAATTCCCCATCCCCGGATACGGGACAGAAAGTTTGTGCTGATTCCCCTCCATGAATTGTCGCCGGATTTTATCGACCCAAAACATCAGTTGAGCATCCAGGAAATGCTCCACAGCTGCACCGATACACTTGAAGTCACTACATTTGGAGATGTGTAAGTACCGATTCATCACGATTGAGGGCAATATTGGCGCAGGAAAAACAACACTTGCACATCTGCTGTCGAAATCGCTCAACGCCCGATTGGTCTTGGAAGAATTTGCTGAAAATCCTTTTCTGGAGAAATTCTACCAAAACCCCGATCAGTATGCATTTTCGGTAGAGTTATTCTTCATGGCGGAACGATTTAAGCAAATGAAAAACCTGGTCAATCAACAAGATTTGTTTCAACACGTGACCATATCGGATTATCTGTTCACCAAATGTTTATTGTTCGCAAAAGTGAATTTACCGGATGATGAGTTTCGGTTGTATCAAAAGTTGTTTGAGATTCTTCATCAGCAATTGGTGCAACCCGACTTACTCATTTACCTGCATGCCCCTGTACAAACGCTGCAAGAAAATATTCGCAAGCGCAACCGATCTTTTGAACAAAACATCAAAGACGATTACTTATTCAACATTCAGCAAACGTATACCCATTATATCAAGCAGCATAACGTCAAAACACTTTACGTCGATGCCAGTCAGGCCGATTTTTTAGGAAATGAACTGCACATAGAAACCATTTTGGATGCCCTGAACAAAGAGTACCCCGAAGGCCAACATTATCTTACGTTTCCATAACCAGCATGTGCAACAAAATGCGAACTTTGTGCAATGGCGCATCTGCTTCAGCACAAAAGCCTCAGTGCATTGCAATTTTCTGAATTCCGGTTGTACATCATTGCGCGCTTTTTTTTCATACTGGTGCTGACCATGCAGGCCACGTTGATTGGATGGGAAGTGTTTGCCATCACCCGTGATCCCTTCAGCATCGGCCTGATCGGACTGGTGGAATTTGTTCCGGCAGTTGCGATGGCGATTTATTCAGGATACATCATTGATCGAACCGACAAAAAAAAATTACTGCACCTCAGTATTGCAGGCAATCTTGTATTGACCGTTCTTTTTACCTACATCACCAGTAAACATGCACTGGAAACATTCGACCGTTCCATTGTGCTGATCAGCATCTATTGCATCGCTTTTCTGACTGGAATTGCTCGGGCATTCAGTGGTCCTGCATCATTTGCGCTGGTTAGTGCGCTGGTACCGAAAGAACACTTGCCCAATGCCATCACCTGGCACAGCAGTTCCTGGCAAATTGCTGCCGTCAGCGGCCCTGCTATTGGAGGTTTGCTGTATGGAGAAGCGGGAATCACTTTTGCCTTTGGTGTCATGATTGCCATGCTGACGGCATCGGTATGTGTATTATTTTTCATTTCCCCCAAGCCGCCAGTCGGAGGCATGGAGCGAGAGCCGATGTTGCAGAGCATCCAAAAGGGTTTTCGTTTTGTTTGGAACACTAAAGAAATACTGGGGGTGCTCAGCCTGGACCTGTTTGCCGTGTTTTTTGGCGGAGCCACTGCCCTGCTCCCTTATTTTTCGGATGTTATCCTGGGTGCAGGTCCGGAGGGATTGGGTATTTTAAGGGCAGCACCGGGATTGGGGGCGATTTTAGTGCTGTTGACCATGAATGTGGTTCCTATGAAAAAAAATCAGGGTCGAACCATGTTGCTGTGTGTGGGCGGGTTTGGTCTGTGCATGACCCTGTTTGGTCTTTCTGAAACGTTCTGGCTATCGTTTGCGATCTTGATGGTATCCGGCATACTGGACGGGATCAGCGTCATTGTTCGCTCCACTATTTTACAATTGAAAACTCCGGATGAAATGAAGGGCCGCGTATCAGCGCTCAACAGCATTTTCATTATTTCTTCCAATGAGCTGGGTGCCTTTGAAAGCGGATTTGCAGCCCGTATATTGGGGGTAGTCCCTTCCGTAGTATTGGGTGGATTGATGACCGTCTCAATTGTGGCATTCACCTGGTTCAAAGTCCCCAGAATTCGAACAGTGAACTATTGAATCATGCAGGCAGTTGCTCCATGAGGTTTTCTATAACCAGGTAGGCGGCGGGACAAAAACTGACGTTTTTCAGTGTGATGGATGGCCGTTTAACAAATACATCTTCATCGGTATACGGAAACCGGGCGCAATCGGATGGTCGGTCATCATAGATTGAACACTGATTGTCTTTGCCAAGGAAGGGACAGGGAGTGGTATGAGCGACATAATCCCCCTCTTCATCCAAACGCAGGTACTGATGGATAAAATCACTTTCTTTTAGGTTGAGCAACCGACTGATGCGTTTGATGTCCGGAGTTTTGAACCGGGGTGAATACCCTTTGCAGCAATTGCCGCACGCAAGGCAATCCACATGCTCAAATGCGGCATCGTGAAGCGCGGGAAGCGATCGAATCGCCCGGGAAGCATCTACTTTTTTCAGGTACCGCGCATAGGTTTTGGAACGCTCTTCGGATCGCTTTTCCCAATTGTTTTCCAGCTCCCTTTTCATATCGGTAAAATTACTTGATGTTTCAATATGAAGTTGTTTCACCAATTAATCCACAATCGGCTGCCAGCATCGACAAAATCTACAAATAATCGGGCCAACAAAGTAGATTTGCAGTCCTATTTGATCCCTGATGGACAGGGTCTTCATTCAAAACCGTAACGCATGAATCTTTTGGAGCAACAGGATAATGAATTCAGAGGTCGACACATTGGTCCAAGTGAGCGCGAACTCAATGAAATGCTCGACACGATTAGAGTTCGCTCACTTAACGAATTGGTTGAAAAAACGGTACCGCAGTCCATCAAAATGAATACTGCCCTTACCATCCCTTCTCCGATTTCAGAGGCTGCTTACCTGCAACATGTTCAAGAAATTGGGGCGATGAATACTGTTGCAAAAAATTATATTGGCCAGGGATATTACGGCACGCACACACCGAGTGTGATACTGAGAAATATATTTGAGAACCCGGGATGGTATACACAATACACCCCTTATCAGGCAGAGATTGCACAAGGACGTTTGGAGAGCTTGCTGAATTTTCAAACAATGGTCTGTGAACTAACAGGACTCCCCATTGCGAATGCGTCATTGCTGGATGAAGCAACTGCCGCTGCAGAGGCCATGACCATGTTCTTCAATGCGCTCAACCGTCAAGACCACATTGAACGCAATAAGTTTTTTGTCGACCGTCACTGCTTTCCTCAAACGCTTGATTTGCTCATCACGCGGGCACTACCCATAGGTATAGAAATCATCAGCGGGGATATGTCCGAAGTAACATTGGACGGAACCTATTTCGGCGCTCTTGTGCAATATCCAAATAACATGGGCGCATTGACCGATCCTCGCTCCTTCATTGAGCAGGTTCATGCAATTGGTGGGTATGTGGTCATGACCAGCGATCTGCTTGCACTCACCTTACTCACTCCTCCCGGTGAGCTGGGCGCTGATGTAGCATGCGGTTCTGCGCAACGGTTCGGTGTACCCCTTGGATACGGTGGTCCACATGCCGCATTTTTTGCAGCCAAAGACGAGTTCAAACGCAACATGCCAGGAAGAATCATCGGTATCAGCATCGATGCCGACGGCAAAAGGGCGTTGAGGATGGCACTTCAAACTCGTGAACAACACATCAAACGCGAAAAAGCAACTTCCAATATTTGCACTGCACAGGCATTGTTGGCCAACATGGCTGCGATGTATGCAGTGTACCATGGACCTGCAGGGCTCAAACAGATTGCTACACGCACTTCATTGTTGACGAGCAAATTGGCAGAAGCGCTGAAGCAAACCAACTGGAAGGTAGTCAGTGCCGCATACGTGGATACGCTCGCAATCGAAACCGATCAAGCGATGGCAATCATCGAGCGTGCTGAAAAAAGAAATATTAATTTCCGTAAAATCAATTCCACTACCATTGGCATCAGCCTGGATGAAACAACAACAGTGAGTGATGTGTTGGATATCTTGCGGTGCTTCAATGAATCATCCACTGCTGCGCTTGAAATTGAAGATGACGCCTACCTCTCCCATATTCCCACCGCACTCACCCGAACCACTCCTTATCTGCAGCAAGCTGTATTCAACTCCTATCACAGCGAAAGCAAGATGATGCGGTACATTAAAATGCTGGAGAATAAAGACCTCTCCTTGAATACTTCGATGATTTCACTGGGAAGCTGTACCATGAAACTCAATGCTGCCTCTGAAATGATGCCATTGAGCTGGCCTTGCTGGAACAGCATTCATCCATTTGCGCCTGCTTCTCAAACAAAAGGTTACCAGTATATTATTGATCAACTTTCTGCCTACCTCTGTTCCGTCACTCAATTTGATGCCTGCAGCCTTCAACCCAACAGCGGAGCGCAGGGCGAATACGCAGGACTGCTTGCCATCAGACGCTACCATCAAGCGAGAGGAGATCATCACCGCACCATCATGCTCATCCCTATTTCTGCACATGGAACCAATCCTGCTTCAGCGGTTATGGCAGGCATGAAAGTTGTGGTGGTCAAAGCCCTGGAAAATGGATACATCGACCTTGAGGACCTGAAAGAAAAAGCCCTGCAGCACAGAGGTGCATTGGCCGGTATCATGATTACCTATCCCAGTACGTATGGTGTGTATGAAGAAACGGTAAATGAAATCACCGATGTTATTCATCAGTACGGAGGACAAGTATACATGGATGGCGCCAACATGAATGCACAAGTGGGATTGACTGCACCGGGGTTGATTGGTGCTGACGTATGTCACTTGAATTTGCACAAAACTTTTGCGATCCCCCATGGTGGAGGGGGTCCGGGCATGGGACCCATTTGCGTGAAAGCACATCTGGCACCTTTTTTACCGGGACATACGCATTTGAATAACGAAGCGCTGGACCCTACAAAGGGAAATACTGCTGTCAGTGCTGCACCATTTGGCAGCGCAAGCATTTTACTAATCAGCTATGCGTATATCCGCATGCTTGGCAGCAATGGACTCACTTCTGCCACTGAATACGCTATTCTCAATGCCAACTACATGAGAGCCCGGTTGCAGGGACATTACGATATCCTCTACTTGGGCGTCAACAATACGTGCGCACATGAATTCATAGTCGATCTGCGCCCATTCAAAAAGTCAGCAGACATCGAAGCAGAAGATGTGGCCAAACGATTGATGGACTATGGATTTCATGCTCCAACCATGAGCTTTCCAGTAGCAGGGACCATCATGATCGAACCAACTGAAAGCGAGGACAAAGGAGAATTGGACCGCTTCTGCGATGCACTAATTTCCATTCGAAAGGAAATCAGCGCCATTGAAGCCGGGAAAGTCGACAAAAAAGACAACCTGCTCAAAAGAGCCCCTCATACACAAAAAAGTATTTGTTCTTCAGAGTGGGATCGACCCTATACCCGAGAAGAAGCAGCATTTCCCATCGATTACTTGCGTAACACTAAATTCTGGCCCAGCGTGGCCCGGGTAAACAACACCTACGGTGATCGAAATCTGGTCTGCACCTGCGAGCCGGTAAGCAGCTATGCTGAATAACCATAAGGTTGAAAACTTTGGAGTTATTTTTTGGCGATTTTAATCGTTAAATCGTCAATCTTTTGTACTTTCAAGCGAGTGCCTGCCATTACTTTAGAATTTTTTCCTAATAACAGGAATTTTATTGAATATTTTCAAAAATTGTCTTGTTTATGACAAGTAACAGAGGTTTGTACCGTCCGGAATTCGAGCACGATGCATGTGGCATTGGCTTTGTTGCCAATATCAAAGGCAACAAAAGCCATCAGATCATTTCCGATGCCCTCACCGTATTGGAGAACATGGAACACCGGGGCGCCTGTGGGTGCGAGAGCAATACGGGAGATGGTGCAGGCATATTGATACAAACACCGCATGCCTTCTTTTTTGACGAGTGCCTGAAATTGGGCGTGCATTTGCCGGCGTTTGGTAAATATGGGGTTGGGGTTGTTTTTTTCCCAAAGGATGTTCGTTCACGTGAAGAGTGCCGTGAGTTATTTGTTCATGCTGCAGAAGAACTTGGGTTGGAAATATTGGCATGGAGGAAAGTTCCCGTCAACCCCGATGGCATTGGTTTTACTGCACGATCTGTTGAGCCAGAAATTGAGCAGGTGTTTGTTGCGTGTCCTGATCATGTTACGGATGCGATGGGATTTGAGCGAAAGTTGTTTGTCCTCCGAAACTATTCCAGCCACCTGATCAACAACACCGTTAAAAAAGATGCAATTGGATTTTATATTGCGTCACTCTCGTACAAGGTTGTCGTGTACAAAGGTCAGTTGACCAGCCTGCAGGTTCGCAACTATTACCCCGATCTTAGCAATAAAAAGATGGTCAGTGCATTGGGACTGGTGCACTCCCGATTCGCTACCAATACATTTCCTTCCTGGAAGTTGGCACAGCCGTTTCGGTACCTCGCCCACAACGGAGAAATCAATACACTTCAGGGTAATCTGAATTGGATCAAGACAAATGAACGCGGTTACACCTCTCCTTATTTCACGACAAAAGAAATGGAGATCTTGCTTCCGCTGATCGGTGGCAGTCAAAGTGACTCTGCAAGTCTGGATAACATGATTGAGCTCCTCACGATGACCGGGCGATCCTTGCCGCATGTGATGATGATGTTGATTCCAGAAGCATGGGATGGAGATGAGCAAATGGATCCTATTAAAAAATCGTTTTATGAGTTTCATGCCTCGATCATGGAACCCTGGGATGGACCTGCTTCCATTTCATTTACCGACGGAAAAATAATTGGTGCCACACTCGATCGAAATGGATTGCGCCCCTCCCGTTATTGCGTGACCTCGGATGATCGAGTCATCATGGCTTCAGAGACGGGAGTACTTCCGGTTGATCCTTCCATGATCATTGAGAAAGGTCGGCTTCAACCCGGAAAGATGTTTGTCGTGAACATGGAAGAAGGCCGCATCATCAGCGACAACGAATTAAAAGACCAGATCTGCAGTCAAAAACCGTATGGAGAATGGCTGAATAAATACAAAATTCGGCTCAATGAATTGCCGGAGCCCCGCGTAGCGTTCACGCATCTGGAACACGATCAAGTATTCAAGTATCAGAAGTCGTTTGGCTATTCTACTGAAGATCTTGAGTCGATCATCGGGCCCATGGCATTGGATGGAAAAGAACCCGTAGGTTCTATGGGTACGGATATTCCGCTGGCCATTCTCAGTGATCAACCCCAACACCTCAGCAGTTATTTCAAACAACTGTTTGCGCAAGTGACCAATCCTCCGATTGATCCGATTCGCGAACGATTGGTCATGTCGCTTGCCACATTTGTCGGCAACAACGGAAACATGTTGATAGAAGATCCGTTGAGTTGCCACACGGTGGCATTGAAACATCCGGTATTGACCAATCACGACCTGGAAAAAATACGCAGCATCGATACCGGAATCTTTCAAGCAAAAACGCTGCAATGCTATTTCAGGGCAGATGGTTCAGCGGGTGCGTTGAAAAAAGCATTAGACCGAATTTGCCGGTATGCAGTGGATGCTGTTGAAGACGGCTTTGAAGTATTGATATTGCAGGATCGGGCGATTGATTCAGACCATGCCCCCATTCCCTCTCTACTATCCACTTCTGCCATTCATCACCACCTGATCCGCAAAGGATACCGCGGAAAAGTTGGCATCATTGTGGAAGCCGGCGATGTATGGGAAGTGCACCATTTTGCCTGCCTGATTGGATTTGGCGCCACAGCCATCAATCCGTATTTGGCTCTTTCCAGTATTCGCGATATGAAATTGAGCGGAAAAATCGATACCGAACTGGAAGTAGAGAAGCTCAAGAAAAACTACATCAAGGCTGTGAACGACGGCCTGCTGAAGGTGTTCTCAAAAATGGGTATTTCTACTTTGCAATCGTATCAAGGCGCACAAATTTTTGAAATCATTGGACTGAACAACGATGTAGTTGATAAATATTTTACCGGAGCGGTTTCGCGGATCCAGGGCATGGGATTGGATGAAATTGCGCGTGAGGCCCTTGCAAAACACATGCGGGGGTTCAGCAGAAAAAGTTTGCCGGTGGATCGTTTACCCGTGGGGGGTATATTTCAATGGAAACGAAAAGGTGAGTTTCACTTGTTCAATCCGCAAACCATTCATTTGCTGCAGCACTCAACACGTACAGGCGACTATGGACTATTTAAAAAATATTCCAAATTGGTCAACGAGCAAAGCGAAAAAGCCTGCACCTTAAGAAGCTTATTTGAATTCAACCCTTCGCGTTCGGCTATTCCACTTGAAGAAGTAGAACCTGCGGAAACCATATACAAGCGATTTGCGACGGGAGCCATGTCATTCGGTTCCATTTCCTGGGAAGCGCACACTACCCTGGCCATAGCTATGAACCGATTGGGAGCAAAGAGCAACACTGGAGAAGGTGGAGAAGATGAAGTCCGATACACCCCGCTTCCCAACGGTGACTCCATGCGCTCATCAATCAAACAAGTCGCTTCTGCTCGTTTTGGCGTAACCAGTCAGTACCTGACAGAGGCCGATGAATTGCAAATCAAAATGGCACAAGGGGCAAAGCCGGGAGAAGGCGGACAATTGCCTGGACATAAAGTAGATGATTGGATTGGAAGGGTCAGGCACTCAACACCGGGCGTGGGACTGATTTCGCCTCCGCCACACCACGATATCTATTCCATTGAGGATCTTGCACAGTTGATTTTTGATTTAAAAAATGCAAATCGTCGTGCACGCATCAGCGTGAAACTGGTTTCCAAAGCTGGCGTGGGTACCATTGCAGCAGGGGTTGCGAAAGCAAAAGCAGATGTGGTGCTGATATCCGGTCATGATGGCGGTACGGGTGCATCTCCGGTAAGCTCCATCCGCCATGCAGGTCTTCCCTGGGAACTTGGACTTGCAGAGGCCCAACAAACACTGGTGCGAAATAAATTACGCGGAAGAGTTGTATTACAGGCGGATGGCCAGATGAAGACCGGAAGAGACATTGCCATTGCAACTTTATTGGGCGCAGAAGAATGGGGCGTGGCTACCGCCGCACTGGTGGTTGAGGGGTGTATTTTGATGCGCAAGTGTCACCTCAATACCTGTCCCGTTGGCGTTGCAACGCAAGATCCTGAATTACGAAAACGCTTCAATGGTGCGGCAGAGTATGTGGTCAATTTCATTCAATTTCTCACCGCAGAGCTCAGAGAGATTATGGCCAGCATGGGGTACAGAACCATCGAAGAAATGGTAGGACAAGCAGAGGCATTGAAAATGCGCGAAGGCATCACGCATTGGAAATATGCTAAACTGGACCTCTCTCCTGTCTTATACAAGGAACCATCTGATCCTTTCACCGCAGTACATAAAATCGAAGAACAAGACCATGGGATTGCGGATGTGTTGGATTGGAAATTGTTAAAAGAAGCTACCCCTGCGCTTGAATCTGGTCATACCGTTCAAATTGAATCACAAATTAAAAATACAGATCGTTCAACCGGGACCATACTCAGCAATGAAATTACACGAAAGTATGGTGCGTTAGGATTACCAAAAGGGTGCATCCACATCAAATTCAACGGAACAGCAGGTCAAAGTTTCGGAGCCTTCAATACACACGGCATTCTGTTAGAACTGGAAGGAGATGCGAACGATTATTTTGGAAAGGGACTCAGTGGTGCGAAAATGATTGTTTATCCTGACAAAGAGAGTGTCTTTACCCCAGAAGAAAACATCATTATAGGCAATGTTGCGTTCTATGGTGCGACTTCAGGAAAAGCATTCATCAGAGGTAAAGCTGGAGAGCGGTTTTCAGTGAGAAATTCCGGTGCGACCGCAGTTGTGGAAGGAGTGGGTGATCATGGATGCGAGTACATGACAGGTGGAACGGTCCTGATCTTGGGGAAGGTAGGAAGAAACTTTGCTGCAGGAATGAGCGGAGGCATTGCTTATGTGTACGACGTTCATGGTCGATTGAATGAACAGTGCAATACAGAAATGGTGGATCTGGATCCCATTGATGAATCTGATGTGACCGTATTGTGCAGTTTATTGCATGAGCACGCACAACTCACAAAAAGCCACATTGCCCAGTTCATACTGAGTGATCTGGATGCCCAGAAGCAGCATTTTGTAAAAGTATTTCCGAGGGACTATAAAAAAGTACTGCAGTCGAAGCAGCTATCCACTGCAGCAGTCATTAAATAAGAAAGTACAATGGGAAAACCAACAGGATTTCTTGAGTTTACACGGGTTGCTCCACAAAAAAATGATCCCAAAGAACGGATTGGTCATTTCAATGAATTTGTGCATCCCTACGAAAAGGAGGAACTGAACAAGCAAGCAGCACGGTGCATGAATTGCGGAGTGCCGTTCTGCCATCATGGTTGTCCATTGGGCAACGTCATTCCCGAATTCAATGATGCGGTATACCGTGAGGACTGGAAAGAAGCATACGAGATCCTGACTTCTACCAACAATTTCCCTGAATTCACCGGTAGGATTTGCCCCGCACCCTGCGAAAGTTCTTGCGTGCTGGGAATCAATCAACCTCCGGTCAACATTGAAGAAATTGAAAAACACATCATCGAGATCGCGTTCAATAAAGGGTTTGTTCAATTCAAAGAACCGGTTATTCGAACCGGAAAAAAAATTGCAGTCGTAGGAAGTGGTCCTGCAGGTCTGGCTGCTGCTGCACAACTCAACCAGGCGGGTCATTCGGTTACCGTATTTGAGCGCGATGATCGGCCAGGAGGGCTATTGCGGTATGGCATCCCCGATTTCAAACTGGAAAAAAAGATAGTCGATCGACGGATCGACGTGATGGAAAAAGAAGGCATCGTATTTCAATGCAACAGCAACGTTGGAGTCAACATCAGCGTGAATGATTTATTGAGAGAGTATAGCGCACTCGTTCTGGCCGGCGGATCAACAGTTCCCAGAGACCTGAACATTTCAGGAAGATCTCTGAAAGGAGTGCATTTTGCAATGGAGTTTCTAAAACAGCAAAACAAAATCACGGCACAGCGCGATCCGTTTGCCCATAAAGGGATAGAAAGCAATGTTGCTGAAGGCGTGATCAGTGCAACAAACAAGAAGGTTGTGGTGATCGGTGGCGGCGACACCGGTTCTGATTGTGTTGGTACTTCCAACCGCCAAGGTGCTCTATCCGTTATCCAATTTGAATTGCTTCCACAGCCACCCAAAAACAGGACACCATTCATGCCATGGCCCTCCTACCCCATGGTCCTCAAAACCTCCAGTTCACATGAAGAGGGATGCGAGCGCCACTGGGCCATTGCAACAAAAGAATTCATCGGCAATGCTGCAGGGGAATTGACTGCATTAAAAACCGTAGAGTTGGAATGGAAAGTGGAGGAAGGCAAACCCATGAACTTTATTGAAAAGCCAGGATCAGAAAGCATAATACCCTGCGACCTTGTTTTATTGGCCATGGGATTTGTCTCCCCCCAGCAAACCGGCATGCTTTACGACCTGGATGTGGAACACGATGAGCGGGGAAATGTCAAAGCAGGCGAAAAAGAGTACAAAACCAACATCCCCAAGGTCTTTACCTGCGGCGACATGCGCAGAGGACAATCGCTGGTCGTCTGGGCCATCAGCGAAGGCAGAGAATGCGCTCGTAAAGTAGATGAATTCCTCATGGGACATTCCATTTTGGAATCAAAAGACCAAACATTATTCATATAATGTTTTATTATATATGTATTGAATTTCATCTCCTTAAATTTTTATCTCAATTTATCAATTCATTACATATTATATAATTATCTATTTACATAATTATACAATAAACTTATTCACATTTTTTTAAACTAAAATTCTTATTATTCTCGTATTCAATGCTTTACAATTAAAAACATTGATATTACAATTTTTTATATATTAATATTTGTGAGACCGTAGCCTTATATTTGAGCAAGATTTGATTTTAAAACCAAAAATTTTGCTCATGAATTCAAAAATTGTTCGGGATCGTCTCCCTTTTCTAGTCTTGATTCTGATTTCTGTCTGTGCCCTTTTCGTTCCGGTATTGCCCAATTGGGAGGATAAGCAGGGTGCTTATGTAGGAGCCGATATCGCCTGGGTGGTAGTGGCCACTGCGTTGGTATTTCTGATGACACCCGGACTTGCATTCTTTTACGGGGGGATGGTTCATAGGAAAAATGTTATTTCCACCATGATCAAAAGCACGGTAGCAGCAGGAGTGGTCAGTGTAATTTGGATCACATTTGGCTACAGCTTGAGTTTTGGAGAAAGCATTGGCGGATTCATTGGCAATCCCCTCACCCACTTCTTCTTTAAGGATGTCAGCAATGCAGAACCCTGGAGCCTAGCACCTACCATCCCTAAATCGTTGTTTGCACTCTTTCAACTCATGTTTGCAATCATCACACCGGGACTGGTAGTGGGCGCTTTGGCCGAGCGCGTTCGATTTACATCTTATATTCTATTCATCATCCTCTTCAGTGTATTGGTCTATGCTCCGCTTGCGCATTGGAGCTGGCACCCGGAAGGATTTTTGTTCAAATTAGGTGCACTTGATTTTGCAGGTGGAACAGTCGTACACATCTCAGCAGGTTGCGCTGCATTGGCGGGTGCATTGGTCTTGAAGAGAAGAAAAGTACACGAAGAAGGTGCAGAAATTCCACCCGCTAACGTTCCGTATGTGTTAATTGGAACCGGGTTATTATGGTTTGGATGGTTCGGGTTCAACGCCGGATCAGCATTGGGTGCAAATGCATTGGCTGTTTCAGCATTTGCTACTACCAATACAGCGGCAGCAGCTGCGGGACTTTCCTGGATGTTTTTTGATGTCATGAAAGGAAAGAAGCCATCCGTGATGGGATTCTGTATCGGAGCAGTAGTAGGACTGGTTGCCATTACTCCTGGAGCCGGATTTGTAGGAATACCACAAAGCATTTTTATCGGTGTCATCTCTGCCATCATTTCCAACGTAGCCGTCTATTATAAACAAAAATCCACCCTTGACGATGCGTTGGACGTGTTCCCCTGTCATGGAATAGGAGGCATGGTGGGCATGATCCTCACTGGAGTCTTTGCCACAAAAGCAGTCAATGGAGCTGGTAACGATGGTTTGTTTTACGGTAATTCAGAATTCTTTTTGACCCAGCTCAAAGCAATGGGTATTGCCGTTGCATATTCATTTGTCGTATCCTTCCTCATCTTCAAAATCATCAATTTCATTCAACCCCTTCGCGTGAGCGAGGAAGAAGAAGAACTGGGATTGGACGCAACGCAGCACGATGAAAAATATGGAAGAAATCCTCAAAAGGCTTAGTAGAATTGATAACAAACAAGGGTACAGCGCAAGGCGGTGTTGGACTAGAACATTCGCCTCTGCCATACCCTCTTTTAGAACTAAAAACCAAAACAATGTTACGAAAACTTTGCTTATTCGCTTTGATGCTGAATGCCTCTCTGGTACTGTTTGCACAGGAAGATTCAACAGAAAAAAAATCACCGTTCACCTTCACCGGATTTGTTGATGGATATTTTCGCTCGGATCTGGCCAGTAACCTCGCCAACAACAGAACGAGTTTTACCAACAGTACTGGAAAATTGGCACTGGGAATGATCTCGGTTCGAGGAGACTACTCCGTTGGAAAATTTTCGTTCACTGCAGATCTTGGGTATGGAAAGCGGGCGACCGAATTCGCTTACAATGATAAAGGAGCTTTATCGTATGTAAAGCAACTCTACGCTTCCGTAGCGCCCACGGACTGGTTAAAACTCACAGTGGGTTCTTGGGCTACGCACGTTGGGTATGAGTTGGTGGATCCCTACGCCAATCGCAACTACAGCATGTCGTATATGTTCTCGTACGGTCCTTTTCTCCATACCGGCATCAAAGCAGACCTCACATTTGGTGCTACGGGAATCATGGTTGGATTGGCCAACCCAACCGACTACAGAAAAGCACCTGCTCCCAATAAGAAGTCCGTATTGATCCAACTCAGCCAGGCCATCAACGATAACGTAAAACTGTACCTGAATTATGTGGGAGGTCAACGTCCTACAGACTACGCTAAAACAAGACAGGTGGATCTGGTCCTTACAGCAAAAGCCAGCGACAAATTCAACGTAGGTGTGAATGGAACCGTTACATCCGTACGATTGCCCTCCGGAAGTTCCTACCTAGCGGCAAAAACCTGGAGTGGATTGGCAGGATATTTCAACTATGATCCCAAAGAAACAATCGGCATAACGCTTCGCTCAGAAGTATTCAATGATGCTAACCAACTGGCAGCGCTGAGTTCCGCTTCAAAAGGAGCAAGCATTTTTGCCAACACCCTATCTGCCAACATTAAACTCAAGAAATTTACCATCATCCCTGAATACCGACTGGAAACCGCCAGCGCTGGAGTCTTTTACAACAAGACAGGAAATGGAAAGAAATCGGCATCTAACTTTTTGATTGCAGCTTATTTCAAGTTGTAATCGTAATTTTTGGGTCAGAATTTACGGGGCGGCTTTCCAGTCGCCCTTTATTTTTTCCTAAAGTATACGCGTAAGGGTACCCCCTTGAATTGAAAACATTCCCGTAATTTATTTTCAAGATAATTGCGATAGGGTCCTTTAATGTCATCTGGATAATTGGTATAGAAGGCAAAACTGGGTACCACAGTTGGCAGTTGTGCGATGAATTTGATTTTAATTGAATTGCCCCTCACCACCGGCGGACGATACGCTTCTATAAATGGAAGCATGGCTTCGTTCAACCGTGAAGTAGGAATCCGGCGCCGACGATTCTGGTACACCTCCAATGCCACTTCGATTACTTTAAAAATTCGGGTCTTATCATTTACAGAAACAAATAAAATAGGTAAATCAGTAAATGGCGCTAACCGGTATTTTAATTCTGTCTCAAATGTTTTTGCGGTTTTGGTATCTTTTTCAATCAGGTCCCATTTGTTGACCAGCAACACAATCCCCTTCCCTTTTTTTACTGCCAGAGAAAAAATATTTAAATCCTGTTGGGAAATTCCTTTGACTGCATCAATCATGATCAAACAAACGTCTGCCTCATCCATGGCTTTGATGGCGCGGATAACAGAGTAAAATTCCAAGTCTTCCTGCACTTTCATTTTTCTTCGAATACCGGCAGTATCAATCAAAATAAACTCCTTCTGGAACAGGTTGTAATGGGTATGAATGGTATCACGGGTGGTACCGGCTATATCACTTACAATGGTGCGTTCCTCGCCCACCAACACATTCAGCAAAGATGATTTGCCCACGTTGGGTTGGCCCATGATCGCAATACGAGGCAACTCCTCATTTGGAGCATCTGCCTCAATTTGGATCAATGCTGCGACATCATCCAGGACCTCTCCCGTCCCACTTCCAGTCATGGAAGAGAGAAAGAATATCTTTTCAAAACCGAGTGAATAAAATTCGGCAGCTTCTAGCAACCGGGAATTGTTATCGACTTTATTCACAACCAGGAACACCGGTTTTTTGGAAGGCCGGAGGACTTCTGCCATTTCTTCATCCAACTGCATGATACCGGTACTGGCGTCCACCATGAACAACACGGCATTGGCCTCTTCAACTGCAATCAATACCTGCTTCCGAATCTCTTTTTCAAAAACATCGTCACTTCCGGCAACAAATCCACCCGTATCAATAACGTTGAACGACTTACCATTCCAATCAGCAATTCCATACTGACGATCGCGGGTTACCCCGGGTGTATCCTCAACAATTGCCTTCCGTTGTTCAAGCAGACGATTAAAAAATGTACTTTTCCCTACGTTTGGACGCCCTACTATTGCCAATGTAAATCCCGCCATGGTTCAGTTAAATGATGCGTTAATCGGTTGAGATCAACGCCTTGTTTTATTCCAATGATCAATCAATGCAATCAAATCCTCCTCGCGGCGAATGTTGATTTTGTTGCTTTTCACCCACGCTGCCATGCTCTCTGATTGAGGAAGCATGCTCAACAGCGCATTGAGTGAGAGCTTGTTGATGTATTGTGGATCTGCATTGAGTTTTAAGAAATAGCCCGTCGAAGTCGCAAAAAAATACCGTTTCAAGGTACCAAACATTGAATCAGCGGACGCAACATAACGCTTGGCATGTTTATAAAGGACCGCTTCTCCAAACGTCAGTTGCTGAACAAAATCTGTAAGTGGCTTTGCTCCTAATTGGAGTCCAGGCACATACCGGACAAACAAAGCAGCCGTATCCGCTTTCTCAGGGGAATGAAATATAACTTTTGTCGACAGCTCCCCAGGCGCAATGTATTCCTGGTCTTTCTCACCAATGAAGTGAACTTCCTGTGTAGCAAGATTCATACGGGCGATTTGCCGACCCACCATTTTCCCTTTTTGGTTGAAAAAATCAGCCAACAGAAATGTTTCTGTAAAATAAGGACTTCCTTTTACGGAAGAATAGGGCAAACGCAACTTAGATTCATTTTGCACGCCCTCAAAATTCACCTCGTGAACGGCAAGGGTATACGCAGCACCGCTGAAGTCCTCGCGGGGCAAATAGCCGCTTTGTGCATAGCCAAAATGGGTACCACCACACAGCAATAAGATAAAAACATATGCAAGTGATTTTCTCATATACATGCGTCATTGAAGATACCCATATTCCCTGAGAAATGTTTCATTATTCCTCCAATTGGCTCTGACCTTGACAAATAATTCGAGGTATACTTTTTTATCCAAAAATTTCTCAATGGATACCCGCGATGCCATTCCGAGTTTCTTGATCATGCTTCCTCCTGCCCCCAGAATAATTCCTTTTTGAGATTCACGGTGCACGATGATATCAGCAGCAATGGCCGTTATCTGCTCTTTTTCTTCAAATTTTGTGATGGCAACTGCTATTTGATAAGGAAGTTCTTCCTCGTACAAAAAATAAGTTTGTTCTCGGATGAGTTCGCTCACAAAAAAACGAGTAGGCATATCTGTCAATGCATCTTCCGGAAAATATGCAGAACCTTCCGGCAGATGATCAATCAATTCGGACAACAATTTATCCAACCCCATCTGCTTTGCAGCTGAAATAAACGTAAGTTGTTTAACGTAGGGCTTCCCTTGAAAAAATGCACTGATTTCTTGTTTCCGTTGTTCATGAATGATGTCCACTTTGTTCACCACAATCCATATGGATTGTGATGGAAGCAATTCTGATATCCAGTTTTCAATCAAGGCTAAATCATCCCGTGCGTCCAAAAGAAATAAGCAGATATCCGCATCGGATATGCCGGATCGGACTGCATGCATCATGCGTTCATGCAACTTATACTCAGGCTGAATAATGCCCGGCGTATCTGAAAATACGATTTGATAGTCTTTCCCTGATAAAATCGCCCGAATGCGATGTCGAGTAGTTTGCACTTTGGGTGAGACAATTGCCATTTTCTCTCCAACCAATGCATTCAGCAGTGTGCTTTTACCCGCGTTGGGTCGACCCATAATATTGATAAAACCTGATCGCATTGCGCTGCAAAGTTACTACTCTAAAAATTGTTTTGGACTTTGGCTTTATTGGGGTAACTTTGCAGCGCGAAGTAGAGCAGCGGTAGCTCGTCGGGCTCATAACCCGAAGGTCGCTGGTTCGATCCCAGCCTTCGCAACAAAAAAGCAACCACTCGGTTGCTTTTTGTATTGAAAATCTTCTTTGTAATTGGCTTATTGCTGGATCTTGATTTTACTCGCACCAGTGCTTTGTTGATTGTATATTCGAGGGGTTCCCTTTACAACAATGCTGCTGGCTCCCGTAGCCTTCGCGCTGAGAGAATTTCCAACAGCAACGTGAAGATCAGATGCTCCAGTAGCACTGAGTTCTGCATCCGTTACGCGCAAAGCAGTCCCTTTGAACGAACTGGCACCCGTGCACGTGATCACCGCCTTTTTTATCGTTCCTGACGGCTGCATGTCGGATGCACCGGATAGCCGAACATCCAGTGATTCACAATCCAATTTTCCAGAAAAATCGCTAGCTCCTGAAAAATCTATCCGCAAAGTATGAGCATGCAGCACATCCACCACAATAATATCAGCAGCACCTGAAGCTTTGACCCGATCCAACGTTGGAGCGGTAATGTACACTCGATACTCCTGGTTGTTCCAATCCCATACCATTCCACTTTCCAGCGAAATGATTAAGGTGCCGTCGGAAAGAGTTGTTCGAATGCGATCCCGGGCTGCATCACTGTTTGCACTCACGGCCACGTGCATTTCGCGATCTTCTGAATAATATACGTTGATAGGACCCCTTACTTCTATCGAGCGAAAATAGCCCGGATCCCTCAGAACAGTATGCTTGTCATTGAAGATAATTTTTTCTTGTCCTGCCAATTGCAGGAATAACAAAATGAATGGGACAACGAACCAATTTTTCATGCGTTGATTTTGAATATACTTGATACGTTGGAATGACCATTAAGTTACACTGCTGTGAATAAACTCCTGCTGAACTAAATCATTTTTTATTAATTTTGTGCTGTTCCGGGGTGCCGCAGTGCAGAACTGCAGCTGAGATCAAACCCGTAGAACCTGATCAGGATAATGCCTGCGCAGGGAAGGACGAATCCCCCATTCCATCCTTTCCTGTTTTTGTCACCTGACTGATTGTACCCGATCGGACAAAACAAAAACAGTATGAAAAAGCATTGGCTCAGTTGCTCGTTTTTTTTATTCGCTCTCTTCACACACGGACAACCCGTCGGCAAACCTGATACCCTGCGTCCAAAAGATTCATCGATTTTAAAATGGATGGAGCCCATTGAGATAAAAGCCGTTCGGGCAGAACGCTCCTATCCGTTTACTACGAGTTATATTTCAAAACAAAACATACAAAAAAATAACCTGGGACAAGACATCCCCATGCTGCTGAGCCAACTCCCAGGAGCAGTCGCCAACTCGGATGCAGGCAACGGCATTGGGTATACCGGCATCCGAATACGGGGTACCGATGCAAGCAGAATAAATTTCACCTTGAACGGCATTGCCTATAACGATGCGGAATCACAGGGAGTTTTTCTGGTCAATCTGCCTGATTTCTTATCGAGTGTAAGCGATATTCAAATACAGCGGGGTGTTGGAACCAGCTCCAATGGTCCCGGTGCATTTGGAGCGACCATCAACCTGTTCACCAATGACGTGCTCGATACAGCATATGCACAGCTCTCCAGCAGTATAGGCTCATTTCGTTCCCTGAAGAACACCATCAAATTTGGTACTGGTCTCATCAACAATCGTTTTACCGTAGATGGAAGACTCTCCCGTATTCAAAGCGATGGATACATTGATCGGGCTAAGAGCCGACTTCAATCTTTTTACCTTTCTGCTGCCAGCATCAAGCAAAACTCCTCGTTGCGGTTCAATGCATTCTCAGGGGATGAAACTACTTATCAAGCCTGGTATGGCGTTTCAGAGGAACAACTCAACACCAACCGACGCTTCAATGCAGCAGGCACTGAGAAACCAGGAGACCCTTATGAAAATGAAACGGACAACTATACCCAAACCCATTACCAACTTTTTTACAATAAACGCATATCCTCCACGTGGAATTTCAATACTGCTGTTTTTGCAACAACGGGTGAAGGATATTATGAACAGTACAAAGCCGATCAAGCGTATTCCAATTATGGATTACCCAACCCTCGCATCAATGGATTGAGCATTGAAACCACCGACCTGATTCGGCAGCTATGGCTGGACAATCTCTATAAAGGAATAAACCTCAACCTTCAACATCGTTCCAATAAACGAGAAGTGATGCTGGGCGGAGGCATGAGTGAATACGATGGACAGCACTTTGGAAAAATTATTTGGTCCAAGACAGGTATCCTTAAAGATTATAAATGGTACGACCTGGATGCCAGCAAAAACGAACAGCACCTGTTTTTAAAATGGCTTGAAAAAAAAGGTGACCTCAACGTATTTGGTGACCTGCAACTCAGAAATATGAGCTATGCACTCGATGGATTCAGGAACAATCCTACTCTTACCATTGATCAGCAATGGCTCTTCATCAACCCCAAATGGGGGGTACGCTATACACAGGGAAGAACGACAGCCTTTCTTTCGTATGCAGTGGCAAACAAAGAACCCAATCGCGATGATTTTGAAGCAGGAGCTACGCAAACCCCCAAAGCAGAGCGGCTCTCCGATTGGGAACTGGGTATAGAACACAGCACCACTGCTTTGCGAATCAATGCCACATTATATTATATGCGCTACCGCGATCAGCTTGTCCTCACCGGAAAAATAAATGACGTTGGCGCATACACCCGAACCAATGTCTCCAATAGCTTCCGCACTGGCCTGGAAGTAGAAGTTACATGGACTCCAACCTCCCGCTGGTCCCTGTACCACAACTTTACCATCAGCAGAAATCGAATCATCGACCATACGGAGTATTGGGATGATTACGATGCCGGAGGTCAACAATCACTTTTGGTCGCCACTGCACCGCTAGCCTTTTCTCCTTCAATCACAGCTGCCTCTACCCTCGTGTATCGACCCTGGACATTGGCAGAGATTAAATTGGTTACCCGATACACAGGTAGACAATTCATGGACAATACCGGGAGAATGGACAGAAGCCTCAACCCTTTTCTGGTTCAAGACCTTCAATGGAATCAAACCGTTCGACTGGGAAAAATAAAATCAGTGGATGCAATAATTCAGATCAACAACCTGTGGAATGCATTGTATGCGCCAAATGGATACACCTACAGCTATCGCTACAATGGTGAATTGGTTCGAAATAATTTTTACTACCCGATGGCCATCAGAAATGTGATGGCTGGAATCACGATCAACCTATAGTCCTTTTTACCATTCTGCATTAAACACATATTTTCATCAACAAATACATAACCAACCCCTGCATTGTTGATTAAGTTGCATTTCTCAATCAACGGCATGAAATCAGTTGTCACCAGCCTATTATTCGCGAGTGTAATCATTTCATGTTCTGTATCCAATCGAATTACCTATTCCTGGACCAACAAAGCTTTCAAGTCCAGCACACCGTACACCAGTATTTTTCTTGCAGCACTGGTATCCGGTCCTCACATGCGAACACATCTGGAAGAAGACATGTGGAAGTCGGCCCGATCCAATGGGTTCAATGCGCATCGGAGTTGGGATTATTTTCCCCCATCGTTCAGCAGACCCAACCCTCCTGAAAAAGACTCCATGATGGTGAAAGTGAAAAATCTTGGGTGCAATTTGATCTTCACCATAAACCTGATTGATAAAGTAAGTAAACCCGCTATGTTCCCGGAAGGAAACTTGTTTGATGCAGACACCGAAACTCTCCTATGGTCTGTTCAAACAAAAACAACCAATCCATCCAGCATAGAAACCTTTAGCACTGGACTCATTGACAGCATGCTGAGAAAAGCGCTGGAAGACTTAGCGGGCTTGCGCAATAACTAAAAGGCTTCTTTCCACGCCAACATTCCGCCCACGACATTGACCGTGTTGGTGAATCCAAGAGATTCCAGCAACAAGGCAGCCTGACCACTCCGGTTTCCGCTTCGACAATAGAGAATCACTTCCTCGCCTTTCAAATGGTCAATTGAGGCCGTTTCCCCCACACGTATTTCCCCAAGGGGCAATAGGACTCCGCCGATATTGAAATCATCGTGTTCAAAGGATTCTCGAACATCAACCAAATGGAGTTGTTCTCCAGACTGGATGCGGTTGTGCAATTCGGTAACACTTATTGTTTTCATGATGCAAAAATAAAGAATTCACCGATCTATACCTGATCAGCGAATCAGGACAGTATCTTGTCGATTCTCAGGCTTCACAGTACTGATCCTGAGATCCATTAATTGCCCCGGTCGTATAGTATTGGTCTGCTGTGCCTCATCGAATGGCAGTGGATTTTGCCAATACACAAACCCAAGTGAAGTATCCACCAGTCCTTCATCCAGTAAAATAACACCAGGAGTTATGCCATTTAATTCCATTACCAGTTTTGCTTCCAGATAAGTCAATCCAAATAAATCAGGAACGGGCAAGGGTGTACCGCCTAGACCCGATCCGATGAGTAAATCTATGACCGAGCCCATCCGGATCGGCGCACCGGGCTTAACCAGGATACCGTTGAAGATCTGGTCCTTTACCGCATTTTTAGCCAAGTCCGGAATAAAGGTGGTATCCCCCATTTTTAGTCCCAACGATCGCAACTCCAGCAGCGCATTGCGGAAACTCATGCCAATGAGGTTGGGCATTTCAATTGTAGGAGGAATCATACAATTGACAGTCAAATAGATAACTCGATTTACCTTTATTGTTGCTTCAGGTTCGGGAAATTGCTTGATGACAACAAGACCTGGTAGACTGTCGACATAAATTGAATCCTGTATGATGACCTCAAACCCTTTTTCTTCCAGTTCAGTTTTTGTCTCCAGGTAATTTCTGCCTTTTACCTCTGGAACCGTTAGGTATTCCCCATGGTTGGTAATCAGGTTGAGCATCAGCAAAAAGACTGCAACCGCAAAAAAAGAAATCAGAATCCCGGCCAGTATATTTTGCCAAAGCGGACGTTTGGTGATGAATGCAACATTCATATCAGGCTTTCTTTTTGAAAGAGAGCGCTTCTTCGATGAGGAGTGTATAAAATGCTCCAATCTGCATGCCAGCAGCAGCTACTTGTTGTGGAATGATACTGGCTGCTGTCTGTCCAGGAATGGTATTGATCTCCAGCAAGAAGGGTGCTTGCTCTTGCTCATTGTAAATAAAATCCATACGCACGACACCACGGCAATTGAATACATCATAAATCCCTTTTGCAGCAGATCTGATCTTTTCTGCCATTTCATCGGAACAAACTGCGGGGGTGACTTCACTGGATTTACCTTGGTATTTTGCCTCAAAATCAAAAAAGTCATTTTCGGACATGACTTCCGTAAACGGCAAGGTAACCGCCACTCCATTTGAGCGATAGACCCCTATGGTAAATTCCCTTCCCTGAATGGCTTCTTCGACTAAAATCTGATCATCTTCCCGAAATGCAGTTTCGATGGCTGCCTCTAATGCTTCAGGCTGGTGGACTTTGCTCATACCAATGCTGGAGCCCCCGTTGTTGGGCTTTACAAATACAGGCAACCTCAATCCCAGCCGGTCCACATCCTGTTTCCGATACGAATGCTTGAAGAGGTGGGCGGATCGGGCAACATGGTACCCGGAAGCTCCAGCCACTGCCACAGTGTAGCGCTTGTTGAACGTGATGGCGGAACTTGTTACGTCACAGGAAGTATAGGGCAACCCCATCATATCCAGGTATCCCTGCAGCTTACCGTCCTCACCCGGGGTCCCGTGAATTCCAATGAATACGGCATCGAATGTTATGCGGTGATCATTGATGAGTAAAGAAAAATCGTGCTTGTCAACCGGAATCTGATCACCGGATGCCGTTGGATGAAACCAGGCTTCAGGAGTTATATCTATTCGGTAAACCTCGTATCGATCCCGATCGATGAATTTTTCGATATTGATGGCACTCTTATACGAAATCACACATTCGGAGGAATATCCGCCTGTGACAAATGCAATGATCGGTTTTGACATTGAATCAAAGATGTAAACGGCCCTTTTTACTCAATAATTCTTCTACCGTTTCACGGTATTGCTCATCTGGCACACAGCAATCAACGGGACAAACCGCTGCACACTGTGGCTCCTCGTGAAAGCCCTGGCATTCGGTACACTTATTTGGAGTAATATAATATGTATCGTTACTGATTGGATTATTCTTGGAATCAGCATCCACAACTGAACCATCCATGAGGGAAAAAGATCCCTTTACAGAAGTCCCCTCTGACACAGCCCATTCCACTCCGCCTTCATAAATTGCATTATTGGGACATTCTGGTTCACACGCTCCACAATTGATGCACTCATCCGTAATCTTGATTGCCATATTGATCAAATTTTTTTTGGTTAGAAATGGATTTAATTTTGCAATCCTGTATTCGTAAAGATACTTCATCGTCACTAATTTGTAAAAATGAATTTTGAACAACGAATTGACTTTCTGTACGCAATGGGGCAGTACCTGTTAAGAGATAGCCCATCGTATCAGACTGCCAGAAATAAAGCATATGCACTGAATAAGTGGTTTCTGCCGGAATTTGTTTTCCAGGCCGGTTCTGCCATTGCGCATCGGATGCTTCAGCCTGCTGAATTGATCCATGCTGCAGAAGAGTATGCCATCCATGGTGAACGGCGGCAGCGCAAAACCGTTGGAATCGTTATGGCTGGAAATATCCCCTGGGTTGGACTTCAGGACCTGATTTGTGTATTTCTCAGTGGACATAAAGCCATCATCAAACCCTCATCTAAAGATGGCGATCTCATTCGTCACTTGATTAGCGTATTGCAGCATGAACACCCCCCCGCAACGGAATACTTTGCGTTTGAAGAGCGATTAACGGGTTGCGATGCATTTCTGGCTACAGGCAGCGATAATACCGCCCGTCATTTTGAATATTATTTTCGCAATCATCCGCACCTCATCCGAAAAAATCGCACGTCCATTGCCCTGCTCGAAGGAGATGAAACGGCCGATGAACTGAGCGCCCTGGCAGACGACATACAACTTTACTTCGGTTTGGGATGTAGAAATGTGACGCAGGTCATTGTCCCCCTTGGCTATGATTTTCAACCCCTCTTACTCGCTTTAAAAAAATACGACTACTACAAAGACCACGATAAATACAGAAACAACTATGATTTTCGCCTGACACTGGCTATTTTAAATAAGCAATATTATATGTCCAACGACTCCATCCTGTTGATCGAAGACGCAAACCCTTTCTCCCCCATCTCGCAACTCAACTATCGGTTTTATGCGGACAAAAACAGGATCAGTGAAATGATGGACGCTAACACGATCCAGTGCTGTGTAGGCAGGGGTCACCTTCCATTTGGAGTATCACAATCCCCTCACCTGAGGGATTTCCCTGACGGACTGGACATCCTCAGGTTTCTCAGCCAGCTGAGCGAAACAGGATAATTCGCCAGACTGGAATAGCTATTCCGTCTAAGAAATTGTTAAATAGGCTGACAGGTAGACTGAAATTCGGTCAGGTTTACTTATTTGCATCCATCAGGCACGGAATTTGTCCTGATTTCATCAAATACTCAAGACCATGAACATGAAACAAACATTAACTGTTGTGCTGATCAGTGCGGTGACTTCTACCGCTGCTATGTTTGCTTATGATTCATTTATGCGCAAACCAGCACCCATTCAGGAACTCAATGGAAAGCTCCCTTCAAGCTATGCAGGATTTTATGACAGCAACGGCAGAGTCCCTGGACAACCCATCGATTTTATGCCCGCCTCACAGGCAGGCGTACCGGCAGTGGTTCACATCACGACCACAATAGGAAGTGGTCAGGCCAGCAATAATTTACCCAAGAACAGAAGAAGTCCCTTCAGCGACTTCTTTGGCGAAGATTTCTTTGAGGATTTTTTTGGTGGACCGCAAATGCGAAGCGTCCCTCAACGAGCCAGTGGATCAGGAGTGATCATCAGTGAAGATGGATTCATCGTGACCAATAACCATGTCATCGAAGAAGCAAGCGAAATCAATGTTACCCTCAACAATAAAAAACAGTACAAGGCCAAACTCATTGGCGCTGATCCAAGCAGTGATTTGGCGCTGATCAAGATCGAAGAAAAAGGCCTGAACTTTTTGTTGTACGGAAACTCCGATAACGTGAAAGTCGGACAGTGGGTATTAGCCGTTGGGTATCCGCTGAATCTTGAAACTACAGTTACCGCGGGCATTGTGAGTGCAAAAGCCAGAACCCTGGGATTGAATCAGCGTAAAAGCACCAGTCCCATTGAATCCTTCATCCAAACCGATGCTGCCGTCAACCAGGGCAATTCGGGTGGAGCCTTGATCAACACGACAGGCGAATTGGTCGGGATTGTATCGGCGATCGCCTCGCCTACCGGAGCATACGCAGGGTATTCCTATGCCATACCGGTCAACATCGTTAAAAAAATCATCAATGATTTGTTGCAGTACGGTACCGTGCAGCGCGCGTATTTAGGCATTACCTATTTACCCGAAAATGCTCCTGAAAGCGAAAAAGGCAAACTGAATTTCAAAGAAGGGCAAGGCGTGCTGGTGATGGACGTTGCAAAAGATGGCGCGATGTCCGCGACGGGAATTCAGACAGGTGATTATATTTCAAAAATCAACGGTGTGAAAGTGACCAATGGCAGTGAAATGGTGGAGCAAGTAGCGGGGTATAAGCCTGGCGATAAAATCACGGTTCACTACATCAGGGGTGAGAAAGAATATACAACGACCATTACCTTAAAAAACAAGTCCGGCAGCTATGAAATTGTTCGCAATGCCGTTTCAGATAAACTAGGCGCTACCCTACAACCCCTGGACGCAAAAAAAGCAAAGGAGTACAGCGTTAAAGGCGGGGTTGTGGTGACTAAAATCTCAACTGGACTGATTGATGAGCAAACGCGCATGAGAGATGGATTTGTTGTCTTAAAAGTAAACGGCACAGAAGTCAGTACGATCGATCAATTCAACGCTGCCATTGCCAAATCCCCCAAGCGGGTCTTGTTTGAAGGATTTTACCCTGGTTACGAAGGCGTTTATCAATACCCCATTGAGATCAATGAATAACTGGAATTGCTCTCTATAATAAAGGCAGGTATCTACCTGCCTTTATTGTTTGATCCAGATTCGATACGACCAAGGCTCCATTGAAGAATAGATGAACCGACTCACCGATTCAATCTTTTTTCCACTGAATAATTCCTTTACGCCAGTGGAACATTCGCCCAACTCGATTTCTACTTCGGGAAGGAGATGGTATGAAAAATTGATGGCAATAAATGCTGCCTCTCCCCCATGGATCCTGGCAAAACTCAGTACATGGTGTTCAACGCTGTTGGGGATGATCGTGCAACTATTCGTTTCCCAAGAGGTGGAGAATCCGGGATGCGATGCGCGCAATTGAAACAGTACGCTATAAAACCCGTGCAGAGCTGTTCCATGTGACCACTCCACGTGATCTTTATCAAAAAAAGCGAGACGTTTGTGATTGGGAATTTCTTGTCCACTGTAGAGCAACGGAACTCCATTCCAGGTTGCAGAAAAAACCGCAAGGGGCAATGCCATTTCAGCATACTTTTCATACTCCGTTCCGTTCCATGAATTTTCATCATGATTGCTGGTGAACCACGCTCCCATAGCGCCGGCAGGGAGTCCATCCTTATACGATTGGAGCTGCTCCCGCAAGGGATAAATGTTGAATGCCCCATCGGATTTAAATATACGGGTAGCATTCATCCATCTCCAGGTATAGGCAGCATCGAATACCTCCATGTAGGCAGAATTATCCAGGGGATCCAGCTCTGCCAGCCAAAAGAGGTGCTTGATCGATTCAAGACAGGTGCGCGCTTCGTACCAAAAATCCGCTGGGGTCAGCATGGCCATATCGCACCGGAATCCATCGATGTCGCACTCTTCAACCCAAAACTGCATGGCATCGATCATTTCTTTTCGTAGACCACGGTGTTCATAATCCAGATCAATAACATCCTCCCATCCGTGCTTATCGTAAAACTCCCCGGCTTCATTCCGCGTGTAGAAATCAGGATGCTGAAGGGTCCACTCATGATCGCATCCGGTATGATTGGCTACCCAATCCAAGATGACCTTGAATCCTAATTGATGTGCCTCCGCTACCAGATCTTTGAATTCGGTAAACGTTCCAAATTCAGGATTGATGCGCCGGTAACTGCTACAAGCATAGTAGCTCCCCAATGACCCCTTTCTTCCTTTCTCCGAGATGTGTGTTATGGGCATGAACCAGAGTGTTTCAATCCCCATGTCTCTTAATCGGGGCAAATGTTCCCTGAATGCAGCGAAATTCCCTTCTTCCGTGTACTGCCGAAGGTTGACTTCATAAATGGTGGTATTCCTGCACCATTCCACAGGCACAAACTGCTTGCTCATCTCCAGCAAGATAGTTAAAACTGGAATCTGTAATTTTGTCGACCACCATGAAGCAGTTCACCATTCCGTCTGTATACAGGAGTCCCTTGATTGCCGCCATTAAAAATAAGCGCAAGGAAGCCGACAGGCTCAAAAAAGATTTTAGTCCTACCCGCCTGAATTTTGGACCCGTAGAAATTATTCTCGCCCGCCATTTTGGTTTCTGTTACGGAGTAGAAAATGCGATTGAAATTGCATTTGATACAATAGAAAAAAATAAAGACAAACGAATTTTTCTGCTCAGTGAAATGATTCACAATCCATTTGTAAACGAAGACCTGTTATCCAAAGGAGTTCGCTTTCTGATGGATACCAAAGGCAAAACACTGATACCGTTCAGTGAACTGACGAGAGACGATGTTGTCATCATACCCGCATTTGGGACCACCTTGGACATTGAAAATGAACTCCGTGCCATCGGAATCCAGATTGAGCAGTACAATACCACCTGTCCGTTTGTTGAAAAAGTATGGAACCGTTCGGAACAGATTGCCAAAAAAGGCTATAGCATAGTGGTGCACGGTAAACCTTCACACGAAGAGACCCGTGCTACGTTTTCACACAGCGACGAACATGCCCCCACGCTGGTGATCAACGATATGGCAGAAGCCATTGTATTAGGAGAATTTGTATTAGGTAAAAGAGAAGCGCATACGTTTCCAGATGTTTTCAATGGCAGGTACAGCGAGGGATTTGACTGCACACGCGATCTGGTTCGCTTTGGCGTGGTCAATCAAACCACCATGCTGGCCAGCGATACGCAATCCATTGCCGATTACCTGCGTACCGTCCTCATGGAAAAATATGGATTGAACGAATCCACCGCCTCTTCACATTTTGCGGATACGCGTGATACGCTGTGCTATGCAACAAACGATAATCAAACGGCGGTTTTGAGCCTGATGAAAGAACAGGCAGATTTGGCCATTGTGATGGGCGGAAGAAAAAGCAGCAACAGCTCACACTTGGTGGAATTGCTGGAGCAACAATTCCCGACTTATTTTATAGAGTCGCATACCGATATCCCCTCGTGGCAATTGATTCAGGGATTCAATTGGAGAACACACGAGCCCTACGAACGGGTTGATTTTCTTCCAACGAACACGCCTGTTCGCATTGCGATGACCAGTGGCGCTTCGTGCCCAGATGCCGTTGTTGAAGCGACCATTGAACGACTGGTTTCCTTTTTTCCCGGCGCGCGAACACTGCGTTCCATTCAATCGGAATGGGAATAACGATTGAATAATTCGTCATCCATCTATTGGGATATTTTTTCCAATGCCCAGTTCAGAGCCGTCTCAAATTGTTCTTCGGGAGTCATGTGTGAATTATCCAGCACACGCGCGTCATCGGGCTGACGAAGCGGTGATATTTCCCGATGGGAATCCTGATGGTCGCGATCCATTAAATTGGCACGAACTGCTTCCCGGGTAATAGCAGGATTTTTTTGTGCTAGTTCGCGGAAGCGGCGATCCACCCGCATATCCACATCTGCCGTCATGAAGATCTTGAGTTCGGCAGCGGGAAACACTACCGTACCGATGTCCCGACCATCCATGACGATTCCTTTTTGAGCGCCAATGCGCTGCTGCTGGCGAACAGCAAACTCCCGCACTTCCTTGATGGCGGCGACTTCACTGACCTTTTGTGCCACTGACATTTCACGGATATAGGGCTCCACCCATTCGCCGTTCATCCAGATTTCATTGTTTCCTGATTCAGGGTTCAAATGAAAGTCAAGCTCGATCGACTCCATGGCCTTTTTCACCTGTTCGCGGTCATTCAATGCGATATTGTTTCTCAAGAAATACAAGGTGATGGCCCGGTACATGGCACCAGAATCAATGAAGATGTAGTTGAGGCGCTTGGCCAATTGACGCGCCATGGTGCTTTTACCACAAGAGGACCATCCGTCGACTGTAATGATAATCTTTGACATACTTTACGCTGCGCTGCAAAACTGATGCATCCTGAGAGAATAGCAAAATATATACCTTTGCAACCATGTTAAAGATCGGGATTTTCGGCGTAGGCCATCTTGGAAAGTTTCACGTCCAGAACTGGAAGGCACTGGAAAGCGTTGAGTTGGTCGGCTTTCACGATCCAGATGACAGCGCAGCAGCGCATGCAGCTCAAGAGTATGGTTTAACCCGGTTTTCCAGCAGGGATGCACTCATCGATGCATCGGACGCAATTGATGTAGTCACCCCAACGCAGTTTCATTTCCCAATTTGTGAAGCAGCACTTCGAAAAAGCAAGCATGTATTCGTGGAGAAGCCATTGGCCCATTCTATGGAAGAAGCTGCCCAATTAATAAAACTGGTGGGTGAGGCAAAAGTCAAATTCCAGGTCGGGCATGTAGAGCGATTCAATCCTGCTTTTCTTGCCCTTCAGGGAAAACAACTGGAGCCCATGTTCATCGAAGTGCACCGGTTAGCACAATTCAATCCACGGGGCACAGAAGTCAGCGTGATTCTGGACCTGATGATTCACGATATCGACATCATTCTGCACATTGTAAAGAGTTCCATTAAAAATATTCATGCCAGTGGCGTTTCCGTGCTGACCGACACCCCGGACATTGCAAACGTTCGGATAGAATTTCAAAACGGATGCGTCGCCAATCTGACTTCTTCGCGCATTTCGATGAAGAAAATGAGGAAGATTCGACTCTTTCAAAAAGACGCCTATATCGGGATGGATCTACTGGAGAAAAAGACAGAACTCATCAAATTAAAAGCCCAAGATGATGAGCATTTGTTCAGTTTTGATATCGATACGCAGCACGGTGCAAAGACGATCGCGGTAGAATATCCGGAAATTATTCAAGAGAATGCGATTCGAACAGAATTAAAAGCGTTTCGGGATGCAATTCTCCTCAACACGCCAACTGTGGTATCGGAACACGACGGATTGGCCGCTATGGAAGTCGCTCACCACATCCTTGAAAAAATTGGATCAACCAGTATTCGAACTGCCGGGCACTAATCAACGGAATTTTGCAGCATGCACGTTGCTACGATAAGATCTTCCGGAAACGTGATTTTGATATTGCGGTGTTCTCCTTCGACAAGAGATACTTCATGTCCAGCTGCTTCAACAACACTGGCTTCATCCGTGAATGCTTGTCGGTACGGCTGATGGAATGCAGCACGCAAGGTCGCGGAAGAAAATACCTGAGGCGTTTGCACGCTATACATCCCCTCGCGGGAAACAACTTCGGATCGGTTGTCGACCACTTTGCGCATGCTGTCGCGCACCGCTACAACCGGAATCGCGGTACCCTGCTGAATCGCGTGTGCTACACATCGTTGAATCAGTTGCGGCGAGACCAGGCAACGGACTGCATCGTGCACCAGAATCAACGAAGGATGGTCGCATTGAAAGATTCCGTTTTTTACGGATTCAAATCGGGTTGTTCCTCCCTCTGTTAATGCGACTGCATGCAGGAGATCGTGTTCGCGAAGCATTTCCGTTGCCAGTTCCTGATGCGATGGAGGCAGGACTACCCGAATGGTAGCCTCCGGCAAAGCAGAACGAAAAGCAGCAATCGTCCGTATCAATATGGGAGTACCGGATAGGGAGAGGAATTGCTTGGGCAATTCGTTACCCATTCGTGTTCCAGATCCTCCGGCTACTATGACAACCGACAGGTGCATTCAGGACCGATTGGTTTTGAGTGCAAAGAAATAGAGGGGTATTCCCAAGAGGGTGATGATCAGTCCCGGCCATGTGTATTCGGGTTTGAATACAATTAAGAGTCCACAGAAGGTTAGTCCCATGGCGATGTACACCAAGGGCAACAGAGGATATCCAAAGGCTTTATAGGGACGTTCCACATCTGGTCGTTTGCGCCGCAGGATAAAGATGCCGATGATGGTCAATACATAGAAGATCACTACTACAAAGGAGACCATGTCCAGGAGCTGTCCGTATTTTCCACTCAAGCACAATATTGAACCAACAACGGCCTGGCTCCACAACGCCCATTGCGGAACAGCATTTTGATTCAGCACGCCTGCCTTTTTAAAAAATAATCCGTCCTGCGCCATCGTATAATACACGCGTGCTCCGGCCAAGACCAACCCATTCAGGCAGCCAAAGGTGGAGACCATGATCAGGATCGCGATAATGGATCGCCCGGCAGCACCAAAAATGATGCTGGCTGCAGCAACGGCCAACCGGTCTTCTTCCGGCTGAGCGATTTTATCAAAAGGAATGACATAGAGATACATGAGGTTGGTAGCAACATAGATAAGGGTTACCAACAATGTTCCCAAAAATAAACTCAGTCCGATGTTCCGTTTAGGATTTTTGATTTCACCTGCAATGAAGGTGACATTGTTCCAGGCATCGCTGCTGAATATGGAGCCTGTCATGGATGCAGCAATTGCGCCGAGCAGTGTAATCCCTCCAATGGCATTCCAGGTAATGTTACCGTTTGCATCAATGATAGCCGATTGGGAAATGAAGCCTTTCGACCAATTATCGCTCCAGTGATTCAGGTCGACAAATAAAAATCCACACACAATAAGTCCAAAGAGCGCCAACAGTTTTGAAACCGTGAACGTGGTTTGAATCAGCTTCCCTTCCCGAATACCCTTGGTATTGATGTAGGTCAGGAGGATGACTAAAAAAATGGCCAAGAGTTGAGCGGGATAGATTTTTACAAATCCCAGGTTAAGCAGCGCGTTTTCATCCACCATATTGAGTGATGGAATAAAATAGCCGGCAAACTTAGCAAATGCCACTCCTACTGCAGCGATGGTACCGGTCTGTATGACCGAGAAGAAACTCCACCCGTACAGGAAGCCGATCAGGGGATTGTACGCCTCTTTCAGGTAGACGTATTGTCCACCGGCTTTGGGAAACATTCCGCTCAATTCCCCATAGCTCAACGCTGCGCTGAGGGTCATGAATCCGGTAATGGCCCATACGGCAATCAGCCATCCGGGGCTGCCTACATGGCGAACAATATCTGCACTCACAATGAAAATGCCGGAACCGATCATGGATCCTGCAACGATCATGGTGGCATCCAGCAATCCAAGGCTGGGCTTAAACGCTTGTTGATCTGACATACTGTGACATTAAATAAAAAATCCCGGTAGTTTACCGGGATTTAAATTAAGCATTTCAACGGGTATTTTACTTTCCCTTTTTGGATTTGTTGTACGAAGCATTGAGTCCCGCTACCACCTCATCGGTGATGTTGGTTGCACTATCCTTGTAAAACAGCATGCTCAGGGAAGCAGAATACGAAAAGATATAGGTATATCCTTTTGTTGTGTTGTATTCCTTCAGAAATTCATTAATGGTGGAACGGAGTTCGTTAAGGGTATTCTCACCTTCTTCCGCGATTTGTCCCTCCAGCACTCGCTTTTGCTCTTCCAGGTTCTGCATTTTGGTTTGATAGGAACGCTGAAAATTTTCAAACTCGGCTTGTGTTATCGATTCTCCGCGCTTTGCAAATGCAATGCGTTCGTTTTCGATTTTTTGGAAGGCAGCATTGAGGTTGCGGTCAGCATCCTCTTTCTTTTTTTCAAAGAGATCCATTTTCTCTTTGTAAAGAAGATAGTTCTCCTGTACCGAGTCGAGGTCGACATAGCCCAGCTTAACTGCGTGCGGCGCAGCAGGACTTGCAGAAGAAGACGGAGCGGCTGCGCCTGGACGCAGCTGAAGAAAGAGTGCTACAGCAATGCCGGCTGCAAGGATGATGTTGATTGCTTTTTGGTTCATACGTGGAGTTTAAATGGATTATTCCTCCTCGTCAAAGCTCATCACCTCGCGCGTCGTCTGCAGGAGTTCATATTCTTCTTTGCTTCCAACGATCAGGTTCTCGTAGTCACGGAGGCCTGTTCCAGCGGGGATGTGGTGGCCGGTGATGACATTTTCCTTCAAACCGAGCATATCGTCGGATTTACCCTGGATCGCTGCGGATGAAAGCACCTTGGTTGTTTCCTGGAATGAAGCTGCTGAAATCCAGCTCTGTGTTCCAAGTGAAGCCTTGGTGATACCCAAGAGTACAGGATGTGATGTCGCAGGATGTGCGTCCCTGAATTCAATGAGTTTTTTATCGGCTCTGCGCAATACAGAATTTTCTTCACGGATTTCACGGAGGCTTGCTATCTGTCCTGTTTTCAATGTTTCTGAGTCGCCATGATCCATGACCACTTTCTTATCATATATCCAATCGTTCTCGATGTTGAAGTCATAACGATCTTCCAGGTCACCTTCCAGGAAGCGGGTATCTCCCGGATCCAGAATTTCCACCTTGCGCATCATTTGTCGAACGATCACTTCAATGTGCTTGTCGTTGATCTTCACCCCTTGCAAGCGGTACACTTCCTGAATTTCGTTCACTACATATTCCTGAACGGCAAATGGACCCTTGATCGAAAGAATATCACCAGGCGCTACTTGTCCGTCGGAAAGCGGAGTACCGGCCTTCATAAAATCACCATCCTGTACAAGGATCTGACGGGTCAGCGTAACGAGGTATTTTTTGATCACTCCGTCTTTGGCTTCAACACTGATCTCCCGGTTACCGCGCTTGATGGCGCCAAAACTCACCACACCATCGATTTCGGATACGACAGCTGGATTGCCTGGATTACGGGCCTCAAAGAGTTCGGTTACCCTTGGCAGACCACCGGTAATATCACGAAGCTTACCCAAAATACGTGGAATCTTCACCAGCACCTGGCCAGCATTGGCGTCATCGCCCTCCTCTACTACAATATGTGAACCGACCGGCAGGTTGTAGGTCTTTTCATCTTTTGAACTTTTGATCTTGACCGAAGGAATCTTGGTTTTATCCTTGGATTCAATCACCACTTTCTCTCTGTGGCCTGTTTGTTCATCGGCCTCTTCGCGGTAGGTTACGCCATCGATGACATTTTCAAAGGCCACTTTACCGGCGATCTCTGCCACAATAACATTGTTGAACGGATCCCAACTGCAGATGACATCTCCTTTTGCAACTTTCTTTCCTTCTGCCACTGCCAAAATAGAACCGTAAGGAACGTTATTGGTGATGAGTACTCGATCGTTCTTGAGGTCCATGATGCGCATCTCGGCTGTTCGTCCGATTACAACTTCCACATCTTTTCTTTCACTGTTCTTTGCTTTAACCGTACGCAATCCATCAAACTGCACCGTGCCGTCAAATTTGGCAACCAAATGCGATTCTACGGATGCAGAACCGGCTACACCACCTACGTGGAAGGTACGCAGGGTCAACTGGGTACCCGGCTCACCAATGGATTGAGCGGCAATGATGCCGACTGCATCTCCTCTCTGGGCGATGTTTCCAGTTGCCAGATTCACGCCATAGCACTTCACACAACAGCCTCGCTTGCTTTCGCAGGTGAGAACCGAGCGTATCTCGATGGTTTCAATGCCTGAATCCTCGATCTTTTTCGCGGTGTCTTCATCGATGTGCTGACCTGCGCTCACCAATAAAGTATCGGTTTGCGGGTCGTATACATCATGGAGAGAGGTACGTCCCAGTATGCGATCGAACAATGGCTCTACAATGTCTTCGTTGTCCTTCAACGCGCTGGTGGCAATTCCCCGGAGGGTACCGCAATCTTCTTCAGCGATGATGACATCCTGTGCAACGTCAACCAAACGACGGGTCAGATACCCTGCGTCCGCTGTTTTGAGTGCCGTATCGGCAAGACCTTTTCGTGCACCGTGTGTAGAGATGAAGTATTCCAATACGCTAAGACCTTCTTTAAAGTTGGAAAGGATGGGGTTCTCAATGATCTCAGAACCGGTAGAACCACTCTTCCTGGGCTTTGCCATCAGACCCCGGAGGCCGGCCAGCTGTTTTACCTGCTGCTTGCTTCCCCTTGCGCCAGAGTCCAACATCATGTACACTGAATTGAATCCTTGCTTATCGCTGGCCATTGCACGGATGAGAGTTTCCGTGATCTTGGTGTCCACGCGCGACCAGATATCGATGATTTGGTTGTAGCGTTCATTGTTGGTGATCAATCCCATATTGTAGTTCTCCCACACTTCATCCACTTCTCCAGTTGCCTGCTCAAGCATTTCCTCACGTGGAATATCGAGCACCAGATCCTGAATGTTGAACGAGAGACCTCCCTTGAATGCCATACGGAATCCAAGTTCTTTGATTGCGTCCAGGAATTTAGCCGTGGTCGGAACGTTGGTGATCTTGATGATTTGACCAATGATCTCGCGCAAACTTTTCTTGGTGAGCAGTGCATTCACATATCCTACTTCAGCAGGAACGGCCTGGTTGAAGAGAATACGACCAACTGTTGTTTCAATGAGCTTGTTTTCGAGCTCGCCCACTTCAGTTCTGACATTTACCTTGATTTTCACAAAAGCGTGCAAATCGACCTTCCCTTCATTGTAAGCGATGATGGCTTCTTCAGCGCTGTAAAACTTCATGCCTTCACCTTTTACAGGATCATTGGTCAGGTTGCGCTTTCCTTTGGTAATATAGTACAGACCCAAGACCATGTCCTGTGAAGGAAGGGTAATGGGTGTTCCATTTTGTGGGTTCAAGATATTATGAGAGGCCAGCATTAGCAATTGTGCTTCCAAAATAGCGCCATGGCCCAGGGGCACGTGTACCGCCATCTGGTCGCCGTCGAAGTCGGCGTTGAAGGCAGAACAGACCAGAGGATGCAGCTGAATAGCTTTTCCTTCCACCAGTTTAGGCTGAAATGCCTGAATGGATAACCGGTGAAGCGTTGGGGCACGGTTTAGCATAACGGGATGCCCTTTCAAAATATTTTCAAGGATGTCCCACACGATGGCTTCTTTTTTATCAACCAGCTTGCGAGCGGACTTAACCGTTTTGACAATTCCTCTTTCAATGAGTTTGCGAATGATGAATGGCTTGAACAATTCTGCAGCCATGTCTTTGGGAAGTCCGCATTCGTGCAGTTTGAGTTCAGGACCTACCACGATTACTGAACGACCGGAATAGTCGACCCGCTTACCCAAGAGGTTCTGACGGAAACGACCTTGCTTTCCTTTCAATACGTCGCTCAAAGATTTCAAAGCACGACCGCCTTCCGCCTTGACCGCATTGGATTTGCGGCTGTTGTCAAAAAGTGAGTCGATGGCTTCCTGCAGCATCCGCTTTTCGTTGCGCAAGATCACTTCAGGTGCCTTGATTTCAAGCAAGCGCTTCAAGCGGTTGTTGCGAATGATCACACGGCGATACAGATCGTTGAGATCAGATGAGGCGAATCGACCTCCATCCAGAGGCACCAGCGGACGAAGTTCCGGTGGTATGACCGGGATGTATTGCATGACCATCCACTCGGGACGGTTATTGATGCGTGTATTGGCATCGCGGAAGGACTCTACCACACTCAAACGCTTGAGTGCATCGGCCTTACGTTGCTGAGACGTTTCATTGGCTGCTGCATTTCTCAATGTGAAGCTCAACGAATCAAGTTCAATTCGGCCCAATAAATCATGAACCGCTTCCGCACCCATCTTGGCAATGAATTTTTTGGGATCTTCATCGGGCAGGTACTGATTCTCTTTCGGTAACGTATCCAGCAGATTGAGGTACTCTTCTTCTTGCAATAAGTCGCCTTGCTTCATTCCTTTCTCTTCCATGATGCCCGGTTGGATCACCACGAAACGCTCATAGTAGATGATGCTTTCCAATTTTTTGGAACTGATGCCCAGCAGGTATCCGATTTTGTTGGGCAGGCTCTTGAAATACCAAATGTGCACCACGGGAACCACCAGTTTGATGTGGCCCATGCGCTCACGGCGCACTTTCTTTTCGGTCACTTCCACACCGCACCGGTCGCACACAATCCCCTTGTAACGGATCCGCTTGTACTTTCCACAAGCACACTCGTAGTCCTTTACGGGACCAAATATTTTTTCACAAAATAACCCGTCACGCTCGGGCTTGTAGGTTCGGTAGTTGATGGTCTCCGGCTTCAGCACCTCGCCATAGGAACGGTCGAGGATGGAATCGGGTGAAGCGAGACTGATGGTGATCTTGGAAAAACTCGATTTTGGACGATTGTCTTTTTTGATTGCCATAGCGCTGTTTTCTTTTGATGGTCAAACGATCGCACGACAGATTCACCGTGGAAGCGTGTTCCACGTGTAATTTATTGATAATCAATAATTTACAAGGATATGAACGTGTAGAGGTGCGGGCATGCCAAATTTAAGGATGGCAAAGGTAGCTAAAAGGGGTGAATTAGCAATAAAAATTATCGTGAAAAATGGGCGAAAATCCATGGGTTCATGCGGCATGGCTGCGGGACCGGTAGCGATCAGCAATGACCGTCTGAACCGGCACTTTTCGGATCTTGCTTTCCAACCAGGAAACGATGTCCAAATACATGAACGAGCGGCTTTCGGTAGGCCGACCTTCCAGTTCTTTGAGTTGCTCATGCAATTGCTGAAACGCTGAGCGGGCGCGGGCGCGCGACATACCAATGGCATTTCGAAGAAAATCAAAAATGCGCAGTTCCACCGTACTGAGGTTTTCCATTTTGGACATGAACCGGTACAGAGATTTGAGCTGGTGCTCGATGATGGAGTTATTCCCCAGTTCAAAATGGGCGATCAGGTGGAGCATTCGCGCGTAACACTGTAAATCCGATCGCAGATCGGCATTCCAGTGGATGATCTTGTTCAGGTAGGTGATGGCTTGGTTGTAATCCCCGCATCCAAAAAACAGACAGGCAATTTTGTAGTAAAAAACCAGGGTGCGGTGACGATCGATGTGCAGTGCAAATTTTTTCAGACCTTCTTCAATCACGGGCACCAGTGTGAGTCCCTCAGAAAAACTACCTGCTAAAAAATGACGGTTCAATTTAGCCAGGTATAAGTACACAAAACACTGCACGCGTGAATTGATGGTGGCCTTCCCTTCTGCAGAATTGGAAAATGCTTCGAATCGATTTTTTTCGTGTAAAAATTTCTTGTCGTTGCGCAGCAGAAAATGTGCATTGAGGATGTTGTGCATTCCCTTGATGAAGTGTTGGGGCTCTGCACGAATCATCTGTGGCTCACGCTCGAATAAATCTACCCACCGCTGACAATTCCGATAATACACAAGGAAGTCTTGCAGGATAAACCCGTACCAGGCTTGACTTTGGTAGAGATACAAGCGTTCATAAAATCCTTCTGCTTCAATTGCGCGTTCAGGAAGATGCGCTTGATAAAACGCTTTCACGGCCAGCACATCGCGTTCATCCCGAACGTGTCCATTTTTGATGTACCAACCATACAGCTGAAGCGCGAGGTTGCTGAGTTGTCCCACTTTCGTCAGCCGGTCATTGAGTTCAACAACTTCTTCGGCCAACACCTCTGCCCGATCATCAAAACTCCGCGTGATGTGCAAGGTTTCTATTTTCTTTTCCAGAAAAAGAGCCTGCATCCAAAAGGTAATTTGGTTGTACTCCCGTGAGCGCTGTTTGGCCTTCTCGAGAACTTTTAAACTCTGCCGATACAGTCCCTTGTTGTACAATATTCTCGCTTGATCCAACTGCTCGTGCAACTGCATATCAATCGCCTGCTCGTTGCGCATCATCCGCAAACTGGCGAGAACTTGACGGTACAAATGCGCTTTCAAATTGGAAAGCTGATGCTTTTTTAGTTCAGGGTGGCGCTGAAGCAGAACCCTTTCATCATAGGTCTCCATCCGGTCCATTGCATCAAAAAGGGTAACGACTTTTAAATCTTTTGATGCCGCTACCCTCCCCATAAAGAGCTTGAAATTTCGCTTCTCCCCCTTATCCAGCGCTTTTACCAGTTGAAATGTATCGCTTTTTATTGTTTTGGACATCGTAGTATAAATTTATTATAAATATTGATATACAGATAATTTTTGATCTCTATTTAAGTTTATACATCGTAATTTTAAAATGATTTTGTTCCAAAAACGAGATTTTATCGTTTAAATTAGCAGACGGTCGCTTAGCCCCGCTATCCACAACTTATAAACAACAACCACATGGGAAGAAGGATTCTCATATTTGATACTACCCTGCGCGATGGTGAACAAGTACCCGGCTGCAAGCTGAATACAAGCGAAAAGATTGAGCTGGCACTGGCGTTGGAAGAATTGGGGGTAGACATTATTGAGGCAGGTTTTCCGATTTCAAGTCCCGGTGATTTTGAATCGGTTTCCGAAATTTCCAAGATCATCAAGCGGGCAACTGTTTGCGGATTGAGCAGGGCGGTAGAAAAAGACATAGAGGCAGCAGGCGAAGCCCTCAAGCATGCCGCCAGGGGTCGGATACACACCGGAATTGGAACCTCCGATTCCCATATCAAAAGCAAATTCAAGAGCAACCGGGAAGATATTCTGGAACGGGCCATTCAAGCAGTAAAATGGGCCCGTAAGTACACCGATGATGTAGAATTTTACGCGGAAGATGCAGGAAGGACTGACAATGAATATTTGGCCCGTGTGGTAGAAGCCGTCATCAAAGCTGGAGCCACTACGGTCAACATCCCCGACACCACCGGGTATTGTCTGCCCACCCAATATGGAGAAAAAATTGCCTACCTGATGAATCACGTGCCCAATGTGGACAAGGCTGTATTATCCTGTCACTGCCACAATGATTTGGGATTGGCGACAGCCAACTCTATTTATGGAGCCATCCATGGTGCGGGACAAATAGAATGCACGGTGAATGGATTGGGAGAACGAGCGGGCAATACTTCGCTTGAGGAAGTAGTGATGGTGATGCGCCAGCATGGCCACTTGGGATTGGACACCGGCATTCGTGCCGAACAACTGAACCCCATCAGTCAACTGGTCTCCGAAACCATGCGCATGCCGGTTCAACCCAATAAGGCCATCGTGGGTGCAAACGCTTTTTCACATTCATCCGGTATCCATCAAGATGGATTTTTGAAAGACTCCCAGACCTATGAAATCATCCGACCCGAAGAAGTAGGTGCTGCGCATTCAAAAATTGTGTTGACCGCACGCAGCGGACGCTCTGCCCTGGCCTATCGTTTCAAAAATTTAGGATTTGATTTCAACCGCAATGAAATTGATGAGCTGTATACACGGTTTTTGAATTTAGCCGATGCATTGAAAGAAGTACAGGATACCGATCTTCACCAACTCGCTCACAACCTAAACAACTGAGTTCATGCCCACCCTTACCATAGCAGTTCTACCAGGAGATGGCATCGGCCCAGAAGTCATCCATCAATCCTTGCTGGTACTGGACACCATTGCAAAAAAATTTGATCATCACTTGGAGTACAAGCACGGACAAATAGGTGCTGTCGCCATACATGCTACCGGCTCTCCCCTTCCGGAAGAAACACTGGAACTGTGCAGAAGCAGTGATGCCGTGCTGTTTGGCGCAGTGGGCGATCCCGCATTTGACAACGATCCACTGGCAAAAGTTCGACCAGAACAGGGCTTGTTGAGCATGCGAAAGGAGCTGGGATTGTTCGCCAACATTCGCCCTGTCCAAACCTATCCTTCTCTTCATCACCTTTCGCCCATAAAATCAACCCGGCTAAACAATACAGATCTGATCATTTACCGGGAGCTCACTGGAGGGATTTATTTCGGTGAAAAAAAATTGAGCGCCGATGGACAGTGGGCCGTAGACACCTGCACGTATTCAGTAGATGAAATTACACGCGTTGGAACCCTTGCCTTTGAACATGCCATGCGCCGGAAAAAACGACTTTGTCTGGTCGACAAAGCCAATGTCCTGGAAACATCCCGGCTCTGGAGAAAAACTATTTCAGAACTATCCCATGCATTTCCTGAAGTGCAGACTGAATTCATGTTTGTAGACAACGCAGCCATGCAATTGATCCTTCATCCGGCTCAATTCGATGTGATCCTTACGGAAAACATGTTTGGCGATATCCTCAGTGATGAAGCCAGTGTATTGGCGGGTTCGCTGGGATTGCTTCCTTCTGCATCCATCGGCTCCGGCACTTCTGTATTCGAACCCATACATGGCTCGTATCCGCAAGCAGCAGGCAAAGACATTGCCAATCCCATTGGGTCCATTCTTTCTTCTGCCCTGATGCTGGAGAGCCTTGGATTAAAAGAAGAAGCACAGAACATTAAAGAGGCAGTCGACTGGTCCATTCAACATGGATTCGTTACCAAGGACATTGACCCGGTCAATTTTTATTTTACTTCTACCATTGGAGAATTGCTGTGCGACTTTATCCTCAACCGCGTTGATGATGCCGTCAACAGAGCGAATATCCAAATGAGAAAATCCACCATTATTTAATTGTACACCATGGAATTGAATGCATACAGCAAAACCATAACGCAAGATCCCACACAACCTGCAGCCCAGGCGATGTTCTATGGCATTGGGCTGACCGATGATGATCTGGCAAAAGCACAGGTGGGTATTGCGAGCATGGGCTATGACGGCAATACGTGCAACATGCACCTCAATGAATTATCGGCCATCATTAAAAAAGGAGTATGGGAGAATGATTTGGTGGGATTGATTTTCAATACCATTGGCGTAAGCGATGGCATGTCCAATGGAACCGATGGCATGCGGTATTCATTGGTGAGCAGGGACATCATCGCAGATTCCATTGAGACAGTATGCGGAGCGCAATACTATGATGCGTTGATTACCGTTCCTGGATGTGATAAAAACATGCCGGGTTCAATCATGGCGATGGGGCGGTTGAACCGGCCATCCATCATGGTCTATGGCGGCACCATTGCTCCGGGTCATTACAAAGGAGAAGACCTCAATATTGTTTCGGCATTTGAAGCATTGGGCAAAAAAATTGCAGGCCAGTTGGATGAAGCAGACTTCAAAGGCATCGTCAAACATTCGTGCCCTGGCGCCGGTGCCTGCGGAGGCATGTACACCGCCAATACCATGTCGTCTGCCATTGAAGCACTTGGCATGAGCCTTCCTTATTCTTCTTCCAATCCTGCGCTAAGTGAAGCAAAAAAGAAAGAATGTGCTGAAGCCGGAAAAGCGATTCGGGTGTTGCTCGAAAAAGATATCAAGCCTTCCGATATCATGACCCGAAAGGCATTCGATAACGCCCTGGCCATTATTGTGGCGATGGGAGGTTCCACCAATGCTGTATTGCACCTCATTGCCATGGCGCACAGCGTAGGCATTGTGTTGACACAAGACGACGTGCAAGCCATGAGCAATAAGGTCCCCGTCATCGCCGATTTTAAACCTTCTGGAAAATACCTGATGGAAGACCTGCATCATATTGGAGGCGTGCCGTTGGTGATGAAGTACCTGATGCAGAAGGGACTGATTGATGGTTCTTGCTTGACCGTCACAGGCAAAACCGTTGCGGAAAATCTTGCAACCGTTCCCGATATTGACTTCTCCCAGCAAACGATTATTCGTCCGTTGGAAAACCCCATTAAAGCCACCGGACATCTGCAGATTCTCTACGGAAATATTGCACAAGGCGGCAGTGTAGCAAAGATCAGCGGCAAAGAAGGCGAACGCTTTGTGGGACCTGCACGGGTATTTGATGGAGAAAAAGCACTCATCGAAGGAATCAGCAGCGGAAGAGTAAAAAAAGGTGACGTAGTGGTGATTCGGTATGTGGGACCACGCGGAGCTCCAGGCATGCCCGAGATGCTGAAGCCCACTTCTGCAATCATCGGAGCAGGATTAGGAAAAGATGTTGCGCTGATCACGGATGGCCGATTCAGCGGCGGCACACATGGATTTGTGGTGGGCCACATTACTCCTGAAGCATTCGATGGCGGCAACCTCGCAATCATCGAAGAAAATGATACGATTGAAATCGATGCTGTACACAACACCATGAATGTACTCATCGATGAACCCACCCTTCAAGCCCGCAAAGCGGCCTGGAAACAACCGCTGCTTGCCGCTCAAAAAGGAATACTCTATAAATATGCGAAATACGTGACGACAGCAGCGGAAGGCTGTATCACCGACAAATAAACCACATGCAGACAGAAACACTCAACTCAGCATTAGCCACCACTCTCACCGAAACCATTGAAATCTCGGGAAGTGAAGCCGTATTGAAGGCATTGGTCGCCGAAGGCGTGAAAACCATATTTGGTTATCCCGGTGGTGCCATCATGCCCATCTATGACGCGCTATACGACTACCGCGATCAACTGGAACATGTTCTGGTTCGCCACGAACAAGGTGGTATTCACGCGGCACAAGGGTATGCACGATCCTCTGGAAACATCGGGACTGTTTTTGCAACCAGTGGTCCGGGTGCCACCAACCTGGTTACCGGACTGGCCGATGCGCTGATCGACTCCACCCCATTGGTGTGCATCACAGGCCAGGTGTTTGCCCATTTGCTGGGAACCGACGCATTCCAGGAAACCGATGTCATCAACATCACCACACCGGCCACCAAGTGGAACTACCAGGTAACCGACGCCACTGAAATTCCAGAAGTAATGGCCAAGGCCTATTACATTGCCGGGAGCGGAAGACCGGGCCCTGTGCTGATTGACATCACCAAGAATGCACAGATCCAAAAATTTCAGTACGCGGGCTATGAAAAGTGTACCCACATCCGAAGCTATCGCCCCACTCCCATTGTTCGCAACGAATACATTCAGGCTGCCGCGTCCATGATCAACAAAGCAGAACGCCCGCTGGTTATCTTTGGACAAGGCGTTATTCTTGGCAAGGCCGAGCAAGAATTCAAAGATTTCATTGAAAAAGCAGGTCTGCCTGCAGCCTGGACCATTCTCGGTCTCAGCGCACTGCCTACCGATCATCCGTTGAATGTGGGCATGCTGGGTATGCACGGTAATTACGGGCCCAATGTGATGACCAACGAGTGTGACGTGCTGATTGCCGTGGGCATGCGTTTCGATGACCGCGTGACGGGTCGGTTAGACCGCTATGCCAAGCAGGCAAAGGTGATCCACCTGGACATTGATCCGGCAGAGATCGATAAAAATATCAAGGCAGATGTTCCCGTCTGGGGCGACTGCAAAGAAACCTTACCGCTGATCACCGCAGCGTTAAAGAAAAACAATCATTCTGCCTGGATTGCACGCTTCAGCGAATGCATGGAAAAAGAAATAGACGCGGTGATTGAACAGGAACTTCACCCGACTTCTGATATCATGACCATGGGAGAAGTGATCCACCAACTCAACTTACTCACCGGTGGTGATGCAATCATCGTAACCGATGTAGGACAGCACCAGATGGTGGCCTGCCGGTATGCCAAATTCACAGAAAGCAAAAGCAATATCACATCGGGCGGACTGGGCACCATGGGATTTGCCCTTCCTGCCGCCATGGGAGCAAAATACGGAGCTCCAGATCGTACGGTTGTTGCCATCATTGGCGATGGAGGGATCCAAATGACCATTCAAGAATTGGGGACCATCATGCAGAATAACATCAACATAAAAATTCTCATCCTCAACAACCACTTTCTTGGAATGGTGCGGCAATGGCAACAACTCTTTCACGAAAAACGCTACTCATTTGTGGATATCGATAGCCCCGACTACGTAACCGTAGCAAAAGGCTATCGCATTGAAGGCAATTCCATCAGCCAACGAGATGATCTTGTTGCAGCACTGAAAACCATGCTTGAGCACAATGGTGCTTATCTGCTGGAGGTACACGTGGGCAAGGAGAACAATGTATTTCCTATGGTGCCCCAGGGATGTGGCGTTAGCGAAGTCCGCTTAAAATAAACGACATGAAACAAGAATATACACTGACCGTATATGCCGAGAACCAGGTAGGCTTACTCAACCGCATTGCCATCATTTTTTCGCGCAGAAAAATCAACATCGAAAGCCTGAATACTTCTCCATCAGAAGTAGAAGGCATTCACCGGTTCAATATTGTGATCCATGAAACCGAGGTCATGGTGAGGAAAGTGGTGCGCCAAATCGAAAAACAGGTGGACGTGCTCAAAGTATACTTCAATACCAATGACAATATCATCTGGCAGGAACTTGCGTTGTACAAGGTGCCGACGGACATCATTGCTGAAAAAGTGAAAGTAGAACGGTTGCTCAGAACCTATGGAGCGCGTGTAGTGGCTATTCGAAAGGACTACACCATTTTTGAAACAACCGGTCAGCGCGAAGAAACCGATAAACTGATTGAGGTACTCGCACCTTATGGACTGATAGAATTTGTCCGAAGTGCACGGGTAGCGATTATCAAAGACAGCAAAGGATTCCACGAGAAACTTCGGGAATTCGAACAGGTGGAACCTGCTCCCCATATTTCCGAAGATCCCATTTCTGAGGAAGAAGCCAACTCCAGCATCGTTTAATCTTTTAAAACAATACAAAACAAGTTTATGGCACAATTAAATTTTGGAGGCACACTGGAAAATGTGGTCACGCGTGATGAATTCCCCCTGGCAAAAGCACAGGAGGTATTGAAAAATGAAGTCGTGGCAGTGATTGGGTACGGCGTACAGGGACCCGGTCAGGCGCTGAATCAAAAAGAGAACGGCATCAATGTGATCATTGGTCAGCGTAAAAACTCCAAGACATGGGACAAAGCTGTTTCTGATGGCTTCGTCCCTGGTGAAACACTTTTTGAAATTGAAGAAGCGTTGCAACGGGGCACCATCATCTGCTACTTGCTATCAGATGCTGCTCAAATTCAATTGTGGCCAACCGTAAAAAAATACCTGACTCCTGGAAAAGCACTTTACTTTTCACATGGATTCGGAATTACCTATAACCATCAAACAGGGATCATTCCCCCAGCCGACGTAGATGTTTTTCTGGTTGCTCCGAAGGGATCGGGCACTTCGTTAAGAAGGATGTTTTTACAAGGCAGAGGATTGAATTCCAGTTATGCCATTTTCCAGGATGCAACAGGTCGCGCAAAAGAACGCGTGGTGGCGCTGGGAATTGCCATCGGCAGCGGCTATCTGTTTGAGACCGACTTTAAAAAAGAAGTATTCAGCGATTTAACCGGCGAGCGGGGAACCTTGATGGGTGCCATTCAAGGAATTTTTGCCGCACAGTATCAGGTATTGCGCGAAAGAGGACACTCTCCTTCTGAAGCCTTCAATGAAACAGTTGAGGAATTGACCCAATCGCTCATGCCATTGGTGGCAGAAAACGGAATGGACTGGATGTATGCCAACTGTTCTACAACGGCTCAGCGCGGAGCATTGGATTGGTGGAAGAAGTTCAGGGATGCCACCATGCCGGTGTTCAATGAATTATACGACAGTGTAGCGGCAGGCAAAGAAAGTCAGCGCAGCATTGATTCCAACTTACAACCCGATTACCGCGAAAAGCTGGAAGTAGAACTCAAAGAACTCAGGGAAAGTGAAATGTGGCAAGCCGGAAAAACAGTGAGAAGCCTGAGGCCTGAAAATCAACATTGATTGATGTTGCTGTAGTATATTTGCGCAAACTTTTCAGGAATGAATCTGCACGAATACCAAGCCAAGGAATTGCTTCAACGCTACCATGTTCCCGTACAGGAAGGAAAGGCCTGTTCCACTGTGGAAGAGGCACTTTCCGCGTACGCTTCCATTAAAGAAAAATCAGGAAGCAGGTTTGCGGTCGTAAAAGCACAGATTCATGCAGGTGGCCGCGGTAAAGGAACTGTAAAGGAAACCGGCATCAACGGCGTCAAGGTTGGAAAAAGTGAAGATGACATCAAGGAATTTGCACAAAAAATTCTGGGCGGCACCCTTGTCACCCTGCAAACCGGTCCAACGGGTAAAGTGGTGAATAAAATTCTCGTTGCGCAGGACATGTATTATGATGGTCCTTCCGAGCGAAAAGAATTTTACCTCTCCATTCTGCTGGACAGAAGCAAAGGACAAAACGTGATCATGTATTCCACCGAAGGGGGGATGAATATTGAAGATGTGGCCCATGATACACCAGAAAAAATATTTCGGGAATGGGTACATCCTGGAGGAGGTCTTCTCCCCTTTCAGGCCAGAAAGATTGCATTCAACTTGGGTCTATCGGGCGATGCATTCAAAAACATGGTGAAATTCATAACACAGCTCTACACTGCTTATGTTGGGTTGGATTGCTCCATGCTTGAAATCAATCCGTTGTTCAAGGCGGCTGACGACAAGATCATTGCAGTGGATTGCAAAATGAATCTGGACGAGAATGCACTTGGAAGGCATCCTGATCTTGCTGCCTTGCGGGATCTCACCGAGGAAGACCCTACCGAAGTGGAAGCCGGAAAGTACAACCTAAATTTTGTCAAACTCGATGGCAATGTCGGCTGCATGGTCAACGGTGCAGGATTGGCAATGGCCACCATGGATATGATCAAGCTGAGTGGCGGTGAGCCGGCGAACTTTTTGGATGTGGGGGGTACTGCAAATGCACAAACCGTTGAAGCAGGTTTCAAAATCATCCTTCAAGACCCCAATGTCAAAGCCATTCTGATCAATATTTTTGGAGGGATTGTCCGCTGCGACCGGGTTGCGTCAGGCGTAATAGAAGCCTATAAAAATCTGGGCAATATTTCCATCCCCATCATTGTGCGGCTCCAAGGCACCAATGCTGTTGAAGCAAAGAAGCTCATTGACGAAAGCGGGTTAAAGGTTCAAAGTGCTATTCTTTTGAGTGAAGCGGCAGATTTGGTCAAGAAAGCCGTAGCTTAACAGAACGAAATCGCATACAGGTTGTCTTTTTTCCTTCGCTTTATTGTTATCGGACTGTTGTTTGCCCCAGGTAATGTTTGGGGACAAAAGAAAAATTCCTCTTTCAAATACAGGATCGGAAAATCTCCTGCCCCTATTCAGGTCGATGGGAAAATCGATGAAGCATGGTCTGCTGCGCAAACCGCGACGGATTTTCACATGGTTCTTCCCATGGATACCAGTCGTGCGTTCGTCAGGACGGAAGTAAAAATGACCCACGACGAAAATCATCTTTACATCATAGCCATCTGCTATACGGATCAGGATCAGCAGTTCATGGTGGAATCCCTCAAACGAGATTTTAACTTTGGCAAAAATGATAATTTCTTGTTGTTCATCGATCCGTTTGATGATCAGATCAATGGATTCACATTTGGATCAAACGCAGCGGGAGCACAATGGGATGGATTGCTGTATGATGGTGGAAGAGCCGATTTGAATTGGGACAACAAGTGGAATTCTATTGTCAAAAGCTATCCGGACAAATGGATTTGGGAGGCCTCCATTCCATTCAAAACAATTCGATACAAAAAAGGTATTACTACCTGGGGTGTGAATTTTAGCCGACTCGATATTTCAAAAGCTGAGAAGTCAAGCTGGGCCCCCGTACCGCGTCAATTTCCTACTGCGTCGCTGGCCTATACCGGTGAATTGATTTGGGATCAGCCGCCACCGCATGCCGGCACCAATGTTTCGCTCATCCCCTTTGCATTGGCGGGCACCAGTAGAAATTTTGAAGCCAAAACTCCAGCTAAGAACCGATTCGAAGTTGGATTGGATGCAAAAGTAGCAGTGACGTCTTCCCTGAATCTCGACCTTACGCTGAACCCTGATTTCTCTCAGGTGGAAGTTGATCGACAAGTCACCAACCTGGATCGATTTGAACTCTTCTTCCCTGAACGAAGACAATTTTTCATAGAAAATGGTGACCAGGTGAATAACTTTGGATACTCGACCATTCGTCCTTTTTTCTCAAGGAGAATTGGCTTGAACACTCCCATCGTAGCAGGCGCCCGGCTGAGCGGCAAGATCAACAAAGACTGGAGAATGGGATTCATGAATATGCAAACAGAGCGGGTATTGAATACACAAACAGCTGCTCAGAACTACACTGTATTTGCACTGCAACGCAGGGTATTTTCCCGCTCAAACATTGGAATGATTTTTGTCAATCGCGATCAGGTGTTGCGCAGCGACGAAAAAGATCCCAAGTATTTCACCAATCCGTACAACCGAAACATTGGACTTGAATACAACCTCGCATCTTCGAATAACCATTGGACAGGCAAAGCGATTTTGTTGAAATCATTTTCCAGAAACATATCCAAAGAAGATTGGGTGCATGCGGCTACTCTTCAATATTCCACGAGAAAATGGCAAATCAGCTGGCAACAAGAATATGTTGGCAGGAATTATACGGCAGATGTTGGTTTTGTACCAAGGAAAGATTATTTCAGATTATCACCGGGCATCACGCGTTTGTTTTTTGTAAAAAATCCAAAAATTGCTTCTCATTCCATCAAACTGGAATCCTTTAGTTTCTATGATAACCAGTTCAGGTTTACTGAGAATACAACGTATATGGCCTATACATTGGCCATGCGCGATCAGTCGACTTTTACGCAATGGGTTTCTTCCGATAACATCAGGCTATTGCAACCCTTTGATCCTACCAATTTTGGAAAAGACACCTTGGCCAGGGGCTCGCGCCATCAATGGAATGCCATAGGTACCACGTACAATTCAAAACCCCAGCAACTGTTCACCTACAGTTTTTCAGCACGATTGGGAGGATATTACAACAATGGCAAGCGTACGTTCATCAGTGCTGAATTGGGGTACCGTTATCAACCCTTTGTCAGCCTAGCGATCGCAGCCAGCATGAATCATATATCGCTACCGAGTCCATGGAATAAGACTACATTTTGGCTGGTTGGTCCCCGGGTAGAAATCACATTCACCGATAAACTGTTCTTTACTACATTCATGCAGTACAACAACCAGCAAAAAAATTTCAACATCAACTCACGGCTGCAGTGGAGATACAAACCGGCGTCTGATCTGTTTATTGTCTACACCGATAATTACTACCCTTCACCCTTCAACGTAAAAAACAGAGCCGTTGTATTGAAGTTCAATTATTGGTGGAACCTCTAGGTTACATTTTCTTTGCGTCTTCCAAAAATTTTGCCAACCCGATATCCGTCAATGGATGCTTGAGCAGTCCCAAAATAGAATCCAGGGGACAGGTACAGACGTGGGCACCTGCTTCTGCTGAACGGACAATATGAAGTGGGTTGCGGATGGATGCAGCAAGAATTTCAGTTGAAAAACCTTGTACGGAATAAATATGAGCGATTTGCCCAATGAGTTCAATGCCATCCCAACTGCTGTCGTCAATTCTCCCAATAAACGGAGAAACATAGGCTGCTCCTGCTTTTGCAGCAAGAATGGCCTGACCGGCCGAGAAAACCAACGTACAATTGGTTCGTATTCCATTATCAGAAAACCATTTTATGGCTTTGACTCCATCTTTGATCATGGGCACTTTCACAACAATATTGGTGTGGATGGCAGCCAATTCTTTTCCTTCAGCAATCATAGAATCCATGTCAGTGGATAACACTTCGGCACTGACATCTCCATCTACAATCTGACAAATGGCTTCATAGTGCTTCAAAATATTGTCTTTACCCTTCACGCCTTCTTTGGCCATGAGCGAAGGATTGGTGGTAACGCCATCTAAAATTCCAAGGTCTGCTGCTTCCTGAATGTGAGAGAGGTTGGCAGTGTCGATAAAAAACTTCATTGAAATGGATTTGGTGTCGAAAGTACTCAAATCAAAGAACACATGGATTTGGAGTTATTCACAATAAAAAAGCAGGTTACTTGCATCGCACCGCTCAACCGTCTACCCTTGCTACCTTCCGGTCCTGGGGGAGTTCAACAGGAGCTGGTCGTGCAAGACCTGCCGGCGCGAAGTTAGCAAAATTCATTGAAGTGATCGGTTGATCTGACTGGAAACAGCACGAACGGCTATCAATTCATCGTAACGCCCGCCCAATGGCCGATAATACACCAGTAGTAAATAGGCATTTTCAGTTTCCCATGCATTCTGTTCAATGGGAGCGGTATCAAAAAGGTAGGTGTGATTGTTCTCAACACGAAGCGCATATGCATAATCGTAATATCCCTGCTTTAGAAATAGATCGGTTTCATACATTCCCTTTTCGGCATTGAATTTCATCACCGCAGCGGGGTCTTTGCCATATCGGGTTAACTCACCCATGACCACTACATCGGCTGTACCGTAAGGTTTACCCTCAGGAGGGCGCAGTGATAAATGAACATGAGCATAATCAGCATTCCAGAATGGGTTGATGCGCTCAACTGTCTCGTAGATGCACATTCCATTGATGTCTTTATAATAGAAATACTGACGGGGCAACCGGGGAAGGTCTTCTTTGGCAAAAAGAACGAACGAGCTATCGGAATTTTCTTGTCGGCGTATCCGGTCGCCAAGCAATCGAAAACTTCTCAGGTTGAGCCAGCGAAACTCTTTCATCGCAGGAAAGGACAGCTGTTGTTCATTGCTGTATTCCAGCAGTGCAGATCGCATGAATGTTGGAGCATCCAGTGTTACTGCATTATCCCAGCGGTAGTTCTGCAAGACCATTAGTTTCAATTGTTGTTGCGGGTAACGAACATCAACATTTTTTGTATCCAGGGTAATGCGAAGACGTTGATGGGTGGAAAAAAGCTGCTGATCAAACGGCTGTTGGATGATTACAGCGGCAGGGAGGCGCTGGTCAACTACCATGAGTCGGCGTGTAAAAGCCAGCCGGGTAGTATCCCCATTTAGAAAAACCTTCAAGAGGTAATTGCCTGAGCGAAACGGCATGCAGCTGCGATCCGGCAAAGTTGCCTGGTAGTGGGTATAGCGGGTAAGGGAAATAGAAGAATTTCTAAAATTCGAAATCCGAACCTGCGAATAGCCTTTTATGTAATCAAAATAATTCATTTGTGCAGGCGTCCAATCGGCATTGCACAATGTAAGGCTATAGAAATAGGTTTTCACTCCGGCAGAAAGATCATCAAAATTCAATTCAAGCTGATCGGCAGAATTGAGAGCAATGATGGGATATCCGATGGGATCATTGGGAGGATTGAGCTTAACGGATCGGATTGTGGACATGTATACCTGATCCGGTTCACGTTGTGAAAAGCAGAAGCGTGTAGCTCCCAAGAACAGCATGATCAGCAGGAGGCGTTTACCCGTCAAATTCATTTGAGGGTAAATTAATCAATATTTGATTTGTATTTTTAACAAAACATCTGAGTTGAACCTTCCCTTTACCATTGTGGCCCGTATCATCAGCACTGAAAAAAAGAGTTTTTCGGTTTTGATCATGCGAATCTCAATTGCTGCTACTGCCATCAGTATAGCGGCTATGGTAATTGCCATGTCGTTCATCAATGGTTTTCAACAGATCATAGCGGATAAAGTATTTGGGTTTTCAGGACACCTGCGTATCCAGCGATTCGAACCCGTAAAATCTACCATTGCTGAAAATACACTCATTTCGCGATCGGATAGCCTCGAACAACTGTTAAAGCAAAATACTGACATCCTGCAGTTCAGTCCCTATGCAACACAATCGGTCATCTTGAGGTCTGGGAGTGAACTAGAAGGGGTACAAATTAAAGGGGTGCAAGACCTTGCTGCTTTAACTACCCTATCGCCATTTTTGGTGTCGGGAAAATGGCCAATTGTTGACAGTGCTGCAAGCCGATTGGAACTGGCGATTTCTTCGGTTACAGCATCCCGCCTGAACATAGGCGTAAACGACAGTCTCTATTGTCTATTCATACAGGAAGATGGTACGGCCCCACGCATACGAAAAGTTGTAGTGAGCGGTTTATATAAAACCGGAATAGATGTTTTTGATCAGGTTTATGCAATTGGATCTCTTTCCTTCCTTCAGCGCGTCAACAAATGGGACACGTCCCTCATCAGTGGATATGAAATCACATTGAAGGATCCCAAAAAAATGGATCAAACGAGTGAGGCGCTTTTCCCTTTACTTCCATCAGGACTTACCGTCTTGACCCTTCGGGAATTGTCCCCTGAAATCTTTGATTGGCTGGGGCTGCAAGATACCAATCGGTATATCCTGATTATCGTCATGTCGATTGTTGCACTCATCAACCTAATTACCTGTTTGATCATTCTTGTGCTGGAAAGAACCCATATGATTGCTGTATTGAAAGCTTTGGGGATGAAAGAATCTCCTGTTCAGCAGATTTTTTTACTTTATGGCAGCTGGATCAATGCATTGGGAATTGGACTTGGATTATTGGTAGGACTGGGAATTTGTCTTTTGCAGCAATGGACAGGCTTTATTCAGCTAAACGAAGAATCCTACTATGTGAGTACTGCACCGGTAATGATTGATCCTGTTCAGGTGATGCTCATATGCGTGTGCAGTCTAGTTGTTTCTTTTTTATTTTTATTGGTCCCCTCTTTGATCAGTCGAAAAATCAGTGTTTCCCGGCAACTTCAGTTCAGGTAACGGGCCGGGTCAACCATGATAGCAATACCCCCGTGGCCACAGCAGCATTCAACGATTCAGCACCGCCAAGCCGGGGTATGGTAATTCCCTGTACAGCATCTTTTCTCAATTCAGCCGATACCCCTTTTGACTCATTTCCAATGATCAAAAAGCCAGGCGTTACCGGTTTGACTTCGTCTATGGACCTTCCGTCTAAAACGGCTGCAAATACCGTTATGCGATCATGGGCTTGGATGATTTGACTTAAATCCGCGTAGTGAACCTGGATGCGGAACACACTACCCATGGAAGCCTGCACAACTTTAGGGCTGAAGGCATCAGCCGTATCCGGAGAACACATGATGTGACCGATCCCAAACCAGTCGCCTGTCCGAATTATGGTTCCAAGATTGCCGGGGTCTTGGATCTGATCAAGAAGCATTGTGAACCCATGGGGGCTGGGCTTAAAAGGCTCAGGATGCGGCAATTCAACCAGGCTCAGTATGTCTGAGGGACTGGATAGAAAAGATATTCTGGAAAGTTCCTGTTCGGATACTTCTTCCGCATCCGCAGAAGCAGGAAGTGTATGTTCGAATTGACTCAGCCACTTTTTGGTGGCGTATACGTGTTTGACTGCTTCCGGTTGCTCTTTTAATAGTTCAGCAATGATTTTGGGTCCTTCCACAACAACCCGCCCTTCCTGTTCTCTGGCTTTTTTGTCGCCTAAACTTTGAATATATTTGACAACTGATCGTGTGATCACCTTTGAATTTTAATCTACTTCATGATCGCTCTCAGGTATTTTCGACATCTTATTGGTCCGCTCGGAATACTTTTCTGCTATGCATCCTGTACTGTGGTCCGAAACTACCCCTCTGAACGACCCTTCTTTTTCGAAAATACAATAAATATAACGGGTGAAGAAAACAAGTCGATTCGCACAACGGTAAAAAATCTACTCACTGAGCAAATAGATGACAGTGCGCAGATCCGAATGGCCTCAAAAATACCATGGCCCAATTTTCCATGGTTCATTCCTTCGCCCATATTGGACCAGCCAGTAGCCTATCAGCGAAGTTACTCCAATCAATCCGCTATCAATATGCGCAATTTGATGGCCAGTCTGGGCTATCGAAAAAATGGGGTGTCATTTGATACGGCCCATGTTCGAAAAAAAGATCAGGTTCGGGTGGTTACACACTACACTGTACAAACAGGTCCCCTTTATTCCATTGATAGTGTGGTATACGATTTCAGCGATACGGCTTTGACGGCTGTAGCGGTGTCCGCTCTCGATAAAGCATTTGTGAAAAAAGGGACTGGATTGGACTATCGGTTGGTAGATGCGGAAATCAGTCGACTCACCGATCTTTTTCAGAACAACGGTTATTACAAAATCTCAAAAGAGGATGTCATTGCAGAGATCGATACCAATGCCCTTTCATTGCTGGACGCCTCGATCAGTCCCTTTGAACTAGCCATTCGACTAGAGGAACTCACGCACCAGTGGGGCATTCCGCGAATACACGTACAATTTGGACTAAGAGCCAATCGGGACACTACCCATCTTGTTCAGTACACCATCGGTAAGATCAAGGTCATACCTGATCTGATGGCGGAAGAGCGAGACTCGGTTGCCGTGGACAGCCTACCCCAAGATACCGACGTCGCCATCATCTCTCTGCACAACACTTTTCACCCCAACTTTATCCGATCCAATATCAGCATGGTGCCTGGAAGCCTGTTCAAGCGCGATGACTACAATAAGACCATAGGCAACTTCAATAAAATGGACGTTTGGCAAAACATCAATTTGTTGACAGAGTCCATTGACAGCAGCAGGCTGATCAACTACACGCTTAGGATGCAACCCGCAAAACGACAATTTTTCAGCATCGATCTTGAAGGAAGCAGCATCATCAATTCGTCACAGATGATTCAAGTGGGCAGTGGAAGAGTGGGCCTGGCCAACAATTTCACCTTGCGTAACCGAAATATTGGAAAGCGTGCAATTCAGTTGGAGAATAGCCTCAGGACGGGTATTGAGTTCAATAATTTCAAGAAGATTCTGACGGGTGAAATTAGTTTAAGCAATCGACTGACCTTCCCCTGGATGCTGGCCCCTATAGGAGATCGCTGGAAGTCGAGGTTCCAGCAAGCACGAACAGTTGTTTCCGCAGATGTATCCTATATAGATCGGTTTCGTTTTTTTAAACTCACTTCCTTCAATACATCAATTGGATATGAGTGGAGACCCAATCCCAATACATCTTGGCAAGTAAAACCGATCAATCTGGAGTTTACGCAATTCAACCCCGACAGCCTATTCATTGAATCGATCAAGGACTTCCCTCTTTTGCTGTACACGTATAACAATGGTTTGATTATCGGTAGCAACTTTTTATTCAATCGTAACCTCAATCCAGGTGGAACCAAGCACATCAGTTTCTTGAAGGTGTATGGCGAAGAAAGCGGTTTGTTGACAGGTGCCCTATTCTATAAACAAACGCGTTCAGGGAAATACTTGAGCAATCTCTATCGCTTCATCAAAATTGACGCAGAATTCAAGCATGTAATCAATTATAAAAAAAGCAGCTTGAATCTTCGGGCATTTGCAGGCATGGGCTATGCATTCTCTACAGCATCCCGAAAGGGACAGGTTACCCTACCCTTTTTCAAAAGTTATACTGCAGGCGGACCCAACAGCATGCGGGGATGGTCGCTCAGAAAACTGGGTATCGGGTCCAATCTGTTTTACGATACTGTGGCCAACGGGAAATTCAATGATAAATACGCCGATATTCAGTTGGAGGCGAATCTTGAGTACCGGTTCAATTTATTTCCGTTTTATGGGTTTTGGATGAGGGGTGCTGTGTTTACCGACATTGGAAACATCTGGTTCAGAAACGATTTGGATCAGACCCTGAAAAATGCAGGGTTCCGGCTTGATAAATTAGGCAGAGACCTGGCCATTGCAAGCGGTGCTGGCGCTCGTGTGGATTTCAATTATTTCTTATTGCGTTTTGACCTGGGATTTCCCATAAAAGATCCCCGGTACGGTCCGTCCAATACTGGCTCAAATAATGCACTCAAGTATTACTCAGCTTCAGAGGGCGGGTGGTTTGTGCGAAAGGTGTGGAGCCGCCCGGTATTTCAGTTTGCCATTGGATATCCGTTCTGATTTAACCGTTTTCCAATGTTTTGCGGAGTTGTTCAACCATCTGATAGGTTGCAGGGCACATCGTGAGATTTTGGTGATGTACATGGATATAATCGACCATCTTCTTTTTGGACAAATGAGGAAAGACACTGCAGTCTTGCGGACGAATGGCATATATCGAACATTTATTCGTCTTCAGATTCAAGAATTGACAGGGTATAGAACGGTTGATCCAATCTCGGTTGCTCTCCAATTTCAGCCACTTTGATTTCATCTCGTTTACTGTCATTTCAAAATGGCCTGCGATGCGTTTCATATCCCCTGCTGTATACGTGGGTGTCATTTCTTTGCAGCAGGCAGCACATTTCAAACAATCTGTTTTCTTCCAGACCTCTATTTCAATTTCTGCTATCAGCTTATCCAATCCTGGAACCGGCTGCTTTGACAATCGGGTTAGAAAAAGGCGCAGGGAACGGGATCTTTTTTTCACCATGCTACGAAAACGTGACTTGCTCCACATAGGTGCTGTTTAGGGCAGTAATTAAATGTAAATTTGAGTCGCTAAAGTAGCACAAATCACCCAACTAATCGTTTATTTTCAATTCATGTGGGAGAGTTCAAAAAAAGGATTCGCGCTTTACTTGCGGCTGGAAAAATCAATGGCCGAACACACGCAGGATTCCTATGCTGCAGATGTGGAAAAACTAACCCAATACTTACAATTGAACAATAAACTCCTTGCTCCCGGAGAGCTTACACTCAACGACCTGCAATTGTTTGTTCATTGGATTGCCGGAATGGGACTGAGCGAACGCACACAGGCCCGAATCATTTCTGGAATAAAATCCTTTTATACTTATTGCATGCAGGAAGGGATTTCAACCACCAATCCCACTGCATTGCTGCAAGCTCCAAAATTAAAACGGGCGCTGCCGGATACCCTCAGTGTAGAGGAAATAGAATCCATGCTTGCTGCAATCGATCTCAGCGAACCAGAAGGACAGCGCAACAGGGCCATATTGGAAACTCTATACAGTTGTGGCCTTCGGGTAAGTGAACTGATCCAGCTCAAACTGTCCAACCTCTATCTGGAAATTGGCTTTATCCGGGTCATTGGTAAAGGAGATAAAGAGCGACTGGTCCCCATAGGACAGGTAGCCATTCAACACATTCAGCTCTATGTCCAGCATTTCCGTAATCAGCAGTCGATCAAAAAAGGTTCAGAAGATAGTGTATTTCTCAACAGAAGAGGATCCGGAATGTCCCGGGTGATGATTTTTTACATCATCAAACAGGTGTCACTCAAAGCAGGCATCCAGAAAACAATTTCCCCGCACACGTTTCGGCATTCGTTTGCGACACATTTGGTGGAAGGCGGTGCCGATTTGCGTGCGGTTCAGGAAATGCTGGGACACGAGAGCATCACCACCACAGAAATATATACGCATTTGGACAGAAATTTTTTAAAGGATACCTTGAATCGATTTCATCCAGGTTTTTCAAGAAAAAAATAGAAAGCCCCTTACTTTTGCAGCCATGAACAATGCACTAATCAACCGGTTAAGAAAAATTGGAATTGCCGAAGGGATTTCGTTTTTGATTTTATTATTGGTTGCGATGCCCTTAAAGTACATGTTGGGGCAGCCGTTGGCAGTAACCTATGTAGGGTGGGTACATGGCGCGTTGTTTGTAGCCTATGTTGGAATGGCCTATTATGTAAAACATGAATGCAATTGGCCATTTAAGCTGTTTATACAGGCATTTATTGCAGCCTGGCTGCCATTGGGAACATTTTGGTTTGATACAACATTGAAAAAACAATTAAATTAAAAACATACATATGAAAAAGATCATTTCTGCGCTCGCCCTTCTCCTGCTAGTGAACGGAGTTAGAGCACAAACGCTTCGGGTTCCTCCTGCATCAACTACTCAAACGGTTAGGCAAGAATTTGGACTGGGAACCATTGAGCTGTCTTACTCACGACCCAATGCAAAAGGAAGAGCCATATTTGGCGATTTGGTGCCTTTCGATGCCGTTTGGCGCACTGGAGCAAACAATGCCACTACGCTAACATTTTCAGATGAAGTAATCATCGGGGACAAAAAAGTGGCACCCGGAAAATACGGCTTGTTGTCCATCCCCGGCAAAACAGAATGGGTAGTGATCCTATCCAAGCAGCTGGACGTAACATCGCCGTCTGCATACAAGCCAGAGCAGGACGTGGTGCGCATCAAGGTAAAACCCACAAGCATTTCAACTGCAGCGGAAACCTTCACGATAGCATTTGAAAATACACGGGCCAATGCAATTGATGTGGCCATCAGCTGGGAAAAAACAATGATCACGTTTCCCATCAAGGTCGACCTGGATACAAAAATCATGGCACAGATTGACAACCTGATGAATGCAGACAACCGTCCTTACTACAATGCCGCTATGTATTATATGGACAACAACAAGGACTTGAATAAGGCTGCAGAATGGCTGGACAAGGCCACTGCTCAAAATCCCAATGCCTACTGGGTATGGTACCAAAAAGCGCGTTGTCTCTCCTTGCTGGGTAAGAAATCTGATGCGCTGTCTGCTTCTTCCAAATCAATGGATCTGGCGAAAGCGGCTAAAAATCCGGATTACGTGACGCTGAACGAAAAACTTCAGGCATCGCTTAAATAGCAGGCAACTCATTGTGAATGTAGGTCACCCAGTTACCGTGCAGTTGAATGCAGTGTACTTTCAGCAGGATTTGAGGAACTAGGGTGAGTCGTACGTCCAGTGTATCCGGAAAAGATCCTTGAAAGGGATCAATCTGAATATCACGACTAAAGTCCAATCCGCCCCTTCCCCACCACTTGTAAAGCGCTTCTTTGATGCTCCAAAAAAGTGTGCTGAAAGAAGTTTGATGAGCGGGATCCTGCGATTCGATGAAACACAACTCTGGAGCATTTAGAAATTTTTTTTGCACGCGAATAACACGGTCATTGATTCGTTCGAGGTCAATTCCAACGGAAGAATCATACGATATAACTGCCGCGACAGCATCGGATGTATGCGATAGATTGAAATGGCAATACCCATTGGTCAAATAGGGTTTGCCATGTGGATCAAGGCTGTACGACTGGAATGGAAAATCAGGATCCAATTCCTTCAGCAGCGCCCTGCAGGCCAATTGCTGCAATCGTCGACCCGCAGGCAGTTGCTGGTCGATCATCCAGGATAAAGAAAGAAAATTTTCTTCCTGTTCCCGAAGGATCCATACGCCAACTTTTAATTGATCGGATTGGGATGTCCATACAACCGGCATGCTTAAAGATAAGTGGATATCGGTGGTCTGTTTACATTATGTGGAAAAACTTTATCATTGTGATCTGACTCAATCGCGAATTTCGGGACTCCAATAAATTAAAGAATGATACTGTCTGATCTGCGAATTTTAGAAGAAATGGAAAAAGGGAGCATCAAGATCGCTCCTTTCAATCAGGAATGCTTGGGAAGCAATTCGTATGATGTTCACCTGGGGAAATACCTGGCTACGTATACAAATCACATTCTGGATGCCAAAGTACACAATCAAATAGAGTACTTTGAAATTCCAGATGATGGGTTTGTATTATACCCACACATTTTCTATCTGGGCGTTACACTGGAATATACTGAGACCCATGAGCATGTGCCCTTTCTGGAAGGGAAATCGTCAACCGGTCGACTTGGCATCGACATCCATGCAACGGCCGGTAAAGGCGACGTAGGTTTTTGCGGCAATTGGACCCTGGAAATTTCTGTAAAGCAACCGGTAAAGGTATACCACGGAATGCCGATTGGACAATTGATCTATTTCCCTGTAGAGGGCGAGATCAAAACCAAGTACAATCAGAAATCCAACGCCAAATACAGCGGTCAGCCTGATCGACCGATTGAAAGCATGATGTGGAAAAACAAATTCTAACTCACCCGGATCCATCTGCACAACCCTTGCACTGCTTGCTGGTTGTGGTCCGCTATCCCACATTGCTCTTTTTCCTTGGTCTTCTCTCTATGGCGGTTTTCCATATCCCCCTCTTCCTCAATAAAAAAATTACATTTTATAAATTGATGGGATGCGGAAAAAATGGAACTTTTGATTTGACACCCGATCTTCAACAATGGTCCATCATGGTATTCGCAAAACAACAATGGCTGGATCCTGAAGATAACCGCGGTATTGCCCTTCTGGGATTTTTCATTCGTGGCTGGCTAAAACTGTTCAGCGTTTCCATCCGTATCATTGGACTTACACCCGTGCAAGGGCACGGCAGCTGGGATGGAACCACCTTTCTTCATCCTTCGCATACCTTTTCACTTCAGCCCACCGATCGAGTGGCTGTTCTGACAAGAGCCACCATACGGTTGCGCTCCTTGATAGCCTTCTGGAAAGCAGTCCCCATCGTAGCAAAAAAAATGGACCACGCACAAGGACTACAGTATTCGGTAGGAATTGGAGAAATTCCATTTGTCAAGCAAGCGACGTTCAGCATGTGGGAGTCGATGGAGGCCATGCAGGAATTTGCCTACAAAAAAATTGAGCACAAGGAAGTCATCAAAAAGACACGAAAAGACAACTGGTATGCCGAGGATATGTTTCTTCGATTCAAAGTGAACTGGGAAAGCGTACATTTGGAGTAGTGTTTCACCCATGAGAATCCTTCTGACCGGTTGCAATGGCATGGTCGGCTCTTGGCTGACTGAGCAGCTGTCTGTTTCCCATCATACGGTTTGTGCCACATCAAAAGGTTCCAACCGTCTTCCCTTATCGTTTTTTCATGATCGCGTAACGCATTGTTCGCTGGACATTACCAACGTGCAGGAAGTCGAATCCGTGTTCCAATCGTTCCATCCGGATCTGATCATTCATGGTGCAGCCATGACGCAGGTTGATGAATGCGAGCAAAAGAAAAGCATCTGTTTTAAGGTCAATGTAGAAGGGACAGAACATTTATTAAAAGCAGCCGGTGAAATCAACGCACGTTTTTGTTATCTGTCAACTGATTTTGTATTCAGCGGGGAGGATGGTCCGTATAAAGAAACTGATCAAACAGCGCCCGTCAATTACTATGGACAAACAAAAGAACTGGCTGAGCTGCATGTGATGAACAGTGGACTGCATTGGTGCATCATCCGAACAATATTGTTATACGGAAAAAAGGGCGCGATGAACCGTAGCAGTTTTATTCATTGGGTAAAGGAAAATCTAGAAGCCAATCACCCCTTACAGGTGGTCCACGATCAAATCCGGACACCCACGTATATACCCGATCTTGTCAACGGCATTCTGCTGGCAGCAGAAAAAGGAGCACAGGGCATCTTTCATATTTCCGGATTGGAGCGATATACCCCTTACGAGATGGCACTGTGCGTAGCGAATCATCTGCAACTGAATACGGATTTACTCCAACCCGTGGATGCCAGTACATTTTCTCAAATTGGTAAACGTCCCCAAAAAACAGGGTTCAGCATAGAAAAAGCCAGAAAGTCGCTTGGATACACCCCCACCCCGTTTATCCAGGCATTGCATGAGATTTTTTAACCTCATTCTTTGGTCATAAATCGTTAGATTTGCGACCGTTACACCGCTGAAAACACCCTTATCCTGCTTGCCTAACAACCAATTAGACTAGAACGGAAAAAATGGCAAAAAAAGTAACTAAAATAGGAGTATTGACTTCTGGCGGAGATGCTCCCGGAATGAACGCCTGTATCAGGGCGGTTGTCAGAACAGGTATTTTTCATGGGCTCGAGGTTTACGGAATAACCCGGGGCTACTCGGGCATGATTGATAACGATATCCAGCGTTTGGAATCCAGAAGTGTCGCCAACATCATCCAGCGTGGTGGAACCATCCTCAAAACAGCCCGATGCAAAGAGTTCCTCACTCCTGAAGGAAGAAAAAAAGCGTATAAAAATATAAAAAGCCACGGAATCAACGGACTGGTCATAATCGGTGGCGACGGATCGTTCAAAGGCGCGCAAATCTTTTCCAATGAATTCGACATCCCTTGCATTGGAATACCCGGAACAATTGACAAGGATATTGCCGGAACGGATTTCACAATAGGATTTGATACTGCCGTGAATACGGCAATTGAGGCCATCGATAAAATCCGTGATACAGCAGATGCACACGATCGGCTGTTCATTGTGGAGGTCATGGGCAGGGATGCCGGATACATCGCCTTGCACAGTGGGATAGGAACAGGTGCAGAGCACATCCTCATTCCGGAGAAAAAGACCGATGTGGAGGCCGTGTTGGCTTCATTGACAGAAAAAGAAAAGAGAAGAAAGCTGGTGAATATCGTCGTAGTGGCCGAGGGAGATGATTTTGGAGGAGGAAATGATTTGGCCACTTTGATCAAAGAACACATTCCCGGGTTTGATATTCGCGTTGCGATTTTAGGTCATATTCAGCGAGGAGGTTCTCCCAGCAGCATGGACAGGCTCATTGCCAGTCGCATGGGCTACTCTGCTGTAGAATGCTTGCTGGAGGGGCGACCGAATGTAATGGTTGGTATCGTGAACAACAAAATGCATTTTACGCCTTTGGATAAAGCCATAAAGGCCAAGCAACGCATCAGCGAGGAGTGGCTTAAAATAGTGAAGATCCTGGCGAGCTAATATAACCCGGTCACATGAGCAAAAACATTGGTAAATACTTTCACTCCGAAATGAACAATCAAGCAGGGAACGAGCATTCCATCCACCGCACTAAAATTGTGGCTACCGTAGGTCCAGCCTGCGAATCGTTTGACCAGTTGCTGGCACTGGTGAAAGCTGGAGTGAATGTTTTTCGGCTCAATTTTTCGCATGGGTCGCATGAGGATAAGAAAAAAATCATTGACCACATTCGAAAAATTAACAGTACCGAACCCTACAACATAGCCATTTTGGGAGACCTCCAAGGACCAAAACTGCGGGTGGGGGAAATCGAAAACAATTCGCTCCCGGTTGTTGAAGGAGATCTGCTTACGCTTTCGAATGAAAAAGTAGTAGGCAATAAAGAAAAGATTTATGTATCCTATCCAAATCTTGCCGGAGATGTGCAAGTAGGCAATACCATCATGATTGATGATGGAAAAATTGAGGTGAGCGTTGAACAAATCCTTTCAAATGGAGATGTTCGGGTTCGCGTAAAACTCGGAGGCATCATTTCGTCCAAAAAAGGACTGAATCTTCCGGATACTAAAATTTCACTGCCTGCACTCACAGAAAAAGACTTGAATGATTTGGATTTTATCCTTCAGGAAAAGCTTGATTGGGTTGCACTCTCCTTTGTTAGAAAGGTAGACGACATCATTGGCATAAAAGGAATCTTGTCCAGTCAAAGCAGTAAAACCAAAGTCATTGCCAAGATTGAGATGCCGGAAGCATTGGAAAATCTGAGGGATATCATTTTGGAATCGGACGGCGTCATGATCGCCCGTGGAGACCTTGGTGTAGAGATTCCCATAGAACGTGTTCCACTTGTGCAGCGTAAAATTATCCGCATGTGCCTGCATCGTGCCAAGCCGGTTATTGTCGCTACACAGATGATGGAAAGCATGATTGATCGGGTAAAACCCAATCGAAGTGAGAGTACTGACGTCGCCAATGCCGTTTTGGAAGGAGCAGATGCTGTTATGTTGAGCGGAGAGACCGCTATAGGAAAACACCCAACGCTGGTAGTGGAAACCATGCGCAAAATCATCATTGAAGCCGAAAAATCAGAATACCGCTTCAATAGAGAAGAAGACATCAACCCCCTTCCCCATTCACCTTCGTATATCAGCGATGCAGTTTGTTTCAACGCTTGCAAACTGGCTGAAAGCACCAATGCAGATGCATTGATCGGTATGACGCAGTCGGGGTACACTGCATTCACCATTTGCAGTTACCGACCAAAGTCGTATATCTATGTCTTCACCAAAGAAAGAAGTTTGGTCAACCAGCTCAGCCTCAGCTGGGGAGTACGAGCATTCTTTTACGAAGAGGAGGAAGGCTATGATCAGATAATCGCTGATCAGATACATATCCTGCGCGAACGGGGCTTTGTTACCCGGGGGGAAGTCATTGTGCATACTGGAAGTACGCCTGTTGAACTGCACCTTCCCACCAATACCATCAAGGTAAGCATCGTGGAATGATCAACAACGATGGATTGACTATTTATACCGATGGCGCAGCCAGAGGGAATCCCGGAAAAGGCGGTTATGGATGCCTGCTCATCTGGAAAGGTCAATCCAAGGAAATTTCACAGGGATACAAACGCACCACCAATAACCGCATGGAATTGCTTTCTGTGATTGTTGCATTGGAATCGCTGAACAGAATCGGCCTCCACATTGAAATTTATTCCGATAGCAAATACGTGGTGCAGGCAGTAATGGAAAAATGGTTGGATAAATGGGTGGCGACTGATTTTAAAGGTGGGAAAAAAAATAAGGACCTGTGGTTGCGTTACCATGCTCTTTCCAAACAGCACCGCATTGAATTCATTTGGGTAAAGGGGCATTCCACTAATCCCTACAATCAACGATGCGATGAGTTGGCTACTGCAGCAGCAGACGGCAATGATTTGTTAGAAGACAGTGGCTATATTAGCTCCATCGAAGGCTAAGCTTTGCAGCCCACCCATATGCTCCAAATAAAACAGCAGAGAAAACGTAGGTAGCAATAAGGCTATTGGTATAGAACGGTATACCATCGATCATGGTTTGTATATACCCGAAAACATCACGCGAGCGGTGATATCCGTCATTTCCCAGCCAGGTCAACGAATTGGAAATGAAAAAGTAGAGCGTTGGAGCAATCAGTGACCCTTTTGCAATGGATACTATCCGTGTGGGATTTGTAAAAAAGCCAATCGAAGTCATTGAGAGGATCAAGATATAATTCATCCACATCTCATCATAAAATCCCTGGATGGGTGTCATTCCATTGATGTAGAGCAATTGGTAGAGCGCATCGGAAAGTAACATAGACAACAACGGGAGGATAAAGGAAAGTTTACGGGAAAGCACTGCTCCTCCAAACACTGCCATGGCCAATTGTGGAGCAAATCCCCATGGGCGACCCGGTATGGCTCTGTAGAGGGCAGCGATCAGGATCAACAAGGCAAAAGAGATCCATGTGTGTTTAGTCACCTTCATGCAAATTATTTGAGCAAAAATAACAATAATTCCCGCATCCATTCAGCCGAAAAACTGACCAATTTCTCCACACCATCCAACCCATCAGGACGGCAGACTGGCAATGAACAATTGAGCTAGATGATCAACCTCTATCTGCCAATCAGTTTGGGCGGGGATGAACATGGCAGAGAGTCCTGTTGTAGGGATGGTTCCGCTGCCTTCCGAAGACCAGCGTGCATTTCCAGAAAGCAACAATGCGATCGATGGAAATTCGCTCTCCATGCTGTGGGAGCTGTTATGGCCCAGCTCAAGGGTGCGTAAACTGAAATCATCAACTGGTAAGCGCAGTACACCATCCGTTTTGTTTATGCTTTTTGGGAGAACTTGAGGAATTGTCTCTACAAAACGAGTATTTTGAATCAATGCCTCGGAGTTGATGTGCTTAGTGGTAAGTCCAGCCCTGAGCACATTATCCGAATTGGACATCAACTCAATGTTTTGTCCCTCTAAGTACGCATGCAAAATACCCGAGGGTTGATAAATGCCCTCCCCGGGCTTGAGGTGAACGAGGTTCATCAGGTAAATACAGAAAAGACCAGCATCGATGTGACCATTTTTACTAAACGTTTGGAAAGCGCGGGCCGACCAAAAATCAGGGGATTGTTTATCCAGCTTGCCAGTGGCATACAAAGGAATAATTTCATCCAAATGCCTCAGTAACCGTTGATTTGCGGCGGGAAATGCATTGGACATTACAGTTGAAAACAAGGACACCAATCCGCCAGTCGAATAGGATTCCTGAAATGGGTGTAAAAAAGAAAAGGCCTGTAGTCGGGATGAAATATCTGCTGCAAATCCGTGCAAAAGCCAAAATTCACTTAAGGCCACCATTACCTCTGGCTTATGGTTTTGATCACGAAAAGAACGCTCTGGAGCATTTAACGGAATCTGTTTTTCATTTTCATGTGCAAACCCGGTGATTGCCCTATCTATGCTTGGATGCACCTGTATACTCAGCATATCTTTAACATCCAATACTTTTAAGAGATACGGTAATCCATTGAAGCGGTCGACAACCGCTTGCCCCAGGTACTTGAGTTTATCCGATGCAACCAGTGAAGCAAGTGTAGTATGCGCGTGATTGTCGAGATGTACAGCAGTAGCACCACCCGGATGCACACCCAGCCAATATTCGGCAAAAGGGAGTCGCTCAGGGTTCTCAAGCTGTAGTTTTTCTGCTATAAAATCGCTTCCTCCCCAATCATAGTGCTGAATATATCCAGATAACCGGTAGATCATATCGCGTTATTCGTGCTTCATAAGATTAGTTTCGAAGGTAAATAAATATTGAATGGCAGCACATAACCAATTGGGGGCTCAGGGAGAAGAAATGGCAAAACAATGGTTGCAAGAACAAGGCTTTACGCTTCTTGATTTCAATTGGCGAATCGGTCGATTTGAAATTGACATCATCTGCTTGAAAGAAAATAAGCTTCACTTTGTTGAAGTAAAATGCAGAAAAGGAACATGGATGGGGCTTCCGGAATCCAGAGTGAATCGGAAAAAACTCAACAACCTTCGTTCAGCAGGTGCCGCATATTTACGACAAAAAAAATTACGCATTTGGGTGAGCTACGATATTCTTTCTATTACTGTTTTTTCAAAAGAGAAGACAGAGTACTTCCTCATCGAGGATGTATATTGACTATTTTAACAAAGCGGCCAGCTTTGATTGCAATTGCTCTCCACGCAGATTTTTTGCTACAATAATTCCATTGGGATCAATCAATAAATTCTGTGGAATGCTCTGCACCTTGTATTGAACAGCCACGGCATTATTCCAAAATTTCAGATCACTCACCTGTGTCCACGTCAAACCGTCATCAGCAATGGCCTTTAACCAGGGATCTTTGGAGCGATCCAACGATACACCCAATACGGTAAAATTTTTCTCTTTATACTTTTTGAATGCGTTGACTACATTAGGATTTTCTTGTCGACAGGGTCCACACCAACTGGCCCAAAAATCAATCAAAACATACTTCCCACGAAATGAAGAGAGTTTAATACCCTTCCCATTTTGATCTTGTTGAACGAAATCAGGTGCTTCTGTTCCCACTGCTGCAAACTTTGCCTCTTCAATGAGCTGCTGCACCATTTTACCAAAATAATTGTTTTTGGCAGTCTCCGCTATTGCTGCATATCGTTTCTCTATGACAGAAGGATCGTCGCTCAATTGCATAACTACTAAAATGACCAACGAAGAAACCGGTGATTCACGGTGTGAAGCTATATATGAATCGACCTTATCATTCACATCGGTTACGATATCCGCATACGATTTTCGCAAAGTACCATTTTCGTCTTTTTCTCCTTTATTCAACAATTGCGCAATTGAAGATAGCTTGGAAAACAGCGGATTAAACTCCGTATTGAACGCTATATAATCATTGTGTGAAGCAGAACCCGTAACAGTCGATTGTTGAAAAGTGCTCCATGTTCCTTTTATGACAACGGATGAGCCATCTAGAAATATTGCCAACTTTTGGTTGGTGCCTTTAGCAGTCAGCTGGTATAACCCGGGCGACTGCAATTTTGTGGTTACTTCAAACTCATTGCCGGTCGACAACACCGTAAACAATGGTTCTTCGTCCATTCCTTCACCCTTGAGACTAATCTCTGTTTTGTCTGGCATTCCCTCAATTTGCCCCTTTACAGAAAATGTCTTTTCTGCCTGCGAAAAAGAAAAAGAGGTCAAAAACAGAAAAAAAAGTGTCAATAATTTTTTCATGGTCGGTGGCGTTTACGCAATACAGTTTCGATATCTGCTAATCTATACCCTTTACTGTTAAGTAAAAGCAAATAGTGAAACAACAGATCGGCCGCTTCTCCTAAAAACTTTTCAGCATCGTTCTCTTTTGACTCAATTACCAGCTCAACTGCCTCTTCCCCTACTTTTTGAGCAATTCGATTGAGCCCTTTGCTGAACAAATCACTGACATAGGAATCCGACGGTGCAAGTTGCTTCCGCTGTTCAATCACTGCTTCAAGAATGGGCAAAAACGACTCATGAGCATCGTTGGCCTCTCCCCAACATGTTGGTGCGCCAGTATGACAGACAGGACCAGTTGGGCTTGCTTTGATCAATAACGTATCATAATCACAATCGACTTTGCATTCTTTGAATTCGAGAAAATTTCCACTTTCCTCCCCTTTCACCCAAAGTCGGTTTTTAGAACGACTAAAGAAGGTTACTTTGTTGGTTTGCTCTGTTGCAGACAGTGCGTCCTCATTCATGAATCCCAACATCAACACCCGGCCCGTAAGATGATCTTGAACGATGGCCGGAACCAGTCCATCAGCGTATTTGTGAAACGAAATTGACCTATCCATGCTGTAAAAATAATAAATCTGTTCAGCGAATCGGGAGTTTTTGCTCTTTTAAATACTGTTTAAGAAAGGGCAACTCTACTTCCTTGAAATGAAAGATACTGGCTGCCAAAGCGGCATCAGCACCAGCCTGAAGGACCTCAGCAAAATGTTCAGGCGTTCCTGCGCCTCCGGATGCAATAACAGGAACACTGATCATGTTTGATATTCGAGCAGTAATTTCCACTGCAAATCCATTTTTAACTCCATCATGGTCCATAGAAGTCAACAAGATTTCTCCTGCACCTCTCTTAACTGCTTCAGTGATCCAGTCGGCGCACTCCCGACCAGTAGGAAGTCGCCCCCCATTGAGGAACACTTCATATTGATTGAGTTCATTTTTCTTTATATCAACAGCAAGAACAACGCATTGACTGCCAAACTCGGAGGCTAATTCAGAAATGAGCTCCGGTCGCTTGAACGCTGCAGAATTTACAGATATTTTATCAGCCCCATTATCCAATAGCACACGAACGTCTTCAACGGATGTGATCCCTCCGCCTACGGTAAATGGAATATTGATTGACTTTGCTATTCTGCGTACTAAATCAGACAAAGTTTTACGCCGTTCATGGGTTGCGGTTATATCAAGAAACACCAACTCGTCTGCTCCATTCAAAGCGTACACGGTAGCCAATTCTACCGGATCCCCGGCATCACGCAATTCAAGAAAGTTGGTCCCTTTTACCGTACGCCCATCTTTGATATCCAGGCAGGGGATGATGCGCTTGGTTAACATACAGATGGGTGTTGAAGGATAAATTGCTGAAGTTCTTTTAATGAAATTCTATTTTCATATATCGCTTTGCCGATAATGGCTCCCGCACAACCTATTTGTTGCAGATCGTACAAATCCTGCAGAGAAGAAACACCGCCACTGGCCACAAGTCGAATAGAAGGAAATTGCTCCAGAAGTTGCTTGTACAATTGGAGAGAGGGACCTGTAAATACACCATCCCGCTCAATATCGGTACAGAAAAAATAATCAAATCCTTTCTGTGTATACCCCGACAAAAACTGTTCGATGGATAGGTCACTACCCTCTTTCCATCCTAAGGTTTTTAATATCCCTGCGTGCACATCTGCACCAATGAAAAAACGGTTGGTACCAAACTCCTCTTTCCATTCGAGAAAAATTGATGGATTGTTGACTGCCATGCTGCCTACAACCACATATGATGCTCCTGCCTGTATAATGCGCTGCACATCGTCGCGGTGTTTCACTCCCCCACCAAAATCAACGCTCAGCTGCGTGGAACGCGTAATGGCTTCAAGTGAGCTCCAATTGGTCACTTTTCCTAAACGGGCCCCATCCAAATCCACAACATGCAGTCGTTGAATACCAGCATCTTCGAATTGCTTGGCCATATCAAGTGGAGCAGGCCCATACGTCGATTGGCGCGCAAAATCTCCTTGTGATAGTCGAACACATTTTCCTTCAATGATATCAATGGCAGGAATCAGATCCATTATGAAGCAATTGAAATAAAATTAGAAAGGATGATTTCACCGACTTCCGCACTTTTTTCAGGATGAAACTGCACGCCATAAAAATTATCCCGGCAAAGCGCTGCACTGTATTTTCCACAGTAGTCGGTCACGGCTGACGTACTCTCCCCTAATTCCGCACGGTAACTGTGAACAAAATAGCAATAAGAACCCTCAGTTACGCCAGTGAACAAAGGCGAGGTAAGTGTATGAATAGAATTCCAGCCGATTTGAGGAATTTTTTCATTCAGCTCCGTTGGTTGAAAGCGCAGCACCTGCTGTTGAAAAATACCTAAACATTGGGTATCGTTTTCTTGACTGTGACTGCACATTAATTGCATTCCCAGGCAAATGCCCAAAAACGGCCGTTGGATGGCAGGAATGACTTTATCCAGTGAACGGGATTGCAGATAGTGCATGGCGGAACGAGCTTCACCCACACCAGGAAAAATGACACAATCGGCTTGAAGAATCGTATCCGTATCATCGGTGAACACCGGGATAATACCCATTCGTTCAAGAGCGATTTGAACTGATTGAATATTTCCGGCATTGTATTTGATGACGACCACATTCATACTATACGCCTTTGATATTTTTTACAAAGTGATCAATACTTTCAGTAGTTGCTCCTTTTTCGTCCAGCCATTTGATAAAGGCTGAACCCACAATGGCTCCCTGTGCATATTTAGTTGCAGCCGTGAACGTAGCAGCATTATGTATCCCGAAGCCAACCAAAATAGGGTTATGAAGGCGATAAGACAGCAAACGCTCAAGATACTGTTCAACTTTAGAAAAATCTTTATCCTTCCCCGTGGTGGAAGAAGAAGAAACAGCATATAAAAACCCACTGCTGCATTGGTTCAACAGTCGAACACGCTGCTCAGAGGTTTCCGGTGTTACCAGAAAAATCATATCGAGTCCATATTTTTTTAATACAGGTGAATACACCCGCTCAAACTCAATTACCGGCATGTCCGGCAGGATGATTCCGTCAATTCCCACTTTAGATGCCTGCTCACAAAATTTTTCAAAACCATATTGAAGAACCGGATTCATGTATCCCATCAACACCACAGGAATAGAACATAGACTTCTCAACTCAGAAAGCTGGGTGAAAAGCACTTCAATGGACATTCCATTCTGAAGGGCCTTTGCACTGCTCTGTTGAATAACGGGACCGTCCGCAATGGGATCGCTATAGGGCATGCCGATTTCTATCACGTCTGCACCGGATTTCTCCAGCTGCGCTATAATTGCTAGCGTACTGTTCAGCTCCGGATAACCCGCTGTAAAGTAGATATTGAGTACACGCGTATTCTTGCGATGAAACAATGTTTGAATTCTACTCATGATCAACTTGCTTTTTTAATTCAGCCATATAAGTCGATAAATCTTTATCCCCTCTTCCACTCAGACAAATGACCGTGATATCGGAAGGATCAAATTTCATATCGTTGAGTACTGCAAAAGCATGAGCAGTTTCCAATGCAGGAATGATCCCTTCCAACTGAGAAATTTCAAAAGCAGCTTTCATGGCTTCTTCGTCGGTTGCATTTATGAAAATTCCTCGACCGGAATTGAACAGATGAGCATGCAGGGGACCAATACCCGGATAATCTAGTCCTGCCGAGATACTGTGCGGCTCTACCACTTGTCCATCGCTGGTTTGCATAACAATACTCTTGCTGCCATGCAAAACCCCAGTGACACCCAACTGGGTGGTGGCTGCTGACATTCCGGAGTGAACCCCATGACCTGCGGCTTCTACTGCCACTATTTCAACTTCTGAGTCATCTAGAAAATGATAGAAAGCACCAGCCGCATTGCTTCCACCCCCTACGCACGCCATGACTCGGGTAGGCTTATCTACCCCATACTCGTTCAGCAACTGATCTTGAATTTCTTTACTAATGATGGACTGAAAACGTGCCACCATATCAGGATATGGATGAGGACCCACCACTGATCCTATGATATAATGGGTATCCACCGGATTATTGATCCAATCGCGTATGGCTTCATTTGTTGCATCCTTGAGCGTTTTACTCCCACTGGTTGCTGGTATTACAGTTGCACCCAACATGCGCATGCGCGCCACATTGGGCTCTTGCCGTTGCATATCTTTTTCCCCCATGTACACAATGCATTCCAAGCCTTTCAGCGCACAAACGGTTGCAGTTGCAACACCGTGCTGGCCCGCTCCCGTCTCTGCGATGATGCGTTTTTTCCCCAGCCGTTGTGCCAGCAAAACCTGACCAACCGTATTATTGATTTTATGTGCCCCGGTATGGCAAAGATCCTCACGCTTGAGTAAAATTGTTGTCGCGTATTTCTCACTCAACCGCTTAGCATGGAAAAGCGGAGTAGGACGACCTACATAATCCTTCAACAAAGCATTAAACTCTTTTTGAAACGATTCTTCTTCCATGATCAATCGATACTGTGTCCGAAGTTGCTCAACATTCTGAAACAACATTTCTGGGATATAAGCCCCCCCAAATTCACCATAGTATCCATCTGCATCAGGAACAGAAAATTGTGTATGCATCAAATTAGTTTGATTTGATTAAAAAACTGGGTCACTTTTATGAGATCCTTATTACCGGGTGTTAGTTCGAAGCGGCTGTTCACATCAACCGCTTCCACAACAGGATGAGCAGAACTTAACTGAGTTAGGGCAATGACATCCTGCTCGCCTATTCCTCCGCTGATGAATGAAGAGTGCTTTATCTTACTCCAATCAATAAGAGTCCAATCAAATTTCTTTCCCGTTCCCCCATGCCATTCACTTTGAGTATCAAAAAGTGCATAATCCATCGCATCAAAATAGGGCTCACATGAATAGGCTTCAAACATTCCATTCCCAATGGAAAACGCTTTGATAACACGGGCGTACTGCCGAATACGGGAACAGTCCGTTGGCGTTTCCCGACCATGCAGCTGAACAGCATCGAGACCCCATTGGTGGATATGTTCAACAACTTGCTCAACGGTTTCGTTCACGAATACACCAACTTTCTTCGCATTGAGGGAAGCGGAACGCATCCATTCTGCATCAATATCACCATTGAGCATATACCGAGGGGATGAAGGATAAAATATAAATCCAATATATTCAATACCCAATTGATCCAGTTCCACTACCTGCCGTTGTTGGCGAATTCCACACACCTTTAATTTCATACGGTATGGGATTTATTCAAAAAATCTTTTAAGGCTTCGCCAGGTTCGTGGGTTCGCATGAACCGTTCTCCAATTAAAAACCCCTCAAAACCAGCTTGCCGAAATGCAGCCAACTGAGCAGGTTCCGTAATTCCGCTTTCGGCTATCATGAGCGACTCCTTGGGCAATGCTTCAATCATGCGCATGCTTCTTTCGATATCGACTTCAAAATTCTTTAGATTACGGTTATTGATCCCTACCAATGAGATACCCGGACAAACATGCTCCATTTCTTCTTCGTCGTGCAATTCCAGAATCACTTCCAAACCAAGATCAAAGGCAATACGAGTGAATTCTTGTACTTCCCGAGGATCAAGAATGGCGGCAATCAACAAGATGATGTCTGCACCAATTGCTTTTGCCTCGTGGATCTGATATGCATCAATGATGAACTCTTTTCGGAGAATTGAAATGTTTGTTTTAGCACGAATGGCGATCAGATCTTCATCCGAACCCCCAAAAAAATGATCATCGGTTAAAATGGAAACGGCAGAAGCCCCTGCTTGCTCGTATGCAGGAATGACCAGCTGGGTATCGGCAAATTCGTTGATCCAACCTTTTGAAGGTGATCTTCGTTTGAATTCTGCAATAATACCACTTCCCGAATGTGTACGTACGGCATCCAAGTAGGAAATAGGCGTACGCTGGTAAAACGGAGACTCATATAAACGACTCAAGGGCATTGCGTTTTTTCGTTGTTCTACCACCTTGCGTTTATACTCTACTATTTCATCTAAAATTGTCATACTGCTCATTGAAGTTGCATCAATTGATTCAATGTATTTTTTGCTTTACCGGAAAGTAAACTGTGCTCTGCTGCTTCCAATGCAGAGGAAAGGCTGGAACAGTGTCCGGTTGAAAATAACGCCAAGGCAGCATTGGCGATGACTACTGCATTTTGCTGCTGAGTTCCCTTCCCATTTAAAATAGAAAAAGCAATTTGAGCAGCCTGTTCTGCAGTGGATCCCCCAAATAAATCCGAATGATCAATCACCAATGATGAAAAATCTGAAGGGGCATACATGCGTTCCTCGAGATCGGACAACACCTTTACTTCCGCAGTGAGTGAAATTTCATCATAGCCGTCCATTGAATGAACAATACAGTAGTGCTTTTTTTCCTGTTGAAGCAGATAGTGATACATCCTGGCTGTTTCAACATTGCAGACTCCGATCATCTGGTACATAGGCCGAGAAGGATTGACCAATGGCCCCAACAGATTGAAAATTGTACGGACACCCAGCTGTTTTCGAACAGGTGCCACCGTTTTTAAAGCAGGATGAAAAATCGGAGCATGCAAAAAACACAAATTAGTAGTCTCCAACTCGCGCTTTAATTCTACAGGATCCGTTTTAAACCGATAGCCCAATGCAGTCATGAGGTTAGAAGCACCACTCACTGAACTCGAGCCATAGCTTCCGTGTTTGGTTACAGGTTGTCCCGCTGCAGCAACGACAAAACAGGTAATCGTTGAAATGTTGAACGTGTTTCGGCCATCTCCTCCGGTACCTACAATATCAATGGCATCGATTGCACCAAAGTCAACGGGTACACACAGTTGCAAAAGCGCATCCCTGAATCCGGCCAATTCTTCCAGGGTGCAATTGCGCATGAGATAAACGGTCATGAAGGCGCTCAATTCATGTTCATTGAATTTACCTTCTCCAATGGAGAGCATGGTTTCTTTTGCTTGTTCACGGGTTAAGGTCCTGTGCTCAAAGAGATATAAGAGTAATTCTTTCATGGCATTTTACATTCGGTTGGTAAGCCAGTTTTTAATCATCTGAGCACCGTTAACCGTCAGAATACTTTCGGGATGAAACTGAACTCCTTGTACATCGTATTCGCGGTGCCTGACCGACATTATGCGTCCTTGCTGATCGGTGGATGTAACTTCCAAGCATTCGGGCACCCAAGTGGCATCGATTACCCAGCTGTGGTAGCGTCCTGCGGTAAGAGTTTGTTCAAATCCACCGAACCAATCGTTTGTTCTGCGGTGATGTGCAACAGCTGAATTCAACACAATTGGAGTTGAGACCCCATGGTACACATCAGATAAGTTGAGAAGACGAGCACCAAAACTTTGTCCGATGGCCTGGTGACCTAAACAAACACCAAAAATGGATTTTGTGGCAGCGTAGTGCGATATCAAGGGAAGCAAAATACCCGCTTCCTCTGGTATACCCGGTCCGGGAGATAATAAAATATGCTCATATTGATCAACCTGATCCAACGTTATTTTATCATTTCGATAAATGTCGATTGGTCCTAGATTGATCTCTTTCACAAGCTGAACCAAGTTATAGGTGAATGAATCGTAATTATCCAATATGAGTAATCGCTTCACTTTGCTTTGTTTTTTGATGGAGCATGGAAGGTTTGTGCAAATTCCAGCGCTTTTTTCAGTGCTCCCAGTTTATTGTTGACCTCCTGCAATTCATTTGCAGGAACACTTGATGCTACAATACCTGCTCCTGCCTGATAATACAGTACATTTCCCTTGCTCATGAAACTGCGGATGAGAATGGCATGATTGCAAGAACCATCCATTCCAATGTATCCAATTGCCCCTCCGTAAAACGAGCGATGGGTGGGCTCATATGCATCAATCAATTCCATGGCCTTGAACTTAGGCGCCCCGCTGAGCGTACCGGCAGGAAAGGTAGTTGCCATGAGCTCAACTGGGTTCATAGCCGCTGGTACGGTCGCCGTTACCTCACTTACCAGGTGAATGACGTGAGAATAGTACTTGACTTCTCTGTATCGTTCTACACGGGTGGCCGTGCACACGCGACTCAGGTCATTGCGGGCAAGATCAACCAACATGACATGCTCAGCATTTTCTTTTGGATCCGACAGCAAACGCTCCGCTTCAAGGTGATCCGTCTCGTCATTCCCCGTGCGTTTGAATGTGCCGGCGATAGGATGTACAATAGCCCTGTCGTTTTGGATGATCAACTGGCTTTCAGGCGAGGAACCCATGAGTGTATAGTCGCCATAATCAAAAAAGAACAAATAGGGTGAAGGATTTACCATGCGCAGCGCCCGATATACATTGAATTCGTCGCCGGTGAACGCTTGTTCAAACCGCCGACTCAACACAATCTGGAAAACGTCACCACGATGACAATGCGCAATTCCCTTTTGAACTAAATCCAGGTAATCTTCATCGCGCATATTGGAGAATTCTTTCCCAACAACAGCAAACGGATAGGAATCACTGCTCTTCCCCGTGATGGTTCCAATCAATCCATCCGCATCTGAATCCAACCCATCGATCTGATTCTCCAGCAACAGGATTGAATCCCGGAAATGATCTATGACAATGACAAATTGATACAACCGATAGCGAATCAGAGGAATCACAGGATGGTCGTTCCTTTCGGAACCAGCATTTACCCTGAGATAGGGCTTTTTATCAAAAGCAATTGTTTCAAAAAATGGGATAGCATCATAGGAGGTATAACCAAACAACCCCTGAGCGAAACGTGCCTCTTTTTCGGTCGAGATCACTTCGTAAGATTGCATGTACTCCCAAATCAGCGACTGTACTGTATTGTTATGCAACAGCACTTCTTTTGGACGTTCAGTTGGAAACTTAAACTCCGCCACATCCGAATTGGTAATTTCAATTCCCCCGATTGCGTTTACCCCTATAAACGAAAAACTATTTTCAGCCGCATGATGGTCTGTACTTTCCAATAAGATGGTATCCCTGAATCGGTCTCGCAGTTTCAGGTAGATCCCTACGGGCGTGAATAGATCCGAGGGGAGCCGGTGGACCAACGTACTGAACTGTATCTTTTTCATACTCAATTTCAAATTCAATCAAATAAAAAAGCCCCAAACAACGGGGCTTCACTTATTTGAACTAACAACAAGGACCTACCCCAATACTGTTGGGACATGGTGCCAATAGCCGTTAGTAATGTTCGATAACATGAAGCGAATGTCAATTATTTTTCGAATACATCCAAAAAAATGAAAGAAATTATTTAACAAATCGCTTGATCTCCCGGTCAGCTTCCCGCTGCTTAATGCTTTCGCGCTTATCGTGGAGTTTTTTGCCCCGGGCGACACCTATTTGTAGTTTAGCGTACCCTCGATCATTAAAAAAAATCTTCAATGGAATGACCGTCAGTCCCTTGTCTTTTAAGAGCTGAAGGATTTTGGAAATCTCTTTTTTCTTCAATAATAACTTACGATCTCTAGTGGGCGGATGATTGGAATAACTCCCTTGTTCATAGGGAGAAATATGAAGCCCTTTAAGAAACAATTCATTGTTGTGAATAAGGCAATAACTGTCGGCGAAACTGACCGTCCCGTTTCGAATTGATTTGACCTCCGTTCCAGTCAATACCATACCCGCTTCGAACTTCTCTTCGATGAAGTACTCGAACGTGGCAGATTTATTCCTAATTTCCATGGAAGGTTCCGTTAGGGACTAGCCCTTGAAATGAGCGAGCAGCAATGCTATACGATCCTTGAGGCGCCTTCGTTCCACTATCATATCCAGGAAGCCGTGCTCCAAGACAAACTCGGATGTCTGAAAGCCCTCGGGTAGATCTTTTTTAATGGTTTCTTTGATGACACGGGGACCGGCAAAACCGATCATGGCTCCGGGTTCACCTATATTGATATCGCCTACCATGGCAAATGATGCTGTAGTGCCTCCATATGTTGGGTCGGTACAGAGCGAGATGTAGGGGATCTTGTGCTGGGCAAGTCGACTGATTTTCCCCAGTGTTTTTGGCAGCTGCATCAAAGAAAAAGCGCTTTCCATCATGCGTGCTCCCCCACTCTTACTGATGATCATCAGCGGTATACGGTGACTCAATGCATACTCTGCAGACCGTGCAATTTTCTCACCCATTACACTCCCAAGGGAGCCTCCAATAAAGTTGAAGTCCATACACGCCACAATCAAATCATTGCCCCCCACTTTACCAACAGCTGATGTAATGGAATCGTGTAGGCCGGTCTTTTCGTATGCCTCTTCCAGCCGTTTGCTGTAGGGCTTGAGATCAGAAAATCCTAGAAAATCGATAGAAGAAACCTCCGCAAAAAGTTCGGTATACATCGAATCATCAAACAAGAATTCAAAATATTCTGCACTTCCGATGCGGTGATGATGGTTGCATTTGGGACAAACGGAGAGATTTTCCTTTAGTTCTAATGTGGTACAGGTGTACTTGCAGGATGGACACATGGTCCATAAGCCATCCGGCACCTCTTTCTTTTCAGCAGTCGTCGTACTGATCCCCTTTTTTCTGCGTTTGAACCAGCTGGACGAGCTGGATTCCTGGGCAGGAAGAGAAGGTAAAGCCTGAGACTGGATATCTTTTTTTTCAGGTGCCATTTTGAAAAACTGTTTCAAATGCAAATATAGGCCTTCTCAAAGAAGCGAGAATCTGGGAACAATTTACCACTAAAAGAGCTCGCCCTGCTTCTTTTTACCATCCTGAACCCATTCAATCTCAGTACTTTTTGTGTAATCCGCCAATTTTACACCTACTGCTTTCCAACCCATCAGTTCCACAAAGCCTGACACTTTAATCTTAGAAGTTTTTGCTTGTGTACCCCGACCGGTATGAATCAGCACCACTGGATCGGTATCTGTTGTAACGGCCTCAACATAATTCCCATCCTCTTCCTTGATGAAAGAAAATTTATTGTTCAAGGTTGTTGTCTCTATTTTGAATCGCTTAATCGTATACTGTAGCTTATCCTTATCGAAATACACTGCGGTGACAATTTTCTCCGGATCAAATTTTTCGATTTTAATCAAAGTTTCCGGATCAAATCGCTGAGTCAACTCAGTGGAATTGATTTCATAGGTGCCGTCGTGATGAATGACCAATAAAAGATCTTCCGGCTGAAAACTGCCGAGGAATGCCCCTTTCTGCTCTATGTTCAGTCGGCCAAACGTATCATCAAACCACAGCTCTTTTCCACCAAGCGTAGACACCCCTGCTTCTTTGAGCTTAACATTTCGGATGGGATATTTGGTTACCTGGTTTCCGATACTCGATCGATTTTTAATATCCAGTAATGTAAAGTCAAATTCAAACTGTTTGATGCGCGCGGAACAATTCGGACTCAATACCACGGTAACAGTTTCTGCCTCCCCGTTTGGATTGACAGAAAAATAATTGACTTTTGATTTTTCTGCGCCCTTGGTCAGATCGTACTCTTTGTCGCGCGTAATGCCCGTGACATTGAAGCGCTTGCAAAATGAAATTCCACTGGATCCATCGGTATAAATCATATTGTATGTCAGGCGTTCTTCATTTTTATGAAAAACGGCAGCATGGAGAATATCTTTTCCGATATAGACCTTATCGTCCACTTTCACTACTTTCATAATTCCTCGCTTTGTGAATATAATGATGTCGTCTAAATCAGAACACTCCGTAATGAATTCATCTTTTTTCAACGAGGTACCAATGAATCCTTCTTCCCGATTCATGTACAAGCGAACATTGGCCATGGCGACTTGACGCGCTTGTATCACATCAAAGGGCTTTATCTCGGTTTTGCGCTCGCGACCTTTTCCAAATTTGTCCTTCAAGGATTCATAATAGGCAATCGCGTATTCGGTCAAATTACCCAAATCGTGCTTGACCTGCTTGATTTCTGCATCAATCGCCTTGATTTGCGCATTGAGCTCTTCTATATCGAGTTTGTAAATTCTTCGAACAGGTTTTTCAGTCAGCTTGACAATATCCTCTCGCTCAATCGAACGCTTGAATGAGGATTGGAAGGGCTCAAATCCTTTTTGAATGGCTTTCAACACGGTCTCCCAATCCTGGTGCTTCTTCTCAAGCTCCTTGTAAATTTTTTCCTCAAAAAAGATCCGCTCCAGTGAAGTAAAATGCCATTTTTCCTGTAGTTCAGACAGACGAATTTCAAGCTCCTGCTTCAAGAGCGACTTTGTACTCTCTGCAGAAATTTTGAGCAGCTCGGTGACCGATGTAAACAATGGTTTTTGATCGGCAACAACGCACGCATTTGGCGATATGCTGACTTCACAATCCGTAAAGGCATACAAAGCATCGATAGTAATAGCAGAAGAAACTCCAGCAGCCAGCTCGACCAAGATCTCGACCTCTGCCGCTGTATTGTCGGTTACTTTTTTAATTTTTATTTTCCCCTGATCATTGGCCTTGACAATCGACTCCATCAATTGGGTAGTCGTTACCCCATAAGGTACATCCCGAATGGCAATTGATTTTTTATCAATTTCCTGAATATGCGCGCGGCAACGAATCTTCCCTCCCCTCGCGCCATCGTTGTAGTTGCTGACATCAATCATCCCACCCGTCTGAAAATCAGGAAAGAGCTCAAACCGTTTTCCTTTCAGGTATTTGACGGATGCATCGATCAATTCAATAAAATTATGCGGCAGCAGTTTCGTCGACAACCCTACCGCAATGCCTTCAGCACCTTGTGCCAGCAACAGTGGAAACTTAACCGGTAATTGAATAGGCTCTTTCTTTCGGCCATCATAGCTTACTTGCCACTGTGTGGTTTTCGCATTGAAGGCGACCTCCAAAGCAAACTTGCTGAGGCGGGATTCAATGTAACGGGCTGCTGCAGCATCATCACCGGTTCGAACATCTCCCCAATTACCTTGCGTATCCACCAGCAGATCCTTTTGGCCAAGGTTGACCAATGCGTCCTGGATACTCGCATCACCATGGGGGTGATACTGCATGGTCTGACCGATGATGTTGGCCGCCTTGTTGAGCCGACCATCATCCATTTCTTTCATAGAATGGAGGATCCTGCGCTGAACCGGTTTGAGTCCATCCATTACTTCCGGAACGGCACGTTCCAAAATCACATAGGAAGCATAATCCAGGAACCAATTTCTGTACTGACCGGAGACGCCGGATTCGTGATCGACCTCAGTATTGAATTTTGCTTTTGCCATTATTCCCCAATTTGTTCTCCCACCGCTGCTGCAGTTTTTCGTTTCACCTCAAAATCCTTGAGCCCTCTCAACTCACCGGTATAATCGAATTTTTCAGCAGCAAGCATTTCCTTTAATCTCCACAATAAAAACAAATCCCCTGTCTTGTCCTTGGCCTTTGAAAGAAATCCATGGATGATCTTACCAGCTTTTTGCGGCTCAGTCGTAACATGTCGAGCAAGTTCACTGTCAAAATAATCGAACCCATGCCCTACAATTTTTTTACCACCCTCCAGTATGCGCACTCCGGCATTGGACGCACAGATACGCAACCATTCATCCCGATCCAATTCAAACTCACTGCTCGTAACGGGTCGCGCTAACTTTTTTGCCTTGATGAATTCACGGGCAGGTATCTGATGCAACCAATTAGGATAGAATATTTGTCCCTTCTCATTTATAAATGGCAAATTATTGAGATAGAGAATCTGTACACGACCCGTATAGGATGACAACTGGCTGATGAGCCAGAAATATCCGCATACATCATGCTGATTTTGCGCGGCCCAGATCCAGATGGATTCGCTTTCATCCTGCTCCAGTCGATGACTCATCGCCTTCACGGTTTCAACATCATCCACTTCCGGCACGTCCACTTGATCGACACCTGCACTGCCCATGACCGTTTCGTTCCACCACTGGCTTCGCATGCGTTGACCTTCACTGGACATTAGCATTTCAACTGGACCCACTGCATAGTCGTCCCGGACAATAAAAACCTCCCCTTGTACGTCAGGATCCATCTCCATTGCTTGCTTAAGCACTGCCTCATCGGCAACATTGAAAACCACATGTATCATGATCAATTATATTGATGGTTCAACTGCATCCAATTCTACCCTCAAATTGGAAACAATAAAATCTTGACGCTCTTGTGTATTTTTCCCCATATAATACTCAAGAAGATGTTGTATGTGAATCTGACTTTCCAAAATAACCGGTGTCTTGCGCATATCGGGACCAATGAATTTCTTGAATTCATCCGGAGAAATTTCTCCCAGTCCTTTAAATCGGGTGATCTCTGATTTTGAACCCAGCGACTTCACGGCTTCCTGTTTTTCCATTTCAGAATAGCAATAGATGGTTTCTTGTTTGGTTCTGACCCGAAACAAAGGAGTTTCCAAAATATACACATGGCCGTCGCGCACCAGATCCGGAAAGAATTGCAGGAAGAAGGTCATGAGCAAAAGCCGAATGTGCATCCCATCGACATCGGCATCGGTCGCAATGATAATATTGTTATACCGAAGCTCATCCATGCCCTCCTCAATATTCAATGCATTTTGAAGCAAATTGAATTCTTCATTCTCATACACTACTTTTTTAGTCAGTCCAAAACAATTGAGGGGCTTACCTCTTAAGCTGAACACCGCCTGGGTCTCCACCTCTCTTGATTTGGTTATGGAACCGCTGGCAGAATCACCTTCGGTGATGAAAATGGTGGATTGCAATTGCTTTGCACTAAACTCTTCTTTTGCTTTAGCAGGCGGCTCATCGTTGAGGTGAACCCGGCAATCGCGAAGCTTTCTGTTGTGTAGGTTGGCTTTTTTCGCGCGTTCGTTCGCCAGTTTTTTTATGCCTGCCAATTCTTTTCGCTCGCGTTCACTTTGCTCAATCCGCTTCTTCATGGCCTCTGCCACTGAAGCATTCTTGTGCAGAAAATTATCCAACTCCCGAGCAAAAAAGTCGGCCACAAAGTTTTTCATGGAGGGCCCACCCTCAAACATGAACTGCGAACCCAGCTTTGTTTTGGTTTGCGATTCAAACACGGGCTCTTGCACCCGGACTGCTACTGCCGCTACAATGCTCTGGCGGATGTCGGCTGCATCGTAATCCTTTTTGAAGAATTCACGAACGGTTTTCACAAATGCTTCGCGAAAAGCCAGCACGTGTGTTCCGCCCTGGGTAGTATGCTGTCCGTTTACAAAACTGTAAATATCTTCCCCGTATTCATCGTTGTGGGAAATGGCAACTTCAATATCCTCACCCTTGAGATGAATCACCGGATAGCGCAACTCATCTTCATTGGCATTGCGGTGTAGTAAGTCCAATAACCCATTCTTACTGACAAATTTTTTCCCATTGAAACTGATGACCAACCCTGCATTCAGATAGCAGTAATTCCACAGCTGCTTTTCAATGTAATCTGAAATAAAATGATAATTCCTGAAAATACTGGCATCTGGAATGAAGACCACTTCTGTTCCGTTGGACTCGGAAGTTACCGACTCCTTGTGTTCTTTTATGAGTTCTCCTCGCTTGAACTCGGCGACTTTCTGCCGACCATCGCGAAATGCCGTAACCCTGAAATAATCACTCAGTGCATTGACTGCTTTGGTGCCTACACCGTTCAACCCCACACTTTTTTGAAACACCTTGCTATCGTATTTGGCACCGGTGTTGATTTTACTCACCACATCCACCAGCTTACCCAACGGGATACCCCTTCCAAAATCCCGTATGCGAACTTCTTGCTTGTTGAGTGCCAACTCAATCTGCTTCCCAAAACCCATCATGTGCTCGTCGATGCAATTATCCATGACCTCTTTGACCAGGACATAGATTCCATCGTCCTGACTGCTTCCATCCCCCAACTTGCCTATGTACATTCCGGGGCGAAGGCGAATGTGCTCCTTCCAGTCCAGGCTTTTTATCGAATCCTCGTTGTACTCAAACTGCTTGTTTTCCAATTGCTTAGACATTCTCTCTCACTTAATTAGGATGAATAAGGGTGCATTTCCTACAACGGAAAGCGATCAAAGTTAACTGAATGAGCTATGCCGCTCAGATGCAGTTTATCAACGGGGTGTGCATAAATCAATTCATCCGCTTCTTCAATGTACTGACCTGCTCCTGAAGATTGCTGACCAGATTGGCCAACTGACCTACGTCCCATCGCTGTTGCTGTGCTACTTTGGTAATGACAATTTGTGCCTGCCATACTTCCAACACATCTTCGGCATTGACTTCATAGGGCTGATACGATGGATTGTCGCTGATCAACGTGAATTTGGAACGCGATTTGGGATGACGACTGACCCGCTTATAGACAATTCCTTCGTGGCGACTGACTACAATGCATGCGGCATGCTGCTTGATCTCGTCGGTAGATTCCAGTTTTTGACCTACAATGATTGAACCACTGGGCGTTGGCAACATGCTGTCGCCAATGATCTCAAAAGCCCGAAAGTGTCCGCTTCCCAACATGGGCAATGTAAATGTATTGAGCTCGTCTATGAATTCTTCATCCGCATACCCCGCCAGATAGCCGGCAGCGGCTTTTACCGGAACAAAGTGAATGATTTGCACTTCTGCACTAAGCTTCTGCTGCCTGCGCCGGAGCAGGTAATTGGTCTTGGGCTCACTCAGATCCCTGCGCAACAATTCATCCAAACTGATCTTGAAGAGATCACTGACCTGCTCCAAGACATCCAACCGCGGCTCAGCCCGCTCTTCTTCATAGGCCCCCAGCAGCGAGCGCTTGATATTCAGTTTGTTTGCAAATTCTTCCTGTGTCAGGCCTTTTTGCTTTCTCAGGAACTTGAGGTTGTGTCCGGCAAATGATTGTGCCATACTAATGAATTTGGTGGCAATATACTAAAAAATTTAGTTTTTCCATTTTTTTGCTAATTTTTTTCCATGGGACCTGAGGAAAGGGGATGTTTAAAATGTGGTAATTTTAACCACCATTCACGTATGCCGACAAAAGGTAAAAAATCAACTAAACCCGCCCCCATCATCCTCATTACCAATGACGATGGACTTACTGCACCTGGAATTGCGAACCTGGTGGAAGCCGTAAAAGATCTTGGAAAAATTGTTGTGGTTGCACCCGATAAGCCCCAATCCGGGATGGGGCATGCCGTAACCATTGGCTTTCCGTTGAGAATGCACCGTGTGCACCTTTGGGAAGGAGTCGAGTCGTGGTCATGCAGTGGAACACCGGTGGATTGTGTGAAGTTGGCCGTCGACAAGATCCTGCACCGTAAACCGGATATCTGCCTCAGCGGCATCAACCACGGCGCCAACCACTCCATCAATGTGATTTATTCAGGTACCATGAGTGCTGCCATAGAAGCGTCCATCGAAAACATACCTTCTGCAGGCATTTCGCTGCTGGACAACAGCATTGAGGCTGATTTTTCTGCTGCACGAATCTTTACCCGCATGATCGTGGAACGCATGCTCTCCACCAAAGCCGATAAACACCTCTGCCTGAATGTGAACATCCCGAAAGGCAATGCGACGCTGATCAAAGGCATTCGGGTATGCCGACAAGCCTATGCCAAATACGAAGAAGATTTCAAAGAGCGGAAAGATCCTTCAGGGAAAAAATACTATTGGTTGACCGGTGAATTCAAAAACCTGGAACAGAGCCGTGAAACCGATGTGTGGGCGCTGAGCAATAATTATGTGAGCGTGGTTCCGGTGCAATACGACCTGACCAACTATCACTTGAAGAATAAAATTGAAAAAGACTATACATGGTGATGTTCAGTCGTGACGCATACGGATTGGGCATACTGCTGGGTATGATCATGCCCATCGTCAGTTTCTTTGGGTATTACTATTGGAAATTCAGATGGTTTACATTAACTGATTTTTTTACCATGTTGCAGCAAAACAAGCAGCTGGTGACTGCGTTGAGTATCCCCTGCTTGCTGCTGAATGTCGTATTGTTCACCCTCTATATCAATGGTAAAAAAGATAAAACTGCAAAAGGAATTTTTCTCGTTTCCGTTGTTTACGCCATTGGCGCATTGCTCTTTAAATGGTTCTATTGATCTTATGCTTGATTCATGAAGTATTATATTATTTCCGGAGAGGCCTCAGGTGATTTGCATGGGAGTCGTCTGATTCAAGCCATCCGCACAAAAGACCCAAAAGCCATCATCCGGGCATGGGGAGGCGATAAAATGGAGCAAGCAGGCGCAACCGTTGTGAAGCATTACCGCGACTTGGCATTCATGGGGTTTGCAGAAGTGATCGCCAATCTTCCCACCATCTTGCGCAACATGAGGTTTTGCAAACAGGATATTGCAGCGTTTCATCCCGATGCAGTGATCTTGATTGATTATCCCGGGTTCAATATCCCGATAGCCAAATTTGCAAAAGCCCACCGTTATTCGGTCATCTACTATATCTCTCCACAGCTTTGGGCATGGAAAGAAGGCCGGGTGCACACGCTCAAGCGCGTGGTCGATCGGATGCTGGTGATCCTTCCATTTGAGCCTTCCTTCTATGCAAAATGGGGAATGAAGGTTGATTATGTAGGGCATCCCTTGATCGAGCACATTCAGGAGTTTAGGTCGCACCATCAGCCATCCAGTATCCGATCCCAGTGGGGAATTGCACCGGATAAAAACGTCATTGCTATTTTACCGGGATCCAGAAAACAGGAAATCAGCGCCATGCTGCCGATCATGATGGACGCCGCAGCGCAGCATCCGGAAGAAACGTTTTATGTCGCTCAAGCCCCCGGCATTGAAGATGCTTTCATCACCCGGTTCACCGCTGCATACCACAATGTGAAGGTCTTCAAAGACAAAACCTACGAATTGCTCTGCATTGCACAGGCCGCCTGGGTAACATCCGGAACGGCAACACTGGAAACCGCGTTGTTCAATGTTCCGTTGGTGGTCTGCTATAAAGGCTCCCCCCTGTCCTATGCCATTGCGAAACGAGTGATCAAGGTCAAGTACATCTCGTTGGTAAATTTGATACTGGACCGACCAGTTGTTCCGGAATTGATTCAGGATCAACTAACGGCCAATCGACTTTCAGAAGAGCTACACTGCATGTTGCACACATCATCCTATCGTGAAGCGTTTCATCAACAGATCAACGAATTGGATCAGCTCCTTCAAAGTGGCGGTAAAGCATCTGAAAAAGCGGCATCGATCATTTTCGACACGCTGGCATCATAACGGCTCATTTCAGAAAAGACCGAACAATCATCACTACAATGGCAAAAAGAAATAGCAAAAGAGAAATACGATTGATTCCATGCATGTACCGGATCCACTGAGACGTTGGTGCAGCCGGATCTTTTTTTCTCAAATACAGATACGTTGCTAGTTGTCGAAGTACTCCCATAATTGAACCAAAGATAGGTATTCTTCCCATCCACATTCGTTATACAATCAGTAGACTGCATCCTCGGATATCGCAGTTGTCCATGCGACCCGTTATTTCAAATCCGCCATCACCGGTAAAGCGTCCAACATCATCAGTGGCAATGAATGCCTGTGTTTGATGATTAGCAAGGTCGATTACATTCACTGCCCCTGCCCTTCCGGGAAACTCATGATGCTCCCACGTCTCAAACGGATCGTCCATTGCCCGCAAAACAATGCGCAGGGAGGAAGATGGATAAAAGATGCCGTTTGCGGATGAATAGGCTTGCGACTGCAACTCAGTCATTCCATATTCAGCATGCACCGATTTTAGTCCCCAAGCATCCTGCAGCTGCGCATGCAATTCCGTTCGAGTAATTTCTTTCCGTCTTCCTTTCATCCCTCCTGTTTCCATCACCAGGGTATGATTCAGTTGCATGGGAAATTGTTCCGCGAAATCAAGCAAGGCATAGGTGACCCCCAGCAACACGGTTGTTGCGCCACTGCGCTCATTGTTCCGGATCCGTTCCGCTAATTCGTTGAGGTTATCTAAAAAAAATCCACTTCCCCCCTTTTGACTCAACCGAATGAAATGATCAGCCATCGCCACCAGAGATGAATTTCCTCTTTCCAAATACGAGGGCAATAGGGCCAAAAAACAATATTGCTCGGGTTCTCCATAAAACTCACGAAAATTTTCTGTGGCATTGTTCAGGTACTGTTTCACCGAAGGAATGAAATGACGACTCGACTGATCAGAAGTGGTCCCGCTGCTTTCAAAGCAGGTTTCCTCAGAAAAATACCCTGTTTTAACTTCATGCGTTTTAAAAAAAGAAATCGGCAGAAACGGAACATTTTTTGCGTTTTCATACGATCCCATAGGACGATTCAATGCCTGAAGGTAGGAGCTGTAAATGGCGTTGCACGTCGACTGCACCGCAAAAACCTCCAGGGCTTTTTTCTGAAAATCAGCATCCCTTGCCGAGGTTAAATGTTCTTTAAAATGGAAACGATCCGATAGGTTTTTCACCGATTTACAGTTATTTTTGAAAACACAACAAAGGTACATGACAAAGCGGTTGTTTATAGCGATGTTCATCCTGCTGGTTTCCTGCGGAAAAGAAGCCATCCGTTCCAAGCCACAGCGGCGGATCAAAAGCGTCAGCAGTACCAATGTGCCGGTAGGCAGTGACTTACAGGTTACCCTCCGGCTCTCAGATAAAGAAGGAGATTTTGTGGACACCCTTTGGATTAAAAAAAGAACATCGAATTGCGGCTTGGGTAACTTCACCGATTCTGTGCTCTACAGGATTCCGGAAGAGACCCCCCGGACCAAGAATTTTGATGCGGATGTTCTGGTTACGTTTTCATATGCCATCGAACTTCAGCCGCGTTGCGGAAAAAGTGACACGGCGATATTCAGTTTCTGGATCAGGGACTTTGCAGGGAATAACAGCGACACTGTAACCACTTCCCGTATTATTATTCAGCGGTTATAAAAAACCTCATTATGGCGAAAGCATCGGCAAAACGACGCAGCAGCAATTTACTTTCCGAAGATTCCTACGCATTTTTAAAAAAATACATCAACACTCCCTCTCCCACGGGATTTGAGTCCGGTGGACAAAAACTCTGGATCCACTACATCCAATCGCATGTGGACGAAATCATGACCGACCCCTACGGGTCGGCAGCAGGCATCATCAACCCCCATCTGCCCTTCAAAGTAGTGCTGGAGGCCCACGCCGATGAAATCAGCTGGTTTGTGAATTACATTTCAGATTCAGGTTTGATCTATCTCAAACGCAATGGAGGCGTAGATCATCAAATTGCCCCTGGTAAACGCGTCGTTGTGCATGGTAAAAAGGGTCCAGTTAAAGCAGTATTTGGATGGCCGGCTATTCATACCCGAATGGGCGGAGGTGAACGCAAAGATCCTCAGCCTGCGGTTGAAAATCTTTTTCTGGATTGTGGTGCAAAAAACAAGCGTGAAGTCGAATCCCTTGGCATTCACATTGGATCGGTGGCCACCTATGAAGAAGGATACGACGAGTTGGCCTATGACTACTTGATTGGAAGAGCGATGGATAACCGTGTTGGAGGATTCATGATTGCAGAAGTCGCCCGATTGCTCAAACAAAACAAAAAGAAACTGCCTTACTCCTTGTACATCGTCAATGCCGTGCAAGAAGAGATTGGACTGCGAGGCGCAGAAATGATGGCCAGAAGGATCAAACCAGATGTTGCTATCATTACGGACGTTACGCATGACACCACTACGCCCATGGTCAATAAAATCATTGAAGGGGACGTTGCATGCGGCAAAGGACCATCGCTTGCCTATGGACCCGCCGTGCACAATAAATTATTATCACTGGTAGAGCAGGTTGCAGAAAAGAAAAAAATTCCAGTTCAAATGAGAACAGTCAGCAGAAGTACCGGAACCGATACCGACTCATTTGCCTACGCCAATGATGGTTGTCCGTCCGTACTCATTTCGATTCCCCTGCGGTACATGCATACTACTGTAGAAATGCTGCACAAAGACGATATTGAACAGACGATTCGCCTGATGTACGAGACGGTATTGTCCCTATCCCCAAAAACAAATCTGAGTTACTTCTGATTGGCGAAACGGACTGTAAAGGCGACCTGGTGCTGTGAGAGTTGCGACTGATAATGCAGCCGGGAATAAAAGAAATCAATTTTGCCCAATCTGAATTGAATGCCATAGCTGAAGCCGGCAAGTCCATTGCTCAGGTTACGGATACGCAGCTCACTCCGACGCAATGCATTGTACCCCAGCATGAGAACAAGTTTTTCACCCACCAGGTATTCTGCCCCTAGCACCAGGTGGGAAAACGCTTTTTGCATGGTGCCTAGTTGAAAACTTCTACCGTAGTTTTCGGCTTCAAAGGTGGTATCCGCGTATAGCAGATCAAACTGATGTATCCCTTGCAGGGTCAGGTGCAGCCGTATTGGAGCTTTTGCCAGCTGATGGGATACTCCAATGGATATATCAAAGGGAATGTCTTCCGACTGACCAGCATAGGTACTGAGTTGAGTCCCCATGTTCCGCGCAACAAACCCCAATCTCAACCGATGTGCTGTATCAGTGTAGGTCAGTCCCACATCCGCAAACAATGCTGAACTTTTAAAGGGTCCGTATTGGGAGTTCGCCCATTTTACTGTGGCCCCGTACCTCCATCTTTCTCCATATGACCTAGAAGCTGATGCGCCCACATATTGGTCAAAGGCCCTGATTCTACCCAACTGATTTCCGGATGCATCGGTTTGTAGCTCATCACCGTAGAGCAAGTGGTTCATGGAAAGTCCAATTGTTGTAGAAGTTTTTTCCAGATAAAAGGCTCCATTGCCAAACAAAGAATTTACTCCGGGAGCGATGCGCAGCATACTGGTTGAAAGGTTACCACTGTGAACGGGGTGCATGAGTGCGGGATTCACGGCAGAAAGTCCCACATCGTTGTTCAGATGGGTAAGGTTGAGTCCGCCCAATGCAGAGGATTGTGGATGGTGGCTGATTGTTAAAAAAGAAAATGCGGATTGTCCCCCAAGGGTCTGTGCACTCGTCTGCGCCAGAAGACCAGTCAGGAAAAGAAGAAAAAACGCGCGGATGAACATGTACAAATGTAGTTCGGTGCGACCTAAAACGAAAATCCCCCATGAAAATGGGGGAAATTCCTTAACCCTTAAAACAACCAACATAAGAGAAAAGATTCTCTGTGGATGTTAAACAAGGGACAAATTCATTTGGTTCAAAAAAAATTAAAAAAATTAGACCAGGGCTTTTTCAAGGACCTGTTGCATGGTTTTTACATAATGAAATCGAATTCCTTTTATGAACTCACTGTTGATTTCCAATACATCTTTTTCATTCTGCGCACAGAGGATGATCTCTTTGAGTCCCGCTCGTTTTGCAGCCAATACCTTTTCCTTGATTCCCCCAACGGGCAGCACTTGTCCCCTTAGCGTAATCTCCCCCGTCATGGCGAGATACGGCTTCACTTTATTCCCGGTAAATGCTGAGGCCAAAGCCGTCATCATGGTTATCCCGGCACTGGGCCCATCTTTGGGTACTGCGCCCTCCGGAACATGAATGTGGATGTTTTTTTGTTTGAAGAGCGCGGGATCAACCCCTACTTTTCGGGCATTGGCAACTAGATAGGTCAGTGCAGTGCTGGCACTTTCTTTCATCACCGTACCCAGGTTGCCGGTCAACTGCAGCTCCCCTTTCCCATCGCTGAGCGTTGATTCAATGAATAATATATCTCCACCGACATAGGTCCAGGCCAATCCCACTGCAACCCCTGGCATGATTGCGGTCTTGTAAAGTTCATTGCTGTACTTGGGCTTGCCCAGTATGCGGATCAGGTCCTGCTGCGAAACCGTTTCCTTCACTTTACCTTTTACAGCCAGGTCTTTTGCCAGATTGCGCATGACACCCGCCAGTTGGCGATCCAGCTCCCGCACACCACTTTCGCGTGTATAATTTTCAATCAGGCAAGTCATCACCGGAGAAGGGATTTTGATAGAGACCTCCTTCAATCCATGCATTTCTTTTTGCTTTGGCAGGAGGTGTGTTTGTGCGATCTTTTCTTTTTCCTCTACGGCATATCCGGTCAAGTCGATGATCTCCAATCGATCGCGCAATGCAGGTTGAATGCCTTGAAGATCGTTGGCTGTAGCAATAAACAGCACTTTGCTCAAATCGTATTCAAGTTCCAGGTAATTGTCGTAAAACGAATGATTTTGTTCCGGATCAAGTACCTCCAACAATGCAGATGAGGGATCACCCCTGAAATCCTTTCCTACTTTATCAATCTCATCGAGAATCATGACCGGGTTGGAGGATTTCACCTTGCGCAAGGATTGAAGCACCCGACCGGGCATTGCTCCGATATAGGTTTTACGATGTCCCCTGATCTCGCTCTCATCGTGGAGTCCGCCGAGACTGAACCGAACATACTTTCTTCCCAATGCAGAGGCGATGCTTTTCCCCAGGGATGTTTTGCCGATTCCGGGAGGTCCCACAAAACACAGGATGGGACTTTTCATATCCCCTTTCAGTTTCAATACCGCCAAATGTTCCAGGATCCGATCTTTGATACGGGTCATTCCGTAGTGATCCTTATCCAATATTTTTTTAGCTTTTTTCAAATCATACTGATCATGCGTGTATTCTTCCCAAGGCAACTCCAGCATCAAATCCACATGGTTGTAGACGGTAGAATAATCGGGTGTGCTAGGATGCATGCGTTCCAACTTCTCAATTTCCTTTTGAAATAATTCTTTGGCTGCATACGTCCACTTTTTCCCTTCTGCTTTTTTCTTCATCTGAAGAATCTCACGATCATTGCTGTCGCCACCCAATTCTTCTTTGATGCTTTTGAGTTGTTGCTGAAGAAAATAATCCCGTTGCTGTTTATCCAACTCTGTTTTGGTCTTGTTGGTGACTTTGTTTTTGAGTTCAACAAACTGCAATTCTTTCTGTAGCAGACTGAGCAACATTTCTGCACGCAGGCGCATATCGTTCATTTCCAGCAGTTGCTGCTTCTCGGTGAGTTCGCAGTTGAGGTTGCTGCCCACAAAGTGTATCAGAAAAGAGGGATTCTCGATATTCTTAAGGATGATGGAAGCTTCTGTAGGGATGTTGGGAGAAAGCTGAATGATTTGTCCCGCCAAATCCTTGATGGAGGCAACCATGGCATCAAACGAAGCATCGTTTTTCAGCACCTGTTCATCAAGCAGATTGACTTCTGCAGTAAAGAAAGGTTCCTCTGAGCGAATCCTGATCAGAGAGAATCGTTTTTTTCCTTGTAGAATAGCGGTGGTGCCCCCATCCGGCATTTTGATGAGCTTTACGATCTTGGCGACCGTACCAATGGTGACCAGATCAGCAATGGCGGGATCCTCCACATTGCTGTCGCGCTGCGACAATACACCCACCAGTTTATCGGTTTTATACGCCTCATTGATCGCCTTAATCGATTTATCCCTTCCTACGGTAATGGGAATTACCACTCCGGGAAACAATACGGTGTTGCGAAGGGGCAACAAGGGCAAAGCAGAGCTGGCAACAATTTCCTCATCTCCCGCCTCCTCCCCCTCGTGAAGGGGAATGATGGGCATGAAATCGACTTCGTCTTCCTGCTGCAAAAAATTCATCTTCAATTCCATATTCCGTTTTTACGCCATAATGACAGCAACAGTCAATAGAAAGTGCGGATATGGCTCAGAATCCTATATAGTGCAATATTGATGCCAATAAAAAATCCCGGTCGACCGGGATTTTTTATGCTCTATAGAGAAAATTAAAATCCAAGTCCTACCCCTAACTGAAGGGTTCTCGACTTCCAGGACTCAGAACTGACAATATCGTTGATGCTGGTCAGCCCAATTCCATAACGCCCATAAACCCTAAACGATAACAATTTTAATTGAACACCCAGCAGCATGGAAACATCTCCTTTTTTGAAAGCGTCTTTTATATTTTGCGCAGTTGAGTTTGAAGCGTTGGCCAGAATGCCAAATTGTGGACCTGCTTGCAGGCTGATCAGTTTCGTGGGTTTTATGTTCAGCAATAAGGGAATTGAAATGTAATTGAGTTTCAGGTTGGCATTGGATGGTAAAGATGCATACAACCCGCTCAATACGGAAGTTGTCTTGTACGATGTTTGGTTCCAGAGCAATTCAGGCTGTAAACCAATGTGATCTCCTAATTTAACCTCTGCAAAAACTCCAAAATGATAGGCTACATTGTATCCGTCTTGAAACTGGAGTCCGTTCAGTCCGGTTATGTTTGCCCCCAATTTGGGTCCAATGCTGAAGCCTTGTGCAGTAGCAAAAAACGAAGCCATCAAAAAGGCAAATGAAATAAGTAATTGTTTCATGGTTGTCGGTTTTAAATTAAAAAGTAATTCCCAGATTGAGATTGAACAAATGCAAAAGCTTGTTGGTGGTGATATTTTCAAAATAATATCCCAAGAAATACCCAGCGGAAACAGAAACGTTAGCATGGTACCAAGCGGCATTGAGCGAAAAGGCCGCCGTTTGCATGGAGAACTTTGAAACGGTTGTAGGTTGAAGATTGTACCGCTTTCGTATACGATCTAACTCTGAACGCTTTGATCGGGGGAAATCCAAAAACCCGATTGACTTTGTCTGTGTCTTGTACTGCTGCACTCCCCCTATCAGGTAGACCTGCGGCATCAAGGTAAAATACCCCTTCTTGGTAATCGCCTTATCAAAAGCAAACGTGTGTGAGATTCCGACTGTGGTAGAAAAATCATTCAACCGAATCTCGGACGTATCCACGATTTTAAAATCATCCCCACTGATTTCGATTTCTGCCGTAGATACATCAATATATTTTCCTGTTGCCCATCCCATAGAAAGAAAAGGGCGCAGCCATGGACTTCTCATCTGTGCATACCCGTATACTTCATGCTGATAAGGGGTATTCATATTGAATGCGTTTTTATCTTGGTTACGCATCAGATTTTGATAATTGCTGTACGAGACGCCGTACATGAACTTTTTCCCTATGTGATCGAATGAAGGCGATATGGCCAGCTGGTAAAGGGTTGACTTACCATTAATAGAACTCATGTATCCGGTAGTACTGATCCCCAAACCTGTTTTGTTGAAATAAGAAAGCGAAGGCATGAATGCAGCGGAACCCCTGCTGACTTGCTGAGCATTGAAGGCCATGTTGTTTGCACTGAATAAACGATTGCTGTACCCCAGGTTCACGGAAAAAAAACTTTCCTGCTTATACAACTCATCGAATAATGAACGAAGTTCCGCTACAAGGCTATCGCTTTTCAGGGATTCCAATTCAGCTTTGAGTTCATTCTCGTTGAACTTTCCCAGTTGCGCGGTGGAAGGAATAGATGCGAGGCAGGCGACTGAAAACAGTCCAATACAATATATTTTAAACCGCTGCATGGCTAAATGATGTGATAAAGTTAGTCCTTTGCCCGGCCAACCGCCAACTTTAGGCAGTTGAAACAAATGTTAAATCCTATGAAAATTCAATGAAGGTGATTTCCGGTAGAATTCCAACGCGACCGGGATAGCCCAAAAATCCAAATCCCCGGTTGATATAAAGATGCTGACGCCCTTTTTGGTACAGTCCCGCCCATTGCTTATACACATACTGCACCGGACTCCAGCGTATCCCCGGGATTTCAACCCCAAACTGCATGCCGTGGGTATGGCCGGATAACATCAGATCAATGTCGCCGTAGTCAGCACACACTTGTGCATCCCAGTGACTGGGATCATGGCTGAGCAAAATTTTGAAAGGATGGGGCTCGCTTCCGGAATAGGCCTTTTTTAGATCCCCATAACGACTAAAGTTGGCTTTTGCACCCCAGTTCTCCACGCCAATCAACGCTAAGGATTCCCCGTTGCGCTCAATCACGCGGTGCTCATTTAGCAACAGGTTCCACCCCAAATTCTGGTGAACGGACTTCAGCCGGTCCAAGTTGGCTTTTTTTGCAGCAGCATCTGGCCAAGGGTGATAATCCCCATAATCATGGTTTCCCAATACACTGTATACACCCATCGGAGCTTTGACCTGGGAAAAGACTTCAACCCAGCCGTCCATTTCATCTGCCGTATTGTTGACCAGATCTCCGGTAAAAAAAATCAAATCTGGTTCCAATCCCATTAACTTCTCAATGCCTTTTTTCACAGCATTTTTATCCTCAAGACTTCCTGCATGTATATCGGATATATGTATGATTTTCATATTCTTAAATGAATTAGGTAAACTCTTCAATCTAAGTTTTACCTGCTGAATACGGTAGTTGTACTTATTGCTGAACCCATAGAGCAGGGTGCTGAATAAACCCGCCCCGATACCGATACCCAACCAGGACAAAAATGTGCTTCGGGGAATGGATTCTCCTGCGGAAATTCCTTTTCCATTGGCCAGTGCCATAGTGGTTTGTCCCCCCCACTGAAAAAGCCGCCTCAAGTCATCCACAGCAAAAAAGAGTGCTGCCACCATTTTGGCAATAAAGAAGCCCATGATGATGGCAAACAGATAGGTTCTAACAAAAACCGGTAGTGCATTGAATCCAATGGTGGGGATGATCAAAAACAAGAGGAGTGCCACTACGGTAAACGACCAATAAGCTGCATGGACCCAGAACTTGGACCGTGCAGGCAAAGATGCGGTCACGATCTTCAGCGATTGAAACACATAGAAGTCGATTGCCAGCATCACTACAATAAAAATCCAGGATCCAAAAAGTCTTCTCATGGGGATAATTAACACATCAATAATAGCAATAATATGTACACCAAAATGATACCGAAAGTGTAAATTTGTCAACCTGACACAATCATAAATTTTCGTGCATGGCTCGTATCATAGGAGTGGCCAATCAAAAAGGAGGAGTAGGAAAAACAACGACAGCCATCAACCTGGCAGCCAGCCTGGCTGTATTGGAATATAAGACCCTTCTGGTGGATGCCGACCCCCAAGCCAACAGCACCTCGGGGGTTGGATTTGACCTTCAAAATATTCAGTGCAGCATATACGACTGCATGGTAGGCGACGCCAAGACAAAAGATGCAGTTCTAAAAACAGAGATCCCCTACCTCGACCTGATCCCTTCGCACATTGATCTGGTAGGAGCAGAAATCGAGATGATCAATTTTCCCAGCCGGGAAAACGTGATCAAGCGCATATTGGATGATATCAAAAATGAATATGATTTCATCATTGTAGACTGCTCGCCTTCGTTGGGACTCATTACTGTCAATGCACTGGTTGCTGCCGATGCTGTTGTGATCCCCGTGCAAGCAGAATTTTTTGCATTAGAGGGACTGGGAAAGTTGCTGAATACCATTAAAATTGTTCAGAGTCGACTGAATCCTGCACTCACCATCGATGGCATTCTGATGACCATGTACGATGTTCGCCTGAGGTTATGCAATCAAATTGTCAATGAAGTTCGCCGTCATTTCGAGGGTTTAGTATTCAACACCCTGATCCACCGAAATTCCCGACTCAGTGAAGCACCCAGTGTCGGCAAACCTGCTATCTTATACGACGCAGAAAGCAAGGGAGCCATCAATTACCTGAATCTGGCAAAAGAAATTCTTCAAAAAAACGGAATGACCAGCATCAAAGAGTCAGAACGAACACTAAACCTGGAAAATGAGTCACAATCCATCCAATAAAAAAGAAGCACTCAACAGGGGTATTCGATCGCTGTTGGGCAGCATTGATACTGAGCTGAAATCACCACTAGGGAACTTGAACACTCCCGCTGCTCCGGAAACGGCAACAACCGTCCGCGTAGCCATTGAAGATATCATTCCCAACCCCAAACAACCCCGACAGGATTTCAATCAACAGGCACTGGAAGAACTGGCGTCATCCATTCAACAACACGATATCATTCAACCGTTAACGGTAAAAAAATTATCCAACGGCAAGTACCGCCTCATTGCAGGAGAACGGAGATGGAGGGCTGCTCAGCTGGCAAACGTGAAGGATGTACCCGTCTATATCCGCGAGGCCAACGATCAACAGGTTCTGGAACTCGCCCTTCTTGAAAATCTTCAGCGTGAAGACCTGAACGCCATTGAAATTGGATTGAGTTATCAGCGACTCATGGATGATTGCGCCATGACGCAGGATCAAGTTGCAGCCCGAATGGGAATGGACAGGAGCACCGTGTCCAATTACATCCGGATGCTGAAGCTTCCCCCCGATATCATCGTTGCGGTGAGAAACGGTTCGCTTTCGATGGGACATGCCCGTGCTTTGATCAATGTGGGCGAAGTTGAAAAACAACTGTTCGTCTACCATGCCATTCTATCGAAAAAACTTTCTGTCCGGCAAACAGAGGAACTGGTTAAAAACTTATACCGCTCAAAGAAACCCGTAGGCAAACCCTCAGCATCATCCAACGATCCGTATAAACGAATAGAATCGCAGCTGTCCTCCCATTTTGGAACCAAAGTGCGGCTTGATCATCATAAGTCCGGGCATGGAAAAATCGCCTTTGAATATTATTCTCTCGAAGAACTCAATGGCCTTCTTGAAAAAATGAATGTTCGCATACAGTGATGAGACCTACATTGAATGCATGCAAATTATGTTGCACAATAGCCTTCGTCGTTATGGTGCTGTCCACTGCTTCGGCACAATCCACTGTTTCCCCAACATCCGATGCCCCGACGCCTGTGGCAGATACATTAAAAAAAAAGCGTTCTGTGGCTTCTACCGCAGCACTCTACTCAACTATTTTACCGGGACTCGGACAAGCCTACAATAAAAAGTACTGGAAGATCCCTATTGTGTACGGCGTAATTGCCATACCCGTATCCCTGTTTCGGTACAACAGCAAATGGTATACAAAAACACGAGAGGCGTTTACCATCCGATCGACCAACGATACTGCCAACTTCAGTAAAATCGATCCACAATTGATCCCTCTTTCCAATGAGTCGCTCCGCTTGTATCGAAATGAATTCAGAAAAAGCATGGACTTTTCAGTGTTGGGGATTTTGGTTGCCTGGGGACTCAATATCGTGGACGCAACGGTGGATGGTCATTTGCGCGGTTTTGATATTTCCGACGAAGTAACACTTAAGCTGGATCCGCATTTCTCTACTCCTACCGGACAGTGGGGACTCAAAGCTGCATTTCAATTTAATTTTGCCGGCAAAAACAAAGCCTCCGTAAGTCATTAATAGATCAACCATGAACATTGCATTGATTGGATATGGAAAAATGGGAAAAGCCATTGAAGCGATTGCTGTAGAGAGAGGCCATAGCGTCTCGATCAAAATTGATCTTGACAATTCATCCGATTTCAATGAAGCGCACCTAAGATCGGTTGACGTCGCTATTGAATTCACCAGTCCCCACACCGCCCTGCACAATGTTCTGCAGTGCATCGATTGGGGAGTTCCGGTGGTGTGTGGATCAACCGGCTGGCTGGAGTCGCTGCCGCAGGTTGAGTCGCGCTGCTCCGAAAAGAATGGAAGCTTTTTGTATGCCAGCAACTTTAGTGTTGGCGTAAATATTTTTTTTGAAGTCAACAAGCACCTGACCCGGATCATGTCCCAGCATCCACAGTACACTCCTGAAATAAAAGAAATTCACCATACCCAAAAAAAAGATGCTCCCAGCGGCACAGCCATCACACTTGCTGAACAGTTGATCGCCTCCCATCCTTCGATCACTTCTTGGACCCATGAAGCCACAGCTGGAGCGCACAGCGTGGTCATTCATAGTGATCGGATTGATCCCTACCCCGGCTGGCATGAGGTCAAGTATCGCTCGGAAGTAGATGAAATCACGATTGTCCACAATGCAAAAAACCGTCAAGGGTTTGCATTGGGAGCTGTTTTAGCGGCAGAATTCATACAAAACAAAAGAGGAATCTTTACCATGAAAGATGTGCTGGGATTTGGGAATTGATGTACAATGCATGATAAAAAAAGAATAAAACCATGAGCGAAGACCTGATCGTTGTCGGCGGCGATAAACAATCCCAATACGATAACCTTTTGCCGCAAATCAAGGGTCTCCTTGAAGGAGAAACCGATCTGATTGCAAACCTTGCCAATGTCACAGCAGCCATCCATCAACAGTTTGAGCATTTGTGGGTCGGGTTTTATTTAGTCAAAGGAGGTGAACTGGTATTGGGTCCTTTTCAGGGACCTATTGCCTGCACCCGGATAAAAAAAGGGAAAGGAGTGTGCGGAACTGCGTGGGAAAAAGCAACGACACTCATTGTACCGGATGTAGAACAATTTCCCGGTCATATCGCCTGCAGCAGCCTTTCGAAAAGCGAAATTGTCGTTCCCCTCTTTCATGCAGGCACCGTCATGGGTGTTCTGGACGTGGACAGCGCAGAGTTAGGCACCTTTGATGAGACGGATAACCATTACCTCACAGCAATTCTGGGACTGATCCCGTTATAAACAGTTCAGTTCAGTGGTTCATTCACCAGCGCATCAATGACCGATTTGAATTCTTCCTTGAAGGCTTCATGGTGCTTTCCAGTAGCGGGACCAGAATAGCCTGCATGTGTTTTGCGGACCATCCCGTCTTTGCCGATGAAAATCATGGAAGGATACGCTTTGATTGGTGTCATCTGAGGTAGTGTTTTTTCGGTTTTCAAACTATCCGAAGACGTAACCCCTGTGATCAGCATTGGATAGCGCACATCAAACTTTTTTCTGAAGCGATCCAGATTTTTTCTTGCCCGAATCGAATCGGTTGTGTATTCATATGCCAGCCCAATTACCTCAACACCTTTTGACGCGTATTCCGTGTAAAATGAACTGAGGAACTGTGTTTCGTCCATGCAGTTCGGACACCACGATCCCATGATTTGAACCACTACCACTTTTCCTTTGAATCGATCATCATTTATTCCTACGCGATTGCCATCCAGATCAGAAAAAACGAAATCAAGTCGACTCTCCGCATTTTTTACCTGCATGGCAGCAGTAGATTCATCAATCTGCATGGCTTCATCCCTTACGGCTGTCCATTGTTCGACGTGCGTGGGTCCACTGGCGAAAATTCCATTCACCAATTGTCCCTCTTGACTCAACCGTGCACTAAAAAAGAATGCGTGTGTTCCATCAAAAGTAGAGAGCAACATTGAATCCCCATTAAATGTACCTTCCAAAAAACGATAATCACCTGTGGGCGTTAGAAAAGTCCCCAACAAAGTATCCCCTTTGATCTGAAATTCAGCTTTGGCAATGCCTTTCCTTCCGTCGGGTTTTGAAAATTCAACCCTCCATCCACCTGTAATTGGAACACGCTGTTTGGTACTGGCCAGTGCGTATCGTCCTTCCCCGTACTCAATGTCAATCGGCATGGTTTGCCATCCTTTTGAAGTGGCCTTGCTCCAGGTTCCTGTATATCCCGTAGAAGTAGTTTTCAATCGGAACTCCGCCTCAAAAAACGGCAGATGCACCACCAACGAGTCTCCGCGTTCTTCAATATCCGAAACCTCGATGCGTTCTTCGCCATTGCGTATGACCCAGATCCGGGATGTATCGGTTCGTTGCTCCTCCATGTTGAATACAATTGAATAGCCATCTTCTCGCTGGATGATAGCACACATACTCGTGTGTGGTGCATTGTTTTTGCACCCCCATCCCATTACTACCAAACAGAACAGGACGATGGTTCGCATGAAAAGAGAAGGCTTATTCATATTCATATGTATTTAAGCATTTCTGCTGTCATTTTCGGAAGATCATACTCATGTTTCCAGCCCCAATCTGCTCGAGCGGCTGCATCATCGATGCTATTGGGCCAGCTGTCTGCAATGTGTTGGCGGTAATCGGGCCTATACCGTATCTCGAATTCGGGGAGATGAGCGTGAATTTGCTGATAAATCTCTTGCGGTGAAAAACTCATTGCGGCAAGGTTATAGGAAGTACGGACGCGAATTTTATCTGCGGGCGCTTCCATTAGTTCAATGGTAGCACGAATCGCGTCTGGCATGTACATCATCGGGAGCCGTGTGTTCTCGTCTAGGAAACAGGTATACGGTTTGCCTGCTTTTGCCGCATGAAAAATTTCAATCGCATAATCAGTGGTGCCTCCACCCGGTGCTGATTTATAACTGATCAGTCCCGGATACCGTATGCTTCGAACATCCACTCCAAATCGTTGATGAAAGTAATTGCACCAGAATTCTCCAGCGAATTTGCTGATGCCATAGACCGTGGAGGGTTCGATGACCGTGTGCTGAGGACAATTGAGTTTGGGGGAGGTAGGACCAAATACGGCAATGCTGCTTGGCCAGTATACTTTTGAAAGTTTTTCCTCCTTTGTAATATCCAAGACATTGAGCAGGGATTGCATGTTGAGGTTCCAGGCAAGTGGCGGATTCTTTTCTCCCGTTGCAGATAAAATAGCGGCCAGCAAATAAATCTGCGTAACGCCCTGGCGAATCACTTGAACGTGCAACATCTCTTTGTTCATTACATCCAGGCTAACATAAGGACCAGTTCCTTTGAGCAATTCATTTTCCTCACGGAGATCAGATGCAATGACTTGAGCACCTCCATACATTTTTCTCAGTGCCAACGTGAGCTCAACACCAATTTGTCCACTCGCCCCTATGACCAAGATTTTTTCCTTTTTCATGTGCAGTCAACTTGAATATGCAAACATATTGATTCTGAGGGAACCGACCTATCTTTGCGCTATGCATGACTTTCTGAACGACTTATTCGTGGGACAGGATTACGACCCTGCTCATTTCTTTCTGATTGCGGGCCCCTGTGTAATTGAAAGCGAAGAAGTGCTCATGCAGACAGCATCGGAAACTACACGCATCTGCAAACAGTTTGGCATACCGCTGGTATTCAAATCTTCCTACCGAAAAGCAAACCGCACCAGCACAAAGTCTTTTACTGGTCTAGGCGACGAATTGGGATTGTCGTTGCTTAAAAAAACCGGAGACGCATTCCATTTGCCGACCACAACCGATATCCATGCTGCAGATGAAGCCTCATTAGCTGCACCGTTTGTTGACATTCTGCAAATACCTGCCTTTCTGTGCAGACAAACAGATCTCCTTCAAACAGCAGGCGCCACTCAAAAAATAATCAATGTCAAAAAGGGCCAATTCCTAAGCGGAGCATCCATGCGGTTTGCCGTCGAAAAAATAAAACAAACCGGAAACGAAAAAATCATCTTAACGGAACGAGGAACCACATTTGGATACCAGGATCTGGTAGTAGATTTCAGAAACATTCCCATAATGCGCTCTCATGGTGTACCGGTTGTCATGGATTGCACGCACTCCCTTCAGCAACCCAATCAATCGTCTGGCGTAACCGGCGGTAATCCAACAATGATTGGCACCATCGCAAAAGCTGCCATCGCGACCGGTGCAGATGGATTATTTATCGAAACACATCCCGAGCCTTCTTCTGCATTGAGCGATGGAGCCAACATGCTTCCATTGGATCAGCTGGCTCCCCTGCTGGCAGAATTGGTTGCCATCAGAAAAGCGATCAATTAATTATAACGAAGCGGATTGCGTTTTGCCTGAAGGATATAGCGCTTCAGATTCATCCAAAAAGCCAAGATAAAATAGAAGACGACCGGCGATCCTAGCGTCAGGCAGGAAATGTAAATGAAATATTTACGAATGGTGAACGTGGAGATTCCCATGATCTCTCCTATTCGGGTGCAGACTCCAAAAACCTGCCATTCGATGAAACTCCTGAACCGATCCATACGATAAAGGTAAATAATCCCCATTATTTCAAGGGCCATTGGGCTGAGCCCCTGAATTTGTTAACTTTGCGAAGCAAAAATCAAGATTATGTTGTTTGATTTGGACCTCATACAAAAGACCTACGCCGCCATGCCGGCCTGGGTAGAAGCCGCACGAAAAGCGCTCGGTAGACCCCTGTCGCTATCTGAAAAAATACTGTATTCCCACCTTTGGAAAGGGTTGGAAATCAAGGACTTTATCCGGGGAAAAGATTACGTTGATTTTGCGCCTGATCGGGTTGCCATGCAGGATGCAACGGCTCAGATGGCATTGCTTCAGTTTGATACTACCGGTCGTAAAAAAGTGGCCGTCCCCTCTACCGTTCACTGCGATCACCTGATCGTGGCCAAGGAGGAAAGCAGATCCGACCTCAAAAAAGCGATTTCAGAGAACGAAGAAGTTTACAATTTTCTCTCCTCCATTTCCAATAAATACGGCATCGGATTTTGGAAACCCGGTGCTGGCATCATCCACCAGGTCGTGCTGGAGAACTATGCCTTCCCCGGCGGCATGATGATCGGAACCGATTCGCATACTGTGAATGCAGGCGGACTCGGAATGGTTGCTATAGGAGTGGGCGGTGCGGATGCTTGTGATGTCATGGCTGGGTTGAGCTGGGAATTGCTGATGCCAAAACTGATAGGTGTAAAACTGACGGGCAAACTCAACGGATGGACTTCACCCAAAGACGTCATCCTGAAAGTAGCGGGCATCCTAACAGTAAAAGGGGGAACCAATGCAATTGTGGAATATTTTGGAGAAGGTGCCACCAGCATGAGCTGCACCGGAAAGGGAACCATATGCAACATGGGTGCTGAGATTGGAGCAACGACCTCCACCTTTGGGTATGATGAAAGCATGGCCAGGTACCTGAGGGCAACCGGTAGGTCGGCTGTAGCAGATCTGGCTGACAGCATCAAGCAGGATCTTACCGGTGATCCTGAAGTCTATGCGCATCCGGAAAACTATTTTGACAAGGTGATTGAAATCAACCTCAGTGAGTTGGAGCCGCATTTGAATGGTCCCTTTACCCCTGATCTGGCAACACCGATTTCGCAGATGAAAGAGGCGGCTGCAAAAAACAATTGGCCGACAAAAGTAGAGGTGGGACTCATCGGCAGTTGCACCAACTCATCGTATGAAGATATCAGTCGCGCTGTCAGCCTCGCAAAACAGGTGGCGGAAAAGGGATTGAAAACCAAAGCTAAATTCACCATCACTCCTGGAAGCGAACAAGTTCGCTACACCATTGAGCGGGATGGTTTCCTGGATACCTTCTCTCAAATTGGCGCCACCGTTTTTGCCAATGCATGTGGGCCCTGCATTGGGATGTGGGATCGCATGGGAGCAGAAAAACAGGAACGCAATACAATTGTACATTCCTTCAACAGAAATTTCGCCAAGCGTGCGGATGGCAATCCCAACACACTGGCATTTGTAGCCAGTCCCGAACTGGTCACCGCCCTAGCCATTGCCGGCGACCTCACGTTCAATCCCCTCACCGATAGCCTGATCAATGAAAAAGGAGAATCAGTGAAGTTGGATCCGCCTCAAGGCGATGAACTTCCATTAAAAGGATTTGCTGTTGAAGATGCAGGATACCAAGCCCCTGCAGAAGACGGAAGCGGAATCATCATCGATGTAAAATCCGATAGCAAACGCCTGCAACTGTTGTATCCATTTGCAGCATGGGAAGGAACCGATGTCAAGGGATTGAAGATCCTGATCAAGGCAAAAGGAAAATGCACCACCGACCATATCTCCATGGCCGGTCCCTGGCTCAAGTTCAGAGGACATTTGGACAACATCAGCAATAACCTCCTGATTGGAGCCGTGAATTATTTCAATGAAAAAACAGATTCTGTAAAAAATCAACTCACCGGCGAATACGGTCCAGTTCCTGCCACACAGCGCGCCTACAAAGCAGCAGGCTTGGGCAGCATCGTTTTTGGCGATGAGAATTACGGTGAAGGTTCCTCCCGCGAACATGCGGCCATGGAACCCCGTCACCTCGGTGTTCGTGTTGTGATGGTAAAATCATTTGCACGCATCCACGAAACAAATCTCAAAAAACAAGGAATGCTGGCCTTGACCTTTACCAACAAAGAGGATTACGAAAAAATTCAGGAAGACGATACTGTAGATGTAACCGGCTTAACGAATTTTACACCTGGAAATCCCTTGCAAGTGGTGTTGCACCATAAAGACGGAACTGCTGAAACCATCATGGCACAACACAGCTACAATGCCCAACAAATTGAATGGTTCAAGGCAGGTGGAGCATTGAATGTCATCAGGTCCGCTGCGGGGAAGTAAACAAAACTCAATCCATCGGTTGAAAAGGCAAGGTTATTCCTTGCCTTTTTTAATGCGGATAGGTGATTTATCGGTTTCCAGTTGACCAAATTTGAACGACTCCGTTCGCAATAGATCACCTGTAACAGGATCAAAGAATTTCCACATACCATTTTTTACTTCCGCGGATTCATGACGGATAATCTTCTCTGTGAACCACTCGGGATGCAGCAGATCGGGGACCAAGATGGTGTCATACGGATCTTTGGGATCGACAGCCATCCAACCCTCTTCTCTCAGCAGTTGTCCCAGACGGGTATAATACCGCTGCAGCCCATTCCTATAACCTCCTTTGAATCGTTCTTCGGCAATCAGATCACCCATTAAACTGTACTTGCGCCAGAGGCCTTCTTTGTGGTCATCCACAAAAAGCCCTTCCTCTTCGAATCCGGGTTCTCCCCTCACCTCTTCATACCGAATCCACCAGGGACCTTGCTTCCATTTATGTTGATCCAGACGATTGATGGTATCGCCTCTGGGACTGATTTTGTATTGTGTCCATCGTTGTGCAGCAGCAGTATGAAGAAAAAACAGAAGAGCAGTCAATATGTGCATGCTGTTCTTCATGACCCAGTGTTATTGCTTGAAATATTCAAGGGCCAGTTCGTACCCTTTGAGTCCCAATCCACAGATGGTTCCCTTTGCTTTTGCAGAAACATGTGAAATTTTTCGAAACTCTTCTCTGGCGTGAATGTTGGATATGTGCACTTCAATCACAGGTGCCGTAACAGATGCCACCGCATCACCAATGGCTACAGAGGTATGTGTATACCCACCGGGATTGAGAATGATTCCGTCTGCAGTAAACCCATGTTCTTGAATGGCATTGATCAACTCCCCTTCCACATTGGATTGGTAATAGTCAATTTCTATATCGCTATGCCGGGCGCGTAATTGAGAAAGAAATGCATCAAACCCCTGTGTTCCGTAGACATCAGGTTCTCTTTTGCCTAAGAGATTGAGATTAGGTCCGTTGATGATGACAAGTTTCTTCACATCAGTTGTTGTGAATCAAAGATATGAATTCATCGAACAGGTAGCGGCTGTCGTGTGGACCAGGTGTGGCTTCTGGATGATACTGAACAGAAAAAGCAGGACGATCTTTCATTCGTATGCCTTCAATGGAATCGTCGTTCAGGTTCAGGTGTGTAACTTCCAGATGGGCTGCCTTGCGAACAGCATCGGGGTCTACCGCAAAGCCATGGTTTTGGGTTGTGATTTCGCACAATCCCGTCATTACATTTTTTACAGGATGATTCAGTCCGCGATGACCATGATGCATTTTAAAGGTTGGTATTCCGTTGGCCAATGCAAGCAGTTGATGACCCAGGCAAATCCCAAATACCGGTAGTTTGGTTTCTAAAATTTTCTTGACGGTTTCAATTGCATATCCCATTGCGGAGGGGTCACCGGGACCATTGGATATAAAGAACCCGTTTGGTTTGAAGTGCATGAGCTCTTCAAAGTCCGTATTGGCTGAATGCACGCGGACATAGGCTCCACGATCGGCCATGCACTGAATGATGTTGCGCTTTACTCCAAAATCCAAGACGGCAATTCGGATGGATGCTGCGGGATCGCCCATGTGGTACACTTCCTGGGTAGTGACGTGCGAAGCCAGCTCCAGGCCATCCATTGATGGCACTTCCGAGAGCATTTTTTTGAGCACGTCCACATCTGTTATTTCAGATGAAATGATGCAATTCATTGCACCCTTTTCGCGTATGTGCGTAACCAGGGCACGGGTATCGATTTCTTCAATGGCCACAACATTTTGCTCGACCAGGTAGTTGTGAAGAGAATCAGAGGCCATCATGCGGCTGTAGCGTTCTTCCAGGTTTCTGCCAATCAGTCCCTTGATCTTCACCGTATCGCTTTCAACGTCTTCCGGCTTCACGCCATAGTTGCCCGTGTGCACCGTATTCATGATGAGCACTTGCCCATAGTAACTGGGGTCTGTAAAGACTTCCTGGTAGCCGGTCATTCCAGTATTGAAACAGAGTTCACCGGATGTCGTCCCTATTTTTCCAAACGATTTACCGTGGAAGACCTGTCCATCTTGCAGTACCAGAACCGCAGGTGCGGCGTTCAATTCCTGTGTGGGCATGTGGCGAGTGTATTTGAGTGCAAAATAAAAAAGGCAGGTCCAAACGACCTGCCTTCTGAATGATAATTTATCAACATTGTTACTCTGCAGCGGGGGTTTCTGTAGAAGGTGCCTCAGCTGGTGCTTCTGCAGAAGTGGCGGGTGCCGTTTCAGCAGACTTCTTTTTGCCAGCGCTTCTCCTGGTCTTTTTGGCTGGAGCAGCTGCTTTTTCACTGCCTTTTCCGTACACCTCGTTGAAATCAACCAGTTCAATCATGGCGCGCTCAGCATTATCGCCTACCCGAATGCCCAATTTAATGATGCGGGTATACCCTCCTGGGCGAGCAGCAATTTTAGGTCCTACAACGGTAAACAATTCCTTCACGGCTGCCTTGTCCTGCAAATAAGAGAAAACAATGCGGTGGTTGTGCATGATTTGCTCTTTGCTGGCAACTTTCTTGGTCTTGGTAAGCAGGGGCTCAATGAACGTACGCAATGCCTTTGCCTTGGCAAGCGTGGTTACGATACGCTTGTGGGTGATCAGCTGACTGGCGAGGTTTCCCAAGAGGGACTCGCGGTGGGCCTTTTTACGGCCGAGGTTGTTGATTTTGTCTCCGTGACGCATGACTGTTTGTTTTAAGGCCGTACCGTGTCAGGAATTACGGCCTGTGATGAATGGGTTTCCCGCTTTTAAATTAATATTCTTCGATATCGATGCCCAGCTTTGCAAGATCCATTCCGAAGTGCAAGCCACGCTCTTGCAGCACTTGCTCGATTTCAGATAGGGACTTCTGTCCGAAGTTTCTGAACTTCATCAGATCTTCCTGCTCATACTGAACCAACTGACTCAAGCTGTTGATTTTTGCAGCTTTCAGGCAGTTGAATGCGCGTACAGAAAGATCAAGGTCTTCCAACGGGGTCTTCAGCACTTTTCTCAGCTGAAGGGTTTGTTCGTCGACCAGGTCTTCTTTCTTTTCTTCTTTGTTATCGAATGTAATGTTCTCGTCGGTGATGATCATCAAATGCTGAATCAGAATGCGGGAAGCTTGCTTTACCGCCTCTTCCGGATGTATGGTGCCGTCGGTGGCGACATCCAGCAATAATTTTTCAAAGTCGGTCCGCTGCTCCACACGCGTATTCTCAATAGCATACTTCACATTCTTCATAGGCGTGTGAATGGAGTCAATGGGAATGTACCCAAATGGCGCTTCCTTCAACTGGTTGTCTTCAGCCGGAACATATCCACGACCTTTTGAAATATGCAATTCAATGTTCAATTTGGCAGTAGGATCCATGCTGCAGATGAGCAGTTCAGGATTCATTACCTGGAAAGTACCGGTAACCTCATCAATCATTCCGGCAGTAAATTCAGATTTGCCCTTGATGGTCAGGTTCAACTTCTCAGACTGCACATCATGATCAAGTATTTTTTTGAAACGAATCTGCTTGAGATTGAGGATGATTTCGGTTACATCTTCTACGACGCCCTTGAGTGTAGCAAATTCGTGATCTGCCCCTTCAATGACAATGCCGGTGATGGCGTACCCCTCCAATGAGCTGAGTAAAACCCTGCGCAATGCGTTACCAATGGTTACTCCGTAACCGGGTTCAAGTGGACGAAACTCAAACGTTGCTTCAAAATCAGTTGCTTTCTGAAGAACAATTTTATCGGGCTGCTGGAAGTTTAATATGGCCATGTTGATATCTTTTAGTGTTGTGCGCGTTATGCGTTAATAATTATTGTTACTTGGAGTAAAGTTCCACGATCAGTTGCTCGCGAATATTCTCAGGAACATTTTCGCGTTCTGGATACGCAACGAACGTTCCACTCATCTCCCCCTCATTGAAATCAACCCATCCAATCTTTGGATTCTTAGGCCGCATTTGTGATTTCAGCGTCTCGCTGTCTTTGCTCTTATCCGATATTGTGATGACATCACCTGGCTTCAATTGAAATGAAGGGATGTTGACCACTACATCGTTCACCATGATGTGCTTATGGGAAACCAATTGGCGTGCTGCAGGACGAGAAGGGGCAACTCCCATGCGGTAAATGGTGTTGTCCAATCGCGCTTCGAGAAGCTTGATCAGGTTTTCACCGGTTACTCCTTTGAGGCGGGCTGCTTCTTCAAACGTCTTACGGAACTGACGCTCCAACACACCATAGGTGTATTTGGCTTTTTGCTTTTCTTTCAACTGTACGGCATATTCACCCAATTGCTTACGCTTGCGCTGTGCACCGTGCTGACCGGGAGGATTGCTGTTTTTGTCGAGGTACTTACCGTTTCCAAGTATCGGCTCACCGAATATCCTGGAGATCTTTGTTTTGGGTCCTGTGTAACGAGCCATGTTCTTTTGTTTTGATTTTTTAATGAAGACAACCGATTATCAAAAAATCAAAAAACCGAATCGGATGTCCTGATGATGAATAATTATACGCGACGTTTTTTGGGTGGACGGCATCCATTGTGTGGAAGCGGGGTGATGTCCTTGATCATGACCACTTCAATTCCTGAATTGGCCAATGCACGGATGGCACCTTCTCTACCCGCACCCGGACCTTTCACATACACATCCACCTTTTTCAGTCCTGCTTCCAATGCAACGCGGGCCGCATCTTGTGCAGCCATTTGAGCTGCATACGGAGTATTCTTTTTAGAACCCCTGAAGCCCATCTTTCCTGCACTGCTCCAGGAAATGACCTGACCGGCCTTGTTGGTTAAACTGATGATGATGTTGTTGAAGGTTGCGTTGATGTGTGCATCTCCGAAATTGTCAACCTTTACGATCCTTTTCTTTGCTGCAGCTTTTGGGCTGTTTTGTTGTGCTTTTGCCATAATTCTTTAAATAGATACTCTACAATACTGTCAGGTCGGTCCGACCCCTGTTCAATCCTCCGCGCACCCAGCCTCCAGCATTGAACAGTTTAACGGGTGCTATAAATTATTTCTTAGGCGCCTTCTTTTTACCTGCCACCGTTTTCCGCTTTCCTTTGCGGGTGCGGGAATTGGTTTTGGTACGCTGTCCTCTTACAGGAAGTCCTTTTCTGTGGCGCAGGCCTCTGTAACAAGCAATGTCCAACAAACGCTTTATCGACATTTGTACTTCTGAACGCAACTGTCCTTCAACCTTGAACTCATTGGTGATGATGTTACGAATAGCATTCAATTCGTCATCGTTCCACTGATTTACTTTCTTGTTGAAATCAATTCCTGCTTTGGCAAGAATGTACTGTGCGGTTGAGCGACCGATTCCGAAGATGTACGTCAGCCCAATCTCCCCTCTTTTGTTTTTTGGCAAATCTATACCTGCGATACGAGCCATACTGGTTTATTGTGTTTCGTTTTGTATTGTGGTTATCCTTGGCGCTGCTTGAATCGGGGATTCTTTTTGTTGATCACATACAGCTTGCCTTTTCTGCGCACGATCTTGCAATCCGTGCTGCGCTTTTTAATTGATGCTCTTACTTTCATATACTCGTTTTGTACCCTTAAGTCAATTATTTGTATCGGAAAATGATTCTTCCCCTGCTGAGGTCATACGGACTCATTTCCACCCCCACTTTATCACCAGGAAGAATGCGGATATAATTCATGCGCATTTTGCCTGAAATCGTGGCTAGGATTTCGTGCCCATTTTCCAGCTTCACTTTGAACATAGCATTACTCAGCGCCTCGATGATCGTTCCGTCTTGCTTAATGAGCGATTGTTTAGCCATGGTTTTTGGGAGCGCAAAGATAATAAAACCGGGCGAATTTTACAAAAAGTTTGACCTGAAAATAGCAGGGCCCGGCTGTCCCACTAATCCTTCCCCCGCCGAAGAGGCTGTATACTGCAGAAACTAAATTAAGTAATTGACTTTCAGTTATTTATAAAATCAATTGGCTCCCGGGAACCAGGGCCTTCCAATGACATCTCCCCTAAATGGCCAGGGGACTGCCACAACAATCAATATGAGAGCAATCAGAAAATAAAAGAATGCCTTACGGTACCTGGTGGTATGGTCCACTGGCTTTTTTGCCATTCCATGGCCCAGGGTAATGAGCACTACAGCGATGATCATGGATACCGGGTGTTCCACTTGAAAAAAGCGGGTAAAGGCATTGCCCATCATGTTGCCATCCCCCTTGAAGGTAAACAAACCGTAACGGCCCAATGTCCACTGATACAATCCCAGCAGTAAGGTAAGGTGCGCGGCAATCATGGTGAACAGCCAGGTCTTTTTGTCGCCGGACTGAAACGCTTTTCCTCCTCTCCAACCTGAATAACTCTTGTAAATGGAGACCAACAATAATATCAAAATGATCCAACGAAGCAGGTTATGCAGATGAAGTAAACCGGTTTGCATACAGGTGGTTTTGGTTGATCAAAAGTAATATTATCTTGCAATATGCCTGCACTCAAATTCGAGCTACTCAAAAAAGATGGATCCTCGCAAGCACGGGCAGGAACAATCACCACCGATCACGGAACATTTCCAACTCCCCTGTTCATGCCGGTGGGAACCGCCGGCACCGTTAAAGCGGTTGCACAGCAACAAATGAAAGAAGCCGTAGATGCGCAGGTCATCCTGGGCAATACCTATCACTTGTACCTTCGACCGGGACTGGATGTGCTGCAAGAAGCGGGAGGACTCCATCGATTTATGGGATGGGACCGGCCACTGCTGACCGATAGCGGAGGGTATCAGGTGTTCTCGCTGGCAGAAAACCGAAAGATTACCGAAGAAGGTGTGGTGTTTCAAAGCCACATTGATGGATCAAAACACCTGTTCACGCCCGAAAACGTCATGGACATTCAACGGGTCATTGGTGCAGACATCATCATGGCATTTGATGAATGCCCGCCGTATCCAAGTGAATACAGCTATGTAAAAAAATCAATGGAACTGACCCATCGGTGGCTGGACCGGTGCGTTCAGCAATTCAACACCACCGCTCCTCTTTACGATCATGATCAAAATCTATTCCCCATTTCTCAAGGAGGCACCGAGAAAGACCTGCGAAAAGCATCCTGCGAATTCATTGCGTCCAAACATGCCGTCGGAAATGCCATCGGTGGATTGAGCGTGGGTGAGCCGACCGAGCTCATTTACGAAACCTGTGCTTGGGCTTGCGAACACCTTCCAGAAGACAAACCCCGCTATTTGATGGGAGTCGGAACCCCAGCGGACATCCTGGAGTGCATTGCACTGGGGGTGGATCTTTTCGACTGCGTGATGCCCACCCGGAACGGTAGAAATGCCATGCTGTTCACCACGCAGGGCATCCTCAACATAGATAATAAAAAATGGGAAAAGGACTTTTCACCCATCGATCCGGGTCTCTCAAACGAATATTCACAGTACTATTCCAAAGCATATCTCCGGCATTTGATAAAATGTAAAGAAATTCTGGGCCTGACCATCGCCAGCATACAAAACCTTTCCTTTTATTTGTGGCTGGTGAAAACAGCGCGTGAAAAAATCATGGAAGGAAGTTTTTACACATGGAAAAAAGAAATGATCCCCATCATCACAAAAAGAATATAAACCTGCTCCCTGCTATGCAAAAAATTGGATGCCTGTTATCCCTGCTGTTCATCTGCTTTGCAACATCCGGGCAAGACAACAACCTCTTTGAAAAACAACTATTCATTTCCGGCGATGACACACTGCCCTGCAGAATTCTGACTCCCGTTGATTTCAAGATTGGAAAAAAATATCCGCTGGTGGTGTTCCTGCACGGCGCAGGCGAACGGGGAAATGATAACGAAGCTCAACTCGTATGGGGAGCCAATTTGTTTCTGGATTCGTTGAGGCGCGCGAAGTATCCGGCCATTGTCGTGTTTCCTCAGTGTCCCCCAAACGATAAATGGGCAGAGTACACGAAAAACGCTTCACACGATAGCACCGGGTATGAATACCGCGCCGATGCACCCATTCGAAAACCACTAAAACTCGTATCGGACTTTATCGATACCCTGTTGGCATCGGGAGCAGTCGACCGCTCCAGGGTTTATCTCGGAGGATTATCCATGGGAGGTTTCGGCACCTACGAATTACTCTGGAGAAGACCAGAAATATTTGCAGCTGCTTTTCCCATTTGCGGTGCAGCCAATCCTGCTAAGGTATCCGCATTCAAAAAAAATCTACCCATTTGGTTGTTTCATGGCGATAAGGACAATGTGATTTTCGTCGCCAACTCTCGGTTGATTTACGGTCTGCTGAAAAAATCAAATCCCAATGCGCGGTACACCGAATATCCGGGCGTGGGACACGACTCCTGGAAGAATGCTTTCACAGAAGCGGAACTCTTTCCGTGGCTGTTCGCACAACGCAGCCGATCCCCGCGATAATTAAAGCTGAATACTGCAGCCGAGCAGAAGGTTGCGACCTGGCGCAGGGTTGTAAAAACGATTTCCAAACGCATTGATATCGTGTCCAAGCGAATACAGGTCATCGCCCAGGTTATCGCCGAGTAAAAAGACTTCTATCGCCGTGCGCCGCCAGCTTCCCTTCCATCCAGTTTTCAATTGAATGAGCGAATAACGATCCGACCAAAATGAGTTGGCATCGTTGAGTGGAATGCGGCCCACCTGGTTGATGTTGAAATTCAGAAACAATCCATTCCTGTATTCAGAAGCAATGGAAAAAGCAATGGTGTGTTCCGGAACACCTGTAAGCCTATTCCCATCATACCGATTGCCGGATGGCGCATACGAAAGGAACCTGAAGTTATTCCGGGTATAGGCTGCCTTCAAGTGAAGCAGGCGGACAAACGACGATCGATTGGCAATGAGGTACATACTTGCATCCGTCTCCCATCCGCGTTGACGCACCTTTCCCGCATTGATGAAATATTCTGCCCCACCTGCGTTGACCTGACGAACAATGGCATTTCGCAAATCAAATTGAAACACTTGCGAAGAAAGGAGGAAACGACCTCGCCGATCCTTTATGCGCACACCCGTTTCGGTATTCCATCCCGACTCTGCCTGGAGTCCGGTATACAATCCCCCAGCCGAAGGCTTGACTTCAGCAAGAGTAGGTGCAGAAAATCCTTTTGCCACTTGAACAAAAAAAGCAACCCCATCCACGGGAATGAACGATGCCGCAACGCGCGGCAACACCTGTGGCTGAAACTTCCATTTCCCATTCAATGCAGTACCCGCCACGCGATCAATGGCGTATCCAAATGAATTGGCGCTCAACCCTGCTTGGAGTTCCCACCGCGTTGAGGGCCGAAGTCGAAGCTGAGAAAAAACAAATAGCTGGTCGGCATTTATTTTATCGCGCACACGACGTTGATCCGGCACTCCACGAATATTTCCCGAGCTGTCTATTTCATAGCGACCTATTTGCCACTCCACACCTGCTTGCCATTGCACCAGCCTTTTTCTGCCGTTATCAAATTGAAATGTGGATCGCCAACCCAGATTGGTCTCTTTCCGTGATTCATAATTGGTGATAAACGGATTTTTGAACGATGTCACTGATGCAGTAAGGGCGTTGATGAGCTTCCACTTTTCACTGATTACAAACCGGTTGCTTACCCCCACCAGCAGGGTCTTATTGAAAATTTGTGCTTGTTGATCACGTGCCGAAGGCAAAGTGGGTGTTGCTGGTCGCGACTGACGCGGATTGACAGCTTGCTGTGCAAGGGTGAGTCCACCTGGCGTTTTATAATTCAAATCCGCATACAGCATCAATAAATCGGTTTGAACCGAAGCCGAAGTTTGAAGTTTCGCCCGAAGTTGAACCAGATCCTTTCGGATGCCGCTGTGGTCACGGTACCCTTTTGATTGAAAATGCGATTGCGTCAATCCCCATTCCATCCCGTTGGACCGGGACTGATAGTGAACCGATTCTTGCAAGGTTGAAAAACTTCCCCCTCCCACGCGTACCTTCCACGTGGAAGTATCCGCTTCTTCGGGAACGGTGCTGCTCAGCAGCACTGCCCCACCGGTTCCTGCACCATAGTTGCTGCCTGCGGGACCCTTGATGATTTCCGCTTTTCCGATAGCCGCAACATCCAGTAAATTCAAATAGGTATTGCCACCAGCATCTGTGAGCAGAAAATCATCGTAATATATTTTTACGTTGCGTACTCCAAAAGGAGATCGCAGTAAGCTTCCGCGAATAGAAAGACGATAACTGCCAGGGGAGCGCTCTTCCAGTCGAACACCAGAGACACCATTGAAAGAAGGTAAAAGGTTAAAAACAGAATAACGCTGCAGATCGCTTCGGCTGACACTACCAATTGAAGCAGGTACACTGAAGGAAGAGGAATTGGATCCGTATGCCTGTACAATGACTTCTTGTAAATTTTTTGTGGAAGAATCCTTCGCAGTTGATGGTACTTGTGCCTGCAAGCCGACAGCCATCAGGAAAAGAGTCGACCAAAACAACACCCGCAGCACCGCCCTATTTTTTGAGGTACATCACTTCCTTGACCAAAGCAACCGTTCTGGCAACATCCGGTAAGTATAGGGCGACCAAATTAGGTGCATAGTGCATGGGAGCATCTACTGCGGTGATCCTGCGGATAGGAGCATCCAGGTAATCGAATCCTTCTTTTTGTATGCGGTAGCTGATTTCAGAAGAAACGGAAGCGAAAGGCCATTGTTCTTCTACGATTACCAAGCGATTGGTTTTCTTCACGCTCTCCAGGATCGTCATCCAGTCCAACGGACGAATGGTTCTCAAATCAATCACTTCGGCACTGATTCCCTCTTTCTCCAGTTCTTCTGCTGCACCCAGTGCCACCTTCATCATCTTGTTGAATGAAACGATGGTGACATCTCGGCCCGGGCGTTTGATATCCGATTTTCCAATTGGAATCAAGTATTCTTCTTCTGGCACTTCTCCTTTATCGCCATACATCACTTCGCTTTCCATGAAGACCACCGGATCATCGTCGCGAATGGCACTTTTCAGCAATCCCTTCGCATCGTAAGGATTGGAGACAGAGATGACTTTCAAACCCGGTATGTTGGCATACATGCTTTCGAAAGCAGTGGAGTGTTGTGCACCCAGCTGTCCGGCTGAACCGTTGGGTCCGCGAAACACGATTGGGCAACCTACTTGTCCCCCGCTCATGGCCAGCATTTTGGATGCGGTATTGAGGATCTGATCCAATGGCAATACAGCGAAGTTCCAGGTCATGTATTCCACGATGGGGCGAAGTCCGTTTTGGGCAGCGCCAACGGCGACAGCTGTGAATCCCAGTTCTGCAATGGGTGTATCAATTACGCGCTTGGGACCAAATTCATCCAACATGCCCTGGCTTATCTTATAGGCTCCATTGTATTCTGCAACTTCTTCCCCCATCAGCAGTACTCGCTCATCTCGGCGCATTTCTTCCTGCATTGCTTCACGAAGTGCTTCCCGAAACGCTATGATCCTTCCCATGTGTTCGAAAATTTGTGCTGCAAAAGTATTGCACGGGCGGTTAAAGACAAAAAATAATACCCCGCTGCTTTTCGCAGGCTGTTCTCAATTGCAGCGCCTCAGCACCATGGCGGAGGCTCCGCCTCCGCCATTGCAAATTCCGGCTGCGCCATGGGAATGGCCACTGTGATGCAACACAGATAAAAGGGTGACCAATATTCGGGCTCCGCTGCAACCCAAAGGATGTCCCAGCGATACAGCACCCCCAAATAGATTCAATCGATCGAGCCGGATCCCCAAACGTTTTGCGTTTTCGATGGCGACTACTGAAAATGCTTCGTTGATTTCCCAAGCGCCAATCTCATCAGGGGAAAGTTCGGCTTTCTTCAAGGCAGTCGGCAATGCAAGCGACGGTGCAGTAGTGAACCAGATCGGCTCTTGTTCGGCATCTGCATAACTGAGAATTTCTGCCACAGGCTGCAGTCCCGTTTGCTGCAGGAACTCCTCTGAACAAATCACCAATGCAGCAGCGCCATCATTCATGGTACTGGCGTTGGCAGCGGTGACGGTTCCATCTTTTTTAAATGCAGAGGAAAGCATCGGGATTTTTTCAAATTTTACATTCCAGGGTTCTTCATCTTGGTTCATCTGAATGGGTGCTCCTTTTTTTTGGGGAAGATCTACGATAACAATTTCTTGATCAAAATATCCTTTTTCCCAAGCGTGTTGAGAGCGACGATAGCTTTCCATGGCATAAGCATCCTGTTCTTCCCGTCCAATTGAACATTCGCTGGCACAGTGTTCTGCTGCCAAGCCCATTGCTTGCTGATCATATGGATCTGTCAATCCATCTTTTGAAAGTCCATCAATCAGTCGCGTGTCCCCGTATTTATGCCCCCACCGATGCCCTTCCACATAAAAAGGGACATTGCTCATGTTTTCCATGCCGCCGGCAACAATTAGATCTGCATCACCCAATTGAATGGATTGGCAGGCCATGGCGACGGACTTCATTCCACTGGCACATACTTTATTGACAGTCGTGGCGATGCATGAATTGGATAACCCGGCATGCAGCGCTGCTTGTCGGGCAGGCGCCTGTCCCAGATTCGCTGCAATGACATTTCCCATGATCACCTGCTGCACGCGGGCAGGATCAACGCCCGCTCGCTGCACCGCTCCCCGAATGGCAATTCCTCCGAGCACGGTAGCAGGAATACTGGTGAACGTCCCTCCAAATTTTCCGATGGGTGTTCGAACAGCAGAAAGGATGTATGCTTTTTTCATGGAGTTATTTTATATAATATATGCTGGCTGAATAAGGAGCAATGCGCGATAGATCAGCGGTGGTTCCTGCAGTCATACTCATGTTGTTATGGACAAACGGTTTCCAGTCGCCGTCAGGAAGCTCAAGACTGCGCACCTCACCCGTTCCGTTGTAGATCACGCGAATGCTCGACCATGCATCTCCTGCTGCCGCGCCATTGATGGTGTATGCAATTAGTCCTGGGGCAAGTCCTTCATCGAATCGAATCCAATCGGCAATCTGCTGTTGGGTATTCAGTCGAAATGCTGGATGCTCTTTGCGCATCTTGATCAACCCTTTCACATAGGCTACCACATCCGCGTGCTGTGTTTTCAGGTACCAGTTGATGGCATTGATGCTGTCTCCGGCATTGAATGAATTCTCCACCCCTTTTTTGGAACGCAGGAACTCAGTACCGGCATGTAAAAATGCAATACCCTGAGAAGTAAGAACGATGGAGAGCGAAAGCAGGTGCATTTGCTTTCGAAGGGATTCAGGATCTGCAGCGTTGGAAATAGAAAGTTTATCCCAGAGCACATGATTATCGTGGCACTCGCAATAAGAAATTACCTGTCCCGGCTCTGCTGCATAAGCCGCGCGGGAATAATTGACCTGCTGGTAGCGTATCTGAGGGTGCGGACAAGCGGCGACCACTCCGAATTTGATGCTTTCTTCCATTCCTGGCTTTCCTGATGCAAATCCTTTGTCGTGATGCTCGAACACACTGCCTTTTATTCCATCACGCAGGTCATCGCTGAAAACTGCAATTCCTTCCAGTTGATGGGCATTCTTTTTGATGGCCCGGTGCGGTTCCGGAAGGGGTGAATCACCGGCGGTCCACCCTTCTCCATAGAGCAGGATATCCGGCTTGATGGCATGCAATGCTTTAGAGATTTCATTCATCGTTTCGATGTCGTGAATTCCCATGAGGTCAAATCGAAATCCATCCACATGGTATTCGTTCACCCAATGTTTCAACGATTCTATCATGAACTTTCTCATCATAGGCCGTTCACTGGCTGTTTCATTTCCGCAGGAAGAAGCATTGGAAAATGAGCCGTCGGTTCGCTGACGGTAATAATAGCCCGGCACCAACTGGTTGAAATATGAATGTTCAGTGAGCATGGTGTGGTTGTAGACCACGTCCATGACCACCCGCAATCCTTTTTTGTGCATGGCCTGAATCAGTTCTTTGAATTCACGAATCCGAGTCACTCCATCATCCGGATTGGTTGAATACGAACCTTCCGGCACATTGTAGTTCAGTGGATCATAGCCCCAATTGTACTGAAGGCTGTCGGGCCGCGACTCCACCACACTATAAAAATCGTAAGAAGGAAGCAGATGAACATGTGTTACTCCAAGCTCCTGCAAATGATCAAGTCCCGTACCCACTTTGTTTTCATTTTTCACACCTCCCTCTGCAAGTCCTTTGAATTTTCCTTTGTGTTGCACTGAGGAAGAGGGATGAATGGTGGCATCTCTTACGTGCAATTCATAAACAATTGCATCTACCGGTAGTCCACCGGTATTGCTTGGCAATGATTTACGTTTTGAAAAAACCGGAGAACGGTCGGACGACCAGCCCCTGGGATGGGTTTCTGCCATATCCACTACTATGGCTCGCCTTCCATCGGTGCCTACAGCCTTGGCATAGGGATCAGGGACTTCTGCCCGCCAATGATCCTGAATCAACACCTGAAACACGTAATACTGCCCTTTGAGGTCGCTGTTGAATGAAATCGACCAGGTGCCTTGTTCCGATTTAGTCATGGGGTAACTGCCCAATTGATCTTTCCCAAGGGATGAACCATACAAAATGATTCGCGCCGCTTCTGCAGTGGGACTCCATATTTTAAAACTGGATTGCTGTGGTGTGTACGTCAATCCCAAATCATCTCCCTGATACACCGGATAGAGCCGAGTGTTTAAAAATTGTCCATAACCAAAATGAGCGTTCATCATTATCAAGATGAGTACTGTTTGTGCTAAATATCGCATAAAATAGATATACGTTTTTATTCCGTTTCCGGAGCCAATGACCAATGCTCGGGTGAACGCCACAACCCCGACAACAACAATTCACGCATGAAGAAAAATTCCTTAGGCAACTTGTCGTACATCATGGAAAACAGTTCTTCGTGCGCAAGAATCTCTTTTTTCCATGCTTCTCTGTCCACATCCATCACCGCATCATATTGTTCCAGCGAAAAACTCATACTTCCCCAATCAATGTCCTCATATTTGGGCACCCATCCAACGGGACTTTCAATGGATACGACTTCTCCATACACCCTTCTCACGATCCATTTCAACATGCGCACATTATCCCCAAAACCTGGCCAGATGAATTGTCCGTCTTTATCTTTCCTGAACCAGTTGACTCCAAAAATCCGTGGTGGGTTGGGAATATTCCTACCCAACTGCAACCAATGGTTGAAATAATCGGCCATGTGGTACCCGCAGAAAGGCAACATCGCAAATGGATCTCTTCTTACTTTACCAATTTCACCAAATGCAGCTGCCGTGGTCTCTGAGCCCATAGTTGCTGCCAGGTAAACACCAAAGTTCCAATTAAAAGCTTGATACAACAATGGAATCGTATTGCTTCTTCTTCCACCAAAAATAAATGCACTGATGGGCACACCTTCTGGATTTTCCCAATCAGGATCTATACTTGGACACTGGTGTGCCGGGGCCCTGAATCGTGCATTGGGGTGCGCAACGGGTTTACCGGAAGCGGGATCATGCAATTCTCCTCTCCAATTATACACATTGGCAGGAGGTTGACTGCTCATGCCTTCCCACCAGATGTCTCCGTCTGCTGTTATCCCGACATTGGTAAAAATAGAGTTCTTTGCCAATGCCTTCATGGCATTGGGGTTGGTATGTGCATTGGTTCCAGGGGCAACCCCAAAATATCCGTATTCTGGATTGATGGCATACAATTTTCCATCTTTACCCGGTTTGATCCAGGCAATATCATCTCCCACGGTTGTCACCTTCCAGCCATGCATATCAGCTGGAGGAATCAGCATGGCAAAATTTGTTTTACCGCATGCACTGGGGAAGGCTGCTGCAACATAGGTCTTGCGCCCTTGCGGATCTTCAACACCCAAAATAAGCATGTGTTCCGCCAGCCAACCTTCTTCTTTGGCCATGACAGAAGCAATGCGCAATGCCAGGCATTTTTTTCCCAGCAGTGCATTGCCTCCATATCCGGAACCGTAGGAAGCAATGGCCCGGTCTTCCGGATAGTGCACAATGTATTTAGTAGAGGGATTGCAGGGCCAGGGAACGTCTTTTTGTCCCGGTTCAAGCGGAGCCCCCAACGAATGCAAGCATTTCACATATTCACCCTCTTCACCGAGTGAATCGATCACTGCTTTTCCAACACGCGTCATGACGTGCATGTTTACCACAACATAGGGAGAGTCGGTGAGCTGAATTCCAAGTTTTGCCAGAGGCGACCCAACGGGTCCCATGCAAAAAGGAATCACGTAGAGGGTTCGTCCCTTCATCGATCCCTTGAACAGCTCCTTGAGTTTGGGTTTCATCTCCCGAGGGTCTACCCAGTTGTTGGTGGGACCCGCATCTTCTTTTCTTCTGCTGCAGATAAATGTTTTGTCCTCCACCCGTGCTACATCGCTTGGATCTGAAATACACGCATAACTGTTTGGCCATTTTGTTGGATCGAGTCGCTTAAAGGTTCCATTCTCTACCAGCACTGCACACATGCGATCATATTCCTCGGTGGAACCATCGCACCAATAAATAGATGCAGGCGTGCAGATGTCTGCCATTTCATGCACAAACTCAATGGCTTCTTTATGTCGAAAATGCGCGGGAGCTGGGTGCTGCATTGCAAAATCAGTTGTAGATCAAAATTACTGAATTCAAGGTCTGTATTTTTAGAAGGGTGCGGCAAAAAATGAGTATTTTCATTTCTAGAACGATTGACCTTTCTGCATGAGCAAACGATTGACTTTCGGCCTCGCCACACTTATCTTGATTGGCATTGGCTTTTTTGTGTTCAGCGACCAAACAACTATGGGAGAAGCGACCGTACCAACGACTGTCGATTTCAACTACCATGTTCGCCCCATCCTCTCTGATCGCTGTTTCAAATGCCATGGACCGGATGCCAATAAACGGGAAGCAGGACTTCGACTGGATACAGAGGAAGGTGCATTTGCAGTGCTGAAAGACAATCCTTCCCAACACGTGGTTGTTCCGGGCGACCCATTGTCCTCCGAACTGTATCACCGCATCAGCACAAGTGATACTTCCGAACTCATGCCGCCACCTTCTTCCAAACTCAGTCTCACCACTACGGAAATTGCCATCATAAAAAAATGGATTGAACAAGGAGCGGGCTACAAACGCCATTGGTCGTTCATAGCTCCTGAAAAACCCTCCATCCCGAAAGTGGATCGCAGTCTGAACCCCAAGAATCCAATCGACCATTTCGTGTTCGCCAAAATGGAGGAAATGGGACTTTCTCCCAATGAGCTGGCCGACAAAGAACGGTTGCTCAAACGGGTGTGTATGGACATCACCGGTCTTCCTCCTTCCATCGAAATGCAGGAATGGTTTTTAAACGATGCATCAGAAAATGCGTACGAGAAAATTGTGGATGAATTACTGAGCAGTCGGCACTACGGAGAAAAAATGGCCATCGCCTGGATGGACATCGCACGGTATGCCGACAGCCACGGATATCAAGACGATGGATACAGAACCATGTGGCCGTGGCGCGACTGGGTGATTCACGCATTCAATAAAAATTATGCCTTTTCTAAATTCTTAACCTGGCAACTGGCAGGTGATCTCCTCCCCCATCCTTCAAAGGAAATGTTGCTGGCAACAGGTTTCAATCGCAACCATAAAATCACTCAGGAAGGTGGCGTGATCGATGAAGAATACAGAATTGAATACGTAACCGACCGAACCAACACCTTTGGCAAAGCATTCATGGCGATCACACTCGAATGTGCTAAATGCCACGATCATAAATACGATCCTGTTTCGCAAAAAGACTATTACAGCATGTTCGCATTTTTTGATCGCGTTCCCGAAAAAGGATTGGTCGGCGACATACAACTTGCATCTCCCGGTGATCCACCCAACATGAAAATCAGCACGCAAGACGTTCAGCATGTGCTTTCGTTTATCAACAAAAAAGAAGAATCCGACGTAACGGTCATGATCATGCGGGACAGTGCCGATATTCGAAAAACCCGTGTACTGAAACGCGGAGTGTACGATCAACCAACCGACACGGTGAACATGAATACTCCTGCTTCCATACTCGGATTTACTTCATCATATGAACAGAACCGGCTAGGATTGGCCAAATGGTTGTTGTCGCCAGCACACCCCTTGACCGCGCGTGTATACGTCAACCGCATTTGGAATGATTTTTTCGGAAGGGGACTTGTAAAAACGGTGGGAGATTTTGGGATGCAGGGAGAATTGCCCACACATCCTGAGTTGCTGGACTGGCTGGCTGTCGATTTTCGCGAAAGCGGATGGAACATCAAACGACTGATCAAACTGATCGTCACTTCCGCTACTTACCAACAATCTGAAACGCGTTCCAAGAAAAAACAACAAACGGATCCGGAAAACAAATACTACAGTTATTTTCCCAGGATTCGCTTGAGCGCTGAGCTGCAAAAAGATTTGATTCTTTCTGCTGCAGGCATTTTAAATACGGAGATCGGTGGCCCCAGTGTAAAACCCTATCAACCAAAAGGCGTATGGGAATCGACCACCTCAGGCAGAGGAGAACTGGCCCGGTATGTGCAAGACAATGGCGAAAAACTCTACCGAAGAGGGCTCTACCATTTCATCAAACGAACTGCTCCCCCACCTTCACTTTTGATCATGGACGCCAGCAACCGAGACCAGTGCGAAGTAACCCGCTTGCGTACCAACACGCCTTTACAAGCCCTGGTATTGATGAATGATCCCCAGTACCTGGAGGCAGCGCGTGTACTGGCGCAACGCACTGCTGCTTCAACGGGAAGCATTCGAGACAAAATCAATCGTTCATTTAGAAAGCTGGTGTGCCGACTGCCATCTGACAATGAACTCAATCGATTGGAAGCTTACTATCAACGCGAATACAAAAAATATAAAGGAAATAAAGAACGAACCAGCGCGCTGCTCTCTGCCGGCGAATACCCGCAAGTATCCGCTCCTGACCCTGCTGAAGCCGCAGCGCTGATGCAGATCAATCAAATGCTGATCAATTTGGATGAAACTACCATAAAATAAACCCATGGAACAACAGGAAAAAAAGTTTCGATTGAACGTCACGCGCCGTCGTTTTTTAACGGGCGCGGGACTGGGCATTGGAAGTGCTGCATTGGGCACCCTGCTGTTCAAAGACCAACTCTTTGGAGCGCACGATGTACAATCCCTTCCCCTGGGAATAGCACAATTTGCCCCAAAAGCAAAACGCATCATATACTTGTTTCAAAATGGTGCGCCTTCGCAGTTGGAGACATTCGACTATAAACCGCTGCTCAATAAAATGCATGGAGAGGAATTGCCCGCATCCATACGGATGGGACAACGGCTGACGGGCATGACGGCATATCAGGAAAAATTTCCACTGGTAGGGTCAACTTTCGAGTTTTCGCAACACGGCCAATCGGGTGCCTGGGTATCCGAACTTTTCCCCCATATGGCATCCATTGTAGATGAGCTGTGTTTTATCCGCTCGATGAATACCGAAGCCATCAACCATGATCCTGCGCTTACTTTTTTTCAGACCGGAGCTCAGCAGGGCAATCGTCCCAGCATGGGCGCCTGGGTGAGTTACGGATTGGGAAGTGAAAATTCCAACATGCCTTCATTTACGGTGTTGCTGTCGCGTGGCAGAGGCAATGGACAAGGTGTATATTCCAAACTATGGACCAACGGTTTTTTGGACAGCATCCACCAAGGCGTGGTATTTAGCAGTGGAGAAGATCCGGTTTTGTATTTGAACAATCCGCCAGGACATGATCGACAAAGCAGAAGAGACATGTTGGATCAGCTGGAGCAATTCAACGCAGAGTCATTTGAAACGATTGGCGATCCGGAGATCAATAACCGTATTCAACAATACGAGATGTCGTATCGCATGCAAAGTGCAGTCCCTGAACTCACCGATCTAACCAAGGAATCGGATGCGACAATAAAACTGTATGGTCCCGATTGCCTGGTGCCCGGAACCTATGCTGCAAATTGTTTGTTGGCGCGAAAACTCTCTGAATCAGGAGTGCGTTTCGTACAACTCTACCACCAGGGGTGGGATACGCACGGTAATCTTGCAGGCGATATGCGCATGCAGGCAGAAGATGTGGATCGCGCATCCGCCGGACTCATCAAGGACTTGAAACAACGGGGATTGCTCGACGAAACACTTGTGATTTGGGGCGGAGAATTTGGAAGGACCAATTACTGCCAAGGAAAACTGGATGCACAAAATTATGGTCGCGATCATCATCCCAAGTGCTTTACGCTCTGGGTAGCGGGTGGTGGAATTCGCCCGGGCACTGTTTATGGAGAAACCGATGAATTTGGATACAACATTGTCAAGGATCCTGTAAGCGTGCATGATTTTCATGCCACACTTCTGCACTTGATGGGAATTGATCATGAACAACTCACCTATCGGCACTTGGGCAGGCGTTACCGACTGACCGATGTAGCCGGAAACATCGTACCGGGAATCATAGCGTAACATGCCGATCACCATGAATCGCCTTTCTGCTTGCACAGTCCTTGTTCTGTTATTGGTACTGGGATGGGTGATCATCGATCCTCAACCCATTCCTTCGGGATGGCTTTCGGCGGGTCGGCTCCATCCGGTGTTGTTGCATTTACCCATTGCACTGGTCCTGCTGCTGCTTCCCCTCTCCATTTTGGAACAAAGTAGTCATGACGCAGCTGCGTTGCGGCAACTCAATTCGACAATCCTCCGCTGGAGTGCATTTCTTTCATCCTTGACTGCGCTTGCTGGTTTGCTGCTGTCATCGTCAGGCGAATACGATGCAACCCTTCTCAACACCCATAAATGGTGGAGCATTGGTTTGTGCATCTCCTTGCTGATTCTTGTTTACCTGCGTGAATACCTGGATGTTCGTCCTCAGATCTGGAATCTATTTTTTAGTCTCCAGATTGTTGCTCTGCTCATTGGCAGTCACCAAGGCGGATCCCTCACCCATGGCAGTGATTTTCTTTCATTCACTCCTCAAGAAAACAAATCGGTTATGCCGTTCAGTGCAAACGACAGTATTTCCATATGGGCAGGCGGAGTACAGCCCATATTGAATACCAAATGCGTGGCCTGTCACAATCCGAACAAGAAAAAGGGCGAGTTGGACCTGACGCAGTTTGCCAGTTTAAAAACCGGAGGCAAGTCAGGATCTTCACTGGATGCCACCGATCCCTTGAACAGTGAATTATTGAAACGTATTGTTTTGGAGATGAAAGACGAGAAACACATGCCCCCCAGCGGTAAGCCACAACTCAGTCCCTCCGAATTGCTCATCCTGCACGCATGGGTCAGCAAAGGAGCCAGTCCTTCCACTCTCTTTAAAGAGCTGACTCCAACAGATTCTCTCCGTTCTACTGTAGCGGAATTATCTGCCGGCTCAACAGAAAAAAAAGATGAAACCGTTTATGCGTTTGATGCGGCCAATTCATCCACCATTTCAGATTTGAATAATCCCTTTAGAAGAATCATTCCCTTATCGGCTAACACACCTGCTTTGAGTGTACGGTTTTTTTTAAAGGAGCACTTCACCCTTTCACTCTTACAAGAATGCAGTCCGATTGCAGAACAAATTGTAGACCTAAACCTTTCGGGAATGCCTTGTGGAGATGAAGTCTTGGATGTGATTCGCCAATTCCCCAATCTGGAAAAATTAAATTTGAATGGAACAAACGTAACCGGAAAAACATTTTCGTCCATCGCTTCCAACAAGCACCTTCAGATCATTTCTGTTTCCAATACTCCGGTAACTATAGCATCGCTTCAACAACTGAAAGGAACTGCTGTAAAAAAAGTATTTATCTGGAATACAGCGGTTTCGTCCAATGAACTTGAAGTGACAAAAAAGCAACTACCCCGTATCGTTTTTGAAACCGGGTATACGCCAGATCCATCTGAAGTATTGAAATTGACCTCACCCCGTCCCGTGAACACGGAGCGCACCATCATCGCTGCAAACGAACGCATTGTGCTTCGGCACCCATTGCCGGGCGCCTCAATCCGATACACGTTGGATGGCAGCAAACCCGACTCCCTCAACGGGATTCTCTACAAAGAACCCATTGAACCCTCACCCATCACACGCATCATTTCCGTTGCATTCAATAAGGGATGGTTGAACAGTGATCCATCCGATTATACCTATTTTCAAAAAGGGATTGCTGTTGATTCAGTTCGCCTGCTTATTCCCCCCCATGAACGCTACCGAAAAAATGAAAAGGAGGTGCTCACCGATCTTAAAAAAGGATACCCGGAGATTCTCAATATGAACTGGCTGGGCTATCGCGAACAACCCCTCAAAGCAGGCTTTTATCTTACAACGGTACCAGAAATTACCAAGGTGGTGGTCAGTGCGGCAGACAATACCGGAGCCTATGTATTTCCCCCATCAAAGATCATCATCAGAGGCGGTGATTCACCGCAACATCTACGAACCATTGGAATGCTACAACCGGATCAGCCTACTGGTTATCGATCAAATGCCGTCATTCCCTATATTGTCCCTATAAACAAAGGCAACTACGCATACATTGAAGTGGAGGCCATCAATGTTACTTCTCTACCTGCATGGCACGGGGGCAAGGGACAGAAAGCATGGGTTTTTGTGGATGAGGTCTTTTTCTATTAATTTCACCGGTTCAATCCGGAACAGTGATTGCTCAGCAGACCATACAGGATATTCAATCTAAAATCGATATCATTGATATTGTTGGATCATTCGTGAAGCTCAAGCGAAGAGGTTCCAACTATATAGGCAATTGTCCCTTTCACAACGAAAAAACGCCATCTTTTACAGTTTCTCCCAGCAAAGAAATCTATAAATGCTTTGGGTGTGGGAAAAGTGGAAATGCAATTGGGTTTGTGATGGACCACGAAAAGTATTCCTATGTTGAAGCACTTCGATGGTTGGCACAGCGGTATGGCATAGAGGTCATCGAAACAGAAACCAGTCCTGAGTATAGAGAACAGCAACAAGTCGCCGAAAGCCTCCATATCCTCAATCAGTTTGCGGCAAAGTTTTTCGCTGTTCAGCTGAAAGAAACGGAAGAAGGAAAAGATATTGCACTCAGTTATTTGAAAGAACGCGGATTTCAGGATGAAACAATTGAAAAGTTTCAACTGGGCTATTCGCCCAACGAGCGAGATGCGTTTTCAAAAGAGGCATTGAAAAATCAATATTCTGCTACCCTCTTGAAACGCAGTGGACTCTGTGTGGAGCGGGACGGCGAGCTGGTTGACAACTACCGGGGCAGAATCATTTTCCCCATTCACAACCAAAGCGGAAAGATCATTGGGTTTGGTGCACGTGTAATTGGAAGCAGTGATCGGGGACCCAAATACATCAATACACCCGAGAACGAGTTGTACGTCAAAAGCAGGATCCTGTATGGGTCTTATTTTGCGCGTCATACGATTGACCGCTCGGATGAATGCTTTTTGGTAGAAGGGTATACGGATGTAACAGCCATGCACCAAGCCGGAATTGAAAATGTTGTTGCCTCCGGTGGTACGGCTCTTACCATTGAACAGCTCCGTCTGATTCGCAAGTATACCAACAACCTGACCATCATTTATGATGGAGATGCCGCTGGTGTAAAGGCAGCACTGCGCGGGCTTGATCTGGCCATTGAAGAAGGACTGCATGTGCAACTAGTGTTGATTCCCGATAAAGAGGATCCGGACAGTTATGTGAAGAAAGTTGGTGCAGACGGATTTCGTTCGTTCATCAGTGCCAATAAAAAGGATTTCATTCTATTCCAGTTGGACGTCGCGCTCACAGAAGCAGGAAGCGACAGCATCAAAAAAGCGGCGGTAGTGAATCAAATCGCCGAATCCATTTCTAAATTTAATCGGGCAGAAGATTTTACCCGTCAGCAAGACTATATCAAAAAGTGTTCCCAGATTTTAAAGGTTGATGAACAAGGGCTAACGGCACTTGTCAAAAAACTTGCTCAGGATAAACTGACCCGTGAAGAAAAGAAATCAATCAAGGATGCACAAGAAGGTCCAAAAAACGAGCCAACTCCTGCTCAAGATGAAAGCGTTGAGTTGTTGTTCAAAGATGACCTGAATGAACAAGCCGTATTGAGGGCGCTGTTAGAATTTGGAGATAAAGCATGGGACGATTCTGTTTCTGTCGCTGAGTATATTTTTGCAGAACTGGAAAAAGATGGGCTGGAAGAGTTGTTCGATAACCGGCATGTATTGGACATCATGCAGGAGTATAAAACGATGAAACAATCGGGCACTGCCATTCAGGAAAAAATGTTTTTGTACCACAGCAACCCATCAATCGCGCAAACTGTGGTGGGACTCCTTTCCGAAAAACATCAGATCAGTCCCAACTGGAACAAATACTACAAAGGAGAAATCAAGAACCGAGATGGATTGTACAAAGAGGAAGTCACTTCCTGCATCACCTATTTGAAACTCAAAAAAGTAAAGCGTCTCATTGTTGAAAATCAAATGGATCTTGAGCGCGAACATCAACCTGACGACATGATGATCCTGTTGCAAACCCATCAACACCTGAAGCAGCTGGAGATGGAACTCATGCGTGCACCCGGCACAGTCATTTTTAAATAACTACTGAGGATCTACATTTATCTGGACCTGTACTGATCGAAAAGCCTTATCGTGTTCCAGCATTGTGAGCACTTGCTGAATCAATACACGAGCCTGGCCGTTACGAGTTCCTTCGCGTGGAAGTTTCAATAAAATTTCATAGATGTACCGATTTTTGATGCGGTTGACAACCGGTTCTGCGGGACCAATCATTGCATCTGCAAACGAACTGTGTAAGTGATTTGCAAAAAAACGAGCGGCATGGAGCGCCATATCTTGGCTGACATGCCGGAACGTGAATTGTATGATGCGGGAATAGGGAGGATAATGAAATACTTTCCGGGTTTTCATCTCCAATTCATACATAGCGGTATAGTCATGCTGCACCACCAACCCTATCAGCGTATGGTGAGGTTGAGCCGTTTGAATCAAAACACGGCCCTGTTCACCTCGTCTGCCTGCGCGACCACTCACCTGTTCCATCAATTGAAAAGCCCGCTCATTGACCCGGAAGTCGGTGAATGAAAGCAATCCATCGGCATCCAAAATTCCGACCAGTGCCACGTGCTCAAAATCGAGTCCCTTTACTACCATCTGTGTCCCAACCAGAATATCCATACGGCGTTGCTCAAAATTCTTGATCATTTCTTCATGTGCAGTTTTACCTTTTACGGTATCCACATCCATCCTAGCAATGGTGGCTGAGGGAAACAAGGCAGCCAGCTCCTCCTCTACTTTTTCTGTACCAAAATTGCGTTCTACCCATTTTGCAGAACCGCACGCGGCACACTGCAATTGAACCGGATACGCTGTTCCGCAATAATGGCATTTCAATTTGTGTTGCAGCTTATGATAGCTTAGCGTAACATCGCATTGCTCACAATGGGGAATGTTGCCGCAGGTCGCACACATTTTATACGGCGCGTAACCCCTTCGGTTTTGAAATAAAATGACTTGTTTTTTCTGACGAAGGCTTTCTGTAATAGCTTCTTTGAGTGCCGGGGTGACGATTGAACGAATTCCACCCTCAGCGCGATGCTGGCGATGATCAATGACTTCAATAGTCGGCAGCGCTACCCCTCCAAAGCGGTCCAGTAATTTAACTAACCCATACTTGCCCGATGATGCATGAGCATAGGACTCCAAACTGGGTGTTGCACTTCCCAAGAGTACTTTAGCAGAAAATAAAGTAGCATAATACAGAGCTGCATCCCGAGCGTTGTACCGTGGAGCCGGATCTTGTTGTTTAAATGAGGCGTCCTGTTCTTCGTCAATGATGATATGAGTCAGGTGGACAAAAGGAAGAAACAGTGCAGAACGTGCTCCGATGATGATCTTCGCCTCACCGCTCCGAATTTTATTCCAAATTTCTACACGCTCATTGGGATTGAATTTGGAGTGATAAATGGCAATATATCCCCCAAAATGCTGCTGCAATCTTCGGATGATCTGACTGGTAAGGGCTATTTCAGGCAGCAGAAACAATACCTGTGTATTGTTACGAACTGCCTGCTCCATCAGCTTGATGTAGAGCAAGGTCTTACCGCTGGAAGTAACGCCATGCAGCAGACAGGTCTCTTTTTGGGAGAACTGCGACTGCATGGACTCCCAGGCCTGCTGTTGCTCGGTAGACAGCTCAACATCAACAGAAATGCGACGTTCCCCCATGGGGATTCGATCCGCTTGTTGCTCTGATACAATTAGAATGTTTTTATCCACCAGTGAACGCAGCTGTGCTGGAGAAGCAGCAGCTTTTTTTAGCAATTCGGTTTGCCTCACCGGTACATCACTTTTTTGCAGGTGTAAAAACGACAACAGCAACTCCATTTGCTTGGGCGCCTTACTCGACCAATTGTTCAACAGCGCTTCTAATGCAGACTCATTGTGATAATCCACATGCAGACTCACTACTTTTTCACGCTTAGGAATATATTTTTCTCGAATCGATTCATAAGCGTGGCAAATATTTTTTTCCAGTAGCCTTCGTACAACCGGATAAACATGTCCGATATCCAGAATACCCTGAACCTCATCAATTTTTAACTCTTTTTTCAAGAGTAACCCTTCCGCAACCAGGAATTCCTGTTCATCCAGCGCCGAGAAATCATCTCCATATGCTTCATTGAATACAAGTACGGTTTCACTGTTCAATTTGAAATGTGCAGGTAGCGCTGCGGCCATCACTTCACCTTCGGTGCACATGTAGTAGGTGGCGATCCAGGACCAAAGTTGGAGTTGCTGGGGATGGAGAATCGGCTCTGTATCCAGTACTTGCAGAATGGGTTTTGCCTGAAATCCCTGTGGTGGAATGTGGGTAACCGATTTAATGATGCCAGCATAGCGTTTTTGTCGACCAAACACCACTTCCACCCGAACACCCGGAACCGCTGAATCGATCAGCGACTGTGGAATGGCGTATGTAAACGTCTTGGGGAGCGCCAATGGCAAGATCACTTCTGCAAACACATCAAATCATTTTGCGTTACGGGTAAAATAATCGTTGGCTATCCAGGAGGCCTTGTATTCAATCAACTTTTCGGCCATCTGTTGAGCAGCCATCTCTTTCAACTGCTTGGCGTCTGCTTCCGGATGATCAGCAGGATCAATGGGGTGAAGATAAATGGCCCGCGACCGACCCGGCGTCAGTGTAAACCAGTGGCGATAGTGCATGCGATCAAAGGCGTCCAAAAAAACAATTGGTTGTATCTTCTTGCCCATTTCAACAGCCAGTTTGAATGCGCCGTCATACATTTCTTTTAAAGGTGTATCCCTCATGTTGAACGTTCCTTCCGGGAATACAACAATAGAAATTCCCCGCGCAAGTATTTTTCGGAGATCATTCAAACTTCGCGCTCGATCTTCTGCACTCGACCGGTTAACCGTCACCACACAAAACTTATAGAGCATGCCAAAAATCGGTACCCGCAAGAGCTCGTACTTTCCAATGGGACGAAAATCGTGTTGTACCGATGCAATGATGATGACCGCATCCAGGTAGGCAATGTGATTGGCAATGAAAATATATTGCTCATCGGGGTCGGGCCGGGATTCGTATGATGTGCGATGTGGAATGCCAATCAAGACCAAATAGATTTTCGCACAGATTCTAAAGATTCGGTACATGATGTTTCCCCCCTTGATCCTGCCCATAAAAAAACAAACCAGCAAGCAGGGAGAAAGCAATAAAATGATGCAGGAAAACAACAGCATGGCATATAGACAATACACCACCTGAAATGCAAATAATAAGTACCGCAACAGCGCCATAGAATATTTCAAATATACATTTTCCCCGCTGTATCTTTGCCGACCGCATGAGGACCGAAAAAACCATAGCGCTGCATACACTGGGCTGTAAATTGAATTTTTCAGAGACGTCTACCTTGGGCAGGATGCTGGAAAAAGAGGGATTTATACGGCGTGATTTCGAGGAAAAAGCAGATATCTACGTGATCAATACTTGTTCTGTAACAGAAAATGCAGATAAAGAATGTCGACAATTGGTCCGAAGGGTTCAAGCCCAGAACCAAGAAGCCGTTGTTGTCATTACCGGATGCTATGCTCAATTGAAGCCTCAAGAAATTGCATCCATTCCAGGAGTGGATTTGGTGTTGGGTGCTGCTGAAAAATTCAATATTGTTGACCACCTCCGGGAGTACACAAAAAGCGATACCGCAAGCGTGCACAGCTGTGAGATCGATGCAGTACAAGGGTTCAATGCGGCGTACTCTGTAACCGACCGTACCCGCACTTTTTTAAAAGTACAGGACGGATGTGATTACACGTGTTCGTTTTGCACCATACCCATGGCCAGAGGAAAGAGCAGAAGCAATTCAATAGAAGGCGTGTTGCAACAGGTAGAAGAAATTGCTCAACAGGGCGTTAAAGAAATCGTTCTTACCGGTGTGAACCTGGGAGACTACGGCATCATTGACGAGCAGCGCAGTTCAAGCTTTTATGAGCTGTGTCGGGCGTTGGAAGATTCCAAGGGTATAGAACGATTCCGGATTTCCTCCATAGAGCCCAATTTATTATCCCCCGAAATCATTGAATGGGTCGCCAGCAGTAAAACATTCATGCCGCACTTCCACATCCCCCTGCAGAGTGGCAGCAACCGAATCTTGGGACAAATGCGCAGAAGATACCGAAGAGAACTATACGCTGAACGCATTGCATTGATTAAAAAAATGATGCCCGACTGTGGCATCGGTGTTGATGTAATCGTAGGATTTCCGGGTGAGGGTGAAACCGAGTTCAACGAAACGGTCGATTTTTTACACAGCCTGGATATTTCTTACCTGCATGTGTTTACGTATTCAGAGCGACCCAATACCAAAGCCCTTGAGATTGCCGATTCAGTATCCATGCACGTTCGCAACGAACGCAATAAAATACTACGCAATCTCTCGTATATGAAATCGCAATACTTTAGAACGCAACAGGAAGGGAAAAAGCGAAACGTCCTCTTTGAACACGAGAATAAAAATGGCATGATGGAGGGATACACGGATAATTATATTCGTATCAGCACTCCCTTCCGAGCAGAATGGGTCAACCAGGTGGTGAATTGGGCGCTTTAGTATTATTTTCTGTAGTCCAGTGGTGGTTTGCGGTCACCTGCCAATGATCGGTATATAAAATCAGCGCCACGCGCCTGTTTCAACTCCTGGCTAGCCACTGGGATGACATCGGGCTTAAGTAAAATATCGGCAGCCGTTAACGCCAACGTTTTTGCAGCCACCATCATGCCTTTATGCCCAATGGACATACCATCGCACGCAACTGCTTGCCAGCTGTGCGCCGGGATACCGGGCACCCAAGTAGCCGTGGAAAGTCCCGCTGTAGGCACAACCCAGCTCACATCGCCCACATCAGTTGAAGCAGATGTCAAGCCATTCAAGGAGTAGGGTTCAATGGCAGAGGATTGAGAGAGCGGAGGCAAGGTTGTGGAGGCAACGGTTTTTCGGATTTGTTGCGCAAACTCCTGCTCTTCCGGTGTGTATCCAACTCCGCCTACTTTCTCTAAATTCTTTTGCACCAGCTTAGCCAGTGTTTCATTGGGCAATACATTATAGAGACCGGTCAACACTTCATGAGAAACCGTGGTTCCGGTTCCCAGTGCTGCAGCTTCTGCTGCCTTCATGAGTCGGTTCCAGATTTCATTGAGCCCATTTACATTCGGATGCCGAATGGTGTATTCCACTTTGGCGTAATCCGGAACGATATTGGAGGTGAGTCCGCCTTCTTTGATGACGTAATGAATCCGGGTTTCCTGCGATACATGTTCACGCATCAGGTTGACCATAAAATTCATGGCCTCTACCCCATCGAGTGCAGATCTTCCTTTGTCGGGGGCTGCCGCTGCATGTGCTGCTTGTCCCCTAAAACTAAAGTTGGCCACTTTATACGCCAATGTGGATGAAGGACTGGCACTGTTTTTATCGCCAGGATGCCATTGCAGTACGGCATCCACTCCATTGAATGCGCCTTCTCGTACCAGATAAATTTTTCCCCCGCCAGCACCTTCCTCAGCAGGCGTTCCGAATAGCTTTATGGTTCCCTTAATTCGATTGGATTGCATCCAGTCTTTCACAGCAATCGCAGCTGCAATTGAACCCGCTCCAAATAAATTGTGACCGCATCCATGGCCATAGCCTCCTTCTGTAACGGGATTGCGGCTTGGAAGAGGCTGTTGCGACAATCCGGGCAATGCATCCATTTCAGCCAATATGCCAATCACAGGGGCGCCGGATCCATAGGTAGCGACAAATGCAGTTGGTATGCCAGCCGTGCCTGTTTCTATAGTAAACCCGGCCTTGGACAATTCCTGTTGCATCAACTGGGTTGTTTTAATTTCCAAATAGCCCGGTTCGGCCCAATTCCAAATGGTTTGAGCCATTTCTGCAAAATGCGTGGACTGCTTATTGAGCTGTTCGATGATGCGGGATGCATGATCCTGAGCAACCCCATGGAGCATATTCAGGAAAAAAGTAAAAACGAGGAATGTTACCCGCATGGTGCAATTTTTTTTACAATATACGGAGAATGTCGACTGGAAGTCACTTGACAATCACTTGCAATTGAGGTGCAGGTTGAAGTTTATGGTTGCTGTTTCTAAATAAGATTCCCGTAAACAGTATAGTGTCCCCTTTTTTGATATTGTCGCGGACGCTTTCGATCCAGGCAGTCGACAAAAAAGCTTGCTTGAATTCCCCTACCCGCAGTTCAGCAGTAGAAACAACCTTACCGGTTTCAGCATCCCGATACGAACTCTTGAATTTATAATTGATACGAAACGATTCGACAGTCATTATTTTTCCTTGATTGTCTTTGACCAGCAGAGCAGCAGGAAGGATGGCTTTCATCTGTTCGACTGAATAGTGCCCGGATGCGAGCGGGCCCCATTGACTGGAAAATTGCTGCTGCAACGGAACGAAGACAAGCAGCAACCATCCCAATCGGATGGATTGCATACTACCCCAGCGCCTGAAGGCTTTCTTTGAGCAGTGAGATTTTGCCGATGGCATCTGATTGTTTTTTTCGTTCAAGTTCAATTACCTCGGGTTTTGCGTTTTGCACAAAACGTTCATTGGATAATTTTTTTTCTACTGAAGCAAGGAACCCTTCGTAGTAATTGAGGTCTTTGAGCAGCTCCTTGCGTTGTTCATCAACATTCAGTTGCTGGCCGGTCTCCATGAAAAATTTATTGGCACCCACTACCATTGCAACCGCATTCACAGTGGAATCACTATCAAAACTAAATGAACGGGCATTGACTTGTTTGCACAAAATACTGTGTACCGCTTGCCAGTCGTGTTGCTGCGCGGTTATACAACGGACTACGATCTCATCTTTATTTTTCAGCTTGGCTTTTACCCTTGCATCCCGTATTGCTGTAATAGCAGATTTCAATTGTTCACCTTGGGCTAAAATGATGTGTTCCTGATCACCAATGGGTTGAGGCGGGGTATGTTGCCGGACACACAAATCAATCGACTGTTCACGCAATAAGTGATACACTTCTTCTGTGACAAAGGGCATGAAGGGATGCAGGAGTTCCAAGAGCTGCTCAAAGACTTGCAGCACATGGTTCAAATGACGACTTTCCATTGGCTTTTCATAACCCGGTTTTACCCACTCCAGGTACCAACTGCAAAAATCATCCCATATTAATGAATAAAGTGTCTTCAGGGCTTCGCTCAATTTGTATTGCTCCATCTGTTGATGGATTTCTACGCGAGCTGCTTGCAATCGGGTATTCATCCAGTCATGGACCCAATCACTATCTAATGTTATTTCATGAGGCAGCAGATCTCTTTTCTCTTTTTCCTTCCACATCTGCACCAGCTTCAACGCATTCCATATTTTATTGATGAAATTTCTCCCCTGTTCATTGGATGCTTTATCCCACAACAAATCATTTCCGGCTGGTGAGGCAATGAGGATGCCAAAACGCACGGCGTCTGCGCCGATTTCATCAATCATTTCGAGCAGATCCGGTGAGTTGCCCAACTGCTTACTCATCTTACGTCCCTGGCTGTCACGAACAATACCGGTAAAATATACATCGCGAAAAGGTTTCTTACCGGTGTATTCATATCCGGCCATGATCATTCGGGCCACCCAGAAGAAAATGATTTCCGGGGCAGTGACCAATGCATGGGTGGGATAATAATAATTGACCTCAGCATTTCCAGGCTTGGATATCCCTTTGAACACTTCAAACGGCCATAACCAGGATGAGAACCAGGTGTCCAGGCAATCTTCGTCCTGTTTGAGTGTGGGGCGCTCGATGCCAAAGGATAGTTGAAACTTTTTAAGGGCTTCTTGTTCATCCATCGCAACCACAAATCGACCTTCAGCATCGTACCACGCAGGAATGCGATGGCCCCACCAAAGCTGACGTGAAATGCACCAGTCCTTGATATTTTCCATCCAATGGCGATAGAGGTTTTTGAATTTTGCAGGGTGAAAATTGATTTCACCTTCTGTCACAGCTGCTAGGGCGGGACCCGAAATTTTTTTCATATCTACCCACCACTGCAGCGACAAGCGAGGTTCTACCACAACATCAGTGCGTTCTGAAAATCCCACCTGGTGAACATACTCTTCGATCTTCTCCATATTCCCTGATTCGTTGAGCAGACGAACCATTTCCTTTCGGGCATCAAACCGATCCATTCCAACCAGCAGTTGAGCTGCTTCGCTCATGGTACCATCGTCGTTGAGCACATCCACCACTTCCAAACCGTATTTGGTACCGATCTGGTAATCGTTCATATCGTGTGCCGGAGTAATTTTCAATACCCCTGTTCCAAAATCCATGGCCACGTAATCATCCGCAATAATGGGGATTTTTCTTCCAATGATGGGAACATACGCATGCTGACCAATCAAGTGTTGATAACGGGGATCATTGGGATTCACAGCGATAGCCGTATCCCCGAGAATCGTTTCAGGTCGAACGGTTGCAATGGTTATGTGTTGCACATCACCGGAGGGCGATTCCAATCTGTAGTTTAAAAAGTAGAGCTTGCCGTTGACTTCTTTGAAAATTACTTCCTCATCACTCAACGCCGTTTTGGCTTTTGGATCCCAATTGATCATCCGCTTTCCGCGGTAGATGTATCCTTTTTCGTAGAGGTCGTTGAAAACCTGTATGACAGAACGATAGTAGTCGGGATCCATCGTGAAATTCACACGGTTCCAATCCAGCGAACACCCTAATTTTTTTAATTGCTGAAGAATAATGCCCCCGTATTTTTCTTTCCACTCCCAGGCATAGTGCAGGAATTCTTCACGGGACAAACTGGATTTTGCAATCCTCCTTTCTCTAAGCATCTGCACCACTTTCGCTTCTGTTGCAATGGAAGCATGATCAGTGCCGGGCACCCAACAAGCATTTTTACCCATCATCCGAGCCCGGCGCACTAAAATGTCCTGAATTGTGTTGTTCAGGCAATGCCCCATGTGCAAAATCCCTGTCACATTGGGAGGAGGAATCACAACAGTGAACGGCTCCCGATCATCGGGATGACTCTCAAAGTACTTGTAATCCAGCCAATGGGTATACCATTTTTGCTCGGCCTTCTTAAAATCAAAATTCTTGGAAATTTCCATCACCTTCCAGCCTTTAAAATCGGCTCAAAGGTAACGAGAAAAGGAAGGAATTCAGCCTACCAAACCAGATAGGTCACTAATCCAATCGCACCATAGAGTGCAAGAACGATAAGCGCAATCTTAACGTTGAGCGGCATTTTAAAAGATACCAGTGATTTCATGATGTTTTTTTTCATGGATGAAGAAATTGGTCATGACTCCCTAGGATCGGATTATAAATTGGTACGGATGAAAACTAAAATGGTTACGCTCAATTGTAAAGTTAATGTTAAAATTTAACATGTGCAAGTCGGCAAGTACCTGATGTGAAGAAGCCCTGAAGATGAGTAAAATCATTGAATGCAGATTAATAAAGTCTTAATGTTGCTAAATCTCATAAAAATCTATAAAACAATATTTTAGATGAAATCAAGCAATTTCGTTAACCGATATGGAGTATGGGTCGATAAAAATAAAGCCTTGGTCATCAAATACTCCCCGCATGCAGATCCGGTGTTCTAAGAAATTCAGTCCCAGCATGAAGGCACAACGCGGTACAGGGGGGAAACAACTGATAAAGTGGGACTTTTTGGCACCACCCTCAACCGTGAAAAACAGGATCAGTCCCGCGAGAACAACCGGATCAGCCGGTTCATACAGTCCATTGTCAATGAATTCGGCGAAGCCAATGCCATTTTGATTTTGGGTTCAGGAGAAACCCGATTTGAACTGCTGGAAGCGCTGCAAAAAAGTAAACAGTATCACCCTACCTGGATCGAAAACAAGGCGGCCAAGCAATTGGATAAGCGGGCATTGGAATTGGAAATGCAGCATCATTTTAACCTCACCGGGTGAGCAAATCTTGTTAGTTTTGCTCTTCTCCCAGTGCCATGTATGCAATCGTAGACATTGAAACGACCGGCGGAAACGCAGGGTCGGGTAAAATGACAGAAATAGCCATCATTGTTTCAGATGGAACCACCGAGCTGGATCGATTCACCACTTTGATCAATCCGATGCAGCCCATCCCGCTCTTTATTGAAAAATTGACCGGCATCTCGGATGAACTGGTGAAAAATGCTCCCGTGTTTTCAGAAGTTGCAGATAGAATTTTTGAACTCTTGCGGGATAAAGTTTTTGTCGCGCACAACGTCAATTTCGATTTTTCGTTTGTCGCCCACCAGCTGCAACAGCATGGCCATACCCTTTCCGTTCGAAAGCTCTGTACGGTGCGCTGGAGCCGAAAGGTATTTGAGCAATTGGACAGTTACAGCCTTGGAAACTTGTGTCGCTCGCTCAGCATACCCATCAGCGATCGCCACCGCGCCATGGGCGATGCACAAGCAACTGCTACACTGTTTCATCGTTTGATGGAGCGCGACCAGAAAGGATATGTGCAACAGATGCTGAAGAAAGGAAGCATGGACAGCTACCTTCCCATTCACCTATCGAATACCGATGTAGAATCCATGCCCAATGTGCCGGGCATCTACTACTTCCACGATAAAAAAGGGAAAATTATTTACGTGGGGAAAGCGATTCGGTTGCGAAAGAGGGTGACCAGTCATTTTTCCAACAACGATGTCAGCAAGCGGAAACAAGAACTCCTGCGAAACGTCCACCGCATCACCTACAAGGCCTGCGGAAATGAATTGATGATGAGTGTAATGGAAAGCCTGGAGATAAAAAAAATATGGCCGGAATTCAACCGTTCTCAAAAACGTTTTGAAAATCGATTTGGGATATGCAGTTTTTTGGATCAGCAGGGTGTCTTGCGACTCGGAATTGTGAAGAAAAAACGCAACCTGCAGGTACATGCTTCTTTCCCGCTGTATGCGGATGGTATTCGACTCTTAAACGGCATCAGCAAAGAGTATAAACTCTGCCCGAGGATGTGTTTCATTCAAAAAGATCAGGTTGAGTGCACAACGCAGACCGACTCACCTTGTGAAGGCATTTGTGTTCAGGAAGAACAGGTTGAGCACTACAATAAAAAAGTAACAAACGCCATTCTTCAACTGCATGAAACCACTCCGGTGGTAGCAGTATTTGGTGAAGGCAGAGATGCTTCTGAATTTGCCTGCGTCCTACTGGGGAAAAAGGATTTTTTAGGAGTGGGTTTCATTTCAGTAAAAGAACGGAAGAGCAGCATCAAAAAACTTACTGCCTTGCTGGAACCACAACCCATCAACGAATTTGTCCGCTCGCTTGTACTGTATTACGCCGAGCAGCATCCGGAGCAGGCCGTCTATTTCAATTGATTTCTTCTACCGTAGCGCCAATGCCTCGGTCGATGATGGCCTCGCACATTGTCTTCAAGGCTTCAAAAGAGCCACGCTTCACATCCGTCTTGCCCGTGAAGTGGATAAGAATTGCGCATTGCTCCGCTTGTTCCGGCTCGTGCCTGCATACTTCAATGAGTGTCTTGATGACCCAGTCAAACGTATTGACGTCATCGTTCCAAACGATGAGCGCGTAGCGGGAACTGTCCAATACCTCTACCTCAAACTCCTCCTGATGAAGCGGGTTGTTGTATGGCATGTGCGTTTGTTTCGTGGAACATACTGGACTCGAACCAGTGACCCCTACTCTGTCAAAGTAATGCTCTAAACCAACTGAGCTAATGTTCCAAGTTCGATGCAAATTTACATATTTAGGTCGACTCCCCGCTCATACTACCGGCCAGGGAAAACGAGAGGACAACTCAATGCGCTTGCCCTGTGCTGAAGAATTCCTGGATGCCTCCATGATTTCCAAAACGTGCAGCGCATGCTCAACATGAATCCGGGGTTGGTTGCCCCGGACAATTGACTCACCCACAACTGTTGCACCTTCTTGCCAGACATACCCTCCTGATTCTTTTTCGTGAAGCGAAGCGGGCCGGTCCCAGGAATCACTCAATACCACTCCATTGGTTTCCCAATCGTATCCAATCAATCGCAAATTTCCCTTGTCGCCAAACACTTGAATGGAATGTAACTGCTGATCTTTCGCTTCATGACCATAGGGATCAAAATAATTGAATCCACACATGACGTGGCTGATGACACCGCGACCATGATCCATCAGAATATGGGCATTGTCTTCCGCTTCTACCTTGATCTTGCCTTTGTCATCTACAACACGTTCCGGGTTAACGATGCTGGTCATCGCCATCACCGAATGAGCAGGACCAAGAAGTCCTGTCAACGTAGCAATGTTGTACACGCCAAGATCCGGCATGCTTCCGCCGCCTTTTTCATAAAAGAATGCCGACCAGGTTGGTCCCGTATGACCATACTGTCCATGCGCAGACGCCACTTTCCCAATTTTTCCTTCCTGGATGCATTTGCTCATGAAGGCAAACTGAGGACTGTTCACGACTGCAGGTGCACCCCACAGCTTTAATTTTTTATTGACCGACAACTCCAGCAATGCTTTTCCTTCTGCATAGGTATTGGCCATTGGCTTTTCGCTCCAAACATGCTTACCCGCCATCAAGGCTTTTTTATTCAACTCTCCGTGCGCCTGCATATCGGTCAACGTCACCATCATATCAAAGGGCACACCCTTCAACAATGCATCAATGGATGAATAGGTAGCAGCGTTTACAGTGTACTGCTGATTCTGTGCGATCGCGCGATCGTACTTGATATCACAGAGTGCCACGATCTCAATCAATGAAGAACTCTGTAAATGCGGGATGTACCGGTTGCTCACGCTGCCACATCCAATTATAGCGACTTTCAGTTTAGTGGCTTGCTCGTGTGCAAATCCTTCCAGGTCGCCCAATAAAGCAGCAGCTCCTGCTGTTGCGGTAAGCTTTAGAAATTGTTCTCGTTTCATATGGACATTATTTACCTTTTACGTATTGATCCAACCATCGGCCTTGCTCATACAACAGATGCAATACATTCTCTCTTCCCCGGTACCCGTGTGCCTCATACGGAAAATACACAAAACGAACAGTTCCACCGTGACCCTTAATAGCGGCATACAACCGCTCGCTGTTGATGGGATAGGTTCCGGTATTGTCATCCATTTCACCGTGGGTCAACAGAATAGGAGTCTTGATTTTATCGGCGTACATGAAGGGACTCATTCCTAAATACAGCTGTGGCGCTTGCCACAAGGTCCGTTCTTCATTTTGAAATCCAAAGGGAGTCAACGTGCGGTTGTACGCTCCGCTACGTGCAATTCCAGCTTTGAACAATCCCGGAGCATGTGCCAACAGGTTGGCGGTCATGAAGGCACCATAACTGTGCCCCCCAATCGCCATTCGATTTTTATCTCCCACTCCCATTTCCACCAGTTTATCGATAGCGGCGGTCGCATTGAGCACCAGCTGATTGACAAAATCATCGTTGGGTTTTTTATCTGCGGATGTTGCCACGATGGGCATTTCTGCATTATCGAGTATCGCATATCCTTGGGTCACATAAAACACAGGAGATCCCCAACTGAGGAGCGTGAAGCGGTGTTGATTGCCTCTCACCTGACTGGCATCCGATGCAGAGGTGAACTCGCGCGGGTAGGCCCAGATGAGTGTGGGCAGTGCTCCATCTTTTTCTTTGCTGTACCCGTTGGGTAAATAAAGATCGCCGGTCAGTTCCACTCCGTCTTTTCGGGTATACTTAATTTTTTCCTTGACGATCCCGGTCATTGAAGCATATGGATGTTGAAATGCGGTAAGCGGCCGAGATGCGTTCTGAGACAATGACTTCAGATAATAATTGGGCGGCTCGGTTTCCGTCTCTCTGCGGGTCACAAAAGAAAGCGATTGGGTATTCAAAACATCGACAACAAATTCAAAACAATCTTCCTGGCTTCTCCAAATGATTGAATTGGCTTTGGTTTGCAGATTAAACGTGGATAAAAAAGGAAGATCCCCTTTTGGAGAAGAACCTGTGGTGTTGTTCATTAAAATGGATTGTCCCTGATCCACCAATGCAATAACCTCTTTGCCATAACTGTTTTTTACCATGACGGGTGTTCCAGGATTGCTGTATTGATCTGTTAAACTGCGCTCATATAAAAGATCAAACTGATTCAATTGTTGATTGAACCTGCTGACCCGGTACTGTTGCTTAGAACGGGACACTTCGGTAACCAATGCCAGCTCCTGATTCCCCCACGTTACACTGGAAAATCGTCCAGCTGTTTTGAACAACTCTTTTGCAGAACCGGTGAATGGCGCCTGCAGAGCATAGACTGCATCGTGGTGTGGGACTTGTTTTTTAATCAACCCACTATCCAACGGTACCACATAAACCAAGGTGGCTGCTTCATCGTCTTTCCATTGGAATGCACGGGCAGTATTTTGCACATTATCGTATCCACTTGGAGTTCCTTCTGCAGAAGGCAATTGCATGATGGTCTTGACAAACGATCCATCCATTGACATCACATTCACATCTGCAGCAAAGCCACCTGCAGTGACCAAGTATGAAAATGGCTTGCGGATGGTTCTCGTCATCAAATAGCGCTTATCCGGTGAGACCGAAATCGAACCGTGAATCGCGGGTGTACCCAAAGGCATTTCTTTTCCATTGGTATTTTTTACGAGTTGACTGGTGGCTAAAAACTCAAAAACATATTCGTCGTATGCCGAACGAATCAAGTCCTGATAGGTCACGCTGGGAGCGACTTTACCCAGATTCTCCTGAATGGTGGGACCTTTTGGTGTTACCGGACGAGGACGCAATGCAGCGGCCAGGTTGACACTTGTTTTATACAACACGGTGGCCTCATCCAACCAGGCAATGCCAGAACCCAGCACGAGATTGACTTTTTTGGTGTTGATTTTTTTACATACCGCAGTAGCAACATCAATTACATGCACATCCACTCCTGTCGGAGTGACATTGTAAAAAGCAATCTTTGATTCTGCTGGACTCCAGGTTGGACTCAACGCATGCAATGGAGCCGGTAAACCAACAATCCCCATTCCCTTTCCCGACTTCAACTGCTGAACTCGCAGGGAGGTGATGTAGTTCTGTCGCGTAGGAGAAAAATTACGCGGATTCAATCGCAATCCTGCCAATTTCACTTCTGCTTGTCCCAGCTCCTCAACCATCGGATAAGAAGATCTGCCCATGATCAACATGACAGCAGCTTTACTGTCGACACTCACAGAAGGAGTTGGATCCACCAATGCCAGCTCCATGATTTCTTTAGAAGGAACTTGGTAGGCCATTCCTTCTTGCGCATTACTGCTTCTACCAATTACAACAAAACATACTAGGATTATCAATTTTTTCATTGTCCGGTTCTTTGTCCCAAGTTAACCATTCAGCGACAAAAACACCTACCGGATCAAGCAATAAAATTGTGATGAATTGCAACAAAAAAGGGTTTATGAAGTTATTACTGCATAAACCCTGAGGCCTGTGGGAGTTGACGGGATCGAACCGCCGACCCTCTGCTTGTAAGGCAGATGCTCTAAACCAGCTGAGCTAAACTCCCAAACGGGTTGCAAATATAGGCTGAAAAAATTAAAAAGTTTGAGCGCAGTGAATAATTTGTAATTTTGATGTTTAAACATTAATATAATGAAAAAACAACTCTTGGAAGCACTAGAATGGCGGTATGCTGCAAAGCGAATGAAGGGCAAAGCGTTACCAGAAGATGTGTTGAAACGTATCCTGGAGGCGATTCGGCTCTCGCCCAGCTCAATGGGATTTGCACCGTATACTATTTTGGTGGTGCGCGATAAGTCGACAAGGGAACGCATCCTCCCCCATGCGTTCAATCAACCACAGGTAGTGGAATCTGGATGTTTACTCGTCTTTGCTACCTGGACTTCTTTCAAAGAAGATCAAGTAGAACAATACATGCAACAAATTTCCGAAACCCGCAACGTGGAGCGCACTTCACTCAACGGTTTTGCTGCAAACATTTTAAAAAAAATAAAAGAGAGCAGTCCGGAAGAACTCCGAGAGTGGGCAGAAAAACAGGCCTATATCGCACTGGGGTTTGGCTTGACAGCGGCAGCAGTGGAACGCATCGATGCAACTCCTATGGAAGGTTTCATTCCCAAAGGAGTAAATGATGTGCTAGAGCTGGAAAAGAAAAATCTACACGCCACCTGTTTGCTTGCGCTCGGATACCGCGATGATCAGAATGATTTTCTATCCTCCGCCAAGAAAGTGAGAAGGCCCCACACAGAACTCTTCATCGAAATCTAGCTCATCGATTAGGAAACAGGTCCACTGGCATGATGAACTGCCACGTATTTGGATTGGGTGGCTGAATAAACTTATCGGCATCCAACAAGCGGCTGTACCGAACTCCAAACGTTACCTTCTGCTGGTTCCACCACCGGGTGTCAAAGTAAAGTTCTACGCCTGTGCTGCTCAATTGTGTTATTCGGCCTGTCCTGAGGCTCTTCAAGTTGCTTTGATCATAAAATAAATTGCCACGAACCCTCAGGAAATAAACCACATTGGCAAACCCCCAATCCGGATAAACCAATGGCAGATGATAATTGAAACTGTAGCGCCACATGCGTGGGAAATCAATGGCCTGGTAACCTCTAGCACTTGGAAAGATATTGCTGAACAGATATTGCCGCAACGTATCCCTTCCTTGAAAGGACAGGTTAGCGACAAACGAGTGGGTCTTGAATGCGCCTGGAAGGTATACAGAAGTTCCTGCAAACAATTGTCCCGCGCGTGTGGGTCCCGTAGTAAAGCGATGCTGCAACCGAACTGTCCAGGCAAAGCGCGGAAATATGTGTTGAATGGCTTGCTGACTTTGCACCGACCAGACCAATTGATTTTGAATGGAAGGAAGAAACCTGTTTTCCGGTTTTGGAATGCTGGATGTTTCATATTGAACAGATGAAGCATTGATGCGCGACAAGAGTTCTATACGTTTGTACACCTGACCTGAACTAAAGTTGAATGGAAAGAAAACGCCCAACGCTCCATTCCATTCATTCCATCGGAGACTTCGACTGCTGTCTTGAAAACTCCTGTCCATAGTGTAATTGGTAGTCGCTGTGATCCAGGGGTGAAGACCACCATACAATAAACTGGCTCCGACTTTATGGGATCGCTCGTTTTCATTGTACACATATTCCAGCGTTGTCTGTGTAGTATTGAGCACATTCTCTCCGTAAAGTGAAAAACTCCATTCAGGCTGCTCGTAAAACGGACGCCAGCTATGAATATTGATAGGATGAGCGAACTTCGAATACTTGTCTGCCGATACAGAATCCATATCGCCTCCGCGCAGTGCATTTTGTTCTTCCGCTTGAACAGGATGCACCATGTGCACAGCAGCCGGGAATTGCTGAATGCGATCCATTCCACCGTTGGCCATATAAACCGCTTCCCCTTGTGCAGTAGGGCGTGAAAATACATACCGCCGACTGGCTACATGAAGGTCCCCGGCATAGGCCCCCGTAACACCAGATGCAATTCGCGTTGTTGTACCCGTTAGTGCATGGATGCTCCAAAGCTCATTTCGTTGGTGTTGCGTCAGGGTAAATATCAACTCGTTTTCTTTTTGACGAAGAAAAGCAATGGGGGCTTCTACCGACGAGAGTATTGGTTTGATTTCATGCGTGGTGAAGTTCCAGGAATAAATGCTGCTTTTGCCGTCAGGGCGACGAGAAACATAAAAAATGCAGTCGTCATCTTTTGAAAACACCGGATAACTCAAGTATTCATTCGTCCTATCGGTCAGCCTATACAAGATTTTTTCTGATTCCCGATCGATGACATGCAATTCACACCTTCCTTCTGGATCTACCTGAACGGCCACAACCCGATCGGCATTGCTAGAAAGATCCGGAGAAAAATAGCGGCCTTTTTTCACAATGATCTGACGAGAATGATCAAATATATTCTTCAACACGATCTCACTGTACTCTCTCCATGCCCACCGAGGATCAAAAGTAGTTCGGGTGTAGGCAATGAATCCCCGCTTGTAGGTGAAATAATCTTCGTACCCGATTTCCTTTGTTGCAATTCGCTTGGATGTTCCGCTATGGAGGATGACCCAATGCGGAATTTGATTGTACGGTTTTTTTAATACCAGGATGGAATCCTGATCCACAAAAACAGGATACTGGTAATCGGTCGTTACGCGACTGGTCTTTACCTGCAATGGCCGATGTTCATCCAGGGAATTGCCCATCGTTTGTTTGAATTCATTGAGAGCATTGTTGACAAAAGTTGTATACTTCAGTCCGCTATGGGTTTTCACCGCTCGTTGAAACGGATAGAACAACCCTTTGTATCGAACGGCATCGGAGGTGACATCTTTCCAAAAATCGCTTCCATATTTGGCGTTGCCATAAGCTACCAGCATGTATCCCAATTGATAATGATTGGGCACAAAATGCTTCAGTGACCCATTGCGCAGTTTCTGAAAACGATAGGTGCGATTGTCCCTCCAGAGAGAATGATAGGCATCAAAAAACATGGGCAGTCGGCCTCTGCCCTGCGAAAGGAGCCGCGTTTCATGGTAGACCGCATCGCCTTCAAAAAACCAATCCGGAACTGCAGCTGAATTGAGCAATGCTTGTCCCTGTTCCCCAGCAACCCAGTATCCCAGGCGGGAAATTCCTTTTTTAAAATTTGAAAACTGATGGGCATGGCGGTATTCGTGCACAGCAAGGTTATCTGCCCAGGCAGTGGACCCAAGTTCAAGGGCATTTTGAGGAGCAAACATGTAGAACTCACTGCGCCAGGGTCCCAGTCCCACATACGCATTTGAAACCAAGGGGAAAGGCTGAAGGACAATTGGAATTTTTTTGGTCTCCGAACCGAGTCGACCCACCTGCATTGCATCGGATTGTGCCAGTCGGGCCAGAATCGGAGAAATATTTTTTTGTTGCTGCTGTGGGAAAATAAGCTGAACCCCCGGACGATCCACCTGTTTCCATTTCAACGATGCTGGATTGCCCGCAAAACGCTGAGCCAACGCAATTGATGAAGCCATCACTAGAACTGTTGCTAATGATGAACGCAGCACCGTGTTATTCATCCAATGCAAATGCCACATAACTATCGCCTTTTTTCGTTCCCAATTTACCTCCGCCGCAGGCTAAAACGAAATATTGTTTGCCTTTATAGAGATAGGTGCTGGGGGTAGCATGCGCAGCAGCAGGGAGATCCGACTCCCATAGCAGCGCTCCAGTCAACTTGTTGAACGCCCTCACTTTTCCATCGCGGGTGGCTGCAATAACCAGCAACCCACCTTTTGTGACCACTGCACCGCCATAGTTCTCTGTGCCGGTGATGGGAATGCCTTTTGCGGTGAGTTCTTTGTACTCGCCCAGGTTCACCTTCCACCGGTGCGCTCCGGAGTTCAAATCAATAGCGGTCAAGGTCCCCCACGGAGGCGCAACCGCCGGATATCCTTCCTTGTCCAGCCATTTGTTGTAGCCCGTGAACCCATAGGAAAGTGAACCTTCATCCGTATCCTGATCACTTGTTTGTGAATCCGATGGTTTCCCTTCCATGAAGTCCAGCACTTCACTGACCTGTGCCGCAGTAAGTGCCGGGAACCCGGGCATCATTCCCTTCCCGCTGCGCACGATCTGGCTGACATACTCGCGACCTTTTCGCGGAATGATGCCCTCCAGCGAAGGAAATCCGCTTGCTGGATTGCCCTGAAAACGATCCCCGTGACAGCTCATGCAATACTGACGATAAGCTACATTATTGATTGATTTCGAGGTATTTAATTTTTTCATGGTCAAAATCCATGGCATTTCATTGGCATTTACGTAGAGCAGTCCGGTTTCAGGATCAAAGGCTGCTCCTCCCCACTCTGCTCCTCCGTCAAAACCCGGAAAGATCAGGGTGCCTTCCAGAGAGGGAGGCGCATACTGCTCTTTGCGAATAGTGCGGAACTGGCGCATCAGATCATTGCGGTTGATCGACCATGGATTGATATCTTGCTCAGCAATCGCTTGCCGTGCGAACGGTGCAGGCTGCATTGGAATAGGCTGCGTGAGCGATAGTACTTCTCCCTCAAGTCCGTCCACCGGAACTTTCTGCTCCTGAATATCAAACAAGGGTTTACCGCTGTCGCGGTCGAACACATAGACAAAGCCCTGTTTGGTCACCTGTGCCACGGCATCGATCTTTTTCCCGTTTCGGTTAACGGTAACAAGATTGGGTGGAGCCGGCAGGTCGCGGTCCCACACATCATGATGCGTGAATTGAAAGTACCAACGCAATTTTCCTGTCACGGCATCCAACGCCAGCAGACAGTTGGCAAAAAGATTGTTCCCCTTGCGGTTCCCTCCATAAAAATCAAATGCAGCGGAACCTGTCGGAACAAAAGCCAGTTGCCGCCGATGATCGATGCTGATGCCTGCCCATGAATTGGCTCCTCCTACTTGAGCGTTCAAGTAATTGTCGGGCTCCCAGCTTTCATACCCTGCTTCCCCCGGATGCGGAATGGTCTTGAATACCCAATTGAGTGTTCCAGTGACCACATCAAATGATTGAATATATCCAGGGGCAGCTCCCGCACTTTCAGACAAGCGAAGGGGCATGATGATGGAGTTGTTGAAAATGCCTCCAGGAGTTGAGGAAATCACAAACCGGTTTTGATTCGCTTCCCCCAATCCTTTTCGCAGGCTCACTCTTCCGCTATCGCCAAAACCGTAGATCAGCTTTCCGGTTTTTGCATCCAACGCATAGAGCCAACTTTCGGCTGTAAAAAGGATCCGTGCATCTTTTCCTTTTTTCCAAAAGCTCACTCCCCGATTGGTGCTGTACCATTTCCGATGACCGGATTGTTGAAATCGCCAGACTTCTTTTCCGGTGGCTGGATCCAGCGCGAGCACCTCAACGGATGCGGTGGTTGCATACAGCAATCCATCGGCCATGATGGGATTGCATTGCATCTGACCAGAAGTATCGCGGGTATGGAACTCCCAGGCTTTTTTCAACCGTTTTACATTTCCCAGGTTGATCTGGTCCAGGCTGGAATAGTGGTTGCGATCGGCACCGCCCAAGTACTCTGGCCATTCTACATCCTTCACCGGCAAGAAGAACATTCCCACAAAAAACAGGAGGACCCAAATAATTTTCATACACAATTCATTGGATTGAAAATAGTAAACTTCAAACAAGCAGAGTGACTGAATTATTAACTTCACCAAAAAGCAACGGCATGATCATTAAAGCTGGGCAGTCCGAGATCCCCATTATTCGCCAACTGAGCGAGCGCATTTGGATGGATTATTATCCCGCAATTATTTCAGTCGATCAGATCCGTTATATGCTGGACAAGATGTACAGCGAGGTTTCACTTTTGGAACAGATGAACGTTATGGGCCATCAATTCCTATTGTTGATCGACGAAAACAATCCGGCAGGATATGCTTCCTTCTCCCGTAAAAACAACGAATCCCCCCACCGGTTCCGGCTGAACAAACTCTATGTACGTACCGAACTGCACGGAAGAGGAAGAGGCAGGGAATTGCTCCAGTACATCAGCAAGGAGGTAGTGTCCGCAGGAGGAAAAGAACTGGAGCTCAATGTCAACAAACGAAACCCGGCCATCGGCTTTTATACCAAGATGGGATTTCGGGTGGAATCCGAAGCCCTGATTGATATTGGAAATAGTTTTTATATGGATGATTTTATCATGGTACTGGACGTTTAAAGCCTCCACAGGATTAGGGATTTTAGGCAATTAGCTATAGTTTTGCGCAAAATTTTAAGCACATGTCAACCACCGCACACAAGCAATTGGACTTTGCTCTTCCCTATAAGGTAAAGGATATCACCCTTGCAGAATGGGGCCGCAAGGAAATCAGACTCGCAGAGGCAGAAATGCCGGGACTCATGGCCATTCGTGAAGAGTATGGTCCCAGCCAACCCCTGAAAGGAGCTCGTGTTGCTGGATGCCTGCACATGACCATTCAAACGGCTGTATTGATTGAAACCCTCGTAGCACTGGGCGCTGAAGTGAAGTGGAGCTCCTGCAACATATTTTCTACACAAGACCATGCCGCTGCTGCAATAGCCGCTGCAGGGATTGGGGTGTTTGCCTGGAAGGGTCAATCCATTGAAGAAGCGGATTGGTGCATTGAACAGACCCTGTTTTTTGGCGGAGCTGATCGTCCACTCAATATGATTCTGGACGATGGAGGCGATCTGACCAACATGGTACTCGATCAATATCCTGAACTGGTTCAACACGTGAAAGGAATTTCAGAAGAGACCACCACAGGTGTGCATCGTTTGTATGAGCGAGTTGCCAAAGGAACACTGCCCATGCCGGCCATCAACGTAAATGACTCGGTCACCAAATCGAAATTCGACAACAAGTACGGCTGTAAAGAATCACTGGTGGATGCCATCCGCAGGGCGACCGACGTCATGCTGGCGGGTAAAGTAGCCGTGGTGGGCGGCTACGGTGACGTAGGCAAGGGTTCTGCCGCATCATTGGCAGGTGCCGGTTGCCGTGTCATTGTAACTGAAATCGATCCCATCTGTGCACTTCAGGCAGCGATGGATGGTTTTGAAGTCAAAAAAATGGCAGATGCAGTTAAGGAAGCAGACATAGTGGTAACCGCATCCGGTTGCCGCGACCTCATCACCGGAACGCATTTCAAAGCCATGAAAGACAAAGTCATTGTCTGCAACATCGGACACTTTGATATTGAAATTGATGTCGCCTGGCTGAATACGAATTATGGTCATACCAAAGATACCATTAAGCCTCAGGTAGACATTTACAATGTAGACGGCAAGGACATCATCCTGCTTGCAGAAGGTCGACTGGTGAATTTGGGCTGCGCTACGGGTCACCCCAGCTTTGTGATGAGTAACTCATTTACCAATCAGACGCTGGCGCAGATTGAGTTGTGGACCAACCACGCGAATTATGATAATAACGTGTTTGTGTTACCGAAGCACCTGGATGAAAAGGTAGCCCGGCTTCATCTGGCTAAAATCGGTGTAGAGCTGGACACGCTCAGCAAAGAACAGGCCGACTACCTGGGCATTCCCCAATATGGTCCGTTCAAGTCTGATCACTACCGCTACTAAACCATGACCCGCCTCTCTGTCAATATCAATAAGATCGCTACGATCCGAAACAGCAGAGGCGGAAACAATCCCAATTTAATTCAAATGGCCCTGGACGCTGAACAATTCGGCGCCCAGGGCATTACGGTTCATCCTCGCCCGGATGAACGGCATATTCGGTACGCGGATGTGCGCGCACTTCGATCCGTGCTGACCACCGAGTTCAATATAGAAGGCAATTGCAGAGAATCGAAATTTGTTGACTTGGTATTGGAAGTACGCCCGCAACAGGTAACGCTGGTGCCGGATGCAGAGGGGCAACTTACCTCCGACCATGGGTGGGATACGATTGGCAACAAGGATTATTTGCGTGAAATGATTGGAATCTTCAAATCAGCCGGCATCCGAACCAGTATTTTTTGTGATCCGGATCTGACAATGATTGAAGGAGCAGCTGCCACCGGAACCGACCGCATCGAGCTGTACACCGAACAGTATGCGCGAATGTATCCTCAGGACAAAGAACAAGCAGTGGCCCCTTACCGAAAGGCAGCCAGACGTGCGCATGACTTGGGAATGGGGATCAATGCGGGACATGACCTGGACCTGCACAATCTTTCTTATTTGATAAAAGAAGTTACCTTTATAGATGAAGTCAGCATCGGCCATGCGTTGGTATCCGATGCATTGTACTATGGATGGGAGAATACCATTCAGATGTACCGACGTCAATTGAATACCGTCACTCACTAAATCATCATAACCAATGAAAAGGATTTCATTCATCTTGACCGCGCTCATGCTGGTCCATTTTGGCTTCACTGCCTGTGCACAAAATTCAAAACCCAGTCCCGCTCAAACCGCTACTGGAAAAGTTGGATCCACGACAGTAACTGTTAACTACGGTTCACCCTCTGTGAAGGGAAGAAAAATCTGGGGAGAACTGGTGCCCTATGGAAAAGTATGGAGGGCAGGAGCAAATGAGGCGACTACCATCGAATTTGATGCCGATGTAAAAATTGAAGGCCAGTCGCTTCCTAAAGGCAAATACGCATTGTTTACCATTCCAGACGAAAAAGAATGGACCATCATCTTCAATAAAAATCCCAAGCAATGGGGAGCCTATTCGTACAAGCAGGAAGAGGATGTGCTGAGGGTAAAAGTTAAATCATCCGCATCATCATCGTTCAATGAAGCACTGCTCTATGAAATTGGATCAAACGGCGTCACCATCAAATGGGAGAACCTGCAGGTTCCATTTTCGGTGAAATAAGCCATTGAATGAACTGAGGCATGACACGGGCCCATGTTGCAATATCGTGTGCGCCGTCTTCCAGTTCAATATAGAAAATTTGAGTAGAGCGACTGTATCCCAGTCGCTCTAATTCATATATAATCCCCATGGTATCGTCGATTGAATCGATGATACCATTTTTATTACGGTCCGCTTGTTCATCCAATTGTCCCGCTTCCAGAAAGAACCGGACATGAGCATGCAAACGTTTGCTTCGGATTTTTGCATGCATGATGCGGTCGCGCTCCTCGTCATATCCATCCTCCAGGGGTTTGGATCTCCACCAAAAGGACCCGCTGAAGACGCCTACTGCATCAAACAGTTCAGGTTCATCCATGAGCAAATCAAATGCGCTGAGTCCACCAAGTGAAAATCCAGCCAACCAACGATGACCAATGGTTCTGCCCGGAAGAACACGATGCAGCAGTAAAAAAACTTCTTCGATAACAAACTGTTGGTATGCTTTGGCTTTGTCGCCACGGTTCATATAATCGGGCCGACCCGCCACGCCGTATTCACTTCTTCGTTCGGATCCAGCATGCAGTGCCACAACCACCAGTGGATGTTTCGTGGATACAGCAACATACAGCGAATCAAAATCCATTTTCAGCAAGTCTTGTCCATCATTGATGAATAACAGATCAATGTGTCCCAACTGCTCCATCCTAACTGGAACGTAGAGGTCTACCCGGACCGTTCGCTGGAGGTGCACCGATAGAACTTGATGCGTTTCAAAAGCAGTACGCAAACGCTGGGGCCTGAACATGCAGACAAAAATAATGCATTCAACCCGCCCAAGAGAGAAGAGAATTCTCCCAATTTTCATAATTTGGGGATAACAACTTAACCATGACAAAAAAGATTGGTATCCTGTTTGGAAAAGAGCGGTCCTTCCCAGAGGCATTTATTCAGCGCATCAATGATAAAAAAATAAAAGGCATTGTAGCAGAGGTCGTTAAAATTGATAAAGTCGCGCAAGGAGAACCATCTGGATACACGGTCATCATTGACAGAATTTCTCAGGATGTTCCCTTCTATCGCGCTTTTCTAAAAAATGCTGCCATCAGCGGGACCGCAGTCATCAACAATCCATTTTGGTGGAGCGCCGATGAAAAGTTTTTCAACAATGCACTGGCCACCAAAATCGGTGTGCCCGTACCCAAAACCGTCATCCTCCCATCCCGCGAATTACCGGATGATACATCGTCAGAATCGTTTTCGAATCTGGCGTATCCGTTGGATTGGAACGGAATATTCGAGTATGTCGGGTTTCCTGCGTACATGAAACCATTCGCAGGTGGAGGCTGGAAGCATGTGTACAAATTGAACTCCATGGAAGAATTCTTTGAGCGCCATGCTGAAACCGGGCAACTGGTTATGCTGCTTCAAGAAGAAATCATATTTGAAGAATACTACCGCTGTTACTGCATTGGAAGAAAACATGTTCGCATCATGCCGTATGAGCCCCGTAATCCGCATCATCTTCGGTATGTGACCGATCATCGTCCCAGTAAAGAATTGCTGAGCACCATGGAAGAGATTGTTCTCAAAATCAATCAATACCTGGGCTATGATTTCAATACGGTTGAACTGGCCGTGCGCGATGGAATCCCTTATGCGATTGATTTTTGTAATCCGGCCCCGGACGCGGATGTAAAAAGTGTAGGACAGGAAAATTTTGAATGGGTAGTAGAAACAGCTGCCACGTACGCAATTGAAATTGCACAACATGCTAATCCTACAACGGATAATTTATCCTGGGGGGAATACATCAAGAAAAGCGTCAAGCAACAATCGTTGAAAACCTGAATGGAGCCATGATCAATCATAAAATTTTTACGGTCGGCATCGAAGAAGAATACATGGTACTGGACCCGGTCAGTAAAGAATTGGTCAGCCATGAGCAAAAAATTGTCGCAGAGGGCCAGAAAGTCATCAGCGAAAAGGTGAAAGCTGAAATGCATCAGGCTGTCGTGGAAGTCGGCACCGACGTCTGCGCCACGATTGATGAGGCACGTGACGATATTTTCCATCTCCGAAAAACCATACGGGATATTGCTGTTTCGCTGGGATACAGCACCGGAGCTGCAGGAACTCACCCATTCAGTACGTGGCGTCAACAACTCATCACCGATCATGTGCGGTATCAGCAAATCGTAAACGAAATGCAGGATGCTGCTCGTTCCAACCTCATCTTTGGACTACATGTGCACGTCGGCATGCCATCAAAAGAAATGGCTATTCACATTGCCAATTCCGCCCGCTATTTTCTTCCGCATGTATTCGCGCTGAGCACCAACTCTCCCTTTTGGGAAAGCAGGATCACCGGATTCAAATCTTACCGGACAAAAGTATTCGATAAGTTTCCCCGGACCGGAATCCCCGACTATTTTGATAGCTACAGCGCATATGAGAACTATGTCAATCTACTGATCAAGACAAATTGCATCGATAATGCAAAAAAAATATGGTGGGACCTTCGGGTTCATCCGTTTTACGGAACGGTAGAATTCAGGATCTGTGATGTTCCCATGACCGTTGATGAAAGCGTTGCATTTGCGGCTTTATTTCAATGCATCTGCGTAAAATTATTCCAACTTCGCGCCTCCAATCTCAACTTCATCATTTATCCGCGCGCACTGGTGAACGAAAACAAATGGAGGGCTTCACGCTATGGCATTGACGACAAGTTGATTGATTTTGGAAAAGAACAGGAAGTGAATACCCGTGCACTCATTCTGGAACTACTGGATTTTGTAGACGATGTTGTGGATGATCTTGGATGCAGAGATGCCCTGAAAACGATACACAAACTCTTGGAGGTCGGAACCGGCGCGGATCGGCAGCTTCAGGTGCATCATGAGAAAGGCGACTTTAAATCCGTCGCTGCCTATATAGAATCCATGTTTCTTGCCCCGCTTTAATGTAATTTTGCTGACAAATGGGCAAGATCAGCATAGCGATTTTAGACATGAACGATGGCATGCCCAATGAAGGAATGCGTTGCATTCGGTCTATTCTGGCAGCACAACAGAATCATTATCCCAATCGAATCAGCATACAAGAATTTGAGGTTCGAAAAAGCGTGCAGATCCCTACGGTAGATCATGATATTTTCATTTCGTCGGGCGGACCAGGTAGCCCCCTGGAAAGCAAGGGAACCGAATGGGAAAATGCATATTTCAAATGGATTGCACTAGTTGATCAGTGGAACAATGAACCGCTCAACACCCGAAAGAAATTCATTTTCTTTATTTGCCACTCTTTTCAAATGGCCTGTCGCTATTTTCAAATTGGAGAGGTGATTCGAAGAAAATCGACAGCATTTGGTGTATTTCCCATTCACATGCTGCATGCTTTATCCAATACTGATCCCATTTTCGCTGGACTCAATGATCCATTTTATGGAGTGGACAGTCGCGACTTCCAGGTGGTACAAACCAATAAAAAAAAGATACAGGAAGCAGGTGGAGAAATCCTTTGTATTGAAAAGGAACGACCCCACGTTCCTCTGGAAAGAGCTGTAATGGCCATCCGGTTTAACCCTTACATGGTCGGCACACAATTCCATCCGGAAGCGGATGCACAAGGCATGAGCATGTACCTGCAGCGAGAAGATAAAAAAAATACGGTGATCGAAAATCACGGGTTCAACAAATGGGCCTCCATGCTGGAGCACCTGAATGATCCGGACAAAATCGAACTCACCAGCAAAGTCATTTTACCCAATTTCATCGCACAAGCCATTGAAGCGTTGGACACCCCATCCGCAAATACCCTGAATTGATGATCCCATCTATTCGAAAAACATTCAACGATCGTTTTACCGAGGAGGCATATTCAAACTTCTTGAACGATCTTGACGCCTGCTATCCAGGAGCAATTGACTTTCGGGTTGCAGAGACACCAGTATTCATCGACCGTCAACTAAAAAACGCCATGATTGGGACCAGTGAACGCATCATAGATGTGATCTGCTCCAATCAATTCAGGTCCATAACTGATCCGGCAATACCCTCGAATCAATTCCTTCCCGGAGAAAATGACCATCCGCAATTTTTGGTTTTTGATTACGGTATTTGCAGACACGAAGATGGGAGCCTTTTTCCCGCACTGATCGAAATGCAGGGATTTCCTTCCCTTTATGGCTTACAACTTTTCTACCCTGAAATCCTGGAACAGCATTTTACCATTCCAACTGGGTTCGACCATTTTTTCAACGGATACACCAAAAGCACGTGCATAGAGCTGCTGAAAAAAACCATTTTGGGAAATCACCAACCCGAAGAGGTCGTGTTGCTTGAGATTCGTCCACATCAACAAAAAACTCGGGTGGATTTTTACGCTACTGAAACCTATACAGGTGTTCGACCCGTCTGCATTACAGAAGTCTTTACAAAGGAAAATCAACTCTATTATCTACGGGATGGGAGAGAACAAGTGATCAAACGAATCTATAACCGAATCATATGGGATGAACTCAATGCAGTGCAACATGAATTAGGACCCATCATCAACCTCAACGAACCGTATCAGGTGGAATGGGCGCCTCACCCACATTGGTTTTACAGAATTTCCAAGTATACGATGCCGTTTTTAGAGGACGAAAATATTCCCAAAACCGAATTTTTGAATACGTTCAAGGAATGGCCAAAAGATCTTGGATCCTATGTGCTCAAGCCGTTGTTTTCATTTGCGGGACAAGGGGTGATCATTGATCCAACTGTAGAAGACGTTGAACGAATTGAGGACAAAGAGCATTGGATACTGCAAAAAAAAGTTAGCTATGCCGACTGCGTTGAAACTCCGGATGGCCCTGCAAAAGTAGAAATCCGATTGTTGTACCTGTGGCCAGACCATGAGCAACGCCCCATTCTAGTCAATAATCTTGCACGGCTGAGCAAGGGCAAAATGATAGGAGTTCGCTACAACAAAGACAAAATCTGGGTAGGCGGCAGCGTGGCTTACTTTGAGCAGTAATGCTTATTCATCTTCGCCCTTATTCTTGAAAGAGCCCAATAATTGGTAAGCTTTATTGTAGACAATTGAAGCAGGAGGCACATCTTCTAAGCCAGAGAGAATTTGAATTTTCCCTTGACTCACTACTCCTGTTTGAACTTTTTTGATTTCAAAAAGACCCTCACTTTTCTTTACAAAAACAAGTTGATCATTGCCGGATTTAACAACCGCTGTTTCAGGGAGAACAGTAGCCGATTGATTTTCCACGCTGATCTCTGCAGACACCAACATGCCTGGCAATAGCTGTGCTGGTCGATTGTCAAAATGGCAATGGGCAGTGGCTGTTCGGTCATCTCCCACTTCTCTGTCGACAAGAATAACATCTCCTGAATACACTTTTGCAGGATCATCAATCAGTCGTATTTCGACCTCTTTTCCAGCGCGGATGTAGGGCAGATCCTTTTCAAAAATGGTTAGGGCAGCATGAATATCTTCCGGATCAATCAATTCAAATAACGTTTCAGTAGGCTGGACATATTTTCCGGTATTGACAAACACTTTGGATACATACCCATTGATGGTGGATTTGATTTCAACACGACCAGAAATTGTTTGCTCATTCAACGCATCAACATTTATTCCAATCAATTTCAAGCGCTCTTCCAATCCTTTGACGCTATACGACAAAACCTTCATCTCGGATTCTGCATTTTGAAGCGACTTCACAATACCAGCATTTTCTGCTGACAGATTTTTCTGACGGCTGTATTCTTGCTGGGCCTGATGCAAGCGAATGGCATTGGAGAGGTAGTCCTGCTGCAACTGAACAATGGACTGATCTTCCATAATTGCCAGAACTTCTCCCTTCTTGATCCGCATGCCCGGTATCAGCTTGGTACTTTTTAAAAACCCGCCAAGTGGAAAATTGACAGAAATTATATTCTGGGGAGGAAGATCAATTTTGCCAAATACTTTTATGATCGAACGCATGCGTTCTTGTTGTACATCCCCATATTGAATTCCTAAGCCAGCCATTTGCTCTGTTGTCAATTCAATTGTATTGACCACTGACGCTACGGTATCTTTTTCGTTTTGGACTGGTGCATCGGAGCAAGAACCCCCAAAAAGAATAGAACTCAAAACAATCCATGCATTTTTTCCCATACTCATTGTTTTTCCTGTAGATACTGATAATCGGCTGTGATCAATTGCATTTGAAGAACGGCAGAAGCATAGGATAATTTTATCTGGAGGGATTGCGATACCAATAACATCCACTCTGCATAACTGATATCCCCAGCCTTTAGCCGAATACCCGCTTGCCGAAAAAGATCATCGGCTGTTTTTAGCCCATCCCGTTCATAATAATCAATGGCTTTTTTGGCCTGGATATAGCGGATGATGACATTTACATAATAATTATCAAACGTACTGACCAGTTGCTCATGCTGTATTTCAGCGATTTGTTGCTCCAAATCCGCCGATTTTATCTTAGCCTTGAGCGTATTGGAAAATATAGGGAAATTCAGACCGAACTCTACCACACCAAACCGCTTGCCGGCTCCAAAGTACTTGATGTTCTCTCCGTCGGGCGACTGCCAACCGATGATAGTTTGGCTTTGATAGCCAAAAGAGAACTCCGGCGACAAACGCGACTTGGCAAGCCCAACATCCATTTTCCGTGCTGCTATATTTTCCAACGAGGTAGTAATCTGAGGATGCCGCGATAAAGAAAAGTCAGGAGTCGTTTGAATGGAAATAAATGCATTGGTAAGTACAGGATAAAAAAGTTCTTCCGAATTAGTGGATTGACGCAAATCATTGATTAGTGCTATTCGATCGTTTTCTAGCTGTTCCTTTTGAAGTGTCATATCCGCAGATTGAAGCCGGATGGCTTGTGCAACAGAACGAGCGGTCTCCCCTTCTTTCAGCTGCACCTGCGTTATCCTTTCCCACTCTTTGAATAACGTTTCCATTTCTTGCAGAATCATGAAACGACGCTGAAGATCCATGATTTGATAACAGGTCTTTCGAATGTCTAGTTTATAATCGGCCAGGTTGGCGGATTGTTGTGCACGTTCAACTCGCAAACCTGCAGCTTGTGCAGCTTCTTGTCGCCTGTATACTACTGGCAACTGAAGAGGCTGGGAAAAGGAAAATTTAGAGTCGTTGAACAGGCTGTTTATTTTCCCGTATTCGATCAAAACAGAAGTGGGTGAAACTTCCCTGTACTGCTTGACCGCCGCTTCACTGGCTAAAATTTTTCGCCTTGCCACCTGAACGATAGCTGCATTTTTTTCAGTGTACGCAACAATTGAATCGACAGACAGTGGAACATAGGTTGTGCTCTGCGCCTTAGTTAGAAAAGGCGCACAGATCAACACCAGAGCAGAAAGTCCAACACGAGGGGGCATTCGCTTCATCTTGCTTACCCAAACATATAACATTGGAAGCACAATAAGGGTGAGCAATGTTGCTGAAATCAATCCACCAATAACGACTGTGGCCAAAGGTCGCTGCACTTCAGCACCGGAACTATCGCTGAGGGCCATTGGCAAGAATCCCAGTGAGGCAACGGCAGCGGTCATTAGAACGGGACGCAACCGGGTTACTGATCCCTCTAATACAATCGTCCATACATCTTTATTGCCTTGTTTTTCCAACCGTATGAATTCGCTGATCAGGACAATCCCGTTTAACACGGAAACTCCAAACAGGGCGATGAATCCAATTCCTGCTGATATGCTAAAGGGCATATCCCTAAGCCACAACAATAAAATTCCACCGATAGCGGATAATGGTATAGCCGTATAAATCAACAATCCATATTTTACAGAACCAAAAGAAAAATACAAAATCAAAAAAATCAACAGCAATGCGACAGGAACAGCAATCATCAATCGATTTTTGGCTTCAGTTAAATTCTCAAACTGTCCACCAAACTGCACATAGTACCCGGCCGGTAAGCTGACGGAACGATCGATGCGTTTCCGAACGTCTTCTACAACCGATTGCACGTCTCGATCACGAACGTTGAAGCCAACCGTAATCCTGCGCTTGGCATCTTCCCGCTGAATTTGATTGGGCCCCTCTTCAATGATCACATCGGCAACCTGGGCCAACGGGACTTGCTTTCCAGATGGAGTACTCAATATTAAGGTTGATAAATCAGTCAATTCATCTCGACTGGATTTTTTAAACCGAACAACCAGATCAAACTTCCGCTCGTTTTCGTAGACCTTACCAGCTACTTCACCGGCAAAAGCTGTCCGAATCGTACGATTGACCTGTTCAACATCAAAGCCATATGCTGCTAATGCATCTTTTTTTAACCGGATGACAACCTGAGGCAACCCAGTTACGCGCTCTGCAAATACATCCTTTGCCCCTTCAACCTGTACAATTAACTTCTCGATAATGGAGGCATACTTTGCCAGTGTGTCGATGTTCTCACCAAATAATTTACAAACCACATCTTGCTTGGAACCAGCTATTAATTCATTGAAACGCATTTGAACCGGATATTGAAATCCTGCAGACAATCTAGGCACCTTTGCAATGGCCTCACTCATCTTATTTGCCAGTTCTTCATAACTGGTGGCACTGGTCCACAATCCTTTCTCTTTGAGATTGATGATGATGTCGGTCATCTCAATGGGCATAGGATCTGTGGGGATTTCACTTGCACCAATGCGGGTTACGATACTCGTAACCTCAGGAAACTTCTTGAGTTCATGCACAGCTTCTTGTGTGGCATTGATCGTTTCCTGAAGCGAACTTCCCGTCATGAGTCGCGCATCAACCGCAAAATCACCTTCTTCCAATTCAGGAATAAACTCCCCACCTAAACGAGCAGCTATGAACAGAGAAAACACTAAAAATCCAGCGGCAATAAAGATGACTTTTCCGGGGTGCAACAACAACCGTTTCAATAGGCGCTGAAAGCCCGATTGTATTGCTTCCATTAATCGTTCCGAAAACCAAAAATGTTGCTGGCTCTTTTTGGGAATGACCCAACTGGAAATCATTGGAACATAGGTCACCGATAACAAAAAAGCTCCTATTAATGCAAATATGACTGTCTGGGCCATGGGTTGAAACATTTTTCCTTCAATGCCCGATAACGATAAAATGGGTATGTATACGACCAGGATGATGAACTGACCAAAAACAGCAGCATTCATCATCCGACCAGAAGATTCGATGACGGTGTCGTCCATTTCCTGCTGACTCAACCCTGCCTGTCCCGGTTTTCGAATATGCAACTGACACAGCACTGCCTCAACGATGATTACCGCACCGTCAACGATCAGTCCGAAATCCAATGCCCCCAAACTCATCAGGTTCCCAGAAACCCCAAATACATTCATCATGCCTACTGCAAAAAGCATCGCAAGTGGAATCACCGACGCAACAATCAACCCGGCACGGAAATTCCCCAGGAAAATGATCAGGACAAATAAAACAATAAGCGCACCTTCGAGTAAATTGGTCTTTACGGTATTCAGCGTCCGCGTCACCATTTTCCTGCGATCCAGGAATGTTTTTATTTCAACCCCTTCCGGTAACGACTTCTCAATTTGACGCATACGAAGCTCAATCCCCTTGACGACCTCAGAAGCATTCGCGCCTTTTAACATCAGCACAACCGCACCGGAAACTTCACCCTGATCTTGGTATGTGAGTGCCCCATACCGAATGGGACTTCCAATGCGCACTTCAGCAATATCCCGAATCAAGATGGGTGTACCGGAAGCAGCCGCTGCAACCCGTATGTTTCCGATTTCTTCAATTGAACGCGCCATTCCCTCCGATCTGATAAAGAGTAAAGAGGGTCCCTTTTCAATATACGCTGCGCCGGAATTCTGGTTATTCTTTTGAAGGGCTTCATAGACCTGATCCAAGGATATACCGAGGGATTGGATTCGGCCAGGCTCAATGGCCACCTCATACTGCTTGAGTTTTCCTCCAAAACTGCTCACATCCGCCACACCAGGAGTTCCGAGGAGTTGGCGACGAATGATCCAATCCTGAATGGTTCGAAGCTCTGTCAAATTGTACCGGTCCTCATACCCCTTTTTGGGCTTTACAACATACTGATAGATCTCCCCCAGCCCAGTGGTAACAGGAGCCAATTCCGGAGAACCGGCTTCTGGAGGGATTTCAGACCGAATGGCACTCATGCGTTCCGCCACTTGCTGCCGACACCTATACACATCGCGATCATCCTGAAAAACTAGGGTGACTACAGAAAGTCCAAAACGGGAAATGGAACGGATTTCCGTAATTCCGGGAATATTGGAACTGGCTTGTTCGATCGGAAATGTGATCAGGCGCTCCACTTCCATGGCACCTAATGTAGGGGATACAGTGATGACCTGAACCTGATTGGAGGTGATGTCAGGAAGTGCGTCCATGGGAAGACGAAGCAATTCCACTGCACCCCAGACCACCCAGCCAATGATACACAAAAGGACGATGAACTTGTTCTTGACCGAAAAATGAATGATCCGATTCAGCATGAAAACCCAGGAAAAATTATTTCCTAAAAGTATTCAAAAAAGTTCGTTCTACGCTAAATAAGATACTGGGTGAAACAACCCCTGAACCTTGCTTCAAATACGACATTCGATAGGCCTTGGAAAACCGATCCAACTGAAATCGATACCCTACATTGATTTTGGTATTGCTGCTAACGATGAGCTGCAGCGCTGGAGCGAGATCCACAAAATAGGCCTTCCGATCCAATGCTCTGCTCCCGATCAACTCGACATACAGATTCACATTTGTTTGCTGATAACTCGTATACGAACGAGGGAAAAGCAAGTAGCCCGCTGAAATGCTGTAATTGAGACTGCTGTATCCAAAGTTTCGAGGTCCACTGTACTTCAACCAGCGCTCTTCATCCAGCACCTCATTCAATGCAAGAGTAGTTGAAACGGCCAACTTGCCCACCAATTGCGTGAGGATAAGACCTACTTGAGCAGCGCTCTGGTCGCCCTCGCCGGTAAGTTCATCGTATTTCAGGTCATTGGTGCTGTATACGGCTTTAATAAATGCTGCAGCACGAAAATGCTTATGCACCTCATCCAGCGACAGAAAGCGAAATTTTGAATAAATGCCAAATGATTCAAATTTTTGCTTTCGATCCGTATACATATCGCTGATGGTCAACACCGGACGCACCATCCACTGTTTTCGTATTCCAATGGAGGACTCCAGCATGTGGCGACTCATCGTATGAGAATGCAAAAAAGCGTCGGTCGTTCGCAGCGCCTTTCCCGCATATTTAACAGACAAAGACCGAGCAGGAACGTTGGATGCTGGATCGGAATAGACATATAATTCCTGAGCCGGCAACTGTCCAATCGCCAAAATCAAACAAAAAAAAGCAATCCGTTTTTTCACCCTCACTTGATTGTTACATGAAATAGATTCAACTCATGCACTTCATGATTGGGAACCACGCATTTTAAGTTGCTGCCTGGCTTATAGCAATCCAGATTGGAGCCACCCACGATCTTCTTATGGTCTTTCAACGTCAAAAACTCTTTATCAATCACATGAAGGGTCACCACACCAGAATATGTCTTGGGTTTTGCATTGACCACATGATAAAAGTTTTCTCCCACTTTTATGTGGGTATCGTGACCAATCATTTGGTTACTGGCCTGATAATGCAAATGAAGTTGAGAAACCGAAAACCCGGCATCTTCAACTTTTTTTCTCAACGCTTCCGGGTCAACATGCCTTCCTTCTTTAAATGAAATTTCAAAGGTTGAAGCATTGAGGTCCGTATCGACCTTATCTACAAAGGGCAACGCAGTGAGATTGGTGTATATTGATTTTGCACACAAGGCGCAGGTCAATCCGCTGGCCTGTAAGGACGCACTCCTGATCTGGGCGTGTCCTAGTGCGGCGATTGTCATGAAGACAATCGCCGTAACTAAATGTTTCATACTCTATTGTTTAACCGTGTCGAGTTATTTTTTTATACCACTTTTTGCCTTTCGCTCGTACTGGCAGCACCCATGCAATTTGCTGTATACTTCATCTGGAGCAGTGAAATCCTGCGTATCGTAACCGGAAGCAGCTATCGACTGCTGAATTTTGGCCATATCCGTCTTGCGCTGGCTGTATTCTACGGTCAATACTTTGGTCTCTTCATTCCACGCAGCCTTTTTAGCACCAGCCTTTAAAGTGGCCTCTTCAATTACTTTCTTGCACATGCCGCAATTCCCCCAGACTTTTATATCCTCTTTCTTTTGAGCGAACACTGACAATGACATGAATAATACAACCAATGTTGATGTAATGATTTTCATTTTACGATGATTTTAGGATGAACAAATAAATACAATGAATGTGCCGCAAATGCTAGCACGCAAGTAGAGACAAGGGTCAACTCAAATTCTGAAATTCCGATTCACCAAATAGATCGGAGGAGAGGACACGCCTCCGAGATGCAACGGACAGAGAGGGAGGTCAGTGAAATGGACCGGAACAATGGGGATGAACACCTGCGGGACTGTTGATGCGTAGAAAAACTCAATTCCCCTTACTTGCTGAATGTCGGTATGATCAACTTTGAGAATGGCAACTGCATCATGGCAACAATCACTACCCTTCATGCCGCAGGTTCCACACCCATCTTCTTCTGTTGCGCCTATGCTGATACCGGCAAAATCACCCATGCAGTAATGCGTACTGAGCACTACCCCGCTGCTGGCGAGGGTGTGGACCAACAAAAGCAATACGATGAATACCTTTTTCACGCTTTAAAATTAAAAAAAGAAATTCAATTAAGGGAGGTTTTACAGAAATTTTAACAGCGGTACTGCTAATTGACAAAACTCCAAAAGATGCCAAGCCGAAACACCAGTCCGGGATTAGGATAAAAACTGGCAGCCAGGTTGTTCTGCTTAAACCCAACGCCATACTGCGTGGTCAGTGTATTCAGGTTTTCAATGCGCACATAGGCGTTGAAGCTTCTGATCCTGAAGTTGGTATAGGCTGCCACATCCGGGCGGATGGAAAGCGTCCGCTCGTCCTGAAAAAAGAACTGTCCCAACAAAGGAGAGTATCCATCGGCTTTATAGGGACTAAAATAGCGGATATCCAATCCGGTTGAAAGTACGAGGTTGCGGAACGGTTTCCCTTCGTAGGCAATGCGGTTGCGGGTGAAGAGCAGGGGCAAGTTCAACGGTGCATTGCCGGTAGTCGACTGCACATAGAGATCCAGGTACCATTTCCAGGTTCTTCCCAAACGGGTCTGTCGGTTTAAACCCACCCTTGAAAAACTGAATAACGGCGCATATTGATCTGCCTGCCTGAACCCGCTGAAATAGGTATAGTTGGAAACCAGGTACTGCTGAACACTTAAACGGGCCCTCCATTTTCGGAGTGAAAGCGAAGCACTGAGCATGGTTACATTTTCGTTTCCAAAATCAGCTGACTGCAGGACAGGAAAAGCGAATCCAGGAATTCTTCCAACGATATCAGAAGGGGAACGATTGATGTTTTCTGCTCCTAATTCCAGATTCCCAAAATTGCCCAATACACGCTCCATTTTTGCCATGGCGCGGTAATTGCCCAGATCCCGACCTGCAGCATAAAATTCTCCGAACAGGATCATGTCCCATTTCCTATTGCGTGTCCGGTTACGGTATTCGCCGTGCACGACCAGATTATTGAATTGTTCCTGGTTCGTATACCGGGGTGAAAAACGCAACAGAGAGGCACCCACTTTTAAGAACTGAAGCGGATTTTTAGAATCGGGAAATTGTATGATGGATGCATCGATTTTGGTCATGCCCATTTCAGCAGCAAACCGAACTGTATCGGGTACGGTAGTGTACCCGTAATTTTTTGTGTAAAAATCCGGGGAACCGGAAGCTAAAACATCCAGGTACTGGTAACGGTAACTGCTCAACTGCACCGTATTTTCTATACGCAGCTTGGGAAGAAAATAGCGAACGACTGAACTGTCGGTGACAATGGAGTCTTTGCGGCCAAAATCGTATTGCTGACGAAATACTGTGTGTTTGTCCACGTACCGGTTTCCTGTCGACAACTTAACATTGAAAAAATTTCGAGTTGAAAACGTGGTAGTGGCCAACTGCGTCGGAATATTGAAACGATCCGTATACGCAGGATTTTCATTCACCAAATACGACTCGTCCACTATGCCGCCATTCTCTGACGACTGCAACGCATTGGACAACAAAATAACATACGCATGATAACGCTGATTTTTTGAAGTAAAATCCGAATTGAAGCGAACATTGTTGTGGTTAGTATTCTGCGAATTGAATGTACCGGGCGCATTGATCAGTCGGTACTGAAATGCAAAATTCCAATCCGCAGAAATATTTTGTGTGTGCACAACGGAAATCTGCTGTTCGGCCTTACTTCCTACCAGATAACCAAGTTCCGTAAACGGTTTAGTGGTATTCATGAACCGCGTATCCTCAATGGTGAAGGCATAGGGATCAAGTGCATGAAATCCCATATCCCAACCCGGCAAACGCAACGGATTGAACAAGAGGGGGCGAACCGCATTACCATTGTGTCCAATGTGGGTATACTCCGGCTTTAACGGAATACGGGCATAAAAATCTGAGATACTGGAATCAAAAAATCGATACCGAGGCGTATCTAAATACTTGAACCGTACACTCACAGAATCGTCAGAAAAATTTCTTTTTTCAAAGGAAAGCGAATCTGAACCTCCCCCCGATCCTGAGCTGCTGAACCGCGATCCCAGATTTTGCATGCCTCCTGGCAACCCGCCTCGCCGCTGAGCTTGAACCTCAACCTGACCCCATACGAACACTGCCAGCAACAGTATGAAGTGCCATTTACAAACATTAAACCCAGTTGCTACCAATTGCATTCCTTGAAATCGTATTATTTAATTTCTTTCACTGAGAATCAGCTCCTGAAATACACGAGTAAGAATAGGCGCTGATGCCTGCGCGGCTTCCAGAACATCTTCATGACTGATTTGATTTTCTTCTTCACGGATGCCGATATCCGTTATCACACTCATGGCAAATACCTCCATCCCACAGTGAATGGCAGCTATCACCTCCTGTGTGGTACTCATCCCCACAGCATGGGCGCCAACCAACTGAATCATCCTGTATTCAGCATGGGTTTCATAACTGGGACCGGTTACCCCAAAATAGACCCCCTGATGCACATGAATACCTAACCGAGCAGCAATGGTCATGGCTTTACCGATCAACCGCTTTGAATAAGGCTCACTCATATCCGGAAACCGTGTGCCCAATTCATCAAGGTTTTTTCCCAGAAGCGGATTGATTGTAGAAAAACTGATATGATCATGGATGATCATCAAATCGCCCACTTTAAAAGAGGTATTCACTCCCCCTGCTGCATTGGAGATGTAAAGCTGCTTCACCCCTAAAACACTAGCGACACGGATCGGAAAGACCACTTCTGATGCGCTGTACCCTTCATAATAATGAAACCTTCCGGAAAGCACCAAGACGCGTATTCCATCCAGGGAACCAACCACTATCTTCCCAATATGCCCTTCCACGGTCGATACCGGAAAATGAGGAATGCTCGAATACGGAATCTCACATTCAATCTCCAACCCATCTGTAAACGCTCCTAGTCCACTGCCCAATACCACGGCTTTATCCACCGCACCCTTAAACTGTTGCTGGATGAATGCAGCTGCACCTTGAATGGCATTAAAATCCTGGTGTATGGTCATGCAGCAAAGATACTACGTTCAAATGGGAGCAGGAAGAACAACCCACTAATACTGCGAGTACGGTTTTGCTTTTAAAAAGAGGGTGACATTCTTGCTCACGGTTTTATCGTATTCTTTTTTCGCCAGCAGTGCCTTCCATTGCGGATCATCTCTGAACGCTAGCCAATGTGCATTGCGATCATCCATGTTCTCAAAACTGGTCATATACACCAGATTGGGCATGGTTGGACCGCTGATGACTTCTGCATAAAAAATAGGGTTGAATCCCAATCGGGAAAAGATATCGATCTCCCCTCCTTCATTGAACATCTCAACCTTTTTCCAGTATTTTTTTTCCGAAGCACTTTCGTAACTCCTGAGCTCATAAATTTTATCGGCAATCGATGAACTGAGCTTTGGCAATTGAAGTGCAGGAGACAATCGAAATCCCTCCATGATTGAAGTCACTATGCGGTGATAAGCTGGAGCTTCACTCGTGGCATGGATGTATGATGCTGCAGCAGTCATTGCTTGATCATCGTTCATCAGTTGCTTATTCAGCTCCGGCAGTTTGCGAAGATCCGTATAGGGGACAATCACGTACAACCGCTTGACGCGAGCCGTGTCATTTGCCCGATCAGTGAAAGCTCCAATGGGACCTACCCCATTTTTCTGCATGAACGGAATATAGGCCGCCCCAATGAACTGATCTATCCATTGCTCCTGTTCTGCCGTAGCGTACTCATACACTTTGAGTTCGTAAAAATGTTTTGCTGGCTTTCGCTGAGTAAATCCTGAAACAGTGACAAACAGCATCAGCAAAAAAAATGTATACCGCATATTAAATAGTTTCTGAACCAAAAATATTCAATTAATATCTTTGCAGGGTGCCCATCAAGGATTATTATCAAATTCTGGACCTCCAACCTGGTGCCGATGCCCAATCCATCCGCAAAGCCTTTCGTAAACTGGCCATAGTACATCACCCGGATAAACAGCCTCGCGAAGCATCATACAGCTATTTCCAGGAAATTCAACAGGCCTATGCCGTTTTAATCGACCCCGTTCAGAAAGAACACTATTTACAAGAACGCTGGCTAGAAAAATCGCAAGGAAAATCGTTTGATACTACCCGTGACCCTTACCAACTGTTGGCTCATTTTCTTGAAATCGAGCGGGAAGTCGCCCAATGGGAAAAACACCGAAATGGAACAACAATCGCATCCTTCCTAGTGGCTCTTTTTAGTCCTGAACGAATCGCCCAAATCCAATCCGTTCAAGAAAATGAACTGACCCGGCAAGCTGCACTCTGCGCGTTCAGGATTTCTGCCTCACTCGATTATGCTACCAGCAGAAAATTGATGGAACACATTTCCAATTTGCTGAAAACCCATCCGGATACCGAGGATGCATGGATCCAAGACCTGTATTTAAAAAAAACCAGAGAACAATGGAAGGAGCGCAAAATAGGCATCATCGCTATCCTCACCATTATAATCTGTTTATTCATGTTTGTCATGACCAGACGTTAACCCCACTTATGCATTACCTGTCAACCCGTGGAATTGGAAAATCTTATGGAATAAAACCCCTGTTCAGGGAAATCGATGTGCATGTACAGGAAGGCGACTGTATAGCGATGGTGGCAAAAAATGGCTCTGGAAAATCTACACTGCTTAAAATTTTAGCCGGAACGGAAGAACCGGATGAAGGTAAAGTGTGGCGGCACAAAGATGTCAACGTTGTCTATTTTGACCAAGATCCCGAACTCAATGACCGTAACACAATCCTGGATACAATTCTGCAACATCAGCATCCCTTGATGGATGCGCTGCGTGAATACGAAGACAGCCAGTTTTCCGGTGATACCAATCGTATTGCCAAAGCAACCGAACAAATGGAAGAACGTGCCGCATGGAGCCTGGAAGCCAAAATCAAACACCTGTTGCACCGACTCGCCATCACAGATCTCCAGCAACCTGTTAAAACGCTGAGTGGTGGCCAACGCAAGCGGGTTGCTTTGGCCAAAACGCTGATCGATATCGGCTTCGAGCATCAGCATACACTGCTGATCATGGATGAGCCGACCAACCACCTGGATATTGAAATGGTGGAATGGCTGGAAGACTATCTCACGCGCGAACAACTGACACTGATTGTAGTTTCGCACGACCGCTACTTTCTGGAGAGCATATGCAACCAGTTCTGGGAGCTTGAAGACGAGACCATCTATTTTCATCAAGGCAGTTATGAACAATTCGTCGAACGAAAGGCGGCCCGAATGGAAAGTGAATTGGCCAGCATAGATAAAGCCCGCAACAAATACCGAAAGGAGCTGGAGTGGATGAGGAAACAACCAAAAGCACGCACAACCAAGTCCAAGAGCAGGCAAGATCGATTTTACCAGGTTGAACAACTGGCAAAACAACGCAAGGAAGAACGCCAATTGGCACTGGACATGAAAATGAGTCGACTCGGAGGCAAAATTGTAGAACTGAAAAAAGTAAACAAATCGTTTGGCGACCGCATCCTGCTAAAAGGCTTTGATTACACCTTTAAAAAAGGAGAAAAAGTTGGCATCATTGGAAAAAATGGAGCAGGCAAGACGACGTTTGTGAATATCCTTCAGGGACTTGAACAACCGGACAGCGGCAAAGTGAATGTTGGGGATACGATTGTTTTTGGGCATTTTTCACAAAAGGGGCTGGAATGGAAGCAAGACATGCGCGTGATAGAATATGTAAAATCGATTGCGGAGTCGTTTGAACTTGCAAAAGGCGGATCCCTCTCCGCTGCTCAGTTTCTCGAATGTTTTCTGTTCACCCCCGATCAACAGTACAGCTACATCAGCAAGTTGAGCGGAGGAGAAAAAAAGCGCTTGCACCTATTGAGTGTGTTGTTCCAAAATCCAAACTTTTTGATCTTGGATGAACCGACCAACGACCTCGACCTTCCCACACTATCGGTCTTAGAAGAATTTCTGGAAGATTACCCGGGATGCATGGTGATCATAAGCCACGATCGGTATTTTATGGACAGGCTCATTGATCATCTCCTGGTATTTGAAGGCAATGGTATAATCCGTGATTACCCGGGTAATTATGCCGATTACCGACTTGAACAAGAAACTGCTCCAGCCATTAACAGTTCCAGTCAACAACCAACTCCCTCTTCAATAGAGCGAAAAGAAAATCAAGTGCAACAAAACCAAACAGCACCGAAGAAAAAAGCAGGATTTAAAGAGAAAAGAGAATTTGAATTATTGACAAAAGAAATCAGTACACTCACAACAGAGAAAGAGTCCCTCTCCCTGCAGCTTTCAGCAGGCGGACTGGATTATAAAGATGCGGAAATCCTCTCCAAACAATTCCAAGAGGTCAGCAACAAGATCGATGAAAAAGAATTGAGATGGCTGGAATTGAGTGAATTGTTCGACTGATCACTGTGCAGAAAATGCAGCTCGATTCAACCGATCATTGATCGCCTTTCCCAAACCTTCATCAGGAAATGATTCTGCCAGAATAATATCCAATTGGCTTCGGTCCAATTCACGCATTGCCGAAAACAGGGAGGATGCCGCCTCTGTTACATCTCCTTGTGGTGATAATACATAATTAACGGTAGACACCTGATTATAATCACGATAAAAAGAGATAACCCCTATTCGTTTACCGTGATGCTGGGTCAGCATCTGGGAAATATCTCCAACCAACAACGGAGTGGAGGTGGCGTAGTGACTTTTGAGTTGTCCAGGCGACTCCGGTTGATCGTGAGCAAGAGATAGTTCAGTATTGGCTCCGGTAGCGTGTTGAATATCCTTTTCAGAAATTCCACCCAAGCGATGGATGCGAATCAGATTGTTATCAAATGAAACGATGGTCGATTCCAATCCCACCTTACAGGTTCCGCCATCCAGGATATAGGGGATCTTTCCGTCCAACCCTTCTTTGACGTGTAAGGCGGTAACCGGACTCACGTACCCGGAAGGATTAGCACTGGGTGCGGCCAGAGGAAATTCCAATTGTGCAAGCAACCCCAATGTCAGCGCATGATCCGGGATGCGCAAGGCAACGCGTTTGCTTCCTGCAGTGACCAAATCAGGAACCTGTTCTGATTTATCCAGCAAAAAAGTGATGGGGCCCGGAGTAAAGGCCTTAATTAAGGAACGACAATGACTAGGGATTTGTTTTGCCCATTTAGAGAACTGCACTTCATTGGCAACATGCAGAATCAGCGGATTGAATTGAGGTCTGTTTTTAACCCGGTAAATACTAGCAACAGCAGAGGCATCCAATCCATTCGCTGCCAGTCCATACACTGTTTCCGTTGGGATGGCTACCAATTCACCGTGCTCGAGGTAATGCTTGGCTCTCGCTGTGTCGGTACCAATATCGGTAGTGAACATTAGGCCTTGGACTTCTCCTTTTTTTCCGGCTTTTGCTTGAGCGAGAATACAATCTTCTGATTCTCTTTGTCCAGATCTGCAATCATCACATCTCCCGCCTTGATGGTCAGGTTGAGAATCTCTTCTGCAAGAGGATCTTCAAGGTATTTCTGAATGGCCCTGTGAAGGGGTCGAGCGCCAAATTGCTGATCGTATCCTTTCTCGGCAATGAATTCTTTTGCTGGTTCTGTCAATTCAAGAGAGAATCCAAGATTGTTGAGTCGTTTCATCACCCCTTTCATGAGAATATCGATGATCTCAAAAATGTGATGTTTCTCCAGGGAATTGAAAATGATTACATCATCAACGCGATTCAGGAATTCAGGAGAGAACGTGCGTTTCAGTGCTTTTTCAATGACTGCTTTGTTGGCTTCCTCCGCATTGGCCTGACGGGCGCTGGTGGCAAATCCCACTCCCTCACCAAAATCCTTGAGTTGTCGAACTCCGATATTGGAGGTCATGATGATCAGGGTATTTTTAAAGTCGACTTTTCGACCAAGTCCATCGGTCAGCTGACCATCATCCAGTACCTGCAGTAGAATATTGTAGATATCGGGATGCGCCTTTTCAATTTCATCCAGCAGAATAACCGAGTATGGCTTCCTTCTTACTTTTTCTGTGAGTTGTCCTCCTTCTTCATATCCCACGTATCCGGGAGGTGCGCCGATCAGTCGACTCACTGTGAATTTCTCCATGTACTCACTCATGTCGATTCGAATGAGTGAATCGTCCGAATCGAACAACTGCCGAGACAATGCCCGCGCCAGCTCTGTTTTACCCACACCGGTTGGTCCCAGGAAAATGAACGTTCCAATGGGCTTTTTGGGATCTTTCAATCCAACGCGATTGCGTTGTATGGCCTTGACTACTTTTCCAATGGCATCTTCCTGCCCCACCACCATTGATTTCATATCGGTGGCCATGTTGCGCAGTTTCTCCGTTTCAGCCTGAACCATACGTTTGACGGGTATGCCGGTCATCATGCTCACCACCTCAGCTATTTCTTCTTCTCCAATTGGAAAGCGCTTATGCTTGGACTCTTCTTCCCACTTTGTTTTTGCATTCTCCAGCTCTTCCTGAAGCTTTTTTTCTGAATCCCTCAGGCTGGCTGCTTCTTCAAAGCGCTGACTTTTAACGACCCTGTTTTTTTCAAGCTTGATGTCTTCAATCTTTTTTTCCAGCTCGATGATTTCATCTGGGACATTGATATTTTTCAAGTGAACACGCGCACCAACTTCATCCAACACATCAATGGCTTTATCGGGAAGGAGTCGGTCGGTCATGTACCGGTCGCTCAATTTTACACAGGCTTCTATAGCTTCGACTGAGTAATCCACGTTGTGGTAGTCTTCGTAGCGCGACTTGATATTGTTCAAGATTTGAATCGTCTCTCCCACGGATGGCGGCTCGACCAACACTTTTTGAAACCGGCGATCCAATGCACCGTCTTTTTCAATGTGCATGCGGTACTCATCCAATGTTGAAGCACCAATGCACTGCAGTTCTCCTCGTGAAAGTGCAGGTTTGAAAATATTGGAGGCATCCAGGGATCCACTTGCTCCACCTGCTCCTACAATAGTATGAATCTCATCGATGAACAAAATGACATCCCGGTTTTTTTCCAGTTCCGTCATGATGGCTTTCATCCGCTCCTCAAACTGACCACGGTATTTTGTGCCTGCCACCAATGCAGCAAGGTCCAATGAAACCACTCGTTTATCGAATAATACGCGCGAAACTTTTCGTTGAACAATGCGCAATGCCAATCCTTCCACAATGGCCGTTTTACCCACACCCGGTTCACCAATGAGAATGGGATTATTTTTTTTCCTTCTGGAAAGAATCTGGGAAACGCGTTCAATTTCAGCTTCTCGACCAACGATGGGATCCAGTGATTCGGATTCAGCCAGCTTGGTAATGTCGCGACCAAAATTGTCCAATACCGGTGTTTTACTCTTTCCTCCTGAAGCAGCCGGACGTGCCTTTGCCTGACCCCCTTTGCGTTCCTCATCGAATTCTTCCTCCGGTTCGTCCGAAAACTCACTTTTCACGTCATTGCTGCGCACCACTCCCAATTCATTGCGAAACAGGTCGTAATCCACATCAAATTGATTCAAGATCTGGGTTGCAATATTTTCTTTGTTCTTCAAAATAGAAAGCAGAAGGTGCTCTGTTTCCACCATGGGACTTTTCAGTGCTTTTGCTTCCAGAACGGTAACACGAATGACTTTTTCGGCCTGACGGGTCAGAGGAAGGCTGTTGATATTTTGGATGTTTTTCCCAGATTTATCCTTTACCGCCATTTCGACTTCTTTGCGAAGTTCATAGAGGTTGACATTGAGATTTTGAAGCACCTTCAACGCCGTATTTTCACCTTCTCTGATCACACCCAGCAGCAAATGTTCTGTCCCAATAAAATCATTTCCCAGTCGCAAGGCTTCTTCCCTGCTGTAGGAGATGATTTCTTTGACCTGCGCCGAAAAATTATTATCCATAGTTGAGGTTTTCAGTCTATACAATAATACCAAATAAAGTCCACATACCCATTTTAACAATTCGGGTATATTTGCGGCTCAAACGAGAGGAAATATCCCGTTCATGCTAAATGTCAAAATCGATACCAAAGAGATCTTCCATGTCATAACCCCTTTGGATACCCACTATTCTGCTAATATGGCAGAAGAACTTCATGTATTCATAGAAAAGACCTTTGATTTGGAAGGCAGAAGCTTTGTCATTAATCTAGAGCACGTTAACTCTTGCAGCCAAAGTCTTGTTGAACATTTCGTACAGCTTCAAGCGTTTTTTAAAGACAAGAATCTGTCCTTTGTCGTATGCGCTATCCATGAAAATCTCAAAAAAGATCCTGCGCTCCGTGATCTGTTTTCAATGCTGAATACAGCCCCGACCGAATCAGAGGCTTGGGACATCGTTCAGATGGAGGAAATAGAGCGCGAGCTGGGAGCGGGACCAGAGTGATCATTGATAAACAAAACACCCATGCATTTCAGATTAGCCATTGCTACCTCCATCCTTTTGCTTACCGGATGTCAGAAAGAGCAAGAAATTGTTCTCCAGCAAATCATTCCCGTTCAAGAGCGACCCATTTCATTCAAAGCTTCTATCTCGTTGATGGAATTTGAACAATCCCATTCTAACAAAAGAAGTGGATTCCCGAGTTTTGGCGAGCGTTTGGGACAGTCGCCTATCGACATTCCAGAAAAAAACAAGAAGATTTGAGTCGACTGACCCTGTTCTTCATTACGAGCGTTTTTCATTGAACAACCAGAACCTGGAAAACTTCGAAGGGGAAAATTTGAAGGCGGAAGTCACTGGTGACAATTACATCACCATCAAAGGAAAACGGTATGACTTGCTGCAATTTCACTTTCACCGAAACAGTGAGCATGCGTTGAAAGGGAAAAAATTCGGCATGGAAGTTCATTTGGTTCATGCTTCCTGGAACGGAGAGTTGGCTGTACTTGGTGTTTTTCTTGAGCAAATACCCCGCACCAATGAGCAACTCGAAACACTGTTCAAGCACTTACCTGAACTGCCCAATCAAAAGGTCTCGGTGAACCAGCAATTCCATCCGCTTTCGTTGTTGCCCCGTGGGTCTGGCAGTTATTTCACGTACAGCGGCTCACTGACTACCCCCACATTTACAGAAAATCTCACGTGGATTGTATTTGAATCCCGCAATACGGTTTCAAAGGAGCAGGTACATGAATATGCTGAGGTTTTTGAAGAACTAAATGTTCGTCCACTGCAGCCCATTTCTGGTCGGACAGTATGGGAGGCTAAGGATTACCGGATTCGCTAAATTTCAATTTTTTGAGTACCAAAAATCTTTATCTTTGCCCTCCGAAAAATCGGTTTTGGATCGGTAGTTCAGTTGGTTAGAATGCCGCCCTGTCACGGCGGAGGTCGCGGGTTCGAGCCCCGTCCGGTCCGCGAAAAATCCCCTCTTCACGATGGGATTTTTTGTTTCACGACCCCCAAATCCGAAGCAATTCTTCTTCCAACTCCTCCAGCGTTGCAATCGATGGTGAACCTCCAACATGTCGGGATAATTCGGCGAACACGTGCTCTTTGCTCATTCCGTGTGCGCGCATGTATTGGATGGAGGCAGAACCGGATGATTTTGACATTTTCTGTTGATTGGTATCCAGCAATAAAGGATGGTGCACAAATTGAATGGATCGAAAATGTTCCCATCCCATAACCGCAGCAAGATGCAACTGCCCCAATGTAGAAGCCAGCAAATCTTCTCCCCTAACTATCAGCGTGACTCCAAAGTGAATATCATCCACAACAGAAGCGAGGTGATAACTTGGATCTCCATTCTTTTTTCGTACTTGTAAAGCAGACATTTCTTCAGGAAAGGGATACACTAACACCCCTCGTGTCCAATCATGCATTTCAATGGTAGGAGGTGCAGCAGGCAACAGCTTCCATTGAACGCCGGGTTCATCCAATGAACGATGATCCTGCAAGCAGGCGCAATGGGATAAATTGGCTGTGCGTTCTGTTCGGGAACATTTGCAGGCATAGACCTTGTTTTCATTTCTCAATTGCGCTAAAGCGGAGGCGTAGAGCGATTTCCGCTCTCGTTGCGTAAATTCTTCTTGATGGCAATGGATTCCTGCAAATTGCAGGGTATCCAAGATGTCGTTCACATACGATGCTCTGAACCGCTCCTGGTCCAAATCATCTATACGCAGCATCAAAGTGGAATTGGAGACGCGTGCAAGGGCGTGCGTGTAGACAAACGAAGCAAGGTTTCCCAAATGGATAAAACCGCTGGGGGTGGGTGCAATTCGGGTTCTTTTGACTAAATCGATCATTTCTTACCACAAGATACCTACCTGATTCAACACTTCAGCGTTTGATCAGGCGTGTATAATATCAGCTGATTATCAGCATTTTGTATCTCAGTATCCAAAAATTGATTTTTCCTACCTTTACGGCCCAATTAATAGTTTGAAATGTCTGAATCTACCACCCGACAGTTTTTAGACTTTGAGAAGCCAATAATGGACCTCTTCGATCAAATTGAACAATTAAAAACAACGGCTGCCAAGAACAACATCGATTTGAATCCATCCATAAAAGACCTTGAATCAAAGGTTCAAGAAAAGAAGAAGGAGATCAACGATCAACTCACTCCCTGGCAAAAAGTTCAACTCAGCCGCCACCCCGATCGGCCCTACACTCTGACCTACATCGAAAAAATGTGTACGGATTTTGTTGAGCTGCATGGCGACCGAAACTTCAAAGACGATAAAGCCATTGTAGGGGGGTTTGCAAAACTCGACGGCGCTACGGTCATGATCCTGGGACAGCAAAAAGGATCCAATACCAAAATGCGTCAAATCCGGAATTTTGGAATGGCCAATCCGGAAGGATACCGAAAAGCCCTGCGGCTCATGAAGTTGGCAGAAAAATTCAATAAGCCCATCATCACCCTGGTGGATACACCAGGGGCATTCCCCGGTATAGAAGCAGAAGAAAGAGGACAAGGGGAAGCCATCGCAAAAAATATTCTTGAAATGCTCCAGCTGCGCGTACCCGTACTATGTGTCATTATTGGCGAAGGTGCCAGCGGAGGAGCCATGGGGATTGGCGTGGGTGATCGGGTGTATATGCTGGCCAATACCTGGTACACCGTGATTTCTCCGGAAAGCTGCAGTTCCATCCTGTGGAGAAGCTGGGACCAAAAAGAAAAAGCGGCAGAAGAACTCAAGTTGACATCCGAACACATGCTGAATTTTGGATTGGTGGACGGCATTGTTCCGGAACCACTGGGTGGGGCACATTGGGATCACAATGAAGCCGCATTGTTACTGAAAAGCCATATCCTGAAAGGAATACACGAGTTGCAGTCGGTTGATCCTGAAACCAGAATTGATCAGCGAATTGAAAAATTTTCACGCATGGGTCGCTGGGAAGAATCATCTACCACTTAAACCTTAACCCATCACAATAATGAATACAAGCAGCTGGAAAGGAACAGGAGTTGCAATTGTTACTCCTTTTGATGAACAAGGCAATATTGATGAATTATCCTTACACCAACTGATTGATCATTTAGTATCTGGTGGGGTGAATTATTTGGTCGTTCTGGGAACAACCGGTGAAAGCGCAACACTGAACGCATCAGAAAAGCAACGGGTATTTTCACTTGTAAATCAATTCAATGCAAATCGGCTTGGACTAGTCGCGGGAATCGGTGGAAACGACACCCGTGCGGTGGCAGAAGCCATGAACACATTTGACCTCTCCGGCTATACGGCAATTTTGTCGGTCAGTCCCTATTACAACAAACCCAACAGCGAAGGCATTTATCAGCATTACCGCTACTTGAATGATAACGCTCCCCTTCCGCTGATTATGTACAATGTTCCAGGGAGAACCAGCATGAATGTTACAGCAGCAACTACCCTGCGAATAGCCGCTTCCTGCAGCAATATCGTCGCCACCAAGGAAGCTTCTGGCAACATGGAACAGATCATGCAGATCATCAGTGAAAAGCCCGATCATTTTTCAGTCATCAGCGGTGATGACGCCATCACCTTGCCCTTGGTTGCGTGTGGAGCTTCAGGAGTGATTTCCGTTGTGGCAAACGCGTACCCTCGTCAGTTTTCTGAAATGGTGAACCAATGCCTGAATGGAAATTTTGATGGCGCGCGACCCACGCATGCAAAAATGCTTCCCGTCATCCAGTCAATGTTTGCCGAAGGCAGTCCAAGTGGCATAAAACATTACTTAGCACAAATGGGACTCATCCAAGAATATTTCAGGCTGCCGGTATACAGCGTCAGCGATAAACACAAATCAACGATTCAAGAAATCATGAAGGGGATTTAAATGCGCGAAGATTCAATGCAACAAGTCAACAGCGATCCCGCTGCTATCTTCATTCAACACTGGAAGATCTATCAAACGATCATTGAGTCGGATTACATGAATCATCACTCACTGGGAGCAGCTACGGGCACCATTCTTGACCACCACCTTGGCGCTCAAGACCTCCGAGTGCTGGATTTGGGATGCGGAGACGCACACCAACTGGTACAGGTACTTAACCCATTCGGCGTCAAGCACTACACCGGCATTGATCTCTCTCCTCAGGCGTTAAAGATTGCCGAACAGAACCTTTCTGCATTGAACAGTCCACTGCAATTGATAACTGGCAAAATGGAAGAAGAAATTGAGCGGCTGAACGGGTCATTCAACTTCATTTACAGCAGCTTCGCCCTGCACCATCTTATTGACGAAAAGAAAAAAGCCTTTATTCAATCCTGTTTTTCAAAGACCAGTCAAGGTGGAGTATTCATCTTGATTGACATCAAGCGTCAAGCGTTGCAAACAACCGAAGCATACAGGTCGTCGTACGCTACTTGGATCAACAATGACTGGCATGCTCTGAACGCAGTGGAGAAATCAAGCGTCATATCGCATCTTTATGCATGTGATTTTCCGGTAGCATTCACATCCTATCGGAACTGGGCCATAGAGGCCGGCTTCGAATTCATTGAAGAGGACTTAGGAGATGATCCTCGTCATGGTCTTTTAGCGTTTAAGAAACCCTGACCGTTTACTACCCACTCCTGATAACGGTGCAGAGACTCCAGAAAATAATAATCACCGTAGGTCAAAGGTTGATCGACTTCTGAATTAGCCGGCAAATGTCCTACGCCATGCTTGATCAGAAACCCTCCGTTTTGTCCCAACTCCGTACGATATTCCGCTGAAGCAAGACCCCGAATAATGGTTTCTGCTGATCGGATATACCGCTCTTTTTCCTTTCGGTCTGTATACAGGGACAATTCAAGGAATGCAGAAGAAAGGATTGCGGCGGCAGATGCATCCCGCAAGGCATTGGGAATGTTGGGCGCATCAAAATCCCAATAGGGTATTAAATTTTGTGGCATTCGAGGATGATCCAATAAGAAGGAGGCAATGTTCCGAGCAAAGTCGAGGTATTTCTTATCCTGCGTATACCGGTATACCATGACAAATCCATACAACCCCCATGCCTGCCCGCGCGCCCAAGTAGATCCATCGTTGTACCCCTGATGGTTTTTTCCTACAAACGTCCCTTTCAACAGGTCGTAATCCAACACATGAAAGGCACTGTAATTGTTCCGATAATGGTTCCGGATGGTGGTATTGGCATGCTTGAGCGCAATCTCGCGGAATTGAGGATTGGCGCCCTGTTGGGATACATACAGCAACAGTTCAAGATTCATCATGTTGTCGATGATGACGGGACAGCTAAACGTTTTATTGCTGTTCCAGCTCTGTATGGATTGGATCAATTCACGATAACGGGTCACCAGCGATAAAGCTGCGGTATCAATAGTATTGCGATATTCAGGATTTCCTAAAATACGGTACGCGTTTCCAAAAGGATTAAAAATCATGAATCCTAAATCATGATTTCCCGTGTAATGTTTTTCTTTTTCCTGAATTGCAAGTCTTTTTTTGGCTATGCTCAGCACCGCAGAATCTTTGGTGTGTTCATACACATAAAGCAAACTGGCAGGGAAAAAACCGCTGCACCACCACTTGGTATCGCTCGTAACCATTGCCCCTGTTTTAGGATTAAAGGTTCGGGGCATTAGACTATCGGGGACATTTTTTCCCAACACCTGCAGCTGTTGCGCAGCAAAAAGGAATTGATCACGGATCAATTCATTCATGGGCTGAGCAGTCGATTGCGCACTGCTCTGCATAAAGAAACAAAAGCTCCATATAATCAGGCTAGAGGAACGCATTCTATACATGACAAGCTTTATTTAAAATAAATTTAGTTTATTCGCGCGGTAATTCTTTCATCAATTCCGAAAACCTTTTCACGGTCGCAGTATGGGAATCGCGTTGAACAAGATGAGTGTGGCATTGAGAGGTAAACAGGTGCTGGATGCTCTATCGTTCTCGTTTGAGCGCTCGTGCAGCCTGGCAGTAATTGGTCCCACCGGTTCTGGAAAAACTACACTGCTCAAAGCGCTAGCGGGACAACTTTTTTCACAGGGCAGTTACAAGTATACCCCCATCATGAAAAAAACAGTGTTTGTCGACCAACAACACCGTTTTACTACAAAACAGAACACACGAGAATTTTATTACCAGCAACGTTTCAATTCAACTGATTCCACTGCAACCATAACCGTTGCTGAACTATTAGCAGGGGATACAAAGCATCTCCATAAATGGAGGGATCAGTTTGGCATTGCATCATCGATGCATAAGCCCTTGATTCAACTCTCCAATGGAGAAAGCAAACGGGTCCAACTCATTCAAGCCTTGCTTTCTCAACCGAATCTGCTGGTGATGGATCATCCGTTTGCAGGAATGGACAAAGAAGGAAGGAAAGAACTTACATCTCAACTCGAATGCGTTAACCATGAAGGGATTGACATCATCATGAGCTGCGATCCCTCCGATATTCCCGGTTTTATTGACAACAGCATAGTGATTGATCAGGGCAAATTGATCTTCAGCGGATCCACAACAGAGGCCATAGCAGCATATCAATCCTTTCTCTCGACAAAAGTAATACCACAAAGTATACTGCCCTATCGATGCCGTGAGCTGTCGGTGGCCACCTTTATCGAAATGCACAACGTTTCTGTTGTTTATGCAAACAGACATGTATTGAAGGGCATCCATTGGAACCTTGAGAAGGGAGAAAAATGGTGCATCAAGGGGAAAAATGGTTCGGGGAAGACTACCCTGTTGAGCCTCATCACCGCCGATCACCCGCAAGCCTATTCCAATCACGTTTCGCTATTTGGAAAAAAACGGGGATCCGGTGAAAGCATTTGGGATATTAAAAAAAATATAGGGTACGTATCGCCAGAGCTTCATCTTCACTTTGATCGAAGTGCCACGGTGTACGAGACGGTTGCTTCCGGACTCTATGACACAATAGGCCTATTTAAGAAACCTTCGCCGGATGAACAAGCAACTGTTTTGGAATGGATTAGCGCAATGGGACTCGAAAGGTACATCGATTGTCCACTCTTTCAGCTATCCCTTGGAACACAACGCTTGGTCATGCTGACGCGCGCATTTGTTAAATCTCCACCCTTATTGATATTAGATGAACCCTGCCAGGGCCTGGATGCGCTTCAAACCAAAAAAATAAGGGACATGCTGGACAGCATATCCCAAATTATCGAACTTTCAATGGTCTACGTGAGTCATTATGAGGAGGACATTCCCTCCTGCATCACCCATTTCCTGACCTTGGAGAATGGGTGTATCGTGAGTGAAAGTTAGCGTACAGTCAAAGTAGAACCCGTAATCGCAACCGTCTTTCTGGCTAACCCAGTGGTAGCGGGTCCGCCAGTGCGTGCCCCATCCTGAGAAAATGAAGAAGAATGTGTGCTGCAGAAAAAGTTACTGCTGCTTTTTTGATACACCACCTGTTGACCCTGATGGGGACAAACATTTGAAAAAGCAGCGAAACTGGACACAGCATTGCCAGATGCTAAACGGGCAATGACGACTCCATTTTCTGAGATGTAATCCCCCACGGCCAATAACTGACTGTTTAAATTGAGTGTCAACAGTGCCGTGCCGGGATTGTTGTCAGAGCCTTCGTTATCTTTTGAACAGGCTTCCATCATGCACGCAACACAAGTGAGTGCAAGTCCACCGGTTAGTTTATTGAGAAAATCTTTCCGTTCCATTGTAAATAATTTGGATCAAAGTAATAAGGTTTAATCAGAATTGCAAGTTATTCGGTCATAAATCTGTGAAAAATGCTACTTTGTTGGTACAACGGCTCTTGATGAATGCACATGTAATCATGGAAAGCTTCACATTGCAATGGTGGACTTGCATCGGAGCAGTAGCAGCAGTCATTGGGCTGCTCCTTTATCTACCATTTCAATTTGATTGGGCAAAGGGTTCCAACTACCCCAAAATAATTGCTACCGTTCTCATGATCAACCTGCTCATTGAAAATGCCTATGCACTGAACCTGGGCAAATGGAGTATGCAAAACAACTTGCCACTGCACATGTGTGGATTAGCGGGACTCATGTGCATGAGCTTGCTCTTTCGGTTTAATTATCTGCTGGCTCATTTTGCATTTTACTGGGGAACCACTGGAGGAATTCATTCTCTGTTGACACCAGAGTTCGACCTTGGCATGCAGGGTATATTCTTCTACTCGTATTTCATCAGCCACGGTGGACTGATCTTCACCAGCCTGTTTATTTTGATCCATAAGGATTTCAGACCAGATAAGCATTCCTGGCTCAGCATTTTTTTACTCACGCAACTGGCTGCATTGACGGTTGGACTTTTCAATTGGGTCAGCGGCGCGAATTATATGTACCTGATCAAACCACCCATAGCAGAAAACCCCCTGATCATGGGCCCCTGGCCCTGGTACATCTTGATTTTTGAGGTATTGGCGGTTCTACATTTTTGGGGACTCTACAAATTATCGCGACTATTCAAATAATAGGTATATTTGAAATGTGTATAATATACACATAAATGGTATGCGACAATTCCTGTGTTTACTTATACTCTGTTTCACCATTGAGCCGGTAGCCGCTCAATTATTGAAATGGACGCCCGCGTTTATCCAAGAAACCAGCTCTACCGTTACCATCACAGCAGATGCGCGACTCGGAAACAAAGGGTTGCTCGATCATACCGCATCGGATGTCTTTGTTCACATTGGAGCCATCACAACGCAAAGCACAAGTGCATCGGACTGGAAGTATGTGAAATTCACGTGGGGCACTTCCGATCCTTTGGCAAAAGCAACCTCCAGCTCTCCCAACCAATGGACCTTTACCATAAACGGTGGACTGAGGAGCTTCTTCAACATCACCAATTCAACAGAACGCATACAACGAATTGCCATTCTTTTCAGAAGTGGAACCGGAAGCAAAGTCTTGCGCAACGAAGATGGATCGGACATGTATGCTCCGGTCTACGACAATGGCAATTTTGCCCGCATAGATGAACCGGCAACGCAGCCAACCTATATCCGCTCCCTATCGGTCAGCAATAAAAAAATTGGAGATACCCTTCCCGTCACCGGAACTACCAATAATCCCGGCGACTTAAAATTATTTTACAACAACAAGCAAATCGCAACAGCTGCAGCAGCTACTACACTGAATGCATCAATCATTTTAACCGACCCTGGAGGTCAAAAAATTCTATTTGAGGCAACTTTTGGTGGAAATACAAAAGTGAGCGACAGCATTCAATTCTATTTACCCGGACCAGCAACCATTGCTCCACTTCCATCAGGTATTGGCGATGGCATCACCTATCTTCCCGGAGATACCGCAGCGTATGTGGTGGTCTATGCTCCCGGCAAATCACGTATGGCCATCTTGGGCGATTTCAACAATTGGACAGAGACCGAGCAGTCACAAATGAACAAAACCCCAGATGGAAATCGTTTTTGGATACGCATGGGTCGATTGATTTCTGGAGCAAACTATGCCTATCAATTGTTGGTAGATGGCACGCTGCGCGTTGCAGATTACAATACGGAATTGGTGTTGGATCCCTCCAACGACAACAGTATTCCTGCAGCAACATATCCTTCTATTCCTGCTTATCCAACTTCAAAAACAACAGGCATCGTCAGCGTACTTCAACCGGGGAAAGTCCCCTACAGCTGGAAAGTTCCACAGTTCAATCGTCCCGATAAACGCAACCTGGTCATTTACGAATTATTGATTCGGGATTTTATCGCCAACAGAAATTTTAAAACACTTAAAGACACCCTTCCCTATTTGAAACGGCTGGGCATCAATGCGATTGGACTGATGCCGTTTTCAGAGTTTGAAGGAAACCTGAGCTGGGGATACAATCCCAACTTTTTCTTTGCGGTCGATAAATTCTATGGAACCGAAAATGCACTCAAAGAATTCATCGATGCCTGTCATCAACAGGGAATCGCAGTGATCATGGACATTGTCATGAACCATGTCTTTGGTTCTTCTCCCCTTGCACAGATGTATTGGGACGGAACAACCGGAAAACCTTCATCCCAAAACCCATGGCTCAATCCGGATGCCAAGCACCCCTTCAATGTGGGATATGATATGAATCATGAGTCGCAAGCCACCAAGGACCTTGTAGCGCGTGTGATCCGTCACTGGCTCGTGAACTATAAACTGGACGGCTTCAGATGGGATCTTTCAAAAGGATTTACACAAACCAATAACCCAAACAACGTTCAAGCCTGGGGCGCCTATGATGCAAGCCGCATCTCTACCTGGAAAAGGATATTTGACAGTACACAATCGGTAACTCCTGGCAGCTACTGTATACTGGAACACTTTGCCGACAATTCTGAAGAGCGGGAACTATCCAATTACGGCATGTTGTTCTGGGGAAATGGGAATTTCAAGTTCAACGAAGCGACAATGGGCTTCACCAGCAATTCGGACTTCGGTGATATCTCTTCATTGAGAAGGGGTTGGGAAAAAGCCCATCTGATCGGATACATGGAAAGCCACGATGAAGAGCGGCTGATGTACAAAAACCTCAAATTTGGCTATCAACTGGGCAGCTACTCCACACGCGATACACTTACTGCATTGAAACGCATGGGGACAGCAACTGCCTTCTGGGCGATGATGCCGGGACCAAAAATGATGTGGCAGTTCGGAGAGCTGGGTTTCCCTTATTCCATCAATACATGTACAAACGGAACGGTAAGTGATAATTGTCGGCTCGACAACAAATCTCCAGTCTGGGATTTTTATACTGATATTTTTAAACGCGGACTGTTTGATGTCTATTCCAACTTGCTCCGCCTGCGCATGAACCCCAGCTACTTCACAACCTTTACAAAAGATCAATATCAATTGGACCTGGCCGGTGCAGTGAAATCCATGTTGATTGATGGGGATTCTCTAAAAGTAGTCGTAGTAGGCAGTTTTGACGTGTCCAACAAAACAAATGCCATTTCGTTTCCCGCCGATGGGACCTGGTACAGCTACCTGACCAAGACCTCAATCAATGTAACGGGAAAATCTTCCAGCATTGCCCTGCAGCCCGGAGAGTTCCATGTATACATCAACAAAGATTTGAGCAGTACCCTGGTCACAGCAATCAGGCCAACAGAACGCATGGTCCTAACAGGCAAAGCAACCGTCTACCCAAATCCGGTACAGACAGGTTCAATACTCAAGTACGAGCTCAAAAAAGCAGCAATCATTCGCATTGATGTGTTGGATGCACAGGGCAGCACACTCCAACAATTATACAAGGGCATGAAAGGTGCTGGGAACCATCAATTACCGCTTTCGCACATGCAGCCAAGATCAAAGAGCGCCTCGGTCGGGATCAAATTCATCCGCATTCAGTCAGGATCAGAAAGTCAAACGGTAAAAGTTGTCCACTAATTATCCTATTATTCAGCAAATAGTTAACAATTTGATAATGTAAGAAGTACCGACGCGCTTTATGATTGTGAGAGATTTGTAGTGCAATTAAAAGCCTACGCCTTGAACTCAACTCTCAAACACATTGCCATGACGGCAATATGTCTAGTCCTCAGCACAGTGGAATCAACCTCCCAAACTTCTAGCCCTGCTCCGAAAAAATGGTACGAGACCATATCCCTTAGAGGGTACATGCAGTTTCGATACAACCGGCTTTTGGAGACCAACCCCGACCTGAAATGCGAGCAATGTGATCGATCTTGGGGTGGAAACAACGGATTTGGAATTCGTCGCGCACGGCTTATTTTCAGTGGGAACTTAAAAGAGAACATTTATTTTTATATTCAACCGGATTTTGGAAGTTCGGCCGGTTCCACTCAAAATATTTTCCAACTACGGGATGCATATTTTGATTTAGGCTTTGATAAAAAAAGCGAGTTTCGGCTCAGGATCGGTCAAAGTAAAGTACCATACGGCTTCGAAAACATGCAGTCCAGCCAAAACCGACTTCCCCTGGATCGTGCGGATGCCCTCAATTCTGCAGTTTCCAACGAACGGGATATGGGTGCCTTTTTTTATTGGGCTCCTCAAAAATCACGTGAGCTATTTGCAGGTTTTGTTCGGGACAATGAAAAAGGGTCAGGAGATTATGGCGTGTTCGCACTGGGAGTATACAATGGTCAAACAGCCAATCGACCAGAACTCAACAACAACCTCCACATCGTTGCACGACTGAGTGTTCCAACTAAAATTGGAAATCAAATCATAGAACCGGGCATTCAGGCACATACCGGTCGGTACGTTATACCAACCGAAAACAGATCCAGTAGTGTCAAGGCCATAAAATCCTTTGAGTTCAACGATAAACGCATAGCCGGATCCTTTATACTCTATCCGCGCCCATTTGGAATTCAAGCGGAATACAACATCGGTCAAGGCCCTCGTTACAATCCCGGTAAAGACTCTATAGAAACCACTAGTCTTTCTGGCGGTTATGCTACGTTCAGCTGGAAAATACCCGGCAAACGAAAAGATGAAACCTTCTTCCCTTTCATGCGAATATAATCCTATGACGGTGGCAAAAAGCATGAACTGGACGCCAGAACCTACCATGTTCGCGAAGCTGAATTCGGACTTGAGTGGCAATTCAATAAATTTTTCGAACTTACCACCATGTACGTTTTCTCCCACAGAAGGTTTGAAGACAGTAAACTTAAGGTAAACGACCAACGAGGACGACTGCTCCGCATCCAAGCACAACTTAACTTTTAAATAAAACAGTATACCATGGCCGCTAATTCATTCTTCAAGATTTTTCTTCCGAAAGACAGGATTTTTTACACCCTATTTGAGAGTGTTGTTGAAACAGTTCATAAAATAGGGATCACCCTTCAGGAAATGGTATATGAAACGGATGAAGATAAACGTGCTGCCATACTGGCGCATATTGAAAACCTTGAGCACAAGAATGATGACATAACGCACAATATCTTTACCGAATTGGGCAGAAACTTCATAACACCTTTCGACAGAGAGGATATTCACCAGCTGGCAACTGCTTTGGATGATATAGCGGATTATATCTATGCATCTGCCAAAAAAATCAATTTCTATAAAATCAACCCGAACGATACCGGTATCCACAAGATGACCGATATGATTCTGCAGGGTACTATTGAAATAAAAAAAGCTGTTAACGGTCTTCGGGATATGAAAAATCTGAGGGAAATGACAGAAGCGCTGGTGAAAATCAACAGCATCGAAAACCAGGCAGATGATGTATTCGATATGAGCATCGAAATGTTGTTCAACAACGAAAATGACTTCAAAGAAGTGATTAAAAAAAGAGAGATCTACCAGGTACTCGAAATCGCAACCGATAAATGCGAGGACGCTGCTAACGTGATCGAATCGATCATCATCAAATACGCATAACCATAAAGTCACTCCCCCATGACACTTCTGATTGCGATCATCATTCTGGCGCTGGTATTCGATTACATCAACGGTTTTCACGATGCAGCTAATTCAATTGCTACCGTAGTCTCCACAAAAGTACTCACCCCTTTCCAAGCAGTGGTGTGGGCTGCTTTTTTCAATTTTGTTGCTTACTGGATTTTTCAAGATCATGCAGTAGCCAATACCATCAGCAAAACGGTAAACAAAGAGTTCATTACCCTTCCGGTTATTCTGTCGGGACTAATCGCAGCTATTTTCTGGAACCTGCTCACCTGGTGGTACGGCATTCCCTCTTCCTCATCGCATACCTTGATTGGAGGTTTCGCTGGTGCGGCGATTGCCCATGCATTCATTGATTCTGGAGAACTCATTGCCTGGAATAAAATCGTTGAAAGTCAAACCATCATAAAAACCGTACTCTTTATCTTTTTCGCACCCATGATTGGAATGATCATTTCGATCTTCATAACGATTGTTACAGTTGCTCGTAACATATGGATGAGGTGTGCAATCATTTGTGCAGCAACATTTCTGACCGTCGTGATCTTCGATACGTTTGAAGAAGGCAAAATGAAAGAAGGGCTCAAGAAATTCATCAAACTGGATAAATACGAAACGGATTACGCGAAAGCTTCATCTGCTTTTCAAGCATCTCCCTCTGACTCTTCGCTGATCATAAAGGAACGGGAGGCATCTAAAAAACTCGGCGATGCTCAAGTCATATTCAACACCCTAGTTCCCCGAGTCATACTTTATGATGAAATTGGCACCGATTCGATCGTAAACTATGCCTACCACAACGGATTACTAAAAGACATAGAAGTTAGTCGACTCAAAGACGCCACCCGCAACGCAAATAACTATCTTATATTAGAGTCACTGGCTGCAGAAAATCCTGAATTCAAAGATAGATTTGATGTTGCCAAAACAGAAACTGAAAAATACAAGTCGCCTTTAAAACTATACCTCAAACAAGAAATCAGCCTGGACAGCACCTTGGCAGCCATCAATGCTATTTATCCAATAGATCCCAAGAGCTGGGAAAAGGTTAAGTCGAAAATTGAAAAATTCGACATTAAAAAAGATTTCAAGAAGGATATTGAGAAGTCGGAAAACTATGCAATAGTGTGGGGCATCATCCTTACTGCAGTGTTCTTCATGCTTGCTTATATCTATGTAGAGAAAATAAAAACCCCCAATGCCCATTCTGTTGCCAGCATGTTTAAAAAGTTGCAGCTCTTCAGTTCTGCCGCATTCAGCATAGGTCACGGCGGAAATGATGCACAAAAGGTTATGGGTATCATTGGCGCTGCGCTCATTGCCAGTGGACAAATTCAAGACTTTGGACAGCTTCCCGGATGGGTACCCATTTCCTGCTATCTCGCAATAGGCATTGGTACAATGAGCGGAGGCTGGAAAATTGTAAAAACCATGGGTACCAAAATCACTAAAGTAACCCCCCTGGAAGGCGTGGCAGCAGAAACAGCAGGAGCATTTACCTTGTTTTTCACCGGTCAAATGGGGATTCCGGTATCCACTACGCATACCATTACCGGTTCCATCATTGGTGTAGGAGCCACAAAACGGCTCAGTGCTGTTCGATGGGGCGTAACCTCATCCCTGCTGGTGGCCTGGCTGCTGACCATTCCTGTAAGTGCTGTGCTGGCAGGCTTGGTGTACTGGATCACGACGTTGATCCATTGAGATCAGTCGACTTTCAATTCATAATTGAACGCAACACCCAAGATGTGATACTGCCGCTTGTATGACTTTGCATAGTCGGGGCGATTGATATAAAACACGTCCAAACTGGCCTGCTTGGTAAACGAATACCTCAAGCCGGCCTGAAAGCGGTAATTGTCGATCTGTACTCCTTTCGCAATTTGATAGATGGGTTCTGCACTGGCGATCGCATCAAATCGATCAGAAAGTTTTTTTCGACCCCTTAAGCGGATGCGCACAAAATTATCCCGATCGTCCTCCTTAGCAGGATCATCAAAATCCTGGACCTGGTTTTGATAAATCATCCTCACATCGGTCTTGATATCGCCCAGCTTTCTTTTGAATACGACTCCACCCGTAAACCGATTGTAGGTGCCCTTGGTCAATTTGGATAAACGGTATGCGCCGAGCAGATAAACACTCTTGGATAATCCTTTCTCCAGCGATAGCGATAAATAGGACCCATAATAGGTCTTGAGGTCGTTGTAGAAACGGGACTGGTACGATATTTCCGCTCCCCATTTCTTGGGCAAGTTGAGCTCGAGTCCAGCCCCGTACCATCCTTGTCCATCAACAGGATCCGAGCGGGTAGCCTGCGCTTGAGCTGTTACACCCGCAAGACTCAATGCCATCACTATATGGAAACGACTAACGCAATTCATGGTATACTTTTATCACAACAGCATCTTTGAGATAATCAATGTCGCCAATTTCAATATGCCGGATGGTAAGACCGGTACGCGCATGCAGATCATCTAAAAGTTCTTTTCGTTTACTGGGATGAATCAATTCCGGCTTCTCGTATACAATTGAGATGACTGAAGTTTGGGTGGCAAAAAATCCGCGCTCCAATACCGACGTGAGCAATAAAATAAATCCTGCAAGTACTACATGCTCAAAAAATGTGCCGGTACTCACTGCCATAATGAGTCCAATAGCAATGGATAAAAACAAGTAGGTCATATCCCGCGCAGATATTCCTTCTGTCCGATAGCGCAACATGGAAAAAATAGCAAATAGTCCAAAAGCAGCACCCGTACTCAGGTCTACACGATTGAGCAAATAGCTGATCAGGAATACGATGGTATTGAATGCAAAAAACGTAAGGATCAGATCGGACCGTTTGTGGTGCTTCAAATAGATCAGCCACGATAAGATGCCCACTGCAATTAGATTCAATGTCAGTTTTACTACAAAAACCGGATTGATTTCTTCCCAGGACCAATTACCCATTAACTGAAGAAAATGACTCATGTATTATATATTTAACGTGGAACGTAACAATTGTTTAAAATTATTGCTTTTTAGTAAAGGAAAGAGCAGTGCCATTCCAACACAGTATTTACTGAACCCATTGGGACGAATATGCAACTCACGCATCAACACATTAAATGGCGACCGGTGGTGGGATGTCCCTTTACTTTCCATCACAATCAGGTGCTGATCTTGAAATTCCTGGTGGTTGCGTGAAAAACACAGATTAACATCTACTGTAATTTTTTCGGAAAAATCTTTTGAAAAAAGCGTGATCCGATCATATTCCACATGCAATTGTTGAATAAGCCCATCGCTTGCTTCCACCCTGTTTGTGTTGCGGGTTTTGATGGTTTGTCCCCGATTGTTCTTACTTTTTACTTCCCAAAATGAAGTTCCATCTTGGTAGGTTCTTCTTCGTTGTTTTTCCCGGTTGAGCTTTCCCCGGTGGTGATCCAGATAATAAACTAAATCGGGTGTATCAAAATAATCGGTGCAATAATGCTGAATAAGCGTCCCCTGATAGGACATGACCCGATAATTGCTGTCCAAATGAGAAAGGACTTCAATTGCCTGCTCCAGGTTCATGGGGTATTTGATGTCTTTTCTACCCGAGTATACCAGCTCAGCAGGAAGATCTTCCAGTCGGCAGCGTTCAAATTCATTCAACACCTGATCCCACTTCATCGAACAAAGGTTTGAGCGAGTGTTTTACGGGCCGACAAATGCGATTTGATGGCTGCAAATGAAGCTGTGAATGCAGCTGCATTGGTAAGATAGGTATGCTGGGGGATCTCGCCATTTTCTCCTATGGCATAGGGAGAGATGAGCGACTGATACCGATCAATCAAGGTGTTGAGTTGGTTGAGATCAAAAGATGAGCTGGTAAACTGTCGAACAAACGATTTATACCGCTCAAAATACACTGGATCATCTGCCAGGTAACGAATCAACGGCCATGAAGAACTGACTTCATTCATGGTCAAGGACAATGGTGATCTTCCAGCTCCGGGCACCATTCCCCCACCGCTTCCAGTGCCGGTAAGGCCCGGACTTCCTGAAAATGCCTCGTTGTGATCCCAGGGAATCCACGTGAGTTTAGCTACTGAATGGTTATAAAAATAATAATTGTGCGCCATGACCCCATAACTGTCCCAATTCACCATCACATTGTTCACCGCCAGATACTTTAAGAAATGATCCACATTGAACCTGGAAGAGAGCGCAGTCCTCCATTGAGCAGGATTGGTGGAACGGATGGGATCATTCAAAGCCGCTAAAAAACTTTTTACATCACTGAAATCAGGAGTCAGTGTTTTGTTCTTTTTTTCAAATACCGCCTCTGCGAAGGCGACGAGATTAGACTCTGGTTTATAGATGTTGCCACTTTCTTCCCCAAACTGCGATTTGATCATGTTATCATCCGGAATCTCTACTCCAGTATATATGCCACAGTACTTGAGACCACTTCCAAAATCTATGAACACACGATAGAAGGCGGTCTGGGCGGCAGGTATTCCGGCAGCCCGGAACACATCTGCAGCCAACTTTTCTCGAATCAGTGATTGATCTTTGAAGCCGGGTGAAAATGAAAGTTCTTCGAACCCATAAAAATGCTGGTTGGTGATTCCGGCATATTGGTCTTCAAAGCGATCAATATTCAATCGGAATGGCAATTTATAATTGCCTTGCCCCCAAGCAGACCGCAACGAGGAATTTCCTTTTAAACGAAAACCAACGTTCTTCCATGTTTTCCCATTGAACCGCATGGTTACATCGATATAACTGGGTTCTGCCGTACTGTTTGCGGGAGGCGATGGTGTATTGGTTCCAAACTCGTATCCTACTATGGTCTTCACATTTGCCTTAACCGATGTCCACTGTGATGCGGTCATTACCAGTTCAAGGGTATTGACCTTGGTTGGCGGAAATACAACATCATAATTGGGAAGACTGTTTCCGTGGGACGAAAAGGTCCAATCCGGGTTATAAGTCGCCGTATCAGCGGGCGTCCACCCTCCTCCCGTCAATTCATTTTTCCGACAGGAAGTAAATAACATGAGTTGCGCAGCCAAAAGCAGTAAAACACCAATTCTCGTATAGGCATTGTTGGGCATCAATAAAAAACGGTTGACAATCCAATGGAAATTTACCATTTGATTGTCAACCGATATGTTAAAATACGTCTTAGTTATCAAACTTAAGATCCAAGCCTAATCCACGTAGCTCATGCACGAGTACGTTGAAGGACTCCGGTACACCGGCCTTTGGCACGTTGTCGCCTTTGACAATCGCTTCGTAGGTCTTGGCCCTTCCGATGATATCGTCCGATTTGAGTGTAAGCAATTCCTGGAGGATGTTGGATGCTCCGTATGCTTCCAGAGCCCATACTTCCATTTCTCCGAAACGCTGACCACCGAACTGGGCTTTACCACCGAGCGGTTGCTGCGTGATGAGTGAGTAGGGTCCAATGGAACGCGCGTGCATCTTATCGTCCACCATGTGGTGCAGCTTCAGCATGTAAATGATGCCCACGGTTGCTTTTTGGTGGAAACGTTCACCGGTTTCACCATCGTACAAGTGTGTATGACCAAAGCTCGGCAACGACGCTTTATCAATCAAATTTTTGATTTCATCTACACTTGCACCATCAAAGATGGGAGTAGAGAAACGCATGCCTAATTTTTCACCGGCCCATCCGAGAATGGTTTCATAAATCTGTCCCAGGTTCATACGAGAAGGTACCCCCAGCGGATTCAATACGATATCCACCGGTGTTCCATCTTCGAGGAACGGCATGTCTTCTGCACGAACAATTTTGGCAACAATACCCTTGTTACCGTGACGACCCGCCATCTTATCGCCTACTTTCAGCTTACGTTTCACCGCCAGGTATACCTTGGCCAACTTCAATACACCAGCAGGCAATTCGTCGCCGATGGAAATATTGAACTTTTCGCGCTTGTAGCGACCCAATTCTTCGTTATAGCGGATGTTGTAATTGTGCAAAAGGGTGTTGATGGAATCGTCTGTTTTTGCATCGCCTGTCCAACCCAGCGGATTGATATTTTGATAATCAATGCCTGCCAGTGCTTTAGCCGAGAACTTATTGCCCTTGCCGACGATTACTTCTCCAAAATTATTGGAAACGCCCGAAGAGTTTTTATCCTTGAGCAAGGTCTGTAATTTGCTGACCAGCAACTCGAAGTTATCTTTTTCGTTTTGTTTATGGATGGCTTCCAGTTTCTCCAGCGCAGCTTTCTCCTTGGCTTTGGAGTTCTTGTCCTTTTTTGCTCGTTGGAACAACTTCTTGCCAATCACTACACCTTCTGTACCACTGGGCGCTTTCAGTGATGCATCCTTTGCATCACCGGCTTTATCCCCGAAGATCGCACGCAAGAGCTTCTCTTCCGGAGTAGGATCGCTTTCTCCTTTCGGAGTGATCTTGCCAATCAGGATGTCTCCTTCCTTGACGTGTGCTCCGATACGGATGATGCCGTATTGATCAAGGTCCTTGGTGGCTTCTTCTGAAACGTTTGGAATATCGGGAGTCAGTTCCTCTTCACCGAGTTTGGTGTCGCGGACTTCCAATTCGAATTCAGAAATATGGATGGAAGTGAAGAGGTCTTCGCTCACCACTTTTTCATTGATCACGATAGCATCCTCAAAGTTGTAGCCTTTCCATGGCATGAAGGCCACTTTCAAGTTACGACCCAGTGCGAGTTCACCGCCTTTCACCGCGTAACCCTCTGTTAGGAAATCGCCAGTTTTCATACGCTGTCCTTTGTGCACGGCAGGACGCAGGGTGATCGAAGTTTCTTGGTTGGTCTTGATGAACTTGGTCAGCTTATATACCTTCAAATCGTCTTCAAAACTCACCAGCTTCTGTGCTTCATCTCGCTCGTAGCGAACATGGATCTCATTGGCATCCACAAATTCAACCACGCCTTCGCCCTCTGCATGCATTTGAATGCGCGCATCGCGTGCAGCCTTCGCTTCAAGTCCAGTACCCACGATCGGAGCCTGAGGCTTGATCAATGGCACTGCCTGGCGTTGCATGTTCGATCCCATCAGCGCGCGGTTGGCATCATCGTGTTCCAGGAATGGAATCAGTGAGGCACTGAGTCCCACAATCTGATTGGGAGCAACGTCCATGAACTCGACCTCTGTCCGCTCAAGAATAGGGAAATCACCGGTTTGCCTTGCCTTTACACGGTCTTCCACAAATTCTCCCTTATCATTCAATCCCACGTTGGCCTGTGCAATCTTGGCAGTATCTTCTTCCTCAGCGCTGAGGTAGGTGAGCTTTTTACTTTCTACTTTACCATTATTGACTTTTCGGTAGGGCGTTTCAATGAAGCCCATTTCGTTGATCTTTGCATGCACGCAAAGCGTGGAGATTAATCCAATGTTTGGTCCCTCTGGTGTTTCAATGGTACAGAGTCGACCGTAATGCGAGTAGTGTACGTCACGCACCTCAAAACCTGCGCGCTCTCTGCTCAATCCACCGGGACCCAGTGCAGAAATCCTGCGCTTGTGGGTGATCTCGCTGAGCGGATTGGTTTGATCCAGGAACTGCGACAGCTGAGAGGTACCGAAGAAGGAATTGATCACAGAAGAAAGTGTACGTGCGTTGATCAAATCAACAGGCGTGAACACTTCGTTGTCACGGACGTTCATCCGCTCACGAATGGTACGAGCCATCCTGGCCAATCCTACACCAAATTGAGCATACAACTGTTCGCCCACGGTGCGCACGCGACGGTTGCTCAGGTGGTCGATGTCATCGATCTCTGCTTTTCCATTGGTAAGGCGGACCAAGTATTTGATGATTTCAATGATGTCTTCTTTGGTGAGTGTCTTTTGGTTGAGCCAGTAATTCAGGTTCAGCTTCTTGTTAATCTTGTAGCGACCCACTTCACCGAGATCATAGCGTTTGTCGCTGAAAAATAATTTATCGATGATGCCCCGCGCGGTTTCATTATCCGGCGCGTCCGCACCACGGAGTTGCTTGTAAATATGTTGTACCGCTTCCAGCTCGGAGTTGGAAGTATCCTTGTTCAGGGTGTTGTAGATGATCGCATAATCACCGCTCACTTCTTCTTTCTGGATGAATACACTCTTGGTTCCTGTTTCCAGAATTACGTTGAGGTCTTCTTCGCTGAGCACTTTATCGCGCTCCAGCACTACTTCGTTGCGTTCGAGCGATACCACTTCTCCGGAATCCTCATCCACAAAATCTTCCACCCATGTTTTCAACACGCGGGCAGCCAAGCGCTTGCCGACTAAACCAGAAAGGGATTTTTTATCGGCCTTTATTTCATCTGCCATTCCGAACAACTCCAAAATGTCCTTATCGGTTTCGTATCCGATGGAACGGAGCAATGTGGTGACCGGGAATTTTTTCTTACGATCGATGTACGCATACATCACGTTGTTGATATCGGTCGCAAACTCCATCCACGCTCCTTTGAAGGGGATCACGCGGGCAGAATAGATTTTTGTTCCGTTGGGATGAAGCGATTGCCCGAAGAATACACCGGGTGAACGATGGAGTTGAGAAACAACTACGCGCTCTGCACCGTTGATCACAAAGGTTCCACGGGGAGTCATGTAGGGAATGTTGCCCAGAAATACATCCTGCACAATGGTCTGGAAGTCGACGTGCTCCTCATCGTTACAGCTCAGGCGCAGTTTTGCCTTCAGCGGAACGGCATAGGTCAGACCACGCTCCATGCATTCATCAATGGTGTACCGGGGCGGATCAATGAAATAATCCAGAAACTCCAACATGAAAATGTTGCGGGTATCGTTGATGGGAAAGTTTTCTTTGAATACTTTGAACAACCCTTCGTTATTCCGCTTATCGGGTGTGGTTTCCAACTGGAAGAAGTCCTTGAACGATTGGATTTGAATTTCCAGCAGGTCGGGGGTCTCTGCCAAATGCTTGACTTTACCGAAATGCACCCTGTTTGAAGCTGATTTAGCTGAAGCCATAGATCATGTGCTTTAGATGAATTATTCACTTCATGCACCAATGCAAATCCCTGCCGCAACATCAGTCGCAACATATTGAATATTAACTACTTATATATAGTTAGGGGACTCAAATCGTAGCATGCCCAATTTAAGGGATGGCGAAGTTAAGACAAATGGATGATTTGGACAAAAAAAACCGGGGCATGGCCCCGGTTCAATTGATCGTTTTATGGAGTGAAAATTACTTGACTTCCACTTCTGCACCTGCTTCTTTGAGCTTTGCGGCGATATCGTCCGCTTCTGCCTTGGAAACTCCTTCCTTTACAGGCTTCGGAGCACCGTCTACCAGGTCCTTGGCTTCTTTCAGTCCGAGTCCGGTAAGGTCTTTTACCACCTTCACCACGCCCAGTTTGCTTGCGCCACCGCTGACCAGGATAACGTCGAATGCGGTTTTCTCGGCTGCGGCTGCTCCGCCACCTGCGCCATCAGCGGCTACTGCCACAACAGCTGCAGCTGCGGGTTCAATGCCGTAATCGGCTTTGAGCACATCAGCGAGTTCTTGAACTTCTTTTACGGTCAGGCCAACCAGTTGTTCGGCCAATGCTTTTACGTCTGCCATTTTTTTACATTTTAACCGCTTTCACAGCTTTGCGCTCCAGCGGATGGTGATGAATCTGCCACATTTGAACCTCAGTGGCGTTGGTCATTTGAGTGATTATTCAGCCGCTTGCGCTTGCTTTTCGTGGTGGTGCAGCAAACCAGCTAGTACGCGCTTGGCAGGTGATTGCAGCAATCCGAGCACTTCGCCGATCAATTCGTTCTTTGTCTTGATCTTGGTCAGTGCCTTGAGTTGTCCGTCGCCCATGTACACCTCTCCATTGATGAACGCAGCTTTGAGCACAGGCTTCTCTCCTTTTGATTTCTCGCGGAATGAGCTGATGATCAGTGCAGGGTCTTTGGGATTCTCCGTGAACATGAGTGCCGTCACCTGGTGCAAGGCATCGAAGACTCCGGCATACTTTTCAGCATCAAGGCCTTCCATTGCTTTGCGGATGAGGGTGTTTTTGGCCACTTTCATCTCCACGTTCTTGTCGAAGCAGAGGCGACGCAGGTTGCTCACCTGTTCTACGCTGAGTGCTTCAGTATTGGTGACATAGAAGTTTTTGTACTGACCGAATTTTTCTTTCAGTACTTCTATCACTTCATTTTTTTCTTGCTTGGTCATGTTCAATCATTTTGAATTTTCGTAATCAGCCCTCATCAATGCACCAGTACTTTGGTGTCGATGGCGATAGAGGGACTCATGGTGCTGGCCATGAAAACGCTTTTCAGGTACGTACCCTTTGCACTGGATGGCTTTGCCTTGATGATGGCATTGAGCAACTCCAGGCTGTTTTCAGCGATTTTATCGGAAGAGAAACTGACCCTGCCGATGGAAGCGTGTACAATACCGGCTTTGTCGACTTTAAACGCCACCTTACCGGCTTTTACATCTTTAATCGCTGCCGCCACATCGTTGGTTACGGTGCCGGTCTTCGGATTGGGCATTAGGTTACGAGGACCCAATACCTTACCCAGTTTACCAATTTTAGGCATCACAGAAGGAGTGGCAATGATGATATCGACATCGGTCCATCCACCTTCAATTTTTTGAATGAATTCATCCAATCCTACAAAGTCTGCTCCTGCTGCAGTTGCATCGGCTTCTTTTTCAGGGGTACAGAGCACCAAAACCGATTTGGTTTTGCCCGTTCCATGGGGAAGGGTTACCGTTCCTCTGACGGCCTGATCCGCCTTTTTAGGATCCACTCCCAACCGGATGTGGAGGTCCACCGAGCTGTCAAACTTTGTACAATTGATTTCCTTTAATATACCGGAAGCTTCAGCAAGTGAGTACACCTTGTTGGGGTCTACCTTGCCGACGATTGATTTTCTTTTTTTACTGATTCCCATCTTCATGAACTTTTGCGGGTGAACGATTAATTGGACCAGGGAGCTTGACCTTCAACGGTAAGTCCCATGCTTCGCGCTGTACCGGCCACCATCTTCATGGCACTTTCCAGTGTGAAACAGTTCAGATCGGGCATCTTGTCTTTGGCAATCGCCTCAACCTGCGCCCAGGTTACCTTGCCCACCTTCTGGCGGTTAGGTTCCTTGGAACCGCTATGCAATTTGCTGGCCTCCAGCAGCTGTACAGCAGCAGGAGGGGTCTTGATGATGAAATCAAATGATTTGTCGGAATAAACTGTAATGACAACGGGAAGAACCTTCCCCATTTTGTCCTGCGTCCTGGCATTGAACTGCTTACAGAACTCCATGATGTTGACACCTTTGGAACCCAGGGCGGGACCGACGGGTGGTGCAGGGTTGGCTGAACCTCCTTTAACCTGCAACTTGACATAGCCAGAAATCTCCTTAGCCATAGTGCGTTTTTTGGTGATAGCGTGCCGGCTCCATGCAGGCACTCCCAAGTCCATTCAAAAAGAACTTTCGTTTGGGGTGGCAAAGTTAATGGATGGATGTGAAACAACCAACCTGAGGATATATTTTTTTGGAACCCAGAAAACAGCTAATTTCCTAATGGTTTTCAATTACCCCCTAACTCAAAAACATTTACGCATGGCATCTTCAAAGAAATCAAGTAAAAAAGCAGCAAAAAAGCCGGTAAAAAAGTCGGCCAAGAAAGCGGTAAAAAAAGCACCCAAAAAAGCTGCGAAAAAGAGTAAAAAAAAGGTTGTAAAAAAAGCTAAACCTAAAAAGGCAGCAAAAAAAGCAACCAAAAAATCAGCTCCTAAGAAAGCAGTAAAAAAAGTTGCAAAAAAAGCAAAGCCTAAAAAAGCAGCGAAAAAAGCAGTAAAAAAATATGCGCCTAAAAAGGCAGCAAAGAAAGCGGCAAAAAAAGTTGCGCCTGCTCCGGCACCTGCGCCTGCAGCAGTGGTAGTACCCGCTGCTCCGCCCGCTTCAGATGTGACTACCTTGAGTTGATGATTTTACGGAACACAAAAAAAGGACAGCCAAGGCTGTCCTTTTTTTATCGGTTGTGATCGATTAAGAGATTTTTTCTACCTGCATGTAGTTGAGTTCAACAGGTGTAGAGCGGCCAAATATTTTTACGGTTACTTTTAATTTCTTTTTCTCATCGTTGACTTCTTCGATGACTCCATTGAAATCATTGAATGGACCGTCGACGATTTTGATGGTCTCCCCAACGATGAACGGTTCACTCATCATCATTCCACCTGCATCACTCATCTCGTCGATCTTTCCAAGCATCTTGTTGACTTCAGCCTTGCGCAGCGCAATGGGATTTTCCCTACCCAGGAAATGGATCACATTGGTGGTATTTTTAATCGCAGAGATGATGTCATCGTGCAGCTTCCCTCCAACGCATTCAATCATGACATAACCGGGATAAAAGTTACGCTCGCGCATGACTTTCTTGCCATTCTGCACCTTGTATACTTTTTCAACCGGAAGAAAAACCTGCTTGATCACAGTACCCCAGCCGTTGCGAACAATATCCTTATCCAGATATTCTTTCACCTTCTTCTCCTTGCCACTGATGACGCGAAGAACATACCACTTGGTATCCTGCTGTGTTGTTGTTTCCATTACTTGAACAATGAATAAATGAATTTAAGAACCGAACTGCTTCCCAGGTCCAATATCCATACAATAGCCGTGATGACCAGTGTGGCCACAAGCACAATCATGGTGGATTGCTGCAGCTGTTGCCAGTTGGGCCAGGTAACTTTTTCCATCAGCTCGTTGTAAGAGTCGCGGAAGTACGATTGTATCTTGTTCATCTTTCTTTTTTTTCGGGCCACCGCTAAGGTAACCAATGATTTTTATTGCACGGGTACTAGGATTCGAACCCAGATCAAAGGTTTTGGAGACCTCTATTCTACCATTGAACTATACCCGTTCTTTAAGAAACAAAGTACCCGGAGGACATCCAGGTACTTTGTCAGGTATGCTTTGATAATAGCCATAAGGCTTTATCGTTTACGCTTATTTCAGGATCTCGGTCACCTGGCCAGCACCCACTGTACGGCCACCTTCGCGGATTGCGAACTTAAGACCTTTCTCCATGGCGATTGGCTGGATCAGCTTAACGGTCAGCGAGGTGTTGTCACCCGGCATGATCATTTCTGTTCCGGCTGCAAGAGATACCTCACCGGTTACGTCCGTGGTACGGAAGTAGAACTGAGGACGGTATTTATTGAAGAAAGGAGTATGGCGACCACCCTCGTCTTTGCTCAGTACGTATACTTCGCACTTGAACTCGGTGTGAGGAGTGATGGAACCTGGCTTGCAGATTACCATACCGCGACGGATCTGTGATTTTTCAATACCGCGGAGCAGAAGACCTGCGTTGTCGCCGGCTTCTCCTTCATCCAACAGCTTGCGGAACATCTCAACACCGGTACAGGTAGAAGAGAGTTTCTCTTCCATCATACCCACGATCTCAACGTTCTCACCCACTTTGACCTTACCGCGCTCGATACGACCGGTGGCAACTGTACCACGACCCGTAATGGTGAACACGTCTTCAACAGACATCAAGAAAGGAAGATCAACCGGGCGTGGAGGCAATGGAACATAAGAATCCACCGCGTCCATCAATTCGTTTACAGAACCTACCCACTTCTCATCACCGGCCAGCGCACCTGTCGCAGAACCTTTGATGATTGGTGTATTTTCTCCGTCGAAACCGCGCTTGGTCAATTCCTCGCGGATTTCCATTTCAACCAGATCCAACAATTCAGGATCATCAACAAGGTCAACCTTGTTCATGAATACCACAATACGGGGTACACCTACCTGACGAGCAAGCAGGATGTGCTCCTTCGTTTGGGGCATAGGACCATCCGTAGCGGCTACTACGAGGATCGCACCGTCCATCTGTGCAGCACCGGTGATCATGTTTTTCACATAGTCAGCGTGACCCGGACAGTCAACATGTGCATAGTGACGGGCAGCAGTTTCGTATTCTACGTGTGCAGTATTGATCGTGATACCTCTTTCTTTCTCTTCAGGTGCTCCGTCAATCTCATCGTACTTCTTCGCCTGAGCAAGACCCTTTTTAGAGAGAATCTCAGTGATGGCAGCAGTCAACGTGGTCTTACCATGGTCAACGTGACCGATGGTACCAATGTTTACGTGGGGTTTGTCCCGCTTAAAAGTCTCTTTAGACATTGTTATCCGTTTTTATTTGTTTTAACTGTTTTTGGTATTGAAACGGCCGCAAAGTTATTCACTTCGGGGCGATTATCAAAAGTTTTTTCCGGTCCTTTTGGAGCCGTTGATGAGAATTGAACTCACGACCTCTTCCTTACCAAGGAAGTGCTCTACCACTGAGCTACAACGGCTTGTGCAGCCGCCGTAGCGGCACCTGAGCGGGAGACGAGGTTCGAACCCGCGACCTATAGCTTGGAAGGCTATCGCTCTACCAACTGAGCTACTCCCGCAAAAGAATACTGATAATGCGTTCAAAACCAGACGGCAACATGTGGGCAGGAGTGGATTCGAACCACTGAAGTCGTAAGACAGCGGATTTACAGTCCGCCCCATTTGGCCGCTCTGGAACCTGCCCCCATAACTTTTTCAATGGTCGGAGACACCTGCATTACCTCACCTATGTTGAGCCAGAGAAGGGACTCGAACCCCCGACCGGCTGATTACAAATCAGCAGCTCTACCAGCTGAGCTACTCTGGCTTAAAATTGGGTAAATGATCGGTCTTGTCTTCCTTACCAGTACTCTACAAAAAATAAAGATCTACCCCTTTTTTTAGGGGAATGCAAAGGTAATGGAAAACTTGAAAAGCAAAAATTTTGACCTTTAAATATTTACGGCCACTTTCGGCGCTACGCGAATTGCTTCTCTTTGACCCGCTTGATCTGTACCAGCATGGAATCCACCGCTAGATCAAAGGATTCTTCAAACGATTTGGTGCTTTGCTTGACAAACAACTCTCGCCGCGGAATCTTCACGCGGATCTCCGCAATTTTATCCTTAATCTGGTGCATGACATTGTCCAGCTTCAGGAACACATCGACCTTCATCACGCGATCATGGTGATTGGCCAATTTTTGTACTTTGTGTTCAATGTGATCGATGAGCTTACCGTCGGCTTCAAAATGCACAGTGTGAATGTTGATGGTCATATTGAAAAGTTTTAGGTTTTTCCTAAAGTTTAGGGGGAAGATCAAGTTAACCTAAAACAAGGGCTTTTCCAAAAAAAAGAATGGAACCTGACCACAATCATCCTTTCGGATGGGACTTGCGGTGAATATCTCGCAACCGATCTATGCTGTTGTGGGTATAGACCTGCGTAGCCGCCAGCGAACTGTGTCCCAGTAACTCTTTCACGGCATTCAATTCAGCCCCATTTCCCGTAAGATGAGTAGCAAAACTGTGCCGGAGGACGTGGGGACTTTTCTTGTCGGCGGTCGTGACCAGCGACAAACTTCTTTTTACAACCGAATACAAATATCGAGCTGCTAACGGCTTGCCTTTCTCTGTCAAGAAAAATTCGACCCTGTCTGCTGCATGCTCAAGATCAATCCGTACCGCTCGATACGCCTCCAACTCTCCTACCAAATCGCGATGAACCGGTATGATCCGCTCCTTATTGCCCTTTCCCAATACCTTGATCTGCATACGGGTAGTATCGACGTGCATGGCTTTCAATCCCACTAGCTCACTGACGCGCATTCCCGTGTGGTACAACACCGCTACAACCAGGTACTGCAACCGACCGGAATAATCATCTGAAAACTCCACCTGCTCCAGCAACTGCTGCATCTGAGATTCCTCAATATAACTGGGCAAACGCTTGCGCGTTTTCAGCACCTTGATCGCGGCAAGAGGACTCGCAGAAACATGCCCCTTGAGCATGCAAAACCGATAAAACGATTTAAGAGAAGAAATTTTCCGGTTGATGCTGCGCGGCTGGATCTTTTGCACAGAAAGGGATGCCAGCCAGGAACGAACCATGGCGGAGGTGACCGCTTTGGGTTCCGCAGTATCAAACTGTGACTTCAAAAACTGAAAGAATACTGTCAAATCGTCGAGGTACGCACGAAGCGTATGCTGAGAATAGCGTTTCTCAAACTTAAGATGATTGAAAAAATCGTCGACCAGAGGAGGATGGATATCCGACATAAAAAAAGGTAGTCATGAAGGTACGAAACCGAATGACTACCTGAAGAATATAGCGACGGACCGAATTACGATTCGATGATTCCGTTGACGATTTTTTGCTTGTAGATGGCTTTCAAAATCTCCCCCCTGCGCTTCACAGAAGGCTTTGTAAACGACTGACGCTCACGGAGTTGAAGTAGAGTCTTGGACTTCTCGTACTTCTTTTTGTACTTCTTGAGCGCCTTGTCAATGTTTTCGCAATCTTTTGAATCAATGATCAGCATAAATGATACCTCTTATTTTAGGAGAGCAAAAATAGGGGGAAATAATGGATTTGACAAATCTCCAAGATCAGGAGCTGGCACTATTCACAATGGTGTCACCCGGACCGGTTGGCCGTCGTTGCCGACGAACAACTTGGTGGGATCTACGGCACAGTGGTCGCTATGAGTATATCGGACACTCAACTGCACCAGCGCAGGCCGAACCCAGGGTAACTTCCCTTTTCCTGGCGCATCCTTCACCGATGCAACTTGTGCACTGCCCATAGCCAATACTCGAGCACCCGCACCAATATTGAGGAATTCATTGGAGTATTTTCTGAACTGCGCGTGGATGGAAGACGCAGGAAGGCAAATCATCAGGATGAAAAAAAGGATACGTCCCAGAAAGGTTTTGCCTGTGTGCATGAAAGGAGTTGGATTGATCTCAGTGGAGGTTGCTGATCTCAATGACTTTAAACGATTTATAGGCAAAATTATTCCCCTTTTGCGAGTATTCTCATTCATTGTTACTTTTGTACAAATAATTTAAAATGAGCCTTGTAGGGGAACTCACATGGCGGGGGATGTTGCAGGACATTATGCCCGGGACCGAGGAGCAGCTGGAGAAGGAATCTACTACCGCCTACATTGGCTTTGACCCTACGGCTGAAAGCCTTCACATTGGGAGCCTGGTTCCCATTCTCCTCCTATACCATTTGCAGCAGGCCGGGCATAAACCCATTGCCTTGGTTGGAGGAGCAACGGGCATGGTGGGCGACCCCAGCGGTAAAAGTGAGGAACGGAACCTATTGGACGAGGCTACCTTGCAGCGCAACATCGCAGGGGTGAGAAAGCAATTGGAAAAATACCTCGATTTTGAACCAGGCCAAAAGAATTACGCAGAGATCGTAAACAATTACGATTGGTTCAAAGGTATTGGCTTCATCGATTTTCTTCGGGATGTAGGCAAGCACATTACTGTGAACTACATGATGGCCAAAGACAGTGTGAAAAAGAGGATTGAAGGCGATACCGGCATCAGTTATACCGAGTTTGCATACCAATTGATGCAGGGATACGATTTCTACTGGCTCTACTCCCACAAGAACTGTAAATTGCAAATTGGAGGAAGTGACCAGTGGGGAAATATCACCACCGGTACCGAGTTAATTCGAAGAAAGTCAGGCGGTGAAGCATTTGCGTTTACCTGTCCCCTCATCACCAGATCCGACGGAGGGAAATTCGGCAAAACTGAAAAAGGCAATGTGTGGCTGGATCCTGAACGCACCACTCCTTTTCAATTTTACCAGTTTTGGCTCAATGCAGCGGATAACGATGCTGAAAAATGGATCAAGATTTTTACGCTACTGGACCGGGATGTCATCCACACGCTCATCGATCAACACCGCAGCGATCCCGGAAGCAGGTTACTTCAAAAAAAGTTGGCCATCTGCATCACTGAATTTGTTCATGGCAAAGCAGAATGTGAAAAAGCCATGCAGACAACTGACCAGCTGTTCAGCAAGCAGCAAGATCTCAATCTTTCCGAATTGAGCGAGCCAGAATTGCTGACAGCAATGAAAGGTGTGCCAGTTCATCACATCACTTTATCTGCCTTATCCAATGGACTGGACGCTGTTAGTTTCCTGGCCGATACTGAAATTTTCCCCAGCAAGGGCGAGGCCCGCAAAATGATTATGGGAGGCGGCGTGAGCATCAATCGTGAAAAAGTCAGCGATCCTCAGATGCTGATTGGATCAGCACATTTGCTGGCTGGAAATCACATTGCAGTGCAGAAAGGAAAAAAGAACCATTTCTTGGTAAAGGCCTTAGCAGACTAAGCGTAACCCTGTTTCTAAATTTTTTGGAACACGACTGATTTGCATTATTTTTGCATCCCATTGCGCTGCCCGATAGTATAATGGTAGTACGACAGATTTTGGTTCTGTTTGTCTTGGTTCGAATCCAGGTCGGGCAACAATTAAAGAGTTATAAATTAATATTTATCTTTTAAAAAGCCGGATTTTCGGAGCCAGCGGAGCACCACATAGTAGGCAACCAGAAGAGGAAATGCAACCCACATGACTCGATTGCGCACACTGGGTTCATTTCCAACGATTTCAGGATACTTGAAGAGGATGGTCAGCATGACCCCCGTCACCCAAAAGATCTGGGTATTGTACTCGGTAAAAAAGCATTTCACCCAGTTGAATCGCATGGTTGACAATGTAGTGCCGATTCCCTTCAGATCGGGCAGCCACCTGTTTACCCGAGAGCAGTAGTCGGCATACGGCTGACCAAATTGCTTTTTTAAAAAATCCTCTTCGGCCAAAACAATGCACTGGTAAATGATGAAGAAAATTGGAACAACAACCAATACATAGATCATTGAGTTAGAGAGAATACCCAGTCCGAGCAGCATGAGGTTGTTGCCGACATACAACGGATTACGGCAGTGATGGAATAATCCCACGGTAATCAATACGTCGGCATGCACTTTCAAGTCCTTCCCCCCCCGCTCAATAAATGTCAATCCAATGGTGAGCGCCCGAATAAATACTCCTGCAGTAGTGATAAACAGGCCTATACAGAATGAAAGTTTCCAAAACATTTCTCCGAATGCTGCCGGACTGAATAGTACTGGCGATGGCACTAACAACAATACATACAAGAAAATGAAGAGTTGATTTCGGTACTTGAAAAAGAAATTTCCGATGCCAATCACATGCGCAGTTTTAAGCGTAATGTATTATTGAGGCAGAGCTTGCAGTATTTCTTCAATGATGTCATCCGGATGTTCGAGTCCGACCGATAACCGGATCAATCCCGGAGTTATCCCAACCGCAGCCCGTTCCTCCTCAGAAAGCTTAGAATGTGTTGTACTAACAGGATGCGAGGCAATTGTGCGACTATCTCCCAAATTGTTGGTCATGGATAACCACTTGAGGCCATTTAAAAATTTTCTTCCGCCTTCCAAACTTGATTTCAACTCAAACGTAAGAATTCCCCCCCCATTGCTCATTTGCCTTGTTGCAATTTCATAGCGGGGATGGGATGAAAGAAATGGATACTTTACCCAGTTCAAGGAAGGATGACCTTCTAACTGCTTTGCGATATGCAGCGCATTCTGGGCATGTTTCTCCATTCGTACGAACAAGGTCTCCAGACTTTTGGTCAACACCCAGGCATTGAAGGGACTTAAAGAGGGTCCTGTATTGCGAACAAATAAATACATCTGCTGGATCAATTCTTTCTTTCCCACGACCACTCCACCCAGCATTCTTCCCTGACCATCCATGAACTTGGTTGCAGAATGCAACACCAGATCAGCACCGTATAAAATGGGTTGCTGCACAGCAGGGGTAGCAAAGCAGTTGTCGACGATAAAAATAATATTATGCGCCTTGCATACTTTTGAAACCACCTCCAAGTCGATAATATCCAATCCCGGATTGGACGGCGTTTCTACATACAAGACCCGTGTGTTTTTTTGGACCAGCGACTCAATGGACTCCGGCTTATTGAGATCAAAATAACTGTAGGATATACCCCACTTGGGCAAGTACTTGGTCAGTATCGTGTGGGTGGACCCAAAAACTGCAGATGCAGAAATGATATGATCTCCGGAAGATAAAAAAGTCATGAAGCTGGAAAAGACTGCAGCCATTCCGGTTGCAGTAGCAATGCCATCTTCCGCCCCTTCCAGCAAGCAGACCTTCTTGATGAACTCATCGACGGTTGGATTTGAAAATCGAGAATAGATATTAACATCCAAACTGTCATCGGCAAATGCAGCCGCCATATCCTCGGCAGAATCATAAACAAAACTGCTGGTGAGGAACAAGGGAGTTGAATGTTCTTTCTCACCGGTTCGATCTGTCTGGGTTCGTATGGCCAACGTTTCTGGTCGCATGTTCATTTCATCTTTAGTTCACAGGAATATTGTTCACAAATACAACATATCGAATTTCTGCACCTGCTTTTCTCAACGTTTCTGCTACTGAACAGTACTTCTGCATGGATAGCTCTACTGCACGCTCTGCTTTTTGAGGATCAACATCTCCGCTCAATTTAAAATTCACATCGATGGTCCTCCAAAGCGCAGGCTCTTTCCCTTCTTCCCGTTCACCATCCACCTCAATTTCCAATCCCTGAAGGTCCTGCTTCTGTTTTTTTAAAATCATAACGATATCCACCGAACTGCACCCTGCTAAGGCAGCGAGTAAGGTTTGCATGGGACGTAAACCCGAACCGAGTCCCCCTTGCGCAACCGGAATATCCAATCGAATCGTATGCCCATCCGCATCCGTTATGTCCATTCCATAATCCCCATCGGTAAGCGCTGCATGAATCAATGCCATGAATGAGTTAATTTTTGCAAATATACGTCGACCAACCCACTATTTTCCGGCAAGGGCTTCAAGGCATCTGCGAAGGCTTTGCTTCCAATCTGGTGGAGTGTACCCAAAAACTTGACGAATCTTCTCCTTGCTCATGAGGCTGTTGGCAGGTCGACTGGCAGGCGTTGGATACTGCGATGTTGGAATGGGCAAGACCTCACAAGTAGCCCCAGTTATGGATTTTATCTCACATGCAAAATCATACCAGGTGATTGCTCCCTCATTGGAAAAATTATACAGCCCGGGAATCCATTCCTTGAAGCGGATGATGTGTAAAATAAAAGATGCAAGATCTGCAGCACAGGTAGGAGAACCTGTTTGATCGTTGACCACAGAAATGGAAGTACGCTCGTTCATCAAACGCAACATCGTCTTCACAAAATTATTTCCATATACAGAATAGACCCACGAAGTACGGATGATGATGGCCATCTGATCATGCAGCAACGCCTCCTGTTCTCCCTTTAGTTTGGAAGCTCCGTAAACCGATACCGGCATAGGTGCATCGTTTTCGGTATGCGGCATTGGAGCGTTGCCGTTGTATACATAATCGGTTGATACATGCAGGAACCTGCATCCCTGCGATGCAGCAACAGCGGCGAGTATACCGACTGACTCTGCATTGACGAGATAAGCAAGTTCTTTTTCCGACTCCGCTTTATCCACTGCTGTATAGGCTGCACAGTTGATGCAGTAATCGGGGCGAAAAGAACCGAACACATTGTGCACCAGCTCAAAATGATGAATGGGAAGGTCTTCGCGGGAGAGAAACAGGAATTCAAATGAATTGGGATGATGAATCGACCAATCCCGCAGCTCTTTTCCCAGTTGTCCATTTGCTCCGGTGACCAGAATTTTTTTCATTCTATGAATTAAATAGAGATGGCAGATCCTTGAAAAGCGGCAACTCTTTGTCCTTGCCTGAAATAATATGTTCGGCCTCATCCAGTTTCCAGGCGATGTGCAAGGCAGGATCGTTGTAAAGTATACCCCATTCACTCTCTTTATTGTACAACGTATCACACTTGTACAGTACTTCTGCCGATTCACTCAGCACAGAGAACCCATGAGCAAAGCCTTTAGGGACCAACAGCTGCTGGTGATTTTCGGAAGAGAGCAGTGCAGAATAAATCTTGCCAAAAGTGGGCTGATTGATTCGGAGATCTACCACCACATCCAGAATTTCGCCTTTCAGTACACGAATCAATTTGGTTTGAGCATGGGGCGGCTTTTGAAAATGAAGGCCGCGAATCACGCCGTGTCGGGAACGCGACTGATTGTCCTGCACCCAATTGTAGTGCAGTCCATTTTTTTGAAACGCATCTTCATTATAGCTCTCAAAAAAATATCCGCGGTCATCCCCGAACACGCGGGGCTGAATGATCAAAAGCCCTTCAAAGCCAGTCGATTCAATCTGCATATCAGCGCTGCACGTATTGTTGTTCGTAAAAATGTGTATAGGCCCCTGAAGTAACATTCTCCACCCATGTGGTATTCGAGAGGTACCAGTCGACCGTCTTCTCCAACCCTTCCTGAAACTGCAGGGACGGCTGCCAACCCAGTTCCTGATTGAGCTTGGTGGCATCTATAGCATATCGCTTGTCGTGACCTGCGCGGTCTTTTACAAAGGTGATGAGCCGGGCACTCTCTCCTTCTGCCCTTCCTAATTTTCGATCCATGATCGAACAGAGCAGATACACGATATCAATGTTTTTCCACTCGTTGAATCCTCCTATGTTGTACGTCTCTCCCAACCTTCCATTGTGAAAAATAACATCAATGGCACGTGCATGGTCTTCCACCCACAACCAGTCGCGCACATTATCCCCCTTCCCATAGACCGGGAGTGGTTTAGAATGCACGATGTTATTGATCATCAACGGCAACAGCTTCTCCGGGAATTGATACGAACCATAGTTGTTGGAACAATTGGAAATGACCACCGGCAAATTATAGGTATGATGATAGGCACTGACCAGGTGATCAGAAGATGCTTTCGATGCCGAATAAGGAGAACGAGGATCATAAGATGTTTCTTCCGTGAAAAATCCTTCTGACCCTAATGAGCCGTATACTTCGTCGGTCGAAACATGATAAAATAATTTTCCTTCCGGACGTTCCCAGCTGCGTCGTGCAGCATTGAGCAGCACAGCAGTCCCCATTACATTGGTGCGGACAAATGCAAGAGGATCCATGATGGAACGGTCCACATGACTTTCTGCTGCCAAATGAATCACGGCATCAAACTGATGTTCTTCAAATAAATCATAGATAAATGTTTCGTCGGTGATATCCCCCTTGACGAAACGATAATTGGGTGCTTCGTCTACGTCGCGCAGATTTTCGAGGTTGCCGGCATAGGTCAGCGCATCCAGATTGAAGATGGTGTACTCCGGGTACTTGCTGACAAATAACCGAACCACATGACATCCGATGAATCCGGCTCCACCGGTGATTAAAATTTTTTTCATTTTCTACTGTTGAACTCTTTGGGTTGCTTCGTCAATTCCTCCGTGGGCAACGAACGAAAATAGTCATAGGTTTTCTTTAGTCCCTCGGAGCGATCCACATTGGGTTCCCATCCGAGAAGATCTTTTGCTTTGCTGATATCGGGCCTTCGTTGTTTGGGATCATCTTCGGGCAACGGCTTGAATACTATTTTTGTTGTGGCGCCGGTCAGTGCCAGGATTTCCTTTGCAAAATCGAGCAGACTGATCTCAACGGGATTGCCAATGTTCACCGGATAAGGATAATCGCTCAGCAACAATCGGTAAATGCCTTCAATTAAATCATCCACATAACAGAAAGACCGGGTTTGTGCTCCATCGCCAAAAACCGTAAGGTCTTCACCACGCAGTGCTTGTCCAATAAACGCGGGAAGCGCACGTCCATCGTTCAGCCGCATGCGTGGACCGTAGGTATTGAATATTCGAACGATGCGGGTTTGCACATTGTGAAATGTATGATAGGCCATGGTAATGGACTCCATGTATCTTTTTGCTTCATCGTATACGCCTCTGGGGCCAACCGGATTGACATTCCCCCAATACGACTCAGTCTGCGGATGCACCAGCGGATCTCCGTATACTTCAGAGGTAGAAGCGACCAGGATACGCGACCCTTTTGATTTGGCAAGACCAAGACAGTTGTGTGTTCCCATTGCTCCCACCTTCAAGGTTTGAATGGGAATTTTTAGGTAATCAATGGGGCTGGCAGGTGATGCAAAATGAAGGATGTAGTCGAGTTGACCCGGCACATGAATGAACTTGGTCACATCATGATGATAAAACTCAAATTCCTTAAGCTTGAACAGGTGCTCGATGTTTCTCAGGTCTCCTGTGATGAGATTATCCATTCCCACAACATCATAGCCTTCACGAATGAAGCGATCACACAAATGTGATCCCAGAAATCCGGCAGCACCGGTGATGAGTACGCGCTTATTGGCCATTATTGTTGTGTTGAATGGTTTGACGACCAATACTCACATAATGAAATCCCATTTCCGCTACGGTGCGGATATCAAACAAATTCCGGCCGTCAAATATCACCTTGTTCTTCAATTGTTGGGTGATTTTTGAAAAGTCGGGTGTACGGAATTCATTCCATTCCGTCGCAATGATCAACGCGTCTGCTCCTTGCAGTGCGGCATATTGATTGTCTGCAAACCCGATGGCATCACCCATTTGGACTTTCACATTTCCCATGGCCTCCGGATCGAAAGCGGTCACCGTAGCACCCGCTGCCAGGAGCGCATCAATGATGTAAAGCGCTGGCGCCTCACGGATATCGTCGGTATTAGGCTTGAATGCGAGTCCCCAAAACGCAAAATGCTTTCCTTTCAATTCATTATTGAAATACGCATTGATTTTTGGAAACAGATGAAGTTTTTGGCGCTCATTAACATCCATGACCGCCTCCAGTATTTTGAAATCGTAGTTCACTTCTTTGGAACTCTTTACCAGCGCTTGAACATCTTTTGGAAAACAACTGCCCCCATACCCTATGCCGGGAAACAAAAATCGCTTGCCGATGCGTGCATCGCTGCCTACACCCAGGCGCACCATGTCCACATCCGCATCAAGACGTTCGCACAGTTGCGAAATCTCATTCATGAACGAAATTTTAGTCGCCAGAAACGAATTGGCAGCATATTTTGTCAGTTCTGCTGAACGAACGTCCATAAAAATGAGTGGATTTCCGGAACGCACAAACGGTGCATAGAGTTCGCTCATCAATTTGCGGGCACGCTCTGTTTCTGCTCCAATGACCACCCGATCGGGTTTCATAAAATCATCAACCGCCACTCCTTCACGGAGGAACTCAGGATTGGATACTACATCGAATTCAACTGCAGCATGCTGTGCAATGGCTGCAGTAACTTTTTCTGCAGTTCCTACCGGGACCGTACTCTTATCCACCACCACCACATACTGATCCATTATTTTTCCCAACTCCGCTGCAACACCCAATACGTATTTAAGATCCGCAGAGCCGTCTTCACTGGGAGGTGTAGGGAGAGCAAGGAATAAAATCTTGGCATCCTGAATTCCAGATTTTAAATCTGAGGCAAAATGCAGACGTTCTTCTTTGAGGTTTCGTAAAAATATTTTTTCCAGTCCCGGCTCATAAATCGTGATTTCCCCTTTGCTGAGGCGTTCAACTTTTGAGCGGTCAATATCGACACAGGTTACCTGGTTTCCTGTTTCTGCAAAGCAGGTTCCAGTAACCAATCCTACATATCCGGTTCCAATGACGGCAATTTTCATATGGTTAGCTTATTGAACAAATTGATTGACGTGGTGTACGATGTAGTCCAGCTGCTCCTGGTCCATTTCAGTATGAATGGGAAGCGATATCACTCGCTCCGTCAGCCAGTCGGTCACAGGCAAATCCACTTCCGGCAGGTTCAGAAAAGAAAACATTTTCTGACGGTGTGCGGGAACCGGATAATAAATCATGGCAGGAATACCCACGCCCGCCAACTGATCAACAAGTGTATTGCGATCCACCCCATTCAGCACCAGTGTATACTGATGAAAAACATGGGTACTGAACAATGCCGTTTTGGGAGGCGTGATGTTGGGATTTGTGGCAAATGCTGTTGAATAGTACTGTGCGACTTTCCCCCTTGCGTCGTTATACGCATCCAGGCGAGGTAACTTACACTTCAACACCGCCGCTTGCACCGTATCGAGGCGAGAGTTACACCCCACTACATCATGATAATACCGTTTGCTTTGTCCGTGATTGGCCACCATACGAATGCGTTCTGCCAGTAGTGCATTGCGCGTGATGATGGCTCCGCCGTCGCCGTAACACCCTAAATTTTTGGATGGGAAAAAAGACGTGCAGCCAATGTGACCAATGGTGCCAGTCTTGCGCACCGATCCATCGCTGAAGGTGACGGAAGCGCCAATGGCCTGTGCATTGTCCTCGATCACAAACAAATTGTGTTCGTTGGCCACGCGCATGATGGCTTCCATATTGGCGGCCTGCCCGTACAAATGCACCGGAACAATTGCTTTGGTTTTAGGAGTGATGGCTTTTTCCAACAGCTGGGTATCCATGCAGAAAGTAACAGGATCCACATCAATGAATACCGGTTTCAGTCGCAACAAAGCAATTACTTCCGTAGTGGCGATGTAGGTAAAGGACGGAGTGATGACTTCATCGCCCGGTTCCAGACCCAACGCCATCATGGCAATCTGCAGTGCATCCGTTCCATTGGCACAGGGAATGACATGCTCAGCATCCAGGTAAGCCGACAACTGATGTGCAAATTCTCCCACTGCTTTTCCATTGATGAAGGATGTGGTGGTCAACACTTCTTGAATGGCGGCATCCACCTCGTCTTTCATCTTCACATACTGCCGTTTTAAATCCACCATTTGGATGGGTACCATGATGCATTTCAATTTGCGCAAAGGTAATAAAAATGAAGCCATTAGCGGTTTTCGGATTAGCTTTGTCCAACCGCTTTCGCATGCGTTTTTTCTACGATATTTTCCTCTTCCTCTACCCGCTTGGGCTTCGCCTCGCTGCAATCCGCAACAAAAAGGCCAAGCAATGGATCAGCGGCCGTAAGGACTTGAAAAATCGATTGAAAGAAGCGGTAGAGAATGGCACTGGACCCATCATCTGGTTCCACTGTGCGTCGCTGGGAGAATTTGAACAGGGTCGGCCGGTCATTGAAGCCATCAAACAGCGCCATCCCACTTACCGCATTCTGCTCACATTTTTTTCTCCATCGGGCTACGAAACCCGAAAGAACTATACAGGTGCAGATATGATTTTCTACCTTCCCATGGATGGACCGCGAAATTCCAACGTGTTCATCGCGACGGTCCAACCTGTAGCAGCAGTCTTCATCAAATACGAAACCTGGCATTATTACCTAACCGCTTTGCATGAACGCGGCATTCCCGCTTTGCTCATTGCAGCAATTTTTTTCAAGGAACAATCTTATTTCCGTCCCTGGGGCGGTTTCATGCGCAGCATGCTCAATCGCTTCGCACACATTTTTACACAGGATGAATCCTCCTACGCAATGCTCAACTCATCGGATGTAACTGCACCGTATAGTTTGTGTGGCGACACCCGGTATGACCGCGTTGCTCAGGTTGCATCTGAATCCTTTCATCACCCCGCACTTGAATCCTTTTGTCGGGCAGCTGATACAGTGGTAGCCGGGAGCACGTGGAAAGAAGATGAAGCACAATTGAGTGCGCTTGCACAACGAATGCCAACATTAAAATTCATCATTGCCCCCCACGAAATTGGTCGCGAGCACATTGAACGCCTCACCGCACAATTCGAAAACAGCATTTGTTTATCTGAGCTTGAGCACCACGACCATCCTTCACAGTTCAGAACTGTCATCATCGACTGCATCGGGTTACTATCCAAACTCTACCGGTATGCTACGTTGGCCTACGTGGGAGGAGGGTTCAATGCAAGCGGTATTCACAATATACTTGAGGCCAGTGCTTACGGAAGAGTAGTAGTATTCGGTCCACAGTATTCCATCTCCAACGAAGCCAAATTACTGATCGCAAAAGAGCTGGCATATTCTTGCTCAAAGCCTCATGATTTCATTAGTCGGGTGGAAGCAATCCTCAGCAATCGATCTGAACTGGAAAATAAGAATACTGCAGCCCACGCATTTGTGATGCAAAACCGAGGAGCAACGGAAGCCATCCTGGCGTTTATGGAAAACAAGTATTTTTACATATCATAAGTCGAGCCGATGTTCATAGAACCGCACAGCAATCAGGAGAAAACAGGATGGATCGAATTGGTTTGCGGATCGATGTTTTCCGGCAAAACAGAGGAGCTGATCCGGCGATTGAAACGGGCAACTATTGCCAATCAGTCGGTTGGTATTTTCAAGCCCCGCATGGATGTCCGCTACGATGATTCAAAAATTGTTTCGCACAACGAAAGCAAGATCAATGCAATACCGGTAGATCACTCCAATGAAATTGCCTCTCGGGCCGCTTCGTTTAGTGTAATTGGCATCGACGAAGCCCAATTTTTTGACGAAGAAATTATTGGCGTGTGCGAAGTACTGGCCAACCAGGGAAAGCGGGTGATCATTGCCGGATTGGACATGGACTATACCGGTAAGCCTTTCGGTCCCATGCCCCAACTGCTGGCCATTTCCAATTATGTAACCAAACTGCATGCCGTTTGCATGAAATGCGGTGGGGTTGCAAGTTATTCGTATCGAACATCGACCAGCCATGATCAAGTGGTGCTGGGAGAAAAAGACCATTACGAAGCACGGTGCAGAAATTGTTTCACGCTTTAACCCTTATACTGTGAACGGATTCAATCAATATGTTGCGTTGCTTAGAAAAGAACTCCTGCTGGAAAGTCGGCAGCAGCACACCTTATATGGTGTTATTCTGTATATCGCCTCAACGGTCTTTGTCCTTTACCTGACCATGAGCGATCCAGGTGCCGATACCTGGAGTGCTCAATTCTGGATCACCATGTTGTTCATCAGCATCAATGCAGTGGCCAAAAGTTTTTTACAGGAGTCGCGCTCCCGTATGCTTTATTATTACACGATCACCTCTCCCGTTGTATTCATCCTTTCCAAACTCACTTACAACGTGATTTTGATGATTGTGATGAGCATCATCAACCTCTTGCTGTATACTGCATTCATGGGCGATGTCACTGAATCGTTCCTCCAGTTCTTTGGCATCAGTTTGCTGGGAGCCATGGGATTGAGTCTTGTTTTCACCATGCTGGCTGCCATTGCCTCTAAAGCGATGCAACAGGCTTCTCTCATGGCCATACTGGGATTTCCGATCATCATTCCTCAATTGCTGCTGCTCATGCGACTCTCCAAAACTGCATTTGCAGAGATTTTTAAAGAGGGTGCACTAATGCAATTGGTCCTCTTGTTGTTAGCACTTGATGTGTTAATTATTTTCATGGCCATTATTTTATATCCCTTTTTATGGAAAGATTGAGGGAAGCCCCTTAATTTTGACCAACCAAAGCATTTATTATGCAACTCCGCTGGTGGAAACTTGCAGCGATACTCCTGCTGACCTATGATGTTGTGGGAGGGCTGTTGCTCCCCGTTCCTGAATTATCTCAATTGGGAGAAACCATCCGAAACCTTTACTACCATGTGTGCATGTGGTTTTCCATGATGATCCTGTTTACTGTTTCCATTGTACACAGCGTTAAATTTTTGAGAACAGGTGATTTGCAACACGATATTAAAGCAGAGTCGTTCGCGGGTGTTGGAACATTCATGGGGCTCTTGGGATATGCCACCGGTGCCATCTGGGCCAGCTATACCTGGGCCGATCCCAACAATCCAGCTTACGCATCGTTTGGTTCCATCATGCGCGAGCCCAAGCTCATCGGTGCAGCAATTGCATTACTGGTGTATGGTGCTTATTTCATTTTGAGGAGTTCGGTAACCGACATGGATCAGCGTGCACGCGTCAGCGCTGTGTATAATATTTTTGCGTATGCCATGCTGTTCCCATCCATTTGGATCATACCTCGCCTGCTCCCCAGTTTGCATCCGGGACAGGAAGGCAATCCTGCACTCAATTTCAATGACATCGATTCCCGCATGCGGATGGTGTTCTATCCTGCCGTGTTGGGATGGACGCTGATGGGGACCTGGATCGCCACGTTGGTCATTCGCTACAAACTGTTGAACGAAAAAAAATGGAACACATATGAAAAATAAAATCTTGACCATACTGACTGCGCTGTTCACAGCCTCAGCTCAAGCGCAGGACGCTGCAGGAAGTGAAACAATGGCGAGCACCATGCGCAGCAATGGAAAAATTTATGTGGTAGTAGCCGTTGTGATCACGATTCTGTTTGGGTTGATCGCCTATGTGATCCGCTTGGATCGCAAGGTCAGTCGACTCGAGAAAGAATCCTGATTCCACTACCCTCGCTTGCTCCAACCATCAACGAAACCTATTGCCATGAATCCAGAGTATAGCTTTTTTGACGCCGTATGTAAAAGTTTCGATAAAGCCGCTAAGTATACTTCCTTTGACACCGGTATTCTCGAACAAATCAAGCAATGCAACAGTGTGCTGCGTATGCACTTCCCTGTTAAGATCGGCGACAATGTAGAAGTCATCAAGGCGTATCGTGTTCAGCACTCTCATCACAAACAACCTTGCAAAGGGGGTATTCGCTTCAGCGAAATGGTGAACCTCGATGAGGTGATGGCACTTGCTGCGCTCATGACCTACAAATGTGCAATTGTAGACGTTCCGTTTGGTGGCGCAAAAGGAGGCATCTCCATCAATCCAAAAAAATATTCGGCGTACGACCTTGAAAAGATAACCCGCCGCTATACCAGCGAACTGATCAAGAAAAAATTCATTGGTCCCGGTGAAGACGTACCCGCCCCCGACTACGGCACCGGCGAGCGCGAAATGTCGTGGATCCTCGATACCTACAGCGCCATGCATCCTGGAGAAATCGACTCACTGGCCTGTGTAACCGGAAAGCCCGTTACACAAGGAGGTGTTCGGGGAAGAAGAGAGGCAACAGGACTGGGAGTATTTTATGGAATTCGGGAAGTGTGCAACAACGAGGATATGATGAAGAGGCTCGGATTGCCCATGGGTGTAGAAGGGAAAAAAATCATTGTGCAGGGATTGGGAAATGTGGGGTATCATGCTGCAAAATTTTTCCAGGAAGCCGGTGCACTTATTGTGGGATTGGCCGAATACGAAGGCTCGATCTACCATAAAAAGGGATTGGATGTGGAGGCTGTTGTACAACACCGTAAATCAACTGGTTCCATTTTGAATTTTCCCGGTGCGACCAACTTTTCGAAAAATACCGATGCCCTCGAGGCCGTATGCGATATTCTGATTCCTGCTGCACTGGAAAACGTAATCAACGGAGAAAATGCTCCTCGGGTGCAAGCCAAAATCATTGGAGAAGCCGCGAATGGTCCACTCACCCCCGAGGCCGATGAAGTTTTTGCAGCAAAAGGAACCCTGGTCGTTCCAGATATGTACCTCAATGCAGGGGGTGTAACCGTCTCTTATTTTGAGTGGGTGAAGAACCTGAGTCACGTTCGGTATGGACGAGTGGAAAAGCGTTTCATGGAAAATCAGAATTCCAACCTGGTTGCTTACATAGAAGACATCACCGGTAAAAAAGTAAGTGAGGCGCAACGCGATGCGTTGGTGCACGGTCCCGATGAAATCGATTTGGTGAGAAGTGGCTTGGAAGACACCATGATCCGTGCCACCAATGAAATTTTGGATTGCTGGAAAAAGCACCCTGATATCAAAGACATGCGGACGGCTGCGTTTGTCGTGGCCATCAATAAAGTTGGCAACAGCTACATGGAATTGGGCATATTCCCTTGATTAGACTATTGGATATTCCGGTAATGAAGGGACCCACGCTGCGGTCCCTTTTTCAATAGTAGCTACTCTGCATTCTTTACCATTGGTGATGACCAGGTGGGTGGAACCAACAACCGACTGATACGATAAGAGTTGCATCAAAACCTCTTCGCTTAATCGCACGTCCATGGCTTTGCACTCAATCAGCATCCATGGGCGCGCATGTCGATCGGCGATCATGATGTCAAATCTCTTGGATTGGCCATTGACTTCAATTGTGCGCTCTACGCTAATGCTGGAAGGCGGATACTGGTGATCTTCGATCAACCACTTGATGAAGATTTGTCGCACCCATTCTTCGGGACCAAACGCTACCCATTTGCGGCGAACAGGATCAAAAATCTGCGGCAGTTTGTCTTGTTCCCGGACCCTGAAATCGCCATTGCTCAACATTATTTCCATGTGCTTGCAATGTAATCAGTAAATTTGTAAGGAAATATCGGTTATGACCAGCAAAGAAGAGATTGTAAAGAATTGGCTACCCCGATACACCGGGATGTCGCTGGACCAATTTGGCAAGTACATTCTTCTAACCAATTTCAGTCGCTACGTCGAGCTCTTCGCCCTCTGGAACAAGGTACAAGTCTGGGGAAAAGACAAACCTATGCAATCCGCAACCAGCGATGGCATCACCATCATCAACTTCGGAATGGGGAGCCCCACCGCAGCCACCATCATGGACCTACTCACGGCCATCTCTCCGGAAGCTGTTCTTTTTTTAGGAAAATGCGGAGGGCTAAAAAAGAGGAACAAGATTGGCGACCTGATCCTTCCAATTGCAGCCATTCGGGGTGAAGGCACCTCCAACGACTATTTCCCACCCGAGGTTCCTGCTCTCCCCGCCTTTGCCCTTCAAAAAGCGATTTCAACTACGATTCGGGATAATGAATTGGATTACTGGACAGGCACGGTCTACTCAACCAACCGCAGGGTCTGGGAACACGACGAAGAATTCAAAGTCTACCTTCAAAAGGTCAGGGCCTATGCCATCGACATGGAGACCGCCACGATTTTTTCGGTTGGCTTTTTCAATAAAATCCCAACCGGCGCACTCCTGCTGGTCAGCGATCAACCCATGATCCCCGAAGGGGTGAAAACCGAAGAAAGCGATAAGCGCGTCACCGAGCATTTTGTGGAAACTCACTTAAAGATTGGGATTGAGTCGCTTAATCAATTGATAAACAACGGGCTTACAGTCAGACACCTTAAGTTTTAATACAATTTCGTTTATAACTGGTGCATAAGAGGCGACGAGGCAAGCAACCGAATCGCAATTTTTCATTAATTTTGCGGCCTCACGCCAGGACAAATCTGATGCCGTAAGATCAGGTTTGAGAGATAGGTACCCCTTGTGTTCGGGTATCAGGATTTGTTTCAGGCACAAACTTCTCCTAGCATGAAACTATCCCAATTTCGGTTCGACTTCCCCCTGAATTTAATTGCTCAACACCCCGCCAAGCAACGGGAAGATGCGCGACTCATGGTGGTGCACAAAGACACCGGTCAGATCGAAAACAAAACATTCAGGGACATCCTGAATTATTTTGAGGAAAAGGACGTATTCGTCGTCAACAACACCAAGGTATTCCCCGCCCGTATGTACGGAAGGAAGGAGAAAACCGGTGCAAAAATTGAGGTGTTTTTGCTCAGGGAACTGAACAAGCAAAATCGCCTGTGGGACGTGATCGTGGATCCGGCAAGAAAGATTCGGGTGGGCAACAAACTCTATTTTGGTGATGCCGATGAACTGGTGGCAGAGGTGATTGACAACACCACATCCCGAGGACGCACCATCCGATTTTTGTTTGATGGTCCCGAAGAAGAATTCAAGCTGGTCTTGAACTCAATGGGTGAAACACCCCTCCCCAAGTACATCAAGCGCAAGCCTGATGAAATCGATCGCGAGCGTTATCAAACTGTTTATGCCAAGCATGAAGGCGCTGTGGCTGCCCCGACTGCTGGACTGCATTTTTCGATAGAATTGATCAAGCGATTGGAAATCCAAGGAATCCGATTTGCAGAAGTCACCTTGCATACCGGCTTGGGTACGTTCCGAACCATAGAAGTGGAAGACCTCAGCAAACACAAGATGGAGGCGGAATATTTTAAGGTTGACGACCTTGCATGTAAAGTCGTGAACAAAGCCAAATCAGAAGGACACCGCGTGTGTTCTGTGGGAACCACAGCCGTTCGCGCACTCGAAAGCACATTTACCGCCGAGCGCTTGCTCAAACCAGCAGAAGGATGGACCAATATCTTCATTCATCCTCCTCATGAATTTGCCATATGCGATTCGCTGATCACCAATTTTCATTTACCCAAAACTTCGCTGTTGATCATGGCCTGCGCATTTGCAGGATATGAATTGACCATGGAGGCATATAAGAAAGCAATCAAAGACAAGTACCGGTTCTTCAGCTACGGCGATGCCATGCTGATCATCTGATGAATCCAGATTAATCCAGTCCGAAAATTCCTTTGTTGAGCGACTTCAACACCGTGTTCTTGTGTTCAGTTGGAACCAGTATGGAGATGTTGTGCAAACTGCCTCCAAAACTCACCATGTTGACGGGAACATCCGCAAGTGATGCAAATAGGTGGGGAAGAAGTCCCTTCTGCTGCGTAAGCCGGTTCCCCACTACCGCAATGATGGTCTGATTGGAGATGATCTCCAGTTCACCGAGCGGCGATAATTCCTTTGATATGGCATCCAGGTGTGTCGTATTATCGATCGTCACTGAAACCGCGACTTCTGAAGTGGTGATCATATCGATGGGCGTTCTGTACTTTTCAAATACTTCAAAGATTTTGCGCAGAAAGCCGTAGGCCAGTAGCATGCGACTGCTTTTGATCTTAACCATCACAATTCCGTCTTTGGCCGCCACCGCCTTTACGCCATCTGAATCTGCATGTTCGAGGATTACCGTTCCCTTTGCTTCTGGCTGCATGGTGTTTAGCAATTTCACCGGGATCTTGTATTGCTGTGCAGGCCAGATGGAGGCAGGGTGCAAAATCTTTGCTCCGAAGTAGGCCAACTCTGCTGCTTCATCAAAGCTCAGGTGTTCAACTGGACGCGAAGTTGCTACTACCCTTGGATCATTGTTGTGCATTCCATCGATGTCGGTCCATATTTCACATACCGATGCATGAATAGCTGCAGCTATAAGGGATGCAGAGTAATCGCTTCCACCTCGCTTGAGGTTGTCGACTTCTCCCCTAGCGTTGCGGCATATATACCCTTGGGTAATGAATGTCTGTATTCCGTTGTGCTGGTCTAAAATTTTTGTGAGTTTGCTTCGGATATCGGCAACCTGCGGCTCATCGTTTGCGTCAATGGACATGAAGTCCAATGCAGGGAGGAGCAAATGCGAATGGCCCATTTCCTCCAGGTAACAGGAAAACATTTTTGTACTCATCAATTCGCCTTGCGCAAGAATGTCTTTATTCAAGGCATCGTTAAATGAAATGCGCAAGATGATACGGAGAAAATCAAAATGCTCTTGGATGATTTTTTCTGCCTTCGTCCGAACTTCTTCTTTTTTTAATAAGTCGGCCAGAAATTGCTTGTAATGCACATGCAGTTGGTCGATGAGCGAATCGGCTTTTACTTTATCGCCGGCCGACATGGCATCTCCGATGGCCACCAATGTATTGGTGGTTCCACTCAGCGCGCTCAATACAACGATGGTTGGTTCATTATCACGAGAAATCAACTCCCTTACCTGAAACATCCGCTCCGGCTTTCCCACTGAGGTACCTCCAAACTTCATTACTTTCATATCGATCGATTTAAATCGCCGCGAAGTTAAATCTTGATACTGAATTTTTCAGCAACTGCAAGCAAATCATCCCACACTCCATCCATGAGCGGAATACCGTCTTGGAGTCGCCGGGCATGTGTTTCACGCTCCGGATCTCCGGGAATCAGCACCGGCTGAGCGGGATCGATGGGACGTGAATGTCGAAAGCGCCGAATCCAGTTGTCCATGTTCGATTTAAAGTCCTCAGTCGTACGAAAAGCATCAATGCGCATGGCGCCAAAAAAATGACCAATTCCCTGTCCCGGTTGATTCTCCGGCATCGGCACATAGGCGGGGAAGGGCGGTACCCAAGGGCCATAATTGGCCCCACTGAGCACTGCAGAAAATATATCCACAATCGCACCCAATGCATATCCTTTATGGCTCCCGTGCGTACGATCGCTTCCCAATGGCAACAAGGCTCCTCCCTTTTTGAGTGCATGCGCATCCGTTGTGGCTTCGCCCTGTTCATCTTGGATCCATCCGATGGGAGCAGCCTCTTGTTTGCGTTGAAGGATTTCAAGTTTGCCATTGGCAGCGGTAGTGGTGGCCATATCGCCCACAAATGCAGGCTCTTCTCCGGCAGGAATCGCCACACAAATTGGATTGGTTCCCAGCAAGCGTTCAGCAGAAAAAGTAGGTGCGACCAGTGCGCTGGCATTGGTCATGACAATTCCAATCATATCATGGGGCAACGCCATCATCGCATGGTAAGCGGCTATTCCAAAGTGATTGCTGTTCTTTACGCTTACCCAACCCGTTCCCACCAGCTTCGCTTTTTCGATGGCAATCTGCATGGCGTGAGGAGCAACTACCAGTCCCAACCCACTCCCCCCATCCACCACAGCAGTAGAGGGCGTTTCGTGCACCAGATTGATCAGCGGTTGTGCCTGCACGCGACCCACCTCCCATAACCGGACGCACCCGGATAAACGGGCCACTCCATGCGAATCAATGCCGCGGAGATCTGCAGCCACCAATACCTCGGTGGCGGTCCTTGCTTGCTCAGGAAGGCACCCCATTGCTATAAAAACCGATTCGACCAGTTGTTCCAGTTTCTTATGACCCACTATCATTTCCATGCCACAAAAGTATCCGGAAAAGGTGGAAAACTCACCGACAAAAGCGGTGTTTTTACCCTTCAATTCGCCTTACTTTGAAGGATATTGTATCTGTAAAAAAAATGCTATGATCAAATTGCAAGTGATTGGACATCTTGGAAAGGATTGCACCACCAATGTTGTCAATGGTAAAAACGTGATTAATTTCAGTGTTGCACACAGCGAACGGTATAAAGATGCAAGTGGAACACAGAAAGAGAAAACAACCTGGGTAGATTGTGCGTACTGGACAGATCGTACTGCCATAGCTCCTTATCTGAAAAAAGGACAATTGGTATATGTTGAAGGCGCTCCAGAAGCAAGAGCCTACGCAAAAAATGATGGAACTCCGGGAAGCTCATTAACAGTAAGGGTGAACAGCATTCAACTGTTAGGCGGCGCTAAAGGAGAATCAACCGGTGATGGAAATGCAGAACAGATCAGTGCGGGTGGTTCCGGAGAAGGCGACGACCTACCGTTTTAAGCCGAGCGGATTGTTTCAGGGCCTGATCGATGCGATCAATTGATGCAAATCGATCAGGCCTTTTTTATGTTCAATGCGATTGGCCATGACGGGATTGACCCGTTCCATGTCGCGTATGCTGCGATCCACCAAGGCCTCAATCTTTTTAATTCCTTCTTCATGAAAGCCGGCTTGAATGAGTGCGTTTTCTTCACCGGCGTTAAGATTCTCGCGAATATCCGCGAGATCATCCATCAATAAAAATGGGTAATCAATGCATACCAAGAGGCAATGGCTTCGTCCTCGTTGAGTGTATCATCGCTTATGCAGGCAAGGGAAAAAAGATAGGTATCGGCCCGGTTCAGGGATGGAAACTCCCTGCCCAATCTTCCTTCCGGCCGTGCATTTGGTGTATCCTGCTGCAAATATTCACCCAATTCATCAAAGAGTTCAGCGCGATGTACATATGGTGCTGCGATACTGATGCACTCGCTTACATGAGCAGTCCAATTGATGTGGCCGTATTCCAATAAAGCAGCGCTGTGCAGGATGCGCTCCTGAACTTGTACCAGCTGTTCATTGAACAGGTGTTGTTTATGTGCCCTGCATCGGAACAACAGGTCTGAAAAGATGGGCATGAAAATATAACCCGATGCGCCAGGGACGTAAATGGTACGATCCTTCCAATACATGTTTTCAGCTGGTACGGGGCGATCGACATAAAACCCCCCTATTTCCAGATCGACACCATACGAAAGTTTCAAATCGTGCTTGGTCAAGAACATATTACTTTTTGGTAGGTTTTGGGACACGACGAAGAAATATCTCATTGCGTCCCCGGTTTGCCCGCTCATTAGCAGAATCCAAAATCACTTGAAAGCGCTCAGGATCTTGTTTATACCCTTTCAGGTTATCAGCAAACGTATTGGCGTCAATTCCATGGACCTTGAAAACAATTTCCATTTCTTTCCCGAGGATGGAGTCACGGTTTTTGGCGCTATCTTTCAACACGTACGCTTCCACATACCCTTCAGCAAGTGAAATGTCGTAAAATATATCAGACATCTTACTCATATCTATTGTTGGGGTAAAACTTGATTTGCGCTCACTGCAAGAAACAATGCCCACCACAATGATCCCAAACGCTATGAATAACACTCTCATTTCAGTTCCTGTCGGTATTTAGAAGCATTGGTAATGTCGAGTCGACTACAAAGATCAATGACCCGCGCCTTCTCTTGACCATTTCCCTTTTTAAATACCCGCACAATTTCATCTGATTTTCCCTGAAAGAAAAAAGGCATGATCATGAGATTGGGTGTTTCGGCATTGAGGTTACCCAGCATGACAAGACCGTTGAGGATTTGCTCGCGTGCCAGGTTTTCGTCGTCAATCAGTTTATCCATACCCTGACGATAATAGGTATATACTGCATCATGCAACAATCCATAGCGGGCATTCTGCAAATTTTCTGACAACCAGTACCGGTTGCGTTGTCCGTCAAACGGTTTCCAGCCGGTGATGGATCGTCCATCCGGTGCTGCGCTAACGATCTGACTAACTTTTTGGAAATAGGCATCTCCTCCCCGGGGCGAATAAGAATCAAAATCCAGTCCCAGCATGATATTCACATAGTAGGCAATGAGTGCGGGCAGATTACCGGTCAGTGGTTCAGAACCGGATACTCTGTTTTCATTGAATTCGATGGGTTGAAACTCTGCATAGCGAAATACAATATCGTTATCAATGTAATTGATCAACGGAGAAAGATAGGATGAATTGTAGATCGGTCGACCTGCTTGAACAGTCAGTGTTCCTCTATAGACATTGGGCTCAACGACGGTCTGCAGATTGAACAAAAAACTGCATTCTATTTTCTCGTTTTGTTCAAAAGCGTCGGCAGACCATTTACGCTTGTTGATGAAATTGACCAGAGCGGTTTGTAGGGTTTGGAATATTTTTTTATCAACCGAGCTGCTGATCTGCGCAGAAACGATGGTAACCTTAGCATTGATCTCTTGAGCGTGGATTGGACGTGCTGCCAAAAGCAGACACACACTCATTACAATCCAACTTCTGTTCAGAATATAAATGGGGTGAATCACAAACACTAATTTAATCAATATTGGTGTCCTGCGATGGAATAAAAAAATGAAAGGCGACAGTTAACCCATCGCCTTTATAGAAAATATGTAGTTAAATTAACGGAAGAGGTCTTCTTCGTTTTTCCTGAAATACACTTTATTGTCCATGAACTCTTGGGTTGCCAACAGGGCAGGATTGGGCATGCGCTCATAGGCCTTTGAAATCTCGATCTGCTCTTTGTTTTCGTGGATCTCTTCAAGACTGTCCGTATGGCTGGCAAATTCTTCCAGCTTGTTGTGCAATTCTTCTTTCAGGGAAATGTTGATTTGTCCCGCGCGTTTTGCGATGATGGAAATCGACTCATATACGTTTCCGGTTTTCGACTTGATCTCATTGAGATCTTTGGTTTCCGCCACATTGGTAAGGCTATTTCCCATCTGCCTGCGTAGTCTGCTCATTATTTTGCGGTTTTAGGTAATTCTTGGACAAAGTTAAGTAACGTTCAGCTTCTTTGAGCAATTTACTTTCCGGGAAGCGGTCCTGAAAGTCCTCTACCTCAGTAATCACTTTTGTAAATCGCTCCTCTTGTTTATCGGCAATACTCATGGTCGCATACCGATAGTACGCCTTGATTGCCATGAGTTTATACTCATCGCCCTTGGGTGAATCGGGGTAATTGTTGATCAGGGTCGTATAGCTGAGCGCAGCAGCCCTATACTGCCCCACATTGAAATACAACTGGGCTGAAAGAAACTCTTTGGCCTCCAGTTTTGCCTGACACTTCAAAATGATCTCTTCAGCCTCCTTCTTCCGGGGAGATTCAGGGTGCGTATTGGCGAAAATCTGGAACATACCAATGGCTTTGATGGTATTGGATTGCTCCAGTTCAGGCTTAGGCGATTGTCGGTAATAACAATAGGACTGCATGAATTCGACTTCTTCAGCACGGGGACTATTTGCAAAAATTTCCAAGTAGCCGCGGTAAAGGTTTTCAGCTGTTGCAAAATCCCGGAGGTTATAGTGCGTGTATGCGTAACGGTAATAAAGATCTTCGTGCTGGGCTGTTCCCTTGAACACTGGAAACAACTCTTCAAACAATACCTGCGTCTTTCTGTAATCCTTCTTGTCGTAATAGGTATTGGCCATTTTGAGCTTGTACTCATAATCGTTGCTCTTGAGCACCTTTCCAAATTTGGAACAGGAAGTCAGCATCAATCCCGAAAGCACAAGAAGAAAAAATAACCGCATACCTGAGGCTAAATGGTGTACAAAACTAATGGTTTTCATTTTGGGAATAGGTTAAAATGCATCATAAAAAAAGCCCTCCATGCAGAGGGCTTTTCATTGAATAATATATAGAATTAGTTCTTTGAGCGCAAATTAGGATGAGGGGCAGGAACGGTATTTGGTCCTTCTAAGTTTTCGCCTGTCGCGCTGAGGTCTATAACATTCATGTCACCGTCTGCCTGACCATAGCGATTGATCAACCGCTCAGCAGCAATACCTTGCTTCTCCACCAAATAGGTAATGATGGCGTTCACGCGGTCCCAGCTCATTTGCTGGCTTGCCTTGGATGCTTCCGCATACCCGGTGATGAATACCTTACAAACAGGATTGCTCTTCAAGCGATCAGCAAGTGCAGCCAAGAGTGACTCAGCAGTAGCAGAAAGCTTTGCGGAACTTTTTGTGAAGCTGATGCTGGGAATACCGCCCATGTTACAAGAAGGTGGCGGAGGAACAACCTTGCAGCATGCAGGTTCTGGACACTTACCAATACCATTTGCGTCAACGGGTTGGCACTCAGTTGGAGTGATGAGTTGTTTGTCTTTGTAATCAGGAACACCGTCGCCGTCGGTATCACGAGCAACACCGTGTGAATCCACAGGAGCACCGGCAGGTGAGTTGGGTTGACGATCAAATTGATCAGCAACACCGTCTCCGTCCGCATCATCCAAGACAGGTTTTGGAAGTTTCATGCGCTTGGGGGAATTCAGTTCACTGTAGACGAATTCCAAAGGATTTTTCCAATACAGGGGCTCAACAGATTTAGCTTTCTTTTGAGCAGTGGCATCAGATCCCATCACCAAGAAAATGGCTACCAGCAGGATCGAAAATAATTTATTCAACTTCATGGTCATTAGATTTATCAAGGTGATTAGAAGATGTTAACATTCAATCCTACAGAAAGAAAATTGTAGGTGTCCCAATGTGAGGTGAACGCAGGGGCATTAAGTGGATAAGGGCTCCAGCGTTGTCCATCCAACAGATCGTCGTTGACAACCGTGTACCTATCTTCAATTGCGAGGTTGATTTTCTTAGAAAGTTTAAATGAAGCTCCCAAACCAACTGTTCCGCTCAACCGTGAGTTACGGCCAAACATTCTGGGACCGCCGCCTGTAACCTGCTCAGCGGGAGTTTCATAAGTACCATCCAGAATGGCTTTCAAGGCAGTCAACGTCTCATTTCTACGTGCATAGACATTACCTGAAATGCTGGTGAAACTGTATTTACCATTGGAAGAGTTGAGAGCATCTATGTTGCAATCATACAAGGTCATACCAACACCTACGATAGCATACATGTTGAACTTATGTTCAAGCTTATTAAAGTTAATATTGGTAAAATTGAAGAGCATTTGAAGACTGAGATCGGTCAACTTTGTCTTATAGTTATAATATACTTTATCAGTATTAAAATTGTACCCGTTGGTTGTCCAGGCGGTATTGAAACGATAGTTATTGTTCTCTTTCCAGCTAAGACCTTTCGCGCTTCCGGCCATGATTTCACCCCGAAGTGACACCAGGTAACCGAGTGATTTTCTCAAATGAAGGCCAACTCCGAAATTGGGCATTTGAGCCTGAACGTCACCGCTGATTGAGGGAGAGCCTAACTTCAATCCTACTTCCCATTGGCTTCGAGGTTTTGCAGGGAAAACGTACTGGTTATTGACGAATTCGTTGTGCTGCGCCAAGCTAGATGGTGGGATCAGTGATGAATCCTTCCATTCCGCGATCTGAGCTTGGGCGCCAGTTACCAGGGTCAGGAGACCCATGATCAATAAATACTTTTTGCTTGCCATACATTTGTTTGTTAGTTATAAATTTTACACAGGCTTATCCAGTAGGGCAAATATATATACAATGTTTTAGGATTCAAACAAATAAGCGACTTTTTTATTTGGATAAGTGAAACGAAAGTTTCTCGTAATTGATTGATTTTCAATGTTGATAAATTCATGTTACTGGGGGGTTTTCACTCATTGGGACGAAATTTTATGCGTAAGTTCGTGTCCTAGAGATGCAGCTGGCCCAACAAATACTTCAAGAAGAACTCAAAGAATTTGAATCCCATTTTAGGGAAACGGTCAAAAGTCAGGTCCCCCTCCTGGACCGTATCCTCCGCTATGTGGTTAAAACCAAGGGAAAACAACTGAGGCCGACTTTTGTCCTCCTCTCTGCCAAACTTTGTGGGGGTATACAACCCAGCACATTCCGGGCGGCCTCCCTGGTGGAACTCTTGCATACCGCTACCCTGGTTCACGACGATGTAGTGGATGAATCCACCGAACGCAGGGGATTTTTTTCTGTGTATACCCTCTGGAAAAACAAGGCATCGGTACTAGTGGGCGACTACCTCCTGGCGAAGGGGCTATCCCTGTCCATGGACCATAATGACATTGAAGTCCTGCACATTCTTTCTGAAGCCATTAAAAAAATGAGCGAAGGGGAACTGCTGCAATTGGAAAAATCCCGTCTGCTCAACATTTCCGAAGAAGATTACTTTACCATCATTACCAATAAAACAGCCTCCCTGCTGGCCTCCGCCTGTGCAGCCGGGGCCTTCACAGCCTCATCGGATCATGGAAAATGCGAATTGATGCGACAATTCGGGGAGTATACAGGCATTGCCTTTCAGATCAAGGATGACTTGTTCGACTACGGAACGGACGATGTGGGAAAACCAATCGGAAACGATATCCGTGAAAAAAAATTAACCCTCCCGCTGATTTATACCCTCAAGCATGCAGGTGCCGCGGAGCGAAGGAAACTCATCTACGCCATTCGCAACCGCCATCAGGACGAGCAAGGCATCAAAGAAATCATTTCCGCTGTCCAATCTGCAGGTGGAATCCAACATGCAACCGATGTCATGGAAGCATACAAAGCAAAAGCGCTGGACATCCTGAACTCATTTGCCCCTACTCAGGAACGGGATGCTATGGAAGAGCTGGTCCGGTATACGACAGAAAGAAAAAAGTAGCATGGCAATTGCAGAAAAAAAATGGAACATCCTTCCTGTGCTTCGTGAATCTTCCGAGGCCCTGCACCAACAGCTATCCATTCATCCCATTCTCTGCCATTTATTGACGCTGCGCGGAATCGACACGTTTGAAAAAGCGCGCCATTATTTTCGGCCCTCCCTTGAACTGCTGCATGACCCCTTTTTGATGAAGGACATGGAAAAGGCCGTGCAGCGGGTACTTCTAGCCGTAGAAAAAAAAGAACGGATGCTCATATACGGGGATTACGATGTGGATGGAACTTCATCGGTTGCCTTGATGTATGATTTTCTAGCCAGCATCTCTGCTCCCGATCACATTGACTACTACATTCCGAATCGGTACACGGAAGGGTATGGACTTTCCAAAAAAGGAATTGAGTATGCACGTGATCACGGAGTCAAATTATTGATTACGCTGGATTGCGGTATAAAATCAGTCGACCTGATCCAACACGCAGCTGATGTAGGCTTAGACACAATTGTGTGCGACCATCATTTGCCCGGAGCCCTACTGCCTCCTGCAGTTGCTATATTAAATGCAAAACAACCGGAATGCCCTTATCCCTTCAAGGAACTCTGTGCCTGTGGTGTTGCTTTCAAATTTGTACAGGCACTAGTGAAGCAATTGGGTCTCCCCCACGATCATCACTTGACCTACCTGCAACTCGTGGCTACTGCAACTGCTGCTGATATTGTTCCGATCACTGGAGAGAACCGTTTGTTGGCGCAACTGGGCATCAGCATGGCCAATGAGCGTCCATCAGTGGGAATCCAAGCGTTGATTGAGGAAAGTCAAATCAAAATGCCGTTGACCCTCACCAGCATGGCGTTCATGATTGGTCCTCGCATCAATGCAGCCGGCCGGATGGATGATGCAAAAAAAGCGGTTGCCCTCTTCATCGAAAAAGATCCGCAACAGGCACGGGCGATTGCGGCAATGCTGCAAACCGACAATTCCTCTCGCAAAGAAGCCGATGCGCTCATCACGGAAGAAGCCATTGCACAGTTGGAGGCCGATGTTCATTTAGCTGAGCATAAAAGTTTGGTGGTGTACAATGAACACTGGCACAAGGGAGTGATTGGTATTGTGGCGAGTCGACTGGTAGAGCGGTATTATCGCCCCACCATTGTACTCACCAAAAGCGGTGAACTGCTATCAGGAAGTGCACGCAGCATTCCAGGATTTAATATTCATGAGGGCCTCGAACATTGCAGTAACTTGTTGGAAGGTTTTGGGGGACATTATTTTGCCGCGGGAATGACCTTGCACCCTCAGCACCTGAGCGCATTTCGTCAACAATTCGAAGAAGCAGCTGCACACTCTCTTTCGTCTGAACAGCTTATTCCATTCATCAACATTGATGCCGAAGTTGAATTATCCGACCTCGTTCCTTCGTTTTTCCGAATACTCGAACAGATGCAACCGTTCGGTCCAGAAAATCTTCGTCCCGTCTTCTGTGTGCGCAATGCAACGAACCAGGCTTCACGCATCGTGAAAGAGGAGCATGTTCGGTTTGAGGTGGAACAACATGGCACCCGCATGAATGGAATTGGATTCAACCTGGCAAAGAAGTTCATGGCTTTGAATCAGCCTCAATCACTCGATATCGTATTCACCTTGGATGAGAATACGTTCAGGGATCAAACCCAATTGCAACTCAAGGTCATCGACTTCCGAGTAGCCTCTTGAATCAATTTTGAGGCTGCATCAAGTCGATGCTGCGTTGGATGAAAGCAGTCAGTTGCTCTCCTTTCAACATACCTTGTGAGAGCAGTGCAAGGTCGGCCAGGTTCTTTACCTGCTTTTCCTGCTGCTCTTTGTCTTGCAGACCCAACAACCAACTGTAAAGGGCATTGTTGCCATTCACGGTAAGGGTGACTTCATCGGGCATGTTGGCATAGAAGCTGCCCATGGGACCACTCATGGAGGCCATGTCTTTCATGCGGCGCATGAATTCTGGTCGCGTTGCCACTAAAGGGGGAGCCTCCGGACTCAACCCTTTCACCTCCACCGTTATCGTAGCATTGGGCATCTTGATGTCAAACAATTCTTTGAGCCGTTCTGTCTCTTTTTTCGACAACACTGTTTTGGTATCTTCTTGTTTGTCGATCAGATTATCCGTGATATCGGCATCAACACGAGTGAACTGAATATTCTCCCATTTGGATTCTATCTGTCCGATGAATGAGGCATCCACCAGTGTATCCATCTTCACTACTTTATACCCCTTTGCTTCTGCGGATTTGATGAACGCATCCTGCTGCACTGTGTCGGTTGCATACAGGATCACCAACTTTCCATCTTTATTTTTTTGCAAGGCCTCCGCAGCAGTGCGGTATTCTTCCAGCGTGTAGAATGTCCCGGAAGAGGCATCCTGCATGATGTGGAACTTATCGGCTTTCTCCCTGAACTTCTCATCGGTGATCATGCCATACTTGACAAACAAGCCCAGGCTCTCCCATTTCTCTTCAAAATCTTTTCGCTCGTTTCGGAAAATCTCGTCCAGTTTATCGGCTACTTTTTTGGTGATGTGGTTATTGATCTTCTTCACGTTGGGATCTCCTTGCAAGTAGCTGCGGCTGACGTTCAGCGGGATATCCGGTGAGTCGATTACCCCTTGGAGCAGCATCAAAAACTCCGGAACAATATCTTTTACTTCATCGGTTACGAATACCTGATTGGAATAGAGCTGTATTTTATCTTTTTGGATCTCGTAGGATTGTTTGATTTTGGGGAAGTACAAAATTCCAGTCAAGTTGAACGGGTAATCCACATTCAAATGAATCCAAAAGAGTGGAGTTTCATTGAACGGATAGAGGGTTTTATAGAATTCTTCGTAGTCTTTTTTCTCCAGTTCAGCCGGCTTTTTTACCCAAGCAGGATGAGTGGTATTGATTTGTTTGTCCTCAAAAAAGATAGGAACAGGAAGGAATTTGCAGAATTTTTCCAGGATGGTTTTGATGCGGTAGTTATCCAGGAATTCTTCTGATTCGCTGTTCACGTGCAGCACGATGGATGTTCCACGCTCTTGTTTCTCTGCAGGTTGGAGGGTGAACTCAGGACTTCCATCGCATTCCCAGGTAACAGCGGTACTGTTTTCTTTATACGATAGCGTGGTCAGTGAAACCCGTTCACTCACCATGAATGCACTGTAGAATCCCAGACCAAAGTGGCCAATGATGTTGGCCTCGTTTTGTCCCTTGTATTTTTCTAAAAACTCTTCTGCACTGGAAAAGGCAACCTGGTTGATATACTTGTCCACTTCCGCTTCCGTCATACCAATACCCCGGTCAGAGATCGTAATTGTTTTCGCTTCTTTGTCGACAGCCACATCAATGCGCAGTTCTCCCAATTCCCCTTTGGCTTCTCCAGAAGTCGAGTAGGTTTTGAGTTTTTGGGTGGCATCCACTGCATTGGCGATCAGTTCCCTCAGGAAAATATCGTGTTCGCTGTAGAGGAACTTCTTGATGATGGGGAAAATGTTTTCTGTCTGTACCCGGATTTGTCCCTTTTGCATAACCTCGTTTTGGTGGCCTTGGTCAAAATCAGTGCCAAGTCGGTCCGGTGACAGGTTGACACATGCAGACGCCTGGATTTGCAGGAAAAATGGACAAAATTGAAGGAAATACTGGGCAGATTTGCCAGAAATACACTACTTTTGCACCCCACTATTGATTAAAAATACAGGGTTATGCAAAATTATGAATTGATGGTGATTTTTACCCCTGTTCTGAGTGAGGACGAATTCAAGTCCACTCAGAAGAAGTACATGGACCACATCGCTTCCGGCGGTGGTTCGGTTGTACACAGCAACCCCTGGGGGTTGAAATCACTGGCCTACCCCATCCAGAAGAAAACCACTGGTATCTACTGGGTCATGGAATACGTAGCGCCATCCGACATGAATGAGAAGCTGAAGATTCAGCTCCTGCGTGACGAGCAGGTTCTCCGTCACCTTGTTACTAAGCTCGATAAATACGCCGTCGAGTATAACAAGAAAAAGAGAAGTGGTGTACCAACAGGAATGGAAAAAGCAGTGGAGGGATAAGCCATGGCAAAAGCAAATGAAATCAAGTACCTGACGGCGATTAAGACCGAGAAGCCCAGGAAAAAGTTCTGCCGCTTCAAAAAGTACGGCATCCGTTACATTGATTACAAGGACGCTGAGTTCTTGAAAAAGTTCCTCAACGAACAAGGTAAAATGTTGCCCCGTCGCATTACCGGTAACTCACTGAAGTACCAGCGTAAAGTTTCGGAAGCAATCAAGCGCGCCCGTCAAATGGCGTTGTTGCCTTATGTAACCGACCTGTTGAAGTAGTACCATTAAAAATTGAGTCTATGCAAGTTATTTTGATACAAGACGTCAACAACTTGGGCGGAGCCAACGAAGTGGTCAATGTTAAGAACGGTTATGCTCGTAATTTCCTTATCCCTCAGAAGATGGCAGTAGAAGCATCTTCTTCCAACCTCAAGCAATTGGAAGAGCGCTTGAAGCAAATTCAGAAGAAGGAAGAGAAAATGATGGCAGAAATCACTAAGGTGGTTGCCGCACTGCAGGCCGGTCCGGTTAAAATCGGTGCCAAGACTGGAACAAGCGGTAAGATCTTCGGAAGCATCACCACTGTTCAGGTTTCCAAAGCTGTTCGCGAGCAAAAAGGATATGAGATCGATCGCCGTAAGATCCATCTACTTGATGAAATCAAGGAGTTGGGTACTTACAAAGCGAAAGTGGATTTTGGAAGCGGCGTTGAAACCGAACTCGAGCTCGAGATTGTTGCTGAATAAGACTAAACATTAAAAAGTCAAAGCCCCCTCGGTGAGGGGGCTTTTTTTATGGGTATTTTCAGATGAATTACGCTTTGTTCATGAAACAGGTTGCACTGGTGCTGGCAGGGTTGATGAGTGTGGTCGCACTTCGTTCACAGTCGACTGGCACAGCAGCGCAATAGCGGGCGATGTATTCTCAATATGGTTTATTAACGACCGCTCTTCAGGAGATGAGGAGGATTCAGCAGCAGGGCGGGTGGACAGCCATTCCGAGCAATGCTCGTTCGCTTCAATTGGGGGATACCGGAAGGTCAGTACAGGCATTGGCAGAACAACTTCTGATCAGTGGTGACGCAACTGTTTCTTCTGCCTTATTTGACGAGCAGTTGGAAAAGGCTGTAAAGCGGTTTCAATACCGGCATGGACTGAAGCAAGATGGAATTGTGGGTCCGGCTACTCGACAGGCATTGAATGTTTCCATTGAAGAGCGCATCCGTCAGGTATCGATCAACATCCAGCGCACTGCCTGGATGCCGTATGATTCCACTCAACTGTATATTGTGGTGAACATACCGGCATTTCAGTTGCAGGTGATGCAGGGGAAGCATGAATTATTTTCCTGTAAGGTGGTTGTGGGCAAATCGACCCATCGAACTGCTGAGTTCAGGGGATGGTTGCGGCACGTGATTTTTAGTCCCTACTGGAACATTCCGGATAACATTTACAACAAGGAGATTGCTCCCATACTCCAGAAAGACCCTGGATATCTTGAACGGAACCATATGGAATGGAAGGATGGAGCGTTGCGGCAGCGTCCGGGACCGGACAATGCGTTGGGGGGTGTGGCCGGATTCGCCAGTCCATGGTTGCCGGGAAAGAAAGGTGGGTGACACTGCAAAAGCCTGTCATCATCTATGTCCATTATTTGACTGCATTTGTGGATAGGGCTGGTCAGGTACATTTCCGTCAGGATGTGTATGGGCGCGACAAGGGACCGTTTAGATGAGGGTCTACTTTTTAGTGAACCCGTGAACCTTTGTCGGCTTTGTATGTTCTACCCTATTCAAACCACCCTTTTATGAACATTTTCGTAGGGAACATCAATTACAAAATGACGAATGAGTCGCTCGAGCAACTGTTCAGTCAGCACGGACAGGTCAGCAGTGCGCGGATCATCATCGACAAGGTATCGGGCCGAAGCAAGGGCTTTGGTTTTGTGGAGATGCCCAATGACGATGAGGCACGTACGGCAGTATCGACTTTGCACGAGACCGATGTGATGGGCAGAAAATTGATTGCCAGCGAAGCCCGTGCCAGTCAGCGCGACTAACACCCCGCTTCCATTATTTACTGTAACAGATCACGAAATCGATCCGTACAGGTATCGCTTACCTGGTTCAAATCATTACGGATCACCGCAAAGAATGCGAGCCCATTTCTAGATTCCAACCATTTTAGCGACTTGGATAAACCCATCACCATAAAGGCATTGTCCAACGCATCTGCTTCCATGGCGGTGTGCGCAACTACTGTAGCCGACATCATTTCATTGTGAATAGGTAGGCCTGTTTGCGGATCAATAATATGGCTATAGCGTTGGCCATTCACCTCACTGTATTTGCTCAATCGTCCCGAAGTAGTGGCTGCCATTTCATTCAGCCCCATCACGTAGGATGCAGATGAGGGAACGGATTCGGATGCTGCGCGAGCTACGCCGATGCTCCATCGCTCACCATTCGGCTTTGTTCCAGTAGCAAAGACTTCACCTCCCAATTCGATGAGAAAGGATGAAATGCGGCAGGATCGAAGAAAAGCTGCGAGGCAGTCAACCGAATACCCTTGCGCAATTCCATCCACATCGATGCGAACGGAGGAGTGGATTTTGACGAGTGAATCCCCTTTGAGTTGAATGCGATCAGGTCCCACCCATTGCAAAGCGTGTTGCAATTCGGTTGTAGTCGGCACCCGTTGCTCCTGCATCCGCGACTTCCACAGTTCCGTCAGTGAAAGCGTTGTGATGTCGAATGCTCCTTCAGTCGCTTTACACAACTGAAGGGCCGCTTCCACCACGGTGCGCACATGACGATCGACGCAGATCCCACGATCAGAGCGATTGAAGCGGCTAATCGTGGAATGCGGAACATAGCGGGAGAGGGATGCATCGAGCGCTGCAAAAACCGAATCAATGCTCCGCTTATCGATGAGTGCCTCTGTGCTGACGTATTTGATGGAGAATTTAGTACCCTGAGCCCTGCCTGAAAGTTCAACGATGTGCAGAGGCGTGACTGCGATAAACGCGCACCATATAACTGATAGGAAAAGGAAAATAACAAGCATCCGATAGCGCATGCAGTAAAGTTCGGACAAAAAAAAGACCCTGATCGGTTGGATCAGGGTCTAAATGAATATGGCACCTACCTACTCTCCCGGGAAAACCCAGTACCATCGGCCATGAGGGGCTTAACTTCTCTGTTCGGTATGGGAAGAGGTGAACACCCTCGGCAAAAGCACCATAAGAAGATATCCCGATTGGATCGGGAACAATAATGTCATATTGGGAGTTGTAAACCAGAGCAATAAAAAAAATTAAAGCTTACGGGCAATTAGTACTACTCGGCTTTACTGTTACCAGTTTTACACCTATAGCCTATCAACGTCATAGTCTTTGACGACCCTTAAAAGGAAACTCATCTTAAGGAAGGTTTCACGCTTAGATGCCTTCAGCGTTTATCCTGTCTGTACATAGCTACTCGGCAGTGCCCCTGTCGGAACAACCGATACACCAGCGGTACATACGACCCGGTCCTCTCGTACTAAGGTCATGTCCTTTCAATTTCCTAGCGCCCACCACAGATAGGGACCGAACTGTCTTGCGACGTTCTGAACCCAGTT
>VGFK01000001.1 GCA_016868895.1 Bacteroidota bacterium | reverse complement strand
CCGATGTAGATTATATTCTGAGAGCGGATTTGGCAATTGTACAATGTAATGTTCATTTCATTTCAACCCGAAGAGAAATTTTTGTCAATAAAAGTTTTGTTTTCAAAATAGATGAAAAATCAAAAAAAGTAAAAATTTGCTTACATCACTCTTCCCTTCCCTACAACCCAAATTCAGCTACTAGTTGATTTTTTAGGTAAGATAAGATTTGAAATGCATCTATGTTAAGGCAGCATCACACTTTATAATTGATCAAGTACTCTAAAAGATTTTTAATGAAAAATAAATTATTTTCATCCGTACAAGCAGACGCGAAGTCAGGTTTGGTAGTTTTTTTGGTAGCACTACCTCTTTGTTTAGGAATTGCAATTGCAAGTGGGGCTCCCCCTCTTGCTGGTATAATTACAGGGATCATTGGAGGAATAGTAGTTGGTCTTCTGAGTAACTCAAATGTAAGTGTTAGTGGGCCAGCGGCTGGGCTAATTGCTATTGTACTGCTTGCGATCAATGATCTAGGATTTGAGGCGTTTATATTATCCCTAATGTTGGCAGGTCTTTTCCAAATAATACTTGGTTTTGCCAAAGCAGGCAATATCTCTAATTATTTTCCATCAGGCGTAATTGATGGAATGCTAACGGGGATTGGAATCATAATTATTAAAAAAGAAATACCTCATGCGATAGGTTACGACATAGAGCATGAAGGTGATTTTTTCAACTTCAGTCTAGTGATTAAAGAAGATTTGGGATTTTTTAACGAATTAGTCAATGCCTTTAATTATTCACATTTGGGTATTATAATAACTACTCTTATTTGTTTGAGTATTCTTATAGCATTCAATCAGGTAGCTTCGCTAAAAAAAATTAAAGCTGTTCCAGGAGCTTTAGTGGTAGTGTAAGTACCCCTTATTTCAATATAATTTCATAATACATTGAAAACCAATGAAATACTGTAGTCCCGACAGGAATCGAACCTGTATCTAAAGTTTAGGAAACTTCTATTCTATCCATTGAACTACGGGACCCGCTCGGTGGCAGGGGACGAAATTAAGTAATCTGCGCCTTTTTTCATCCGATGAAGGACTTGACCAATTCCATCACCTCTGCTGTTGCAGAATGCAAATCGTGGTTCACGACACAATGATCAAACTGGGACCGAAAATCAAGTTCGTATTCGGCTTTTCTTACGCGCATCGCAATCTGTTCTTCAGTATCGGTTCCTCTTTTCTGAAGGCGCTCACGCAATACGTCGAGAGAAGGAGGATCAATGAAAATAGCCAGTACATCCTTCCCGAATTTCTTCTTCACATTCAGCGCACCTTTTACGTCGATGTCCAGCAGCGGGTATTTCCCCTCTCCCCAAATCCGATCCATTTCTGCTTTGGTGGTTCCGTAATACAGTCCCGGATACACCATCTCGTGTTCAATGAATCCATCGGCATGGATGATGGATTGAAAGGCGGCCTCATCCATATAGAAATAGTCTACGCCGTCTTTTTCATTGCCTCTTATGGCACGGGTAGTAGCAGAAATGCTGAACGAGAGGTGGTCTCCCATCTTTTCCATCAACTTCGTTTTGATGCTGGTCTTTCCTGCACCGGAAGGAGCTGCGAGTATGATGATTTTATGCGAAGCGGTATCAGGCATCAGGCTTCGATTCGTTTAATGTCTGCACCCAATGCCAGTAACCGCTTATCAATATACTGGTAACCGCGATCGATCTGTTCGATATTTTGAATGATGCTTTTTCCTTCGGCGCTCAGTGCGGCTATCAGCAATGCGACGCCTGCACGGATATCTGGACTGCTCATGGTGATGCCGCGAAGCGGTTGCTCCCGCTCCAGTCCAATCACCGCTGCACGATGAGGATCGCAGAGGATGATGCGCGCCCCCATGTCGATGAGCTTGTCGACAAAAAACAATCGGCTCTCAAACATTTTTTGATGAATGAGCACGCTGCCCCTCGCCTGTGTGGCAACGACCAATATGATGCTGAGCAAATCCGGTGTCATTCCAGGCCAGGGATGATCGTAAATCGTCAATACCGATCCGTCAATGAACTTGTGTATTTCATATACATCCTGCGCATGTACGATGATATCATCATGGGAGTATTCAAGATCAATGCCCAGTTGCCTGAACTTCTCCGGGATGATGCCCAGGTGTTCAATGCCTGCATCTTTGATGATCAGCTCGCTTTGCGTCATGGCTGCGAGTCCTATGAAGGAACCGACTTCTATCATGTCGGACAACATCGTATGTTCCGTCCCTCCCAATGCTTCCACTCCTTCAATGGTGAGCAGATTGGAACCCACCCCGCTGATCTTTGCGCCCATGCGGTTGAGCATTTTGCACAGCTGCTGGATATACGGTTCGCAGGCGGCATTGTAGATAGTGGTGGTACCCTTTGCCATGACTGCTGCAAAGACAATGTTGGCTGTGCCGGTTACCGATGGCTCATCCAATAACATGTGTGTGCCCTTCAAGGCATCGGCCTTCAATCGAAAAAATCCTTCTCCCTGTACGTACTCAAAACGCACGCCCAGTTTTTCAAAACCAATGATGTGTGTATCAAGGCGTCGTCTTCCTATTTTATCGCCACCGGGTTTGGGGATGAAGGCTTTTTTGAATCGGGCCAACAGGGGACCAGCAATCATCACCGATCCGCGCAAACGGGAACTGCTTTTTTGAAATGCCGGGTCTTCCAGTTTTTCCAGTATGACATCTTTTGCCTGAAACACGGCGGTGTGATGATCGCGGCGATCCACGCTCACACCCAACTCTGCAAGCAGGTCAATGAGCAGGTTCACGTCTAGAATATCTGGGATATTGTGCAGGGTAACCGGCTCGGGCGTAAGCAATACAGCACTGATGATTTGCAGGGCTTCGTTCTTTGCACCCTGGGGCACAATGCTGCCCTTGAGTCGATTGCCGCCGTGCACTTCAAAGGCTTTCATGCGATCGGGTTAAGGAATGCGCTTAATTAAATCGTTTCTTTTGAAACTTTTGTGGAGGCCTGGTCTTTCCGCCGCCCATGCGGTTGTTGCGTTGCTGGAAACCGCCTTTGCCGCGTTTTGCGAAACGGTCGTCGAATTCACGGTACGCTTTTACAAACGGGGTGCTGGTGAATTCCAGTTGTCCCTGTGTAATGGCGTTCAATTCACTGCGAATGCTTTCGTCTGGAATGAGTTCCTTGTGCCAAGTATTATAGGCCAGCTTCATGTAGTAGGCGATGATGTGCGCAAATCCGGAACGTTTCTCTTCGTTCTGTTCGGCCATTGCTTTGTTGATGACCAGCTCCAGGTGTTTACCCAAATGCGAATAGCGGGGATAGCGCTTAGGATAGGGAAGCGGCTTGGGCTTTGCTTTTAAGGATTCCCGGGTGGGGATGGGGTAGGGACTGTCTACTTCCAATTTGAAGTCGGATATCAAAAACAGGTGATCCCACAACTTGTGGCGGTAATCTTCTACGTTTTTTAAGTGGGGATTCAAGAAGCCCATCAACTCAATGACAGCATGCGCATTCTTTTGCCTCCTTTCCTTGTCCTCAATGGTCAACAGGTGGTCGACCATCTGCTGAACATGCCGGCCATATTCCCTCATTTCAAGGTGACCTCTTGTGGTATTGTATTCCATACTGATTTCTTGCGAACCTCAAAAATAACGAATTGAAGCGATTTAGGGCTGTTAAACCCTGACGTACCAATTCCGTTTGTCCATGATGTACCCGATCAGCCAGCACAAAAACATGAAGCTGAAGGAGTAAAGAAATGTACCCAGGGCGCCCGGAGCAATGCCCTGGTAGAACCCAATGGCAATGGTTTGGCTGAGGCTGTTCTCTCCGATTTTAACGATGCCCATGATGTCCGGGATGAGTCCCGATAAAATATAAATGAACAGAGGATTCTTGCCAAAGACCTCAAAAAAGTAGGTCCAGTTCTTTTTATAGGGAGTCTTGTCCAGCAGGAATACCAGAAATCCGATCAGCATCAGGTCCATTCCGCAGGTATAGAGTACAAACGAACCGGTCCATAGTTTTTTATTGATCGGCAGGCAATAATTCCAGCAATAGGCAATGGCCATCAGGACGACTCCTGCTATAAGGATTCTGGTAATGGTCTCCCATTCGGTCCCCTTGTCCCTCAGCGCCACACCCGCGTAGTACCCAATCAGCACATTGACCATCGATGGAAAAGTGCTCAGGAATCCTTCCGGATCAAATGCAACACCCTCGCCTTTGTACATGTGGCTTTCGCCCAGAAGGAGCTTGTCGACTGTTGTGCCAATATTTCCCAGCATCGTATAATCTCCTCCAGCGTATAACAGCGCCCAATAACCAATCAAGATCAATACGGCAATGGTTTGCACCGTGCGCGTTGAGCAGTAGTGAATGAGTAAGGCACACATTCCGTAACACAGTGCGATCCGTTGCAAAACACCCAGAATGCGCGTGTTTTCAAGGGGCCTGTCCACAAACGGAAACCAGTACAGCAAGAAACCAATCAAAAAAATCAAGAAGGTTCGCTTCAGGATTTTGGTCAGCACGGCTGCATTCCCCATCGATTGCAAACGGGGCATGGTGAAGGCCATGGCGTTGCCGACTGCAAACAGAAAAGAGGGAAAGACCAGATCGGTTGGTGTAAATCCATCCCACTCCGCATGTTCAAGGGGTGCATAGGCGATGGGACCGTATTGGTTATTGACGATGATCATGAAGCAGAGGGTCATCCCCCTGAACACGTCCAGTGCGGTAAAACGTTGTGCGGCAGGCATAAGCAGTCGGTTGTTTCAATGAATTTATATCACTATATTGAAAATCCCAAAAAACTACCATGCCCAATTCAATCGGAATGAACCTTTTGCTGTGGGGAACGGAAATGAATGATTCGCATATGCCGCTCCTTTCTGCATTGCGCGAGATGGGATACGATGGAGTAGAAGTACCTGTTTTGGATACCGATGAAGGGAAATGGAAAAAATGGGGAAGGGAGCTCGATGTATTGGAAATGGACCGGGTAGCCGTTTCATTGAATACAGCAGCACATCAACTGATCAGTGCTGATGCATCCATGCGGAAGAAAACCCTGGAGTACAATAAGCGCATAGTCGACTGCTCCGCTGCACTTGGCGCGCGGTTGCTTACGGGACCGCTTCACTCCTCCCTTTCTGTTTTTTCGGGAAAGGGTCCCACCGCTCAAGAGTTGGGCCGGGCACAAGAACAACTGTGGGAGTTGGCAGAACATGCAAAGTCAATGGGTATTATCATCGGACTCGAGTACCTGAACCGGTTTGAAAGCTATCTGGTAACGTCGACTGCTGAACTGATTGCATTGATCGATGCGGTTCAACACCCCCATTGTAAAATGATGTTCGATACCTTCCATGCCAACATTGAGGAGAAAGATCCGTTGTCAGCGATTCGATCAGCAGGCGACCGCATTGTTCATGTGCAACTCTCCGAAAACGATCGCTCTACCATCGGCAGCGGTCAAATCGATTTTGCATCTACGATCGCTGCATTGCAGTCCATCCACTATACCGGCATGATGAGTGTAGAAGCATTCAGTACCCGACTCACTGCTGCCAACATCTGGAGAAAAATGTTTGATTCGGAAATGGAGTTGGCCAAACAAAGCATCCAATACATCAAACAACTTATCTAATTATGAAGATCAATGTGGCTATAGTAGGACTCGGATTTGGTGCAGAGTTCATTCCCATTTACCAACGGCATCCTCACGCCAACATGTATGCCATTTGTCAGCGTACCGAAACCAAACTCAATGCCATCGGCAATGCCTTTGGTATTGAAAAACGATATACGAATTACGATGACTTGTTGAACGATCCTCATGTGGATGCGGTCCACATCAACTCCCCCATTCCCAATCATGCAGAACAATCGCTCAAGGCTTTGTATGCGGGTAAACACGTGGCCTGCACGGTGCCTATGGCGACCAGTGTTGAAGATTGTATGAAGATTGTGAAAGCATGCAAAAAGACAGGCAAGAAATACATGATGATGGAAACGGTGGTGTATGCGCGTGAATTTCTGTATGTGAAAGAACTCCATGAAAAAGGAGAGTTGGGAAAAGTGCAGTTTTTGAAAGCATCACACCAACAGGACATGGACGGATGGCCCGATTACTGGCCGGGATTGCCCCCCATGCATTATGCAACACATTGTGTAGGACCAGTCGCGGGTCTGTTAAAACTTGAAGCGGAATATGTTTCTTGTTTTGGTTCAGGGACCATTCGTGAAGAGCTCGCAAAAATTCACAATTCACCATTTGCCGTTGAATCAGCGCACATCAAGTTCAAAAATTCTGATCTCAGTGCCTATGTCTATCGATCATTGTTTGATGTTGCGCGACAATACCGCGAAAGTTTTGAAGTTTACGGATCAAAAAAATCCTTTGAATGGAGTCTGATTGAAGATGAAGAACATGTGCTGCATACGGCGAAGTTGCCTGAACATGAAATTCCGAAAAAGGTGAAGGTGCCTGATTATGCGCACCTGCTTCCAGAGGGCATCCGGGATTTCACGACAAAAGGTGTGTATGATGTTGCTGAAAATACCCACTTGAGTTTTACCCAGGGAGCGGGACATGGAGGCTCACATCCGCACCTCGCTCATGAATTTTTAATGGCCTTGGTTGAAGATCGAGATCCGTTTCCCAATGCAGCCCAATCAGCGAACTGGACTTCTGTGGGCATCCTCGCGCATGAATCGGCCTTGCAGGGTGGTGCACTGATTCAAGTCCCCAACTTCAACCTTTAACCAACAACCTACAACTTACAACCTACAACCGTTATGTTTACTCGCTTATGGATTTTCTTATTACTCTCCACTTCTGTCTTTGCACAGAAAGGTCGGCGCGTTGAAGTCTTGTTTCTGGGTGATAACGGACATCATCGTCCCATTGAGCGTGTACCAACCCTGATGGCTGCACTCGGTCCAAAAGGAATCAACATCACCTACACCGATCAGCTATCCGATCTCAACGGGGCCAATTTGCGCAAGTATGATGCGTTGATGATCTATGCCAATTGGGACAGCATCCAACCCGATGCTGAAAAAGCATTGCTGGATTTTGTGGCATCCGGCAAGGGATTTCTTCCCATCCATTGTGCATCGTATTGTTTCAGAAACTCGGATGCGTACGTGAAATTGGTTGGGGGACAATTCTGGCGGCATACCATGGATTCCATAACCTTAAATATTGTACAACCGGAGAGTGGCATCATGAAATCCATGCAACCGTTCACGGTGTATGATGAAACCTATTTGCACAGCCACCTTCAACCCGATAATGCTGTGCTGGCTACCCGGGAAATCAAAGCAGATCAATACCGTGACCGTCCTGATGCTAAAACAGAGCCTTATGCCTGGACGCGCCGATACGGACAAGGAAAAGTTTTTTATACAGCGTTGGGACACGATGAACGCACATGGGGCGCAAAAGGGTTTCAGGATCTATTGTATTATGCAATTTTATGGACGTTAAACGATAACGCGTATATGTCCTATATCGCACGAAAACCACAACCGTTTGACTACAAAGAGGCCTCGCTTCCCAATTATGAAAAACGTCCGGGTGCCCAGCTGCAGCAGCTTCCGCTATCGCCGGAAGAATCAATGAAACACATTCAAGTCCCGGTTGATTTTAAACTGGAACTCTTCGCAGCAGAACCCAATGTGATGCATCCTATTGCCATGAGCTGGGATGAGAAAGGAAGAATGTACGTACTCATCACCCAAGATTATCCCAACGAACGCAAAGAAAATGGCGGAAGCGATTATATTCTTATTTGTGAGGACACAGACAAGGATGGTAAGGCAGATAAGTTTACCCGATTTGCGGAGGGATTGAGCATACCGACCGGAATGGTGTTTGCCAATGGTGGACTGATTGTGTCACAGGCGCCTCATATGCTGTTTTTGAAAGACACGAACGGAGATGATGTTGCAGATGAAAAGAAAATATTGTTTTCCGGATTCGGAACCTTCGATACCCATGCGGGTCCCTCGAATCTGCATTATGGATTCGACAACTGGATCTGGGGTTGCGTTGGGTATTCGGGATTCAAGGGGGAAGTGGGCCACTCTAAAGATACCCTGCAGTTCGGTCAGGCATTTTTCCGATTCAAACCTGATGGAAGTCAGCTGGAATGGATGACCTCTACCTCCAACAATACCTGGGGATTTGGTTTCAATGAAACGAATGATGTGTTTGGGTCGACTGCCAACAATTCGCACGGATGGTACATGGCGATTCCCAACCGGTACTTCAGTTCCGCAAACAATATAGAAAACGGCAGCAGGAGTACAGATACCCATCGGGATATGAAACCCATCACGGAGAAAGTGCGACAAGTGGATGCATTCGGTGGATTCACTGCAGCAGCAGGACATCATTTTTATACCGCTCGTGCGTTTCCAAAAAAATACTGGAACAGCATTGCGTTTGTTGCAGAACCTACCGGGCATGTTCTGCACCAGAACAACCTGGTACGAAAAGGGACCGACTACAGCGATAAAGAAGCTTTCAATTTGATGGCGGGTGCAGATGAATGGTTTGCTCCTGTCTTTGCAGCAGTGGGACCGGATGGTGCAGTGTGGGTAGCCGATTGGTACAGCTATATCGTTCAGCACAATCCGGTCCCGCAAGGATTTGTGAATGGTTCCGGCAATGCCTACGAAACCGATCTTCGCGACTTCACTCACGGGCGTATTTACCGAGTTTCCTACAAGGAGGCTCTTCCATATCTGCCTATGCAGCTGAACAGCAATGATGCGAACAGTTTACTGTCTGCATTGAAAAGCGACAATATGTTCTGGCGAATGCACGCGCAAAGAATGCTGATAGAAAGAGGAAACAACGATGTGGTACCGCAACTAAAAGCAATGGTCGCCAATACACAGCTCGATGAAATTGGAATCAACGCGACAGCAATCCATGCCTTATGGACCCTCAAAGGATTGGGTGCGCTGGATGACCAAACACTGGAAGCTGCTCTTTTGCATCCTGCCCCCTCTGTGCGCAAGAATGCCATTCAAGTGATGGAGCACAATGAGCGTGGCGTCTCGCGCATTGTGCAATTTGATTTGTTGAATGATAAAGATGCTTTGGTGGTGATGAACGCACTCTTATATTTTTCGAAGTCGCCCTTGAATACTGCAGCCGAACAGGCCTTTTTCAAACGCATGAATGAATCGGCAGAAGTCGAAGATCGCTGGATGCCCGATGCATTTGCTGTTGTTCTGAACGCAAACGGTGGTAAGCTGATGAAAAAGCATTTAGCAGAACGCATCAAAAAAAGCGCAACTCAATCAATTGCCGTTCCACCAATGGACCATAGCAAACACTCAATGAGCACCACTTCAAAAATACCAGCAGCAAACGTCACGGGATTGGATCTGATGATTGCCGATATTAAAATTGACCCTGCCTCACCTGCAGTACGTGAGCGAATTGCCGTAACAATAGAGGTGAAGAACCAGGGTTCAGTCGATTTGCCGGGTGATGTCTTTGTGCCGCTGGATATTCGGTTCGAAGGGCAAGGGTTAAAAATAGATCAGGTGAGTCGCAATTTCAAAGAAGGGATTAAAGCCGGTGAGACCGTTTCCATCAGCCGAAACATCAATGGCCCTTGGGTGGGAAATATTTCATTCAGCACGGATGTTGTTGGCGAATACACGTTAACTGTACGCCTGGATAAGTCCAATGAAATTTTAGAAGTCAACAAGAACAACAACAATTTTTCAAAGAAAATACGCTTCGTTCGTCCTCCTGATATGAATGCATTTGCGCTGGAACGATCGATTCGAAGTTATGCATCGGTTGCTCCCGCGGATTCATTGGTTGCCATCATCCAGAAAACAAATGCAATGGAGCCTCAAGCACGGGCAAGTATAATCAAAGCAATTTCTGAGGGGTGGAATTATAAAAACAAACAGGTGAAGTTGAAGCCAGCCGATTATACGTTCTTAACATCAATGAATGCGAAAAATAGTAATGAGCGTTTGAACAAATTAATGGAAGCCTGGGGAGTTGTTAAAACAGAAAAGTCAACCGCTGATGTAAAAGTGATCCGTATCAAGACCATCCGCGAGGCCATGAAATATGACCTAAAAGAATTTACAGTGAAGCCTGGGCAGTCGGTTGAAATCATCCTCGAGAATCCGGATGCCATGCAACACAACCTGGTGGTCACGCGACCGGGCGCAATGGAGAAAGTGGGGAAAGCCGGCGATGCCATGATGAAAGACGATAAAGGAGCAGAAAAAAATTATGTCCCTGCATTAGCAGAAGTATTGTACTCCACGCCGTTGGTCAATCCTGGACAATCTTATCGACTCACATTCAAGGCGCCTTCAGCTGTAGGGGATTACCCATATGTCTGCACTTTCCCTGGTCACTGGACGTTGATGAATGGGGTGATGAAAGTTCGAAATTAGTTTTCCGGTTTCATCATTGGAAACAGCAAAACATCCTGAATGGAAGGCTGATTGGTGAGCAGCATGCACAGTCGGTCGATTCCAAAACCGATGCCTGCAGTGGGTGGCATACCGTATTCCAATGCACGAAGGAAATCGTGGTCAATGAACATCGCTTCATCGTCGCCGCGCTCCATCAGTTTAAGTTGTTCTTCAAACCGTGCCCGTTGATCAATGGGGTCGTTTAATTCGGAGTAGGCGTTAGCGATTTCTTTCCCATTCACCATCAATTCAAAGCGCTCAACCAGTCCCGCTTTACTGCGGTGTTTTTTGGTAAGGGGACTCATCTCGATCGGATAGTCCATGATGAAAGTGGGTTGTATATAATGATGTTCACAGGTCTCGCCAAAAATCTCATCGATGAGTTTGCCCTTGCCCATGCTGTTCTCTACATGAATGCCCAGTTGCTTACACACATCGCGAATGCCGGCTTCATCCATGTTGCTGATGTCAAATCCGGTATGTTCCTTGATGGCATCGAACATGGTGACACGCTGGAAGGGGGCTTTGAAACTGATTGTTTTTCCATCCACCACCACATCGGTCGTTCCGTTCACATCGATGGCTGCTTTTTCCAGCAACTGCTCGGTGGTGTCCATCATCCAGAGATAGTCTTTGTAGGCTGTATAAAACTCCAGTACGGTAAACTCCGGATTGTGCGTACGGTCCATGCCCTCGTTCCTGAAGTTTCTGGAAAATTCGTAAACCCAATCAAAACCACCCACAATGAGCCGCTTCAAATAGAGTTCATTGGCAATTCTCAAGTACATGGGAATGTCCAGTGCATTGTGATGCGTAGTGAAAGGCCGTGCCGCTGCACCGCCGGGTATGCTTTGCAAAACCGGGGTATCGACTTCTATGGCCCCGCGATCGTTCAAAAATTCTTTGATGGAATTGATCAGCTTCGAGCGCTTAAGAAATGTTTCTTTGACTTCCGGATTGATGATGAGGTCGGCATATCGTTGGCGGTATTTGAATTCCGGATCCGTGACGGCATCAAAGGTTTCGCCTTCTTTTTCTTTCACCACCGGAAGTGGCTTGAGCGCTTTGCTCAACAAGGTGAGGGATTGCACATGCACGGATGTTTCACCGGTTTTCGTGGTGAATACATATCCTTGGATACCGATGATGTCGCCGATGTCAAGCGACTTCCAGAGTTTATCGTAAAGGGTTTTGTCGTCGGTAGGACAAATCTCATCGCGTTTTACATAAATCTGAATCTTGCCTGCATGATCTTGCAGCACGGCAAAACATGCTTTTCCCATATCGCGAATACTCATGAGTCGACCAGCCAATCGTACATCTGCAAAATCTGCTTTGTTCTCCTCGCCCAGGTAGCCTGATTTGATGCGGATGGAACTGGTGGATACGGGGAATGCCGGTGCAGGATAGGGATCAATGCCGATCGATTGCAGGGCGGCCAATTTTTCGCGGCGGATGATTTCTTGTTCAGACAAATGAGATGTTGACATCAGAGCTGTTCTTGAGGGAACAAAGTTAATCATTACGCGGGATTCGCACCCATGCTGAAGAGTGCGATATCGTATTTGACCGGATCGTGTGGGTCCAACTCTTTCAATCGATGCGTCAATGCTACTGCTGTTTTCCAATCCGACTTTTGATCCGTGATGAGTCCCAGCTGCACCGCTACCCGTTGTACATGAATGTCGAGCGGACACACCAGTTGGTCGCTGCGTATCCCCTTCCAGATTCCAAAGTCGACACCCGAGGGATCACGCCTCACCATCCAGCGCAGAAACATGTTGAGTCGCTTGCACGAAGAACCGGACGCAGGCGTGGAAATGTGTTTGCGGGTGCGCGGGGGACTATCCTCCAATGAAAAGCATGCACGATGAAAGTTTACCAATGCCCCTTCTGTGGTTTCGTCATGCGTCGAAAACCCTTCGGTAAATGCTGTCTCGAGACTCTCATGGTGTTGATAGTGATGATGCAAAAAACGGATCAGGTGAAGCAGGTCGGTTGCGTTGAATGTGCGGTGCTTGAAATCGACCAGCTTTTTTAAATCACGGTCCGTATGCCCTTTTATGAATTGATACGGAGCATTGTCCATTTGCTTCATCAACGCTTTGCTCTTGAGTATGATGGTAGTTCGGTTGCCCCACGCAAACAGCGCTGCAAACAATCCCGCAATTTCAATGTCCTGTTGGTGTGAAAACGCATGCGGGATGCTGATGGGATCTTTTTCGATGAACGTTGGCTGATTGAACCGCTTCAACTGTTGATTGAGCAGTTGGATAACACCCGGATCGATTGCTGTAGTGGATTGCGGCATTTAACCCAGGGAATGGTGTATCGCCTGTTCCAGATCAGCGATCAGATCGTCGGCATCTTCAATTCCCACCGACAAACGAATCAGCGTATCACTCAAGCCGTTCTTGATCCGTTCTTCTCTTGGAATTGAAGCGTGGGTCATGCTCGCAGGATGGTTGATGAGAGACTCCACACCACCGAGGCTTTCGGCCAGGGAAAATAAATGGGTAGTGGAAAGTACCGCTTTGGCTGCTTCCATGCTGTCGTTTCTCAATTCAAAGCTGATCATGCCTCCAAAATCCTTCATCTGTGCTTTGGCGATCGCATGACCGGGATGTTCCTCGAATCCGGGCCAGTAGACGGTTTGTATGGCATCGTGTTGTTTCAGGTAGTGAGCAACCGCAGCACCGTTCTGCGAATGGCGTTCCATGCGGAGCCCCAATGTTTTGATGCCGCGCAACACCAGAAAGCAGTCCATGGGTCCCGGCACCGCACCGCAACTTTTTTGAATAAAATACAGCTCGTCCCGCAAGGCTTTATCATTCATCACCAATGCGCCCTGAATCACATCGCTGTGACCGCTCAAGTATTTTGTTGCAGAGTGCATGACAATATCGGCGCCCAGAGCCAAGGGATTCTGCAATGCCGGAGAAGCGAAGGTGTTATCCACGCACAAAAGAATTCCGTGTTGCTTTGCCAGTGTTGACAGTGCACGGATGTCGGCGATATTCATCAAAGGGTTGGTAGGCGTTTCTGCCCAGATCAAGCGCGTGCGCGCGGTGATGGCTGCTGCAACATTTTCCACCTTGTTCATGTCCACATAGTGAAAAACAATTCCAAATTTTTCAAAGATTTTGCTGAAGAGTCGGTATGTACCACCATACATATCATTGGCAGCAATGACTTCATCACCCGGCTTCAGCAATTTTATGACTGCGTCGGTAGCGGCCACACCGGAGGAAAATGCCAAACCGTAGTTGCCTTCTTCGATCAGGGCCAATGCTTCTTCCAGTGCCTGCCGCGTTGGATTTTGCGAACGGGCGTATTCAAAGCCTTTGTTTACGCCTGGCGACTCCTGCACGTAGGTAGAAGTTTGGTAGATCGGCGTCATGATGGCTCCGGTACTGGGATCCGGGTGCGCTCCGGCATGTATAAAGAGCGTTGATTTTTTCATGCGATGGGTTTGAGCAGTAAAGATAAACCAGATGGGTCGACTAACTATATCTTTGCCGCATGGACGGGTTCTATTATAAAAACGATGTACCACCTGAATACATGGGCATTCGGGAAAGCATGGATGCCTATTCATCCACCCTGAAAGGCCTGCTGATTCAGGATCTATATCATCGGTCACCCGGATCCACGATGGGTTGGTTCGAGCGATGGCGCGAAAATCAATGGATCAAAAAAGCATGGAAGTCCCACACGCCTATTTTTGTGTTTACGGAATACACCCGCGCTGCATTGATCGAGGCATTTGGGTCCCCTGTCTCACCAATTGAAATCATGGATCCGCCATTCAGTGAAATGTATTTTCCAACGGATGAAGATGCACGGGATGTTGTCCGCTATCAGTTTACTCAGGGGGATGCTTTTTTTGTTTGCCGTGCTCCGTTGCATCCAGTATGCAACATCATTTCGCTGCTAAAGGGCTTCAGTCTTTTCAAAAAAAGAACGAACAGCAACATGAAGCTGGTTTTTACGGGGGCACAGGGGGCATATTCATCCTCCATTCTCGGTGCATTGGAGACCTATCGTCACCGCAATGATATCGTGATGCTGCAGCAACCCTCCATCCACGATGATATATCGTTGATCAGTGCGGCGTATGCCCTGATCCATCCGTGCCGCTGGGAGCGTTTTGGAGTTCCCTTGCTCAATGCCATGCAGGCCGGCGTGGCGGTGCTGACCACTCAGCACAGCAGCATGTCGGAGCTCACCGAAGGGGCCGGCATGTATTTCAATGAACAGGATCCTGCCGACATCGGCGAAAAATTGATTCGCATCTACAACGATGAACAGATGCGCAATGAGATGATTGCAACGGGATTGGGACTGTTTCGTTAAATTTGCGGCTTACAAAAACAGCACATGACCTCTTCAACCATTACCATCGATGTCAACTTGGATGATCAGAAAATACCCCATCAGATCCAATGGAATGCTACGCAGTCCAATTCAGAAGAAAAGCAGGACGCAAAAGCCATGATGATTTCCTTCTGGGATGGAAAAGAAAAAGCAGCGCTGCGCATTGATCTGTGGACCAAAGAAATGATGGTCGATGAAATGGCGGACTTCGTGTATCAAACCATAATGACCATGGCCGATACGTTTGATCGCGCTACGCATCAAACTGAATTATCGGCAGAAATGAAAACATTTGCAAAAGGCTTTTATACTAAATTCAAAAAATCACTGGAAACACAATGAGTCTCGAACTAACCGTAAATGAAAACCTGAAGAAAGCAATGCTGGCGCGCGATGAAGTATCGATGCGCGCGTTGCGTGCCATCAAATCAGCAGTATTGCTGGCCAAAACCGCTGAAGGGGCCACAGAAGTAATGTCGACCGACACTGAAATCAAACTGCTGCAGAAACTGGTCAAGCAGCGCAAAGACTCCTTGGAGATCTTCGAGCGCCAGAACAGACTGGATCTTGCTCAAAAGGAAAAAGAGGAGCTCGACGTAATCGAACGCTTTCTCCCCAAGCAAATGAGCGAAGAAGAAGTAAAAGAAGTGCTTCGTGGCATCATCCAGGAATTGGGTGTCACAGATGCCAGTGGACTCGGAAAGGTCATGGGTTCCGCAACCAAGCATCTTGCCGGAAAAGCCGATGGAAAGATGATCTCGGCGCTGGTCAAGCAGCTGTTATCCTGATATGACGATTGATATCATTTTATTGGTCATTGCAGTGTGGGCAATCTACCGGGGATGGAGCAAGGGTCTGGTCATGTCCGTTTTTGAATTGCTCTCTTACGCTGTGGCACTTTTCCTGGCACTGAAATGCTCGGGAATGGTGGAGGAGGAGCTGAAAAAACAGATGAACGATGACAGTTCATGGTTGAGCCTGATTGCTTTTTTACTTACACTCTTGTTGGGCATTATCGGTGTGCAGTTCGTGGGTAAGATCATCGAAAAATCATTGGAAGTAATTTTTCTTGGAACAGCCAACAAGATCATGGGTGTGGTGGTGAACCTCGTGCTATGGGGATCATTGTATGCAGCCGTGCTTGCTTTTTTGGTGCGCTTTGGCTGGAACCGTGCAAAAAACAACGATGCTCAATCGCTTGATTATCTACTGAATTGGGGCCAGTGGCTGATCGGGTTATACGGTCAGTGAAGCAACCATAAATAAATGCACCGCAATTCATCTATTTTGTTTTTCTTTGTTACCAACCCAGTTTTCAACCAACAACCATTCCATGAGCCTGACTTACGAGATCAAGGAGGATGGCAAGTTCAAATTCATCGAAGAAGGCGAAGGGGAACCCCTGATGCTGTTGCATGGATTGTTCGGCGCCATGAGTAATTTTTCAGGCATCATCGAGCACTTTCGTCACACCCACAAAGTCATCGTCCCTATGCTCCCGCTTTTTGAGCTGGATATTTTGCATACCACCGTGGGGGGACTCGAAAAATTCGTTGGCAAATTCATCGATCACAAAGAACTGGAGAGCATCCACCTGCTTGGAAATTCACTCGGAGGGCATGTCGCGCTGGTACACGTTTTGAAATCTCCTGCAAAAATAAAATCACTCATCCTTACCGGCAGTTCGGGATTATTTGAAAACGGAATGGGGGATACCTATCCCAAGCGAGGCGATTATGAATACATCCGCAAGAAAACCGAAATGACGTTTTTTGATCCCAATATAGCAACGAAGGAATTGGTGGATGAAGTATATCAAATCGTCAATGAACGGATGAAGACACTGAAGGTGATTTCACTGGCCCGCAGTGCCATCCGCAATAATCTGGGTGAAGAACTCCGCAATATCCAACTCCCCACTTTATTGATCTGGGGAAACAACGATAGCATTACTCCTCCCTTTGTAGGACGAGAGTTCAACAAACTCATTCCCAACAGTGAATTGCACTTCATTGATCACTGCGGACATGCCCCCATGATGGAAGTGCCTGCTGAGTTCAATGTGATTTTGGCCAAATTTTTACAAAAAAACGCAAGTACTGCAGCAAATTAGCGCTAATATTGGTCTATCACCCGATACTATGACGCACTGCAGTCAGCTACTCAATCCTCATTTTCCAACAGTCGATGTAACCGACACCGTCGGGTTTGCTCTCGCCACCAATGGCGCAATGCAACATGATTATTTGGCTGTTGTGGATGCGGGCAGCTATCAGGGACTCGTGCCATTGGAAGAATTGGAAGACGCTGATCCGCAATCAACCATCGGTTCTCTCTCTACTTCTTTTTCGAAACCGCTGGTTCGCTCGGGCGACCACATGCTGCAGGCATTGCGGGTGCGTGCTAAGTTTTATGTGGATGTTGTCCCCGTAGTAAATGAAAAGAACGAATGGGAAGGCGCTGTGGATACAGGACGATTGCTCACGGCATTGACACTGCTTACCGGAGCGGCATCCACCGGATCTTTGCTGATCATTGAAATGCCCCGACATGAATACGCATTGGGATTGATCAATCGGCTTGTTGAATCCAACGATGCCATGATCATGCATCTCAACACGGTGCTCGATGAGCATACGGGAATGCTGCAGGTGATCATTCGCATCAACAAAGAAGATATCTCAGACATCGTGGCAACCTTCCAGCGGCACGATTACCATGTCTTATATTATTATGGGGAAGAGTCGTACGACAATCAAATACAGAACAACCTGGATCATCTCCTGAATTACCTCAGCATTTAGTTCCTTGTTATTTGCCAATTCCGGCAGTAGTTTTGAGTAAATTGCCTCAATGATGTTGCTGCGCCGGATAGGGTTATGTTGTTGCGTGTGGCTGCTCACTGTCCATTCCCGGGCACAGCAGCAGCAAGAGGTCATGCACCAGGATGATCAGATCCTTCAGCACTCCCATGTCGTGATCCGCAATATCTTGGTTAGCGGAAATAAAAAGACAAAGCAGTACATTGTTTCGCGGGAGATCACCTTTGATCGCGATTCGTCGTATTCCATTTCCGATATCCTCAGAGGAATCCAGACCAGTCGGCAAAACCTCATGAACACCGCATTGTTTGTGGATGCCGCTGTTAATTTTATCAACTGGCAAAACGATTCGTTGGATATTTATGCCGAAGTGAAAGAACGCTGGTACATTTTTCCTTTACCCTATCTGAAGCCAGTTGATCGCAACCTCAATGTCTGGTTAAAAGATTATGACCTGAGTTTGGATCGCGTCAACTATGGCATGAAGCTGATTGTTCAGAATGTGACCGGAAGAAACGACCGACTCAATGCCTGGCTGATCGGAGGGTATACTGAACGCTTTGCCATGCGCTACTACAATCCATTTTCGGATAACTCCCTCCGGCACGGGTGGGGAATTGATGTTTCGTATAACCGTAACCGGGAGATCAATTATACGACGGTGAATAACCGGCAGGTTTTCTATAAGGATCCAAAAGCGTTTTTAAGAAAGCAGTATTATGTGGGCGGACTTTATTCTTACCGCAAAGGATCCGTGGTTCGGCATTATGTCCGCGCAGGTGTTCAGGGTGAAGAAGTTGCAGATACGATCACCAAAATGAATCCTAACTATTTGGGCGGGGGACAAAAACGGGTGGCTTTTCCCGAGATACGCTATACGTACCAGTACTTTGATCTGAATTACATTCCTTATCCCACCCGGGGTTCTTCGGTCGAGATCGATGTATTGAGAAGAGGATTTGGTGGCAAAACTGATCTTACGCAGTTGCAGGTGCGGTATGGACAATATTTTCCATTGCCCAAAAAATATTACATATCGATCAACGCCGAAGCCAATGTGAAACTTCCATTCAATCAGCCTTTTTTCAATCAGCAATTCATGGGCTACTACGAAACGTTTCTGCGCGGTTTGGAATATTATGTTGTGGATGGTGTGGCAGGGGGCATGATCCGAAATACAGTGGGTAAAGAGATCATCAGGCATGAGCTGAACACCGGACTCAAATCCAAGACCTATGGCAAGATTCCCTTCCGCATTTTCCTAAAAGGATTTGCCGATGTGGGATATGCCTACAACAAGAGTAACATCAACATCAATCCGTTGAACAACAAGTTCTTGTACAGTGGAGGGGTAGGAATCGATATCGTCACCATATATGACGTGGTCCTGCGATTCGAATACTCAATTAATCAGCGAGGGGAGAGTGGGTTTTTCGTCCACAGAGGGGAAGTCAGGAATTAGTACCTTTACTCAAATCCGGAAATGAGAGTCGCCATATACAGTCGCGGTGGCACCAGCATCGCATCACAAGACCTTAGCGGTCTTTTGGACTTACTCAAAAAAGCCGACATCCAGCCGTTGGTCGTGAAGAATTTACGCGAACAGTTTTCCGACGCTACTGCTGACCTTCCTGTTTTTTCCCACGCCGATGATTTAGGAGAGGATGTAGAGGCCTTGATTTCCATGGGGGGCGATGGCACCTTGCTCGATACGGCGTGCATGGTGAGGGACAAGCAGATTCCGGTTTTAGGAATCAATTATGGTCGTTTGGGCTTCCTGGCCAGTCTGGGAAAAGAAAATGCAGAAGCGGCCGTACATGCATTGAAAGAACGAACCTATGTGCTGGATAAACGGGGTTTGATTCACCTGGATGCTAACGTTGACTTGTTTGGCGATGAACCGTTTGCACTCAATGAGTTTGTGATCCACAAGCGTGAATTCTCGCCCATGATCAAGATCCATACGTATTTGAACGGCGAATTCCTCAATACGTTTTGGGCCGATGGATTGATCGTGGCTACGCCAACGGGATCCACCGGATATTCGCTCAGCTGCAATGGCCCCGTAGTGTTTCCCGATAGTGAAAGTTTTGTGATCACGCCGATTGCACCCCATAACCTCAACATACGACCCATTGTGGTTCCCAATCACAACGTCATTTCATTTGAAGTAGAAGGTCGCGTTGACGATTTCATTTGCACGCTGGACTCCCGCAAGGAAGTCGTATCCCGAACTACACAACTGGCTGTTCGAAAAGAGCAGTTTTGTTTTCAGTTGGTGCGACTCAACGAGAATAATTTCTTGCGGACCCTTAGAGAAAAGTTAACATGGGGATTTGATACCCGAAATCGCTAAAAGCTACACTATCTTTACACCATGACATTTCTTCGGAGTCATCTTACTGTATTATTTGGATGTTTCTTTTTGATTACTGTCGCACAACCCAATTCCATTGTGCACGAAGGAGAGCTTGGTTTCAGTATTGGTGGCGCACACTATTTTGGGGACCTCAACAATCGGACTGCCTTGAATAGTCCCAAGCCCTCAGCGGGCATTTTCTTCAGAAAACAATTCGGTAATCATGTTGCCCTGCGGCTCAGTGGGCATATTGCGCGGCTGGGATATGCCGATGGATACAATACCAACTATTACCAACGTCAGCGAAATCTCAGCTTCAACACAACGATTACCGAGGCGGCATTGCGCGGGGATTTCAATTTTTTTAAATTCATACCGGGAAGTCCCTATTATCGATTCACACCGTACTTCACGCTCGGAGTCGGTACATTTAGCTTCGATCCCTATGCATTGATCGATGAGGATCCTACTAAGCATCGATTGCGGGATTTAAGAACTGAAGGGCAAGCGGAACCTTATGCAAGGCAGGCTCTTTGCTTTCCCGTTGGATTGGGACTCAAATACAATCTCCGCAACAACATCAACATCGGAGTAGAAGTCACCCATCGCAACACCACCACCGATTACCTCGATGATGTAAGCACCGTATATGCCGGTGACGACATCTTCCTTCCGGGTACTCCAGCCTATATTTTGCAAGACCGGTCGCTCACCTTACCCCGACTGGGGGTCAAAGGCAAACAGCGCGGGTTCAGTCCGCAAAAAGATCAATACATTTTTGCAGAAGTCTCTGTATCGTTCTCTTTTACTTCCTACAAGTGCGCTGATCCCCGATAGGATTCCTTCCCCTGAGCTATTCAAAAAAGGTTAATTTTGCACCATGTCTCTGAAAGAGCACATCCAAACGGATCGTATACCCCAACACATCGCCATCATCATGGACGGCAACGGACGATGGGCCCAGGAACAGGGCCAGGATCGGTTGTTCGGTCATTATCATGGAGTGGCCAGTGTCAGGGATATCGTGGAGGGATGCTCCGAACTGGGCGTGGGTTATCTTACCCTGTATGCGTTTTCAACGGAGAATTGGGATCGGCCGGAGAAGGAAGTGACCGGTTTGATGGAACTGCTGGTGGAAACCATCCGGAAGGAAGTCCCCATCCTCAAAAAAAACAACATCCGCATGCACGCCATCGGAGCGATCACCATGCTGCCGCCCAAAGCCAGGATGGCATTGCAGGAGGCAATCGACATGACTGTGGAGAATACGGGCCTCAACCTCATCATGGCCTTGAGCTACAGCTCCAGATGGGAGTTGGTGGAGGCGGTCCGCAAAATCGCCCAGGATGTGCGTGAAGGAGTGATCAGTCCCGAGCAGATTGATCAGGAAACGGTGCAGCAGTACTTGTCGACGAGCCAGTTTCCCGATCCGGAACTGATGATCCGAACCAGCGGCGAATACCGAATCAGCAATTTTCTCTTGTATCAGCTGGCCTATGCCGAATTGTATTTTACGCAAACGCGGTGGCCCGACTTCCGAAAGGAAAACCTCTATGAGGCCATCATCGACTATCAAAACCGCGAGCGGAGATTTGGAAAAACCAGCGCTCAGCTGAATGAGGCTTTAACAAAGAATTAGACAAAAAGCGGTTATTTTGCCGTGCCAAACCAACTACTGGATGACGAGGATCTGTACGCTCTTTTTTTTAGGGGTTCTTTATTTGTTTCCAGGCAGTGTGATGGCCCAAAACGATACCCTCCCGGGTGCTTCTGTGGACCCGGCCCTGATGGGATTGTACAACGCGAAATACCCCAAAAAATACATCATTGCGGATATTCAGGTGAAGGGCAATAAAGCCTTCGATCCCGCCATTGTTATATCCGTATCGGGTTTGTCGGTTGGCGACGAAGTCACCATCCCCGGAGGGGACAATTTTTCCAAGGCGATCAATAAGCTCTGGTCGCAAAACATGTTCACCAACATCAACATCTACATCACCAAACTCGAAGGAGACAATATCTGGGTGGAGATTGATGCGGTGGAGCGGCCCATGCTTTCGGATTTCAAGTTCAAGGGCGTTCGAAAAACCGAATCGGACGAACTCAAGGACAAAGTAGGGCTGTTCAAGTCCCGCGTTGTGACCGATAACATGCGACTGACCGCAAAAGAAAACATCATCAAGTACTATACCGAAAAAGGATTCAAAGGCGCTACGGTGGATATAGAAGAGCTTCCCGATCCTTCAGCCGTAGGAAAAGTCATACTCAATTTTAATATCGCCAAGGGTGATAAAGTGCGCATTGCTGACATTCATTTTTTTGGCAACGAGGCAGCGAAACAACTGCAGTTAAAACGAAACATGAAGGGCACCAAAGAAGAGACCCGCGTTACGTTGTACCGGGATACCATTATCAGTCCCTACGGCATTGTCCCCCACCTCAGTTCAAAAGAATTTGTGCAGGAATTGGATTACCTAAAGCCTTCGAAGATCAGGGACTACCTGGATCCCTGGTTCCGATTCAAAATGTTTTCTTCTGCAAAGTTCAACGATAAAAAATACGTAGAAGACAAAGAGAAGATCCTGGAATACTACAACTCTCTTGGTTACCGGGATGCGGTGATTGCAGCAGATACACAGTACTATGATCGTCACAACCGCTTGAATGTTTCGCTGAAAGTGGAAGAAGGAAAACAATACTATTTCGGCAACATGACCTGGAAGGGCAATACCAAATACCCGGATAGCCTGCTCAACATGCTGCTGGGGATTAAAAAGGGCGATACCTATAATCTGGAAGTGCTGAATAAAAAACTGGGAAAGCAACTTTCTCCAGAGGGCGGGGATATCAGCTCGCTGTACATGGACGACGGATATTTATTTTTTCAAATCAATCCGGTTGAAACATCCGTGTACAATGATACCATCGATCACGAAATCCGCATCACGGAAGGTCCCCAGGCCACGATCAAAAATGTGAACATCGACGGAAACGATAAAACCAAGGAGTACGTGATTCGAAGAGAATTGCGCACCATTCCCGGCGAGCGATTCAGTCGATCAGATCTCATCCGCTCTCAGCGCGAGATTGTCAACCTCGGTTATTTTGACCAGGAAAAACTCGGCATGCAGCCGGTGCCCAATCAGGACGATGGAACAGTAGACATCAACTACAGTGTGGAAGAAAAATCATCCGATCAGCTCGAACTCAGTGCAGGATGGGGTGGTGGAATCGGACTGACCGGTACACTGGGTGTAACGTTCAATAATTTCTCCATAAAAAATATTTGGAAGAAGTCCGCTTGGGATCCACTCCCAATGGGAGACGGGCAGAAGCTCAGCCTCCGTTATCAATCCAATGGACGTTTCTTCCGCTCGGTCAACTTCTCGTTCACCGAACCCTGGTTGGGAGGGAAAAAGAGAAACTCATTCTCCGTGAATGTGTTCAATACTAAATTCTCCAATGCCTACAATCCATTCACGGGACTGTTTGATCGGCGGTATGCCGACTCATCCTTCCTGACTACTTCAGGTGTTACGATTGCCTTGGGTAAGCAGTTGCGGTGGCCGGATGATTTCTTCTCACTGGTAACCTCGTTCAGCTATATCCAATACAAAGCCCGTAATTACGCCATCTTCCCCTCGTTCTCTACCGGAGTATCCAATAACTTCAACCTGAAGTTGGCGCTGCAGCGAACCTCAATCGATCAGCCGATCTTTCCCAGAAGCGGATCCAACTTCTTGTTGAGCGGAACCTTTACACCCCCTTGGTCCTATATCCGCGGCATCAATAAAACAGACGTATTCAAACTGGTGGAGTACCACAAATGGCGATTTAATTCCGAGTGGTTTGTGCCCATCGGAAAGCCAGCTGGAGAAGACAAGAGCCGGCAATTTGTACTGCGCATGGCCGCCAAGTTTGGTTTCATTGGTCGCTACAACAACAAACTCCCCATCTCTCCTTTCGAACGCTTTCAGGTGGGGGACGCCGGTCTGACCAACAACTTTGGTGTATTGGGATATGACATCATTGCTCACAGAGGGTATCCCGTTTATGACAACTCCGATCCCACCATCAATCCGGAGAAACAAAATGCAACCAATTTCTTTACCATTTTCAATAAGTACACGCTGGAAATGCGGTATCCCTTTGTCACCAACCCCAGCAGTACCATTTATGGACTTGCCTTTTATGAAGCAGCAAACGGATGGTACTCGTTCAAAGAATGGAATCCGTTCCGTTTGAGAAGAACGGTTGGATTTGGTGTCCGATTCTTCCTCCCCATGTTTGGACTATTGGGATTTGATTACGGTGTCGGTCTGGACCGCATCACCGGAACAACTCGACTGCGTGATGCCGCTCGCTTCACGTTCATGCTCGGCTTCGAGCCCGAATAATACGGCTACTGATCCGCTTAATTATAACTTTATATAAAACCCTGGCATATGAAAAAATGGTTATTTCTGCTCCTGCTGGTGGCTTCAACGGCCCAGGCACAGCGCTACGCCGTCATCGACACGCGGTACATCCTGAGTAAACTCCCGGAGTACACCGAGGCCCAAAAGAAACTCGATGCATTCAGCGCGCAATGGCAAAAAGAGATCGACGATAAACAGGTCGTACTGGATCAGTTGTACCGCAACTATGAAGCAGAAAAAGTGATGCTGAGCGAAGAATTGTTGAAGAAAAGGGAAGACGACCTGTTCAATAAAGAAAAAGAGCTGAGGGACCTCCAAAAGAAACGGTTTGGCTTTGAGGGCGACTTGTTCAAGCGAAGACAGGAGCTGGTGAAACCCATACAGGATAAAGTCTACAATGCCGTTCAAAAGATCGCTGTATCCCGGCAATACGACATCATATTCGACAAAAGTGAGGGAATTACCATTATCTTTGCCGACCCCAAACTGGACCGCAGCGACGATGTCCTTCGGGAACTGACTGGGAAATAAAAAAAACATAATTTCGAATCAAACAAACAATCAGCAATGAAACAAGCATTTAAACTGGTTCTGGTTGCAGTGGCGATGTTGGCCACCCATACCTCTCTTTCTGCACAGAACAAAACCGGTTACGTGAGCGTGGATGAAGTAGTTCAGCTCATGCCTGAATACAAGAAAGCGACTGCAGACATGGCGCAATACGACAGCTCCCTGCAGATCCAATATGCGGAAACCCTCAAAGAACTGAATCGTCAGGACAGCATCTTCAAGGCAGACTCTACCAAAATGGCGCCTGCTACCAAGAATGCTAAAAAAGAAATGATGAAGAACCTGTTGGTTCAATTGCAGGGATTTGAGCAGAACTACCAGCAGCAAATGCAGCAAAAGCAGGAAGAACTCATGACCCCCATCGCGCAAAAAGCAAATCAGCTGATTGCCGATGTAGCTAAGGCCAGCGGATACACCTATGTATTCCGCAAGGAAGCCTTACTGGTACAACCTGATGCAGATGATCTGCTGCCATTGGTCAAAAAGAAATTAGAGGGCGCGGGGGCACCCAAGCCACCGGCTAAATAATCAGCACGACCGAAACACTTGTTTCGGTCTTTTTTTGCCATGCCACACCGTCAGCCAATTGGTGTATTTGATTCAGGGTTAGGGGGACTCACCGTTCTCAAAGAACTGGTGCATGTACTTCCTGAATACGATTATGTGTACCTGGGCGATAGCGCCCGAGCTCCCTACGGCACCAAAGATTTTGAAACGGTCTACCAGTATACGTTGCAAGCGGTCAACTGGTTGTTCCAGCAAGGATGTCCGTTGGTGATTGTGGCCTGTAACACTGCATCGGCAAAAGCGCTGCGCACTATCCAGCAACGGGACCTCCCGGGGATAGACCCTACTCGTCGTGTGCTGGGGGTTATTCGTCCCACCACCGAAGTCATCGGCGACCACACCGATTCGGGTCACGTGGGAATTCTAGGAACACAGGGCACGGTCGATTCCGGTTCCTATGCTATTGAAATCGCAAAATTTTTCCCGGAGGTTCAGGTCCATCAGCTGGCCTGCCCCGCCTGGGTTCCGCTCGTGGAGTCGGGCGACTACCTCGATCCAGCAAAGGCAGACCCGCTGATCGAAGACTGCCTCAGGCAATTGGCGGAACAGTCGCCCCTGATCGACACGATTTTGTTGGCCTGTACCCATTATCCTTTGCTCTACCCCCGAATCCTCAGTAAACTTCCCGCCCATATCGACCTGGTCACACAGGGGGAAATCGTTGCAGACAGCCTCTCGTCTTACCTGCAGCGGCACCCTCAGATGGAGGAACGGCTGAGCAGGGGTGGGGAAATTGACTTCACCACGACCGGCGATCCCACCGTTTTTGGTGGCGCTGCTTCTCAATTCTGGGGGTCTCCTTTAAAAGCACGACAGGTCCATTTGTAAGGGAAACCAAATTCCATTACCTTTGCCGTCCTTTCACATGACCTGGGTGTGGTGACCCGGTCGCTGTTCTATCAACTCCAAAAGGAAAACAATTATGAAACGTACATTTCAACCACACCGTCGCCGCCGCAAATCCGTTCACGGATTCAAAAAACGCATGGAATCCGCTAACGGTCGCGCTGTTCTGGCCAGTCGCCGGAAGAAAGGCCGTAAGAAACTTTCTGTATCCGACGAGAGAAAGCTTAAGTAAATTGATCGCATCTTCCATAAATGAATAGCTCCGGATACCAATCCGGGGCTATTTTTGTTTCACATGACCACACGGCATACCTTATCCAAGTCTGAGCGATTAAAAGGATACACCCGCATCCGCACCCTTTTTTCAAAAGGGGAGAAGTTGCGTTCCGGGGACCTCCTTTGTTATCTGGCGTTTAGTCCTGGTACCAGAATACCGGTGCAGTCGGGTTTTGGTGTAGCGTCGCGACTGTTCAAGCGGGCAGTCGACCGCAACCTGATCAAACGCCGCATGCGCGAAGCGTATCGTCTGAATAACGGGTCGTTAAAAACTACACTTGAACAATCAAACCGGCAGCTGGATATTTTTTGGATTTATGTGGGATCGTCGCTGTCCGACTACTCCACCATTGAACAAACCATGAAGAACCTGCTAGCTTTGGTTGAGAAAAAAATCAGTTCCCATGAATGATGAACACTACATGCGCCTTGCCTTGAAAGAAGCGGAAAAGGCCTATGCAGAGGGAGAAGTGCCGGTGGGCGCAGTGGTGGTAATGAACGATCGCATCATCTCCCGCGGATACAACATGGTGGAAAAACTCAACGATCCCACGGCTCATGCTGAAATCATTGCGCTCACCGCTGCATTCAATGCGATGGGTTCCAAGTACCTGTCGGATGCAACGCTTTATGTGACCGTCGAGCCATGCCTCATGTGCACCGGAGCCTTGCACTGGAGTAAAATCGGAAAAGTGGTGTGGGCGACCTCTGATCGGAAAAATGGGCATCAGGTCTATACAGGCGATACCCATCCGTTCCATCCCAAAACCTTGATCGTATACGGTCTGCTGGCCGATGAGGCTGCACAGTTGATGAAAAGTTTTTTTCGAACAAAACGAGGCTGAGCAGCGTTTCAGATTGATTACATTTGTAAAAAAAGTACCATGCCATTTACATTACCCGCACTTCCCTATGCCCATGATGCATTGGAGCCGCATGTGGATACACTGACCATGCAGATCCATCATGGGAAACACCACCAGGCCTATGTCGATAACCTCAACAAGGCCATCGCCGGCACGCCACACGAAAATAAATCCATCGAAGAACTCGTTGCACAAGCGGGGTCTATTTCCATACCCGTTCGCAACAACGGTGGCGGACACTGGAACCATACTTTTTTCTGGGAAAGCCTGGCGCCCAATGCCGGTGGACATCCCGCCGGGGCACTTGCAGCGGCGATCGACAGTGCCTTCGGATCGTTTGATGCGTTCAAGGAAAAATTTGCAACCGCTGGCATGACCCGCTTTGGAAGTGGATGGGCATGGCTCATCCTCAAGGAGGGTAAACTCGAAATTTGCTCTACGCCTAATCAAGACAATCCCCTGATGGATGTTGCGGAAGTAAAAGGGACTCCATTATTGGGGGTGGACGTATGGGAACACGCCTATTATCTCAAATATCAAAATAGAAGAGCCGATTACCTCGGAGCATTCTGGTCGGTTGTCAACTGGAACAAGGTTGCCGATCGCTTTCAAGCCGGATCGTAACCACTGCCGCCCCAAGGGTGACAGCGCGATATTCGTTTAAGGGCCTTCCACAGGCCCTTAACTATTCCATATTTATGCAAGGCATCCATCGCATACTGAGAACAAGTAGGTGTATACCGGCACTTGGGACCGATCCATGGTGAAATCACCATCCTGTAGAGTTGAATCAACAGGATGAACGGTGAAATCAGCAGTCGCCTGAACAGGTTTTTCGGGTGATCCATGCGCTACAAAAGTATTCATATTGGGGTTTAGACCTTGTGCGTGCAGCACTACGGGTTGAAATTTAACAAAACAACCCTGATGCCTATGCACACGACCATTCGAACCAAGATCCGCCTCAAGCATGAACTTCCACTGACAGATGCTTTGTCGACTGAAGAGTTGCAACACACCGTTGAGTTCCTTCAGGAACTGTTGTGCAGCAACCGTATTTTACTGGTTTTTCAGGAAGCCACGGTTGACTATAAAAAACGCTATGCGTTCATTCGGGATTTTTTCATGGACCTCTAGTTGCCCCATCACCCCGATGACATGTACTTCTGTTTCATGTACGACGGAAAAAACGAGCAGGAGTCCATCCATCAGCCCGAAGAACTCGCCACAGGAGTCTTGCAGTCCATCTTAGGTGGAGGGGATCTAAAGCCCTTCCCTTTTTTGGGAGCCCGTGTCCAGCTCAATCAGTTCCACAACCTCTCTGAACCTGAATTGCATTACCTGGTGAACCGCCATCAACGAAGGTTTGCATCGATCGGACCGGTATGGATCGAATCGCACGCGAAGAAAACCGAGTCCAGAAGGATGCTGTTGAAAGGGCAGCACCGCACCAGTTGCTGTGATACCCTGCAATGCCGCATCATTGATGGCGACTGGCAGGTGGAACTGGTCCAGGATGCAGCACAGTGGCGGATTACACGTATTTACGTGGAAGGTGTAGAGTTTTGAGGGAGTAATCTATTTGATTAACTTAGCGTTCCCAAAAGAACGCGATTGTCAGAACAACCCTCTTTCTTCAAGCGACTCCGTACCGGAAGCGGTGATGAGGCCGAAATGAGCTTCATCGATCATATGGAAGTACTGCGTTGGCACATCGTTCGTTCGGTGCTGGCCATTCTCATCAGCGCCATTCTTTTTTTCATCTACATCGATGAAATTTTTGATGTGGTGATCATGGGTCCCACCCGGAATGATTTCATTTCCTATCGGGCGTTCTGCAAAGTGAGCCATTTGTTGGGGATGGGCGATTCCCTCTGCATGCCCCCGATGAAATTGAGCCTGCAAGTCACTTCCATCAGCGGTACGTTCATGTCCAGCATCACCATTGCGGTGGTGGGGGGGCTCTTACTCGCACTTCCCTTTGTGTTTTATGAAATCTGGAAGTTCATTAAACCGGCTCTGAAGCCCACGGAACTCAAATACACCCGCGGCGTGATTTTTTGGGTGAGCCTGTTTTTTTTCATGGGTGCTGCATTCGGTTATTTTTTACTTGCTCCCTTCACCTTTAATTTTCTTTCCAACTATACCATCGGTAATATAGGGGTGATCGATTATCGCCCCACCCTTGCCGATTACCTGGATTCGCTGATCGATATCACCCTGGGAGCAGGCATTGCGTTTGAATTGCCAATGGCCACCTGGCTGCTTTCCAAACTGAGCATTGTGAGTCCACAGTTCCTCCGCACCTATCGCAAATATGCCTATGTGGCCTTGCTGGTGGTGGCAGCTGTGATTACTCCTTCGCCGGATTGGGGCTCTCAGCTGATTGTTGTGATTCCGCTGGTGATGCTCTACGAATTGAGTATCCTGATTGCGGCTCGTGTCAGAAAAAAGCAGGATGAAGAGTGGGAGTAATCATCACTAAAATCAATGCATATGCATATTTCAATCGGATCGGATCATGCGGGCTTTGGATACAAGCAAGCGGTACGCGACCACTTGGAAAAAATGGGTCACACCGTAACCGATCACGGCACCTTCAGCGATGCTTCCTGCGATTATCCTGATTATGCCCATGCCGTTGCCGTTGCGGTGGAGCAGCACCAATCCGATCGGGGCGTGCTGATCTGCGGGTCAGCAAACGGGGTGTGCATGACGGCCAATAAGCATAAGGGAATTCGTGCGGCCTTGTGCTGGGAAAAAGACATTGCCCAACTAGCCCGCGCCCACAACGATGCCAATGTTATTTGTCTACCTGCCCGTTTTGTTTCCATGGATGCGGCGCTGGAAATGCTGGATACTTTTTTAACCACTGAATTTGAAGGTGGTCGTCATCAAACCCGAGTCAATAAAATCTAAATCACTCACCATGAACAGGCTCCTGATTGTATTTGTCGTTTCGGTACTCACCCTTTCTGCACACGCGCAAAAAAAGTCGGCCAAAACAACCGACCCACAGAAGTATGCAACCACCATCACAACGGAGGATCTTAGTCGCCACCTCTACATCATCGCGGGTAAAGAGATGCAGGGTCGGGAGACGGCAACCGAGGGACAACGAAAGGCTGCGGCATACATTGAGGCGCAGTTCAAGAGCATGGGACTCCTTCCGGGCAATGGCGATGGGTACCAGCAGGCCTTTCCGGTATACAAACAGGAAATGACTTCCAGTGAGTTTCACCTGAATGGAACTCCATTGGCCATCCAGAACGACTTTATCCCTTTCACGCTCTGGAATACCAGCGCAACTTCTTATTTCTCTGAACTCGTGTTTGTGGGACATGGAATAGTGGACAAAGACGTGGATGATTACAAAGGCCTGCAGGTCGCCGGCAAAGCGGTTCTTATTATGGAAGGTGCGCCGGCTGGATTCAAATCTTCACAAAGCGGATTCCGTTCCTCGAGCAATGTATATGGAAAGATCATGGCGGCCCGCAGCAAAGGAGCGGCTGCTGTTGTGATACAGTCCGGCACCTTGCCCAAACGAATGATGAGCAATGGGGGAAGCATGGTGGTCGATCTCTATAAACCCGATCAATATCCCAATACGTATATCATTACGGAGAAGATTGCTCAATCCCTAGCAGGAGAACAACGCTGGAATGCATGGAAGGAATCCGGAAAATCCGGCGCAGTGAAAGGTGAAATCGTCAAGGCGGACGTCAAGCTTGCATACGCGTCGAGTGTGACGGAGCTTTCTTCCACCAATGTACTGGGTGTGATTGAAGGATCGGATAAAAAAGATGAATGGCTGATTGTTACTGCCCACTATGATCATGAAGGGGTAAAGGATGGGGCCATTTATTATGGAGCAGATGATGATGGATCGGGAACGGTCAGTGTCATTGAAATGGCGGAAGCCTTTGCCAAAGCCAAGGCCGAAGGAAAAGGTCCTCGTCGCAGCATCCTCTTCATGACCGTCAGCGGAGAAGAGAAAGGATTGTGGGGATCGGAATACTATTCAGATCATCCCACCGTGGCCATTGATAAGGTAACTGCGAACCTGAACATCGATATGATCGGTCGCATCGACACCGAACGCATGAGCGCCGATACCCAGAACTATGTTTATGTGGTAGGGGATGATAAACTCAGTTCGGATCTGAAGCCGCTCAGCGAGTCAGTCAACAACAAATACACCAAGTTGATGCTCGATTATAAATTCAATGACCCGAAAGACCCCAATCGGATTTATTTCAGAAGCGATCATTACAATTTTGCGCGCAAAGGAATTCCCATTATTTTTTACTACGATGGCATGTTGAAAGCCGATTACCATCAGCCTACCGACACGCCCGATAAGATCAACTATCCGCTTTTGGCCAAGCGGGCACAGCTTGTGTTTCATACGGCATGGGAGATGGCCAACCGGGATGCGATGATGAAAAGGGATATACCGTTGACGCAATGATGCAGCAATCTTGGAGCCCATTTTTAGGTAATTCACGGTACACTCGTATCGGTTTTTCACGTAGTGAAATCACTGATTTATACGAGTGCAAACCCTTCCTATTCAACCGCTTAATAGGTTATATTTGTATCAATGCCGTTTAGCGGTTGCAACCCATTTGTGACCGAGGTGGCGAAGCCATAAACAAAGCCTAGCATGAATACAGAAAAGAGGTCCTGGTATGCGGTGTACACCAAACCAAGGTGGGAAAAAAAGGTATCCAAAGAGTTGGAGAAAAAGGGAATTGAAGTGTACTGTCCACTCAATAAAGTGTTAAGGAAGTGGAGCGATCGAATGAAAACCATTGAAGAGCCGCTTTTCAAGAGCTATGTGTTTGTTCGGGTCGACAAAAAAGACATAACTGAAGTGCGTTATGTAGACGGGGTTTTGAATTATGTGTATTGGAATTGCAAGCCCGCTGTGGTGAAAGATGAAGAAATCGTGGCCATTCGAAAATTCCTTTCTGAATACGAAGATGTGGAAGTCACCTCCTATGATATTCGTCCCGCTGACCGTGTCATGCTCAATACCGGTGTGATGATGGGAGCAACCGGTCACATCCTGCGGGTACTCAGCAACAACACGGTGGAAGTAAGAATCGACAGCCTCGGGTTTTTGTTGACGGCCAAGTTTGAAAAGAAGACCATTGTCAAAGTTTAATTCATATAGTTTACGGTACACGCTGGTGGTGCTAACGGCTCTGCTGGTCTCCTGTGAATCCATGAAGCACATTCAGTATTTGCAGGGGGATGTACCTCTCCACGCGACCAGCAAGGTTGAAATTCCAGATCATCAGGTGCAAAAGGGAGATCAGCTCAGCATTGCGGTGTACAGCGATAATCCCGTCGCGCCTGGAAGATCGTTGGTTTGAGGCCTCATCTTTTTACGCTAATTTTGAAACCGTTGAGCAAACTCACTCAATTCATCAACCTATGAGCAAAGTCGCACTGGTAACGGGTGTAAACGGTCAGGACGGTGCGTACCTGACTGAACTCCTATTGGGGAAAGGGTATACAGTACACGGCATCAAACGAAGATCCTCGTTATTCAATACAGCCCGCATTGATCATTTGTATCAGGATCGACACGAGAAGGGTGTACGCCTCAAGTTGCACTATGGGGATCTGACCGATTCAACGAATTTGATTCGCATCATTCAGGAAACACAACCGGATGAGATTTACAATCTCGCGGCCATGAGTCATGTAAAAGTGAGTTTTGACACGCCTGAATATACTGCCAATGCTGACGGCATTGGTACGTTGCGCATACTGGAAGCGGTCCGTCTACTGGGATTCGCTGAAAAAACAAAAATTTATCAAGCCTCTTCTTCAGAACTATACGGATTGGTGCATGAAGTTCCTCAGAAGGAAACGACTCCTTTTTATCCCCGCTCACCATATGCGGTTGCCAAGCTCTATGCATATTGGATCACAGTGAATTACCGCGAAGCATACAAGATGTATGCAGTAAACGGAATTCTTTTTAACCATGAGAGTCCCTTGCGCGGAGAGACGTTTGTCACCCGTAAAATCACACGAGGGGTTGCCCAAATTGCATTGGGGATGCAGGATAAAATCTACCTGGGTAACCTGGATGCGAAGCGCGACTGGGGACATGCCAAGGACTATGTTGAAGCGATGTGGCGCATTCTGCAGCAACCCGAACCGGAAGATTATGTGATTGCCACCGGCATCACCACTCCTGTTCGTGATTTTGTTCGAATGGCATTTGCAGAAGTGGGCATCACGGTTGAATTCAAGGGTGAAGGGGTGAATGAAAAAGGGTACATCGTGTCCTGCGCACATCCTGACTTCCAGCTCGAGAAAGGCAAAGAGGTAGTGGCAGTCGACCCCGCCTATTTTCGTCCAACCGAAGTGGATCTGCTGATAGGCGACCCTTCCAAAGCCATGAATCAACTCGGCTGGAAGCCCAACTATGACTTACCCATGCTCGTTCAAGATATGGTGTTAAGCGATGTGGAACTGTTCCGCAGAGAGAAGTTATTGAAAGATGCAGGCTACCAGGTGAACAATCCCCATGAATAAGTCCTCCAAGATCTATATTGCCGGACACCGCGGAATGGTGGGTTCCGCTATTTACCTCAACCTGATTGCACTTGGCTATACCAACATCATCACGCGAACATCAGCTGAGTTGGATCTTCGGATTCAGGAGCGGGTGAATGAGTTTTTTGAGGCAGAGCGACCCGAATACGTTTTTCTTGCAGCCGCCAAAGTAGGCGGCATCATGGCCAACAATACGTTTCGGGCTGATTTTATTTATGATAACATCATGATTCAGTCAAACGTTATACACTCTTCGTATGCCATCGGTGTGAAGAAACTGATGTTCTTAGGGTCATCCTGCATCTATCCCAAGCTCGCGCCACAGCCATTGAAAGAAGAATACCTGCTCACCGGATTATTGGAAGATACCAATGAGCCCTATGCGATTGCCAAAATTGCCGGAATCAAAATGTGCGATGCCTATCGCAGCCAGTACAATTGCAATTTTATTTCGGTGATGCCCACCAACCTGTATGGTCCAAACGATAATTACGATCTTCATAGCTCCCATGTTCTCCCGGCACTCATCCGAAAATTTCATGATGCCAAACAAGCCAATGCTCCTGAAGTAGTGATCTGGGGGACAGGCACTCCCAAGCGGGAATTTCTTCATGCAGATGACTTGGCCGATGCCTGTCATTTTTTAATGCAGCAGTATGATGAGGCTGGGTTAGTTAACATAGGGACCGGGGAAGATCAAACGATCACAGAACTTGCTGAAATGATTCGCAGCACTGTTGGTTACCGGGGAGCCATTGTATACGATGCTACCAAGCCCGATGGGACCCCCCGAAAATTGATGGATGTTTCAAAGCTCCATTCACTTGGATGGAAACATTCAATCAATTTGGATAAGGGTTTGGCAATGGTGTATGCGGATTACCAGAAGTCGCACTCCTGATGCTTCATTTTTTTGGAAAACGGCACAAAGAAATTTTTCCCTTTCATCAACTTGAGCGTGATGTACACTCGCATATTTTGCCCGGACTGGATGATGGAGCAAAAGATGAGGTGCATGCCGAGTCATTGATCAAGGGATTGTTGGAACTGGGGTACTCAAAATTAACTGCAACCCCACATGTGATGTGCGATATGTTTGATAACGATGCCGATTCCATTGTTGAGTGCCGCAATATGTTTGTCGATACCCTGCACAAAAAAGGATGGGAACTCTCCATTGAAGCAGCAGCAGAATACCTGGTCGATGAACAGCTGGAGCAGTTGCTGAAAGAGAAATCGCGGTTACTGACCATTCGGAATAACCTTGTTTTAATTGAAGTCTCTTTCATCGAACCACCTCATCAATTGAATGAAATCATTTTTGAAATGATGCTGCAAGGCTATGTTCCGGTTTTTGCCCACCCTGAACGGTATTCTTTTTACTCCAGGGACCGTGCTTCCTTACAACTGCTGCATGAAATGGGTTGCCTGATGCAATGCAACCTTCTTTCATTTGGGGGGTATTACGGAAAATCGGTGCAGCAATTTGCCGAATGGATTGCCCAGCAGGGGTGGGTCAGGATGCTGGGAACAGACCTGCATCATGAACGGCACCTGGAGGGGCTCCGAAACTTGCCGTTTACCAAGTCGCTTCAAACTGCTTTAGGCTCTGTAGCTCAATAATTTTAAAAATATTTTTTCTGCGTAAAGCCCCATAAATGGGGCTTTTTGTTTATGGTTTGCAGTCAATTTTATCTATTTTTTTAAACAATTGTGAAACAAATCTGTTGAATAGCTTCCACATTGTACTTTAGCTCCGTTCTTAGGCTCCCCGGCTCCCGCCTTATTTATCATTCCGGTAGGTAGGGTACAACAATTCGCAAAACCCCGTGTTATAACACTATGAACGCATTCACCATCAAGGACCTGGAAAATCTAACGGGCATCAAAGCTCACACCATCCGCATATGGGAGCAGCGTTATGGTTTTTTAAAGCCGCAGCGAACCGATACGAACATCCGTTATTACAACAACGAAGAGCTCAAGAAGATCCTCAACATTTCTTTGCTGAACAAATACGGGTTCAAGATTTCTCACATCGATCGTATGAACGATGACGAGATCAAAACAAAGATCCTCAGCATTGCCAATGTCCAAGCGCAGCAGGAGCGCATCGTCAATGCGCTGATTCAGGCGATGGTTGACATGAGCCTCGAAGATTTCGAAGGAACACTGGATGATCATATACGAGCCAAAGGCATAGAAAAAACAATCCACCAGGTGATTTTCCCCTTTATGGTACGCATTGGTGTGTTGTGGATTACCGACCACATCAATCCCGCACAAGAGCACTTGGTCTCCAACATCATTCGTCAAAAACTAATTGTTGGAACACAGGAAGTCAATCCCATGTTTCAATTGAAGCGTTCCGGACTCCTTTTCTTACCAGAGGGAGAATTCCATGAATTGGGATTGCTGTTCATTCAGTACTTATTGAAGAGCCGTGGTCTGCGCGTGTATTATCTCGGTGCCAATGTTCCGTTGGAAGACGTGGAGTATGTGGTCAAATACAAGAATCCTGATTTCATTTATACCCACCTGACTTCGGTGTCCAGTGTATTCAGTTTCGATAAATTCATTCATCAGTCCCTGAAGCGCTTTGGGTCGGTTCCCTTGATTATTTCTGGTCGACTAGCCGCTTCTTACGAGAAGAAAATTCCTCCCCAAATTCACTTCAAACGCTCCCTGCAAGAGGTAACGGAGTTCATTACCAGCCTGGTATAGGAGGAATTTTCAACTGTAATTCGCTGTTAATCATTGCTTTAGCGCTGTTTAATAATTTTTAAAAAAAATTAAACAAATATTAGTCTGTCGTCAATTGATTTGTTTAAATTTGTTTTGAAAAAAATTAAACAAATCGTATGTCTACACAGGAATTCAATCAATTGTTGTTGCAGAACACGGAATACCTCAAGCCATTTGCAGTGACCCTGACCAAAGACAGCGAAAGCGCAAAAGACCTGTTGCAGGAAACCATGTTCCGTGCGTTGTCCAATAAAGAGAAATACAGTGTGGGGACCAACATCAAAGCATGGCTCTACACCATCATGCGCAATATTTTCATCAATAGCTACCGCCGCAAGTCGAAGCAGAATACCATATTCGACAGCACACCAAATGATTATTTTCTGGATCACAATCAATCGGCAGTCCCCAACTCAGCAGAAGCAAACATCGGCATGAAAAATGTGATGAAGGCGCTGCATGATCTTCCCGGTATATTCAAGCAACCGTTCATGTTGTATTTTGAAGGATACAAGTACCATGAAATTGCGGATATGTTGAATGAACCGTTGGGAACAATCAAGAGCCGTATTCACTTTGCACGTCGACTGCTCAAAGAACAGATTACCAAGTATTGATTATCTTCCCAGCGTGCTCCCCAAAAAAGCCAGTATAATTGGTAGCGGATTTGCAGGCCTCTCTGCTGCTACTTTCCTTGCTCATCACGGTTGGGAAGTCGATGTTTTTGAAAAACACGATCAACCCGGTGGACGCTGCAGGCATTTTAAACAAGAGGGCTTCACTTTTGATATGGGTCCCAGCTGGTACTGGATGCCCGATGTATTTGAACATTACTTTTCCTCTTTTGGAAAAAAAATAGACGACTATTATACGCTGCATCGCCTGGATCCATCGTATCGCATTTATTGGTCAGACGACCACATGGATGTTCCGGCTAACTACCGGGAATTGAAGGATCTGTTTGAATCCATGGAACCCGGTGCGGGCAAGCAGCTGGATCAATTCATGTCCGAAGCAGAATATAAATACCAGGTAGGAATCAATAAACTGGTCTTCAAGCCTGGACAATCCCTGATGGAACTAGTAGATGGCGAACTCATCAGGGGACTGTTCAAATTGGATGTATTCAAAGACATCCAATCGCACATTGCCCGCTTCTTCAAGCATCCCAAAATCCGTCAGATGATGGAGTTTCCGGTGCTGTTTCTGGGAGCACTTCCTGAACACACGCCTGCATTGTATAGCTTGATGAATTATGCCGATATCAAACTGGGTACCTGGTTTCCTGTTGGCGGCATGTACAAAATTGTTGAGGGCATGCACCGTTTGGCGGTTGAAAAAGGAGTGCGCTTTCATTTCAATAGCAATGTGACCTCCATAGAAGTGGAAGAAAATACCGCAACAGGAATACGGTTGCAGAACGGCGCCCTCCATCTGTCCGATGCCGTAATCGGTGCAGCTGATTATCACTTCATTGAAACCCAACTCTTGCACGCACCCCATCGTTCTTATTCCGATCGGTATTGGGATAAACGGGTCATGGCCCCGGGTTGTCTGATTTATTATGTCGGTATCAATACGCGTATACCAGGACTCCAACACCACAGCTTATTTTTTGATGTTCCCTTCTCTGATCATGCGCAAGAAATCTATACGCACCCTTCTTGGCCCGCAGCTCCTCTCTTTTATTTGAGTGCCACTTCGGTGACCGATCCCTCTCAGGCACCAGAAGGAGGAGAAAATTTATTCTTCTTGATTCCAATTGCTGCAGGATTGGACGGGGACAACGAGAGCATTCGGGAACATTATTTCAACCTGTTGTGCGAGCGACTGCAGAACAGAACCGGGGTCGATATCCGCAACCACGTGGTGATCAAACGTGCCTACTCCTACAGTAACTTCGTGGAAGATTACAACGCTTTCAAAGGAAATGCCTACGGACTGGCCAATACCCTGATGCAAACTGCTCACTTGAAACCCTCCTGCAAAAGCAAGAAGGTTAAGCATTTATATTACACGGGACAACTGACCGTCCCAGGTCCAGGCGTTCCCCCCAGCCTGATCAGCGGCGAAGTCGTAGCAGGATTGGTCCATAAAGAAATCGTTCCCGGATTAAAACTCTACCCCTATTGAACAAAATCTACCCTGATTCGTTTATTAAGTTTAACTTAACTCTTTATATTAGTTTATTTTATTCAACAAGATGATCGGTATCTTCCATACTGTTTCTCACGAATGCAGCCGCATCACTACGCAGCGCTACAGCACCTCGTTCAGCAGCGCCATCCGATTGTTGCATTCGGATATTCAGGGACCGATTTATGACATATACGGATTGGTGCGTTTTGCGGATGAGATCGTGGATACGTTTCATAGATTTGATAAAATCAGCCTACTGGCTAATTTCAAAAAAGAGACCTACGAAGCCATCGCTCAAGGAATCAGCCTGAATCCGATCCTGCACAGTTTTCAAATCACTGTGAACCGATACAACATCGACCTCGCGTTAGTTGATGCATTCTTTAAAAGCATGGAGTTTGATTTGGACCGCTCCAACTATGATCAGCAAGGATATGCTGAATACATCTATGGGAGTGCGGAAGTAGTGGGACTCATGTGCCTGTTTGTTTTCTGCGATGGCGATCGTCAACAATACGAGAAGCTGAAGCCCCATGCACAATCATTGGGTTCAGCATTTCAAAAGGTGAATTTTCTTCGGGACGTGAAAGCCGATTATCAGCAACTGAACCGGGTTTATTTTCCGGGAGTAGATTTCAATGCATTTACTCCTGAAATGAAAGAGGCCATCGAATCAGATATTGAACAAGACTTTCGGCATGCCTACATGGGCATCATACAGCTTCCGCTCAAAGCTCGCTTTGGCGTCTACCTTGCCTATAAGTATTACATGAGTTTATTCAAGAAAATCAAAGCGCTTCAACCACAGCGCATTCTTGAAGAGCGTATCCGCATACCCAATTACCACAAAGCCTGGGTAGCCGCAAAAGCAGTAGTTCGCACGCAGTTCAATATGCTTTGAGCAATTCTTCCATCACCTTTCCCCGAACATTCAGGTCCCCAAATGTATTGGTCGCTTTCGGATGCACCCGATTGGCCAGTAATACAAAAACAAGTCCGCTCTTGGGATCGCCCCATGCACAGGTGCCCGTGAATCCGGTATGTCCAAAGGCCTGAGGGGATGCACCAATGGTGGGGTAAGGTGAAGTACGTGTTGCATTGTCTTTTTCCGGTTTATCAAAACCGAGCCCACGCCTGCTGATATCACTCTGGTAACGGGTAAACTGACTTACAGTTGAATCCGAAAAAAAGCGTTTTCCATTTAAGATGCCTTTGTTCATGACCAACTGCATCAACACGGCAATTTCATAGGCATTGCTGAATAAGCCTGCATGCCCCGAAATACCTCCAAACATTGCAGCACCGGGATCGTGTACATACCCTCTCACCAACCGCTCCCTGAAATAGGGATCTTCTTCGGTAGGCGCAATCACGGATGTGTTGATGAACTGGGTAGGGTTGAAGCCTGAACTTCGGAACCCTAACGGACCATAAAAATGTTGCTGCACATATTGGTCGAGGGAGCGACCGCTGACGGCTTTCACAACTTCTCCTAAAAAAATAAAATCATTATCGCTGTAGATGTATTTTTTTTCTTTTTCAAGAGGCGACTGCAAAATCCGTGCATACAAGGTATCCCGCCAATCTGTGCGCATGTACAATCCATCATCTACTTTCACACCATACCGGGCACTCATCTTTTTACTGAAGAATTCCGGAAGCGCTTTCTGTGTCACACTATCGGAAACTTCTTTATAAAAGGGAATCCATGCTTTCAATCCCGCCTGATGCAGCAAAATATCCCTGATGCTTAAATCAGCTTTATTGGTGCCAAGGGTCCAGGGTAAATAGTCCCCCAGCTTCCCATCCAGCCTCACCTTTCCTTCATCAACCAGTTTCATCATGCACAACGTAGTAGCACAGATCTTGGTTACCGATGCCATGTCGTATACCGCTTCCTGCGTTGTAGCGTTTTTCTTATCGTATGCCAAATGTCCATAGGTTCTTTGTTCTACAATTTTTCCATCTTTTACCGCAAGCAATACCATTCCCGGAGCAGCTTTTCGCTCAATGGCATCCTGAATGATGGAATCAACGCGATCATTGATCCGGGAAGGTGGGGTGCTCGTCAGAACAGGTGAAGCTTCAATCGAAAAACCCGTTCCGGCTTTCATAGATGAACAAATGGTGACCGGAAGTTGTCCCTCGGGTGAACGGTTTCCCGCAAACATATCCGCTGCCACCCGGTGGGTGATGGGATCGTCATCGTAACAGATGATGATATTTTTCCCCTGGCAAAAACTTTTTGCGGCATAGGGATTTCCAAAGATGAACAGATTGGAAGGCATAGTCATCAGAATGGTATCAATCAACCCGACAGCCGACTTGCTCATATTGAAATTATTCGCAGGGTAGCGGGGCAATTCATGTATGGCGACCACCACATGTTCATACGTTTGCAGTATTCGGTACAGACTATCGGCTTCTGATGCACTGCGGGTATGATCAAAGAGAAATACATCTGCATTGTAATGGCTGCGCATCCGGTTACTGAATTCGGTAGAGCGATTTTTTGCAATATCCAAGAGGGCCACGCGTTTGCTGACCGTGATCGGAAAAGGGAAAGCGCTCTTATCATCGTGTTTTGCCAGTGTAATGGCTTTTTCTGCAACTAATTTTTTCAAGTCATGGCTCTTCTCGTTCAGCCTTTCTACCAATCCTTGAATGGGAACCGGCTTCCAATTGGAAAGTCCCAATGCATATTTTGTTTCCAGCACTTTTCTGACATGCGCATCAATTTGCTGCCAGCCTATGCGGTTGGCAGCAATAGCATCTTTTACTTTTTGAATGACGGTACCGACTTCCCCCGGTAGACACATCATATCGTTTCCTGCAATTAACGACTCCACACCTGCTCCTCCATTGGGGTAAGCTTCTGCTACACCTTTCATTTCCAGCGCGTCAGTAAAGGTGATGCCGTTGAATCCCATTTCAGTTTTCAGCAGACCGTTGACTGCTTTTTCAGAAATTGACGTTCCGCGGTTGGGCGTGCTGTCGATCACCGGAACAAACAAATGCCCGACCATTGCACTCCCAACACCGGCATCAAATAGTCGACGGAATGGATACAATTCAAGTTCCTGTAATTGTTCTTTGGTTTTACTGATCACCGGTAAAGCGAGGTGCGAATCCACATCTACATCTCCGTGACCGGGAAAATGTTTTGCGCTGCCCATGATTCCGCGCGATTGCATGCCCAACATGTATTGAACAGCCAGTGCTGCAACTTTGTATTTGTCTTCTCCAAACGACCGGTCATTGATGACCGGATTATTGGGATTGTTGTTCACATCTGCAACCGGAGCAAAATTCACCTGAATGCCCATCTGTTTACACTGTTCCGCTACCCATTGTCCGTATGCAAACGCAATAGAGGTGTCGCGCAGGGCACCCAACATCATCATCTTTGGAAGATTGGCTACACTGTCGATGCGCATGCCCACGCCTGTCTCTCCATCAATGGCAATCAGAATCGGTGTTTTGGCAATCGATTGAAACCGATTGACCCATTGTGTTTGACGAACCGGACCCCCTTGAAACAGGCAGATGCCTCCAACATTGTACCGGAGAATATCCCGTTCTACGGTTGTATCATAATAACTGATGATCCGTGTTCGAAGGTCGATCGAAGAGAGCCGAACCATGATGAGCTGTGCAATTTTTTGATCCTCGTTCAGGTTCTGCAAGACGCTATCGACCCATCTGCGGGCATCCTGTGCTTCGACGCACAGTACCTGGAGCACTACTATCAGCGACAATACAGTTTTTCTCATGCGCATACGGGCGTATTTGTTATTTTTGAAGATAGGAAATTTGTCTCTTGATGCCCAATTCCATCCATGTACTCCCTGCTCATATTGCCAACCAAATCGCTGCCGGTGAGGTCATTCAGCGCCCCGCCAGTGCAGTGAAGGAGTTGTTGGAAAATGCAGTCGATGCAGGAGCTTCAGAAATCCGACTGATCATTGAAGATGCGGGGAAATCCTTGGTGCAGGTTATCGACAACGGAAAGGGGATGAATGCGGAAGATGCCGTACGTTGCTTTGAACGGCATGCGACTTCAAAAATTGGTGAGATCGAGGACCTGTTCCGGATCAAAACGATGGGATTCAGGGGGGAAGCATTGGCTTCCATTGCTGCAGTTGCACAGGTTCACCTCAAAACCCGCCCGCACGATCAGGAACTGGGATTGTCCATTGAATTGGAAAACAGTATCGTCACCGCTTCAACTTCCTGTACGTGCAGTGCGGGTACGTCCATCAGCATGAAGAACCTGTTTTTCAATGTTCCGGCGCGGAGGAATTTTTTAAAAAGCAATATCGTTGAATTGCGCCACATCTCGGAGGAGTTCTTACACGTTGCACTGGCATTCCCCGAGATTGCCTTTTCCATGATCAGCAATGGCCAAGAAGTACATCACCTCGAAAAAGGAACGCTCAAGCAGCGGATTGTTCAGGTGATGGGGAGCAGTTATGCTTCCCGACTGGTTCAGGTGGAAGAGAAAACGGACTACCTGAATGTGAGTGGCTTTATTGGAAAACCTGAAACGGCTCGAAAAACCAGGGGAGAACAATTCTTATTTGTCAATCGTCGTTTCATCCGGAGTGCGTATCTCCAGCATGCAATCGTGACTGCGTATGAGGAGCTGCTTCCTCAAGGGAGCTTTCCTTTTTTTGTGCTGATGATTGACCTGGATCCCTCACACATCGATATCAATGTGCATCCCACCAAACAAGAGATAAAATTTGACGACGATAAAATAGTATATGCCTTCATCAAATCGGCCATTCGCCATGCCCTGGCACAGTTTAGTATAGCGCCTGCATTGGACTTTGAATTGGATCCTTCTATTCAACAGTTGGACGCCGTGAGCAAACCCTTTACCGCTGATCAGCAACAGCAGGCTCGATCTGGCGGACTGTATAAAACGTTTGTCGACCACCATCAGGCGCACCGCATCGAATCAAGTAGCAACCTTAGAAATTGGAAAGATTTTTTTGACACTGCTCCGAAAGAAACAGTTGCTGCTCCAATTCAAATGGATGCACTTATAGAGAGCAAAACAATATCCTGCTTGCACATTCAGAAAACATATATCGCAGTAGAAACCTCAGATGGACTCCGCTTGATTCATCAGCAACTGGCCCATCAGCAGGTATTGTTTGAAAAGTTCAATGCAGCTTGGGAAGGTTCACCCATTCCCATTCAGCGGTCGCTGTTTCCTCAAGCCATTCATACAGCTCCTTCCGATGAATCATTATTGGATTCCATACGTCCCGATCTTTTACAGATGGGCTATGAACTGGAGTCCTTTGGTAAACAATCTTTTTTGTTGAATGGAACTCCTGCAGATCATCCGCATGAAAACAGTGCAGCCATCATCGAGATGATTCTGGAGGATATAAAAGATGCCACTGCCGGATTGCACGCTGCTTACCGCGAAAAGATGGCCAAGACATTGGCCAGGAAACATGCTATACGCGCCGGCACTTCAATGAGTTTGAACGAAATGCAATCACTGATTGAACAATTGTCTGCATGCAAACAATCAAACGTGCATTTTGATGGCCGACCCATTTACATGCACATCGAGTTGCAACAACTGAACGATGTATTTGGTAGTTGAATAGTCAACCGGTTACAATCGACTTAGAAATTCTCCGATTCTTTTCCTCAGAACCGCACCACTTGAAGTGTGGTTGTTGATCATGATTGAGAAGGAGAGCCATCTGTTATCTTTTGAGCGCACATATCCGCTCAGGCAAAGGACACCTCCCATGGATCCGGTTTTTGCAATAATCGATGTTCCTGAAAGTCCCGAAATGGAGCGCAGCGTGCCTTCGGAAGATTGCGGAAACACTGCAGCAATCCGTTCCCAAGGTTCCTCTGTCCTCAGTTTTTCAAGGAGATGGATCATGTCAGAGGGACTGAATACATTATACCGGCTCAATCCGCTTCCATCCACCCAACGCGGGGTGACCGGAAATGATTTCAATTCCGTTTCCAGCATATCCTGTATGAACCCCTCTTCATTCATTTCGCCTTTTTTCATTTGACTGGCCATCAGCAAAATCTGATCAGCATAGAAATTATCGCTTCGATGCATCATGATGGAGAGGAGAGAGTCGGTCGACTGTGAATAGATGGTATCCTGTCGAATCAACCTTGCAGTATATTCTTTCGGTCCCTCCCAAATGGAAATGCTTGTATGCAGACTGTCCGCTAACAATTCCAAACCCGTTTTCACTCCGTTGGTGATATACGGCACCGATACCCGGGCCTGTTTTTCCTTTCCTTCCAGTAGTGTAAATGCATTGTTGTGTGCTGCACGCACCACGCTGAATCGGGATCCTGCTTTCCCAAAATCTACAGGCCAGCTGATTTCCGGATTGGAATAAATGAACAGATCAATTGAATCGGCAGCATGACTGGGATTTTCTTTTTTTGTTCGTTCCTGAAACCAATGCACCCGATTCCCATACACCGGAAAAACACTGCGTTCCGTCATGTAGCCTTCAGAAAAATCCTCTTGACTCCATCCGTTTCCCAAAGCGAGGGTCTTCCAATGTGTGGTGGAGAGGTAGATGGGTTTCTTCACATCTTTGAGTCGGTTCATCAACGGATGAACAGCAAACTCGGGATGCAAAAATGTTGGATCACCCATGGGGACTATGATCACTGCCGTATCCAATTCCTGAAAGATGGCAGTAGGAAATCGAGCGGGCAAATATTTCATTCCTGCATAGCAGGTGACAATTTTTGTATTGCTGGCGGGGACAAAGAGTTTGTCGGATTGATGCGTGAAGCGGTATCTATTTTTTTGGGGATCAAAAACGGCAATACCTACATGAGCGTTGCTCAACTCATTTCCAATCAGTTGTCCTGCAGCCCGCTTCAACGTGTGTTGTGTACCGCATCCAAGCAGGATTCCACTGCCGATGAGCAACAGGAACAATCGCTGGAAAATCAAAACGACCTTCATGCTCAGCTTCTTTCTTGAAGACGCAGCCACCGTTCAGGGATTTCATTATTACCGGCAACTTGAAAATCGTTGTAGGAGCAGGGGACGTATTTCTGATCGGGCATTTTCATCCACCATCTCCCGGTCCGAACGCTTTTAATAAAGGTGGTTTCCACAGCTCCAAAGGCAATGTGGCATTCCAGGAACATTTCTCGTTGATTGAGTGATGATTCGGTGGAGCCCACCTGTATGCCATCGATCAGGTACCAGATCATTTGCGATACCTGTTTGGCAAGGGTATGGTGGGGGTCGGTCGACTGATCGTATCCAAAAATCCCAAGCATTTTCATCTTATCGCTCATGCCTGCGTACCGCATCAATGTGCATGCTTCTTCTCCGTTGAGGCCGTTGGGACTGCTTCCTTCCCAAAACGTAGGAGCACCCAAAGCGGATAAATCAAACGTCAGCAGTTCACTGCTTCGAAAGGAAGGCTCCATTTCTTCGATGTTCTCTTTCACCTTTCCGAGTCGCCAGCAATCAAACCGAAGCTGATCCATGGTTTCCAACATGGTGGGATGCACGTAATAGCTTTGGAAGGCGATGTGATGATAGTGGCGAATAAAATTGGGATCGCCGGTCAGCATTTCCATGAGGAAGTTTCGGGACCGCACGGGATTGTCAATCGACAAATCGATGTAGGCATCTACGCCAACGGCTTCGATGATTTGTTCTTTTTGCCGATAGGCGTCATACAGTCCCATGGTCAGATCATGCGAACCGCCCAGCAGCAGAAAACGTTTTCCCAATTCCATGCATTCACGTGCGATGGAACGGATTGCAGCCAGGGTGTCCTGCGCAGTGGCTCCCGATCGGATAGTACCCAGATCGGCAATACGGATATCCTTGTGCCACTGATAGAGCAAATACAATTCTTTTCGAATGGCATCAATGCCTGCGTCTCTTCCGGAAATATCGCCATTGCCCCGAAGGTCATTGCAGCCGGCAATCACAAGGTCGACCACCGAAAGATCGGGCATTTCCTCACTGTAATAATTGATGTTTTTCCCTAACTGGCCCTCTTTGAGTTCAGCATCTCCCAGGATGCTGGCCAGATGAATGGGTTCAAGAAAATCAGCCAATGAATTGAACGACATGCACTGAACTTTCAGCAAACCTACTGTAAATGGATGATACTTTGATTCATTATCTTCGCGCCATGGAAGAGATGCTCAAGCAGATTGAAACTTTTCAAGAAGAGATCCGGCAATTTGCTGCAACGGATGCAGATGCGCTGGAGCAATTTCGCATTCGATTCCTGGGTGTGAAGGGAATCATCAAGTCCATGATGGGAGAGATGAAGCAAGTTCCGGTGGACCAGAAGAAATCGTTCGGGCAGGTCATGAACGCATTCAAATTGCTTGCAGAAGAAAAGTTTGAAAGCGAAAAGAATCGATTGAGTTTCGGCTCCTCATCTGAGCGAAGCGCAATCGATATAACCCTTCCGGGGAATCCCTTACCAACGGGAAGCCGGCATCCGGTGACCCTGATGCGCAATCGCATCGTTGAAATTTTTCAGCGCCTTTCATTTACCGTTGCAGAAGGTCCCGAGATCGAAGACGACTGGCACAATTTCACTGCATTGAATCTGGATATGCACCATCCAGCTCGTGACATGCAGGATACTTTTTATTTGTCGACAGACCCCGCTATTTTATTGCGCACCCATACTTCTAATGTGCAGATCAGGGAGATGGAGCGGAATCAACCACCGATTCGGATCATTTGTCCCGGTCGCGTCTACCGCAACGAAACCATCAGCGCCCGATCGCATTGCTTCTTTCATCAGGTGGAAGGGTTATACATTGACAAAAATGTTTCGTTTGCCGACCTCAAGCAAACCCTCTACTTCTTTGTGAAGGAAATGTTTGGTGATGACGTGAAGGTCCGCTTCCGCCCCAGTTATTTTCCTTTTACGGAGCCCAGTGCGGAAATGGACATCAGCTGTATGCTGTGCAAAGGCGATGGCTGTGCCGTGTGCAAACGTACCGGCTGGCTGGAGATCCTGGGGTGCGGAATGGTTCATCCCAATGTATTGAAGAATTGCGGAATCGATCCAGAAATATATACCGGGTTTGCGTTCGGCATGGGCATTGAGCGACCTGCATTGCTCAAATACGGCATCACCGATATCCGTCTTTTCAGCGAGAACGATGTTCGGTTCTTGGAACAGTTCACGGGGGCATGATGGTAAGCGGAATACTCATCACCGGAGCATCGGGACTTTTAGGGACTGCCTTGATCAGTCGGTTGTCTGAAACCCAAGACCCGATCATCGCACTGTATCATTCTCAACATCCCAAACAGGTAGAACCTTCTCCATCGAATATCCGTTGGGTGAAATGCGATATACTGGATGTAGATCATTTGACTGAACTCATGCAGGAATGCGATCGCGTATACCATTGTGCGGGATTGGTATCGTTCAATCCCAAGCGGCGAAACGACCTCCTACGGATCAATGTAGAGGGAACGACCAATGTTGTCAATGCAGCACTTACTTCAGGAGTACGCAAGTTGGTGCACGTGAGTTCCGTCGCTGCGCTGGGTCGCAAACGCGACGGTCAAACCGTTGTTGAACAGGTGAAATGGGACGATGCCGCCAATTCTTCGTTTTACGGGTGGACCAAATACCGGGCTGAACTGGAAGTGTGGAGAGGCATTGCAGAGGGACTCGAAGCGGTCATCGTCAATCCCGTGATCATCCTCGGAAAAGGAGATTGGAAAACAGGCTCTTCTGCCATATTTCGAAATGCCTACCGGGAATTTCCCTGGTACACGGAAGGGGTCAGCGGTTTTGTGGATGCGGAAGATGTTGCAGAGGCAATGCGACGGCTGATGGAAAGTCCCATTTCCTCCGAACGCTTCATTCTTTCTTCTGAAAACCGCAGCTACCGATCCGTGTTCAGTGATATGGCAATATGTTTTGGAAAACAACCCCCTCACAGAAAAGTACGTCCCTGGATGGCAGCATTGGTCTGGCGATGGGAGCGTTTGAAATCCATTTTTACGGGAGAAGAACCGTTGTTGACAAAAGAAACCGCAGAAACGGCACAGCAAAAGGTCAACTTTGACACGACTAAAATAGTAACTGCGCTGCCCGGATTTGCCTTTAAGCCCGTGAAACAAACGATAGCAGAAACCTGTGATTATTACATCAAGCACCTTTGATGGCTTTCCAGAGTTCTGGAATTCGTTTGATCCAGACCAATTCTCTTTTTTTCGCAATTGCTTCTTCAACGGGATAACCAAAATAAACTTTTCCTCCTGCAAGGCTTGAGGGTACACCGGATTGTGCCAATACCACAGCATCTTTACCAATGGTGAGTGTTTTACTGACGCCTACTTGTCCCCACAACGTCACTCCATCTTCTATATTCACTGCTCCTGCAATTCCAACCTGCGCGGCAATCAAACAGTTTTTACCGATGACCGTATCGTGTCCGATGTGCACCATGTTGTCCAGTTTTGTTCCGGCTCCAATGCATGTATCGTGTGTTACGCCTCTGTCGATTGTGCATCCCGCTCCGATCTCCGCATGATCAGCAATTACCACTCTACCGCAACTGGGCATCTTTTCAAACCAATGTTCCCTGTTTTTCTTGGTATTGTAATAAAACGCATCCGACCCGACGGTGGTACCCGCTTGGATGATAACGTGATCGCCGATCACACAATGGGATAAAATCGTCACATTGGGATGAATGATGCAATTCTTTCCAATGGTCACGTGTTCTCCGATGAAGACATTTGGAGCGATATAGGTATCGGTTCCTATTGTTGCTGTTGCATCCACCAGGTGCGTTGCTCGTTGAAACGGACGGAAGTGATTCACCAGCTTTTTATAGGCTTCAAATGGTTGATCTACGATAAGCAAAGCCTTGTGGGGCGGGCATTCTGTAGGTTGATCGATGATGATGAAGGATGCATTGGACGCTATGCATTTTTTATAGTATTTAGGATGATCCACAAATGCGATATCACCGTTTTCTACTTTATGAATTTCATTGATACCGTAACACATTCCATCTTGTTTTCCGATGATGCGTGCTCCAATGAACGAAGCAATCCATTCAACGGATACCGGTGAAGTAAGTTTCATGTCGGATGTTTGAGCAAATGTAATTCACAATAAAAACTCAAAGTGTGAATAAAATAGTTTAAAAAAAATTTTCTGTTAATGAAATATAGTTATAATATTGTGAAGGGAATTTATTCCCGGTACTTATTAACCCATCTATATATCAGCGTCCGGTTTCAACCGGACGCTGCTTTTTTATACATGCACCAACAAAATAACTGAACCATGATACGTTCAATGACTGGTTTTGGAAGAGCAGAACGAGCAGTTCTTGAAAAGGAATTTGTAGTTGAAATTCGCTCGCTCAATGGAAAACAATTTGAATTGCTGCTCAAACTTCCTGCATCCCTCAAGCCGTATGAATTTGAAATCCGATCACAACTCTCGGAAGGATTGATCAGGGGAAGCGTGGAATGCACGATCACGGTTAAGCAAAATGGATCTGCCAAACCTTCTACCATCAATACTGCACTGGCAGCATCCTACTATCAACAATTGAGTGAACTCGCAGGCAAGATCGGTGCCGATACCCAACAGCTTTTATCCTCTATCCTCCGGTTGCCTGAGGTTGTGGCCAATTCAACCGATAGCATCGAAGCAGCTGAGTGGTTGGTTTGCAAGGAAACGCTGCAGCAGGCCATTGCCATGCTGAATCTCCACCGGGAAGATGAAGGTGCAGTGCTGGGAAAAGAGCTGGGTCTGCGCATTGATAACATCGCTGCCCTTCAGCATAACATTGGGGAGCTGGCTCCGAAGCGACAGGTTAAAATACGCGAACAGCTGAACCGCTTGCTGGAAGATCGGGTGGGAAAGGAGCAAGTCGACGCCAACCGGTTTGAGCAGGAATTGATTTATTACCTGGAAAAAATTGATCTCACGGAAGAGCAGGTCAGGCTATCGAATCATTGCGACTATTTCAAAAAGCTGATGCAGGAGCCGGAACTGACCAAGGGCAGAAAACTTTCGTTTTTGTTGCAGGAAGTCGGAAGGGAAATCAATACCATGGGTTCCAAAGCCTATGATGCGGAAATTCAGAAGTCCGTCGTTGAAATGAAGGACGAACTGGAGAAGGCCAAGGAGCAAGTGCTCAATGTGCTCTAGTACCCGGGCATTGAACAAGGATCCATACCTTTGTAGCATGCGAATGGTGCGACTCCTTACAATTACTGCATTGATCTTTTTATATGGGTGTGAAGACACCGGATTGTATCAGCAGGTTATGTTCACTCCCGATGCCCGCTGGTCCAAATCATTTGAACCCCGCATGTCCTTTTCCATTCAAGATACTGCCTCAAGCTACCGGATCTTTTTTCTGCTGCGGCATACCGATGCTTATCCCTTTAGTAACATATGGGTCAATGTAAAGAGTCGGCTACCCGGCGAAACGGTTGAACGTGCCAAACGCTTTGAACTGCGGTTGGCTACAGACGACCACTGGTTGGGAACTGGAATGGATGATCTTTTTGATCACCGCATCTTGCTCTACCGCAATCCAGTCAAATTCAGTAAACCCGGCGATTATTCCATTCGGTTGTCGCACGACATGCGGGTAGAACCCCTTGAAGGAGTGGTCAACCTCGGCTTACGCATTGAAAAAGTCAATTAACATGAAAGGCATTTTTGATCGCATTCCGTTAAAGCTCATCAATTATGTTTACTGGCTGTTGTTGATTTACCTGGTTGCTGCGCTTGGCTGGTGGTACATTGAGCTGGATCATCAAAATGACCAAATGCTTGCGTTTCAACGGGAACAAATCCTCAAAGGTAACGACAGCTCGCTTACCCTTGAACAAGCCGTAGATGCTCACGACCGAAACGCCAAGCAATTCCTAGGCGAGGGATTGACCTTTCTGATCTTTACCATACTCGGTGCCATTTTTGTGTATGGGGCCGTGCGGCGACAAATCCGCTATCACTTGCAACAGAAAAATTTCATGCTGGCAGTAACCCATGAACTCAAAACCCCTATTGCGGTGACCAAGCTCAGTTTGGAAACCCTCAAGCGCCATCAGCTTCCTCAGGAAAAGCAGGAAAAACTTTTGTCCGATGCCTTGAACGAAGCGGAACGATTGGATATGCTCTGCAACAACATTCTCCTCAGCTCACAAATGGATGCAGGAGGATATGAATCCATCAAACAGGAGTTCGATTGTTCAATTGCGCTATCGGCTTCAGTGACTTCTTTTTCCAAACGCTATCCCGATCGATCCATTCAAGCAAACATTCCTTCGGGCACGATGGTCTACGGAGAAGAACTGCTGCTTCGGCTGGTATTCAATAACCTGATTGAAAACGCGATCAAATACACTCCGGCAAATGCACCCATTGCAATATCGCTTACTCCTTTACAGGACGCTATACAAATACAGGTTGCGGATGGTGGTCCCGGTATTCCCGATGCATTAAAGCAAAAGGTGTTTGAAAAGTTTTACCGACTCGAAGACGAACGGACGCGCAAGACAAAAGGTACCGGTTTGGGACTCTATTTGAGTGCACGCATCATACAGAACCACAAAGGAATGATTCGAGTGGAGGACAATCAACCAAATGGCTGTATTTTTAACATCACACTACCCAAACTAACCGCAGAATGAGTCAATCCAAAGGCAGTATCCTGGTGGTCGAGGACGAAGACAACCTCCGCGACGCCCTCAAGTTAAATCTGGAGCTAGAAGGTTATTCCGTAACCTGTGCGGAAAATGGAGCCATCGCCCTGAAACGGGTGGAGGAAGAATATTTTGATCTTGTCATCCTGGATGTGATGCTGCCGGAGGTGGATGGATTTGATGTGTGCCAGGGCATCCGACTGAAGAACATTGAATCTCCCATCCTCATGCTGAGCGCCCGATCCGGTTCAGATGATCGGGTAACGGGATTGAAGCGGGGCGCGGATGATTACCTGACCAAACCGTTCAACCTGGAAGAGTTGTTGCTGCGCATCGAAAAGTTGATCGATAAGAACCGAAAAATCAATGAACAGCATTCAGTTGGTGAGTCGTTCAGTTTTGGTGGCAATACAATTGATTTCAAAGCGCAGAACGCAACCAACCATAAAGGAGAACTGATCAGCCTGAGCAAAAAAGAAATCATGCTGCTCAAACTCATGATCGAATACCGCAATGAAGTGGTATCCCGGGAAAAAATCTTACAAGCCGTTTGGGGCTATCAGGTATTTCCCACTACACGTACCATTGATAATTTTATCCTGAGCTTTAGGAAATACTTTGAGACAGATCCCCGAGAACCCCGGCATTTTCATTCCGTTCGAGGGGTGGGATATAAATTTTCAGACGAATAGGGATTGGCTGATCAAAGATCGCCCAACTGAGGACGAACAATGATCTGCTCCACGCAAGCTTGGGGAGAAAGTTGACTAGCCGCAACCACCATCTTGGCGATATCGGTCGCCTCCATCAATCTTCCGGGATTCACTCCGGAACCTTCCCAGGATGCAGTGTAGGTTGCACCGGGATGCACCGTAGTCACTTTGATATTGAATGCCTTCATTTCTTCCCGCAGGTTCTGGCTGAATCCTTCCATCGCCCATTTGCTGATGCTGTAGGCACCGCCGTTTGCATAAGCTTTCAGTGCGGCAATCGAACACATGTTGAAAATGTGACCCTCTTTTTGTGCGATCATGGTGCCCATCAGGGCACGCGTCAAATGATAGGCAGCGTAGAGATTGATGGCCATCATGCGGTCCAATGCTCCTTCCGGCTCGTTGTAGGTCGACCCCGGCTCATAGGTCCCTGCATTGTTGATCAAAATATCGATTCGGGAAGTCGCCTTCAGCAATTGCTCTGCAAATGCAGTTACACCTTCTTTTACCGCGAGGTCGGCATTGAAACTGGTTACGGAAATGCCTTGCTCTTTCATCAGCGATTGCTGCCAGGCCGCTGTCTTGTCCATGTTCCGTGAACACAGAAACAAATCGTGTCCTTCTCTGGCAAAGGCTTCCGCCATCGCTCTGCCCATTCCTTGAGATGCACCGGTGATGACTACGTTCATGTGGGAAATTTAAACAAAGGTAACAATCCTCTCTTGCTTAGCTTTGCATACCATGAAATCCAAGCGGTACGACCATCTCTTCTTTGATCTTGATCATACGTTGTGGGACTTTGACACCAACTCCACGGCAACCCTTAAGGACCTGTATGCGGAACTTGAACTGCATCGTCTTGCAACAGATGATTTTGATCACTTCCACCAGACCTATCACCATCACAACACCATCTACTGGGATCGCTTCCGAAAAGGATTCATCAACCGGGAAGAACTGCGATGGAAGCGCATGTGGCGCACGCTGGTAGATTACAAGATAACCGATGAAGCATTGGCCAAGCACATGAGCGAACGCTACCTGGACATACTCCCTACCAAATCCAATTTGTTTCCCCACTGCCGTGAAATCCTGGAGTACCTATCCGAAAAAGGATATCCCATGCACCTCATCACCAACGGGTTTGAAAAAACGCAGCATCAAAAATTGGCCAACAGCGGAATCGCTGCTTACTTCAAAACTGTCATCACGTCCGAACAGGCCGGGATCATGAAACCGCATGCTGCAATTTTTGAATACGCCATGGAAAAAGCACAGACCAATGCCCAGGCTTCCATCATGATCGGCGACACACTGGATGTTGATATTCTTGGCGCACAACAGGTTGGAATGGATACGGCCTATTTCAATACCGCTGTTCCTCACGATGGGAAGACGGTTCCTACTTATGTGTTGAATAGCTTGTGGGACCTCTCGACGATACTCTAAGAAAACGTTGCCAATACGGTGATGCCATTTTTTACCTGGTCTCCGATCTTCACAGCAGGCTTTGCATCGAGCGGTAAGAGCAGATCCACACGGCTGCCGAACTTGATGAATCCCAATTCGTCGTTTTGCTTCACCGATTTCCCAACTGCGGCATAATTGACGATGCGTTTGGCCAATGCGCCGGCAATCTGTTTGACCAATACCGAGTTGCGCGGGGTTTGAATGACGAGACTGTGCCGCTCGTTTTCGGTCGATGACTTCGGATCCCATGCCACCAGGTATTTTCCCTTGTGGTACTGATTGTAGATGACTTCTCCTGATATGGGGTACCGGTTCACGTGAACGTTAGCGGGACTCATGAACACCGATATCTGTAATCGTTTTTCATGGTAATATTCAGCATCTACAGTTTCTTCGATGACCACGACCTTGCCGTCAGCAGGAGATACGAAGGCCTGTTCGTTGTAGGTGAATGTTCGCTTTGGAATCCTGAAAAACGAAATGATGAATACCCAAACGGCTACAAGCACGACCGAAAGTACACTATGAGCAATAGGCAGAACAGGGTAGAGGTACCGGAGTGAAAGAAAAATCAATGCCACGACGCCCCAGCCAACAATCAGAATTGTCCGAAAGCCTTCCTTGTGTATAGTCATTGTAAAGGGTTAGGAGAGCAAAGGTAGCAATAAATGCATCCCTAGATGGTGATTCTTCTTTTTCGTGCCACCACTTGCCATTCTCCAGTGATTGCACCGTTCTCTACTGCGATCAGTGATTCGTGGAGTGCAATAGTGGGACAAACATGAAAAGGAATGCCGATCAATACATCACCAACTGCATAACGTTCTGCTGAAGTTGTTTCCAGCACCAAATGTTCTTCACTTTGTCCTACTGGGATGAGATCCGAATGATCCGGGAAATGTATGCGTTTGGTGATCTCGTTTTCTGCAGCAACGGCTTTGTGTCCCAGATCCAGACAGATCCGATTCGGTGCCAGTTTTGAAATCACACGGGTCAGGATGTGCACGGCTGGAGTGAACGCTTGTTCTCTGCAGATGGTGCGATAGCCATGGTCCCAAAAAATATTGGTACCGGGACTGCATTCGCGGTCGGCATACTTGGCATGAATGGAAAAGGTGGGCGATCCACCGGCAACGAGCATGGGACAATCATAGCCCCTCTTTACCAATTGATCGCTCAGTGCACGTACTGCTTCAAATCCTGCTGTGCATGCCTGTTCACGTACGAGTGGATCTGGATGACGATGCTGACCATCGTAGGCATGCAGTCCGCAAAACCGTAATCCGGGATGTTCTTTGATGCATCGGTGCAAAGCAATGGCTGCATCACCGGGAGGAATTCCGGTACGGTTCATTCCCACATTCAAGTCGATGTACACGCCGATGGTTGCACGATGCTCCTGTGCACAATTACCAACAGCTATAGCAGTAGGAAGATCGTCCACGATGGTACTGAACGCAGTTCCGGGATAGCGGTTCATCAATTCCAGCAACCGATAAGGCTTTTGTCCCACCGGCTGATGCGCCAACAACACATCCGGTGCCCCTTCAAGCGCCAGGAGTTCCGCTTCTGCAATCGTTGCGCATTTGAATTTTTGAATACCGGCCTCCATCATCATCCGAATCCCTTCAGCGGTTTTGTGCGTTTTGATATGGGGGCGAAGCCGCTTGGGATCTCCAACCATCCTCACCATTTCTGCGATGTTGTGGCGTACTATTTCTGGGAATACAACCAGTGCGGGGGAATCAATCTGATTATGCCAGGGTGCTGTACTCATGAATGCATGTTTTAGCGGCTTGATCCAGAACTGCCTCGATCTCGGCACGTGAACCCAAGGTAACCAGTTGTGTTCGCAAGGTTTTGATGTTGGGGATGCCTTTGAGGTAGTTGGCATAGTGTCGGCGCATTTCAAAAATGCCAAGCTTTTCGCCTTTCCAGGCTATCGAGGCGTGCAGGTGCTGGCGTATGACGGCTATTTTTTCTTCGAGGGTGGGAGGCGACAGGTGTTCTCCGGTTTCAAAAAAATGTTTCACCTCACGAAAGAACCACGGATTTCCAATTGCCGCTCTTCCAATCATGATGCCATCCACGCCGTAGGTGTTCTTGTACTGCAATGCCTTTTCCGGTGAATCGATATCGCCGTTTCCAAAAATGGGAATATGGATGCGCGGGTTTTCTTTGACTTTTGCGATCCAGGTCCAATCCGCCTCTCCTTTGTAGAGTTGGCTGCGGGTGCGACCGTGAATCGAAAGTGCTTGAACGCCGATGTCTTGTAAACGTTCGGCAACTTCCAATATATTGATCGACGCATGATCCCATCCCAGTCGCGTTTTCACGGTAACAGGCAACTGTGTGGAAGCGATCACCGCTTTGGTGAGGCGCACCATGAGATCCACGTCCTTGAGTACAGCAGCGCCGGCGCCTTTGCAGACGACTTTTTTCACGGGACAACCAAAATTGATGTCGAGCAGATCGGGTTGAACAGTTTCGACGATGCGAGCGCTCAGGGCCAATGCTTCTTCGTCCCCGCCAAAAATCTGTATGCCCACCGGTCGTTCCTCCTCGAAGATGTCCAGTTTCTGTCTGCTTTTGATGGCGTCGCGGATCAATCCTTCGCTACTGATGAATTCGGTGAACATCAGGTCCGCACCGTTTTTCTTGCAAACTGCACGAAACGGAGGATCGCTCACATCTTCCATGGGAGCCAGCAGCAGGGGAAACGAGGGTAAGTGTATGTTGCCTATCTTTATCATGAACTGTGCAAAGTTACAAATAAGCGTATGGAATGGGAGAAAACGGATCAGACCGGTATGTCTGAAAAAAGCGGATTGTTTTTACTGATTGCCCTCATGGCGATGGGGTATTTGATTGGCGGGTTTGTCGCCTATTTCACCTGGGAAGCCATGACCGGCGTTCCTTTCTCGACGGAGTCGATGCAGGATGCATCCCGCGCACTGGAAGTGCGCATTGCGCAGACGGTGCTCTCGGTATTCATTTTTTTAGTGCCCTCCTATGTTGCAGTCCGTGCAGTCAGCCGCACACCAGCAGCGTATTTTCGATTGAGCCGGCATTCCACCTGGCGGGCGTACGCATTTGGAACGGTCGTCATGATCCTGATGATTTTTGTCGCGAGCATGCTCGCCCAATTCACCGAATGGATTCCGCTGAGTGCTCAAATGGAACTGTACTTCAAGGACATGGAAGAGCAGTACCTGCAGCAGATTGAGGTGATGTCGCAAATGAACAACTGGACTGATTTTGTGATCGTATTGATCACCATGGCACTCGTTCCTGCTGTAGTGGAGGAATTCTTTTTCAGAGGAACGTTTCAGAATATGATGCACCGGGCAACCGGTCAGCTTTGGGTCAGCATCATCATCACCGCTTTATTATTCAGTGCCATTCATTTTTCCTTTTATGGATTTTTAGCCAGAACGGCGTTGGGTATTGTACTCGGATGGTTATATGGGATGAGCCGCAATCTTTGGGTACCCATTATGGCACACTTCATCAACAATGCGATTGCTGTTGGAGAAGTATATTATCTGCGAAGCGTAGGGCGTTCCATCGATGATGGGTTGACTGAACAGGTTCCTTGGTGGGGTGGATGCATCGCACTCGGTGCATTGCTTTTTTTTATTCGAAGATTTCATCAACAGCTTTCCGATGGCACTCGATAAGCAGGTCTTTCAAGTAAGAGTGAGAACCGCAGTGATTTATGCAGCGGTGATGCTGACCGGCTTGTTATGGAACGAGTGGTCCTTTTTTGCATTGTTTTCAATTGTTCACTTTGGATGTTGGTACGAGTATCAACGACTGGCCTCATTGATTGATCCCAGCTATTCTCTATCCTCTCTCTTGAATCGAATTTTTTTTCCGCTATTGGGCTGGGGATTTCTGCTCATTGCCGCATCGGATCGATTGGTGATAGGAACCATTGCACTTCATGAAGTCGGTTATCACATCATTCGGTGGGGGGGATATTTTTTACCGGTGCTGTTTGTGCTGGACCGCACCTATACAGTAAGGCACTTGGCCCGTTCCATGGGAGGAGTGGTCTATGTTTCGGTCTTTCTTGCATTGCTGGTGAACCTGCGATCCGGATGGATCTGGATGCAGGGAAACAGTTCCGATGCCTTTACCAGTGCCATCTCGGTATTCAGCGGCAAGATCATCGCTCTTTTGATGGTGGTGAGCATTTGGATCAATGATACCATGGCCTATCTCGTGGGGTCGTGGATTGGAAAAACCCCGTTGACAAAATGGTCGCCCAAAAAAACCTGGGAAGGAACCATAGGAGGAATTTTGTTGTCGGCTGGATTGATATGGGGATTTGCTTATTTCCGCTGGGAGGCCAATTATGAAGTCTTGGTCATCGCGCTTACTGCTGCTGTTGCGGGCACGTTCGGAGATCTGTTGGAGAGTCGGTTGAAACGCCTGGCGCAGGTGAAGGACAGCGGAACCTTTCTTCCTGGACACGGAGGATTTTTGGATCGGTTTGATTCAATTCTGTTAGCCTCACCAGCGGTGTGGCTGGTGGCGTACTTGCTCTACCGTTAAGGGGTTTGATTTTTTTTAATCGGCGGTTTCACGGGGCCGGAAGGGCGTTGTGCGTTTTCTTGTCGGCGCGGCGGACCCTGAGGTCGACGTTGTTGTGCACCAGGTTTGTTCGAACCCGATTGGTTACCGGAGGAGCCGGGGCGATTCGAAAATGATTTTTCTCTTGATTTTCTTTTTTGGGCATTTCGTTCCAGTGAACGCAAACTGATTTGTCCCACCACATCCACAAACTGCGGTTCCACTTCTTTCGTTTTTGCAGTGACCGGTTCCGAGGTTTCCAGTTCTTCGGGACGAATGCCTTTTGCGTTGAGCGCTTTTATTTTTTGAACCGTTTCAATGCTCAGCGGATACTGCTTGCTGCTATCCGGCAACGTATACCACATGAGGTTTTTGAAAATATCTTTTTTGATCAGCTGTGCATTGCCTTTTGCCGTTTGCAGCACATCGGCATGATCCGGAAAATGCTGGAGTGCATCCAAGTAGGTATCCAACTCGTAATTCAAACAGCATTTGAGTCGACCGCATTGCCCACTCAGTTTCGTCTGATTGATGCTGAGGTTCTGGTAGCGGGCCATGGCGGTGGTCACGCTCTTGAAATCATTCAGCCAGCTGCTGCAACAGAGTTCTCTTCCGCAACTGCCAATGCCGCCAACTTTCGCCGCTTCTTGTCGCGCACCAATCTGCTTCATCTCCACTTTCACTTTGAACTCACCGGCATATATCTTGATCAACTCCCTGAAATCAACCCGATCATCGGCTGTGTAAAAAAAAGTACCCTTTCGGCCATCCGCCTGAATTTCCACTTCACAGATTTTCATCTGCAATTTGAGTTGGCGGGCAATGGCACGAGAACGGGCCAGTGCTTCTTTCTCCCGTGATTTATTTTCTTCCCATTTTTGAATGTCTACTTCCGTGGCCCTTCTGAGAATCTTTTTTAATTCAGCGCTGTCTTCGGGAATTCTTTTTTTCTTGAGTTGAAGCCGCACCAGCTCACCACTGAGGTTCACAACGCCCACGTCAAAACCGCTGACCCCTTCTACGCTCACGATTTCACCTTTATTGAAATGGTGAAGGGTGGTGTTGCGGAAATATTCTTTTCTGCTTCCGTTGTTGAAGGTAACTTCTACGATACGGCAGGAAACTGCTGGGTCGGTAAACGGAAGGTTGGAGAGCCAATCGTGTACATTGAGCCTGTTGCATCCACCGGAGCTGCATCCTCCGTTATTCTTGCACCCTTTTGGTGAACCACTGCCGGTTCCACATGAACCACATCCCATTTGCTAAAGTATTTAAACGCTTGCGCGCGGTAGTCAATCGTATTCGGAATTCATCCTCAATGGGTCAAAATTAGCGATTTATCCCTTAGGATATGGCTTATTTTGATGGTCAGGGCCATGAACAGGATCTTGGGATTGGCGTTTCGCTCGATGTGATAGATGCTGCGATCGAGTTCTTCCACCATGGCCTGGATCTGTTCGGTACGGGCTAATTTGGTGAGGCGGGTTGCAAAATCAATTTCGATATCGGTGGAAGAAGGGGGCATTCCGGTGTGCAGGATACGGGTGGCAGTCGATAGCAAATGAATGAAGTAACTGAGGAATTGCTTTTGTTTTTCCCTTCCGAGTTTGGCTATTTCTTCCACCCATTTGAGTTGGGCGGCGGGACCGTTTTTGAGTACTGCGTTGAGCCATTGCCGCAGGTGTTCTTGCCAGTCTTCATCCGCGTTATGCAGTATCTGAAACGCTTCCCGCATGTTGCCTTGCGCCATGGGGGCAATGGAACGCGCTTTTTCGCGGGGCACAGCCTGATTGCTGATCAGCCAGTGTTCCAGTGAAGGGGTGTCCAGTGGATTGATCTTGACCAGTTGTGTTCGCGAAAGGATGGTGGGCAGGATGCGGGATTCGTCTTCTGCCACAAACACGAAAACAGTTTTCGGGGGTGGTTCTTCAATAAGCTTCAGGAGTTTGTTGCCGGATTGTCCGAGGTATTCCGGCATCCATTGAATTAGCACTTTGAAGCCGCTTTCAAAACTTTTGAGTTGCAATTTCCGGTTGATGTCTTCGCATTCGTGTGCGGTGATGTTGCCTTGTTTGTTTTCTGCACCGATGGCTTGCAACCAATCGTAGGCATTTCCAAATGGGGTTTGAGCAATGAAGCTCCTCCATTCAGTCATGAAGTCCGAGCAAATGGGTTTATCGCCACTGTTGCGGGTGATGGTGGGAAAGGAGAAGTGGATGTCGGGGTGACTCAACGCAGTTGCTTTGATGCAAGCCGGACAGGCTCCGCATGCATCTTGTGATTGCTTGTTTACGCAAACGATGTACTGTGAAAGTGCAATAGCTAGTTGCAAAGCCCCTGCTCCTTCTTTGCCGAGAAAGAGCAGCGCATGGCTCAGTCGATTGGCATCGACCAGTCCCGTTAATTTCTCTTTTACTGAATGTTGTCCAGGAACATCTGCAAGGCGCATGCTCAAATGTACGAAATGAGCGTGTTGGGTTGCGGAGAGATTATTGAAGGAAGCGCGTGATTTCTTCGCTAGTGGGATTCACTTTGCTGGGGAATACCGCAAGCAGTTCGCCTTTTTCATCCAGGAGGAATTTGGTGAAGTTCCAGCGGATCTCTGCGTCCATTACACCGTTTTCTGCTTTTTGAGTGAGCCATTTGAACAGGGGGTGCATGTCTTCGCCTTTCACTGAAACCTTTTCAGCCATGACGAAACTCACTCCATAATTTTTTTTGCAGAATTCGTTGATCTCTGAATTCGATCCGGGTTCTTGTCCACCAAAATTATTCGCCGGAAATCCTACGATCACCAACTTGTTGCCGTGTGCTTTGTAGAGTTTTTCCAAATCGGCATATTGTGGAGTGTATCCGCATTTGGATGCTGTGTTCACGATCAGGATTTTCTTTCCCTTGAATTTAGAAAAATCAATCGTGGATCCATCGATCCCGCTCACTTTGAAACGATGAATGGAAGAGGGATTCAACAACAGCAGTGGGAGAGCAAGCATAAGCAAACGTATCATAACAATTGGTTTAGTCGTACAAATTAACGATTAAAGAGGAAAAAGGTTGAGCGGTGGTGAATTCCTTAAGGCGTGAAGGCTAGTCCTGCGAAGGACACAGAAGTTGCTCCGTGCAGCAAAGCGGTTTGTCCGCATGCTTCCAGTGATGCACCGGTGGTGATCACATCGTCCACCAGCAGCAGGTGTTTGTTGCAAAGCCGTTCAGGGTCGTCCACCGTAAAAGCTGTTCGTACATTGTCCCACCGCTCTGTTCTGCTTTTTTTGGTTTGCGTGGCCGTTTTCAGGCTGCGTTGTATGCACGTGTTTCCAATTGGAATACCAGTTGCTTCTGATAGTCCGGTGCAGAGCAATTCCGCCTGGTTGTATCCGCGTTTTTTTTCTTTTGAACGATGCAGGGGCATGGGGATCAACAGGTCGATGGGATGTTGCGTGAGTGGGTCGCACAGACGATGTCCCATCAGGTTGCCCATGCACCGGGCGAGGGAAGTGTGGTGCTGGTATTTGATTGCGTGAACAATGTGTTGGATGGGGGAGTGATCGATGAAATACAGTGTAGTACTTGCGAAGGAGAAGGGGGAGTCGGCCCCAAAATAATTTTTCCACGGGATTGCCGCGGAGGACTTCAAATCGGGTGAAGGGAAGGGTTGTGCGACAATCCATGCACAGGAATTCGTTGGGGTCCAGGGGAGTGGAGCGGCAACCGGGACAACACAGCGGAAGAAAAAGGTCGGTTAACGAACGGGCTGCTCGGATCAAGGGGTGCAGGGTAGGGACCATTATGGAAACAGCGAGCGATAGACTTCTTCGATCAGGGCCACGTGCATCGTGGAAATTCCAGAATGGGCATCTGCCATTCGGTTGTATTTGCTGATCACAATTTTTTCAAATCCCAGTTTTTTTGCTTCCGAGATGCGCTGATCGATGCGATTGACGGCTCTGATTTCTCCACTGAGTCCCACTTCTCCGGTAAAACAAATTTTTTGGGAGAGGGGAACATCTTCGTAGGAGCTGAGCAGGGCGAAGACCATGGCCAGGTCGATTCCTGGGTCCTCCACTTTGAGCCCGCCTGCTATATTCACAAACACGTCTTTGGTTCCGAAATGAAAGCCACCCCGTTTTTCCAATACGGCCAATAATAATTGCAAGCGTCGCAGGTCAAAACCGCTGGCGGTTCGTTGAGGAGTTCCGTATACCGATGGTGTAACCAATGCCTGCACTTCGATCAGCAACGGACGAAGTCCCTCCATGGTGGCGCCAATTGCAATGCCGCTGAGTTGTTCTTCTTTTTGATTGATGAGGATGTCGGATGGATTTTCTACTGGTCGCATTCCTGTTCCTGTCATTTCATAAATTCCAATTTCGGAGGTTGATCCAAATCGGTTTTTTGTCGTGCGCAAAATCCGGTACGCATAGTTTTGATCGCCTTCAAATTGCAGAACGGTATCGACCATGTGTTCCAAAAGTTTTGGTCCCGCAATCGTTCCATCTTTCGTCACGTGACCAATCAGAAAAACCGGTGTGTGTGTTTCTTTCGCGAAGCGTTGAAACTCTGCGGTGCATTCTCTGATTTGCGAAATACTTCCCGGTGATGAATCGATATACGGCGATTGCAGCGTTTGAATGGAATCAATGATCACCCAATCGGGCTGTATGCGTTTGATCTCCTGAAACACGCTCTGGGTCGATGTTTCCGTAAGCAGATGAAAATCATCGTGAACAATGTTGATGCGATTGGCGCGCATTTTTATTTGTTGCTCGCTTTCTTCTCCACTCACATAGAGAATCCGGCAGGATGGCATCATCAGTGCATCTTGAAGAAAGAGCGTGGATTTTCCAATGCCCGGTTCACCCGCAACCAGCACAATGCTTCCGGGCACAATTCCTCCTCCCAATACGCGGTTGAGTTCTGCATCACGGGTGACGGTTCTTGGTTGATCTTCTGCAACCACTTCGTGCAGTGCAACACTGCGCGCTTCACCCGGTGCAGTTTCTTTCCATGAAGTTTTTTGCGGATGCGATTCTTTGTGAATGATTTCTTCGATGAATGTATTCCATTGTTGGCAACCCGGACATTTACCGATCCATTTTGGTGATTCATGTCCACATGATTTACAAAAGAACGACTTCTTCACCTTGTTCATGCACTAAAGGTAATGATCGGAAGAATGAAAACGCAGTGAGATTGCACCGTACAATTGACTAAAAAAACGGGAAGGTCATAAAAGACCAAAGGGCCAGCTTTCGCCGACCCTTTCGTACTTACTAACCCATTAAATTCTCCCACTAAATTACAAATTGTGGCCACAGTACAAAATAAATTTTCGGCAATTGCATACTTTAACATTGGGTATATATAATAATGGTATGGGGGATTAAATCCGATTAAAATTTTTATTTATTTGATAAATAGTTTATTATATATACACAAAATAAATATCTATTAAACAACGACTTGATTTCCAATCATCGGGGGAAAGCATCCAGGAGCAATTACCGGATGTCTCATGTTCACTCAACTTTTTGATTAATTAATTACACAAAAAGGGTAAACAAAATTTCATATTTTTTTAACATCTCGGCTCGTGTTGTGAATTATTTGTTATATTCGCCATTGGACATTTATTGTTTTATAAACAAAAATCAACTGCATGAGAAAACTTACACTGTTCATGTGCTGTTTGCTTTTTGCGATACCAGGGGTATTTGCACAAACAGTTGTCAAGGGTAAAGTATCGGACGCCGATGGCTCTCCCTTGTCAGGTGTATCGATCAAAGCAGCGGGAACCCAGACGGGTACAACCAGTGCTGCAGACGGTACATTTTCGCTTTCCGTCAGCAATCTCAACTCTTCGCTTGAGATTTCTTACGTAGGTTACGAAGCCATCAGGGTTCGTGCCGGTTCTAATCTTTCCAGCATTCAACTGAAATCTTCAACTGGAGGTCTCCAGGAGGTGGTGGTAACAGCTCAGGGTATCCGCAGGGAGAAAAAGGCCCTCGGTTATGCTGTGGCTTCGGTCGACAAGAAGGCCCTTGAATTGCGCCCTGATGGTGACGTGGTTCGCCTCTTGAACGGTAAGGCTCCCGGTGTTGACATCCTCAACGCCAGCGGTATGTCCGGATCCGGTACCAACATCATCATCCGCGGTGTCAACACCATCAGCGGTAGCTCAACTCCTTTGTTCATTGTAGACGGTGTTCCTTTTGACGCTTCTACCAATGCACAGGCCAGCTTCGTTTACGGTAACACCACTTCCAGCCGTTTCTTGGATCTCGATCCCAACAGCATCGAGAGCATCAACGTCCTGAAAGGCCTGAGCGCAACCACACTCTATGGTGAGTTGGGACGCAACGGTGTGGTGATGATCACTACCAAGAACAGTGCTACTCGTAAATCGAATAAGAAGATGGAGATCACCGTATCTCAGTCTATATTCGGAAACCAAGTAGCAAACGTTCCAGAATACCAGTATTCATATGGTGGTGGTTTCGACCAATCTGTTGGTTTTGCATTCTTCTCCAACTGGGGTGCAAAATTCAAGCCCGATCCTGGTCCATATGATTCCGTCAACCACCCCTACAATACTGCAGCCCTTGCAGCAGCTTTCCCTGAGTATCAGGGTAAGAAAGTTGCGTTCAAGCCCATCCGCAATACCGTTAAGAATTTCTTCCGTACCGGTTTGATCCGGACTACTTCAGTAGGTGTTCAAAGCGGTGGTGCCAATGGTACATTCAACGCCAACTATACGTACATGGATGATGAAGGATTTACACCTGGTAACCGCTTGATCAAAAACACATTTGGTCTGGGTGGTAATGCCAAGTTGAGCAACAACTTCACCATCGCCGGTACATTCAACTATGCAATTACTGATTATAAGGCACCGCCCACTGCAACTGGCTTTGGTTCTAACCCATCGGCCTCTTCTGTGTTTGGTAACTTGATCTATACGCCTATCGCGGTTGACATGTTGGGACTTCCTTATCAGAACCCACTCGATGGAACATCTATCTATTATCGTCCTGCTAACGATATTCAGCACCCATTGTGGACGATCAACAATTCGTTCACCGGACAAAAGATCAACCGCATCTTCGGTAACATGTCTGCCCGCTACGATATCGGCAAGAAGATGAACCTGACCTACCGCGTGGGGTATGACCAATACGGCGACTACAACTTCTATTCTCAGAATAAAGGCGGTACCGTAGGTGGTAATGATTTCCAGTTGGGTATGCATAGGACTTCTAATGGATACAACATGATCTGGGATCACTCGTTGCTCTACAACTTCCAGACCGATCTGAACAATGATTGGAGACTGAATGTGGACGCAGGGTTGAACTCTCAGGACAGACAATATGAGCAGAACGGTCAGCAGTCTACTCAACAGCTGGTATTCGGTCTGTTCGATCACGACAACTTCATCATCCACGATAACACTGCAGAAGGAGGTGGTCAGCTTGACTTCAGAAGCAGGTACCTGTCAATCGGTGCTTTTGCTCAAGGTTTATTGAGCTATAAAGAGTACCTCTACTTCACCCTGGGTGGAAGAAACAGCTGGTCATCCAACTTGGAAAAAGCCAACCGTTCTATCTTCTATCCTTCAGCGAGTGTGTCGTTCATCCCCACTTCAGCCATCGAGAGCTTGAGGAACAACAATGTTCTGAACTACTTGAAACTGCGTGCGGGATATTCAACTTCTGCGAACTTTGGTTCAGTTTACCAAACCCGTCCCATCCTCGCCATCGGAACCAACGTGTTCAACGACCGCGCTGGAAGCATTTACAACCAAAACAGCATCTCCAACCGTTTGGCTAACCCCAATCTGGCTCCAGAGTTGCTGCAGGAATTGGAGTTTGGATTTGAAGGCAAGTTGCTCAACAACCGGTTGAGTGTTGACTTCACGTATTACAACAGAAACTCTAAGGATCAGATTCTTTCTCGCGACCTTGATCCTTCTACTGGATTTACGGTTACTTCGATCAACGCAGGTTCTGTTCGCAACAAGGGTATCGAGCTTCAACTCGGATACACCGTTGTTCGCAACAAGGACTGGAACTGGCAGTTGGATGTGAACTACTTCCAAAATAGGAACAAGGTTACCCTGCCTTCAGAAATCAAGCAGATTGTGGTCGATGGTTTCTCTAACGAAGGTCTGTTTGCAATTAACGGTAAGCCACTGGGTGTAATTCAAGGTTACTATGCCTTGAGAGATACCGGTTCGACTGCAGTAAGTGCTAAGCCTACTGGTCAGCGCATCGTGGATGCCAACGGTAACTACATCTCTTCCAGCACCATTGGAATCGTGGGTGACCCAACTCCTGATTTCAAACTCACTGGAATCAGCACCTTGAGCTTCAAGGGAATTACCTTCCGTATGCAGTGGGATTACACGCAGGGCGGTGACATGTTGGCCTATACTCCAGGTACGGTTGTGGGTCGCGGTCTTACCAAAGACACCGACTTCGATCGTTTGAAGCCATTGATTCTTCCAGGTGTCGGCAGAGATGGTAATCCGAATACGGTTCAAATCAGTGCTTCTCAGGCGTACTTCAATAACCTGAGTGGTTTCTTTGGAACTGCGGACATCATCACCTTCGATGCGACGTGCATCCGTTTGAGGGAAGCTTCTCTTTCTTATTCGCTTCCTTCTTCCGTGTTGAGCAAGTCTCCATTCGGTTCATTGTCTATAACATTCTCTGGACAAAACCTTTTCTACAACGCGCCTAACTTCCCCAAGTATGTACGTTTCGATCCTGAAACTTCATCACTCGGTGTAAGTAACGTACGTGGTCTGGAATACCTTTCTGGTCCTACCTCCAGGCGTTTCGGTGCCAGTATAAGGGTTACTTTCTAATCGATAAAAACAGATGAACATGACACTTAAGAAAATATCACTCATAGCACTGACAGTAATTACGCTGGGAAGCTGTACCAAGACGCTCGATGAGTTGCTGGTCAACCCCAACGGACCTACTCCCGAAAGTGCGAACACGGATCTTTATCTTCCCGTGATTCAGAGCAGTTTCGTAGGCGTATTCAACTCGTATTCATCCTTTGGTATGCAATTGACCAGGATGGTGATTTGGTACGGTCCTACCTACAATGAAGGCTATTCGCCCAACGACTTCGATGGAATTTGGAGTAATGCATATACAGGTGTACTCAAGCATGCCAATGTCTTGATCCCTGTTGCTACCAAAGAAAAGAAGTATGTACAGGCAGGTATGGCCAAGTTTATGAAAGCCTACACCTTGATGACACTCGTCGATATGTTCGGCGATATCCCCTATGCTGAAGCAAACCTGGGTATTGATCAAACCAACCCTGGCATCAGCAAAGGGAACGAAGTGTATGCTGCAGCGATTAAACTGTTGCAAGAGGTGAGCGATACGCTTGACCTTGTAGCAGATGGTCGACTGGCACACGGCGCTTATCCTGGTTTCTATGATAACTTCTATGGGGTATCCAATGCAGCTGGTGCTCGTCGCTGGGCTACTCAAGCGAAGCTCATGCTGATCAGGGCTTACATGACCACTCGTTTGGTGGATACCGGTGCTAAAGGAAAAATTGAATCCCTGTTGGCTAATCCTAACGTGATTGCATCATTCTCAGGAACAGCTCAGGACTTTGAATTCAAGAATTCCAACAAACAGGCCAACCCGAACAGCCGTCACCCCCGTTACAACGGTAACTACAACGGTAACGGTATTACAACCGGTAGTGCTGGTGATTACATTGCTACTCACTTCATGTACACGCTGGCTCAGGAAAAAGGGTTGTTCAGCAATACTCCTGCCAACGATCGTTCGGATCCCCGTACACGTTATTACTTCTATCGCCAACAGGCAACCATGGGTAACGTGAACTCTCAATCTGTTTCTTGTATAGTATCGGCTCCTCCCGGTCACTATACTGCCGATATGCCTTTCTGTCTGCTCGGTTTCGCTGGATTCTGGGGCAGGGATCACGGAGACAACTCCGGTATTCCACCAGACGGAAACTTCAGAACAACTTGGGGTATGTATCCCGCCGGTGGCGAAATGGACCTGAATCAGAACAGCAGGGTTTCATTGAACAGAGGCGGTCAGGGTGCTGGTATCCAGCCCATCTGGCAGTCTTCATTCACTGATTTCCTCAGAGCTGAAGCAGTGCTTACACTGGGTGCTGCGGGTGATGCTCGCGCATTGCTTGAATCAGGTGTGCGCAAGTCCATTTCAAAAGTATTGGGCTACCCTGCAACTATAGGATATGTGGTACCTTCCACAGCTGTTCCAACAACGGCAAAAATTGATGACTATGTTGCCAAAGTATTGGCAGCGTTCGATGCAGCCATCGGTACAGCTCCAAAGTTGAACGTAGTCATGAAAGAATGGTACATTGCCCTTTGGGGTAACGGTGCTGACGCGCACAACAACTACCGTCGTACCGGTATGCCCAATAACCTTCAGTTCTCCAAACTGCAGGCTTCTGGTCCATACATCCGTTCCTTCTTCTATCCTTCAGTGTACACCAACCTTAACAAGAATGCAGCTCCACAGAATGCGCTCGATAAGAAAGTATTCTGGGATACCAATCCAGCTGTGTTAAAATAACCTTATAAAATTTATAAGACATGCGTAAAATACTATCAACCGCAACCTTGTTTCTCGCGTTGGTGTTCACGTTGAACTCTTGTCAGAAGGGTGAAGTTGTACAAGATGTCAACTCACTCGGTACGGGTTCATACGTAACACTGACTGCTGCAGGCAACTTGAACGTTGACGCAACCAACCTTGCTGGCAAGGTCTCTATAGAAGTTGCATCATATGGCTCAGAACAAGAAAAGATCGTTATTTATGTTACCAAAGGAAATACTTCTTTGAACAGGGCAACCTGGAAGAAAATCAAAGAAGTCACTAACTCAGGCGGTAGCTACAAACTGGAAGTAAGTGGAACGGAAATTTCTACCGCTCTTGGTGAGGTTCCTGCTCCTGGAAACCAGTATACCCTTTACAATCAAATCATAACCAAAGACGGTCGTACGTTTGACGTGGCCAACACGGGTGCTGACTTTGCTGGTCTTCCTGCCTATAAAATGGCCATGACCTGGAAAGCCACTTGTGTTTGTCCCTTCATTGCATCAGCAGCCAATGGCACTTATGTCATTACAGCCGACACGTGGGACGGTGCATCAGGAGAAACCTGTGATGTTACCGCAACCGCAAATTCTGCTACATTGACGTATGCGTTCCCTTATGCAGCACCTCCCGGATTCGCTCCGTTGGTATTGACCATCAATCCCGCAACAGGTGGAACAACTGTAGCCCGTCAAACGTACGGAAGCTATGGCCCAGGCTTTGAGAATTTCAGGGCAGAAGGAAGTGGATTCTTCTTTTCTTGTACTGGAAACATTACTCTTAGCTTGACCCACACCCTTCCCAGTGGAACCAACTATGGTACCTATCCTTTGCGTATGAGAAAGCTCTAAGCTTACTCTGGTTTGAAATATAATTGAAGGCTATTCGAAAGAATAGCCTTCTTTTTTATAGTGGGTTTAGAAAAATATGCAATATTCTACTGAAATGCTATTCCATGAATTGAATAACGTGTTGCGCTGAAAGTCGGTAGCTGCAATTTAGAGTTTGATCTCTTCTTCCTGCTTGTCGAAGAAATGGAATTCCGTCAGGTGATAATTGGTATTGGACTCGATGGTCAGATTGATTTTGTATTTCCAAGCCCATTTGCGTTTGATGGACAAAAGCAGCCCTTTCGTCAGGTAGGCATAGACAATCGGATGTACCCGGATCAGCAGTGATTTGTGTTGTTGCTCGCTGAGGTAACTGATGTTCTTTTCGATTTCATCTTCCAGCACCAGGGTGGATGAGATTTTTCCGGTTCCCTGACAGGAAGGGCATTGTTCCTGGGTGTTGATCGACATTTCCGGTTTCATGCGCTGACGGGTCAACTGCATGAGCCCGAATTTTGAAATGGCCAACACCGCGTGCTTGGCCCGATCGATCTTCATGAAATTCTCCATGGCCTCGTGCAGCTTCTTCTTGTTTTCGGGCAGTTTCATGTCAATGAAATCCACCACGATGATTCCGCCAATATCACGCAGCCTGAGTTGTCGCGCAATCTCTTCAGCCGCTTCTAAATTGGTCTGCAGGGCATTCTCTTCCTGATTGCTGCTCACGCTTTTGTATCCACTGTTCACGTCAATCACGTGCAGTGCTTCGGTGTGTTCAATGATCAGGTAGGCTCCGCTTGGGAGATTGACGGTTTTGCCGAAGGCCGACTTCACCTGTTTGGAGATGCCGGTTGTGTCAAACACGGAAGTGCTTCCTGAGTGAAGGCCGATGATTTCAGCTTTGTCAGGAGCAATCTTTTGAATATAGGTCTTGATGTCTGAATAAATCTGTTTATCGTCGACGGTAATTTTATTGAAATCCGCATTGAGTAGGTCCCTTAAAATACTGGTGGTCTTTGCCTGTTCACTCAGAACCTTATAGGGTGGCACTGCACCGCTGAGGTTCTGTTGAATGGTTTTCCATTTAGCAAACAATGCATTCAGGTCCTCATGCAATTCTGCAGTATTTTTTCCTTCGGCTGCGGTGCGCACGATGACCCCAAAGTTCTTGGGTTTGATGGCTTCAATGATCTTATGCAGGCGTTTGCGTTCCTCTGCTGAGTGGATCTTTCTGGAAACGGCAATGATATCATTGAAGGGAGTAATCACCACAAATCGTCCGGGTAAGGAGATTTCACAACTGAGTCGGGGACCCTTTGCCGCGATGGGTTCCTTGAGGATCTGCACCAGCACGTTTGGGCGTTGACCCAATACCTCATTGATCTTTCCTGTTTTCAGAATCTCCGGTTCTACGGTGAAACTGGAAAAATCCTGCTGACCCTTCACGGGGGTATTGATTGAGATGTGGGTGAATTTGAGAAGGGAGCGGGCGTAGGGACTCAGATCCGTATAGTGCAAAAACGCATCTTTTTCATAGCCTACGTCTACAAATGCCGCATTCAATCCCGGGATCAGTTTTTTTACTTTACCCAGGTAGAGGTCGCCCACCGCAAAACTGGCATCGGATTTCTCCTGATGCAGTTCCACCAGCTTTTTGTCCTCCAGCAAAGCGATGTGTACGCCTTGCGCAGATGCATGTATAACGAGTTCCTTGTTCAAACGTAAACGATATTGGGAATGCGAAAAATCGGAAATGCGCTGTGCGTCGATATACGACTACAGCGCGAACAACCGATGACTTGACAGTTCAGGGAAAAAGGCTATTTTTTGCCTTTTTTGTGTCGATTTTTTCTCAGTCTCTTTTTACGTTTGTGGGTTGCAATCTTATGACGCTTTCTTTTTTTTCCGCAAGGCATGATGCAATGAGTTTTTGTTAAAAAATTTATTTCAATGACTTAATCTTTTCTTCAAGCGCTTTCAGCAGCTCTGGATTTTCTACGTTTTGTTTGCCCTTTTCGTACCACTCGACAGCCTCTTTTTTCTCTCCCTTCCGTTCGTAGACTTCCGCCAGTAGGAAAATGGCTTCCGTATTGGTTGGATCCAATTCACTTACCGCTTTGAATCGTTCGATTGCTTTGTCGGTCTGACCAGAAACCAATCCACCATACCCCAACATGAACTGGGCGAATACATTGTCGGGATCTTTCTCAGCAATGGCCCTGATCTTCAGGATTCCCTCCATTGGTGCCCCTGAAACACCAAAAAAGTAGGTGCTGCCGAGACCAATGATGGTCGAATCGTTTTCCGGATTGAGTTTCAGGGAACGGGAGAAGAGGTCGTTGGCCTGAGTTGCCATCCATGTCCTCATTCCGGGTTCCGAAACCCCCCTCAGTTCTTCCAGCATGGAGTGGGCGGCGAAGTTCAGTGATTTTTCAGAATTTTCCAATTTAGCCTTTTCGGCATAGTAGTAGATATAAGGAAGGAAATTTCGGGCACTGTCCCGCCAAAAATCCGAAAGCGCCTGAAAGTTCTGCTTTCGCTGCGTCACTAGGTCGCCCCGGGTCAGTGCATCTTCCAATGAAGTAAGATAAGCCGATTGAGTAGGGCTTAGACTTCCCTTTTGTTGATTGATGAATGAGGTGATTTCAAAAGGCCCGGCTGATTGTCCATTGGCTGCAACTTGACCTTCCTCCTGGTGATCCTTGTGGGCAGGAGAAAATCTGCCAAAGACAAATGTAACCAACAGCAGCACTGCACCAGCAGCTACTGCAAGCCATTGCTGTTTTTTCAGCATTTAATCAGATTTGAGTGCACATGTAGTGAGTTAGGCCATCTCGTCGGCGCCATCGTCCTGGATGACGGTTCCAACGTCCAGCTTTTTGACTTCCTGCATGAATTCCTTGGAAGGTTTAAAGGCGGGGATATAATGGGCAGGGATATGCACCGCGGTATTGCGCTTGATATTCCTTCCAATTTTCGCAGCCCTTTGCTTGGTGATGAAGGAACCAAAGCCACGAACATATATGTTTTCTCCTTTGGAAAGGGTGGATTTGATCTCCTTGAACATTGTTTCCAGGGTCACCAACACATCCACTTTAGGGATATTGGTTTTTTCGGCAATCCTGTTGATGAGATCTGCTTTTCTCATTGTAGTACTTTTTTAATTATAGTCTGGTTGCTTTTTCGGTAAAGCCCTCAAAACACATTAGTTATCAGGCAGGTAGCTCTAATAACGTACCATTCATCATAAAATTGCGTAATTTATCGGAAATTGCCAAAAAAATCTCCTCTAAGTGGTTGAAAAACAGGTGAAAGTGTGGTTTTTAAGAGGTCTGAACCGATGGAATTCAGGCTTCAATACCCGCAAAATGCCATGGAAAGGAGAGAAGGATCCTTATAAGATATGGCTCAGCGAAATCATCCTTCAGCAAACGCGTGTGGAACAGGGTTGGGCGTATTATCTTCGGTTCATTCAGGCCTATCCCACGGTCCAGGACTTGTCACAAGCTCCTGATAACGACGTATTTAAGTTGTGGGAAGGGTTGGGCTATTATTCCCGCTGCCGCAATCTCCTCCATACGGCCAGGATCATAGCCCATGATCATGGCGGGGTCTTCCCTTCTACCCGGGAAGGCCTGTTGGCGTTGAAGGGGATTGGTTCCTATACCGCTGCTGCCATTGGGTCATTTGCCTTTGGATTGCCATTGGCTGTGGTAGATGGAAATGTTCACCGTGTGTTGTCGAGGGTTTTCGGCATCAACGATCCGGTCGACACTCCCAAGGGGAAAAAACGGATGGAGGTCCTGGCCCATGCCTTGTTGGATGCAAAAAACCCTGCCGGTCATAACCAAGCCATGATGGATCTTGGGGCGACGGTCTGCGTACCCCGAAACCCTCATTGTGCTCAATGCCCCTTCTCAAAAAACTGTGTTGCCTTCACTACCCATACCATTGCCCGGTTCCCGGTAAAATCAAAAAAAACCAAGGTTCGAGAGCGGTATTTCTATTATCTGATTGTGGAACACAAGCACCGCATGCTGGTGCGGCAACGCAAGCAGGGGGATGTATGGCCGCAACTGCATGAATTTCTCTTGAGAGAAACCGATGAGCCTGCCGATCAGCATGAAGTGCTGCAGCCGTTGTTCTGGGGAGTTAAATTATCAAAAGCCAACTGGCAATTGATCGATGCATCGGAACCAATTGTTCATGTGCTCAGCCATCAGCGCATCAATGCCCGGATCGTCCACATCCGCCTATCCCGCTCCATCCGTGTGAACGGATACGAATGGATGGACGCCGCTCAAATCACGCAGCTGGCGTTTCCGCGGTTGATCACGCGCTATCGCCAATCGCAGTGAGGTCACCCAAATTGGATTTGCGTACTTTTGAAACTGACTACGTATTGTATCATCCAGCATGAAACAGCTTCAATGCATATTAATGGTGTGCTTCTGCGGACTTTGTTCTTGTAATTCGCCGTTCACACCCCGGCCCAAAGGATATTTTGCAATCGATTTGCCCTCGAAAGAATACCGCCTGTTTGATTCGGCAGGATTTCCCTACACGTTTGAATATCCCGTTTACGCATCGTTTACACCTGGATCCGACAGCACCACACCGCACCCTTACTGGATCAATCTTGATTTCACGGCGCTCAACAGCAGAATATATATCAGTTACAAAGCGATCAACGGTCAATCGGTGTACAAAGTGAAAACTCCATCAGGATACCGCGACTCCATCGTGCAAAACAATTTTGAGCAATTGAGGGAGGAGGCCTATAAACTGACCTATAAACATTCCGTGCGCGCATCAGGCATTGTGGATTCGTTCTTTACCAATCCCAATGGGATCTCAGGTGTGTTCTTTTATGTAACGGGGAACGCTGCGACCTCCAAACAGTTTTTTGCATCCGATACCACTCGCCACTTTTTAAGGGCCGCACTCTATTTTGATGCTACTCCCAATGAAGATTCACTTTCGCTGACCAGTGAATTCATTGCCCGAGATATGCGCCACCTCATTGCTACATTGCGCTGGAAATGATGCTCAGTTGAACCTCCCTGCTGCCTTCTGCATCGCCGTGCAGATTTCTTCGTTGCACAGGTTGCCAATGCTTCCTTCGTGGGTATGGATGAGTTCCTTGCTGGCATCAACACTGAACTGACCCGATTCAATCATTTTTCCCACCTGAACATAGGCATCGCGGAACGGTACTCCTTGATTGACCAATTCATTTACTTTTTCCACACTGAACAAATACGCATAGCGGGGATCTTGCAAAACGGCTTCGTTCACCTGAAGAGAGGTCAGCATGAGCTGCATCATCTCTAGGCAAGCTCCCAATTCTTGAAAGGCGGGGAACACCATTTCTTTGGTCAGTTGCATGTCCCGGTGATAACCCGAAGGCAAGTTGTTCATCAAGAGGGTAAGTTCATTCGGGATCGATTGAATCCGGTTGCATTTTGCACGGATCAGTTCAAAGACATCCGGATTTTTTTTGTGTGGCATGATGCTGCTGCCGGTGGTCAGTTCATCCGGAAACCGGATGAAACCGAAATTCTGATTCATGTACAGGCAGCAGTCCATTGAAAGTTTACTCAATGTGGCCGCAACCGACGCAAGCGCAAGGGAACAGAGTTTTTCGGATTTACCGCGACTCATTTGCGCGTAGATGGAATTGTAATGGAGGTCATCAAACCCCAACAGTTCAGTAGTTCTTTTTCTGTTCAGCGGAAACGAGGAACCATAGCCTGCGCCGCTGCCCAAGGGATTCTTGTTGATGATGCGATACGTAGAGGCGAGCAGCTCCATGTCATCGACTAAACTTTCTGCATATGCACCCAGCCAGAGTCCAATGGAAGAAGGCATGGCAATCTGCAAGTGGGTATAGCCGGGTATCAGCACGGAGCGATGCTGATTGCTTTTCTCTATCAGCAGATCAAAGAGCGAGAGCACACTGGTTTTTATTTCCGTCAATGCGGAGCGGAGATAAAGTTTTATGTCGACAGCCACCTGATCATTTCTGCTCCTGCCCGTATGAATCATTTTTCCTGCATCGCCGATTTGCTCGGTCAGCATCCCTTCAATCTGAGAGTGAATGTCCTCCGATTCCGGATCCATCGTAAAGGTTCCCTTCTGGATCGAAGCAAGGATGGTGCGCAAACCCGCGATGGCCCGTTGTGCATCGTCGCTGCTCATCATTCCCACTTCTCCGAGCATGGTGACATGCGCTATGGATCCTTGAACGTCGCATTCTGCCATCAGGAAATCAAATTCACGGTCGCGACCTACCGTGAAGGTTTCAATCTTTTTTTCAGTGTTGGCACTGCCTTTGCTCCAAAGTTTCATGAATGGAAATTTAGGCGGTTAGTTGTGTGGATTCCAATAATCGAATATACCCCTCAATTCCTTTCTCGATCTCTTCTATGAAAATGTATTCATCGGCTGTGTGGCTCCGCGCAGAATGACCCGGACCCATTTTCAGGGCGGGAAAACGCATCAGCGCTTTGTCGCTGGTAGTAGGTGATCCGTAATAAGGAATTCCCATTTGTAAACCTGCTTTCACAAGGGGATGATCCAATGCAATCATGGTGGAACGGAGCCGGAAACTGCGTTGCCTGAGTTCGGATTGAACAACCGATTGGAGTTGTTTCATTACTTCTTCAAACGTGTAGAGTTCATTGACCCTGACATCCATCACAAATTTACAGCTGGATGGAATGACGTTGTGTGCCTTGTTTTCGGTCTCGACCACCGTGACCTTGGCCGTCGTTTTACCGGTGAGTGCAGAAATTTTTTCAAACTGCAGGGCATGAATGGCTTCGATATCACGCAGTGCAATCGAGATGGCATTGAGTCCCTCTTCCCGCGCTGCGTGCCCTGCTATACCTTTTGACCATCCATCCACCACCAGCAGTCCCCGTTCTGCAACAGCCATCTCCATGCGGGTCGGCTCCCCGACAATACCGCCAAGGATCACACTCCTACCGAGGTGCTGAATAAAATCAGGATCATTCAGCACCAGCTCTACACCGTTTTTTCCAGATACTTCTTCTTCGGCACTTGCAATCAAACAGAGATTGAAGGGAAGATCGTTTCGTTCACTGAAATACAGAAAGGTTGCGATCAGCGCTGTAAGCGAACCGCCGGCATCGTTGCTTCCCAGTCCATAAAGTTTACCATCTTGCACAATGGCTTCAAAAGGATTCAGCGTATAGCCGTGAACGGGTTTCACGGTATCGTGGTGGGAATTCAAGATGATGGTCGGTCGACTCAAATCAACATTCGAATGAGTAGCATAAATATTATTCAGCAAGCGCTTGCACTGAATGCCACGATCCGACAAGAATTGGGATATGTGGTTGGCGACTGCCTGCTCCTCGCGACTGAATGAGGGTATTGCAATCATCTGCTTCAGCAACTCTATTGCATCTTTTTTTATGTTATCGAGTGATTGCGCTATCATATCAATGAATAATGTGAGTACCCGCTCCTCCATTGAGCAGTTGCGTTAAATCGCTTGCATCTCCGATGATGACCTTGTTCACTCCGGCTGCAATGGCGGTAAATGCATTATCGAGTTTGGGCAACATGCCCGAGTGGATGAGATTTTCTTTCTTCAATGCCGAGTAGGTTTCCGAATCGATGGAAGGGATTACGGATGACTCATCATGAAGATCGCGGAGCACTCCTTTTTTCTCAAACGAGTAAATCAGGGTGGTGGTATAATGGGCAGATAGTGCCTTCGCCAGTTCCTGTGCAATGGTATCTGCATTGGTATTGAGCAAGCGTCCCTCTCGGTCTTGTGTAATCGGGGCTACCACAATGGACTGCCCCTGTTCCAGCCAAGCGTGGAGCAGGGATGTGTTCACGTTGTCTACATCTCCTACATAACCAAAGTCCAAAAACGGATGAATCCGTTTGTGGGATTCGATGATCCAGCCGTCGGCACCCGTTACGCCCATGGATCGGGTGCCCATTGCATTCAGCTTTGCGACAATCGACTTGTTGATCCAGCCTGCATAGACCATGGTCACTACCTTGAGCGTCTCCGAATCGGTGATCCTGCGACCATCCACCAGTTGCTGTGGAATCTGCAGCTGCTCCGCCAAGCGCGTGGCCATCTTTCCGCCACCGTGTACCAGCAGTTTATATCCGCTGATCGATGCAAATGAAATCAACAACGATTGCAGTTTTGCTTCATCATCGATGATGTTGCCGCCCACTTTTACTATGGTGAGAGTTGGCTTCATGGGTGAAGCATTTTATGGATAACAACCTGAGCAGCCCAGACGCGATTGGATGCTTGTCGCGTGACCAGGCTATGCGGCCCATCCAGCAATTCATCCGGCAATTCTACATTTCTGCGAACGGGAAGGCAATGCATGAGTTTGGCGTTATGGGTCAGCGACCATTTTTCGTTGTTCAGCAACCAGTTTTCTTTCACTTCCGGCAGAGTACCATAGTGTTGAAAGGAGCTCCAGTTTTTTACATAAACGAAATCGGCGTCGCGAAGTGCTTCTTCCTGATGGTGCACAACTGTTGCTTGATGCGTAAACGAGGCGTCCAGTTCATAGCCGGGGGGTTGAGCAATCACACAATCGACTTCGCCCCATGCGCCAACCCATTCTGCAAAACTGTTGGCTACGCATTGCGGCAGTGCTTTCACGTGCGGTGCCCAGGTAAGCACTACTTTGGGTCTTTTTTTGCCAATCGGATGCTGCTGCAGTTCTTCCGTGATGGTGATCACATCCGTCAGGCTTTGCAGCGGATGACGGGTGGCGCTTTCCAAGCTCAGAACGGGAACACCGGCGTATTGGATGAACTGATGCATGATGTGTTCACTGTAATCGGCTTCTCGGTCTTTAAGTCCCGGAAAGGTCCGTACAGCAAGAATATCAACATAATTTCCAAGAATCGGGGCAGCGTCTTTGACGTGTTCAACAGTGGTTCCATTCATGATCGCTCCGTCTTCAAATTCCATGCTCCATCCTTCGGCTCCAACATTGAAAACTATGCATTCCATGCCCAGTTGTTGCGCTGCGACCTGTGTGCTCAATCGGGTGCGCATGCTTGGATTCAAGAAGAGGCATCCAATGCGTTTCCCGTTGCCACTGTTTTTATGTTTCCAGGGATTGGCTTTGTGCTCCAGCGCCTCCCGGATCAAACCCGGAATATCGGTTGCGTCGTGAACGGAGAGAAATTGTTTCATGTGCGGTTATGGGTGATGTGCAATGGCTTGTTTGAGCGATTGAATAAATATAGCCGCATCCTCTTCCGTGAGTGCAAGAGAAGGAAGCAATCGAATTACATTGGGTTTGGCTTCTCCGGTGAAAATCTTGTAGGAGCTGAGCAGATTTTTTTTCAGGTTGTTCAATTTCTCTGGTACATCGAACCCGATCATGAGTCCCATGCCCCTCACGTTGTGAATTTCCGGAATGGCCTTGAGCTCGTTCATGAGGTAGTTGCCCATGGTAGCTGCATGGTGCATCAATGACTCCTGCTGCATCACTTCCAGCACGGCTAGTCCTGCTGCGCAGGCCAGGTGGTTTCCTCCAAATGTGGTGCCCAGCATGAAGTGTCGGGATGGAATCTTTGGGGAAATCATGATGCCTCCGATTGGAAATCCATTTCCCATTCCTTTGGCCATGGAATAGATATCGGCTTCGATTCCGGCGTGATCGTGGCTAAAGAATTTTCCGGAGCGACCGTACCCGCATTGCACACTGTCGGCAATCAACACACTTCCATATTTGTCGCAACAGGTGCGCAGCAATTGCAATAGTTCGTTGCTCGCCACATGGATGCCGCCAACTCCCTGAATGCCTTCAATAATTACAGCAGCAATTTCATGTCCCTGTTCTGCAAATATTTTTGTGATGGCTTCTGCATCGTTCCATGGCAGGAACAGGACGTTGTCGGTAGCGTTCACTGGTGCAACAATACTGGGATTATCCGTTGCTGCAACGGCCAGGGAGGTGCGACCGTGAAATGATTTTTTAAATGCGATTACTTTTTTTCTTCCGGTATGAAAGGAGGCCAGTTTCAAAGCATTTTCATTGGCTTCAGCACCTGAGTTGCAGAGAAAAAGTTCAAAGTGTGGTTTGTTGGAAACCTCTCCCAGTTTTGTCGCCAGTTCTTCCTGGATGGGTATGCGAATCGAATTGGAGTAGAATGCAATCTTATCCAATTGATCCGTGATGCGTTTTACCCAATGCGGATGCTGGTGGCCAATGCTGATCACCGCATGACCGCCGTACATATCGAGGTATTCCGTGCCGATATCGTCCCACACCCTTGAGCCGCGGGCCCGTGTGATGGTGATGTCGTTGATCGGATATACGTTAAAGAGTTTCATGTTTTGGTGGATGATTAAAATGCAGAGGGTTTTAAGAACAGTCCGGTCGATTGATCCAATCCAACCATCAGGTTCATGTTTTCCACGGCCTGGCCGCAGGCGCCCTTGAGGAGGTTGTCGATGATGGAATGAATCACTGCAACCTCGCCCTGTTTTTCAATATGGATAAGACATTTATTAGTATTCACGACTTGTTTGAGTGAGATGGGAGCAGAGGATACATGGGTAAAAGGGGCAGAAGAATAAAAATCCGCATAGAGTGCATTCAATTCCTCCAACGACAGGATAGTCTTTAGCGTGGATGAAACATGAATACCCCGTGAGAAGTCGCCCCGCAAGGGAACGAAATGCACGGCTGCTTGTTGCGGCTGCAATTGAGCAATCGACTGATGGATTTCACCCAGGTGTTGATGCGTGAGGGTTTTATAGGCCTGAATGTTGTTGGATCTCCAGCTGAAATGACTGGTTGCGGTAAGCGATTGTCCCGCACCGGTGGATCCGGTGATGCCGGTGGTGTAGACTTCATGCAATGCACCCTGTTGAGCAAGCGGCAGCAATCCCAACTGAATAGCGGTGGCAAAGCATCCGGGGTTGGCAATGTTTTTTGCAGTACGAATGAGTGGGGCATTCAATTCGGTCAGTCCATACACAAAGCTGCGATCGTTCAACGTTGCATGATCAGCAAGTCGGAAATCATTGGCCAGATCAATCACCCGCACCGACGAAGGGAAATGATGCTGACTGAGGAATTGAGTAGACTCTCCATGTCCCAGACACAGAAATAACAGGTCGATGTCGTGCGACACTTCATCGGTAAACAGAAGTTCGGTGTCACCCAGCAGGTCCTGATGAACTGCATGAAGCGGTTTTCCTGCCTGACTCTTACTGTGCGTAAAAGCAATGGAAACAGCAGGGTGGTGCAAGAGGATGCGGATGAGTTCGCCTCCGGTGTAACCGGCAGATCCAATGATGCCTGCTCGTAGGTTAGTCTTCATGATCGTTGTTGTGGGTGGGGTTTACGGCATTCCAAATCACGGTTTGGTTGCCAAATATTTTGCTGAACCCTCTTACATCCTCTCCCGTAAATCCGCTGTTCATTTCTCCGTATTTCCCGAAACGGCTGTTCATGAGGTCATGAGGAGATTCAATTCCGATGATGTGAAAGCGATAGGGTTGAAGCATTACAAACACTTTACCGGTTACTTTTTCCTGAGAGCGGGTGAGAAACGCTTCAATGTCGCGCATCACCGGATCGAGAATTTGTCCCTCGTGCAACCAATTGCCGTAAAACTGTGCCAGGGTATCTTTCCACTGCAGTTGCCATTTGGTGAGCACATGTTTTTCCAGTGCATGATGCGATTTGATGATCACCATGGGGGCAGCGGCTTCGAATCCTACTCTTCCTTTTATGCCAATGATGGTATCCCCAACGTGGATGTCTCTGCCTATGCCGTATGGGCCCGCAATGGTTTGCAGGTGCTGTATGGCTGCAGCCGGGTGATCAAATGAGGTGTCGTTGATGCCGGTTAGCTCACCTTGAGTAAAGTGCAGCACCACTTCTTCTGATCCGGTGCGGTTCATTTGAGTGGGCCAGGCCGATTCCGGAAGCATACCTTTTGATGAGAGGGTTTCTTTTCCTCCAACACTGGTGCCCCACAATCCTTTGTTGATGGAGTACATGGCTCTTTCTGCATTCATGTTTACTCCTTTGGATTGGAGGTATGTAATTTCTTCTTCTCGGCTCAGTTTGAGGTCCCGGATCGGCGTAATGATTTCCACACCGGGAATCATGATATGGAAGACCATGTCAAAGCGTACCTGATCATTGCCGGCTCCTGTGCTGCCGTGTGCCACTGCGTCGGCTCCTAACTTTTTAACGTGTTCGGCAATGTGCATGGCTTGGCTCAAGCGTTCCGCGCTCACGCTGAGCGGATAGGTATTGTTCTTCAGTACATTTCCATAAATCAAGTAACGGATGATGGAAGTGTAGTAACCCTCTACGGCATCGATGGTGGTATGCGAAGCAACACCCAGTGCATGGGCGTGGGCAGCAATACGGGAGAGTTCATCTTCCGAGAGCCCGCCGGTATTCACGATGATGCTGTGAACTTCATACCCTTTTTCTTCTGAAAGGTATTTGGCGCAGAAGGTGGTGTCTAGCCCGCCGCTGAAACCGAGGACAATTTTTTTAGCCATTTTTCAAAAAAGGTTTTAGCAGTTTCCATTCACGGATCCGAAACAGTCGTTCAAAGCCCTTTCGGTTTTCTTCAAAAAACTTCTTCGTTTCTTCAGGTTCGTAGTGATCCTTTGGGTCGTAGAGCATCGCCGTGCACATGCAGTTCTTCCGATCTTTGCTCATCAGGATATCGTAGTTCACGCAGCTCTTGCATCCTGCCCAGAATGCCTCGTCTTGGGTGAGTTCCGAGTAGGTGACCGGTTCGTACCCGAGGTCAGAATTGATTTTCATCACAGCGAGTCCCGTTGTGAGTCCAAAAATTTTGGCATCCGGGTAGGTAGATCGACTCAGATCAAAAATTTTCCGTTTGATCAGTTTTGCCAATCCACTTTTTCTGAATTTGGGTCGCACGATGAGTCCCGAGTTGGCAACATACTCCCCGTGGCTCCAGGTTTCTATGTAGCAGAAGCCTGCCCAATCTCCGTTTTCGGTCGTGGCAACCACAGCTTTTCCTTCCTGCATCTTGGTTCGGATGTAATCGGGACTTCGTTTTGCAATGCCGGTGCCTCTTGCTTGTGCCGATTCTTCCATTTCTCTGCAGATGTCATCTGCAAATCTGAAGTCGTTTGCGCTGGCTATGAATATGTTGAAGTGTTGATCCATTTGGTGGGGTTGAAAAGATTGATGCATGGCTGCATTGCCCCGCGCCGGGACAGCAGTCGTTTACTCGATGAGGAGTGGAGTATCAACGTCGCACCAAAAAAGGAGTCGGGCGCCTAAAAAAAACTGTGCCGCAGGGGACAGTAAAAACCCAACGCGTGGAAGCGGCAATGGCCGTTTCTGCTATTGATGGAGAGGTCAGGTTTTTGTTCATTGTTTACTTTCTACTGATAAGGAAAATTGTTGTGGTACAAAGAAACCAATTTTTTGTGAAAATGGGGGACTAAAAATAATCGGAAAGGGGCCGATCAGGAAACGCTGACGGTCGAGCTGGAATGAATGGCCTGCCCCATTTCCTTGATCAGCGACAGATCCTTTTCGATGGCATTCCCGATGACAATGATGTCTGCCCCTGCTTTGCAGTTGCGGTAGGCCTTTTCCGGCTCGCGGATGCCCCCTCCAACAATAAGCGGAATGGAGATCTGGGTGGCTACTGCATGAATCATGGATTCTTCAATGGGGGTTCGGGCTCCGCTTCCGGCGTCCATATAAATTTGGCGCATGCCCAGCATTTCACCGGCCATGGCGGTGCAAACCGCAATTTCATGTTTATCGGCCGGAATGGGGTTGGCATTGCTGATATAGGAGACGGTGGTGGGTGCTCCTCCGTCCACTACCATGTAGCCGGTGGAAATGATTTCCAATCCGCTTTTTCGCACCACCGGCGCAGAAACCACGTGTTGGCCGATCAGCAGCTCCGGATTCCTACCGGAAATCAAAGAGAGATACAGCAATGCGTCTGCGTAAGGGGTTACCTGTGATGGACTCCCGGGAAACAGCAGCACAGGGATGTCGCATTCTTTCTTGATGTACTTGACCAGGTCCTCGAGGTGGTCGCTGACCACTAGGCTGCCGCCGACAAAAATATAGTCGACTTTCGCATCTATGCATCGGGCAATCAGGTCATCTGCTTTGGATACCCTGGTCTTGTCGGGATCCACCAGAACAGCAAAGGACCGCTTTCCCTTTTTTTTGTTTTCAATGATGCTATGGTATACGCCTTGGTTCATCGACGGGTGCCGTTACAATATACATGCAAAAGTGCGAAAACTTTTCTACAAACGGAGAAAACTGCTCAACTGGGCAATATTGTTGAAAACATGAGGGGATTGGCGTTGAACAACATATTGCGCCATGTATCCCCATTCAAGATCCACTTTGCTGCTCAACCGGTATCCTATGCCTCCGTATGTGCGCGACTGATCAAAGAACTTTCTGTTTGCATGTGCACTGCCGATCACATTAAAGAAAAATTCATTTTGCAATGCCGCAAACCAGCCTTGTGTAAAAGGGGATTGTTCTTTGAAGGGAACAATCAGACGGGTGAAATAGCGAAAACGTGCATTTAGTTTTCGGTCGATCAGTTCCAGTTCTTGGCCATTTCGGGTCAGTGTTCCCAGCCATCGCTCTTCTAACCGCAACCGGTGTTGCAATGTTCTATTCCTGAACGCCTGATTTACGATCAGTTGCTGCCAGATGCGGTTATCGTCTACCGCGTCTCGAATGGTGAGTGGTGTTCCAATGTCGGAATAGGTGAACGTCCTCCAATTGGTGACGGATGCAACTCCAAGACTGATGATGGTATTTTTGTTTAACAAATATCCAACAGCCGGACGAAATATGAACGTTTCTGATTGCCTCCACTTATCTGTTGATCGAAGTTGCGCATCAAAGAAGAAAATAAATTTATCGTTTAACCGAAATGTATTCATTCCCATGTACCAACCGCTTTGCCGGAATTGCTGTGCTTGTAAAGTGTTCAGCGAACAAAGTTGTACAACAATTGCTGCAGCAATAACCAACGAAATGATTCCTTTCTTCATGTTCAGGCGAAGGTAAGATAATGGTCGTGCTTTGGGATGAGGGTTGTCATCTTGTTTAACCTTTTTACAGATCGACCTTTGTACTTAAAAATTTTCTCCAATTCAACCAAAATTTTTTTTACAAAAGCGTGAAAAAATTACGAAATTCAATAGCAGTGCGGATTGCTGCGGTTATCAACAGGGTGTTGATATTTAGACACTTGAAAAGTTGAATGCGGAGGATATTTTCGTACTCTTTCCCTAAAAGAAAAAAACAACCCATTAACGAATACTTTTTAACTGCAACAGGATATGTCAGGAGCAAAAACGGAAACGACCAATAACGGACTACAATTCAAGCGTCAGTTCACATCCGATCAGAAAGATGTTTTCGATATGTTCGATTACGATTACCGCACGTCGGTTATTCGTAACCCGAGCGGGGAAGTCGTGTTTGAAATGACCAACGTGGAGGTTCCAAAACAATGGAGCCAGATTGCAACCGATATTCTTGCGCAGAAGTATTTTAGAAAAGCAGGAGTGCCGCAAGCCGATGGTTCATTGGGAAGAGAAACGTCTGCCAAGCAAGTGGCGCATCGCATGGCCAATTGCTGGAGAGTGTGGGGTGAGCGTTATGGATACTTTGCATCCTCCGATGATGCGCAGGTATTTTACGAAGAGTTGGTGTATTGCATTTTGAATCAGGCCTGTGTTCCTAATTCTCCTCAATGGTTCAATACCGGTTTGCACGAGAGCTATGGCATCAAGGGCAAGCCTCAAGGACACTACTATGTGGATCAAAATGACGGGCAGCTCAAAAAATCAACTTCAGCATATGAGCGTCCTCAGCCACATGCCTGTTTTATCCTGAGTGTGGACGATGATCTGGTGAACGAGGGCGGCATCATGGACCTGTGGGTTCGTGAAGCCCGGATTTTTAAGTATGGATCTGGTGTAGGCACGAATTTCTCCAACCTCCGTGGGGAAGGAGAAAAACTCAGCGGCGGCGGTACTTCTTCCGGATTGATGAGTTTCTTGAAAATTGGAGATCGTGCAGCTGGCGCCATCAAAAGTGGCGGCACTACCCGTCGTGCAGCAAAAATGGTCTGCCTGGATCTGGATCACCCTGAGATAGAACTCTTCATCGATTGGAAAGTGGAAGAAGAGAAGAAAGTAGGAGCCTTGATAGCGGCTGGATATTCGAGCGATTATGAAGGGGAAGCGTACCGGACGGTGAGTGGACAGAACTCCAATAACTCTGTTCGTATTCCGAATGCGTTCTTCGAGCGACTGGCCAGTGGGGAAGATTGGGAGCTGACTGGTCGCATGGACGGCAGGGTCATGAAGAAGGTCCCCTCCAAAGCATTATGGGACAAGATTGCCTACGCGGCATGGCGGTGTGCAGACCCCGGTACACAATACGATACCACCATCAACGAATGGCATACCTGTCCCCAAGGCGGTCCCATCCGTGCCTCCAACCCCTGCAGTGAATACATGTTCCTCGATAATACTGCGTGCAACCTGGCTTCTGCCAACCTGCGCAAATTCTTCAATGAGGATGACAACAGTTTCGATGTAAAAGGATTTGAATACACCGTGCGATTGTGGACCGTTGTGCTGGAAATTTCAGTGCTCATGGCGCAGTTCCCCAGTAAGGAAGTTGCGCAATTGAGCTATGATTACCGCACGTTGGGACTGGGATACGCCAACCTCGGCAGCATGCTGATGGTGAGTGGAATTCCTTACGACAGCGATGAGGCACGCGGCATTGCCGGAGCCATAACCGCTATCATGACCGGTATTTCCTACAAGACATCTGCTGAGATGGCCAAACTCCTCGGCCCCTTCCCCCGCTACAAAGACAACCGCGATGACATGCTCAGGGTCATGCGCAATCACCGCGCTGCTGCCTATGATGCCGACGGTGCATACGTGGGACTCAGCATCAAGCCGCAGGGTATTAAAGCAAAGGATTGTCCCGACTATCTCCTCAACGCTGCCTGCAAAGCATGGGACGATGCAGTGGAGCTGGGTGAAAAACACGGTTACCGCAACGCGCAGACGACCGTAATCGCACCCACCGGAACCATCGGACTGGTGATGGACTGCGATACTACCGGTGTAGAACCTGACTTCGCGTTGGTGAAGTTCAAAAAGCTTTCCGGCGGCGGTTACTTCAAAATCATCAATCAGTCTGTTCCCCAGGCCCTGGCCAATCTGAACTATACGGAGGCAGAACAAGATGCCATCATCAAGTATGCCGTAGGTGCCGCTACGTTTGCAGGTGCCCCGTTCGTCAATCATCAATCGCTGAGCGAAAAAGGCTTCATTGCTGAAGAGATCAAGAAACTCGATGATGCCGTGCAGTCTGCTTTTGAAATCGGATTTGTATTCAACGTCTATACGTTGGGCGAAGAGTGCTTGCAGCGCCTTGGATTCAAACCCGAACAGTATTTCAACTTCGATTGGAGCCTGTTGCAGGCACTCGGATTCAAGTCGTCTGAAATCGATGCCGCCAACGATTATGTCTGCGGTACCATGACGATTGAAGGCGCTCCGCACCTGAAAGAAGAAGATTACCCTGTGTTCGATTGCGCAAACAAATGCGGTAAAAAAGGCGAACGCTACATCCATGCTCACGGACACATTCGCATGATGGGTGCAACACAGCCGTTCATCAGCGGGGCCATTTCCAAGACCATCAACCTTCCCAACGAAGCAACAATAGAAGAGATTGCAGATTGTTATATGCTCAGCTGGCAGTTGGGACTCAAAGCGTGTGCGCTGTACCGCGACGGATCCAAACTCAGCCAGCCGCTCAGCAACAAAAGCGACAGTAAGAAAACAGACGATGTTGAAACAGAAGAAGCAGCAAGCGGAGATAGCCCATTCATTGACGTAAGCAAACTCACGGTTGATGAATTGCTCAATGAATTGCAAAAGCGCATGCAGGCCTCTCCGGATACAAAACTCAAGCGCCAGCTTTCCCGTATCGTAGAACGCAAAGCCTTGCCGACCAAGCGAAGAGGATTTACGCAGAAAGCAAAAATCAACGGACAAACCATTTTCTTGCGCACAGGTGAATATGGTGATCACACACTGGGTGAGATCTTCATCGATCTGGCAAAAGAAGGATCAACCCTGCGCAGCCTGATGAACTGCTTTGCAATTGCAGTGTCAGTGGGACTCCAATATGGCGTACCCTTGGAAGAGTTTGTAGAGAAGTTTGTATTCACCAAGTTCGAGCCAGCGGGAATGGTCGATCACCCCAACATCCGCACCACGACTTCCATCATCGATTTCGTATTCCGTTGCCTGGCATACGAATACCTTGATCGTACCGATCTGGTGCACGTGCTCGATAAGCCCGAAGTAATGAATACCGGTAACGAAGATTGGGACGACACACCTGAAAAGCCTGAGCTTTCCGACGTACGCGTGGTAGCTTCCAGCGCCCCCGCTGCAACACCTGCTTCCAAAACGCAAAAAGCAGCTGCTGTAAAAGCAGAAAGCAGTACCCAGGAATTCATGAAGAGCATGCAAAGCGATGCCCCTGCCTGCAATACCTGCGGACACATCACTGTGAGAAGCGGCACCTGCTACAAGTGCCTGAATTGCGGAAACAGCATGGGATGCAGCTAAATCAGATGCCGTGAGGCTGAACATATCGTATGAAAAAAGAATGGTACTGCAGGCACTGCGGTACCATTTCATTTCCAGGAGAGAAATCAAACTGATGATGATCCTGGTAAACGTATTTGCTATACTTGCAGCAGTGCTTTATGCATTCAAGTTGATCACGCCGCTCCCTTTCCTCATGAGTTCGGTCCTCTGGATGGCCATGATGGTGGCTTTTTGGATCTGGCTGCCGTCATTGGTGTATCGAAAAAGCAGAACATTCAAAGATTCATTTGCTGTCAGAATAGAAGATCATCATTTCTTTATTGAAACCAACGGCAATCAACGCAGCTGGGCCTGGAGAGAGTTCAGCAATTATTATGAAACTCCTTCTTTCTTTCATTTGTATTTCGACAGCAAAACATTTTTTCTGATTCCTAAAGCCGCATTCACAGATCAAGAGCAACTGGATCGGGCACGCGCAATCTTAAGGAATAACGTGAAGAGAGGGTAGAACGAATGCCGCTTCGTTAAAAGATTTGCTTCTGCATCAAAAAATGAGGGAGCGTGACTTCTGTGAATTCCTCACCCTCGACTTTGTACCCGAGTTTTTCATAAAACCCTACTGCCGTTTTTCGGGCATTCATGACGATGCTTGAGAATCCGGCACCTTTTGCGACCCGTTCTGCATAATACATCATGGCAGCGCCCAGTCCGTTTCGCTGCATTTGCTGGGTGACTGCCATTTGTCTCAGCTTGCAGGTAGTGGTGGAAAGCCTGGTCAGCAAGCAACATGCCACCAGGTCGTCATCATCAAACGCACCGATCAGGATATCATTCTTTTCCTTTTCCAGATCTTCCGGGGTGAACGACAACCCCAATGGCCTTCGAAGGATATCCATCCGAAGCGCAATCATTTGCTCGTATTCCTTGCTTCCGTGATCGATTATTTTCAATGGCATCTTTCAAGATAAGTCAAATATTCTAAAGTCCCGAAAACGCTGCATCCTATTCAAAATTTATTGACATTTTATCGTGTTTTGAAGCACCTTCGTTTTTTCAATTGATAATCATGGAATTATGCATGTTCGCTTCGTTCTAAATAATTCCATTATTTGTTTAAAAGACCTTGTTTTTTAATCAAATACTTTAATTTTGCGCCAACAAACCAAAAAACTACAATCATGTCAGACATTGCAACAAGAGTGAAAAAAATTATTGTTGACAAGCTGGGTGTCGATGAGAACGAGGTAACAGCAGAAGCTTCTTTCACCAACGATCTGGGTGCCGATTCTCTGGACACGGTTGAACTGATCATGGAATTCGAGAAGGAGTTCAATATTTCCATTCCGGATGAGCAGGCTGAAACCATTACTACTGTGGGTCAAGCCATCACCTATCTGGAAGAGCACTCCAAGTAAACTGGAATTTCCCCCACCTCCACACCACATATGGAACTCAAACGAGTCGTCATTACCGGAATTGGTGCCATTACACCCATCGGCAATACGACTGATGCTTATTGGGAAGGATTGTTGTCCGGGACCTCTGGTGCCGACAACATCACATTATTCGATGCATCCAAATTCAAGACCAGGTTTGCCTGCGAAGTAAAGGGGTTTGATCCTGTAGCGTACCTGGACAGAAAAGAAGCGAGAAAAATCGATCGTTTCACCCAGCTGGCGCTGGTTTCCAGCGATGAAGCCATCCGCAATGCAGGCATCAGCAAAGACACGGTCGATCCCGATCGCACCGGAGTGATCTTTTCAAGTGGCATAGGTGGATTGCTGACGTTTCAGGAAGAAGTCATTGCCTACGCAAAAGGGGATGGAACTCCGCGTTTCAATCCTTTCTTTATTCCCAAGATGATTTTGGATATAGCGGCAGGACACATTTCCATGCGGCACGGGTTCCGCGGACCCAATTTTGCTGTAGTGAGTGCCTGTGCTTCTTCTACACATGCGTTGATCGAGGCCTTTCATTACATCAAACTCGGAAAGGCCGATGTGATGGTGGCAGGAGGAAGCGAGGCGGTTGTGTGCGATGCAGGCGTAGCCGGTTTCAATGCCATGAAAGCGCTCAGCGAACGCAACGACGATCCCAAAACAGCCTCCAGGCCGTTCGATAAAGACCGTGATGGATTTGTGATGGGAGAGGGAAGTGGAGCGCTGATCCTGGAAGAGTTGGAACACGCCAAAAAACGCGGTGCAACGATATATGCTGAAATTGCCGGAGGTGGAGCCACAGCCGATGCGTACCATATCACCGCACCGCATCCGGAAGGATTAGGTGCACTCAATGTGATGCGCGCTTCACTATTGGAGGCCAACATGCAACCGGAGGACATAGATTACATCAATGTGCACGGAACAGCGACTCCCTTGGGCGATATCGCAGAAACCAAGGCCATTCTCAGCGTATTTGGGGACCATGCCTATAACCTCAATATCAGTTCTACCAAATCCATGACCGGTCACCTGCTGGGCGCTGCAGGTGTGATTGAAGCCATTGCCTGTGTGAAGTCGGTCATGCACGATATCGTACCGCCTACTATCAATCATTTTACCGACGACGATCAGATTGATCCCCGACTGGACCTCACGTTCTGGAAGCCAAAGCAGCGAACCGTCCGCGCAGCCCTCAGCAATACATTTGGATTCGGCGGCCACAATGCCTCTGTCATTGTAAAGAAGTATCTTTAATACACTTTCCTTTGCAGTTTAATCGAGGGAACACATCATTGTGTTATTCAGGCTCACATATCTATTCAGCAACCGCAGTAAAAAAGAATTCCTGCGTCAGTTGTCGCATCTCCTGGGATTTTATCCCGGCAAGATCGGTCTCTACGCTGCTGCACTCACGCATCGCTCGGTCAAGGAAAAAGCAAGTGAAAACAACGAGCGACTCGAATACCTGGGCGATGCCATCCTTGGGGGTATCATTGCCGATTATCTGTACATGAAGTATCCTTACAAAGGCGAGGGCTTTCTCACCGAGATGAGGAGCAAGATGGTGAACCGGCAAACCCTGAATGAAATTGCGATAAAAATGGGACTCAAACGCATCACCTCATTCAACAACAACGACGGCTCATTGCGGACCAGTCAGATTTTTGGAAATGCACTAGAAGCTGTGGTGGGAGCCATTTATGTGGACAAAGGATATGCTGCAGCCAAACAATGGGTGCAGCAAAAAATCATTCTTCCTTATCTCTTTGTGGAAGAGCTGGAGTCTGTAGAAATCAACCAAAAAAATAAATTATTCAGTTGGGCCAACCGCAATGGCCGTTTGCTGGAATTTGAAACCCTGGAGGAAAGAATTGAAAACGGAAGGCGACTCTTTACGGTTGGTGCAGTGGTTGATGGCGAAGTGATCGCAGAAGGAAAGGCATTCAATAAAAAAGATGCGGGACAAATTGCGGCACAGCAGGCCGTGGAACGCCTCAGCTTGGGATAGATTATACTTCCTGACAGAGTTCAATCAGAACACCCGTCGTGTGTTTGGGATGCAAAAAACAGATCAATTTATTATCGGCTCCACGCTTGGGGGCCTCAGAAATGAACTCAAAGCCTTCTTGTTTGAGCCGATGGATCTCGGATTCAATGTTATCGACCGCAAACGCTATATGGTGCAATCCCTCGCCTTTTCTCTCTATGAACCGTGCAATCACGCCTGAATCGGTGGTGCTTTCCAAGAGCTCTATTTTCGTTTCACCGGATCTGAAAAAAGCCGTGTTGACATTTTCGGAAACCACTTGCTCTTTTTTGTAGCACAAAGTGCCCAGAAGCTTCTCATACAGGGGTACTGAAGTGTCCAGGCTCTTTACCGCTATGGCAATGTGTTCAATCTTTTGCATTTCCTTACGAATTAAAAGTACGTTGGATTCAGTAATTTTGTGTGCCAACACAGTAAATTATGTCAGCAGTCCTCATGCAGGGTATTCAGATCAGCGAAAAGGCCAAGGCGCGGGTGGATCGCTTGCTTTCAGAAGAAGGCAAAGGATCAGATTATTTTGTCCGGGTCAGTGTGGTCAGCGGTGGATGCTCAGGACTCACCTATAAAATGGATTTTGACAATGCCATCAAGGATGGTGATCAGGTATTTGAGGACAAGGGCATGCGACTGGTGACGGATCGTAAAAGCATTTTGTATCTGTTCAATACCATGCTTGATTTTTCAGATGGACTCGATGGCAAAGGATTTCATTTCATCAACCCCAATGCAGCCCGTACCTGTGCCTGCGGTGAGAGTTTTTCATTGTAGTCACCTTTTTACAAACGGAATTGTTTCAATTCGGCCTTCAGCCCAGATCATCAGTCGGTACACTCCGGCCAGTAGATCCTGAATATATACCTTGATCTGATCTCCCAATTTTGAATACCCCACCTCCAGTTGTTTGCCTGAACTTGAAATGGCCCAGATTCCGGTAATCGCCGAGGAAGTAACGGGCACCCAGAGAAATTCAGATGCAGGATTGGGGTAGGGTCGGGCGCTAGACCAAATGGTGTTGACCTTCATCTCATTGGATAAAATTGAATCACCTGTGGCTTCGTAACCAACAACCCTGATGGTCGCTCCATTGAACCACGTGCAGGCAAGGGCATATTCGTAATCCATCCTGTTTGTCGGTGAGACCTGAGCAATGCGTTGGAATGATGCTGTTCCCGCTTTTCGCTCAATGGAAAAATAGACAATGGATGAAGGATGATCAACCTTCCACATCAAAACACAACCACTTTTTGTTGTACGGCTTCGAAGGTGAATGAAACGATCCGGCAGTGCAATGATGTTAAATGCTGCTAGTGAATAGGTGCCCGATACCAGATGGGTTGGAGCCGATCGGACAGTATCATTTCCCGCTCCCCCGGTACCCGCTATGGGTAACCATTTTTTTTGGGTGGTGTCCCAACGAGCAATGGTATTGAGTAACGAGTGGGAGTCAGTGTATGCGGCCATTGGGATTGCCATTGATTGCTTGTTTCCCATTGAATCACTTTGGCGTACGATGCTCCAACGCGTTGAATCCATGATGTGCTGAAGGGGATACGTTGCAGTCTTTGTAGCCATACTGTCAACCTGCACTGCATTCATTCCGATCAGTAAAGTATCCGGCTGCTCTTTTTTCAGTACGATCGGAATCTTTCTAAACTGATTGCCGATGGGGAAACTCATTGCAGTAATTTGATTGTTGTTTCTATACAGCCACCCTTTGATCCTACACGTATCGCAGCTTGTAATCGCATCCCCTTTGAGCAACAGTGTTGCACTATCCTTTATGACCAGGTTACCGGATTCAATTTTCATTCCTTGAAGTACGGTGAGATTATTTTCCGTTTCCAGTTCGCCCTGCAAAGAGAGTTTCAACTCTTTGATGGTAGCAGGGAAACCGCTACCGGTGGCATGCCGACCAACTCCCGTAAATTCAAATCCTGTTGAATCGCTGATTCGTTTTTTTTGAGTTTGAACATTTCCGTGCAACGTATCTCCGGAAATTCCAATTGATGCTCCAAGCGTAATCAGGCTATGGGGTTGTGTGCTAAAAATACCTGGTCCCGTTATTGCATTCGTGTCGAGATGGAGGTGGGTCATTGGCAGGATCTCCATCGCGCAACTGTCGTGCTCCAAGCGTACAGGTGAACGCAGGTAAAGTTTTCCCTTTTCCAATCGAATACCGTTGCTCCTGCTTCCCCATTGCATCGCCCCAGGAATACGAATAAAGGAAGAGTCGCCTCTAAAGAGGATCCTTCTTCCCGTGGGATCCGAAGCTGAGGGTGCATGGACCCATCTTCCTTCCACCGACAAATGGCGGTAGAGTTCAACCTGATTGTTGAGGGTCAGGTTCAATGTTGTAGAGGGCTGAATGATCAGATCGCCCCACATCATGAGTTTTGAGTTTCCGCTACCGCTGTATGTTTTTCTTCCCGCTGCAGTTGAAGAGAGTACCAATGTACCGAACTGCCTTGCTGAAACCGAGAGAATGTATCCGCCGTTTCCCGGAACATCAAACTCCAAAATGCCTTCCACATTTTTGGAATCCCAACTGAGTCGGGATACGATATGCGCATTGCCGCGTAGCGTTTGATGAATGTATTTACCGCCATTTTCAATGCGCCCGGTTCCGGTCAGCAAAATAGGGTTACCGGTGCCGGCGGTGGACCGGTTCATGAGGGTGCCTTTGTTGTATATGCGCAGGCAGGTATCGGGGGCCACTAACTGCAGGGCCGGCACAGCGGTGTTGGTTGAAGGAATTTCCAGCGTGATGGCCGCTCCATTTTCCGGTGCAATGATCAAAACTGCGATGACAGATCTGCTGGCTCCGCTGGGCATCACTACCTGATAGGAATTGCCTACCCGTGCATTGTTCAATACAATGGTATCCGAAGCAGAAGGAATACCATTGGGCTGCCAGTTTAATGCATTCTGCCAAGCACTATCTCCTGCTTCTCCATCCCATATGCGCATCAACTGTGCCTGGCATGATAACGCAAGCCCAATCATCAGCATCACTCCCACAATTCTTCCTCGCATCACACATGTTAACTGGTGAATCTGCAACCTACTATAGCTAAACTCCAAGAACAATGTTTTTAAAGATTGTTTTTCGGTTTTTTTTCTGCGGTTGACGTTATCTTGCATGCAGATGATTGCAATTCTTCTCAAAGAGTGGAGGCAGTATTTCAGTGGACCCCTCGGGTATTTGTCCATTGCCGTTTTTTTACTGATGACCGGGCTCGTTCTCTTTGTATTACCCGATACCAGCATCCTCGACTCGGGGTATGCCAGTCTCGATCCATTTTTTCAGTGGGCGCCTTATCTGATGCTCTTGTTGGTTCCTGCCCTCACCATGCGTTCATTCAGCGAAGAGAAACGAAATGGAACATTTGAGTTGTTGCGATCGCTTCCGTTGGGAGCAGGTCGACTCGTTCTCGGAAAGCTATCGGCGGTCCTGCTGGTAGTGGTATCTTCATTGGCACTGACCCTGATGTATGTATGGACCATCCATCAGCTATCCACTTCCGGAATCGACAGCGGAGCAGTCATGGGATCCTACATCGGACTCTTTTTTCTGTGCATGGTCTATGCTTCGGTTGGCGTCCTGTGCAGCATGCTGATGGCAAATGCCATCAGTGCATTTCTTGCGTCCTCTTTTCTGTGTTACATCCTCTATGTACTTTTTTCTTTGGTTGCAGACTGGACGGGTTGGGGAGCGACCGGATATGTTGTTTCACTGGTGGGACTAAAAGCGCACTACGACAGCATCAGCAAAGGCTACATCGCCGGACGGGATGTAGTGTATTTCATAACGCTCACCGTTGTTCTCGTATCGCTGACGGTTTCCAGGATCACGCATCGCATACAATCCTTCTTCATCCTCTCTGGGCTGTTACTGATCTGTTCAGTGCTTGCCAATCGGATGCCGTTCGGAGTTGATCTGACTGCAGAGCGTCGGTTTACCCTCTCGGCGCCAACGACTGAATTGGTCCAATCGATCAATGAACCGGTCAGCATGGTCGTCTACTTGAATGGAGAATTACCCGCTGGATTCAGGCAATTGGCCCAATCGGTTGAGGACATGGGAAATCGTTTCCGGTCATTGAGCAATGGCAATTTTGCAGTAACCTTTGAGCGGCCCGGTGAAGGATTATCGGATTCCACAAAAGCGATGTTATTTGATTCACTTCAACAGATGGGCATTCATCCCACCAATGTGAAGGCCCAGCAAAAAAGAGGAGAGGGTACGGAAGAATCACTGGTATTTCCCGGTGCCATTCTCACCAAAGGGAATCGAAGTGTGGCGATTGATTTTCTGGAAGGCCAGAGCAATACAAATGGGTTGGAGTCGCTCAACACCGCAGAGGCATTGCTCGAATTCAAAATGGCCAGGTCGCTTGTTCAGTTGAATCGCGATACCCTTCCCGTTGTGGGGTACCTGATCGGCAACGGTCAACCGCTGGATGTACGTGTGTATGATCTTGTAGAAAATGTTTTGCGAAAAGGCAGTGCATTTACCATCCTTCCCATCGATAGTGTTCCTGCAATCCCTTCAGCGTTTGATGTGTTGTTCATCGTCAAGCCCACATCTCCTTTTTCAAGAGCCCAGCGGCTGAAGATCGATCAGTTCCTGATGCAGGGCGGAAAAATTGTATGGGCTGTTGATCAGCTTTATGCCAGCATGGATAGTTTACAGCGAAGCAAGGGTTCGTTTGTCGCTTTTGATATGGGATTGGATGTGGATGAACAATTGTTTCGATATGGTGTGAGGATCAACCGCGATTTAGTGCAGGACCTGGAATGCGATAAAATGCCTTCTGTAGTAGGGAGTATGGGTGGAAAACCGCAGATACAGCTGCTGCCATGGCCCTATGCTCCATTGCTGCGCAACACAAGCGGGCATCCGATTTCCAGCAACCTTGATTTTGTACTCAGCTCATTTCCGCAATCGATCGATACGGTAAACGCTCCGGGTACAGAGAAGCACATATTGCTTTCTACTTCAGCGTATTCCCGTTCGTTGCAAACTCCGGCATTGGTAGAATGGAACAGCATCAAAACGGAAGAGGATCTTAAGTTGTTTGACCGGGGACCGCTTCCGGTTTCGGTATTCATGGAGGGAAGTTTTACCTCTGCATTTTCCAATCGCTTGACGACCGAAGAATTGAAGCAATTGGAAGGTATGGGCATGCCGTTTCAATCCACTTCACGGTTCACCAGCCTCTTGGTGATTTCTGACGCAGATATTTTAATCAATGGCTTCAGCGAAAATGATGGTCCCTTGGGCATGGGCGTGAATGCGTACACGCGACAACAGTACGCCAATCGGGATTTTATCTCAAATGCGTTGTTTTACATGACGGGAGGCGATGGGATCATGTCGACCCGAAGCAAAGTGTATAGCCTTCGCTTGCTTGATCGTGAACAGTTAGACGCCCATCAATCGTTTTGGCAACTCCTCAATTTAGTTCTGCCCTTGATTGTACTCGGTTTTCTCTATGCCGTGAACCATTATTGGCGCAAGAGAAAATATGCCTGATTGCAAGGATCAGGGCCGCAGGTTGATTATCTTTGCAGTTCAATCCTGCGTTGATGACTTCGACCCAAATTGCTTACCTCACGTTTTCCATTGTCCTGTTGCTTGCCCTGGTTGTGGATCTTGGACTGATCAGTAAAAAGAATCGCTCGATCAGCATCAAGGCTGCGTTGATGCAAACTCTTTTTTGGGTAAGCTTGTCGGTTGGTTTTTGTGTTTTTCTCTGGTTCGATGAGAGTCCGTTGATTGCCACGAAATTCTTTACTGCCTACCTCATGGAATGGTCGTTGAGCGTGGACAATATCTTTGTCTTCATTTTGATCTTCACGTATTTCAAAGTCGAGCAAAACGATGCTGCCCGCGCTCTGTTGATCGGCATTCTTCTTGCCATTGTATTCCGAATTGTATTCATTGCCTTGGGAATAGAACTGATCAATCGTTTCCATTGGATCCTCTATGTATTTGGAGTGTTCCTGGTGTATACCGGGTACATGTTGTTTTTTAAAAAAGACGATGCTGAATTTGATCCAGGTGAGACAAAAGTCTATCGGCTCATCAATAAATTTTTCCGCGTCACCTTGATTGAACCCAAGGGACGGTACTTTGTCAACGTGCACGGTAAGGTCTACTTTACCAATCTCGCTGTGGTGGTATTGATGCTGGCAGCAGTGGATGTTGCGTTTGCCCTGGATTCAATTCCTACGGTGGTTTCACTGGTTCGGGAGCGGGCGACAGATCCGTTTACACCAGAAGATATTTTAGTGATTTACTCTTCAAATGTGTTTGCGGTGCTGGGCTTGCGCTCTCTGTTCTTTTTACTCAAAGGAGCAGTGGATCAGTTTGATTACCTGCAACAGGGAATTGCCATTGTACTGGTCTTCATTGGCATAAAGATGCTGATTGAATACTTCGGTATTCATATCGATATTATTGTCTCGTTGGTCGTGATTTTGGTTTGTTTACTGGGGTCGATTGTGTATTCGATGAAATATCCCCGAAAGAAGCCGGTTCCAACCGAATAGTCGTCTATGCACTCCGGGTATACTGCTTCTGAATTGTTTGCAATACTGGACGCCCGTGTTCAGGGAACTACCGATAGGCTGCGGGTAGAGCATCTGCTGACGGATAGTCGAAAATTGAATTTTCCGGACACCACCTGTTTTTTTGCACTCAAAACAGGCAGTGGAGATGGGCACCGGTACATCGATGATCTTTATCGCGCGGGAGTGCGTTGTTTCATTGTTTCCCAACTTCCTGACGGACACCTGTACCGCGATGCCGCTTTTGCCTCTGTGCCTTCAGTACTGGATGCATTGCAGCACATTGCTCGCCATCACCGATTACAGTATGACCTGCCGGTGATTGGCATAACCGGAAGTAATGGGAAAACCATCGTCAAGGAGTGGTTGTATTTTTTGTTACAAGACGCGTTCACAATCGTTCGCAGTCCCCGCAGCTACAATTCTCAGATCGGTGTACCCCTCAGTGTGTGGTCCATACAGTCGGAGGATACGCTTGCTTTATTTGAAGCAGGAATTTCCACGACCAACGAAATGAATCGATTATGGGAAATGATTCAGCCGCGTATTGGCCTGCTTACCAATATTGGTGAAGCGCACAATGAGGGATTTGCGGATCGTCGGCAAAAGCTATTGGAAAAGATGCAGTTGTTTCAGCATGCGGAAACCGTTGTCTTTTGTTCTGATGATGCCATGGTGAAGCGAGAAATGAAAGCAATGCATGCCAGAACGGGACAGCGCATGGTGAGTTGGGGCAGTGATTGCGATGCGGATATCGTGGTGGTGTCGACTGACTCCTTTAATGGAATGCGGAACGTGCACCTCTCGATCTACGGGGAAGATGCAGCATTTCAGATTCCGTATACGGATGAGGTTGCACTACAAAATGCGATGCATTGTTTTTCGGTGTGTTGTGTATTGGGGGCAACAAAAAAGATCGTGCCTCGCATGCGGGAACTTCCTCCGTTGTCGATGCGGCTTGCAGTGGTTGAAGGACAACTGGGCAGTAAAATCATTAACGACAGTTACAATGCAGATGCCACGGGGCTCTTCAGTGCACTTGATTTCATGGGGATGCAGCATCTTGGGATGGAACGTACCGTTATCATGTCGGATCTTTCTGGAATTGGGAATGATCCGGCTAAAACCTATCAACTTGTATGGGAGTACTTGCGTTCAAAAAACGTGAAGCGGTTGATTACCATCGGATCAGAAATCAAAGCGCAGTATACGGAAGCCGCCAATCCGGGTTTGCAGGTGGAACACTATGCGTCTACGGATGAGGCATTGCAGCACCTGCGCATCTCTTCTTTTCGTGAGCAGCTCGTGCTCGTTAAGGGTCGGAGAGATCTTCAGGTAGAGCGCATCAGCGCCCTCTTACAGGACAAGCGTCACCAAACACGATTGGAAGTGAGTTTATCTGCAATGGCACACAATCTCAATCTACTGCGCGCTTCTTTAAAGCCCGATACCCGTATCATGGCCATGGTGAAAGCTTTTTCGTATGGAGCGGGAAGTTTTGAGATTGCCAACTTGCTGCAATACAGCCGTGTGGATTATTTAGCCGTAGCCTATGCCGATGAAGGAGTTGAGTTGCGAAAGGCGGGCATTCGGTTACCCATCATGGTGATGAATACCGAGCGCGATGCATTTCCGGAGTTGTTGCAGCATGGTCTTGAGCCTGAAGTATATTCACTAGAAATTGCCCAATCGCTCTCAACATTTTTACAACGCGAAGGCATAGAATATTTCCCCATACACATCAAGCTCAATACCGGAATGCACCGATTGGGGTTCAATGCTGCTGCACTGCAGGATTTCCTGTCCAGTGGCATGTTGAATACAGCGTTTCGCATACGATCTGTGTTTACTCATTTAGCTGCAGCAGAAGATGAGCGACACGATGCATTCACTCGCCAGCAAATCGCTGCTTTTGATGAGATGTGTTCCTTGCTTCAGGAATCATTGGGTTATGGTTTTCTGCGGCATGTCGCCAACACTTCCGCAAGCATTCGTCACCCACAGGCCCAGTATGAAATGGTCCGATTGGGCATTGGTTTGTATGGAATTGATCCATCGGGCACGCATCAACAGCTGACGGAAGCGGTTTCATTGAAAACGACAATTGCTCAGATCAATCCGGTACAGGCGGGTGATTCAGTGGGTTATGGAAGGAATGCCATCCTGAGTCGCGACTCAATAATTGCGACCATTCGCATTGGATACGCCGATGGTTTTCCACGTTCCATGGGCAACGGATCAGGGAGTGTGTGGGTCAATGGACGTGCAGCGAAAACAGTCGGAAATATTTGCATGGACATGTCCATGATCGACATCACCGATCTGAAGGGTGTTGCATTGGAGGATGAAGTTGAAGTCTTTGGAATCAACCGCTCAATCGTGAAGATGGCCAAAGAGGCCGGAACCATTCCTTATGAAATCATGACGGGCATTTCCCAGCGGGTACCGAGGGTATATATTTCATAGAACCAGGGCCGCGTTTTATTATCTTTGCCAAAACAGATCGTGGTGAAACCGAAACATGCGTTTGCTCTGATTTTTTTAGTGCTGCTCATCGACCAACTCAGTAAGTATTATGTAAAAACCCATTTTTATATGGGGGAAGAACTCATTCCTTTCTCTTCTGCTGATTGGTTTCGTTTGCATTTTGTAGAGAATGAAGGGATGGCATATGGTTGGAAACTCGGTGGTTCCTGGGGTAAAATTGCGTTGACTGTTTTTCGAATGATAGCCGTCGCCTTTGGCACCTATTATTTGCTTTCCATCATCAAGAAAAATTATCACAGGGGATACATTTGGTGTGTCGCCTTTATTTATGCAGGGGCGCTTGGTAATTTGATCGATAGCATGTTTTACGGTATGGTTTTTGAATTCAGTGATGTGTATGAGCAAAATATGGCACGGTCTTTTTGGATGGAGGGATTCAGGGGAGGCTACGAAAGTTTTTTACACGGTAGGGTAGTCGATATGCTCTATTTCCCCATCATTCAGGATGGACGTTTTCCGGACTGGCTGCCGATTTGGGGAGGCGATGCATTTGAGTTTTTCCGACCGGTGTTCAATGTTGCCGATGCATCGATTACAGGAGGTGTGATTGCACTATTGATGTTTCAAAATCGCTTTTTTCCATCTGAACCCCAGTCGCAGGAAGCCCCGACAAATTAGTCCGGGTTACTCACATTCCCCAGGCTGCCCTGTCAAGACTCCTGTACTGGATGGCTTCTGCAAGATGTTCTGCTTGTATTGTTTCACATTCCGATAAATCAGCAATGGTTCGTGCAACTTTGATGATGCGTTCATATGCACGAGCCGATAAGTGTAATTTTTGCATGGCGGAATTCAGCATCCGTTGACTGCCATCTTCCAACCGGCACCATTGTTTGAAAGTTGACTTGCCCATGTGGGCATTGCAATAACTTGTTTTCTCGTTTTTCAATCGTTCCCGTTGCATTTTTCTTGCTTGCATTACGCGTTCACGGATGATCGCTGATCGGGTGGAAGTGGCTGTGCTGGAGAGCTCTTGCAGACCAATTGGGGTGACTTCCACATGGAGATCAATTCTATCGAGCAAGGGACCGGAGAGTCGGCTCAAATACCGGGAAACTGCTCCTGGCGGACAACTGCAGGTGCGCTCCGGATGATTATAGTATCCACACGGACACGGATTCATCGCGGCAATCAGCATGAAGGAAGCTGGAAATTCTACCGTTGTTCTTGTTCTCGAAATGGTCACTTTGCGTTCTTCCATCGGTTGTCGCATTACCTCTAACGCACTTCTTCTGAACTCCGGGAGCTCATCCAAGAATAAAACGCCGTTGTGGGCCAGTGATATTTCTCCCGGTTGAGGTGAGTTTCCTCCGCCCACTAGAGCAATATCGCTGATGGTATGATGCGGATTTCTGAATGGACGCTTGCTGATGATGCCCAAATGCTCGGGAAGCTTTCCGGCCACACTGTGAATTTTTGTGCTTTCCAGCGCCTCCTTTATGCTCAACGGCGGTAATATGGAGGGCAGTCGTTTAGCCAGCATGGTTTTACCGGCACCGGGCGGACCGATGAGGATGGCATTGTGTCCGCCCGCTGCCGCGATCTCGAGGGCTCGTTTGATGTTATCCTGTCCCCGGACATCCGAAAAATCTTGTTCTTCTTCTGCATTCTCAGAAATCGAGGATGCTGATAAGGTGCTCTGCTTGGATGAACGACAATACACGCCTGTTTGTATAAAATCGACCACATCCTGCAGCGATGCCATCCCCATTACATTCAGGGAATGGACGACCGATGCTTCTTGCTGGTTGGCGATGGGTAAAATGAATTGATCGAATCCTTCTTTTTGTGCCTGGATGGCCATGGCCAATGTGCCTCTGATCGGCCGGAGTACTCCATCCAAACTCAATTCTCCCATCAGCATCGTAGTATCAAACCCTTTTGGAAGCTCCAGCTGCTCGGATGCAGCCAGTATCCCAATGGCAATGGGTAAATCGAACGCAGTTCCGGTTTTACGAATATAGGCCGGCGCCAGGTTGATCAAAATCCGCGTCCGCGGCATCTCAAACCGATTGAGTTTGATTGAACTTTCTACGCGCTGCAGACTTTCTTTGATGGATGAGTCGGGGAGACCAACAATGCAATAGTCTCTACCCTGTGCGTTCCAGTTGACTTCCACCGTAATGGTCAACGCATCTATGCCTTGAATTGCGCTGCCATAAAGTTTGACAAACATGGATCCAAGATAGTCGCTGCTAATTGATCCTAATGGGTCAAAACCTACGGTATCTGACGCATTTTCACGGGACGGCTATGAGGAAAAATCAAGAGTGCGATGATGAATTGCTCCCCAGTTTATCGAGTAATTCCGTTACTCCTTCTTTTTGAAGAATGAGGTAGCCCATACGATCCTGGCTGATGCCATCTTTTAACTGGTAGCTGAAGATCAATTCATTGTTGACCAGTTGTGTTTCAAAGTATTTAAATGAAATGGATTCAAAACTCTTGAGTTGGTCTCCAATTTCATAAAGGTGCGTAGACAAGATGAATAATGCATTTTGCATGCGGATCATTCCACGGATTACAGCTTCAGAACATTTCATGGCATCTTGGATATTGGTTCCTTTGAACAGCTCGTCGATGAGCACCAGCCAGCGTTTCCCATCAGAGATGCGTTCAATGGTTTCGCGGATCCTGCGGACTTCATTGAAGAAATAACTTTCTCCTTTTGCAATGTTGTCCACCACATTGATATTGGTCAATATGCCTTCAAACGGGGAAAGTGTCATGGAGGCAGCCGGTACACCCATTCCCAGATGGGCAAGGTATACGGCGAGTCCCACAGATTTAATCAACGTACTCTTGCCTGCCATATTCGCGCCGGTGAGAAACATAAAATTGCTTTGTTGGTGCATCGTCAAATCGTATGCAACCGGTTTATCGATCAGCAGGTGAAAAAGCCCTTTTGCAGCAATGACCGGTTCCGCTTCGGTCTTGAAAGTGGGGAAGTGGAGAGCATAGCGGTGATTGGCCATTGCCATGGAATGCCAGGCATCCAGCTCAGCGAACAGTCGCATGAGGAGTCGGACTTCTGAAACCAAACTCACATGAAAGAGTTTCCCGTAATACAGGATTTCGGCTTTGCTCAGTGCAGCATCGTCTCTTTTTTGACTTAAGGCAATCAAGTCTGGATGTGCAAGAATTCGGTGTACCTGGAGTAGCACAGTAGTGAGTCGATCGGGAACCGATTGTCCGGAAAAAAACTCATTGATCTCGCTCAAGCCTTTGATGAATTGAAAGAGTTGCCGCATTGAAAAAGCGATCATGGCATAATCGGTCGGGTGCAACCACGCATAAATAATAGACCGCAAGGCATCTGGATGCGATGGAATCTCATCCGGATTATCATCCAGGAATTTTTCAATCACCAGCAACGTACCGTTGGTGATGCGAGAAGGCCATTGGGGGAGTCTGCCTTCATAGCATCGCAAGAGATTCTGCATCTCGGTAATAGCGTGTACATCTGAGCAGGGTTGAGAAAGGATGCGCTGCAATGCTGCTTTTCCAATGGACGTCTGGGTGAAATCCAGTTTGTGCAAAAGGGAGTATTCGCTTTCCTGATGAAAGACCGAAAGGTCGTAGAGCGTGGTGGAATCGATCTGCATGAATCAGTTCCGGTTGAATTGCAAACGCATTCCTCTGTGGGATGCGTCCACGCGACCATTTTCATACACCGGATGTCCGTTGACCAGTGTCATTTCAATCTTGGCTGGGAATTCAAATCCTTCCAGCGGACTCCATCCGCACTTGTAGAGAATATTTTCGTTGGTTACTGTGGTACCATGGTTCAAATCGACCAGCACCAGATCGGCAAAATATCCTTCACGGATGAACCCGCGTTCACGCACCTGAAAACAGGTTGCAGGGGCGTGTGACATTTTCTCCGCTATTTTTTCCAGGGAGATGGCGCCACGTTGGTGGTAGTGCAACATCAGCAGCAAACCGTGTTGCACCAACGGCAGTCCCGCATAGGCCTTTTCATATGGGCCTGATTTTTCTTCCAGGGTATGTGGAGCATGATCTGTTGCAATGATATCCAGTCGATCATCCAGCAATGCTTCCCATAACGCTTTTTTATGCTCGGGCGCTTTAATTGCAGGGTTGCACTTGATCTTATACCCCAGCTGCGCATAATCATCGGAGGTAAAATGGAGATGGTGTACACATACTTCTGAGGTAATGCGTTTTTGTTCCAGCGGGATCATGTTGGTGAACAGCTGTAACTCTTTGGCTGTAGAGATATGCAGAATGTGTAGCCGTGTATTGTTGCGTTGGGCAAGTTGTACGGCCATGAGGGAAGATTCAAAGCAGGCATCAATACCGCGAATGATTGGATGATCTTGAGGAGTTGCAATTTTTCCTGCTTGCTGGTATTCGTGTAATTTTTGTTTGATGATTCGTTCGTCTTCGCAGTGGGTGGCAATCAGGACTTCGCTTTCCCTAAAAATTTTATCCAGCGTCAGGTGATTATCTACCAGCATATTGCCGGTAGATGATCCCATGAAAATTTTAATTCCACAGATATCATTTTTTCGTTCATTGGTCCGCAGCACCTCATCCGAATTATCGTTGGAGGTCCCCATGAAAAAGGAATAATTGGCCGGTGAACTGTTGGCAGCGATGGCATATTTTTCTTCCAGTAATTCCTGCGTTAATGCAGCCGGTTTGGTGTTGGGCATTTCCATGAAACTGGTCGTGCCACCTGCCACTGCAGCCATTGATTCCGTATGAATCGTGGCTTTGTGGGTAAGTCCCGGCTCACGAAAATGTACCTGGTCATCGATCACGCCAGGAAACAAGTATTTGCCTGATCCATCTATTTCGCGGGCCGCATACCGATTGTCGATAACTTCACTTATTTTAGAGATGCGTTGTCCCTGTATCAGCACATCTTTTGTAGTAATGGTGCCTTCGTTGACCAGGTGAACGTTTTTGATGATGATCGTGTCCATATTCAGAACGGATTTGAGTTATATGCAAATTATTAAAAGCTTTCTTCTCGGCATCATTTTTGTTCTTCCACTCATCGGTTTTTCCCAATCCGCGTTGTTTCAGCAGGGAACGAAGGATTACATCTTGATGGAGCGCCTGGACATCAAAATGCAGACGGATTCCAATCTGGCGTTTTCTTCTCTCAAACCGTTCAACCGAAAATGGTGGGCACACAGTTTGGCAGCAGCGGAAAAAATGGAGGCATCGCTGGGATTATCTGCCATCGATCGGTATAATCTGGATCGAGCAAAACTGAACAATTGGGAGTGGTCGGTTACCTCGGATGCATCGTATCAAAGTCAGCATCCTGTTTTAAAGAACGTTTATAAGGACCCAGCGAATTTGCTTCGTGTGCACCAATCGGATTTCTTTCTTTCTGTGAATCCGGTTCTCCAATTTCAATTCATGAAGGATAACCAATCCGATCAGATGCTCTTGATCAATGCTCGGGGTGCAGCGGTCCGATCGCAAATTGGGAAACGCATAGGATTACAGGTGTATGTGACGGAAACCCAGGAGCGGGTTCCTGATTTTGCATCAGAGCGGTTTGCAACCTATCGTGCCGTACCAGGAGCCGGGGTATATAAAGTAAACGACAAGAACACGTACGATTGGATGGATGCGCGAGGTTCGATCTATGTTCAGGCGACCAAGTACCTGGATGTTCAGATGGGGCATGATAAAATCTTCATTGGAAACGGATACAGAAGTTTGTTCTTTACGGATCAATCGGCCAGCCATGCCTATCTTAATTTGAATTTACGGGTCTGGAAATTCAACTACAGCAGTCGCGTGATGGAACTACAGCCCCAGTATACCCGAAGGGGAGTGGGCAACGATACGTTGTTATGGAAAAAATATGCGGCCATTCATTACCTGAGTGTAGCTCCGGTGAAATGGTTGACTGTCGGTTTGTTTGAGGGAGTGGTCTATGGTCGCATGAATCGGTTTGAGATCAATTACCTCAATCCCATTATTTTTTTACGGACAGCCGAGCTGAATGTGGGGAGTCCCGATAACTCCTTCATTGGATTTGATTTCAAGGCCAATGTTGCAAAACGGATGCAGGTATACGGGCAGGTCATGGTTGATGAACTCTACACCCGGTTCATTCGTGAAAAAAAGGGATGGTGGGGCAATAAGTGGGCGTTTCAGGGGGGACTCAAATACATCGACGTGTTTGGTGTAAACAACCTGGATCTGCAACTGGAAGCCAACTGGATCCGACCATTTACCTATTCGCATGTGGATACGGTTGCGAACTATACGCACTTCAATCAGCCGCTTGCGCATCCACTGCTATCCAATGTAAAAGAGAACATTGTGCTGCTGCGTTATCAACCCGCAGCGCGCTGGTACATGCAATTGCGGTGGATTGGATGGACCGGTGGAACGGATGCAAGCGGATTGAATTACGGTAACAATATTTTCAGAAGCAACGAAACCCGTGCATTGAGTGAAGGCGTGAGTTATTTTGTGTCTGAAAAACGAAAAGGACGGAACATCAACCTGTGGACGGCTTACGAGCCGCGGGAAAACCTGTTTGTGGAAGCCAATCTTTCATACCGCAGTCTTACAGGCAGGAGCTCCACGTTGTTTGGTTCAATTGGGATTCGCCTCAACATGCAGAGGCGGGAATACGACTATTGATTTTTCTTTCTTCCTCCGAGTCCACCGCCTTCAAAATGCAGCGTGAACATGATCATTCTGCTTTTCATGCTTTCAATGATGTCGGTCACTTCGGTTGGGGAGGGCTGATTGTTTCGGTCGTACACATTCTTTAGTCCGTGACTGATTTTTAATTCGGGGGACAGAATGAAATAAGGGAAAAAGAATTGGCATCCGATACCAGCCTCTACTCCCTGATCTGTACGGTTGACTTTTATGTAGTTGGGAATATTGCTGGAGGCAGCGTTGCTGGCCAGATCATAATCAAATTTGTATCCCCCCATGGCATAGATCCTGAAGTTGCCGATGCGTTCACTTTTCAGTCGTACTTGTATGGGAAAGCTCATGACGATTGATTCCACTTTCATGGGATCAGGGTTCTGGTCGACTGTAGTACCTGCAAATCCTTTGTATTGAAATTTCTTTTCACTGAACACCAGGTGCAGGGGATATGCGCGGATGTCCAAATGGCGTGTCAGCTGAAGATTAGCCAGTATGCCCAGGTGCAGCCTGCCAGCGTTGAGGGATTCGATCAATTGAACAGGGTTATCGGGCTGAATGAACGAAGTATGATGTGTAATGTTGTAATGGGATGAATTGTATCCGAGTGCAATACCAAAATAATAGAGTTTATCATCGTGGTATTGAAGATTGAGTTCCCGTGAGCGTTGCGCCTGAGTGGATTGGATGAACAGCAATGCGATCAGTCCACAGATTATTTTATACCGGTATACATGCTGCATATGCCCAAGCTTAGTCGTTTAATGGTTGTTTCTTTGAATCCTATTTGTTCCAGTACCTGTATGAATGCGGTTCCTTCCGGAAATTTTCGAACAGAATCGTTCAGGTATTGATAGGCGTCACGGTTGTTTGAAAGGATTCCACCGATGCCGGGTGTAACCACATTCATGTAAAATCCGTAGAGTTGTTTGATGAAGGGGAGTTTGGGTTGTGAAAATTCCAGGACCATGAGTTGTCCGCCTGGCCGCAATACCCGATGAATTTCTGCTATTCCTTTATCAAGGTGTTGGAAATTTCTGACTCCAAATGCCACCATGACGGCATCAAAATGTCCGTCAGGAAATTGAATGGCTTCACTGTCGCCTTCCACCAGCTCAATCGACTGGGAAAGTCCCAGTTCTTTAATTTTTTTGTTGCCATGTTCCAGCATTCCTGTGGAGATGTCGATGCCGATAATTTTTTTAGGATGCAGGAGGTGGTGGGCGGTAATGGCCAGGTCGCCGGTACCCGTGGCCACATCCAGGATCATCTGGGGTTGATTGGCAGCCAGCAGTCGAATTGCTTTTTTTCTCCAGCCCACATCGATGCCTGCAGAAAGGGTTCTGTTCAGGAGGTCATAGCGGGGTGCTATGGAGTTGAACATACGGGCTACCTGTTCTTTTTTTGGTAGATTTGACGACCGATCGGGCACGATGGTATCGTGGGCAAATTGCGGCATTGCGGCAAAAATACTCAAATCTGTCCCAAGCCATCTTAAAGTAATATTAAAATAGATCTCCATGCACATTGTCAAGGCTACCTATCTGATCAGCAGTCCTGCATTGGATGGTTGTCCCAAGCCTGATCGTCCCGAGTTTGCCTTTATTGGTCGCAGCAACGTAGGCAAATCGTCCTTGATCAACATGATCACCGGTATGAAGCAATTGGCAAAAACCTCTTCCACGCCCGGAAAGACCCAATTGATCAATCATTTTTTGGTAGAGAGTCGCGACAACGAACGGGCCAAGTTGGATAGCTGGTACTTGGTCGATCTCCCCGGATACGGGTTTGCAAAGGTATCGGTAGGACAGCGCAAGAAATGGGAGAAAATGATTGAGCAGTACCTGAAGGGTCGCACCACTCTTCTCAATACGTTTATATTGATTGATGCGCGACATGAGCCCCAGCGCATTGATCTGGAATTCATCAACCGTTTGGGAGAATGGGGTATTCCGTTTTCGATTGTGTTCACCAAAAGCGATAAGGAAACCCAGAAGGTAGTGAGTGCCCATGTTCAGCAGTTCAAGGATGCGCTGCTCAATACGTGGGAGGCCTTACCCGAAGTGTTTGTCACCAGTGCGGAGAAGGGAAGGGGGAGGGCAGCCATCCTGAAATCCATTTCTGAAATCAAGCATACAGCAGCATGATCCGATGGCCTGCACAGGTACCGAAGGCAGTCGAGTGGATATTCCCTCATTTCACCTGGAGCATGACCGGATCACCGCGCTCTTTGTTTCTCACCTTTGATGATGGTCCCCACCCTCGGATCACGTCCCATGTGTTGGATGTGTTGCGCAATGCCCATGCGCAGGCAACATTCTTTTGTATTGGAGATCGGGTAAAACAATACCCTGAAGTCTATGCGCGCATCTTGGCTGAAGGCCACAGTGTGGGCAATCATACTCATCATCATGTGAATGGGTGGAAGACCAATCGTACGGCGTACCTATCTGATGTGGAGCAGGCGTCACAGTACATTGATTCACGGTTGTTTCGTCCTCCGTATGGTACAATCACACGCGAGCAATCCATTCGATTGCGGGAGATGGGCTATCGCATTGTCATGTGGAATGTGCTGAGCATGGATTATGATCAGCAACTGACTGCCGAGCAGTGCATCCGCCGCGTGCAACACCTGAGTGATGGGAACATCATTCTTTTCCATGATTCGGAGAAAGCCGAACAACGGATGGTACATGCATTGGATGCACTGCTCAAAATGGGATCAGAGAATGGTTATACGTTTAAGGGGTTATAGGGTAGGAACTGAATGGTTGAAAAGGTAGGGCCTGGATAGAAATCCGGGCCCGTTTTTAATCCGTACCCTATGAAAACTGCTTGAAAGGTACAGATTATTTTAAAAAACAACCCTTTTCTGGTGGACTGATTTTTATCGATTTTTGCGGCGGAAGAAAATAATTCACCATATGATTGATACCCATGCTCATCTTTATGCGAAAGAATTTGATGAGGATCGAAATGAAATGATCCAGCGGGCACGGTTGGCAGGAGTACAGCATGTGTGTTTACCGGCCATTGACAGTGCCACACATCCCGCATTGCTGGAACTCTGTCGTACCCACCCTGATTTTTGCCATCCCATGATGGGGTTGCATCCTTGCCATGTTGATGATGATTTTACTACCGAGTTGTCCATTGCGCGGGAATACCTTGAAACGGAGCAGTGTTGTGCGATTGGAGAAATCGGACTGGATTATTACCATTCAACCGAATGGAAGCAGCAGCAGATTGAGGCCTTTGCGTTGCAAATCGAGTGGGGATTGGAAAAGGATTTGCCCATCGTGATTCATTCCAGAAGCAGTTTAGAAGAGTGCATTGCACTGGTAAACGAAGTGGGTAAGGGGTTATCGCGCGGAATTTTTCATTGTTTTGGCGGAGACCTGCGGCAGGCAGAGCGGGTGATCGCCATGGGATTTCATTTGGGGATTGGAGGGGTAGTGACTTACAAAAATGCAGGGATGGCCAAGGTGGTAGCGGATATTCCCTTGACCAGCATCGTATTGGAAACCGATGCGCCGTATCTTACTCCTGTGCCGTTTCGGGGTAAGCGAAACGAGAGCAGTTATGTGCAGTATGTTGCAGAAAAGATTGCAGAAATAAAAGGAATCAGTAGTGAAGAAGTCAGGTCCGTTACAAGCGATACTGCTAAAAAAATCTTCAGGGTCTGATTGAATACGATTAATTTTGTCGCCCATCAACCGGAGACTTGTCCGAGTGGTTGAAGGAGCACGCCTGGAAAGTGTGTATACCTCCAAAGGGTATCGAGGGTTCGAATCCCTCAGTCTCCGCAAGGGTCGGGGCGCGAAGCGCCCCGACCCTTTTTTCATGCCCTTGCAGGTGGCCTGCGACAAGTATTTCTTTATCTTTCATCCATGGCCAATTTGATTATAAAAGTTCATCCTGCCGACAACGTGATCGTCGCTCTTCGATCGCTTGAAGCCAATACGAAAGTTTCATGGGAGGGAAAAACCTACCCAGTGCTGGAATCCATTCCTGCAAAACATAAGTTCTATACCGAAGACCTTCACATCGGTGGAGAGGTGCGCATGTACGGAGTGTTGGTGGGCAAGGTGACCTGTGAGGTGAAAGCGGGACAATTGATGACCACCCAGAACCTGCAGCATGCTGCGGATCCTTACGCCTATCGCGGTGTTCAACCCCATTGGACGCCACCGGATGTTGCAGCATGGCGCAACAGAACGTTTTTGGGATATCACCGTTCGGATGGCAGGGTTGGAACGGCCAATTATTGGTTGTTCATGCCGACCGTCTTCTGTGAAAACCGCAACTTGGACGTGATCCGAGAAGCCCTCCACAATGAATTGGGATATGCCGTTACCGAAAAATACAAATCGTACACGCGCACACTCGTTAGCCGTCATCTCGGAACAACACCGTTGGATGATCATCGTCACTTGAGCGCTGCGGGTCGTATTTTCCCCAACGTAGACGGCATCAAATTCCTCAACCATCAGGGTGGTTGCGGAGGTACGCGACAAGATTCTGCTTTATTGGAACAACTATTGGCAGCATATGCCGATCATCCCAATGTGGGAGGGATAACCATTCTCAGTTTGGGCTGCCAGCACCTGCAGTTGAACTCCATGATCGAAACCATTAAAAAACGAAACCCGTTGTTCGATAAACCACTCCTGGTTTTTGAACAACAGGGATCACAGAGCGAAGAGCAGCTCATCAAAGAAGCAATAGCCAAAACATTTGAAGGATTGGTTGCCATCAATCGGCAAGAGCGACAACCTGCAGGGTTGGATAAGCTCTGCATCGGCGTCAAGTGCGGCGGCAGCGATGGATTCAGTGGGATTTCTGCTAATCCTGCTGTGGGGCACTGCTCTGATTTGTTGGTGGCACTGGGAGGGAAAATTCTACTCGCAGAGTTTCCTGAACTTTGTGGAGCTGAACAGGAATTGATCGATCGGAGTGTGCAGCAGCAGACGGCAGAAAAGTTCATTCGCTTGATGGAGGAGTACAGTCGACAAGCTGCGCAGGTAGGATCGGGGTTTCATATGAACCCTTCTCCTGGTAACATTCGCGATGGACTGATTACTGATGCCATAAAAAGCGCGGGTGCCTGTAAAAAAGGAGGCACATCTCCTGTGGTGGATGTATTGGATTATACTGAACCGGCAACCCTGCCGGGCTTGAGCCTGGTCTGCACTCCCGGAAATGATGTGGAAGCCACAACGGGCAAGGCCGCATCCGGTGCCACATTGATTCTGTTCACAACAGGATTGGGAACACCTACGGGCAATCCGGTATGTCCCACTATAAAACTATCGACCAACTCTGCACTGGCACACCGTATGCCGGATATCATCGACATCGATTGCGGTCCCATCGTGGATGGCGAACGTTCCATCGAAACGATGGGGGAGGAAATTTTGGAATACTGCATCAGGGCTGCAAGCGGACACGTTGTTCCCAAAGCGGTACAACTGAATCAGGATGATTTTATACCCTGGAAAAGAGGAGTGTCTCTTTAACGCACGTACAATCAGGCATTGCGGTTGATGCAATTCAAGTCTTCAAAAGCCGTTTTTAATCGAGCGATGAACGACTCTTCACCTTTGCGCAACCATACCCGTGGATCGTAGTATTTTTTATTGGGTTTGTCGGCTCCTTCCGGATTACCCAGTTGTCCCTGCAGGTAAGCTTCATTCTTTTTATAGTTCTGAAGAACGCCTTCCCAGAAGGCCCATTGCAAATCCGTATCAATATTCATTTTGATGGCACCGTATCCAATGGCTTCTCTGATCTGGTGCTGAGGGGAGCCGCTTCCGCCATGGAATACAAAAAATACAGGCTTCTCTGCGGTATTGAAGTGCTGCTGAATGTAGACCTGGGAATTTTTTAGGATTTCGGGACGAAGCTGAACGTTACCAGGACTGTACACGCCGTGTACATTTCCAAATGCTGCTGCTACAGTAAAGAGCTCGCCTACTTTTTTCAATTCTTCATAGGCATGTGCTACGTGTTGGGGTTGGGTATAGAGTTTGTCATTCTCCACATCTGAATTATCCACTCCATCTTCTTCACCACCGGTCACCCCGAGCTCAATTTCAATGCCCATTCCCAGCGGTGCCATCCGCTTGTAGAATTGAACACAGGTTTCAATATTTTCTTCCAGCGGTTCTTCACTCAGGTCCAGCATGTGGGAGCTGAAGAGCGGTTGGCCTTTTTCTTTTTTGTACTGCTCACCGGCATCGATCAGCGCACTGATCCAAGGCAACCACTTTTTTGCAGCATGATCCGTGTGCAATACCACAGGTACGCCATAGTGCTGTGCGATGTTGTGAATGTGCAATGCACCGGAAATTGCACCGGAAACGTTGGCCTGTAGTTTATCGTTCGGCATTCCTTTTCCGGCGATGAACTGTGCACCGCCATTTGAAAATTGAACGATAACGGGGGAGTTGACTGCCGCTGCAGCTTCAAGGGTTGCATTGATGGTATCGGTTCCGGTTGTGTTTACCGCCGGAAGTGCGAATTGATGATCTTTTGCATCTTGGTATAGCGCTTTGAGTTCTTCGCCATGCAATACACCGGCTCTGTACTTGCCCATAGTGGTTGTTTTAGGAGTGGCAAATATCGGAAAAAGCGGGGATTTGTCCGCATCAGAACCGCTCAGGAACATCCAGTGGATGCTGCTTCCAATCCTCGTCGTATTTCACGAACCATGAAAGCCAGATGCTGCGGGAGAGCCGCATGAAAAGCGGCTGCATGACGATCATCAGCACTGCATTGGTGCCCATCCACCAAAAGAACCGATTGTCGTCAAGCGACATGCCGATGATCACATACCAAGCAACGAACGTTGAAACACTGAAGGCAATGGTCAGCGCATAACTGACGTATCCCGTTCCGTAATAGAATCCCACTTCAATCTCGGTGGGTTGTCCGCACACCGGACACTGTTCATTCATTTTAGTGAACTCACCGGGTTTGTATGCGTTGCGGGAGGTGAAAATATTGCCACTGCGACAGCGGGGACATTTATTATTGAGCACACAATAGAGATAAGATGGCTTCATGGGCGCAAGTTACTGATCATGATGAAAAGAAATGGTGACAAAAGTCGCTTACAGGGCATCGAGTAGCTTTTCCATCTTCATGCTTCTGCTTCCTTTAATGAGCAGGAGCGTATGTTCCGGAAGATGGTCAGTCAGCCAGGTTTTTGCATCCTCTGCATTGGCAAAGGATAAGAAGGGGTGATCAGTGCGTAAAAAATCTCCACCGACCAGCATCACCGTTTCAAATTTCCCTTTTTGCAGTTGCTGCACAATGAGCTGATGTTCCGTCAATGAATCTTCTCCCAGTTCCATCATTCCCCCCAAGCACACCCATTTATGGGCTCCTTCCATGTTGCTGAAATTATCGATGGCAGCGGACATGGAACTTGGGTTGGCATTGTATGCATCCAACACAATCGTATTGGATCTTTTTTGAATCAGTTGCGATCGGGCGTTATCGGGACAATACGCTTCGATTGCAGCTTTCATTTTTTCAAACGGAATCCCAAAATAATCGCCCACACACAGTGCCACTTCTACATTGGCTCGGTTATACGCACCTACCAGTTGCGTGGAAATGATCTGTTTGCCCCATTGAGGATGCACAACTTCCAGCGATAACAATGATGAGGAATGCAGGACTTCCGTCCGCACATTTCCCTGCTGATTGCCATAAAATAGTTTATGCTGGATATTCATGGCCATGGGCCTCAAATACTCCAGCTCGCTGTTGATGAATGCAGTTCCGTTGCTGGACGCAAGATGATCGTACAATTCTCCTTTTCCTTTTCGAATGCCTTCCACTCCTCCAAACCCTTCCAGATGGGCTTTTCCGCAGTTGGTGATGATGCCATGCGTGGGTAATGCAATGGTACAGTAAGCAGCAATTTCTTGTTGATGATTGGCGCCCATCTCAACGATGGCCATTTGGGCCTCTTTTTTTATCGACAGCAGCGTAAGGGGAACGCCAATGTGATTGTTCAGATTTCCTTTGGTGGTGAAGGTGATGAACTGTGTTGACAACACTGCGTGTATCAATTCTTTGGTTGTGGTTTTCCCATTGCTTCCGGTGATACCGATAAATGGAATGGAAAATTGTTTGCGATGATGATGTGCCAATTGCTGAAGTGCAGTAAGAGCGTCTGGCAACAGAAACACGCGATCGGAAGGTTCAAGAACGGGTTCGTCTATCACTACTGCACTCGCCCCTTCGTCCAGCGCACGAGCTGCAAAAAGATTGCCGTTGAAATGGGGACCTTTCAGCGCGAAAAAGAGTTCTCCTTGTTTTAATGCACGGGTGTCCGTTTGGATACCGCTGCTTTGTTGATAGCGATTGTAAAGTTGCTCCATCAGCATAGAGCAAAGATAATAGCAAAAGCGCTCGTGATGAGATCAGTCCTTCTTGGATTCAGACTCGCGATCGGCTTTTCTTCTCCTTCTGTACATGATGATGATGACAGCGATGACTCCAAATAGTATGGGAAGCGTCATTGCTTTCTCGCGTTTTGTCGGCGCGCGCTAAAGTGCATTCCATTGCGGAATCCATTTCCTTCCTGGCTGCCAAAACGGTCCATTGCACAGCGGAAGCCGATGGTAGAAGAGGCTTGATCCTCCTCCATGTGCCTTCTGGTACCCGGACTGAGCCAGTACGCGCGATCGTCCCAGCTGCCTCCTTTGATGACGCGCGACTTGTCGCTGATCAAAGTGCTGCTTCCATAATTATAAGAGACCATGGAAAGGGAGTCGCCATCCTGATAATTGACTGCGTAACCGGATTGATAATTTCTTCTGCTTCTGGCTTCTTCGTCGCTGACCTTTGTGGTTTTAACCCTTCCAAGGCTATCGCGCTGATATTCTCCGTTGGCATCTTTGTCAGGACGGGTAAACACATTACCACGATACGGATTGAAATCGTCTACATCGCGACTGGACATGGGGCGGTATACATCCGATACCCACTCGTTCACGTTTCCAGACATATTGTATAAGCCAAAGCCGTTAGGGTAGAAGGCTTCTACGGGTCCTGGAATGGCAGAATTATCATTCAAGCCACCAGCAATACCCATGTAGTCGCCTGTTCCGCGTTTGAAGTTGGCCATGTATTTACCTTGCCAGCCTCCATAACGATTGTCGCGCATGCCGTTGATGTTGTGCGACCATGAATAGACTTGTTTGTTCATGATCAACTCTTCTCCACGCTTTCCCTCTCTTCTTTTCACATTTGGGTTTTGATTGATATAGCCATACGCCGCATATTCCCATTCTGCTTCTGTGGGCAAGCGGTACTCCGGTAACAAGATTCCATCTTCCACCTTTACATAGTTGCGCGGTCTGCCATTTTCATCAAAAAGCGTTGGCCGCTTTTGACGAGCAGCCTGAGGTGCGTAGAGTCCCAGTAAATAGGATTTGGTGGTAAAATTCTCTTCAGCCTGACCCTGCATGTTCTTTAACTGGTTGGGGTTGGCAAGTCCTCGTTGCACGAGAATGAGTTCATTCACGCGGTTGCCTCTCCAGATACAAAAGTCATTCGCTTGTCTCCAGCTTACGCCAACGACTGGATAATTGTTATAGGAAGGATGGCGGAAGTAATATTCAACCAGGGGTTCGTTTGCAGCAAGCTCACTTCTCCAGACCAAGGTGTCTGGTTTTGCACCATTGATGACGTTTTCGTACATAGGATCGTCAAACGTGCGTTCAATCCAGTGCAGGTATTCGCGGTAGTGGATATTGGCAACCTCCGATTTGTCGATGTAGAAGGAAGAGACGGTTACCCGACGAGGCACATTGTTCCAGTCGCCCATCACATCTTCATCGGCTGCCCCCATCGTATAGGTTCCACCTTGTACGAATACTAGACCAGGACCAGTGGATTGTTCCTGAACAGGCGACTTGTAAAACCCGCCCATGTTGCGATCATTATAGTTCCATCCGGTAACGGAGGATGTTTCCATTTTCTTTTTTACAAACGGCAGTCCACCCTTACAGGCTGAAAATAAAACAACAACTGCGGTTACATACAAGAGGTTCTTCATGCTTGGCACATTTTTAAGAATCACTTTTTTTAAACGAGCATTTGGTGCACGATATTGCCCCACCTGCTCTAGGGTACAGTAACAAATGTAAGTGTTAAATTAAATTCAATCAATGCTTTACGTCGCCTAATATGTTTACTAAATGCTAAATTTGTTAACAGGGCTTTATGAAAAAATGGATCTTTTTTCTAACCGTATCCGGCCTTACCCTTGGAGCGTGGGGGCAAAAAACCTATGCCCCTTCTTCGGTATTGGCATTCGGGAAATGGATAAAAGTATCCGTTACCGAACCGGGTATCTATCGCATCACCCCCGAACTCCTTCGAAATGCGGGCCTTAGCGGGACCTTCACGAGTGCCACCATTCGGGTTTTTGGAACGGGAGGAGGAGAGCTGCCGGAGGACAATTCCCTGCCATCCCCTGATGACCTTCCCGAAACTGCCGTCTGGGTGATGGACGGTGGGGATGGAGTGCTGGATGGAAATGATTTCATCTCTTTTTATGGACAAGGTCCCCACCACTGGATCTATGATACCCTTGCTCGCCGGCATACCTATATAAAAAACCATTATTCAGACAAGTCGTACTATTTCATTCAGGTATCCGGCACCACATCAAAAAAAATAAGCTCACGTGCCACGGAAACGTCGACGCAACCACCCATCCAATCATTTGATGAGCACTATCATCACGAGTTGGATTCCATCAATTTTTTGAATAGTGGAAAAGAATGGTATGGAGAAGAGCTGAGCAATCAACCGGGCAAACCAACTTCCCTTGATTTTCCCATCTCGGTTCCGGGAATCATTCCGGGGTCGACGTATTATTTTAACAGTGAAGTGGTGGGCAGAAGTTTTCAATCGCCCAACCGGGTTTTGGTATCACTCAACGGGACCAACCTCTTTGAGCACACTACTCCATCAGTTCAGGGGACCTTGATTGAGTCGTTTGCCAATTCCAGCAAGGGGGTGGCAGAAGGGGTATTGCGAGAAGCGGCCATTACCCTTGGTTATCGATTCATTGGTCAGGGTTCCAATGCACAGGTATGGTTGAATGCGTTTGATCTGTATTTCAAACGCAAGTTGGCTGTGAGCGGAACTTCACAATTGTTTTTTCGGGATATCGCATCTGTGGGTGCTTCGAATATCAAGTTTAAAATTGACAATGCCCGCACGGATCATCAAGTATGGGACGTGAGCCATCCACTTCAGCCTGTAAACCTTACCACCACACTTGTGGGGACATCGCTGGAATTCAGCGATGATGCTCATCAACTAAAAGAATATGTATGCTTTGATGCCCGAAATATGAAGTTGCCTCGTTTGGAAGGAGGGGTGGAAAATCAGGATCTGCATGCGGGTGCAGCAGCGGATATGATCATTGTAACCGATCCCCTGTTGTTGTCTCAGGCAAAACGCATCGCGGAGCTGCACAGCAATCGGGATGGTTTGAAGGTGGTGACAGCCACTACAGATAAAATCTGGAATGAATTTGCCGGGGGCAATCCAGATCCCACGGGGATTCGAAATTTTGTCAAGATGTTTTTTGATCGTGCAGGAGGTGATGCATCTCGTCGCCCCAAATACCTGTTGCTTTTTGGGGGAGCATCCTATGATTTCAAAGGCAAGACGGGTACGTTGTCCAATCTTGTTCCTTCCTATCAGAGTGATTTCTCTTTGGATCCGTTGGCTACCTATGTAACCGATGATTATTTTGGATACCTCGAAGACGGCGAATCGATCACCCGTACCTTTCCACAAGCAACGTTGGATGTTGCAGTAGGGCGCATACCCGCCCGAACTTTTGAACAGGCACGGCTGGCAGTCGACAAGATCCTGTATTACATTGACTCCACCGACCGAGGTGCTTGGAAAAATAACATCTCATTGTTAGCCGACGACGAAGATTACAATCTTCATTTGAATGATGCTGAATTGCATGCCCGTTTGTTGACGGAACGGTATCCAGGATGGAACATTCAAAAAATATACCTCGATGCATTCAAGCAAACCGGTGGTACCGGAGGAAGCCGTTATCCTGAAGTCAATCAGTTCATCAACCGCGGTATCAATCGCGGGACCATGGTATGGAATTACAGTGGACACGGCAGCAGCAGTCGATTGGCGCAGGAAGTCATTCTTGAACGCGCGATGTTTTCAGAATGGAACAATGCCAAGCGATTGCCTTTATTTGTTACGGCTACCTGTGATTTTGCGCCATTTGATAATCCTGCCAATCTTTCCATTGGTGAAGAATTGTTTGTGGGAAGATCGAATGGAGCGATTGGACTGGTTACCACTACCCGTTTGGTATTTGCATCCAGCAACCGGGTAATCAACAATGATTTTTTACAGTTTCTCTTCATGAAACAGGCCAATGGAACCTATGCTCCAATGGGAGAGGCACTCCGACGTTCAAAGAATTATACGGTTCGTAACTCAGGTGATCTGGTCAACATACGAAAGTTTGTGCTCCTGGGTGATCCTGCGTTGAAGCTGGCCATTCCTGAATACACAGTGAAAACCCGAACCATGAATGGCAAACCATTGGGTGGGTCAGTGGACACCTTGAAGGCCAATAATGCCTATACGTTTACCGGCGAAGTATGCCGACCGGATGGGTCGGTCGACAACTCGTTCAATGGATTTGTGTATCCTAAACTATTTGATAAACCCATTGCCATCACTACGCTGTCCAATGATCCCTCCAGTCCCGTTACTACCTTTCAATCCGATGAGAATTTGATCTACAGTGGAAGGGTGGCGGTCACCAACGGTGCATTTTCATTCTCATTGGTGGTGCCAACCGATCTTGATTTTTCCATTGGTGCGGGACGCATCAATTATTACGCCGAGGGTGGAAAAGTAGAAGCACAAGGAACGTCGGATGGATTATTGATAGGAGGATGGGGTGGACAAATCACCAACGACAAGAAAGGTCCCATCCTCAATGCCTGGCTCAACAACGAACAATTCGTCAATGGCGGAAAAGTGAGGGAAAATGCGCTGTTGTTGGTCCGACTCCGTGATGCAGAGGGAATCCATCTCGGCAGTTCGGGAATTGGTCATTCCATCACTGCCGTTTTGGATGAGCGCTATGCGGAAGCATATGTCTTGAATGATCAATTTGAACCATTGAATGGAAATAAGGAAGGTCGCATTGCATTTCCGCTGAATAATTTGGAAGAAGGTAAACACCGTTTGCGCATCAAAGCATGGGACGTGCTCAATAATGCTTCTGAATATCTGTTGGAATTCGAAGTGGTGAAGATGCGACAAGTTGATATCCTTTCATTACAGGTGTATCCCAACCCAACGCAAGGTGCTATTTCCCTTCGGGCCAACCTGGAGGGACCTACCTCCGGAGCGTTGGTTACCATGGAAGTGCGTTCAATAACCGGAAGTATGGTGTTCCAGTCTCAACGCCAACTGAATCAAACGGGACTGCAAACAGTTACCATCGAGTGGAACGGTAGTATGAATAATGGAGCACGACTCCCACCCGGACTATATATTTGCACCTTGTTGATTCGTTCTTCTTCAGGGGTTATAACCACCCGCTCTCAAAAGTTGGTAATCCTTTAGCATTTATTTTCATATTTTTACACATAAACCAGCGCCTATTGTACCAGTTTTACCCGCTTATCCTTTTAGAAAACAATCAATTACAATGAAAAGGACTACCCGGATCTTTCTTGCTGGTTTTTGCATCTTTTTTGTTTCCACTTCACTATTGGCCCAAAACTCGATTAATGTGGTGACCACAGCCGTCCCCTTTCTTCGAATTTCCCCTGATGCCCGTGCGGGCGGTATGGGCGACTTGGGTGTGGCCACTTCACCAGATGTAAACTCTCAATTCTACAACGTAGCAAAATATGCATTTGCAAAAAACCCGACTGGGATTGCAATGACCTATACGCCCTGGTTGAAGGACTTGGGACTGAATGACGTATTCCTGGCATCCCTTGCCGGGTATTATAAACTGGATGAAACCCAGGCGATTTCCGGATCACTGCGCTATTTCAGCTTGGGAAATATTCAGTTCACAGACAATTTGGGGAATGACTTGAATTCATTTCGTCCCAGAGAAGTGGCAGTGGACGCAGGATATTCCAGAATTCTTTCTGATCGGCTGAGTCTGGGTGTTTCTCTTCGCTACATCAACTCTAATTTGGCTGGGGGACAAGCCATCAGCGGCGTATCCTACAAACCCGGTAATGCAGTAGCTGGCGATATTGGACTGTATTATAATACCTTATCCGACGACGGAAGCGGTATCAGTCTCGGTGCAGCGTTCACCAACCTGGGTTCCAAAATCAGCTATACCAGCGATGCGACGCAAAAAGATTTTATTCCCGCCAACCTGTCCATTGGTGCCGTCTACACCAGCGTCAGCAACGAAGTCAATAAACTTTCATTTGGTCTGGATATCCATAAATTATTGGTGCCCACACCGCCATTGCTTGGCGACAGTGCTGGATTGGCCAACTACAGAAGCAAGAGTGTAGTAGCCGGCTGGTTCAGCTCATTTGGCGATGCTCCGGGCGGTTTTGGAGAAGAGCTGAGAGAATTTTATTTCTCTGCAGGTGCAGAATATACCTACAACGAACAGTTTTCAGTGAGGGCCGGATATTTCTACGAGGATAAAGAGAAAGGCAATCGTCAGTATTTCTCTTTGGGGGCTGGATTCAAATATTCCAGTATCGGGTTCAACCTATCCTACCTCATCCCATCCGGTTCGGGGGTAAACAGAAACCCATTGTCCAATACCATCCGATTCGGATTGGTGTTCGATCTCGCGCAACCGGATTATTGATTTCAACAAACAGCATGTCGTTCAGAACAGGATTTGGCATCGATTTTCATCAACTGGTAGAAGGGCGTGAGCTATGGTTAGGGGGAGTAAAGATTCCGCATCATAAGGGTGCATTGGGACACAGTGATGCCGACGTGCTATTGCATGCCATCTGTGACGCCATGCTCGGAGCATTGGCATTGGGTGATATTGGTACCCACTTTCCCGATACCGATCCAACGTTTAAAGGCATCGACAGCAAGATCCTCTTGCAAAACACACACGCGCTCATTCAACAACACGGGTATTCCGTTGTGCATGTGGATGCTGCATTGTGCCTGGAAGCTCCCAAAATAAAGCCGCATGTTCCATCGATGTGTGACACCATTGCGTCGATTTTAAATATAGCCATTTCAGCTATTTCCATAAAAGCTACCACTACAGAGAAGATGGGCTTTGTGGGAAGGGAAGAGGGACTTGTTGCCTATGCGGTTGTGCTTCTTGAACAACAGCAGCATGCCATCAATATTGTTAATCGCTCTCATCATCCAGTTCCGGAATACGCCACTCCTGGATCTTCGGGCTTGGATCTTCGGGCATTTCTCGAACACCCGGTTACGCTTTCTCCTCTCGAACGATCCCTTATTCCAACAGGACTCTATCTCGAGATCCCATCGGGAATGGAAGCACAGGTGCGTCCCAGAAGCGGATTGGCAGTGCGTCAGGGTCTTACATGTTTGAATACACCGGGAACGATTGATTCGGATTACCGGGGTGAAATAAAAGTAATCATCATCAACCTTTCCAATGAGCCACAGATGATCAGCGATGGGGATCGAATTGCACAACTGGTGTTTCAACGGGTTGAAAAAATCAAATGGGAGTTGTCTGACGATCTGAATGCGACCCAGCGAAACGAGGGAGGATTTGGACACACAGGAACAAAATAACACGATGCGGATAATTGCGATCATAGTTGGGGTAGCAGGGGTAGCATTAATGGCTTCGTGTCGGTCGACCAAAAAAATAAGTACAGTCGTTGCCAAGAAAGACAGCGTGGTGGTCGTGGTGAAGCCAGAAGACAGCGATTCTGCAAAGTCCGTTCGTGCCACTTTTCGAACCATCAATGAAAAACGGTTGGCCTTCAACACGTTTGCATCCAAGGTGCGGGTTGATTACTCCGACGATAAAAATACACGATTGGATTTCAATGCGTTTTTGCGCATGAAAAAAGACAGTGCCATTTGGGTTTCCATTATTGCAGCATTGAACATAGAGGCCTATCGGGTGATGATTACGCCGGACAGTATTTTCATTATGGATAAACTCAATCGGTCCATTCAGCGCAAACCACTTTCCTATCTGCAGGGCATTACCCAGGTGCCGTTTGATTACGGTACACTGGAAGATCTGATTATGGGCAATCCGGTTTATCTGGATCGTTCAGTAGTCGCCTATTCCGATCAGGGCGATCGGATTTCGTTGTCGACGGTCGGCCAGTCTTTCAAGCATTACTTAACTGTTGCAAAAGGGGACCTGCATTTATTGTTCAGTAAACTGGATGATGTAGACATGGCCAGAAGCAGGACCGCCAGTCTTGCATACAGTTCATATGTTCCAGCCGGAGGCCGGCAATTTGCTGAAATCCGAAACATCAGTCTTGCCGAGAAAAATAAACTGGAGATCAATCTGGATTTTAAACAAGTTGAATTTGATGCTCCGGTAAGTTTCCCCTTCAGTATTCCTAAGAACTATAAAGTGTTGTATTGATCACGATGAAGCAGATTGTTTTTCTACTGATGTTAACAGGATGCCTGGTCGGACAGGCACAAACCAAGGAAGAATTGGAAAAGCGCAGGCGGGAGATCCAGCAGGAGATTGCTTCCCTTCAGGAAACGCAGAACCAGGTTTCCAAAGACCGCAAAGCCAGCCTTTCTGAACTCAAGTTACTCGAGCGCAAGCTCCGAAGCCGGTATGCTGTGATCGATAACCTGAACGATGAGATCCGACTCATCGATAATACCATTTTCAGCAACAACCGCGAAATCTATCGCTTGGAACGTCAATTGGATACGCTGCGCAAGCAATATGCAAAAACCATTCAATACGCGTACAAGAACAGGAGCAATTACGATATGCTCAATTTTATTTTTACTGCAACCAATTTTAATGACGCCGTAAAGCGGGTTGCTTATTTAAAGAGCTATCGCAAGTACCGCGATGAGCAGGTAGTGGGAATCAACCGCACACAAAAAGAGTTGGGTCAGCGCATTGAGATGCTCAGTGTAAATAAAAGTGAAAAAAGTAAAGTGATTGAAGAGCAGCAAAAGCAAAAAGAATTGCTGGAATCAGAAAAAAAAGAAAAGAACCAGTTTGTTTCAAAACTGAAAGCCCGAGAGAATGAAATTGCCCGTGAAGTAGCTGCGAAGAAAAAGGTTTTGCGCAGCCTTCAGAATTCCATCGCAGCTATCATCAAAAGAGAGATCGAAGCGGCCCGAAGAAAAGCGGAGGAGGAAGCCCGAAAGTCGGCCGCAACTGCAACTACAACTCGTGCCGCAACGGGTCCCGCTGAAACTCCGACCGCAGCCCGCAAGGTTACGGTATTGGAGAATACGCCCGAAGTGACCAAGGTATCGGTTGGATTTGAAAACAACCGCGGCAATTTGCCCTGGCCGGTTGATCGCGGAACCATTACCTCAAGTTTTGGTCGCCAGCGGATTGAAGGAACCCGTATTGAGGAAGATAATAGCGGCATCACCATTCAAACCGAGAGCGGCACAACTGTCAAGGCTGTTTATGATGGTGTGGTGACCACGGTTTATGATGTGGCGGGAAGCCAGACGGTGACCATCAAGCACGGAAAATACTTTACAACGTATTTTAATCTTTCCTCTGTGAATGTCAGCAAAGGTTCAAAGGTGGAGACGGGACAAACCATTGGACGAGCAGGAGAGAATTTTGATGGCGACGGGGAAATCATCTTCATGGTAAACGAAGAACTGCGGTTTGTCAATCCCGAACTCTGGTTAAAGCGCCGCTGATGATTTTGCAATGACCTGTTCATACAGGGCTTCGTATTTCGGAACAATAGAATTCATGTCAAACATCTCTGCTTTTTTCCGGGCAGCTGTTTTGAATTGTTCCAGGACTATTGAATTGCTCAGCAGCCGTTTTGCATTGCGACTCATGTTTTCAACATCGCCGACCTCACTGAGGTAGCCATCTTTTCCATCGGAAACTATCTCAGGTAGCCCACCGGTCTGGGTTGCAATCACCGGAGCGCCTGCTGCCATGGCTTCTAGGGCAGAAAGACCAAAGCTTTCGTATTCGGAGGGAAGAAGAAAAAGATCAGCGATGGCATAGATTTCTTCCATGTCTTGTTGCTTTCCCACAAACCGTGCATCCTCACAAATGCCCAATTCCCTGCAGAGTTCCTCCGCCATGGGTCGTTCCGGTCCATCGCCTACCAGCAGTAGCTTGGAGGGGATCTCGCTGCGAATCTTGTTGAAGGTATAGATCACATCTGCGATGCGTTTGACTTTTCTGAAATTGGATGCATGCAGGATGATTTTTTCATTATTGGGGGCGATGACTTTTTTGAATGCGTCAATGGGTCGTTTGGTAAAACGGTGTATGTCGACAAAATTGTGAATGACGCTGATGTCTTTTTCGATGGCAAAATGCATCAGTGTTTCAAGTCGCAAATTGTCGGATACCGCCGTGATGGCATCACTTTGGTTGATGGAAAAGGTAACAACCGGAGCATAGGTTTTATCTTTTCCTACCAGCGTTATATCCGTTCCGTGCAACGTGGTGATGAACGGGGTGGAAATCCCTTCGGTTTTTAAAATCTGCTGTGCCATATAGGCAGCCGAAGCATGTGGAATGGCATAGTGAACATGCAACAGGTCGATTCGGTTATTTTTTACCACATCCACCATGGTACTGGCCAATGCCGTTTCATATGGAGGGAAATCAAACAAAGGGTAAGTGGGCACCCGTACTTCGTGAAAAAACACATTGGCGCTGAAACCGGTGAGTCGAACCGGTTGTTGGTAGGTGATGAAATGCACCGCATGTCCCTTATCGGCCAATGCCTTGCCCAATTCAGTTGCCAGCACACCGCTTCCTCCAAAAGTCGGGTAACAAACAATACCGATGTTCATGAATGCTTTTTGAATTAACGAAAGTAGGGATAATACGGTTCATTTACAGAAGCAGAAAATGGATAAATAGTAAAATTTGAGTAGATTGTTCATCCAATCAATCATGGTTTATGAAAGCAATGTTTTCAATGTTCTGTCTATTGGTACTGGCTTCTTCTATTTCTTTGGCTCAGAGCGATTCAATGGTCATCAAGCAGATTTCTGATGAGATTTTCATGCATGGTCAGGCCTATTCCAATTTAAAGTACTTGTGCAAGAAAGTGGGTCCGCGGTTATCCGGTTCTCCGGGTGCTGCCTTAGCGGTAGAGCAGACAGCACGCATGTTGCGGGAAGCTGGGGCTGATTCGGTTTATTTACAGCCGTGCATGGTTCCGCACTGGGTGAGGGGCGATAAGGAAGTAGGGCGCGCACTGCTTCAAAACGGAACATCGTTTCCGTTGAACATTGTGGCATTGGGGAATGCCGTTGGAACACCGGCGGCAGGCATCACGGCTCCGGTGGTCGAAGTCACCAATTTTAAGGAACTCGATGCCTTAGGGAAGGAGGGAGTAAAGGGAAAGATTGTGTTTTATAATTATCGAATGGACCCTCGGTACATCAATACCTTTCGGGCCTATGGTGAAGCTGGAGTATATCGTTCACAGGGACCTTCCCGCGCAGCAGCATTGGGCGCTGTGGGGGTGATTGTGCGTACGCTCTCTCCGGTACTGGATGATCACCCGCATACCGGAGCCACCCGTTACGATGAGCAGTTTCCGCAAATTCCTGCAGTAGCCATCAGCACCAATGGTGCCGTGCAACTCAGCGATGCATTGGCGAAAAAGTCTGTCAAGCAGATTTATTTCAAGACCAATTGCAAAATGCTGGAAGATGTTTTGTCGTACAATGTGGTAGGCGAGATCAAGGGAACGGAATTCCCCAATGAAATCATAACCGTTGGGGGTCACCTCGACAGTTGGGATTTGGCTGAAGGCGCGCACGATGATGGAACGGGATGCATGCAAAGCATAGAAGTGATCCGTGTCATGAAAGCACTGGGCATTCGTCCCAAACGAACCATTCGTGCAGTCATGTTCATGAACGAAGAAAACGGTTTACGAGGAGGAAATAAATATGCTGAGATTGCCAAAACCGAAAACAAAAAATTCATCATGGCCTTAGAAAGTGATGCAGGAGGATTTACCCCTCGTGGTTTTGGATTTTCTGCAACAGCTGCGCAAAAAGAGCGCATCCTTTCTTGGAAACCGTTGTTTCATCCGTATGGGGCATTGGAATTCAACGAAGGAGGAGGCGGTGCCGATATTGGTCCCCTGCGTCCTTTGGGGACTGCTTTGATCGGACTGAATCCGGATTCTCAGCGCTACATGGATTTGCACCATGCCAAAACGGATGTGTTTGAAGCAGTCAGTGAACGGGAGTTGAACTTGGGGACTGTCGTCATGGCGGCAATGGTCTATCTCGTCAGTCAATACGGATTATAGACGTTCAACGGCCGATGATGAAGATCGCCGGTGATTTGGGGAGTTCGGGTATATTTTTTTTCCAGTCGCCTACCGATTTTGTACGGATCCATTCCTGTTCTCCAGTAATGTCTACTGCGATGCATAGCCGAGTTTCTATATGCAGAACGGCCAGCAAGGCTTCGAGCATCACTGCATTGCGGTAAGGAGTTTCGATGAAGATGTTGGATGTTCCGGCTGTTCGACTGACATGTTCCAGAGACTGAATGGCTTGTTGCCGTTTGGTCCGATCAATCGGCAGGTACCCGTGAAATGAAAAAAGTTGACCATTCAGTCCGCTTGCCATGAGGGCCAGCAGAATGGAATTGGGTCCTGCAATAGGGACCACCTTGATGCCAAGCGCTTGGGCGATGCCGACTAGTATTTGTCCGGGATCCGCAATGCCCGGACACCCGGATTCACTTACGATCCCGATGGTCGCATCTTCTGCCAGTTTGCTCCTGAATAATGCTGCAGAAGCTTCTTCTGATTTTCCTATTTCAATCCACTCTTTATCATCAATTGGAAACGAACGATCCATTTTTCGAAATGCCCTGCGAGCGGTCTTTATGTTTTCAGCAAAGAAAATCGAGCACGAACGAATTGATTCGGTAAAGATCATGGGCAGATGGCTTTCTCCTGATTCTGCAATCATGATGGGGATCAGCAGTACTGTGCTTTTCGTTTTCATAATTCACGCATGAATTCATCTTTATTTTCCTGTAGGCTGATGGTGGCTGCAATCACGGCGTACGCAGGGGCAAGTACCCAGCCCAGGAGTGGAATGCAGTGCATTGAATAAAACACCATTCCGTTACCGATGGCCAAACCCCGGTGTCTTCCAATAAAATCAATGCTCTTGAGTACATTCATTTTATTTCGCTCACAGGTATAGTCAAGCATTGAAAAACCGTAGTAGTAACATTCAATCAATAGCGCGATGAATGGGGCGATCCATCCAATGAAGGGAACCAGCGACAGCAATAAAATAGAAAACAAGTAAACAGCTTGCCACAGCGTATTGCGTACGGCCATCTTGATACCGCGCGCTACATCTGCCAGGTACTGCTTCAACCTGAAATCAAATTCCTTTCCTTCTATAATGGATGCGGTTCGTTCACTGAGGTACGAAAATACAGGAGAGCCTAAAATCAACCAGATGTATTTAAAAAATGAAAAGTAGAAGAGCATCATGATGAGCCAGAACATGATGCCTCCAACGGTAAATAAGAAACCGATCCAGCTGTTTTGCAATTTATTGATCCAGACTTGCAATCCTGTTTCGATGGTCAGCCATTCAATCGCAGCATTTACCGAGCGTGAAAAGAAATACATGCTGATTGCAAAGAGGATAGCATACACGCAACCCGGCACGATGATCCAGCGCCACAGACTATGTTTTTTAATAAAAGCATGTGCGGCAAAATACGATTGTATAGCAATTACAATTTCTCTTAGCATCCTGAGTTTTCGCGTCATCCAAAATACACAAATGATTTATCTTCACCCAAACGGATTCAATGGAAAAGAAGAATGAAAAAATAGGGATGTCCTGGCTCAAGCTGGCCAGTGGTCCGTTGCTTTTTCTGCTGGTTTGGGTGCTTGACCCGTTTGCGTTGGGAGAACAGGCCAATCGGGTTTTGGCGACAGCTGTCCTCATGATCACCTGGTGGATTGCTGAAGCCTTACCCATGCCTGCAGTTGCATTGTTGCCATTGGTCTTGTTTCCGCTGCTGGGGATTGCAAAATTGGGTGAAGCTGCTGCACCGTATGCCAATGAAGTGGTGTTTCTGTTCATGGGCGGCTTCATGATCGGATTGGGAATTGAAAAATGGAACCTGCATAAGCGCATCGCTTTGACCATTGTGCAGTTTACTGGGACCAACGGAAACAGGATCATTTTAGGATTCATACTGGCTACTGGGTTCATCAGCATGTGGTTGAGCAATACGGCTACTACCATGATGATGCTTCCTATAGCTGCTTCCGTGATCACCGTGGTCACGGCTAAAAACGAGCACAATCCTCAACTCCGGCATTTTGCTGTCTGCATGATGCTCTCCATCGCCTATGCTTCCAATTTCGGAGGAATAGCGACCATCATTGGAACTCCTCCCAATGTAGCCTATGTCTCATTCATCAGCAAAGAATATGGTGTTGATATTTCGTTTGCAGGCTGGATGATTGTTTGTTTACCGGTAGCGCTGTTGTTATTTTTTGCGCTCTATGGGGTACTGATTTGGATGTTTCCCAGTCGAATTGATTCCAGCAATGACATGCAATCCCTGATTCGGGATGAATTAAAAGCGTTGGGTCCGATGACTACTCCAGAAAAGCGGGTCTTGATTATTTTTCTGACAACGGCTCTCTTGTGGATTACCCGTGACCTGATCAATCAATTGGAGGTTGTACGACTGGATGACAACATGATCGCCGTATTTGGTGCACTGCTGATGTTCATTGTTCCTTCCGGAAGTTCATTTGATACAAAACAGAGGATACTGGTTTGGTCGGATACATCAAAAATGGCTTGGGGTATTTTACTGCTATTTGGTGGTGGGATTACGCTGGCCGCCGCTCTTGAAAAGGCCGGTATCATTAGCGCCCTCGGACAATGGTTGGCCGGGTTTACCGGAAGCTCCCTGTTGGTACTCATTGCCGTAATTGTTATTATTGCAATTTTCATCAGCGAAGTAATGAGCAATGTGGCACAGGTGATTGTATTTGCTCCTGTAGTGACGGGCATTGCAGTGGCCATCGATGTTGATCCATTGCTGTTGGGAATTCCGATGACGCTGGCCGCCAGCTGTGCATCGATGATGCCCATGGGTACTCCGCCGAATGCCATTGTATTTTCAACTGGTCACATTAAACTGGGAGAAATGATGCGCGCAGGATTTGTATTGAATCTTATTTCGATTGCGCTGATTGTGCTCACTTCGTATGTGGTGCTGCCACTGGTGATGCGCATACATCCGTAGTGACTAGGACTGTGATTTTTCTCCGTACGCAAGATCTCCAGCATCACCCAGTCCCGGTACAATATATCCCTTTGCGGTAAGTTCTTCGTCGATGGCCCCGCACCAGATGTGTGCAGTAGGTTCATGCCGTTTCAGGAATTCCAGTCCCTCTGTACACGCTATGACGCATGCAATATGAAGGGAGTTGAACGTTCCTTCTCTTCTGAGGTATTCAATTGTTTTGACTAACGATGCTCCGGTGGCCAGCATAGGGTCGCATAGAATCAAGGTGCGATTTTCCAGCGATGGACAGGATAAATATTCGAGGCTGATCTCAAAACTGCCATCCCGATGGTGTTTACGGTAGGCAGCTATAAACGCGTTATCTGCTTTATCAAAATAGTGGAGCATTCCGTTGTGTAATGGCATACCGGCTCGGAGGATGGTCGCCAGGACGGGTTGTTGGGTCAGCATTTTCTCTTTTGCAATGCCCAATGGGGTGGTGACTTCGCGTTCTTCCCACGGAAGTGTTTTGCTGATTTCATATGCAATTACTTCACCAATGCGTTCAATATTTTTTCTGAATCGCATGCGATCCGTCTGAATGCTTACATCACGCAGCTCTGCAATCCAATTGCTGACCAGAGAATGTTTTTCGCTTAGATTGGTGATCATACAATGCCTATTTTTGCGGAAGCACTAAAATAGGGATAATCCATGTTATATCGAGTGATAGGCATCATGAGCGGAAGTTCGCTGGACGGCATTGATCTGGCCTATGTTCTGTTGGAAGAACAGGGAGGGAAATGGACCTACACGTTGCAGGTTGCCGAGTGTTATTCCTATGAAGACGAGTGGTTGAGTCGTTTGCAAACAGCCTCGTCGTTAAATGCTCGAGACTTCATGCGGTTGCATGCTGATTACGGTCACTATGTCGGGAAAGTGGTCAACCGGTTCATTCAGGAAAATGGGTTGGAGTACAAAGTGGGACTTCTGGCCTCTCACGGCCATACTGTTTTTCATGAGCCTGGAGTCTTTACCGTTCAAATTGGAGATGGGTCTGCCATTGCAGCTGAAACGGCTCTTCCGGTAGTGTCCGATTTCCGGGCCATGGATGTTGCGCTGGGTGGACAAGGCGCACCCATAGTGCCCATGGGTGAAAAATTATTGTTTTCCGATCACGCCTGCCTGTTGAATATCGGGGGAATCGCCAATATCTCCCTGCGTAGTGCCGACGGAAATTATGTTGCATTTGATGTATGTCCTGCTAATCGGGTGCTGAATCTTCTGGCGAATAAAGAAGGAAAAGCCTACGATGATGATGGTCACATGGCCCGAACCGGAACCATTCATGCTGAGCTGTTGAATCAATTGAATGCATTGCCTTTTTATGCAGCACCTTTTCCAAAGTCGCTGGACAATTCGTTTGGTGTGGATCAGTTGTTTCCAATGATTGAAGCGATGAAAATATCCAGTGCGGATGCATTGGCAACGTATACCGAACACATTGCGCAACAGGTCGGAAATGCAGTCGCTACTTCCAATGCTTCATCCATGCTGATTACGGGAGGGGGGGCACTCAATGGATATTTACTGGATCGCATCCGTCACTATTCAGCTGCTCATGGAGTTGAAGCGGTAGTACCCGATAAAGCTACTGTCCTCTACAAAGAAGCATTGATCATGGCCTTATTGGGAGTGTTGCGTTGGAGGGAAGAAGAAACAGTATTGTCTTCGGTTACCGGCGCGCGACAGTCCAGTATTGGCGGTGCATTGTGGATGGGTCATCCATAAAAAAGCCGGTTGAATAACCGGCCTCTCTATTATTTATATCCCCATTTCTTCATGATGGTGAGGTCTTCTTCCACACAATCCAGTGGAGTTCTTCCCTGATAGGATTCCTGTTCAATGATGAAGTGTTTGGTTCCCCATTTGCGGCCCAGGTCGATGACTTCCTTCACCGGCACGATGCCTGTTCCTAAAATGGTGGATTCATATTTTTCGTGTCCTTCTTTGGCAAGGATCTCGTCTTTTACGTGCATGGATTCGAATCGACCGGGATAAGCCTGCATGATGTCCAGCGCCTTAGCACCACCGTTGATCATGTTGCCAATGTCCAATTGCTGCATCACCAATTTAGGATCCGTCTCACCAAGGATGATATCGTACAGGGTGCGATCTCCTAATTTTTCATTGAATTCAAAATCGTGGTTGTGGTACCCGAATTTCATTCCATATTTCTGGCAGAGTTCTCCGGATTTGTTGAAAACTTCCATGAATGCTTTAAGTGCATTGAGGTCGCGGCGGGTGTTGGTTTCCATGGAGGGGCTGATCACGTAGAGTTGTCCCATCGCTGCAGCGTCTTCTACAGTATATTTCCAAACATCTGCAAAGTCTTTCTTTGAAGCATCATAGTGCTTGCTGGTCATCACAGTATGGCCACTGGGCATGGACATACCAAGATCATCGAGTAGTTTTTTGAATTCCTTGGCTGTCCATCCATAAAACTTCCTGTTGATGTAATTGGCATGTTCAACATGCTTGTATCCCATTTTGGACAACTTGGTCAATGTACCCATTGGATCCTTGCTCATGTCGGTGCGAATGGAATACAATTGGATACCCGTTAGTTCTCCTTTTTTACCGAGTGCAAAAAGGGAATGGTTAGCGAGGGTAGCACCAGCGGTCAGCATGGCCGCGTTGCGTAAAAAAGCTCTTCTTGACCGATTCATATGGCTTATTTTAATCGATGAAATTTGAATCATCAAGATACAGAAAAAATGATTCAGAACAGCAGGCTGGTTAGAGGAATGGAGCCGTTCTGCTGTGCTTAATCTTTCTGATTCCTTCAGGAACTCCTGCATAGACCAGTTGTCCACCGCCTTCTCCTGCTTCTGGACCCAGTTCTATCAGCCAGTCACTGGTGCGGATCACATCCAGGTTGTGTTCAATGACTACAATGCTGTGTCCCAGGTCCAGCAGGGCATTGAAAGAGGCCAATAATTTGTTGATATCATGAAAATGCAATCCGGTTGTGGGCTCATCAAATATGAATATGATTTTTTCCTGGTGGCCTTTCCCCTTTCCCAGAAAGCTGGCCAGTTTTACGCGCTGGGCTTCGCCTCCGGAAAGCGTTCCGCTGGATTGTCCGAGTTTGATGTATCCCAGTCCAACATCCTGCAGTGGTTTTAGCCGCAGCGGAATATCTTTTTCTGATTTAAAAAATTCAATGGCTTCGTCTACGCTCATCTCCAATACATCATGGATGTTTTTTCCATTGTATTCGACTTCCAGCACTTCATCCTTGAATCGTTTTCCGTTGCAGCTTTCACAAACCAGGTGGACGTCTGCCAGGAATTGCATTTCTACCGTTTGTTCACCTTCGCCCTTACAGGTGTCGCATCGTCCGCCATCGACATTGAAAGAGAAATGACGCGGTTGAAAGCCCCTGATTTTACTCAGTCCCTGGCTCGAGTACACATCCCGAACACTGTCCCACGCCTTTACATAGGTTACCGGGTTGCTTCTGGAAGATTTTCCGATCGGATTTTGATCGACCAGTTCAACTTGTTTTATTTTGTCCAGTGCTCCGGATAAAGAGTCGTGCAGGCCGGGGCGATCTCCGACACCGGTCATGTGTTTTTGCAATGCGGGATGAAGGATTTTTTTTACCAGCGTGGTTTTTCCGCTTCCGCTCACTCCGCTGATTACGGTCAATACACCCAGAGGAATCGTGACGTCAAGGTTCTGCAGATTATGTTCATGAGCACCATGGATGGTTATGGAAGATGTACTCTTTCGGATGGGATGCTGACGTTCGATGCGAAGTTCTCCACGCAAATAAGCAGCAGTGAGACTTTTTTTAGATTTCAGCAGTGTTGAGAAATTACCTTCAGCAACGACTTCTCCACCCTGGTGACTGGCAAGCGGTCCCATATCTATAACATGATCCGCCTCCCGCATCATTTGTTCATCGTGCTCGACCACCACTACAGTATTGCCCAGGTCACGCAGGTTTTTCAACACCTTGATCAATCGTTCGGTATCCCTGCTGTGCAATCCAATTGAAGGCTCATCTAATATATAGAGTGAATTTGTAAGGTTACTACCCAGACAGCGGGTGAGTTGGATGCGTTGACTTTCACCACCACTCAGGCTATTGGCCAGTCGATCAAGTGTCAGGTATCCGAGTCCCACATCCAAGAGCGTTGCCAGCCGTTGCTCAATTTCTATCAATACGCGCTTGGTAATTTTTTTCTCATGCTGGGTCAGTTGCAAACGTGTGAACCAATTCACCAGATCGGTTACCGGCATATTGCACAACTCGCCGATGTGAGTGCCGTTGATCTTAACGTATAGGGCCTCTTTTCGGAGACGGTATCCGTTGCAGGATGTACAGGTTGTTCTTCCTCGGTAGCGGGAAAGTAAAACCCGGTACTGGACTTTGTACAGGTTGTCTTCCACTTCTTTGAAAAAGTCGTTGATGCCATATGCCTGCTTATGTCCTTTCCAGAGCAGGTCTTTTTGAGCTGCAGTGAGGGCTGAATAAGGTTTATGGATTGGAAAATCGATGTGTCGGGCTCCTTTGATAAATTGATCTTTCCACCACACCATCTTTTCTCCTTTCCAAGGGGCGACGGCTCCATCAAATATGCTCAGTCGCTGGTCTGGAATGACCAGGTCAGCATCAATACCCAGGACTTGAGAATACCCTTCGCAAAGGGGACAGGCACCATAGGGGTTATTAAAAGAGAAAAGATTTGGAACCGGCTCTTCAAACCGCATATCGTCCAGTTCAAATCGATTGGAGAACGAGACGGGCTTGGTAGCGTTTCGTTTGAGGAAGAGTCGGCCTTCTCCCTCATAGAATGCAAGGGTTATCGAGTCTGCAATGCGGTGGAGCTCTTCTTCGTCAAAGCCCTTTTGAACAAACCGATCAATGAGCAAGTAGGATTCCTTTGATGGTTTCCATTTTTTTTCTTCGAGGAGGTCTTCAATCTGCTGCAATTCACCGGTGCGATCATCGAATATGCGCGAGAATCCTTTTTGCATTAAAATGGTCAATTCTTCCGAAGGGTTGCGATTGCTGCCCATGGGGAAGGCTGTCAGTAAAAAAAGTTTATCTCCTGCTGTGTACGATTGCATGCGTTGGATCACATCGTGTACATCTTCTTTTTTTACCACGTTTCCGGAAATAGGAGAAATGGTTTTGCCAACACGTGCATATAACAACCGCAGGTAATCATAGATCTCGGTCATGCTGCCTACTGTGGAGCGCGGTGTTCGGGTGATGACTTTTTGTTCAATGGCAACAGCAGGGCATAATCCTGCAATATGGTCCACATCGGGCTTGTCCATGCGCATCAAAAACTGTCGCGCATAGGCACTCAAACTCTCTGCATAGCGTCTTTGTCCCTCTGCAAACAGAGTATCGATGGTCAGTGATGACTTTCCGGACCCGGAAACACCCGTAACAACCGTGAGTTTTCCCCTAGGTATTTTTACGTATACGTTCCGTAAGTTGTGCATGCGTGCTCCTTGAATGAAAATATCATCCGAACGATTTGCACGATCGAGCACTGCTTTCTTTTCCTTTACTGGTGCGGGTTTTGGCATAAGAGATTGCAAATATACTTTCAAAAGCATTTACGGGGTGCACGTAGATATACGATGCTGTTAACATTACGTTGACAAATGAACACGTAAGGGCACTAATTTTTTTTACGTAATCCAAAAAAATTCTGTTGTAAATATTTTGCACCTCTTCTGTTCTTCTGGAGTTTTGACATGCAATAGCGATTAACCACCGCAACAGCAAACGGATCCAATCCAATAAAAAACCATTTTATGAGACCCGTAACCAACCTAACTGATCAAGAACTGATTCAGCAATTTGTCAACGGAGATTCCAACGCTCTTGAGCTTCTGATTAACCGGCACAAAGACAGAATTTTCACCTCTATTGTTCTCCTAGTGAAAGACAAGAGCCTGGCAGAAGACATTTTCCAGGAAGTATTCATCAAGATCATCGATACGCTTCGTTGCGGTAATTATACCGATGAGGGAAAATTCCTTCCTTGGGCCCTTCGTATTGCACACAACATGTGTGTGGATCATTTCCGTAAGGTAAAACGCGGGCCCGTAATGACCAGCGGTGGGGATGACTATGATATATTTGAAACAATCAATCTCTCTGAAGAAGAGGCGGAAGGAACCATCATGCGCTCACAGAGCCATGAAAAAGTAAGGCAGATGTTGGATATGCTTCCTCAAGACCAATGCGAGGTCATTGTACTCAGGCATTTTGCCAATCTCAGTTTCAAAGAAATCGCAGAAAAAACAAATTGCAGCATCAATACTGCTTTGGGTAGGATGCGGTATGGACTGATGAATCTTCGAAAAATGATGGTGGAGCATCAAGTAGCACTGTAACAGTTGGTTTTCTCATGCATAACAGGGGGTCGGAAACGATCCCCTTATTTTTTGCCTGAATCGAATGCGTTCAGTCCGCACGAAAGCCATTCAGCATATGCCACAGGATCGGGAACGTACCCAACGGGGGCTGTCAGCAATTGTTGATCGGCTGTCATGGCCACATACCAGGGTTGCGAAGTAGCATTGAAGTTTTCGGTTTGGAACAGGCTCCATTTATCGCCTACTGATTTTACTGAAACGCGTGCCCCAGATTGGGTAGTATACGAAAATTGCTGGTCCACCGGCAGCAGCTGTTTATCATCGACATAGAGGGATACCAAAATGTATTTCGCCATTAATGCTTGCACATTGGGCTGGGTCCATACATTTTCTTCCATTTTTCTGCAATTCACACAAGCCCACCCAGTAAAGTCGATCAATATCGGTTTATTCTCTTTTTTTGCTTTTTCCACAGCTGCATCGAAATCTTTGAGGGGCTCTTCGCAATTCACCGGATGAGCGTAGATGCTGTAACAAAGCGGAGGAGGAAATCCACTGACCAGTGAAATATTGGCCATCCGGGTGTTGGTCACACCCGGAGCGATGTATACCGTAAACAACAGTACTGCAGCGGCGAGTACTTTTCTTGGTTTGCTTACGGATTCGTTCGGGTTATCGTGGGGAAATCGTATCCACCCCATTAAATACGCCGTGAGCCCCAGGAAAATCAGGATCCATGCCCCAAAAAATACTTCACGTTTGATGAGGGACCAATGGGAAACCAGATCGGCATTCGATAAAAATTTTAATGCCAACGCCAGTTCAATGAATCCCAATACAACCTTCACTGTATTGAGCCAGCTGCCGCTTTTGGGTAGTGAGTTCAGCCATTGGGGGAACAAGGCAAACAGGCCAAATGGCAAACCCAATGCAACGCCAAATCCTGCTAATCCGGCAGTCAGCGGCCATGCTCCTTCGGTGGCCGTTCCTACCAACAATGTTCCCAGGATGGGACCCGTGCAGGAAAAGGAAACGATGGCCAGGGTCAGCGCCATGAAAAACACACCGAGTATACCTGAACCTTGACGGGCATTAGTGGAATTCGCAAGCGCGCCGGGCAGTGTGATTTCATAATATCCAAAAAAAGAAATTGCAAAAAACAGAAAGATCAGAAAGAATGCAACATTCAGGTACACATTGGTTGCAATCTCATTGTAAATGGTTGGATCAACATTTCCGGCCAAGTGAAATGGAATCGAAAAAGAAACGTATATCAGGAAAATAAAAAGTCCATACAGTATGGCCAGTTGCCTTCCTCTTTTTTTATTGTCGTTGTGTTTAGTGAAATAGGAAACGGTAAGGGGGACCATTGGGAATACGCATGGAGTCAAGAGCGCAAACAATCCTCCTAAAAGTCCCAATAGAAAAATCGTGAATATGCTTCCTTTCTCTTCTGTTTTGATTTCGCCTCCGCAGGTATTGAGTGGAGCGCTACTTAGTTTTTCTAATTTGATTGCACCTGCTTTAGAGGCGCCACCTTCAAATGATATGTTCAGCGTGGCGACTTCTCCGGGGAAAAACGCTTCATTTTTGCCATACGTATACATCAGTCCAACCTCCATCTCAGCAGGTACCGCTTCAGTAAATTCAATTTCTGTCGTTAAGGTCAGTTCGTTCGTGTATACGGTGTATTCCTTTTCAGGAAAAAGTTGGCTGTTGATGCGATTTCCTTTTTCCAGTGCTTGCAGCGGAGCAATCACACGAATGGAGCTATCCGGCAACTGCAATCCTCCTGCAGGTATTCCGTCGAAGTCGGCGGTGGGACTATAAATCTGCCATTGTTCGGGATTGGTTACCGTAAACTGAAGCCGATATGAATTGTCCTTTACTCTTGTGCTAGTAGCTTTCCATGCAATCGGAGTTTCTTGAGCAATGGATGGGGATCCAAACAATACAAGTAGAAGAATGACCGATACGATGCGCATGGTACTAGCCACCTACGGGAATTTTAAAAACGATTTCAGAGGGAGGCAGACACACTTCGTCGTTGCACACCATGAATTCTATTTTGCCGTTGAGGTTGGTTTTCACGGTGGACTTGGTGGTAACAATCTGAACAAAATTGACTGTTTTTTCAAAGAAGTGGACTTTGCCCCCCCAGACTTCTTCAACCTTTGTGATTTTTTTCCCTTGTTCTGTGATTTTTCCCTGTAACGCAAGTAAAGGATTGGGAGTAAAACTAATGGTCGTTGGAACCGGCCCCTCTACTCCTGCATTGATTGCATACAAATGAAAACTGCCTGCAATGGTAGCCATCATGCTGAGTTCATATTTTTTGTCGGCCAGCTTTTTAGATGCAAAGGTCCATTTCACTTGTTTCGCTGATCCTGTCTGTGCCTGAATGAAGAAAGGGCATATCAGAATTGCGGCAAGCAGCAGCGTGGATTTCATCGTATATTTATTACGCATGGATCAGTTCAGTGGTGTGGTGAAGCAACAGCGTATTGAAAACGTGTTTCCCATCGGTATTGTTCAAGGCGGATGAGCAAGCTCTTTCCGGGTGGGGCATCATCCCAAACACATTTCGGGTGGCATTGCAAATACCTGCTATGTTGTGGGTGCTTCCATTAGGATTGGCTGCATCGGTGATGTTCCCATCTTGATCACAGTACCGGTAAATCACTTGGTTATTGTTCAGCAGCGCATCCATTGTTTGCTGGTCGGCGTGGTACCTTCCTTCACCGTGAGCAATTGGAATTTTCAGAAGAGTTTCTTCAGCACCCATCAGAAACACGTTTTTGCAGATGAATTGCTGATTGGCATTTTGCAGCAAGACACCGGGAAGTAGTCCGGATTCACAGAGGATCTGGAATCCGTTGCACACGCCGAGCACTTTTCCTCCTTTGTTGGCAAAAGCGATGGTGGCTTGCATCATAGGGCTGAAGCGGGCGATGGCTCCGCACCGAAGGTAATCTCCGAAGGAAAACCCTCCGGGGAGTATGATACAGTCATTCGGAGTGAACGCAGAAAGATCCTTGTCCTTGTGCCACAACTCAATCACCTCCAGCCCAAGATCATCTCTCAGGGCACCGATCATGTCTCTGTCGCAGTTAGAACCCGGAAAAACAATCACGCCGAATTTCATGCTGTTCAGTTTTGCGCAAATTTATGAGGTTTCGGGCAATGTATCCCCGGGAAAAGGACTATTGGAACAGGGAAAGTGCCAAAAGGGAAAGTGCCACAAGGTTGGGAATGAATTCCCTGCGAAATACCATAAAAAATGGTGCGAAAAGAAAAGCGGCAGGGATCAGTGCCAGTCCCGTCAATGCCTGAACATGTTCCGGATCCGTTCCCATTACAACCAGCAGGGCCAAATAAAGGACAAAGACAATGAGATAGGACTTCCTTCCCAAGATGACCATTTTATTCATCTGCTGGTTGAAGGCCATCATCCCGATAATGGGCAGGAAGACAATCAGGGCATTGTTGAGGATTGCCGACTTGGACAGTTCAGGCAATTTCCAGGAGATGTGCAGCTCCGGTAGCAGGGCTGCAAGATCCAGTTTGTCGTTTAAATACTGGATAGAAGCCAAAAAGTAAAAAGGAAGAAAAAATCCAATCGTAGCAATCAGCCACTCTCTGATTGAAGAAGGTCGCATGATCAAAATGGCGATGACCATCCAAACATAAAACATCAAATGCGCTGCAATCAACCCTGTAACCAGCCCCATACAGAATCCGGTCGATACCAAATTGTTGTTTGGGCGATCTTGTTTGTATACTTGAATGAGAAGGCGAATGGCCACCAACACCAGCCCATTTATCAAAAGTGTTAGGATTGAAAGCGAATTGGGCAGCAGTGCACTGAAAACTAAAAACGTCATTGCAGGTACATATCCTGACCGGTCCATCAGCTTATTATCGGTAACCAGTTTATTCAGATACAACGCCATCGAAAGGAGCAACAGCAGTTTGAAAAAAATGCCCCAAAAGCTATTGGTATCTATGAAATCGAGCAAGTCGCCGAGTTCGTTGTGCAGCATCGAAGTGGGTAATGCGGGGCTTGGGATGGGCTGGGATGAAAAATTCCAAAAGGAAAGCAATGCCAACGGCACCAATAAAATCAGTGCGATGGGATGGTTGTTTCGGAAAAGGGTGATCACGGGAGATTATAATTCCAATTTGGCAAAGCAGATATAGTTCTTGTATACGCAGGGAATAATGACTTGACGCAGTCCGATCTGTTTACCAAACTTGGGCATAAAATCATAATTCCGATCAAGGTTTTTCATGGTAGGCTGTCGTTTCAATTTACCGTCTGCATCTATGGTTGCTGAATTCAGAAATAAATCCCTGCGTTCCCGCTGATTGAACAGAAAACGCGCTTCACTGCCGGTATTGAAGAGTTGATAAGATAAGAATGAATCGTTGTTGTCGTCGTACTGGCTTTTGCGAATGGTGTTGCTCCATTTCAGTTTTCCCTGCTCATTGAAAAGAAAGACCATGATATTCTCCGATACGTACCGCACGATGTTGTTTTGTGGACCAAAACGGTTGAAAGGGTCGTACCAGCCCATGCCGTACATCCTGCTGATGGGGTAGTTGTACCACATATCATAGGGTGAAATGAAGCCACCGTATCCTCCGTAGAGGTAATCAAAACGGTTCCATGCATTGTTACGGCTGGAGGAGTAAAACAGTTCTGCTGCCACAGCGTAACTGCCGTCCTGCAACGGCAAGACATCTCGGATGAAGTAATCGTTGAATGCTGTTTTGATCGATCCATCATCGCCTTTTGCATCAAATCGCAGGCTATCGTCAAACATCAAACTGCTTTCTGACAGAAGCGCATGTTGTTTTTTGTCCCACACCAATGCATACAGCCCTTCTACATTTCCCCTTCGTTGTTGGTAGAACAGAGAATTGACGATTAGGCGTTTGTTGTAGTTGTCAAACTTGAGTTTGACTTCGTCCAGTGTTTTATCGTTTAAGGTAATGGGAATGTGTTCGAGCGAATCAGAAAGAGCCGGCTTGAACATGAGGTCTACTTTGTTGATGAACTCTCTTGAACCGGAACGGGAGCAGCGTCCAAACACCAGGTCTCCGTCATTGTCCACCACAAAGTCTGTAAATACTCCATCCTTATCCGGCAAATTGAAATAGAAACTGCTTCGCTTGAGCAACTGCATGTCCTGATTGTACAGCATGGTGGTGATCTGAAAATTTCTGTCGTTCATCCTCCTGATTTTGAACAACAAAATTTTTTTCTTGTCATCGCTGGTAATCATCGTGTATACCTTGCTGTCGTTGGATCCACTCGCATGCGATGTATCCAGGTCTACCGGGTCGGTCATGAGTTTGCCTTCTTGGTTGATCTTGACCATCGCATAGGAAACAATGTTTCGTTTTTGGTACTGGTACAACATGTAGGCAAAGTCGCCATAGGATACAAAATCAACGGTAAATACTCGTTCGGGCATGAAATCAAATTTCACCCGATTCTTGAGTTGCATCTCGTTGTCGTATATGGATATATCGTGTCGATTCTTGTAATTTTTATAGATATTGATATTGCTGCCCATTTTTCCGATGATCTCGAAATTCATCTCCCGGTAATCGTCGCGATCCACCTCCGAGTAGCTGATTTTCTGGGCGCTGCTACCCAGGTTACCCATCAGTAGCAGTCCGACGAAAATGATGTTATGCATGACGCTCCGCATTGTTCACTAAAATTACTTCATGCCGATCAAACTATTATTTAAAACAAACTTAAATTCCGCCTACCTTTGATCGGCCAACGACTGGCAAATTCAGATTTCAGTGGGTAAACACATCAATCAGGTCACCGCAGCAGGGTTACTCATCGCCCTCGGGATCATCTACGGGGATATTGGAACTTCCCCGCTTTACGTTTTCAGTGCCATCATCAACGGACGCGTCATCAGCGAAGAACTGATTTTGGGAGGTATTTCCTGTATCATTTGGACACTCACCCTGCAGACAACTGTCAAATACGTCATCCTAACCCTTAAAGCCGACAACAAAGGGGAAGGGGGTATTTTTTCCCTCTATACATTGGTCAGAAGAAGGCGCAAATGGCTCTTCCTTCCTGCCATGATTGGAGGAGCAGCACTGCTTTCCGAGGGTATCATTACCCCCCCCATCTCTGTCACATCTGCCATCGAGGGTCTGCAACAGCTGCCCCGGTTTTCAGCCATTACTGAAATGGAAATCGTCTACATTGTTTTGGGGATCCTGGCGGCCTTGTTCTTCATGCAGCAATTTGGGACAGCATCCATTGGAAAAATGTTTGGTCCCATCATGTTCATCTGGTTTGCAATGCTGGCGGTGTTGGGACTGTATCAACTCTCCGGAAATTTTTCTGTGCTCAAGGCCTTCAACCCCTATTATGCAATTCATATCCTGACCACCTATCCCCAGGGTTTTTGGCTGTTGGGTGCGGTCTTCCTGTGTACTACCGGTGCGGAAGCCCTCTATTCTGATCTGGGTCACTGTGGCCGAAAGAACATCCGCATCACCTGGATCTGGGTGAAGACAAGTTTGATCCTGAATTACTTGGGACAAGGAGCGTACCTGCTCCAGCACCAGGGCAAACTCTATGCCAACAGCACCCTGATGACAAGTCCCGAATTTCTGTCCACCCACCCTGAAGCAGAGGCATTGCAGAACCCATTCTTTGCCATCATGCCCCATGCGTTTCTGTTGGTGGGGATCATCATTGCGACTGCCGCAGCTATTGTCGCCAGCCAGGCCATGATCAGCGGTTCATTCACGTTGGTGAGCGTGGCAATGCGACTCAATCTCTGGCCGAAGTTCAAAATCGTTTATCCAACGGAAGAAAGGGGACAAATTTTCATTCCTTCCATCAATGCCCTTTTATTCGTAGGCTGCTGCTGCATTGTATTCTATTTTAAAAACTCACACAGCATGGAAGCGGCCTATGGATTGGCCATCACATTGTGCATGTTTGCAACCTCGATCTTGTTTGCCAACTATTTGGTCCTCCACCGCGTAAAGCCCATCCTGATCTATCTCTATCTTGCCGTATATGTCACCATCGAATCAAGTTTTTTGATCGCGAATCTTGAAAAATTTCCGCACGGTGGTTTTGCTACGTTTGTGCTGGGCGGTATTTTCTTCATCATCATGTACGTCTGGCACCGCGCACGGAAGATCAAGAACCGATATGTGGAGTTTGCGCGATTGGAGAACTATCTTCCTGTACTGCAGGAGCTGAGCAACGACCAGTCCATCAATAAGTATGCCACCCACTTGGTGTACATGACCAGTGCCAACAATCCCAAGGAGATTGAGTACAAAATCATTCATTCGATTTTAAATAAAAAGCCCAAGCGGGCAGATATTTATTGGTTCGTTCACATTGATACCCTGGATGATCCTTATACCTGCGAGTACGAGGTACAAACCATCATTCCCAATGAAGTCATCCGGGTGGAATTCCGGCTGGGTTTCCGTCAGCAACCCAAAATCAACCTCATGTTCCGAAGAGTAGTGGAGGAAATGGTTTCCAACAAAGAAGTGAACATTACCTCACGTTATGAGAGCTTGGCACGAAACAATATAGCCGGCGATTTTGAATTCATTGTGATGGAAAAATTCCTCAGTCTGGATAATGAACTTCCTTTCTTTGAGAAAGTGGTCATGAAGATATATTTCTGGCTGAAGGAGATTTCGCTATCCGAAGAGAAGGGATTTGGGCTCGATGCCAGCAATGTATCCGTGGAGAAATTTCCGCTCGTGCTTGCACCTGCAAAAAGCTTACGGCTGAAAAGAATTGTTCGCGACGACGAATAAAAAAAGGGAGCCAATCGGCTCCCCTTTTTAGTATAGGATTTTACTTTTTCTCTTTCGCAATGGCTTGCTTTAGTTTCTCTTCGAACTGCCCATGAAGTTGCTTAGCCTTTTCCTCAGCAGCACGTACCCGTTGTTTTAGGTTTTTGATGCTTTCCAGCTGAAGGTTACTGGGACCCGCTTCATTGAAGCAGATTGCCAAGTAGACCTGGGTAATGTCTTCGCGTAAGCGGGATTCATCTGCAAAAATTGATGTTTGCTTGGTGGGAATCAATTCTGCACGGAGTGTTTCCAATGCAGTGATGTATTCATTCCCTGTTTTTTGAAGCTTCTTGTTCTTTATGGAATCCACAGAAGAACGGTACTCTTTTTGCTTTGCTGCTAGATCCGCCACCACAACTGCCAATTGCTGATGCAACTCATACAATTCCATCGCTGCACTGAATTGAGCCTTGCGCTCTGAAAGGGTGAACGCTGACTTTTCAACGTGCACCATGTTAAAGGATTGGGTCAATTCATTGCTTCCTGCTTTCAGCTTTAAGGTATACTTTCCGGGCAATACCTGTGGGGCGACTGCACCACCGTTATTCGGCTTGGTTGCTCCTGTAGCCGTTTTTGGGGGCATCATGCGTTGCGACCAGGTTACCCGGTTGATGCCTTTTCGATTGGTGCCCGGTACACTTTGAACGAGCTTGCCTGCTTCATCGTAGATCTCCAGTTTGATGGCTCCCGACATGAACCGGTCCTTCAAATAATACTGAAACGGTTTCAGGGAAGGTGCATTGGGTGCTACCCATCCACCGGTGTTTGGGAATCCTCCATCGCCAAAGCGGCCGGTCGACAATTCTATGTCGCCTGTTTCAAACAGATGAATTTCCTTGGAAAGAATATCAGGAGTAAGGTTGCGCATGGCTGAAATATCATCCACAATGAGAATGCCTCTTCCATGTGTTGCAATCATCAAATCATGGGTGCGGGGATGAATCTTGAGATCACGAACCAGCGCATACCAGGGTATGTTATTTTTCATCCTGAACCAATCGGCTCCGCCATTGAGCGAAGCAAACAAGCCCATCTCTGTTCCTATAAACAGCAGTTGCTTGTTTTGGGGATCTTCTATGATTTTGTGTGCAAATCCGCTGAATTCCTTGCTCTGAAAGGCTTTCCAGGTCTTGCCTCCGTCATCCGACTTAGCGGCATAGGTGGTATGATCACCGTACATGTGGTTATCAAATGTGGCATAGACGACCTGCTTATTGAATTGAGAAGGCTGAATGCTGCTCACCCAGGTTTGTGCAGGTATTCCGGTTGCCGTTACTGCGCCAGAAGTATTGGTCCATGTTGCACCGCCGTCTGTCGAAACCTGCAGGTTGCCATCATCAGTGCCTACCCAGATCATGTTCTCATCAAGTGGAGATTCTGCGATGGTGAAAATTGTAGTATGGTTCTCGGCAGAAGTATTGTCGGCACTGAGGCCTCCGCTGTTTTCCTGTTCTTGTTTTTTCTTATCGTTTGTGGTCAGATCAGGAGAAATTTTTGTCCAGTTCCTTCCCTGGTCTTTGGAACGATAGAGGTACTGTGCTCCGGTGTATAAATTTTTAGGGTTGGCTTTTCCGATCACAATTGGAGTGTTCCAGTTCCAGCGAAGTTTTTCGTCTCCTGCCGTTTGCAGTGGTCGAACTCCAACGGATTTGACCGTTCTTAGGTCAACACGGTTGACGTCTCCTCCTTGTGATTCAGCATATGCGATATGAGGATCGGTGGGATCGGGCGTAACCCAAAACCCATCGCCACCATAGATGGCTTTCCAATCTCCATTGCCCACACCACCTGCATTTGAAGATGGAGCCACCCAGCTGCCGTTGTCCTGCAATCCACCAAACACCCGATAGGGATCTCCCATATCGTGATCCACATGGTAGAATTGTCCCACCGGCAAATTCTGCACAAACAACCAGGTTGCACCCCGATCCAAACTCAGGTACACACCGCCATCGGTTCCCAAATACAGTTGATTGGTATTGTTCGGATTGATCCAGAGTGCGTGATGGTCGCTGTGCACCCATCCGCCTTCACCACTGGCTTCGGCAAATGAATAACCGCCATCACTGGAATACGCAAAAGAATAGGCAGGACGATACACGCGCTTGGGATCTTTCGGATCAATCACCAGCGTGCTGAAGTAAAATGGTCGGGATACCACATTGAGCGATGCACTTTGTGATTTCCATGATTCTCCGGCGTCTGCTGAAATATACAATCGAGTTTGCTTTGCTTCTACAATTGCAATCAGGTTGTTGGGAGCTGAAGGCGCAATGGCCAGTGCAGTCCTTCCGATGGGTTTAGCAGGAAGTCCATTGGTCAGCTCCTTCCAGGTCTTTCCACCGTCGGTACTTTTCCATACTGCACTGCCAGGACCTCCGGATGAAAATGAATAGGGCGTTCTTCGGAATTCCCAAGTGCTGGCATAGAGGGTGGATGGATTACTTGGATCGATGACCAAATCCGCGCACCCTGCTTTTTCGGATACGTAGAGAATTTTTTCAAATGTTTTACCTGCGTCCGTTGATTTGTACAACCCCCTGTGTTTGCTGTCGCTCCACAATGGACCGGGAGCCGCTGCATACACAATGGAGGAGTTGTTCGGATCGATGAGCACTTTGGAAATGTGCTCGGTAGAATCCAATCCGCCGATCTTCACCCAATTGGAGCCGGCGTCAGTCGATTTATACAACCCATCCCCGATGGAAACAGAGTTACGCATGTTGCTTTCTCCGGTTCCCACATAAACGATTTTTGGATTTTTTTGATCGATGGCAATTGCGCCAATGCTTTGACAGTACTTGTCAAAAATGGGTTTGAACGAAGCCCCCGCATTGGTGGTTTTCCAAACCCCGCCACCGGCCGTTCCCACATAAAGTGTTTTTCCGTTTTCGCTGTTCACGCCTTCAATGGCGGAAATGCGGCCGCTCATGGTACCGGGACCCAGGACTCGCGCTTCTAATGTTCCAAATGTGCTGGAATTGACATCCGATTGTGCAACACCCGCAGTGGCTGTCGCCAACAACAATCCAGCGAGTAAAAGTTTACCTGTTTTCATAATCCATAATTTCAAAAAAAAACCCGGCCATGCACCGGGTTACGATTTATAGTAGAAAAGTTATTGAGCGACTTTAAAGATGACTTCATCCACCGGAGCGTTGACAATGATTTTTGTCATGGTGATGGGTGCCGGCATTTGGCTATTCTCCATGGTGAATGGAACCACTATGCCTTCGGGAAGTTTCTGATAGTTGCTCAGGTTGATGATGGATTCAACTTCCTGTCCGTCTGCTACCACTTTGGATGAAATCCGAATGGGATAAAATGTTTTGGGGTCGATGAAGAAAACCGACTCGGTTCCGCTTTTGCGGGTGAGCTTGATCTTGAAGCACTCGGTTCCATCTACATCTTCTTTTCCTAGCGACTCAATCGCATGTCCCTTTTCTTTGTAATTCAAGAACTCGCCTTGTGCATCCAGCTGGTCTTTGCCATACTTCAACATGTCATTGGTCATCGGCTCAGGCTTGCTTTGTCCCATCATCGGATTGAAGCTCCATCCCCCTTCATTGGTGATGATCGTGTATCCGGTCATTCCCATTACAGTGAATTCCTGCTTTGAACCTTTATTGTGCACCAGCGTAACCACTACCGGAATATCCATTCCCTGAACACTGAGGGTGGCTTCCTGACGAATGCTGTTTACTTTTTTCCAGTTTTCGGCGCCGCCAATTGCATCAATGTGTTTGGCGACAATCTCCTCGGCAGATTGTGCCCACGCGGCTACTGTCAAAAACGTAGCGGCAACCAGCAGAGAGAGGAATTTGATCTTTTTCATGCGATGTAGAATTTCATGCAATATAGGGGGGACACGTTAAATGCCGTTCACTACCGTGTCAAATCGCTGTAAATTCTACATGAGCGGTCGTTTGCCTCCAATAGACGCATCGTCTTTTTAAATATATTGAGATATGAAATCCCTGGAAATCAAGGTGAATCGGGTCGATTGCCTGCGCCGAACCATTCAGCCCAGCCTCATCCGGGTTGTGGACGACCGGATTGCTTCCATTTCGGATATAAAAGGAAAAAGCCCCGATCCCCAACTGCCCTATGCCTGCCCTGGATTCATCGACGCACACGTGCACATTGAAAGCTCCATGCTGGTGCCTTCGGAATTTGCCCGATTGGCGGTTGTGCACGGCACGGTCGGAACCGTGAGCGATCCACACGAGATCGCCAATGTATGCGGCATGGAAGGGGTCCGCTTCATGATCGACAATGGAAAACAAGTTCCCTTCAAATTCAATTTTGGTGCTCCCAGTTGTGTACCGGCCACTATCTTTGAAACGGCAGGGGACGCATTGGACGCCCAGCAAGTAGAAGAACTGATGGCCTCCGCGGATATCCGCTACCTCAGCGAGATGATGAATTTTCCCGGTGCCATTGCGGGTGACCCGGATGTGCTGAAAAAAATAGCAGCCGCTCGCGCCCAGGGTAAACCGGTGGATGGGCATGCGCCGGGACTTTCCGGAGAAGGACTGAGAACCTACGTGGGCAGGGGCATCAGCACCGATCATGAATGTTTCACATTGGAAGAAGCTCAGGAAAAATTATCCCTCGGCATGAAAATTATCATCCGTGAGGGCAGTGCTGCAAAAAATTTTGACGCTTTGATTCCATTGATCGAAGACCATCCATCGCAGATGATGTTTTGCTCCGATGATAAACATCCCGATAGTCTGGTCGACGGACACATCAATGCCCTCTGCGCCCGAGGGGTTGCACTGGGATATGATGCATTCCATCTGCTGCAGGCAGCATGCATCAACCCTGTTCATCACTACCAACTCCCTGTAGGTTTGCTTGAGGTCGGCGATCCGGCTGATTTTGTCCTTTTGGAAAACTTGAAGAATTTCAAGGTGATCGCTACTTATATCAATGGACAGTGCGTAGCAACAAATGGCAATTCAAACATCCCCACCCATCACATCCCGATAAAAGAAGTGAACCGCTTTTCAATTGATCCAATTCAACCGAACAGCCTCTCACTGCCGGCACAGGACGACTACACGCATCCGGTTATTGGGTGCATTGATGGACAATTGATCACTGAAAAACTGGACTTGCGTCCTAAACGTGTGGACGGCAATTGGAGCAGCGATGTGGATCAGGACGTTTTAAAAATTGCAGTGGTGAACCGATACAGGCAGGCTCCCATTGCCCTTTCTTTGATTCATCGGTTTGGTTTAACATCAGGAGCCATTGCCTCCAGTGTAGCGCACGATTCACACAATATCGTGGCCGTGGGTGTGGACGATGAGAGCCTCTGCAAGGCCATCAACCTGGTCATCGAAAAAAGAGGAGGAGTGAGCTGTGTTGGGAATGGAAAGGTTTCGGTGTTGGGACTTCCAATTGCGGGACTCATGAGCAATGCAGATGGATACCGGGTGGCAGCTGACTATACCGCCATCGATCGTCATGCAAAAGAATTAGGGTCCACGTTGAGCGCACCTTTCATGTCGCTTTCCTTCATGGCGTTGCTGGTCATACCGCATGTGAAGTTGAGTGATAAAGGGTTGTTTGATGGCGACAGCTTTTCGATTTATCCATGAACTGTATGCAATTGATTATTTTGCACATATGAATGCTAAGAAGGTTTGTGTTATCGGAGCCGGTCCCTCTGGCATTACCGCTGCCAAGAACCTGTTGGATGAGGGATTGGAAGTGGTGGTCTATGATCTCGGTCAAGAAGTTGGCGGCAATTGGGTGTTCTCAGATAAAGTTGGTCACAGTTCAGTCTTTGAAACTACCCACATCATTTCTTCCCGCACGCTGAGTCAGTATGACGACTTTCCAATGCCGTCGTCCTATCCCGATTATCCATCACACCGTCACCTGGCACAGTATTTTCAATCGTATGCACGCACCTTCAATCTGTATCCGCACATACAGTTCAACACACGTGTAAAACAGTGTGAACGATTGAACGATGGGCGTTGGAAAGTCGTTACCGAATGCAACGAGAAGGAACATCAGGAAATAGTTGATGCACTCGCTGTCTGCAACGGTCATCACTGGCAGCCACGAATGCCATCTTATCCCGGAACATTTAATGGTGAATTCATTCACTCCCACGAAGTAAAACGGTTTGCCCGTTTTGCCAACAAGCGTGTGTTGGTGATAGGCGGAGGGAATTCAGCATGCGATGTTGCCGTAGAAAGCAGTCGCGTTGCAGCTTCTGTCGACCTGAGCTGGCGCCGCGGATATTGGGTAGCCCCAAAATTCATGATGGGAAAACCGGCGGATGTATTCAGTACAAAAATTCATTGGTTGCCCCGCGCCCTATGGCAACGGGTATCTGCGCTCAGCCTCTTTATTCGAAATGGGAAGAACAGCGATTACGGATTACCCAATCCTGCGGGACCTTTGGGTTCTCACCATCCAACCATCAATGAAGATCTTTTCTATACTATTCGTCACGGCAGGATTCATCCCCGTTCCGATATTGCTTCTCTGGATGGGGACAGTGTTGTGTACAAGGATGGATCACGGGAAGCGTATGACGTGATTGTGGCCTGTACCGGATATGTGATTGCACATCCTTTTTTTGATGCATCACTCATCGATTATTCCGAAGGTGAAGTACCCTTGTGGTTACGGATGATGCACCCGGAAATGCATAACCTGTATTTCATAGGATTGTTTCAGCCATTGGGATGCATCTGGCCCGGTGCTGAGTTGCAGAGTAAAATCATGGCACGTGAACTTGCTGGAAAGTGGACGCGTCCGTCTAACATGCGGGAGCGCATTGAACGGGAAATGCGTCATCCGGATTTTCATCAGATCAATACACCGCGGCATACCATTACGGTCGATTACCATCGGTTCAGGAAACGGTTGCTTGAACACCTGCCGAAAGAATATGTTCGTCCTGCTCTAGCAACAGCTCATTGATGCATCGGTTCTGGAGCATGGAACTTGGCGCTGAACTTAGAAGCTTCCAGAGTAAGCAAAGGCGAACGGTCTGCAATGCCCAGCAGCGCAATTTCACGCGCCATTTCAGTTGACTGTTGGAGGGGGTTGATGCGGACATCTGCAAACGGTCGGCAACGCATATTGGATTGTACGTCTACCCATGTCTTCATCCAATGGCCATTCAGCAGCGAGTAGGTCATCAGGTTCATGCCTGGCACGGGTAGAGAAATTCCCAAACTGCCCTGGAACTCGATGGTAGGGGAGTGTTCTGTCGAAAATATGGTTGAATGCAATTCTTGTTTTCCAAACTGATGTTCAATCGGCAGCTTGATTTTGGGATAGCCCCAGATGCCACAACCGGCATCGACGGATTGTTGAGTAGTGACGGGAATATGGATGATGTATTGCCCGACTGCTCTGTTCTGCCGCGAAGAATAAAGGTTCATCCAGTTCTTCCATCCGGTGTCTTGCTTGGCAGGTACAACAGGTATGGCAAGAATGACTTCGTTGTATGCGCCCAGGTCCGAGTCCTTGTAGTGTATCAGTCCTACCGCCACCATTGGTCTTCTTCCTGCACACAAAGCCGGCTTCAGATCAGTACCGATGAGATGATGATAAACTCTTTCTGCATTTGCTCGATAGAGCAGTGCGAAATAGTGCACATCCCTGAAGGCAATGGGGAAGGTGTATGAGGAAGGGGTTGACATCCGAAGCAATTACCGCATGCGATCTGCGCTGTTGACCAGCTTTTCGTCGGATCGAATGTTTTGGTAAGAAAACAGCAACAGTATTACCATGAACAGCGGTATCAATGCAATCAGTTGCCATTCGCCTTGTGCAATGTTGATGGCTGCTTTTCTTTCTTCTACAATAAAATACTGGATGGCAAAAATTCCGGCACAGATCAGGGCATTAAAAAGCGTCAGTGTTTTCTGTTGTTTCCTGTTTTTAAACAAGAAGATGGTGATGAAGCTCATCAGTCCCGCAATCACCGAAACTGCTAGCAGCAAGAGGTGTTCCCGAATGCGGATTTCGATTGCTTCTGCATTGAGCAGTACTCCTTTGTAAACGGGGAAATTGATATAGATCGCCGCAAATGCTGCGCTGATCAAAAGCCAGAGGGATTGTATGCGTTGTATCATGGCATGAATTTAACCCAATTCCGGATAGAGCGGGAATTGGAGCATGAATGATTTTACGTCGTTGCGCACAGATGAAATAGTGTGTTCGTTATCGGCGTTCATCAGTACCGTATCGATCATGTCCACTACCGTATTCATGTGCTCGGCTTTCAGTCCCCTTGTTGTAATCGCTGGTACACCGATGCGGATGCCGGAGGTAACGAATGGACTTTTATCATCGAACGGCACTGCATTTTTGTTGAGCGTGATGTGGGCGCTGTCCAATGTCTCCTGTGCTTTCTTTCCGGTAATGTTCTTATTGCGAAGATCGATCAGCATCAAATGGTTTTCCGTGCCACCGCTGATCAGGTGATAGCCTTTTGCTACAAACGCAGCAGCCATGGTTTGGGCGTTGCGCTGAACATCCTGTTGATAGACCTTGAAAGAAGGGTCTAAAATTTCTCCGAACGCTACTGCCTTGGCGGCGATGACGTGTTCCAGCGGACCGCCCTGCATGCCGGGAAATACTGCAAGATCCAGGAGGGCGCTCATGGAGCGGATATTGCCTTTAGGATCCTTGATCCCGAATGGGTTCTCGAAATCGTGGCGCATCATGATCACACCTCCGCGGGGACCGCGCAATGTTTTATGGGTAGTGGACGTAACGATGTGGCAGTGATCGAATGGATCATTGAGAACACCTGCCGCGATGAGTCCCGCCGGATGCGCAATATCTGCAAGCACCAGGGCTCCGATTTCATCGGCCACTGCGCGAATGCGAACATAATCCCAATCGCGGCTATACGCCGATGCACCGCAGATGATCATTTTGGGTTTTTCGGTACGGGCTATCTGTTCCAGTTGATCATAGTTGACCAGACCGGTTTCCCTGTCTACTCCATAAAAAAATGCCCGATAGGTTTTGCCGCTGAAGTTAGCGGGACTCCCATGCGTGAGGTGTCCGCCCATGCTCAGGTCCAATCCTAAAATGGCATCTCCCGGTTTCAGGCAGGCAAGGAATACTGCAGTGTTTGCTTGTGCTCCGCTGTGGGGTTGCACATTTACCCAGCTGGCGTTGAATACTTGTTTGAGTCGATCGATGGCCAGTGATTCTATTTCGTCCACCACTTCGCATCCGCCATAATAACGTTTGCCCGGATAGCCTTCGGCATATTTGTTGGTTGCGACGGATCCCATCGCTTTCATCACCTCCAGGGAGGTAAAGTTTTCTGAAGCAATCAGTTCGATTCCTTCCCGTTGTCTTTTCAGTTCTTTGTCCAGAAGATTGAACACCAACGCAGCTGCCATGCCCGTAAATTTTGAGCGAAATTAGTTCAATTTTGAACACTCATGGAGATCGTTGTGGAGCAACTTTCGTATTCTACGGGGTCATTGCTGCAAATGATGACCAGTCGGTTGGCACAGAGTCCGCTGATCATGCCCTTATAGAGGTCAAATCCCATTTGATCGAGGTTGGAGCAGGGCTCGTCCAGCAGCAGCAGGGGGGTGTCTGAGAAAAAGGCCTGGGCTAATTTCACCCGTTGTTTCATACCGCTGGAATAGTAGCGGATTTGTTTGTGGGCTGCTTTTTTCAGTCCGATGTATTCCAAAATCTTTTCAGCATCCCAATTGGGCAGAAAAGGCTTGAATGAGGCATGGTAATCCAGGAATTCTGTCGCGGTCATTTCTTCGATGAGTTCCAGGTACGGAGCGGCAAGCGAAAGCAACCGGTATGCCGATTCTTTTTCAATCCGGCCCTCAGCGGTTTCCAGTTCAATGTTGCCCTCATTGAGGTGAAGAGAACCAGCAATGCATTGAAGAAAAGTTGATTTTCCGGATCCATTGTGTCCGGTGATCGCATAGTGATGAGGAGCGCTGAATTCGAGTTGCAGGTTGCGAAAGATCCAATCGCGGTTGAATCGTTTTCCGGCATTATTCACCAAAATCTTCATCGCTGGAATTTTTCGAATAACGTTTGATGATGCCTCTTGCGCTTTCGCGAATAAAGGTGATGATTTCATCGCGTTCATCGGTTACCGGAAATTCTTCTTCGATGAATTCAAGTGCCTGAGAGGTGTTCATGCCCTTGTTGTAGATATGGCGATAGATATCGAGAATTTCATTGATTTTTTGAACGTTGAATCCCTTGCGTTTGAGTCCCACCGAATTCACCCCTGCATACGAAAGTGGTGTTCTTCCGGCTTTGATATAGGGTGGTATATCTTTTCTCACCAGGGAGCCTCCTGCTACAAAAACATGCTGACCGATGTTGACAAATTGGTGTACGGCCGTCATCCCGGCAAGGATGGCGTAATTGCCCAGCACGACGTGTCCTGCGAGCTGTGTGTTGTTGCTCATGATGCAATGGTCGCCAATGATGCAGTCGTGTGCAATATGGCTGTAGGCCATGACCAGGCAGTTTTTCCCCACCACTGTTTTCCATCGGTCCTTTGTTCCTCTGTGAATGGTCACGAATTCACGGATGGTGGTATTGTCGCCAATCTCCACTGTTGTCAGTTCACCATCAAATTTTAAATCCTGCGGAACCGCTGCAATGACGGCTCCGGGAAAAATTCGGCAGTTCTTTCCGATGCGCGCACCGTCCATGATGGTGACGTTGCTCCCAATCCAGGTTCCTTCACCGATTTCCACGTTTTGGTGGATCACGGAAAAGGGGTCGATCTTGACGTTGGTCGCGATCTTGGCATTGTGATGGATGTAGGTATGGGGATGGATCATTCCTTTTTTTTATTCAGTGCCTTCGCGTTTGACCAGCTGGGCCATGAGCATCGTTTCCGTTGCAATTTTATTGCCGACATACACGGTGCCGATCATTTCACAGAGGCCTCTACGGATGGGACCGGTGAGCTCAAGCTTCATGATCAGGGTATCACCTGGAATGACTTTGTGTTTGAATTTACAGTTGTCAATTTTCACAAAGTAGGTATCGTAATTGCCGGGTGGAAGGCTGTTGATCGCCAGTATTCCACCTGTTTGTGCAAGTGCTTCTACCTGCAATACTCCAGGCATCACAGGGTTGCCCGGAAAATGACCTGCAAAAAAAGGTTCATTGAAGGTGACATTCTTAATGCCCACGATATGCGTGTCGGATAATTCAATGATTTTATCCACCAATAAAAATGGATAGCGGTGGGGTAATTTTTTTTCAATTTGCTGCGTAGTATACACCGGTGCCTGATTCGGATCATAAACCGGAACGTTTTTGACGTGCCTGTTTTTCTTGATGTATTGCTTGATCAGTTTGGCAAACTCCACATTGGAATGATGTCCCGGCCGGTTGGCAATGATGTGTGCTTTGATGGGGTACCCAATCAAGGCCAAGTCGCCGACTACGTCTAAGAGTTTATGGCGAGCCGGTTCGTTCGGGAAACGCAGTTCGAGGTTGTTGAGGTAGCCTTCGCTTTTTACTTTGATTTTATCTTTTTTGAAAATGCCCGCCAGTCGGGTCATCTCCTCTTTGCTTACCGGCTTATCAACGACAACAATGGCATTGCTGATGTCGCCTCCTTTGATCAGGTTGTTGGCCAGTAATGCTTCCAGCTCATGTAAAAAACAGAAGGTGCGACACGGAGCGATCTCCTCTTTGAAGTCGGATATTTTTTTCAACCCTGCGTGTTGGGTACCGAGTACGGGACTATTGAAATCAATCAAGGTCGTGACCTTGTATTCCACAGCCGGCATGGCTACCATTTCTACCCGCTTGCCTTCATCATAGTACGAAATATTGGTATCGATGGTGTACCAATGCTTTGCAGCTTCCTGCTCTTCCACACCTGCTTTTTCAATCAGGTCAATGAAGGGTTGGGAACTGCCATCTATGATAGGTATCTCCGGACCGTTCAATTCGATCAGGCAATTGTCGACACCCATACCCACCAATGCTGCCAAAATGTGTTCAACTGTACTCACCTTGACACCTTTTTCTTCCAGTGTTGTTCCCCTGGAGGTGTCCGTGACTAAATCGCAATCAGCCTTCAATACTGGCTGGTCCGGGAGATCAACTCGCTTGAATTGAATGCCAAAGCCGGGATTGGCAGGAGTAATGACCATGTCCACCAAAATCCCGGTGTGCAATCCAGTGCCGGAAATGCTGGCGGGACTGGTGATGGTGTGCTGCTTGTCGGGGTTAAATGAATGTGCTTGCATACTGTATGCAAATTGAGTGCAAAGATAGTTCATTTTGCGAACACCGAGATTGGATCTAAGGTGTTGATAATCAATTATCCGTGCTGCTGAGAGGCGCGCGCTTTGATCAGGGTTTGCAATTGGGACTCCAATTCTTTGATCCGTTTTTCCAAATCGGGCAGTTTTCGATAGGATGCCTGAGCGCGCATGGAGGCTCCATACTCAAAAGCAGGGGAGCCGGTCACGGCAGTTTGGGGCTCCGTGATGGATTTGCTGACGCCGCTTTGTGCATTGATGCGTGTGCCATCTGCAATGGCAATGTGACCCACAATTCCTACCTGTCCTCCAATCATCACGTTATTCCCGATTTTGGTGCTTCCACTGATTCCGGTTTGCGCTGCGATCACACTGTGGCCGCCAACTTCCACATTGTGGGCAATCTGCAACAGGTTGTCCAATTTAGTTCCGCTCCGGATGATGGTCGATCCCATGGTTGCCCGGTCAATGCACGTATTGGCCCCGATTTCTACGTGATCCTCTATCACCACATTGCCGAGCTGTGGAACCTTGGTATAGGTTCCATCTGCCTGTGGTGCAAAACCAAACCCGTCACTGCCCAATATAGTGCCGGCATGTATGGTCACCTGATTGCCCACTTTGCAATCGTGGTAAATCTTTACACCCGAATGCAGGGTTGTGCCCTTTCCGATAGAGGCTTGCTTGCCGACAAAAACATGGGAATATATTTTGGTATCATCTCCAATGATGGCCTGCTCACCGATGTATGCAAATGCACCGATGTAGACGTTCTTGCCAATCTGTGCGCTGGGATGTATGAATACGGGCTCTTCAATCCCGTTGAGCTGCGTGTGCTGCAATTGCTGGTAATACTGCATCAGGGTGGCAAAGGAACTGTACGCTTCTTTGACCCGAATCAGGGTGGAGGACACTGCTTGTCTGAGTTCTTGCTGTTCGTTGATGATCACGATGCCCGCACGGGTAGAGTAGAGGTATTCTTCGTACTTGGGATTGGCCAAAAAAACAAGGTCGTCAGGACCCGCTTCTTCAATCTTTGCAAAATTGCTGACCTTAACGGAAGGGTCTCCTTCTATTGAGCCTGCGATGAGTTGCGCAATCTGTTCAGCGGAAAATTGCATTCAGGGAACTTGGTGAAAACAAATGTAGAATTTTTTGACTGGAACGGAGAGGTTTTGATGGATGAGCGGCGAATCAACTTGCGAAATATCGCGCACTTTTCCTCCCTTGAACAGAATATGAATCCGTTCGTTGTGCGGGTTGTACAGACTGTTTTCGGCACCCCCTGTGAATACAAGATAAGCGGCATCTTCTTGCGTGATGCCTGCATACTGTGCAAGCACTGCACGTTTTTCCAGGACTTCTTCCAAGGCGATGGGTTCGTTCTGAAGGCGAAGCTTCAAGAGCCTGCGATCGAGTAACGCATTGCACAACACGGAAAGGACTTTGTCGTGGTGGTGCTTCCAGCGTTTGATCAGGGAAATCACATCACTGTCGTCCAGCGAACAAAATATGTCCAGGTGACTCCGGTCCGGTTGGGTGATGGGGTGAAAGAGCAAGCGACTGATCGGCTCCTGATCCGCTATGGACGCATCGCCCCTTCGGTGCAGGTGAACTGCTCGTTCCAATATTTTTACCAAGGTCATTTCTGCACTGAGTACGGTTTTGTGCTGATAGACTTGCCAGTACATCAAGCGTCGCGAAACAAGGAACTCTTCTATGGTATAGATGCCTTTTTCCTCAACCATCAACTCACCTTCGTGTACCGTCAGCATCTTCAATATCCTGTCGCATCCAATCATGCCTTCAATCACACCTGAGAAAAAACTGTCGCGCGTGAGGTAATCCATCCGGTCCACATCCAGCTGTCCGCTGATCAACTGATGCAAAAACCGCTTGGGATAGGTGTTGCGAAATATTTCAATGGCCATGTTAAGCTTTCCCCCCAGTTCCTTGTCGAGTTCCTGCATGATCAACAGGGATAGTGCCTCGTGTCCAAAATTTTTAACCAACAGGGATTCCAGGGCATGCGAAAAAGGTCCGTGTCCAACGTCGTGCAGGAGTATAGCAATTTTTGCGGCTTGCTCTTCTTCGGCAGAAATGACAACACCTTTTTGTTTCAACTCATAGAGCGCATTGTGCATCAGGTGATATGCGCCCAATGCATGGTGCAGTCGCGAATGCACCGCTCCGGGATACACCAGGTACGACATGGCCATCTGATTGATTCTGCGCAAGCGCTGAAACCAGGGATGGGAAATGATCTGATAAATCAACGGGTCGTTGATGGTGATGAAACCGTGAACCGGGTCGTTGATGATCTTTCGAACTGCCATTCGGATGGTATGTTAAAATGAACGGTTGGGTCAACAAAGGTAGGAAGCAGCAGAGGGATTCAGTAACTTTATTGTCGAGCATTCAACAAAAAAATTTTTTGCAATGACTGTTGCCAAAGTGATGTGGGTAGACGATGAGATGGAAAGCCTCGAAGCACACCGTCGTTTCCTTGAACTAAAAGGGTATGAGCTGGTGACCTTCACCAATGGGTGGGATGCCCTGGATTACCTGGGAAAAGATACGGTAGACATCGTCTGCATTGATGAATCCATGCCGGGAATGGGTGGACTCGAAACGCTTTCCCGCATCAAGCAACTCAATGCACAGCTGCCGGTTATTTTGGTGACCAAAAACGAAACCGAAAGCCTGATGGAAGAAGCCATCGGTTCACAGATCTCGGATTACCTCATTAAGCCGGTCCATCCTCAACAAGTATTGTTGTCGCTGAAAAAAATTCTAGACAACAAGCGACTCGTTTCAGAACGCACCACTGCAGCATATCAACAGCAATTCCGGACACTCCTGCACGATCTCGAAGGAGAGGTGTTGCCGCACACCTGGATCCACGTTTACAACCAGCTTATGTATTGGGAACTGGCCATGGCACAAGGCGATAGCCATGAAATGCTGGATATCCTCGCCGCTCAATTGCGCGAGGCCAACGCACTGTTCTTCAAATACGTGAGCAGAAGGTATGCATCCTGGATTCAGTTTCCGGATGAACAGGCACCTGTAATGAGCCACCAATTCGTTGAGAAAAAAATTCTCCCCCACTTGGTTCCGGGTGAAAAATTGGTGTGGATCGTGGTGGACAATTTACGGTACGACCAACTCAAAATGATCGAACCCCTGCTGAATCAGCATTTCCGAACACTGGAAGAATCTGCCTATTTTTCGATCCTGCCCACCGCAACACACTATTGTAGAAATGCTTTGTTTGCAGGATTGCTTCCTTCCCGCATTCAGCAACAGTTTCCAGAACATTGGGTGAGAGACGATGAAGAGCAAGGGAAAAATCAGCACGAAGAATTTTTCCTGCGTCAGCAGCTGAAACGATTGGGACATGCCTCATTGAGTTGCGTGTACAAAAAAATTACCGATCATGCGGAAGCCTTGCGTCTAGCCGACCATGCACTGGAATTGCTGGATCACGACCTATCGGTGGTGGTATATAATTTTGTAGATACCATCAGCCATGCCCGCAATGAAATTGATGTTCTGAAAGAACTTGCTGCGGATGCGCGTTCGTACAGAAGCCTCACACAAACCTGGTTCACCCATTCACCGCTCTTTGCTGCGTTAAAAAAATTAGCCGATCGGAAATGCACGCTCGTCATCACCACTGATCATGGAAGCATTCAGGTGAAGCATCCCATTCGGGTTACTGCAGATCGGCAGTCGACAGCCAACCTCCGCTATAAAAATGGAAAGAACCTGAGTTTTGAAGCCCGTGAAGTGTTCGCTGCAAAACAACCTGAACAGATTGGATTGCCCCATTACGGTGTAAATGCTGCCTACGTTTTTGCAGGAAACGAAGATTTCATCTGCTATCCCAATAATTTTAACCACTATGCTTCGCTGTATAAACATACTTTTCAACACGGTGGAATTTCCATGCAGGAAATGATCGTGCCGGTCTTACGAATGACCGGCAAATCAGTACATTTGTGAAAAGAGGATCGATGAAGTTGAAGTTTACCCCTGCCACCTTAGAAAAACTGGAAAAACTCGTTACAGAAGCCGGATATATTCTTCGCTACGAAAGGGGAACCTTTCAAAGCGGATACTGCATATTGGAATCCAAAAAAGTGGTTGTACTGAACAAATTCCTTCAAACAGAAGGGCGCATCAATACCCTGCTGGATCTCATTCCCAACCTGCACATCATTTCAGATCAGATCAGCATTGACAGCAGGAAATTGTATGAAGAGCTCGCTCTCCATTGAGTTTTTAGGAACAGGCACGAGCAGCGGCGTTCCCATGGTGGCCTGCAGATGTTCCGTTTGTGCTTCCACTGATCGTCACGACAAACGGTTGCGCAGCAGTGTATTGATCCGGTCTGAACAGACAACGGTCGTCATCGATACCACACCCGATTTCCGTTATCAGATGCTTCGTTCCAGGGTGGAGAAACTCGACGCAGTGGTGTTCACCCATTCACACAAGGATCATATCGCAGGCCTGGATGACGTAAAAGGATTCAACTTCAGCCATAACGCTTCCATGCCCTTGTATGCCAATGCCGAAACAGCAGCCGCACTTCAACGCGATTTTTATTATGCATTTGCAGATACCAAATATCCTGGAGTGCCGGAACTAGATTTGCATCCAATCGATGATCAGCCGTTCATGGTTGGGGATCTACATTTTATTCCTATACGCGTCAAGCACCTGCACATGCATGTCACGGGATTCAGGATCGGAGATTTCACCTACATCACCGATGCCAACCACATCGATGATCAGGAACTCCGTAAAATCATGGGATCAAAAATTTTAGTCCTCAATGCCCTTCGCAAACAGAAGCACCTTTCCCATTTTACATTGGAGGAGGCCATAGCCGTTGCACAACAGGTTGGTGCCGGGCAGACCTATTTTACCCACATCAGTCACCAGCTGGGCTTTCATGCTGAAGTCAGTCGGGAATTGCCCGAGGGAATTCATCTGGCCTACGATGGGCTCACCGTTTACCTCGACTAAAATACAGTTCAGTTCCGTGGGTTTAAACGCGGGTATCGTTGCCGCTGGTTGTAGCATTGAACATGTGGCAACAGCATGTGCGAGCATGGATTACGTTTCGACGAAGCGAGCGATTGGGTATCGCGCTTCTCGTACTATTGGTGGGATTGACCTGGTTGATACCGATCCTTTTCAGTCGACCTCAATCGTTCGAAGAAGTCTATCGCATCACCGCAGTTCAAATCGACAGTGCAGTGCATATCCTTCAATCGCAGCAAAACAGACCACGGGATGCAAAAAAATTTCCTTCCCGCAGCGGTTCTTCATTTCAGCCGCGGGCTCCCCGGGTTGAACTGGACATCAATGAGGCGGATAGCGCAGCGTGGGAGCGACTTCCAGGGATTGGAGAAAAATTGTCGTCCCGCATTGTGCGCTACCGCGAGCGATTGGGAGGATTTGTGGCAGCGGAGCAAGTGAAAGAGGTATACGGACTGCGCGACTCAGTTTTTTTAGTGCTGAGCGATCGGCTGGTGGTGAAGCCTGGTTTTGTTCCCAAGCGGTTGCTGCTGAATGCAGTCGACTATCCTTCATTGCGTCGCCACCCCTATGTTTCGCATGAACTGGCGAAAGCGCTATTGGCCTACCGCAAGGCACATGTCCGTTTTTCGAGCACGCACGAATTGTTCGAATTGGTGGTGGCCGATTCGGCGGACATCAAGCGGTTGCTACCTTATGTGAAAATTGATTAGTCGAGAAAATCCTCTTCCTGCTTGGGGGCATATTTATCAAATAGCTTTTCAATGGCCCCTGCAAAAACCGGTAATTTTTTTTTGGCGAATTCTTTGATGATGCGAACAGCGTCGACGGCTTGTTTCTCTGAGATGTCCAATTCGCGCTTGAGTTGTTCGATGAGCTCCTTCATGATTAGGCCACTTTCAGAATGTGCAATTTCGATTTCTCGAATTTGTTCATGGCATAATCCAAGGTGAGGTGGAAGGACTTGGTTGAAGTGGAAGGCAGTTCAAACATGGCATCGGTAAGGATGCTTTCACAAATGGACCGCAATCCCCGTGCACCCAGTTTGTATTCCAGTGCTTTTTGCACCATGAAATCAAGCACGTCATCATCGATCTGCAGAGCGATACCTTCCAGCTCAAATAATTTCTTGTATTGCTTGAGCAGTGCGTTTTTGGGAGCGCTGAGAATGGATCGGAGCGTGGGTTTGTCCAGCGGATCCAGGTAGGTCACGACGGGCAGTCGGCCCAACAATTCGGGGATCAGTCCAAATGATTTCAGGTCCTGTGCATTGACATACTTGAGCAGGTTGCTCTTCATCGCGTCCTGCAGGTCTTTGTTTACATTGAAACCGATGGCATTGGTATTGACCCTTCGTGCAATCAGTTTATCGACTCCGTCGAATGCCCCACCGCAGATAAACAGGATGTTGCCGGTATTGATCTTGATCAGTTTCTGATCGGGGTGCTTTCTTCCTCCTTGTGGCGGAACCAGCACATCGGTGCCCTCCAATAATTTCAAAAGCCCCTGTTGAACACCCTCTCCGCTCACGTCGCGTGTAATCGAAGGGTTATCGCTTTTGCGTGCAATCTTGTCGATTTCATCGATGTATACAATTCCGCTTTCAGCTGCAGCCACATCGTAGTTGCAGACCTGAAGGAGTCGGGTGAGAATGCTTTCCACGTCTTCGCCTACATAACCCGCTTCGGTGAACACGGTAGCGTCCACAATTGCGAAGGGTACGTTGAGCAGTCGTGCTATGGTTTTGGCCAGCAGGGTTTTACCTGTTCCGGTTTCGCCGACCATGATGACGTTGCTCTTTTCGATTTCAACTTCTTCCAGTGCATCATCTTTTTTGCTGCGCTTAGTGGGTTGTGCTTGATTGAGGCGCTTGTAGTGGTTGTATACGGCGACAGAAAGAATTTTTTTGGCTTCGTCCTGACCAATGACGTATTCGTCGAGCGATTGTTTCAGTTCCATGGGCTTGCGCACGGTGAGCCTGAAATCAGAGCCGCGACCCGCTTTATTTTCCACTTCCTGGAGTACGATCTCGCGGGCATGGTCCACACAGCTTTCGCAAATATGTCCTTCCTGTCCCGCAATGAGAATTTTTACTTCGTCGCGGTTCCGGCCACAGAAGGAGCAATGCAGATTTGATTTCGCCATGGCGATGAGTTTAGAGGTCTTTCAGGACACCGTCTACGATCCCGTATTCGACCGATTCTTTTGCGTTCATCCAATAATCGCGGTCAAAATCCTTCATCACTTTATCAAACGGTTGCTTGCAGTTATCGGCTAAAATTTTAGCTCCCAATTCTTTGATCTTGCGGATCTGTTCCGCCATGATTTCCAGATCAGCAGAGGTGCCCTGACCACCACCGGATGGCTGATGGATCATCACTTCGCCATGCGGATAGATGAACCGCTTTCCTTTTTTACCGCCACTGAGCAAGATGGACCCCATGGAGGCCGCCATGCCCATGCAAATGGTGGAAACAGGTGATTTGATCATTTGCATGGTGTCGTAGATCACCATGCCGCTGGTGACTACACCCCCGGGACTGTTGATGTAAAATTTAATTTCTTTACCGGGATCAATGGCATCCAGGTACATGAGCCGTGCCGTGATGTCCTTGGCTGAACGGTCGTCTACCACACCCCACAAAAAAATTTTTCGCTGCTCGATGAATTTTTTATCAAAGCGAGCCGTGGAAACCATTGACTCCATCACGGTTCCCGGTTCTTTGGGTTCTTGTTCTTCGTCCATCTGTATCCGTAAACGATCGTTCCAGTTCATCATCTCCGATTTAGGCATTCTTCTTTTTCTTGGGGTTCAGCAACAGCACTTCGTCAACCAATCCGTATTCTTTTGCTTCCTGCGCTGTCATCCAGTAGTCGCGGTCAAAATCTTTTGCAATCCGGTCGACAGGCTGACCACTGTGCTGGGACACCACTTCGTACAGTTCCTGTTTGAGTTTCTTGACTTGTGCTACAGTGATTTCAATATCACTGGCTTGTCCTCCTGCCCCTGCACTGGGCTGGTGCATCATGATGCGGGAGTGCTTGAGTGCCGTGCGTTTGCCCGCGGTTCCTGCACACATCAGCACCGCAGCCATGCTCGCAGCTACGCCAATGCAGATGGTCGAAACATCCGGGGTGACATACTGCATGGTGTCATATACCCCCAATCCGGAGTAGACAGAGCCACCGGGACTGTTGATGTACATCTGGATATCCCGTGCTCGGTCCGTGCTGTCCAAAAACAACAACTGCGCGGTGATGATATTGGCCACCTCATCGGTAATGGGATAACCCAGAAAAATGATGCGATCCATCATCAATCGGCTGTACACATCCATCACCGCAACATTCATGGGCCTTTCTTCTATAATGTTGGGCGTCAGGTTGGTCACCATGTGCTGGGTATACCCGTGGAGGGTATTGCTGGAGATTCCCCTGTCCTTCACCGCAAATTTTTCAAATTCCTTCCCGAGGTTCATTCAGTGTTGAATTTAGGATGAGCAAATTAACTATAAATCATGACCAAAACCAATGCCTGTGCTTAAACACGACAAAATGCCATGTTAAAGTTGACAAGGTTGCGGAAACGCATGTATAGGAAAACTGATTTTAGTGCTGGTGCTTGCCTTGTAATTCGGCAAATTCTGTAGCAGAAACCGTTTTTTCAGTCGGCTTTACCTGTCCAGCTGCCCATGCAAGGACTTTGGAACTGAAGACGCGCTGATAAGCACTTTCCACTTGTTTTTTATCGGCCATCATGCGATCGATGTAGCTGTCGAGCCAATCGTAATTGCCGCCCAGGTTCATGGAACCAAAGTATCCCATCAGCTGCTGGCGCATGCTGTCGATGATTTCTTCGCGGCTCACCTGCAAGGATTGCTGAACTCCGATTTCGTTGCTGACCAGGGTCCAGCGGAGTTGGTTCAGGAAAGCAGGGAATTCTTTTTCGATTGCTTCTTCAGATTGCTCTTTCTCTCCGCTCTTGAGCAACCATTTTTTTAAGAATGATTCAGGAAAATTCATGCTGGTTTCCTGGGAGAGAATATGGAAGATTTCGTGCTCGAGCAAATGCTGTGCCTGATGGCCCCAGTATCCGGCAATCTGCTGACGAATTTCGTTGCGGAATTCATCTTCGGTGGCGACTTCTTTTCCAGGAAGTGCTTCTTTGAAAAAGTCTGCATCGAGGTCTCTTTTTTCGACGAACGCGATGCGCGTGATGGTCATCAAAAACGACTGCTGCATATCGTCGTTATTCTCTTTGTTCACGCCCAGATCGCTGGACAGCCAGTCCCGTTCTTTGTCCTCAAATGCAGTACCCAGCTGAATTACAATGGATTCGTCTTTTTTCTTTCCTTTTAACTCTTGCTGAACAGCAGCACTGAAATATTTCAACAGCAGGGAGTTATCTTTCTTTTCCGTCCCTTCTTCAACGGTTCCGTCCGCGGCACATTTCTGAAACGAAACATTCAATACGTCTTCTTCGTTGCTAATGGTTTCCGGTTCTGTCATTTTTCCCAGTCGGCGCTGAAAGCGATCAATTTCCTCATTCACCATCTCATCGGTCACTTCTACTTTGTGCAAGGTTGTTTTTGCTTTGGCAAGATCTGGAACGGCAAATTCCGGTTTGAGTCCAATCTCAAATGAAAAGCTGTATGCAGACGGCTTGCTGTGATCGAACTGCGCAGGATCGTTAGCATCCTCCGGCAATGGTTGTCCCAGGTAGGTGATGTTTTCCGCCTGCAGGTATCTCATCAGTTCATTTTCAATGCTGCGCAATACTTCTTCGGTGAACACAGAAGCTCCATACATTTTTTTGATCACGCCAGCTGGAACCATGCCCTTTCTGAATCCGGGAATGTTGGCTGATTTCGCATATTTTTTGAGCGATGCATCATACCCCGTTGTGTAGTCACTGGGTTCAACGGTTACGGTAATGCGTTCGTGCAGGGGGGCGATCTGAGTTCTTGAAATAGTTGCCATAGCGTCAATGTTGTGAAAAAAGCCAAGTGCGGGTGGAGGGACTCGAACCCCCATGCCTTGCGGCACCAGATCCTAAGTCTGGCGTGTCTACCAATTTCACCACACCCGCAATACGAAGGCGTTTGGCTTTTTTCAAATTGGGCAGCAAAGGTAGCGGTTTCAAGGCAAAAAAGGGCAATCCCCCGCATTTTCAGTAAATTTGAAATGCATGGAAACCTTGGAAAAAGATGAGCTGCAACTGCAGTACGATCTCACCGAAGAACAGGAAAACAAGGAGATCGTTCGGCGCTATCGTGCGCTCTTGCGGGCACTGAAGCCCAAGTTGAAGTCGGGCGACAAAGAAATGGTGCGTCATGCCTTTGAAATGGCCGTCGATGCACACAAAACAATGCGCCGTAAAAGTGGCGAACCCTATATTTTCCATCCCCTCGCTGTGGCCATGATCTGTGTGGAAGAAATCGGCCTGGGTGTCCGATCCACCATTTGTGCGCTGCTGCATGATACCGTGGAGGATACGGACATATCGCTGGAAGATGTCCAACGGGAATTCGGACAGGAAATTGTTCGCATCATTGATGGACTGACCAAAATTGCAACGGTGGTGGATAACAATACCACCCAACAAGCCGAGAACTTCAAGAAGATTTTACTCACGCTGACCGACGATCCGCGGGTGATCCTCATCAAGCTGGCAGATCGACTTCACAACATGCGCACGCTGGATTGCATGAAGCGTGAAAAAAAGCTGAAAGTCGCTTCCGAAACCGTCTATGTTTATGCTCCGCTTGCGCACCGGATGGGACTCTATACCATCAAGACCGAGATGGAAGATCTCTCGATGAAATACCTGGAGCCCGATACGTATCGGCAGATTGCCAAAAAGTTGTCGGAGACCAAACGGGAACGGACCCGGTACATCAATGAGTTCATCCGACCGGTAAAAGAAAAGCTTGAAAAAATAGGATTCCCCTGCGATATCTATGGTCGTGCCAAATCCATCCATTCCATCTGGAACAAGATGAAGAAAAAGAACGTTGAGTTCGAAGAGGTGTACGACCTGTTTGCCATCCGCATCATTGTTGATGCTCCGTTTGAGCGGGAAAAAGAAGCGTGCTGGAAAATTTATTCAGTTGTTTCCGACATGTACAGTCCCTCTCCTGAGCGGATGCGCGATTGGCTGAGCAATCCCAAGTCCAACGGGTACGAGGCGCTTCATACCACCGTAATGGGTCCCCAAGGCCGCTGGGTGGAAGTGCAGATCCGCTCGCGCCGCATGAATGAGATTGCTGAAAAAGGACTCGCTGCTCACTGGAAATACAAAGAGGGTGGAGCAGACGAAGACCGATTTGATAAGTGGTTTGCTCAAATACGAGAAGCAATGGGAGGAGAAGATATTTCCTCGATTGATTTTCTGCACGAATTCAAGACCTCTTTTCTAGCGGAAGAAATTTTTGTCTATACTCCGAAAGGTGATGTAAAAACACTTCCGGTTGGGTCGACTGCCCTTGATTTTGCCTTCGGCATCCACAGCGCAATCGGGTCGCGCTGCATCGGTGCAAAAGTGAACCACAAACTGGTGCCCATTGGCCATAAGTTGCGCAGCGGTGATCAAATCGAAATCATCACTTCGAATAAGCAAAAACCTTCTGAGGACTGGTTGCCGTTGGTGGTAACTGCAAAAGCAAGGTCGCGCATCAAAGACGCGCTCCGAGAAGAAAAACGCAAACTTTCTGAAGAGGGACGTTATGCCGCCGAACGCAAGTTCACGGCAATTGGCGCGGCATTCAATTCCCAGAACATCGAAGCCCTGGTCGATTTTTACAAACTTCCGTCACAGCTGGATTTGTTTTATAAAATTGCTGTGCGACAAATCGATTTGAAAGAACTCAAAGAGTTTGAAGTACGCGGCGATAAACTTCAGCTCAAGCGTCCGGCTAAGCCCGAAATCGAAAAACCGGCCTACACCGGGACAAGAGCAGACAACAAGAAAGAAACCGAACTCATCATATTTGGAGAAAGCAGCGATAAGATCAAATATGCACTGGCCAATTGCTGTAAACCAATTCCCGGCGACGATGTATTTGGATTTGTGTCTTCCGGGAAAGGGCTGATCATTCATAGAACGAATTGTCCCAATGCCACGCGACTCCTTTCCAGCTTTGGTCACCGCGTGGTGAAAACCAAGTGGGCAAAGAATAAAGAGATTTCATTCCTCACCGGCATCAAAATCACCGGTCTGGATGACGTGGGCGTGATCCACAAGATCACCAACCTGATATCCGGAGATCTTCGCATCAACATCAACGCCATTACCGTGGAGGCGCGCGAAGGCATTTTTGAGGGGAACATCAAATTGTACGTGCACGACAAAGATGAATTGGATGTGCTTTCTGCCCGTTTGAAAGAGTTGCCGGGTATTCAAAAAGTTCAGCGGTACGACCTCGAATCTTAATTGTGAATAGGGGGATATTTATTTTTCAATCGTGTACTCCATTCGACTAAATTTGCCCCTTACCATTACACGTTCACATGGTTGATGTTTTATTGGGGCTCCAATGGGGAGACGAAGGAAAGGGAAAGATTGTTGACTATTTCGCACCACACTACGACATCATCGCCCGGTTTCAGGGAGGGCCCAACGCTGGACATACGTTGTATGTGAATGGAGAAAAAATTGTCCTTCACCAAATTCCATCCGGGATCTTCCACGCCAGCACCATTAACCTGATTGGAAATGGTGTTGTGTTGGATGCGGTTACGTTGAAGAAAGAACACGATAAGGTCGCCGCATTCGGGGTAGACGGCCGAAAGAACTTATTTATTTCTGAACGCACCCACCTGATTCTGCCTACGCACCGGGCACTCGATAAAGCGTCCGAGTTATCCAAAGGCAATGATAAAATCGGCTCAACGCTGAAAGGAATTGGTCCTGCTTACATGGACAAGACCGGCAGAAACGGTCTTCGCGTGGGCGACTTACTGGATAAGAATTTTACCACCCAATACATCAAGCTCCGCATGAAGCACCAGCGCATGCTGGATAGTTTTGGGTTTACTGAAGATATTTCTGCATGGGAAGAGGAGTTTTTTGAAGCCATAGATTTCATGCGGTCCCTCAACATTGTGAACGGTGAGTATTTCATCAACGAAAAAATAAGGGCCGGTAAAAAAGTGCTGGCAGAAGGAGCACAGGGCAGCATGCTGGATGTGGATTTTGGCACCTTCCCCTTTGTGACCTCCTCCAACACGATTTCGGCAGGCGTCTGTACAGGGTTGGGCATTGCTCCCAATCGCATTAAAGAGGTGATCGGTGTCTCCAAAGCCTATTGCACACGGGTAGGGAGTGGGCCGTTCCCGACTGAACTGCACGATGAAGTAGGCGAACGGTTGAGAAAAATCGGTAACGAGTTTGGCGCCACAACCGGCAGGCCCCGCCGCTGCGGCTGGATCGATCTGGTGGCCCTGGATTTTGCCTGCATGATCAATGGTGTCACACAGATTGTAATGACCAAAGCCGATGTGCTGGATGCATTTGAAGAGTTACAGGTCTGCACACATTACCGCATAGATGGTAAAGAGGAACGTAGCATACCCTATCAAATGGGGAAATTAACCATTGAACCCGTGTACCAGCAGTTTTCCGGATGGATGACTGATATCACATCGATAGCGTCTTCGGACAAACTTCCTGCTGCCATGAACACCTATATGCACTTTATAAATGATTACCTGAAGGTCCCGGTCAGTTATATTTCCAACGGGCCAGGAAGGGATCAAATCATCAAAGCATAACTCGAATCGAAAAATATTTTTTTAAATATTTGGAGAAGTAAAAAACTCTCTGAAATTTTACGATGTAATTTCTTTTTCGATATGGCGAAATCAGCAAAAGAAAAAAAGAACAGCACCAAGTCTGTAGAGGAGGAAAAACCATCCAAATCAGCGAAAGCATCTGCTTCTAAAAAAAATGTAGAAGAGGATGATGAAGATGTGGATGAAGCAGAGGTAGATGATGATTGGGAGAAATCCGAAGAGGAGGACAATTGGGATCCTGATTTCGAGGAATTCGACTTGCCTAAGTCCCGTGCAAAAAAAACCGGAGGAAAAAAATCATCCGAGGACGAAGACCTTTCAGTCGATGATGATTTCAAGGAAATGGGATACTTCGATGAATCCGGAGGCGGATTCGACGAGGACGATGATTTTTAACTCCAATTGGAGAACTATCCTTTCACTTCACCTGCAGCAAAGTCCAGTAGTTTGGTTTCGTTCTTTCGATCGGACATTACTTGCATGCCAAAGGGCATCCCGTTTGAATGGCGGAACAAGGGCAGCGAAACCGCTGCAATCCCTGCAAGATTTGCAAACACTGTATAAAGATCCCCCAGGTACATGTCCACTGCATTCTTGGATTTTTCCCCAAACCGAAATGCAGGAGCAGGAACGGTCGGCATGATGATCAGATCATGCGAGGCAAATATTTCCTGTGTTGTTTGCACTATCAACTTTCTGATTTGTTGTGCTTTGGAGAAGTAGGCATCGTAATAACCTGCACTGAGCACAAAACTTCCCAGCATGATCCTTCGTTTTACTTCCTTTCCAAAACCTTCCGAACGGGATCGGGTATACAGTGATTCCAACTCGTTGGCATTGGCCGACCGATGACCGAAGCGAACTCCATCGTACCGGGATAAATTTGAAGAGGCTTCTGCCGTGGTCATTACATAATAAGCGGGCACGATGTAATCCAGGTAATCGAATCGGACAGGGGAAAGGGTATGGCCGGCTTTGGAAAGTACAGCCATGCGTTGCTGAATCGCTGATTTGATTTCAGGATCCAGCGATGGGTGTTCCAGGCTTTCCGGGAAATAGGCGATGCGGTAAGATGCTTGTTGCTGGAGTGCACCGAGGTAATCAGGGACCGCTTCCTGCGTGCAGGTGCTGTCGTAAGCATCCGGACCAGCAATGACGGATAAAACAGTCGCGGCATCTTCAATGGTGGTGGAGAATATTCCGATCTGATCAAAGGAAGAGGCGTAGGCAATCAGTCCGTGCCGTGAAATTCTACCGTATGAGGGTTTGAGTCCTATGATGCCACAAAAATCAGCGGGTTGTCGCACAGACCCCCCCGTATCCGATCCAAGACTCACCCTGCACAGTCCCGCTTGAACTGCTACCGCTGAGCCTCCGGAAGAACCTCCGGGAACCCGTGTTTCATCCAGTGCATTGAGCACTTTTCCATGGACCGAATGTTCATTGGATGATCCCATTGCAAATTCATCGCAGTTCAGTGAACCGATGATGATGGCGTCTTCCTCGAGCAATCGCTCAACGGCAGTGGCACTGTACTGGGACGTAAATCCTTTTAGCATGGCCGACGAAGCACTTACGGGATGGTCTTTGTAGCAGATGACATCTTTGATGCCCACCACAACTCCAAAGAGTCGCCCCCATGATCCAGGATCATTTAATTTTCGGTCCAGTGCTGCGGCCCGTTGAAGAGCTTCTTCCGCAAATACTTCAACAAAGGCATTCAGATGGGAGTGCTGCCGGATGCGGCTGAGGTAATGTTCTACGACTTGGGTGCAGGTGAATTCACCGCACGCCAATGATTGTCGGAACTCCGATATGGAACGATGAGAAAACAAAAGCGAATGGGGAGCAGGATCAGTTTGTGGACTGCTGTTTGTCTTTTTCGTGCATGCCTTCTTCGATCTCCTTCTTCACATTGGACTTGGCATCGTTGAACTCACGAATGCCCTTGCCCAGACCGCGCATGAATTCGGGTATCTTGCGACCTCCAAAAAGAATCAACACGGCGATGATGATGAAGATCCATTCAGAACCCCCTGGCATCGCTAACAAGAATACGCTATTGGTCAACATATACTACCTTTTTGATCAAGTACAAATCTACAATTTTTTGGGATGGGCACCCAAATAAAAATCCCGCATCGGGAAACCGTGCGGGATGAAATAGGGTGTTAGAACAGGAATTACATGCGTTTTTCCTTGATCCTTGCGCTCTTTCCGCTTCTGCTGCGCAGGAAGTAGAGTTTAGCGCGACGAACCTTACCGGACTTGTTCAATACGATGGAGTCGATGTTGGGGGATGCTACAGGGAAGGTCCTTTCTACGCCAACACCATCGGAAATCTTCCGGACGGTGAAGGTCGCTGTACTGCCCTGACCCTGACGCTTGATCACATCGCCCTTGAAGCTCTGGATACGCTCTTTATTTCCTTCAATGATCTTATAATTGACGGTGATGTTGTCCCCGGCCTTGAACTTTGGGTATTCCTTGGAGGGGGTCAACTGTTCGTGAACAAACGCAATAGCTTGATTCATAACCTGAAATTAAGGGTTGCAAAGTTAGTCAAAATTGGCTTAGGTCCAAAATTTTTAGCGGGCCACGTTAACCGTGCGTTTTTCACGGATGACGGTCACCTTGATTTGTCCGGGATAGGTCATTTCGGTCTGGATCTTTTGCGCCATCTCAAAACTGAGCTTTTCGCTGTCCCCATCCGTTACTTTGTCTGCCTCTACAATCACCCGAAGTTCCCTACCGGCCTGAATGGCGTAGGCTTTTTCCACTCCGGTATAGGATAAGGCGAGGTTTTCAAGGTCTTTGATCCGCTGGATGTATTGTTGCATGATCTCCCTTCTGGCTCCGGGGCGGGCACCGCTGATGGCGTCGCAGGCCTGGATGATGGGGGAGATGACGTACTGCATTTCAGTCTCATCGTGGTGTGCGGCAATCGCATTGACCACTGCAGGGTTTTCGCCGTATTTTTCGGCAAGCTTTCCACCCAATAATGCGTGGCTGAGTTCGGTTTCTTCGTCGGGCACTTTGCCAATATCGTGCAGCAATCCTGCGCGTTTGGCCAATTTTGGATTGAGTCCCAGTTCAGCGGCCATGATGCCGCAGAGGTTGGCGACTTCCCGGCTGTGCATGAGCAGGTTCTGTCCGTAAGAAGAGCGGAAACGCATCTTGCCCACTACCCGAACCAATTCTTTGTGCAGACCGTGTATACCGAGTTCAATGATGGTGCGTTCGCCGATTTCCATCACCTGTTCTTCCAGTTGCTTGCGGGTTTTTTCAACCACTTCTTCGATGCGGGCCGGGTGGATGCGGCCGTCACTGACCAGACGCTGCAGGGCCAGTCGTGCAATCTCCCTTCTCAGGGGGTCGAATGAGGAAAGGACGATGGCTTCCGGAGTGTCATCTACAATAAGGTCCACACCGGTTGCAGCTTCAATGGCGCGGATGTTGCGTCCTTCGCGACCAATGATTTGTCCCTTGATCTCATCGCTTTCCAACTGAAATACGGTCACCGTGTTTTCAATCGTCTGCTCTGCTGCGGTGCGCTGTATGCTCTGAATGATGATCTTTCGCGCTTCTTTATTGGCCTTCTGACGGGCATCTTCAATGATTTCTTGCTGAAGAGAAAGTGCCCGGGTCTGTGCCTCCTGTTTCAGGCTTTCCACCAATTGGGCTTTTGCATCTTCGGCACTCAGTCCCGCAATTTTTTCCAGCTTGCGAATGTGTTCTTCCTGGTGCTTTTCCAGCTCGCTGCGCTTCTGGTTCACGATCTCGATCTGACGGTTCAGGTGCTCTTTGATCGAATCATTTTCCTTTCCCTGCTTTTCGAGCGATTCCATTTTCTGATTAATGGTTTGCTCTTTCTGCTTGATGCGGTTTTCTGAATCGTTGAGCTTTCTGTTCCGCTCGAACACTTCTTTGTCGTGATCCGCTTTCAGCTGCACGAATTTTTCCTTCGCCTCCAGCATCCGTTCTTTCTTGATGGTTTCGGACTTGCTTGTGGCTTCTGCTATGAGTTGATTTGCCTGTTTTTGTGCTTCCTCCAGCTTGGAGGCCGTGTTCTTGGAGAAAATGAGCCTACCCAGTCCGAGGCCAACCAATGCGGCCACGATCCCTGTGATGATGGGTATGATGAGTTGAGAATCCATTGTTAATCGATTTATTCATGTTCAATCCCTGCATTAAAAAATCCTTACGCGGGCAATAGTGAGCGAAATTAATGAAAATACGGCAGTCGGACTGCCTTTTTTGGATGAATGGAAGATCAGTCGAGGACCTTATTCAAGAGCGACTCCATCCGCTCCAGGTGGGGGACAATATCGAACTCCACCGGGGCAATTGCTGCAGGGGATGCCTGGTCCTCCTTGTTTTCCAGCACATGGGACAGCAACACCATGGCCAGGTAATCTTGCATGTCCTTACCGGCGTACTGTTTCTTGAATTGCATCAGCTGATCGTTCAGTGCTTTGGCAAGGTCGCGCACCCGGGCTTCATCGGTATTTTTAATCTTGATTCGGTACGTACGATCACCTAAAATCAGATTTATGGGGATGATTGTCGACATTTTTCAATATTTATTGCGTTTATTCACAATTAATTCACTATTTTGAATCGGCTTCTTGATCCAAAACCAAAAATCATGTTTGCAAAAACCAGATCATTCAGCTTCATCGACCGACTCATCATCGAGGTTGAAGGTGCCGTTCAAGCGCCCCTCCAAGTTACATTGAAAAGCGAAGACGGGCAAATTTGGTGCAAAACGGAGAACCCCATTCACTCGGGAGCAGCCTCCATTGATTGGGAAGGATTGGGAGAACTGCCATACGGAATTTACACGGTCGAATGTTCTCAAGGGAAGGACACCGTTGAAATGAAAACGGTTAAACGCATCTAAGCCTGATCACCGAGCAAAGCAATGCATCGGTCGATTTCCTTCACATACGCATTGATTCTTTTTTCCAAAGTTGCGCGGGTAGATTTTGCAGCACTCCCTTCTGAAGATTTCAGCATACTGATCTGTAACGCAGATTGCTTGAGCTGATCCACCAGTGAAGCCTTTTCCTCTTCCGTTTTTTCCAATTGCTTTTTGAGTTTGTCGTTTTCTTTTTTCAAACTCTGGTGTCTGCTCAATACGGATTTGAGTTTTTCTTCAATGCGCTCGATATGGGCCTGTGTTGCACTCATTGCTTTCTGATCTCTGCCGATGTATTCTTTTCAAGTTGACCGATGATCTGGTTCATAGCGGCTTCCACTTCTTCGTCCTTCAGCGTTCGGGTTTCATCCTGAAACGTGAAACTCATGGCCAATGATTGCCGATCCTTTCCCAATTTTTCACTCTGAAACACATCAAAGAGTTGGTATCCTTTGAGGTGATGCAACGAAAGGGAATTCACCACGTGCTCGATCTGACTGAAAGTTACATCTTTCCCGATAACAAATGAGAGGTCGCGTTCCACGGAGGGGAATTTCGAAACCTCCTTGTACCGGATGGAGGATGCACAGGCAACTTTCCACCAAGCATCCCAGTGGATATCGGCATACCACACATCGCTCTTGATGCCGCAACGTTCCAATATGGGTTGAGCGGGGCGACCAATGGACACCAGACACTGTTCACCTGCATAGCCATTGAGGCAATAGGCGAAGCGCGGCATTGATTCTTCCCGGTACTCCATCTGTCCAATCGATGATTGCTGCTGCAACGCGGCAACCACTCCCTTCAGGTAAAATAAATCGGCAGCGGCTTCGGGACTGTTCCAGGATTTGGACCGCGACTGCCCGCAGGAAAACATGGCCAAATGATCTTGCTCACTGTACTGTTGCTCTGCCTTGCTGTAGGTTTTGCCGAATTCAAATAATTGCAAATGCACGTTGCGGTGATTGAGGTTGCGGGCAACCGACTGCAAGCCGGTATCCAACATGTCCAATCGCATCACATCCAATTCTGAACTCAAATTATTCAGCATTTTCACAGCCCTTCCCAACTCTTCTTCTGAATAATAAGCCGAATGCGTGATTGAATTGTTCACCATCTCATGGAATCCCATGCCGGTGAGTACCTGTGATAGCTTTTCTTTCAAGGCAAAAGGATCGTTAGCGGCAGCTACACTCGGAGTGATGGTGATGGTTGATGGAATACTGACATTGTCAAAACCGTCAATGCGCATGATCTCTTCCACCAAGTCAGCCGCAATCTGAATATCGGTTTTGTAGGTGGGTACTTCAACTTCAATTGCACGATCATCGTTTTGGAGAATTACGAATTGCATCCCTTTCAAAATGCCTTCCACGGCACTGCGCGCGTAATCTTTTCCGCTCACCCTTTTCAGGTAATCGTAATGCAAGGTCACCCTCGGACGCTCGCCGGGAGAAGGATGCACATCGATTGCCTCACTGCCGATGCTTCCATTTCCCAGTTCGGCCATCATCGTTGCCGCCCGTTTCAATACATTCAGTGTTTGCCCACTGTCCACTCCCTTCTCAAACCTCATCGCTGCATCGGTTCGTAAAAAATGATGAAACGATGTTTTGCGAATGCTTACAGGATGGAACCATGCGCTTTCGAGAAAAATATTTTTCGTGCTGCTGGTGACTCCGCTGTTGTTGCCTCCGAATACCCCTCCCATGCACAACGGTTGATCGTTGCCGTCGCAAATCATCACATCACTGCTCTTTAGTTTTCGTTCTTTGCCATCAAGTCCCACAAACGGCGTTCCTTCCGGCAGGTTACCAATCCTGAGCTGCTGGCCGGTGATGGCATCTGCATCGAATGCATGCAGCGGCTGACCTGTATCGTGAAGGATGTAATTGGTGATGTCGACCATGTTGTTGATGGGACGTTGGCCGATGGCAGTCAGGCGTTGGCGGAGCCAAATCGGCGCATCCTGAACAGTCACCCCTGCGATGTACACGCCGCAGTATCGCTTGCAATCCTCTGTATTTAAAATTTCAACCGAAATAGGAGATGTTGTTCCCGAGTGGACCCATGGTGCTGCAGCGGGTGTTTTAGGGGCAATCGATTTTCCTTCGTGGTGATTGAGCCAGTTGCATACATCGCGTGCTACACCCAGGTGACTCATGGCATCGCTTCGATTGGGAGTCAGCCCAATTGAAATCACATGGTCTTCATAGGGGTGAAACAAATCTGCCACAGCCATTCCTACTGGAGTGGATGGATCCAACACCTTGATTCCGTTGTGATCGGTCCCCAATCCAATTTCATCCTCCGCGCAGATCATGCCCTGACTTTCCACTCCCCGGATTTTTGCATTTTTCATGGTTAGGGAGTCACCTGCGGTTGGGAAAATGGTTGTTCCTACCGGCGCGACAATCACTTTTTGTCCTACAGCCACATTGGGGGCTCCACAGACAATTTGCAACGGATCGGAACTGCCAATGTTTACGCGGGTCACAGAAAGACGGTCGGCATTGGGATGTTTTTCTACCTGCAGCACTTCACCCGTGATCAGCCCCACCAAACCACCCCTGACCTCTTGAAAATGCTCATAACTTTCCACTTCCAATCCGATGGAATTGAGGATATGCGACAACTTTTCATGAGGGATCGGCTCATCAAAATAATCCATGAGCCATTTGTAGGAAATCGTCATGGCGCAAATATACTATAATCGAAACATGAGCGGGGAGGGTCTGGGGATAGAATAAGGTGTGGACAAGCCCATGTATGCTGTTGATAACCCGCTTGTTTCGGTGTACAGCCTTGTTAATTCCATGTTCTCATTAATGTTTTTTAATACGAATCTGCTTGGCGCTTCCTTGGTATATTCGCCATATGGATTCGAACCTGAACCGTGACAGAAGGACGAGAAGAAAAGCCTCGGCAGATTTCAATCCCCTGGCGTATGGAAAAATTCCACCCCAATCGCGGGAGTTGGAAGAAGCAGTATTGGGAGCGGTCATGCTCGAACGGGGTGCATTTGACGTGGTAGGCAATATCCTCAAACCCGAATGCTTTTATGTTGAAGCCCATCAAAGTATCTTTCGTGCCATTGTCCAACTCAATTTAGACAACAAGCCCATTGATCTGTTAACCGTAGTAGAAGAATTGAAGTCGATGGAAATGCTGGATACCGTTGGCGGACCCTACTACATTTCAAAACTGACCAACGCGGTTGTGTCGGCGGCCAACATAGAAGCGCACGCACGCATTGTTCAGGAAAAATTCATTCAGCGGGAACTGATTCGCATCAGCAGTGAAATCATCACCGATGCTTACGATGATGCGACCGATGTATTTGATTTGCTTGATGATGCAGAACAAAAATTGTTTTCCATCGCCAACGATCAACTCAAAAAAGAATTTGATACGCTGGGAAAAAGTGTAAGGGATACCGTGAACCGCATCGATGAAATGCGGATGCGCAATGAAGACATCACGGGTGTGCCAACCGGCTTCCCAACGTTGGATAAGACCACGTACGGGTGGCAAAGCTCTGATCTTATTATTCTTGCCGCGCGACCATCCGTGGGTAAAACGGCTTTTGCACTGAACCTTGCTCGCAATGCGGCCATGCATCCCACAAAGCCAGTCCCGGTAGCCTTCTTCAGCCTGGAGATGAGTACCAGTCAGCTGGTGCAGCGTATCCTCTCATCAGAAAGTGAATTGCCGTTGGAGAAAATATCGCGGGGACGATTAGAAGATCACGAAATGAAGCAGCTATATAAAAAGGGTATTGAACCGCTGACCAATGCCAACCTTTTCATCGACGATTCTGCTGCGCTCAACATTTTTGAATTGCGTGCGAAGTGCAGGCGCTTAAAAAGCATTAACAATGTAGGATTGATCATCATCGATTACCTGCAGTTGATGAGTGGATCTTCTGAGCACCGCAACAGCAACCGTGAACAGGAAATCAGCACCATTTCCCGAAACCTGAAGCAACTGGCAAAAGAATTGCAGGTACCCATTGTTGCACTCAGTCAGTTGAGCCGTGAAGTAGAAAAGCGCAAAGAAAATAACAAGATCCCTCAATTGTCGGATCTGCGTGAATCGGGAGCCATAGAACAGGATGCTGACGTGGTGATGTTCCTGTATCGCCCCGACTATTACGATATCACCACCAATGAAATGGGTGAAGATACCAAGGGGGATGTATTTGTAAAAATTGCCAAGCACCGCAACGGTTCCCTCGAAACCATCAAGCTCAAGGCCAAGCTGTATATTCAGAAATTTGAAGAACAGGAACAAATTGGTTCTTTCTCCGGTGGGTATCCGCAGGGAGGAAGCTGGCGGCCCGTTGGTGAGAATGAAGGCGCAAAACTATTCATTCAAAAAGGAAGCAAGATGAATGAAGATCCCGGAGGGGACATGGAAGACACGCCTTTTTGATGTTGATGCACTATGAATTCGGTTCCACTTTTTTATTGCCACGATCTTCCGGATCACGCTGGTACTGTTTCTCTTGATGCAGAAACCCGCAAACATGTGATGACGGTATTGCGCATGTCGGTGGGAGAGGTCATCTCCCTCACCAACGGGAAAGGCCGGCAATGCAATGCGGTCATTGCATCCAGTGATAAAAAGAATCTCACGGTTTCAATCACCGAGTGCATTCAATTTCCCGCGCCTGCAAGACGCACCGTCCTGGCCTGCTCTTTGTTGAAGAATGCATCGCGGTTTGAGTGGATGGTGGAAAAAGTCACGGAAATAGGGGTAACAGAAATTGTACCGTTGCTCTGTCAGCGGACCACGCGGCAGCATTTTCGCATGGAACGAGCACAACAGATCGTCCAGAGTGCAGCCTTGCAATCCCGGAACGTATGGTTTCCGCAGGTGCATGCTCCCATGAGTGTAGATGAACTGTTTGCGACTATACCTCCTTCACATCGGTACATTGCCCATTGCATGGAAGGAGATAAAAAACGCTTGGATCCTGTTGACGGAGATGTCTTGCTATTGATTGGTCCCGAAGGGGATTTCACCGCTCAAGAACTCAGTACTGCAGAAGTTGCTGGAGCCGTTCCGGTTTCATTGGGGGTGAGTCGACTTCGAACGGAGACCGCTGCAGTCGTTGGTGCTGCTCAACTCTTTCATTGATCAATCCTTGATCAGCGGTTGGCGAAGGCTGACCGGTTTTGATTTTTTTCGAAGGCGCATGTTCAGCATTTCTACACCAAATGAAAATGCCATGGCAAAATAGATATAGCCTTTATCGATGTGGCTGCCATGGATCGGTTGCAATCCCTCAAAGAACAAACTAAATCCTACCATGAGTAAAAAGGCCAGTGCCAGCATTTTCAGGGTTGGATGCTTGTGGATGTAGGAAGAGATATCCTGTGCAAAAAAGAACATGATCACCATGGCAATGATGACAGCGATGATCATGATTTCAACGTGACGGGCCATGCCGACTGCCGTGATGATGCTGTCGAATGAAAAGATCATGTCGATCAAGATGATTTGCGACATGATCGCTGCAAACGAAGCACCTGACTGCTGTCCAGTTCCAGAACCTTCTTCAGCTCCTTCCAGTTTGCCGTGAATTTCTTTTACGGTTTTATACAGCAAAAAGAGTCCACCGAAAAATAAAATCATGTTGCGCAGTGTAAACCCGTAGTGCTGGTCCTTGATGTCCAGACCAAATAGTTCTTTATTTCCGTTGGCCACGAGCCAACCCAAGGCCAGGAGTAATCCAATTCTTATTGTTATACCCAGAAACATCCAGATTCTTCTGGAGAGTAATTTTTGTTCTTCTTTTAAGCGTCCCATCAGAATGGAAACGAAAATGACATTGTCAATGCCCAGAACAATTTCCAAAAGTGCAAGGGTGATCAGGCTGATCAATGCGTCAACGGTCAATAGTTCAGCGTACATGGTGAATGAGTTTTTTACAAATGGATGCTACGATGCCCGGTCCCTCGTAAATGAATCCCGTCCATACCTGCACCAGGTGGGCTCCGTGATTCAATTTATCGATGGCATCGTTTCCGGTGAACACGCCACCGCTGGCGATGATGGGAATGCTGCCATTCGTGAGTGCATGCAAACGGGAGAGTACTGCGTCTGACGCCAATTTAAGCGGCCTGCCACTCAGTCCACCAGCTCCCATCTGATCGGCCAGTGGTTTACTATGTTCACTGAGTGAGTCACGGGAGATGGTGGTATTGCTGGACACAATGCCATCGAGTTGGAGTTCACGGGAGAGGTCGGCAATGTCCTGCAGTTGTCCATCGGTGAGATCCGGAGCAATTTTGAGCAGCAAGGGTTTCCGGGTTGGTCGCGCTTGATTGTTCGCGATGAGGATGTTTAAAATTTCTTTGAGGGCCTCTTTGTCTTGCAGTGCACGCAATCCCGGTGTATTGGGAGAGCTCACGTTCACCACAAAATAATCGACCACATCAAACAGTCCGTTGAAACAGGTTTCATAATCTTTCCAGGCTGTTTCATTTGGAGTGGATTTATTTTTTCCGATGTTGCCGCCGATGATCATTCGTGAATGATCGCCGGAGGAGGCGGACTTCCATGCGTGTAATCGTTTGGCGATGGTTTCCAGTCCATCGTTGTTGAATCCCATGCGGTTGATCAGTGCGTGATCTGCCGGTAAGCGAAACAGTCGGGGTTTATCGTTTCCAATTTGGGGGAGGGGCGTTACCGTCCCGATTTCCACCGATCCAAATCCCAGCGCATTCAGTTCTCGCAGGTAGCGAGCGTTTTTATCGAAACCCGCTCCGAGTCCTACTGGATTGCGAAACTCCAATCCGAGCACATTCTTTTTGAGCGAAGGATGGGTTGGTGTAAATGCACGGGAAATGGCCCACCGCAGGGGAGGAATGGAACAGGCAAAACGGAGCAGGTTCATGGACAGGTAATGGGCCTTTTCGGCATCCAAAAGAAAAAGAACCTGTTTGATCAGCCCGTACATGGGCGCAAAGTTAACGAACTTCGTTTTGGTGGATCAGAGCGAACCGGTATTGAGTACTGGCGAGGCTGCTTTCTCTCCGCAGAGTACAACCATGAGGTTGCTCACCATTAATGCTTTTTTCTCGTCGTCGAGGTCCACAATCTTCTTTTCTGAAAGCTGTGCCAAGGCCATCTCGACCATGCTTACTGCCCCTTCCACAATTTTTGTGCGTGCAGCCACAATCGCAGTTGCTTGTTGTCGCTGCAGCATTGCGCCTGCAATTTCTGGGGCATAGGCCAGGTGACTGATGCGGGCTTCGATGATGCTGATGCCTGCTTTGCTCAAGCGCTCATTCAATTCCTGTTCCAGCATTTCAATTACTTTATCTCCTCCATCACGGAGTGTAATTTGCGCCTGTTCATCTTCAATGTTGTCGTATGCATAACTGGTGGCCAGGTGACGAACAGCGGCTTCGCTTTGATTTTTTACATACTCATTGAAATTGGTCACATCAAATGCAGCACGGTACGTATCGCTGATCTGCCAAACAATGACAGCAGCAATTTCAATCGGATTGCCCAGCTTGTCGTTGACTTTTAATTTATTGCTTTCCAAACTTTGGGCCCGCAGTGAAATTTTCATTTTGGAATAGAGCGGATTGGCAAATTGCAAACCGTTTTCTTTTATTGTTCCGATGTATTTTCCAAAGAACGTGAGGATGATGCCATAATTGGGATCAATCACCGTCAGTCCTTTCAACAAAATCATCCAGGTGAGGGTCAGCAGTACGCCCAGCAGAATGAATGTGCCCTGACTATCGGATGCTCCGCTGTTTGCAAAGAGAAAAATGGATGCAACAAAACTTAAAAAAGCCGTTATGGCTGCCGTGTAACCGGAAATCGGTTTGAATACTTTTTCCATGGGGTTCTTTGAAATGCTAAGGTGGTGAAAAATCCATACATTCGATAGGAGAAAAATTGACTTATGCAAGAAGCGTATATCGTAGCGGGACTCCGTACGGCCGTTACCAAAGCAAAACGGGGGGGATTTCGGTTCACCCGTCCCGATGATCTGGCCATACAGGTGATCCAGGAACTGATGAAAACCGTTCCGCAACTGGATGCCAAACAGGTTGATGATGTGATCGTAGGCAACGCGGTTCCCGAGGCCGAACAAGGTTTGCAGGTAGGCCGCATCATCGCTGCCCGTGCATTGGGGGAGCATGCTCCGGGGATCACCGTGAACCGGTATTGTGCATCCGGACTTGAAACCATTGCGATTGCAACAGCAAAGATCAGGGCCGGCATGGCTGAGTGCATCATCGCCGGTGGGACCGAAAGCATGACCTTTGTTCCGGCTGCGGGATGGAAAACAGTTCCTTCATTTGAGATCGCTTCCGATGATCCGGATTATTATATCAACATGGGACTCACCGCTGAAGCGGTTGCCAAGCAATTCAAGGTGAGTCGACACGCTCAAGATGAATTTTCATTGTCCTCTCACCAAAAAGCGTTGAACGCAATTCAACACGGGCACTTCAAAGAAGGTATCGTGCCCATCACGGTCAATGAGGTCTACCTGGACGAAAAAGGGAAGCGCACGCAACGCAGTTTCGTGGTGGATACCGATGAAGGCGTGCGGGCCGATACTTCACTAGATGGATTGGCAAAACTGAAACCAGCGTTTGCTGTCAACGGCACGGTAACTGCAGGAAATGCTTCACAAACCTCGGATGGAGCCGCATTTGTCGTGGTGATGAGCGAGCGCATGGTCAACCAACTGGGACTAAAACCCATTGGTCGGTTGGTTCATTGTTCAGTAGCAGGAGTCTCCCCCAAAATCATGGGCATCGGTCCCGTTGAAGCCATTCCAAAAGCTTTGAAGCAATCGGGACTCTCCCTGTCGGATATTGACCTGATCGAGCTCAACGAGGCTTTTGCTGCACAGGCCCTCGCCGTTATCCACGAACTCAACCTGGATCCTTCCATCATCAATATCAACGGCGGCGCCATTGCACTGGGCCACCCCCTGGGATGTACCGGAGCGAAACTCACCGTGCAGTTGCTCGGCGACCTGAATCGGCTGAATAAGCGGTACGGGATGGTCTCTGCCTGTGTGGGAGGGGGACAAGGAATTGCGGGAATCATCGAGCGATTGTAAAAATTTGCAATACTGTTGCAAATTTTTAATTTTTCAGTAGCTTTGGTCCACGCATGCGACCATTGCTTTTCATTGGTATACTGGTATTAGTGCAGCTGGAATCCCAGTCGCAATGCGTCTTGCGCATCAGTGGCCTGGTCAAGGATGCCGATACACGGCAGTTGCTTCAGCAGGCTACGGTTACCTTGGTGGAGTTGAAACGCACTGTAACCACCGACTCAGCAGGCAAGTACAGTTTATTGGGTATTTGTCCCGGCGATTACACCCTCCGCGTTACCCATGCCGATTGCCAAACTTCTGAATATCATTTTCACATTCGTGAAGACCTCACAAAAAGTTTTGAACTCAGCCACGAGGAAAATATTTTAAAGGAAGTCGTGGTGGTCGGTGCCTCTTCTGTCCGATCCGAAGGAATGAGCGGTGAATTGAAAGGGCAAGCGCTTTTGGCGACTCGTGGTCAATCACTGGGGGAATCCCTGCAACGCATCAACGGGGTTACCGTGCTGCAGACCGGTAATAATATATATAAACCGGTTATTCAGGGACTCCATAGCAGTCGCGTGCTCATCCTCAACAACGGCATTCGTCAGGAAAGTCAGCAATGGGGCAGCGAACATGCACCGGAAATTGATCCGTATGTGGCCAACCGACTCACGGTAATCAAAGGCGCTTCGTCCATTCGTTACGGAGGCGATGCCATCGGAGGGGTGGTCTTGGTTGAACCGCGCTTGTTGCGGTACTCCCACGAGCTCAACGGAGAACTCAACCTTGCTGCATTCTCCAATAACCGTCAAGGCGTCGTTTCTGCACAACTGGAAGGAGCATTTGAGAAAAAAGGATTGACGGCCTGGCGTGTACAGGCCACGGCTAAGCGAGGAGGCAATGCCCGCACCCCTGAATATTGGTTGAAAAATTCCGGAGTGGAAGAGTTCAATGCATCGGCTGCTGCAGGATGGAGGAAACAGGATCGGGGACTCGAATTTTTTTACAGCATCTTCAATACCCGCATAGGCATTTTCAGTGGATCGCACGTGGGCAACCTGACGGATCTTGAATACATCATTCGACTCAAAGAACCACCGGATTATATCAAGAACGCATCGTTTGCGTATGCAATCGATCGCCCGTATCAAGATGTCCAGCACCAACTGGTAAAACTCAAAGCGTACCGGGAATACCACAATGATCACCGCATCAGCCTGACGCTCTCCTCGCAGTACAATAACCGAAAGGAATTTGACATCACCCGAAGTGAGTCCGCTCTCCCCCAGCTCGAGCTGGATCTGTTTACCAATATGGCCGATTTGGTTTGGGAGCATTATGGTCATGAACGCCTAAAGGGATCGGTCGGCATCAATGCCATGCACCAGATGAACTCGATCAACTACCGGTATTTTGTCCCCAACTACCGTTCACTGGATCTTGGTATCTGGGCGGCCAGTAAATACCAACTCAACAAATGGCAATTTGAGTTGGGACTCCGGTACGATAACCGTCACCGCTACTCCATCACCGATAACGATAAATCTCCATTTGATCGCTTGATGGGAAATGTACTGGTGCCCGGCGAACCCTATGGTTCACGCATGTTTTCCGGAATGTCAGGAACGGCGTTGACAGCGTACCGTTTCAACGATCATTTGCGCGCATCGGTCATTGCATCCACTGCCTGGCGATCTCCACAGATCAATGAACTGTTCAGCAATGGCCTGCATCACGGTGCTGCCCGCATTGAACGGGGTGATCCCGGAATGCGACCTGAACGCGCCATCGGAGGGATGGGATCACTGGTATACAGTTCTCCCAAATGGGAAATAGAATGGGGTGTTTATCAAAAAGAAATCGATGGGTTTATGTATTTGAAACCGGGATATCCTCCCTTGCTCACCATTCGCGGTGCATTCCCGGTGTTTGATTATGCTCAAACCCGCGCATCCCTCAGCGGAACAGATCTGAGCGTGGGATATGATGTTTCTGCGCATTGGACGGTTCAGTTGAAGGGCTCCTTGCTCAGGGCATATGATCAAACAGCCAAGACCTGGTTGATTCAAATGCCATCCGACCGCTATGAAGCAGAAGTTTCCTATGTGTTCACCGATGGAAAATTGCTGAAGCAGCCGACGATCAAACTGTACCTGCAGCACGTTACCCGGCAGACGCGCGTACCCCCGACCGGAAACATAAAAGTTGTTGATGCAAATGCAATGGAGTCGATGCAATCGGATTACCTGCCTCCGCCACCTGCATATACATTGGTCAACCTGGAGGCCTCTACCGGCTTGATCAAGAAGAACAATTCGATCGATGTCGTGGCCGGTGTAACCAACCTGTTCAATGTTGCTTACCGCGATTACATGAACGCATTTCGGTATTTCGCATTGGATCGGGGAAGAAATATTTCATTGAAATTAAAACTCACCTTATAAATTAAAATTCAAACGTATGAAAAAAATCTATCGTGTTTTTGCCCTGTTCATGGTTCTTGCAGTAGGATTCTCTTCGTGTAAAAAAAGTAAAATTGATCCCAATGAAGTAGAGTTGATCACTACCGTCAGATTGAAATTCAGCAACATAGCGGCAGGAAGTGCAGTCCCTCTGATTTATGAGTTCAAGGACCTGGATGGGGACGGAGGCGCAGCCCCTGTAAAATTCGACAGCATCATTTTACAGAAAAATATTGCATACAGCTGTGAGGTGTCTGTGTTGAATGAGAGTGTTTCTCCTGCTGATGATGTAACCAAAGAAATTGTTGCAGAAGCCGATGACCATCAATTTTATTTCACGCCTTCTCCTGGTTCGCTGGTCTCGATCAGTCAGTTGAATACCGATTCCAAACAACTTCCATTGGGAACGACTTCGTTCTGGTCCACCACCTTGAATCCCAGCAGAGGTATGGTCAATGTGACCCTCAAACACAAGCCAGGTATAAAAGCGGCAAACGATCCGATTACGAAAGGGGAAACGGATATTTCAATCGACTTTAAGTTGATTATCCAGTAATTCCCATCATTTTCTTGCGCTCACCGATTTGTTGGCGCCACATGGCGTAGTAAAGTCCCTTGGCTTCCAGCAACTCGGTGTGCGTTCCGGTTTCTACTACTTCGCCTCTTTCTAAAACATGAATACGATCGGCGTGCATGATCGTCGATAACCGGTGTGCAATCAGCAAGGTGATCTGTTCTTTTCTGGCTGAAATGGAACGAATGGTTTCTGTGATCTCTTCTTCTGTGATGGAATCCAGTGCTGAGGTTGCTTCATCAAAGAGCAAGACGCGTGGATGGCGCAATAGGGCTCGTGCAATTGAAATGCGTTGCTTTTCTCCGCCTGAAAGCTTGAGTCCACCCTCTCCAATAACCGTATCGATTCCCCGATCGGCTCTATTGAGCAGCGAGTGGCAGGAGGCTTTATCGAGTGCCGACTGCAGCTGTTCTTGTGTAGCATCCGGATTCACGAACAGCAGGTTCTCGCGGATGGTTCCGGAAAACAGTTGGGTATCTTGGGTAACAAAACCGATTTGTTTTCTCAGGTCTTCAAAATCAATGGCCGTTTCGTCCATGCCGTTGTAGAGGATTTTTCCTTCTTGTGGACGGTAGAGTCCCACCAGTAATTTCATCAGCGTGGTTTTGCCAGAGCCCGAGGGACCTACAAACGCGACGGTTTCACCGCGGTTCACTTCAAATGATATGCCATCGATTGCTTTTTGTTTGGCCGTGATGTGCTGAAAGCCCACGCTGACAAATTGCAGGGTTTCGATATCGCCCAGGTGCGATGGATTTTCCGGCGCTTTTTCCGGCTCTTTTTGCATCAGCTGGTGATAGTTGGTAATTGAAGCTTCTGCTTCGCGGTAGGAAAGGATGATGTTTCCTATTTCCTGGAGGGGACCAAAAATAAAAAATGAAAAGAATTGCATGGTGACCATCTCGTGCGGCTGCATATCGTCTTTGAATACCAGCCACATGAGCAGGAATAAAATCACTTGCCGTAACGTATTCACCATGGTTCCCTGCAAGAAACTGATGCTGCGGATGCGTTTTACCTTGGTCAGTTCCAATCCTAATATTTTATAGGTGTCGGCATTGAGACGTTTTACTTCCTGTTCGGTGAGCCCCAAACTCTTTACCAGCTCAATGTTGCGCAAACTTTCTGTGGTGGTACCCGCCAGCGATGTGGTGGAACTGACAATCTTTTTCTGAATCGCTTTTACTTTTCTGCTCAGCACATTGGTGCCCCAGGAGAGCATTCCGATGCCGGCCACGTAAGCCACCGGAACCGTCCAGTGGATGTAGACCGAAGCGTAAATGAACACGAAGGTGATGCCCACGACAATGGCAAACAGCGCGTTCACAAAGTAGTTGATGAATTTTTCCGTATCGGTTCGGACTTTGGTCAGCACGCTGAGGGTTTCGCCGCTGCGCTGGTCTTCAAATTCCTGATAAGGAAGTTTCATGGCATGGCGCAGTCCATCGGTAAAAATCTTTGCTCCAAATTTTTGGATCACGACATTGGCGAAATAGTCCTGAAAGTTCTTTGCAATGCGGCTCATCATGGCCGTTCCCATCGACATCAAGAGCAGCACAAGCGTGGCATTGAAAAATTCGTTCCATCCGAACGGGTTGCCATTTTCCTGACGGGTGTTGATGTCTTGCGACAACTTGATGATTCTTCCAAAGATGATCGGATCGATCAGCGAAAAGACCGTGTTCACGGTGGCCAGAGCCATGGTGAGCACGATCAGCCACTTGTACGGCTTGAGGTAACTGTACAGCAATTTCATTTGGCAAGATTACGCCAAAATCTATGCAAAAACCCAGCGGATCATTTCTTTCCAGGTGGCTTTTTTACCGTACATCAAGATACCGGTTCTGTAGACTTTGGCTGCAAACCAGGTAGTGAAGATGAAGCCGCCGATGAGGCTGAGCATCGATACTCCCAGCTGCCAGTACGGAACGGTATTGGGAATACCGAACGGAATCCTTCCCATCATGATGATGGGCGATGTGAACGGGATAATGCTGGTCCACACTGCAAGGCTGCTTCCGGGATTATCCAACACTCCTCCCAGTATGATGAATGCAAAAATGATGGGCATAGTGATGGGCAGCATGAGTTGCTGTGCTTCTTGAGGGTCTTCATTGATAACACTACCAATGGCCGCAAAGAGTGAAGCATAAAAAAGATATCCTCCAAGAAAATAAAAAAGAAAGCAGGCAATGATGGCCATCCAGTTGGCTCCTGCGATCAATTCATCTTTTGCTTCCAGGATTTTCATGGCGGTGGCATTGTTGCCTTGCGCGACAGACAATGTAGGGTTTTGCTGCATGTTTTGATACTGGTCTACCGCATCAGCGGGAATGAATGCGGAAAGGGAACTGGAGAGGGCAACGATGAGTGCAATCCACAGCAGCAGCTGGGTAAGTCCCACGCCCGCTATTCCCACAATCTTTCCCATCATCAGTTCAAAGGGCTTGCAGGACGACACAATGACTTCAGCAATGCGGTTGGTTTTTTCTTCCACCACGCCGCGCATCACCATGGATCCAAAGATGAACATCGTCATATAGATCAGTAGTCCGCTTCCAAATCCAATTCCATAGGCCAGTCCGGCGTTTGATTCTTTGGATTCACCCTTCTCATCGGTCACCATGCTTTTCAAGACCACAAAATTTTCTGAAGCGCTTGCAATGGAGTCGAGTTCCGCTTTGCGGATGCCTTTGTTTTGAAGCAGGACGTTTTCAAGCGATTTATTCAATTGACGTTCGATGTAGCGACTGGTTTCAAAGCCGATTTGCTGACTGGAGTGGAGCTCTGCCACCAGTGAATCCCCCAGCACTTCCGGATACAGCAAAGCATCGAATTTTTCACCCTTGAACATGGAGGTATCGGATCCGGTGAAAAAAGCAAACACCACATTGCCCGTATCGTTTTTAAAGTTGTCCCTTAAAAAGTCCGGTGCATTGACCACGCCGATGCGGGTTTCTTCCTGGGAGGATGCTGCGAAGTAGGCGGATCCTGCAATGAAGCCCACAAAGATCAGGGGCATCAGAATGGTCATCAGCAAAAAGCGCTTGTTGCGTACGCGCGTGATGTATTCCCGTTGTATGATGAGCACTATCTTGTTCATGGTGATTGCTTAAATCGTGTTGTGAAATTGTCTGGATTCCGGTGTGCCCTGCACCAGCTGGATGAAGATGTCGTTCAGCGAGGGCAGTACTTCCTGAAAAGAGGTGATGGTGAGGCCTTTGCTGATGAAGAACTGCAGAACATCGTTGCTGGTATAGCCATCGTTGATGCGCACCTGCAGCTGATGATCGGATGCATGCAGCAGATCAAAAAGATGAATGGCAGTATGTTCAGCCAGTACGGGCTGTTGGAATCCGATTTGAAAGATGTGTTGTTTGAAATCCTGCTTTACTTGTCCCACGCTTCCATCCAGGATCTTTTTTCCTTTATTGACCAGAATGATGTGATCGCAAATTTCTTCTACTTGTTCCATGCGGTGGGTGCTGAAGATGATGGTTGCTCCATCTTTTGCGAGTCGGAAGATTTCATCTTTGATGAGGTTGGCATTGACCGGATCCAGTCCGCTGAATGGCTCATCCAGGATGATCAGGCGGGGGCGGTGCATGACCGTGGTCACGAACTGGAGTTTTTGACTCATGCCTTTGCTGAGGTCTTCTACTTTTTTATTCCACCAGCTTTCCATTTGGAATTTGACAAACCATTCTTTGGTGCTTTGGAGGGCTTCTTTCCTGGAAAGTCCTTTGAGTTGAGAGAGGTAGAGGACCTGTTCGCCGATTTTCATTTTTTTGTAGAGTCCTCTTTCTTCCGGCATGTATCCGATCTGGGCATTATCGCGCAGGGGGTCAAAGGGCTGACCATTCAATCGGATGCTTCCCTCATCGGGATAAAAAATGCCGGTGATCATGCGCAGCAGGGTGGTCTTACCTGCGCCGTTGGGTCCGAGTAGTCCAAAGACCGAACCTTTTGCAATGGAAAAACTGATATCGTCCACTGCTTTTTGTCCCGAGAAATATTTCTTCAGGTGTTCTATTTCAAGTAACTGCTCCATTGAAAAATTATGTAGCCGCAAATTAGGAGGAAAAGGCATTGGCCTTTAAGGAACTTGATAGGCGGTCGGCAATTTTTTGTCCATCCATCGCCGCACTCACGATCCCTCCGGCATAACCGGCTCCTTCGCCGCAGGGATAAAGGTTGCTGATCTGAGGATGACGGAGGGTTTCGGGGTCGCGGGGGATGCGCACGGGAGAAGAGGTGCGGCTTTCTGGTGCAACCACGACGGCTTCTTCGGTGAGGTATCCCTTCATTTTTTTTCCGAAGGATAGCATTGCTTTTTGCAACGAGCGAAAGACAAAATCCGGAAGTACCTCTTTCATATTCACCGAATGGATGCCTCTCAGGTAGGAAGTTTCTGGAAGGGTAGAGGATGTCTTTCCCAAAATCAGATCGGTCATGCGTTGTGCAGGCGCCACATAATTTCCTCCACCCGCCTGGAAAGCTGTTTGTTCGACCTCTTCCTGGAACCTTTGCAGCATGAGCGGGTCGTCTGCGTTTCCGTATCGGGCCATTGCATCGTTCAATTCAATCTGCACCACCATGCCCGAATTGGCAAATGCATTGTTGCGCTTGGAGGGGCTCCATCCGTTGACGACCAGTGCGCCTTGCAGCGTGGAGGCAGTGGCTATGATTCCCCCCGGGCACATGCAAAAGGAAAACACACCGCGATCGTTTACCTGTTCCACCAGGGAATAGGAAGCAGGAGGCAGGTGAGGGTCGCGGGGTGCGTGTGGGGGACAATGATACTGAATGGAATCGATCAGGGATTGTGGATGTTCGATGCGCACTCCCAGTGCAAAAGGCTTGGCTTCGATCAGGATCTTCTTTTGGTGCAGCAGGTAAAATATGTCCTTTGCAGAATGACCGGTAGCCAGGATCACGGCATCGCCTTCAAACGCATGGCCAGAAGTGCAGATCAGTCGGCGTACGCAATCACCTTGAATCTGCAGGTCGCATACCTGTTCGTTGAAATGCACTTCACCTCCGCAGGACCGGATGCAGTCGCGCATCGAAACAATGATCTGCGGAAGTTTATTGGTTCCAATATGAGGATGTGCAGTATATAAAATAGACGGGTCTGCACCAAAGTGAACCAATAGTTGAAGGATTTCTTCCACGTTGCCACGCTTGGTGCTTCGGGTATATAGTTTACCGTCGCTGTAGGTGCCCGCGCCTCCTTCTCCGAAACAGTAGTTGCTGTTCTCGTTCAATTCACCCAGTCGGTTCAGCGCAGCCAGATCGCGTCTGCGTTCTCTGACATCTTTTCCTCTTTCCAGGATGATGGGTTTGATTCCCTGTTGGATCAGTTTAAGTGCGGCAAAAAGTCCTGCAGGTCCTGCACCCATGATCAGGCAGCGGTGAGGGGACCGGTGCACAGCGGGAAAAGAGAACGAGGGCAGTGTTTCCGGTTCAGCAGGTTCGTCGACAAAGACCTTGACGCGAAGGTTGATCCGCACCTGTTTGCTTCGGGCATCGATGGACTGTTTGAGGATCAGGTAGCCGGTGATGCGATGAGGGGGTAGGCCCAATTCTTCTGCAATGCGGGCCAAGATGGTGGTCGACTGCCCCGCTTCAGCGGGCGATAGGTGCAAGGGCAGCTCCCTTTGCATGAATGTGATTTAGAATGGCAGGTCGTCTGCAATGCTTTGTTGTCCCTCGCTGTCTGGAGTGAAGCTGGGCGACTTATCAATCGGTCCCGACGCCATGCTCAGTTGCTCTATCCTCCAGGCATCAAGGTTGGTGATGTAATTCACCTGACCGTTTTTCTCCCAGCGGGACCCTTTGATATTGAAATGCACTTTCACGGTATCGCCAATATTGAAACGATCCAGCACTGCAGTGCGGTCCTGTACCGTCTGAAATTTCACAAAATTGGTGATCGTTCTGCCATTGATATCTTCATTGGTTTCAATCACAAATTCTCGCGTCTTGAATGTTGCGCTGCGCTGCACTGTTTCGGATTTGGAGACAATCTTTCCAGTTAAATCAAAAGCCATGGTACTTATACAATTTTGTGCAAAGTTATCATTAAATTGAACGTCCATGAAATTTATACTGCGGTTGAGATGGAGCCGTTTTCAGCATTCAATCTATGTATTGGGGGTCATTTTCTTCCTCATCGGAATCGGTGCATGCCACAATACCCGGCAATTATCGGGATTGAGTTTTAAAGATTATTCCGTTACCAAAAAGGCAGGCGTTGATTCGAGTTATGTGCGCATGATCGCACCCTATTCGGATAGCCTGGGGAAAAGCATGAATGAAGTGCTGTGCAACAATGAGCGTGAACTTATCAAGGACATGCCCAACAGTGATCTGGGAAATTTTTTAGCCGATGCCTATCTCTGGGCGGCACGCAAAAAATTGGATGCTGAGGTGGACATGGCGTTTATGAACCATGGAGGCGTACGGGTGAATCGAATAGGAGCGGGTCCCGTCACGCGCACGCATATATATGAAGTAATGCCGTTCGACAATCAACTGGTGATTGTAGAGGTACCCGGATCGGTCCTCCGAGAGTTTGTCGACCGCCTCGCTGCCGAAGGCGGGGGTGGAGGAGTAGCAGGAATCACCTACCGGATCGGAGATAAAAAGGCGGTCGATGTTCGCGTGGGCCGTCACCCGCTGAACGATTCCACAATTTACCGGATGGCCAATTCCGATTATGTAGTGGACGGGGGAGGCGGATTCAAAGGGTTTCAACAATTGCCACAGCGAAGGGATGGGTATTTGATGCGGGACGCCATCATGGAATACTGCATGATGCATCAGCAATCCGGAAAAGGAGTGAGCGTGGAAACGGAAAAACGAATTGTTCAATGAACAGAAGATCTTTTATACATGCGACAGGGTTGACGGCTGGGGGAGTGCTCACGGGGCTCCCGGGGATGTCGGCACCCACCACAACGCGACTCACGATCCTGCATACCAATGATGTACACAGTCGACTCGATCCCTTTCCTATGGACGGTACCCGCAATGCCGGATTAGGAGGTGTAGCCGCACGTGCTGCGCTCATCCAGCGGATCCGATCCCAAGAGGAGCATGTATTGTTGTTCGATGCAGGCGATATCTTTCAGGGTACTCCCTATTTCAATGTGTTCAAAGGGGAACCGGAGATGAAAGCCATGCGCATGATGGGGTACGATGCAGGTGTGATGGGCAACCACGATTTTGATGCCGGAATTGAAAATTTTGCCGATAAACTCTACCGGTTTGGCAAGTTTGAAATTTTGATGTGCAACTATGGATTTGAGGATACGCCCATGTTCAACTTCTATAAGCCGTACAAGATTTATAAAAAAGGAAACCTGCGCATTGGAGTAACCGGAGTAGGGATTGAAATGGATGCATTGGTGCCCGATGCATTGTTTGGGAAAACCGTCTATCTCGATCCGGTTGTGCGTGTCAATGAAACAGCGGATGTGTTGCGGCGCAAGCATCGGTGCGATCTGGTGGTTTGCATATCACATTTAGGCGATCGGTACAGCGATGGAAAAGTGAGCGATGAAGTGCTGGCGAAGGAGTCGCACGACATTGATATCATTCTCGGAGGCCATACGCATCGGTTTTTTGATCGCCCTCGGGAATATACCAATAAATCGGGTAAAAAAGTGATTGTGAACCAAGTTGGATGGGGCGGGCTTCTGGTAGGGCGGTTGGATCTTGAATTTACCGCAAATGGGGCCAAAAAATTAGACAAAAATCAAAGCAGTTTAATAGTAAAAAATATAGTAGAATAAAAAATTTTTTTATTTATAAAGTGCGTTTATATTCGCCACCTGACCTGTTGAAAACGTGGTGAGGAGTTGTGGAAAAAAAGCCTGAAAAGCCTTAATCGACCTTGAACTGATGGAGAAGCCTTTTGATAAAATTTGGAACAGTTGTTTAACGATCATAAAGGATATTGTTGAATGGCAGCATTACAAAACCTGGTTTGAGCCCATCAAGCCGGTAGCGTTGAAAGACAATGTGCTCACCATTCAGGTTCCCAGCCAATTTTTTTACGAATACATAGAAGAGCATTACATCAATCTGTTGGCCAAAACCCTGAAGCGGGAGTTGGGCAAAGAGGCGCGATTGGAATACCGGATCATGGTGGACAGTGGCAACGCAAAGTCCAAGCCTTTGACTATGGATGTCAGCGGCAATACGTTCCGCAGTTATTCCAATAATGAAATGGATTTTCCATTGGTGATGAACAGTCACGTGAAGAATCCCTTTGTCATCCCCGGTTTGAAAAAAATGCAGATTGATTCCCAATTGAATCCCATCTATACGTTTGATGCGTTTGTGGAAGGCGATTGCAACCGGGTTGCACGGCGTGCCGGAAAGACCGTAGCAGAAAAGCCGGGTGGTACTTCGTTCAATCCATTGGTCGTCTATGGCGGAGTAGGCCTGGGTAAATCCCATTTGGTACAGGCCATTGGAAATGAGGTCAAGCGGCTTCACCCCAATAAGGTGGTTTTGTATGTCAGTTCTGAGAAGTTCATCAATCAATTTCAGGATCACAGCCGCAACAACGCCATCAACGATTTTATCCATTTCTATCAATTGATCGATGTATTGATTTTGGACGATGTGCAGTTCTTCAATCGGGCCGAGAAGACCCAGGATGCTTTCTTTGCGATTTTCAATCATTTGCATCAGTCGGGCAAGCAGCTCATCCTCAGCTCCGATAAACCTCCGAAAGACCTTGAAGGGTTACAGGAGCGGTTGCTGAGCAGGTTCCGTTGGGGACTCAGCGCCGATTTGCAGGTTCCCGATTACGAAACCCGTATCGAGATCCTCGAGAAAAAGATGAAGGCCAATGGTTTGGACCTTCCCAAAGACGTGATCAAGTACATTGCTTATAATATACAGAACAATGTTCGTGAACTCGAGGGAGCCCTGATCTCTCTATTGGCACAATCCTCGCTCAACAAACGCGAGATTGACCTGGAGTTGGCCAAGAAAGTACTGCGCAACTTCATCAAGACCTCTTCCAAAGAGATCACCATTGATACGATCCAGAAGATGGTTTGTGAGTTTTTCGATCTACCGTATGATCGGTTGTTGCAAAAAACGCGGAAGCGTGAGATTGTACAGGCCCGTCAGATCACCATGTATCTGGCTAAGATCTTTACCAAGAATTCCCTTAAAACCATTGGCGAACATTTTGGAGGAAGGGATCATACTACGGTCATTCATTCCTGCCAGACGGTGAAAGATCTCATGGATACCGACAGCATGTTCCGCGAAAGCGTGATGGAACTCCAGCAAAAGGTCCAGCTGGCTGCCATGTAAGCCTTCTCTTTAATGGTATAAATCTTTGGGGTTTGGGCTCCATTCGTTAATTTTGCCCTCCCTGAAACACGTGATTTCAGACGGTGGGGTGGATGAGTGGCTGAAATCAGTAGTTTGCTAAACTGCCGTACGGGTAACTCTGTACCGCGGGTTCGAATCCCGCCCCCACCGCAGTAAAGACGTTCGGGAAGTAGCGCAGGCCGGTAGCGCACCTGGTTTGGGACCAGGGGGTCGCAGGTTCGAATCCTGTCTTCCCGACAAAGAGCATCAAGCAATTGGTGCTCTTTTTTTATTTAAGAATGTATTATCAGTTGAGCAATGCGTAAAGTTCTCCCTGGCTATTGATCTGTAGTGCTTTATAAATATTTTTTCGGTGTGTCTTTACGGTGTGGAAGCTGATGTTGAGTGACTCGGCAATCATTTTATCGCTTTTACCTTTCAGCAGAAGATCTACAATTATTTTTTGGCGCACACTGAGTCTGCTCAGGTGATTGTTTGAGTTGTGCACATCCGGGTTCAGTGCAGTGATGACTTTCGGACATATGAATCCGCCATGCTGCACGACTTCTCTGATGCACTGCGCATAACAGTCGACCGCATCTTCGAGATGGAGCAACCCGTTTGCGCCAGAAAGCAGGAGTCGCTTGATCAATCCTTCTTCTCTTTTCTGCAAGGGAACTATATACCTGATCTGACCTGGATAATTGAATGGATGAAAGAAGTTAACCTGAGTAAATAAGTATGAACTGTCCACCATGATCACATGCAGTAGATTATCCTGAACGGAAGTCGCCTGCTTTAACTCATTTGGCGTGGCGAATAGTTGAAATTCAAAATCTGAAAGTTCGCTACACAAATCTTCAATGCGTTTTGAGATGTGAACAGCACATCCCCTGCGTTCCAATTCTTCTTTGGTGATGAATACTTCTTCGTCCCTGAAATCTTTCGGAGCTATCAACAGCAAAATGGATTTCATTTTTTACCGGAAAGTTCAGTGCAAACCCATGCATTGTTTATAATTGGTCCAACTTGTTCACATGGTTTATGCGGTTCGGCATAAATGAGGCGATTGCGTTATCTTGTTGGGATGAATACTGCTGCTCAACTTCAGGAAAAGGCTGTTTTCAACAAAGTCGCCTGGCGGATCATGCCCGTTGTTTTTATAGCCTATATTTTTGCCTACCTCGATCGGGTCAATATTGGATTTGCAAAACTGGCCATGAAAGAGGAGCTGTGGTTTTCGGACGCTGTATTTGCAATGGGTTCGGGTATATTCTTCATCGGGTATTTCTTTTTTGAGGTGCCGGGGAATATCCTCATGCATAAATTGGGTGCGCGACTATGGATTACGCGCATCATGGTGAGCTGGGCGATTATTTCTGGACTGTGTGCGTTGGCCGATAATGCGATGCATTTTTATATCCTTCGTTTTTTGCTGGGCGTAGCGGAAGCTGGTTTTTTCCCATCGATCATTTTGTATTTGACCTACTGGTTTCCAAAAGAAAGAAAAGCGCACATGTTTGCGGTCTTTATGACGGCAGTCAATTTTGCCGGTATACTTGGATCTCCCCTTTCGGGATGGATTCTGGAATTCACGCACGGACATCCTACCATAAAAGCCTGGCAATGGTTATTTGTGATTGAAGCGCTTCCCAGTCTCGTACTGGGCATGTGCATTCCGTGGTTGCTTTCCAATCGTCCTCAGGAAGCCCGCTGGCTGTCGGAGGAAGAAAAAAAAGTGATTTTGGATCGATTGGACATGGAAGAACAGGAAAAGCAGGAGCAGGGAGCTGGGCGGCATCGCATTCAGGATGCGTTTCGCTCCGTTCACGTCTGGGTGTTTGCACTCATTTATTTCTGCTTGGCCATTGCCCTTTACGGCATTTCGTTTTGGTTGCCTCAAATCATTTCGAATTCAATCACTACCGATACCTTGAAAATTGGGTTCTATGCAGCCATTCCCTGGACCTGTGCTGCGATCGGAATGCTGCTGTTTGCCCGTCATTCCGATAAGACCGGAGAGCGCCGCTGGCACCTCGCCCTGATTTGCTTTTTCGGAATGATTGGGTTTGTAGGCAGCGGACTCCACAACACCACACCGGCATTTGTGATGGTCATGATTTCCATTGCCGCCATCGGGATGATGTCGGCCATCTCCACTTTTTGGTCGCTCCCCCCTATGATCCTGTCCGGAACGGCCGCAGCCGCGGGCATTGCCTTTATCAATTCGGTAGGCAATCTGGGCGGATTCATCAGTCCCGAAATGTTCGCATGGTTCAATGAACACTATGACCTGGGAGCGGGATTGATTGCGGTGGGTTGTTTTCTGGGTTTCGGAGGACTGCTCATCCTGTGGATCACCAAAAAATAAAAGGGTTTCGTATCTTAACTGCTACCATTTATAAATAATTGAATATGAGAAAATCCATTGTTTTTGTTGCAGCGCTTTGTATTTCGGCAGTTGCATTTGCACAGGAAAAAATTGACATGGCCATAATGTCAAAGATCCGGGAGGAAGGGCTCAATCGTTCGCAGGTCATGGACATCGCCCTGCACTTGACGGACTTGAATGGTAATCGCTTAGCCAATTCACCGGGATACGATCGTGCAACGCAGTATGCCATTCAACAACTTTCATCATGGGGGGTGGCTAACGCAAAACGTGAACCATGGGGGGAATTTGGAAAAGGATGGGAGCTGGAAAAATTATACTTCGCCATGACCGCACCCTATTATAAGGCCATGCTTCCGTATCCAAAAACATGGACCATGGGAACAAACGGATTGCAGTCGGCCGAAGTAGTGCTGGTGGGACTCACCGATTCAACTTCACTTTCCATTTATAAAGGAAAATTAAACGGCAAGATCATTCTTCCGGATATGGACTATGCCTACATGCAGAGTTTCAAACCCGATGCCGTCCGCTATACGGATGATGAACTGGCCAAGATGGCGGCTGCGACAATGGGCGGTGGACAGCAACCGCGGGATACTGCACAGATGCGAAGAGCACGCGAGCAAATGCAACGCAGCATGGCTCCACAACGCCTCCTGAATCAGCTCAAAGAAATGGCCAGGTCGGAAGGAGCAGTTGCCATGCTCACCAGTTCATTGCGCAACCACGATGGAACCGTTTTTGCACAAGGCGGCGGTTCCTACAAGGGAACCGATCCGGAAAACGTTTTGGACATGGCCATGGCCCTGGAAGATTTCAATACCCTTCGCAGGATTTTGAAATCTGGACAAACCGTGAAAGTTGAAACAGAAGTAAAAACAAAATTTTATTCCAGCGATCTTCAAGGATACAATGTAATTGGTGAAATACCCGGGACCGATCCACTGCTCAAAGAGGAAGTCGTGATGATTGGCGCCCACCTGGATTCATGGCAGGCGGGAACGGGTGCCACCGACAACGCATCGGGTTCTGCTGTGATGCTGGAAGTCATGCGCATCATAAAAGCATTGGGCATTCAGCCGCGCAGGACCATCCGCATCGGATTGTGGAGTGCAGAGGAGCAGGGCTTGCTGGGTTCCCGGGGATACGTTGCCAAAACGTTTGGTGGTCGCAACGGAGCTTCCCGTCTTCCGGCACACGAAAAGTTTTCTGCGTATTACAACATCGACAACGGAACGGGAAAAGTAAGGGGTATTTATCTTCAGGGAAATGAAGCCTGCAGGTCCATCTTCTCTCAATGGCTTGTTCCGTTTCATGATCTCGGTGCCCAAACCGTAACCATTAGCAATACAGGCGGAACCGATCATCAGGCATTTGATGCTGTGGGATTACCTGGATTTCAATTCATTCAGGATGAGATTGAATACGATACCCGCACTCACCACAGCAACATGGATACTTACGATCATTTGATCGCTGCCGATCTGAAACAAATTGCCACCGTTGTTGCAGCATTTGTTTACAATACGGCTCAGCGCGATGAGAAACTTCCACGCAAAAACTAAGATTAAAATTCACACCAGATGACCAAGCTCGCATTTGTTTTATTGCTCACCGTTTTTGGTGTTACCTGTGGTGAACCCTCGGGCAACAACTATTTTGCCGCGCATGAAAAGGGTATTCAATCCGGAAATGTGAAGCTCGTAGAGATTGAGAGTCTGGGAAAAAAATTCAACATTTGGACCAAGCGATTTGGAAACAATCCCTCTGTCAAGATCCTGCTCCTCAACGGTGGTCCGGGCGGAACACACGAATATTTTCAATGCTTTGAAAATTTTCTTCCCCAAGAAGGATTTGAATTCATTTATTACGATCAGTTGGGCTGTGGCAACTCCGATAATCCGGATGATACTGCGTATTGGGATCTCAACCGGTTTGTGGAAGAAGTGGAGCAGGTGAGAACGGCATTGGGACTCACTAAGGACAATTTCTATTTGCTGGGGCATTCATGGGGAGGAATTCTTGCCATGCAATATGCATTGAAGTACCCGTCCAATCTCAAAGGGCTCATCATCTCCAACATGATGTCGAGCTGTCCCGCTTACGATCAGTATGCAGAAAATGTTTTGGCAAAGCAGTTTGATCCTGTTGTATTGGACTCCGTTATGGCGATGGAAGCGCGCAACGATTTTGACAATCCCAATTACATGGGATTGCTTGTTCCAAATTTTTATGAACAACACATTCTCCGTCTTCCTGCTGCCCAGTGGCCAGATCCTGTGAACCGCGCCTTTGCCAAGTTGAATAAATCCTTGTATGTAACCATGCAGGGTCCGAGTGAATTTGGAATTTCAGGTCGACTTGAAACCTGGGATGTCAGCAAACAACTATCGACTATTCCTACACCCACGCTGGTCATCGGCGCACAACACGATACTATGGATCCGGAACACATGAAGTGGATGTCGACTCAATTCAAAAACGGTTCTTACCTCTATTGTGAAAAAGGCAGTCACATGGCCATGTACGATGATCAGGAAACATACATGAAAGGATTAATTGATTTTATTCACCGAACAAAATAACAAATAGGAATATGCAGTTACACAGATTGAGCGCAGCAGGGTTGGGGTTCGCCTTATTAGGAACCATCAGTCTATTCGCACAGAAAAAACCAAACAAGGCAGTAGCGGTTCAGTCTACTCCAACCGTGAGTCTTGAATCTTACCTCAAGCCTGTCTTTTGGAGGAACCTGGGTCCGAGCAGAGGCGGCCGTTCAGTGGCTGCATCCGGTGTAAAAGGAAATCTCTTGACCTATTACATGGGCATCACCGGAGGCGGAGTGTGGAAAACAGAAAATGCAGGACAATCCTGGTTCAATGTTTCCGATGGATATTTTAAAACAGGGTCGGTAGGTGCTGTGGCTGTTTCAGAGTCCGATCCGAATGTGGTATATGTCGGCATGGGCGAACATGCGCCAAGAGGGGTAATGACATCGTATGGCGACGGTGTATACCGGTCCAATGATGCCGGAAAGACCTGGAAGCATTTGGGGCTGGAGCTCACGCGACAGATTGCAAATGTTGTGATACATCCATCCGATCCTGAAGTAGTATACGTTGCCGCACAAGGTGCGTTGTACGGTCCCTCTAAAGAACGGGGCATTTATAAAAGCACAGATGGGGGCAAGAGCTGGAGAAATACCTTGTATGCAGATGAGAATACCGGTTGTGCGGATTTGAATATGGATCCCAACAATCCGCGTATTCTTTATGCAGCGATGTGGGACCATCGTCGCTTACCCTGGGCCGTACAAAGCGGAGGTAAAGGAAGTGGTTTATATAAGAGCACCGATGGCGGTGAAAGTTGGTTCAAGATACAAGAGGGACTTCCCAAGGAGCTGGGAAAGATGGGTATCTCGGTTTCAAAAGCAAATTCACAACGCGTCTATGCCCTCGTTGAAAGCGATACACAAAAAGAACAGGGTGGATTGTTTGTTTCCAATGATGGGGGCGATAGCTGGTCGCGCATCAGCAAAGACCACCGACTCATATCCCGTGCATGGTATTACATCGAAGTGTTTGCTGATCCCCAGCACGAAAACACGGTGTATGTGTTGGGGGCTGCGGGACTCAAATCGACCGACGGCGGAAAATCCTGGACCACGATCTCGGGTACACACGGTGATTATCACCAACTTTGGATCAATAAAGAGAATAATCAGAACATGGTCATTGCCAACGACGGTGGAGCGGCCATTACCTTTACCGGTGGCAATGAATGGACTGCACAAAACATGCAGCCCACGGCACAGTTTTACAGAATCAACGTCGATGACCTATTTCCCTATAATATCTATGCAGGCCAGCAAGACAATACTTCGGTAAAAGTTCCATCCCGTAATACTTCGGGTGGTGGGTTGACGGAGCGCAACTGGACCTACTCTGCCGGTGGCGAATCTGCTTTCCTGGCATTTGATCCAAATGATCCCACCCTGGTCATGGGTGGCAGCTACCAGGGAACCATTGAGTTGTTGGATACCCGCACCAATGAAGGAGTGGGAGTGATGGTATACCCCGTGCAGTACCAAGCCATGCAGCCCAAGGACATGACGTATCGGTTCAATTGGAATGCGCCCATCTTGCACTCCAAACATGAAAAAGGCGTATTCTATCATGCAGGCAACCGATTGTTCCGAACGCGCGATCTAGGAAAATCTTGGGAGGCCATCTCCCCTGATCTAACCACACACGATACGACCAAAATGGGAATCAGCGGATATCCGTATACCAATGAGGGCGCTGGAGGTGAAAACTATTGCACCATCGCGTATGTGATGGAGTCCGATAAAGAAAAAGGAGTGATCTATACGGGAAGCGATGATGGGTTGGTGCATGTTACGCGCGACAATGGAGCTACCTGGACCAACATCACTCCGACCGATCTCGGAGAAGCATTGGTGAATGCCATCGAAGTTTCTCCGCATGATCCTGCAACGGTGTATATAGCTGCGCACAAATTCAAGTTAAACGATTTTACACCGTTTGCGTATAAGTCGACCGACTACGGTAAAACCTGGACCAAGATTGTAAACGGTATGCCATACGGTGCCTGCGTTCGTGTGGTGCGCGAAGACAACACACGCAAAGGATTGCTCTATGCCGGTACCGAAATAGGTCTGTTTATTTCGTACGACGATGGAGCAAGCTGGGTTTCGTTTCAGCGCAATCTTCCCATCACACCCATTACCGACATCCGCGTGCATCAAAATGATTTGATTGTAGCCACACAGGGCCGTTCCTTCTGGATCCTGGATGAACTCAATGCGTTACGGTATTTCGATCCTTCGGTAATAGGGAAAACCATGCTCTATCCAATTGAAGAAGCTCACCGCATTTCAGGATACAGCATATTTGACAGCAATGGTGAAGAAAAGCAGAACTATCCGGTGACGACAGGCGCCAATCCAGCAACGGGTGCCGTTATGTATTATAACCTTCCGGATTCTGTAAAAGCGGTATCCATTCATATACGTGATGATAAGGGAAATACCATTCGTTCTTTCAGCAACACCGCAGTTTCGGCTTCTTCCAATAATAGCTACCGAAGAGAACCTGTTTTGACGGCATCAAAAGGGCTCAATCGATTTGTATGGAATCTTCGCATGCAGGGTATGCCTACCATCGATGGCGTGTACATTGAAGGCAGTTACAATGGACGACGTGTCATGCCTGGCACCTATCAGGTTGTATTGAAGGTGGATGGGGCAGAACACAGTGCTTCACTGGTCGTTAAAGCAGATCCTCGACTAAACGCAACTGCGCAAGCGTATCAGTCGCAAAACGATTTACTAGAAAAATTGGAACGCGATGTTACAGACATTCACGTGGCGGTCACCCGCATGAGGGGATTGACCAAGCAAATCAATGAGCTCACGCGACTGGTTGAGCATGACTCGAGCAAAGTGTCGTTGGTGAAACTGGGTAAATCAATTACTCAAAAAATTAAAGAGTGGGAAGAAGAATTGATCCAGCCCAAAAGTCAGTCCTACGACGACGTGATCAATTTTGTCAACAAGCTCAGCGCCAATATTATATTCATTCACGGCGAATTGAATGGAACGGTTCCATATGTAACTGCTGGTCAGCAAGCCCGCTATGAAGAATTGCACAGCAAGTGGATGGAATACAAAAAAGCAATGGACGGATTGTTGTCGACAGACGTCGCAGCGTTCAATTCACTTTGCCGCACCCTCACCGTGAACAATATACTATTGCCGGAATAGAATGAAGTTGATGCCTTTTTTTGTGATGTTGCTCTTCTTGTTCTCTTTTTCAGGAGACCCTGACCACCGAGAACATCGTCCACCCAATGTGGTCTTGATATTCATGGATGATTTAGGGTATGGAGACCTATCATGCTATGGAGCTCTGGATATTGAAACGCCAAACATTGATCGTCTGGCCAGACATGGAGTGCGGCTTACCAATTTTCTTTCTTCGCAAGCCGTGTGCAGTGCATCACGTGCCTCTTTACTGACAGGATGCTACGCCAATCGTATTGGAATTTCAGGGGCATTGTTTCCGGGTGCATCAACTGCATTGGCAAAAGAAGAGATCACGATTGCCGAGATGTTGAAGGCAAATGGTTATGCTACCGGAATATTTGGGAAATGGCACTTGGGTGATGTACCTGAATTCCTGCCTTTGTCGCATGGCTTTGATGAGTACTTGGGGATTCCATATTCAAACGACATGTGGCCTATCGATTACGATGGTGTTCCAGTAAAAAAAGGTCATTTCAAAGCATGGTATCCTCCTCTGCCGTTGATCGAAGGAAATCGTACTATAGACACTATTGCCGATCTCAATGATCAGGCGATGCTGACCACTCGTTTGACTGATGCTGCCATTGATTTTATTCAACGCAATAAGAAAAATCCTTTTTTTGCTTATATCCCACATCCAATGCCGCATGTTCCAATCAATGCCTCTCCTGAATTTAGAGGAAAGAGTCGGCAAGGATTATACGGCGATGTGATTCAGGAATTGGATCATCATATTGGTCGCGTGTTGGAGACCCTTCGTAAAGAAGGATTGGAAAAGAATACTATTGTAATTCTGACCAGTGATAATGGTCCCTGGTTCAATTACGGCAATCATGCGGGATCTTCCGGAGGATTCCGGGAAGGAAAGGGTACATCATTTGAGGGTGGACATCGCGTTCCGTGTATTGTGCGCTGGCCAGGACACGTGCCCGAGGGGATGGTCGCCAACCAACTTTCTTCAACTCTGGATATTTTACCCACTCTTGCCAGCATCTGTCAGGCACAATTGCCTGAAAAAAAAATAGATGGAGTGGATATATCTGCAATTATCAAAGGAAATCGTGATGCACATCCCCGATCGACTTTCCTTTATTATTATCGTACCAATGCACTAGAGGCAGTGCGAAGGGATAACTGGAAGCTAGTGTTAGAGCATCGGGGTCGATCTTATGTAGGACAAACACCTGGTAAAGATGGCTATCCGGGTAAGGCGCCTGAAAATGTGTTTTTCTATACAGCTCTTTATGATTTGCGTCGCGACCCTTCAGAAGTGCATGATGTTAAATCAGTCTATCCAGAGATCGTTCAGGAATTGGTACAACTTGCTGAAGCAGCCAGAGAGGATTTGGGAGATGAGCTCACCCATCGGATTGGAAAACATGTTCGTCCTTCAGGAAAAAAATCAAATTGATCAATAAAACTTTTTGCCATGAAAAAAATGAGTTTATTATTGTTCATTGTGTTGTGTGGACGTATCGCACAGGCGCAACTTGGTGTAAGCGGAATGCTCACAGAGAATCAGCGTTCGCCAATGGGTATGGATGTTGCTCGTCCCCGCTTTACCTGGATGCTCAATTCAGATCTCCCTTCCACGCTGCAATCGGCCTATGAAATCAATGTAACATCCGGTAAACAAAAAGTGTGGAGTACCGGAAAGGTTCAGTCCGATCAGTCGCTACTGGTAGAATATGCAGGACCATCTTTGGCATCCGATACCCGGTACGGGTGGCAGGTGCGCGTTTGGGATAACCATGGTCGGGTTTCAGCATGGAGTGAGCCTGCACGGTTTCATACTGGATTTTTTTCAGCTGACCAATGGAAGGCAAAATGGATCACCATTGGATTCAAGGAAGACAGTATTCGTCGGCCTGTCCAATATTATCGCACCACCTTTTCGGTTCGAAAAAAGATTTTACATGCTACTGCGTTTGTCACCTCACAAGGAATGTACGAGGGATATTTGAATGGACAACGCATCGGAAACGATTACCTCACTCCGGGATGGACCAGTTATAAAAAACGATTGCAGTATCAGGCGTATGACGTCACTTCACAGCTCATGCAGGGTGAGAACGCAATTGGAGCATTGGTGGGAAATGGATGGTTCCGCGGTACACTTGGGTGGACCAATAATGTGAATATTTATGGGAGCGAGTTGGCCCTTCTGTTCCAACTGCACATCACGTATGCCGATGGAAGCAAGGACATTGTTGCTTCAAATGAAAAATGGAAAAGTGCATATGGAGCCATCGGTAGTTCAGAAATCTATCACGGAGAAGAGATCGATGCTCGAATGGAGCAAAAAGGGTGGAATGGAGTTGGATTCAAGGATGCGCAGTGGAATCCGGTCCGTATACTGGATGCAGGCGTTGCGCATTTGATTGGTACCTACAATGAACCCATTCGTAAGCATGAAACATTCAAAGCGCCTCGAGTGATCACCACGCCAAAAGGGGAGAAGGTCTTGGATTTTGGCCAGAACCTCGTGGGATGGGTGAAGGTAACCGCTTCTGGAAAAGCCGGTGATCGGATTATCATCAAGCATGCTGAAGTGCTGGACAAGTGGGGAAATTTTTATACGGATAACATGCGGGCTGCTCGTACAACAGCCTCGTATGTACTCAGCGGAAATGCGGTGGACGTATTTGAACCGCATTTTACCTTTTACGGGTTTCGGTACATCAAGATTGAAGGAGATCTGAAGCAGATTGATCCTTCCCAATTCGAAGCCATTGTCTTGTATTCGGATATGCAGCGAACGGGAGATTTTTCAACCTCTCATCCATTGATCAATCAGTTGCAGCATAACATTCAGTGGGGACAGCGGGGTAATTTTTTGGATGTACCAACGGATTGTCCACAGCGCGATGAGCGATTGGGTTGGACCGGAGATGCACAAGCATTTTCCCGCACCGCCAGTTTCAATTTCAATACCCATGCCTTCATGGCAAAATGGTTGAGGGATGTGGAGGCTGATCAGCTGCCCAATGGCAGCGTACCTTTTGTTATTCCCAATGTCTTGGGAGCAGGAGCAACTGGATCTACCGGTTGGGCCGATGTTGCGACCATCCTTCCCTGGAATTTGTATTTGGTTTACGGTGATAAACGCATACTTGAAAATCAATACGCATCGATGAAGCGATGGGTTGATTTCATGGAAAGTAAAAGCAAAAACGATTTGTGGAATACCGGATTTCATTTTGGCGACTGGCTGTTTTATCGACCGTTTGACGACAACGATGGGAGAGCGGCGGTGACAGATAAGTATTTGATTGCTCAATGCTTTTGGGCGCATTCTACCCAATTGCTCATCAATGCTGCTGCCGTGTTGGGTAAAGGCTCGGATGTAAACTATTATACGGCTCGCTTGCAAAAAATCAAGGAAGCATTCATGCGGGAGTATGTCACTCCTTCTGGTCGACTCGTCTCCGGAACACAAACCGCATTGGTATTGGTATTGAATTTTGATATGCTGCCGGAGCAATTGCGGTCACAGGCTGCAGAACGACTGACAGAAAATATTGCTTCATACGGCAATCATTTATCGACTGGATTTCTGGGAACTCCCTACCTCTGCGAAGTCCTGACCCGATTCGGTAAAACAGATGTTGCGTACAAGTTGCTGCTGCAGGAAACATTTCCTTCCTGGCTCTATCCGGTCAAGATGGGAGCCACTACGATTTGGGAACGCTGGAGTGGAATTCGCCCCGATAGCACCTTTGAGCCCGCAAGCATGAATTCATTCAATCACTATGCCTATGGTGCCATCGGTGATTGGATGTACAGGCGAATTGTTGGTATCGATAATCAAGGAGATGCCGTTGGGTATAAGAAAATTCGGATACGCCCCCATTTGGGCGAAGGCTTTACAGAAGCAAAGGCAAAACAGGATACCTATTACGGCAGCATTTCCAATGGATGGAAAATTGAGGGCAACGCATTCACCATGGAGTCGATCATACCCCCCAATACTACCGCATTGCTGTATGTTCCGGTGAAAGGGACCGTTCAGATCAATGGAACAACCGCGGAAGCTTCACCAGGGGTTAAACAACTTCCTGATGAAGCCGCCTATCAGATTTTTCGGGTGGGTTCGGGAACGTATCGCATCACCGGTACGCTGCACTAAAGTTCAAGTCCCGCCAGCGACAGACTCAATCGCTTGAGCTCATTGATCTCGTTGTCTTCCACTATGCTGTTGGGCATGAGGATGAGTGAAGTGCGATTGTTTTTCCACCAATCGGAAGCTTTCAAATTGGAATAAGGGAGTGTACCGATGAGGTAGCTTCTTTCGTTACCCGAATGCCATTCTTCAATGCTGGTGAATGCTTCTTTGGGAATGGTGGCAAGATCTTCAAAGCTGATGTATACGCGCAGGTGAAAATCATCACTCAGTTCAGCCGGGGCGTGCTGGTAAAGTTTTTTGTACTCGTATTTGTATCCATAACGAAGTGCTGCAATGTCACTCAGCACCGCAGATGCTGTTGGAAAGCTGCCTGCACCTTTTCCGTAAAAAAATTGCTTATCGGCAAATCCGCTCTCAATCACAACACCATTATATTCATTTTTCACAAAATAAAGTTGGTCATTTTGATCAACGAACTGAGGAAGCAGGAAGGTGGCTACTTTTCCGTTGTGTAATTTCTTGGCTTGCGCTACCAGCTTGATGGATTGGTTTTTGGATTCTGCCACTTTTGCATCGGATGCATCAATTTGAGTAATGCCGTTAAAGAGCAGCTCATCGATGGTGATGTTGATGCCGTAACTGTGTGTGAGCAGCAGCACCCATTTATTGGCGGCGTCAAATCCTTCAATATCCAGTATGGGATCCGATTCTGCAAATCCCAGCTGTTGAGCAAGCAAAAGGGCTTCTTTGAAATTCAGTTTTTCCTCAAACATTTTGGTCAGAATGAAGTTAGTCGATCCATTCACAATTGCCTTGATGGCGTGCAACAAATCGTTGTCGTAGTATTCTTCCAAATTGCGGATCACGGGTATAGAAGCACAGGCGGATGCTTCGTATAACAGCGAACGACCGGTAGTCTCCTGCAAGTCGATCAGCTCCGGCAGGTGTTCAGCCAACATTTTTTTACTGGCGCTCACCACATCTTTTCCATTGCGCAGCGCTGTGGTCACAATTTCATAGCCTGCTATGCTGTCGTTGATCACTTCTACCACCACATTGATTTCCGGATCGAGCAGAATATCGTTTTTGTCGGATGTAAAAAGTGCGCTCGGTGCATTTCTTTTTTTGTCCACATTTTTGATGCACACTCTCTTGATGGATGCTTTCAGCGAGGGAGTTTGTTTCAGCACTTTGTACAGGCCTTCGCCAACTACTCCAAATCCAAACATTCCAATCACTAGTTTTTTCTCTGAACCCATTTTTTGTTTTTTTAATGATTATGATAAGGTGAATTGTTTCAGTAAATCAGTAATGCTTTCGTTTTCCAAAAGAAAACCATCGTGTCCATACAGCGAGTCGATCACCTCCAGTTTAGCTTGAGGAATATGTTGTTTGATAAATTCTTGTTCTGAGACCGGATAAAGGATATCGGTGCTGATGCCAATTACCAGGCATTTTGATTGAATGATGCTCAGTGCCTGTTCTGCGCTTTCTCTCCCTCTTCCCAAATCATGTGCGTCCATTGACTTTGTCAATATATAGTAACTGATAGGATGAAAGCGGTTTGCTAATTTTTCTCCCTGGTAACGTTGATAGGACTCACTTCGGGGATATTCCAATGCGTGGTCATTATCGCTTTGCGTTTTTCTGTATGTTTCATAGTGACGATAGCTGATCAACGCAATCGATCGTGCAATTTTCATGCCTTCCATTCCTGCATCTTCGGTGTCCGAATTCCAGGTTGGATCGTATTCCATGCAGAATCGTTGTGAAGCGTTGAACGCCTTGCCCCAGGGAGAGTGAAATGCGTTGGTAGCAATGGGAACGATGTATTGAAACAATTGGGGCTTCAGTGATGCCCAGGCCAGGAGTTGTTGACCTCCCATGGATCCGCCAATACCCAGGTAAATGGAATCGATTCCCAGCGATGTTCTCAGCGCGTCGAATCCCTTGACCATATCGCGCGGTGTGAAAAAGGGAAAGTCTTTGCCATAGGGTGTCCCGGAGGCATGATGGGGATGTGCAGGACCCACACTGCCATAGCAGCTTCCCGGAATGTTCACGCAAATGATAAAGAAGTAATGGGGATCAAAAAATTTTCCTTCGCCCACCATACCCGGCCACCAATCGCTTGGGTCGCTGTTGGCTGTCATGGCATGAAAGACCCAAACTGTATTGTCCTTTTTTGGATTGAGGGTGCCCAGTGTGGTATAGGTCAACGGGAAATCACGGATGATCTTTCCCGACTCCAATTGAAGCGGACCGCTGAATTGATATATGTGTGTTTGCTTGTTCATGTTGTTATTTCTATCCAAAAAGGGCAAAAAAAAACCCATCTGGAGTCAGATGGGTTCGCTATCGTTGATCAAAGATCTTGTCTAGAGAAGGATCTGACTTATCTACCCCCGGAGTTCGGGGTTGGATTTGACACCTTATCGGTTTTAAATCGACAGGTTGTCAAGGCTTCATCGGGCCATTCCCTCAGCCTTTCTGGATAAGAAAATTAAAGAACTGATGCAAAGCTAATTATTTTTGCTGTTCCCACCAAACGAAATTGAGTTGCCCAAACCCACCTACAAAAACGTGAAAGATGAATTCATCGAAGTGATCGGTGCCCGGGCTCATAACCTGAAGAACATTGATGTGTCCATTCCGAAGAACAGTTTGGTGGTTATCACCGGCATCAGCGGAAGTGGAAAATCTTCTTTGGCCTTTGATACCATTTATGCTGAAGGGCACCGCCGTTACATGGAAACTTTTGGCACGTATGCCCGGCAGTTCATGGGGGAGATGGAGCGGCCGGATGTGGATCGCATTACCGGTTTATCGCCGGTCATATCCATCGAGCAAAAAACGACAAACCGAAATCCGCGTTCTACCGTGGGGACGGTTACCGAGGTGTATGATTTTTTGAGGCTGCTCTATGCTCGTGCTTCGGAAGCATTTTCCATGCATACCGGTAAGCCCATGGTCAAGTTCAGCGATGAAGAGATTGTGGCTGATTTGTTTGAGCGATTGAAAGGACAAAAAATTGCATTGTTGGCTCCATTGGTGCGCGGAAGAAAGGGACATTACCGTGAGTTGTTTGAAGAGACCCGGAAGAAAGGATTTGTAAAAGTGCGGGTGGATGGCGAATTGCGTGATTTGGTACCGAAGATGCAGGTGGATCGGTATAAGGTCCATGATATTGAAGTGGTGGTCGATCGCCTGTCTGTTACACCCGACATGAAGGTTCGTCTTTCACAGAGCATTCAGCGGTCGATGCAAATCGGTAAAGGACTGATGTTTGTATTGGTGCACGATACGGATCGCATACGCCAGTACAGTCGACAACTAATGTGTGCCGATACCGGCATTGCGTATGAAGAACCATCGCCCAATACTTTTTCTTTCAATTCTCCATATGGAGCGTGTCCTACTTGCAAGGGGATTGGTCAAGAGTATACCATCAACATTGATGCGGTGATACCGGACAGAACCCTGTCCATTGCAGAAGGTGCGGTTCTCCCTTTAGGCGAGGCGAGGGATTCTTATTATTACAACATGGTTGAGCAGTTGGCCAAGCGCCATCGGTTCAGCATCAAATCTCCCATACAGCAACTCAGTGCATCTGCATTGAATCTGGTACTTTATGGCAACGAGGAGGGTCCGCATGAAGCGCCCGATAACACCGCAGATTATCCAGGGGTGGTGAACATGATCATTCGGTGGTTTACCGACAGCTCAAGCGATGCGATCCGAGAGTGGGCAGAAAAATACATGATGCTCAAGCCCTGTTCTGCATGCAATGGAGCGCGGTTAAAGCCTTCCAGTCTTTGGTTTACAATCGATGCCAAGAATATTCATGCGCTTTCTGAAATGAATTTGTCGCAGCTCACTGCTTGGTTCAAGGATCTGGAAAAACGGTTGAATAGCAAACAGCAGCAAATTGCAAAGGACGTTCTCAAAGAAATAAGGAGCCGCTTGGGATTCTTGATGGATGTCGGTTTAGGCTACCTTTCCCTGAACCGTCCAACCCGAACCTTGAGTGGCGGGGAATCGCAGCGCATCCGACTGGCCACCCAGATTGGTTCGCAACTGCAAGGCATTACGTATATCCTTGACGAGCCATCCATTGGGTTGCATCAGCGCGACAACCAGCAATTGATCAAAGCACTGCAGCATTTACGGGACATTGGAAACAGCGTCTTGGTAGTCGAGCACGATAAGGATATCATGCTCGCCTCTGATCACTTGATTGATGTGGGTCCACTCGCCGGCATTCACGGAGGAACAATCGTCGCAGCAGGCACTCCTCAAGAGGTTTGCCGCTCCGCATCCGAGACGGCCCGCTACTTGAAAGGAGAAAAAAGAATAAAGGTGCCCGCGGAGCAGCGAAAGGGAAATGGGGGATTCATTCGGCTTACAGGTGCATGCGGAAATAATTTAAAGGGAGTAGATGTTGAATTTCCACTCGGCACGTTCATTCTGGTGACAGGAGTGAGCGGCAGCGGAAAATCCACCTTGATCAACGAAACGCTTTATCCGATCCTCAATAAACACTGTTATGATGCCTCTGCTGAGCCGCTGCCCTATAAGCGAATCACAGGATTGGAGCACATCGACAAAGTCATTGAGATCGATCAATCGCCCATTGGAAGAACACCTCGCAGCAATCCAGCAACGTATTGTAATTTTTTTACCGATATCCGTCAACTTTTTGCAGCAGTTCCTGAGGCGAAGATCCGTGGCTATAATGCCGGAAGATTCTCTTTCAATGTAAAAGCAGGGAGATGCGATGTGTGCGAAGGCGGTGGGCTCCGGGTCATTGAAATGAATTTTCTACCCGACGTATATGTGCATTGCGAAAAGTGCAATGGCCGAAGGTACAACCGTGAAACATTGGAGATCCGGTACAAAGGCAAATCCATCAGCGATGTACTGGATATGACCGTAGAAGAGGCAGTCGGTTTCTTTCAGCACATCCCTTCACTCTACCGCAAAATAAAAGTGCTGCAGGAGGTTGGATTGGGATATGTCACATTGGGACAATCTGCTGTAACGCTCAGTGGAGGGGAGGCGCAGCGGGTGAAGTTGGCGACTGAATTATCGAAGCGTGATACGGGGAGTACGTTTTATATACTGGACGAACCGACTACCGGATTGCATTTTCAGGACATCTCTCTTTTGCTGAATGTGCTCAATAAGCTGGTGAACAGAGGCAATACAGTGTTGGTCATTGAGCACAACACGGATGTGATCAAAGTTGCGGATCACATCATTGACTTGGGACCCGAAGGAGGTGAGGGGGGAGGCAGGCTCTTGTACCAGGGTAATATCCAAGGACTGTTGAAGGTCAAAGAGAGTCATACTGCTCAGTACCTTCGTAACGAGGTATAAAAAAACCGGGAGATTGCTCCCCCTGTATTGCCAAACACAGAGTACGGAATTAAAAACGTACTATCGGACAATCGACTTCGCTTTTGCTGGAACGATTGTAGTAATACCCATCACTGTTTTTTCCTTTGCCCAAGCGAATGTTTACTTTGATAGAAGTTGCATAGTATGCATCATTGTTGGTGGCGGTGCCACGTTTGCTGCCAACTCCGTAGTTGGGGCGGTAGACGCCGCCATTTGCAAATGCGGTTTTATTGGCCATTTGAACGGCAACTTTAGCTCGTCCACTGGCTTCTCCAAAATAGTTGTAAAAATCTTCGTTGCTGATATAGGCTGTACTCACATCATCAACGTAATCCGTGAAAGTTTTACGATTGACTATCTCTAGTGCCAGAGATACTTTGTCATTCACATAGTACTTTACTCCAAAGCCATACGGGAAGTTCATTTGAGTGAGTTTGTATTCTTTGCGGTCTGGATACTGCGGCATTCCCTGTCCTTCGGTTCTGAGCGGTTTCAAATCCACCCAGTGTTTGTACCCTTGTTCATCCACGTATTGTCCCAATGGATTAAAGTGGAACACCCCAACGCCTATAACAAAATAGGGTCTGAGTCGGTGGTAAACATCTTCCGGGTCGTATACAAATAAAGCGGTCGGATAAAATTCAGTGAGGAACAACGCTTCTTTGATAGGAGATTGAAAGTGTTGGTTCCGAACTTTTCTGGCTTCTTCGTATCCTCCATTGCCTTTGATTAGACTATCTGCTCCGCCGATGCGACCGACATTGAGTGAGAGGCGAAGGTTCAGGAATTCAGTTGGGCGGTAGGCGATGTGCATGCCTTTGATAGAGTGGGCAAGCGACATCATATTGTCTTTCAAAAAGGTTTGACCCTTTCCGGCGTTGCCTCCGAGGTCACCTAAGAAATTTGAGAATCCCAATTCAAATCCCAATTCAAATCGGGAATACTGTGCCTGGGTTTTCAGGTGTAAAGAAGACAGCATCAATAGGGCACACGTTGCCTTAAGCAGTCGTTTGAGACCGTTTTTCATGGGGTTGGACGGATTAATGTCGTTAGACGTATACTTAACGCACCCCGAATCTTGAATAGTATGTTAAATCGCCGGAACTGTCATAATTGAGTAAAAACCGGCTGGACTGTCCGTATTTTTACGGTGTCAGGATCATTTTGACGTGAGGAATTTCATCTTCCAGATACGGTTCACTGCATTGAATGAAACCAAAACTTTCATAAAACCGTTTCAGGTATAGCTGTGCTCCGATTTTGATAGGAGTCTTTCCATGAAGTGCAATTGTTTCGGCTATGGCTTTGCGCATGAGGGACTGACCAACGCCTTTTCCTCTCACAGATCGAGCATTGAGTACTCTTCCAATTGAAGGCTCGTCATAGGATACTCCCGGGGGAAGAATACGGACATAGGCGACCAGCACTCCGTTTACCCTGCCTTGGAGGTGCATAGACAATTGATCTTTTCCATCAATGTCCTGGTAATTGCAGTGCTGTTCCACTACAAAAACATCGTTGCGCAGTTGAAGGATCTCGTACAACTCAACCAATGCAAGTTCCTGAAAAGGTTTTAGGGACCATTGAATGTCCATCTTTATTGAATTTGGCCACAAATGTAAGTGAAAGTTCAAAGGATTAAATTTGACAAAAAAATATAGCGACGCTTTCCACGATATTGAATAATCCAATTGAGTACCTCAAGGGCGTAGGTCCGCTCAGGGCAGATCTTTTGAAGAAGGAGTTAGAGATCTTCACCTTTGAGGATCTGCTCATGCATTTTCCGTATCGGCATTTGGATCGCACAAAAATTCAATCGATTGCTTCATTGGATGCATCCATGGACTATGCACAGGTGCGTGGAATCATTGTATCGATGGAGGTAGTGGGAGAGCGACGTGCAAAACGACTGGTGGTTCACCTGCGCGATACCACCGGTATTGTTGAAATGACCTGGTTCCAGGGCATTAATTGGATGCAGAAAACACTTGCGTTGGGCAATGAGTACTTGGTGTTTGGTCGTCTCGGATTTTTTCTAGGTCGCCCACAACTCAATCATCCGGAAGTAGAGTCACTGCGTGAATCCAATGCTACCGGGAAGTCATTTTTAGAACCCATTTATCCGGTAACGGAAAAACTAAAAGCGCGAGGCCTCAATGCTAAAGCATTGGCCAAGTTGGTACAGCAGCTGTTCTTGGTTATCGAACAAAAAGATATACCTGAATGCCTACCAGCGGATACGATAAAACGCCATTCGTTAATTTCCCGATGGCAGTCCCTGCGCTGGATACATTTCCCTGAACAATCTGTGCAATTTGATCAGGCTGTTCAACGCATCAAATTTGAAGAGTTATTTGTTTCACAATTGCGATTAGGGCAATTGCGATCTGCAAGAAGTCGCTTTTCAAAGGGTTCAGTATTTTCTAAAGTAGGGGGTGCTTTCAATCGGTTTTATCACGAGCGGCTTCCATATGAACTGACAGGGGCACAAAAACGGGTGTTAAAAGAAATCAGGACAGACCTTGGAAGTGGTCGGCAAATGAATCGATTGCTGCAGGGTGATGTGGGCAGTGGAAAGACCATTGTGGCCTTAATGTCCATGTTGATCGCATTGGACAATGGGTTTCAATCCTGCATCATGGCGCCAACTGAAATTCTGGCTAAGCAGCATGCCGATAATTTTCGGGAGTTGGTGTCCCCTTTGGAAATTGAAGTTGGACTCCTCGCGGGATCTACTCGTTCGCAGGAGCGAAAAAAAATACTGGAAAAAATTGAAGACGGTTCACTCGGAATCGTAGTAGGTACCCACGCCCTTATAGAGGATGCTGTTAAATTTCATCGTTTAGGATTTGCAGTCGTGGATGAGCAGCACAAATTTGGGGTAGCCCAACGAGCCAAGCTCTGGGAAAAGAGTGCTGTTCCGCCTCATATGTTGGTGATGACGGCCACGCCAATACCCCGGACACTGGCCATGACGGCTTATGGCGATTTGGATTACAGTGTAATTGATGAATTACCTCCCGGAAGAACCCCGGTTCATACCGTGCACCGACTCGATGATGCTCGTCCGCAGGTGATGGAATTCATTCGCGCAGAAATAGAGGCAGGTCGACAAGCCTATTTTATTTTTCCCCTGATTGAAGAAAGTGAAAAACTTCAGTACGAAGACCTGATGCGAGGGTATGAAAATGTGAAGGCCTGGTTTCCAGAACCCAAGTATTGGATCAGCATGGTGCATGGTCGCATGAATACCGAGCAAAAAGACATTAACATGCGCAGGTTTGTAGAGCGCGATACACAGATCATGGTCAGCACAACGGTCATCGAAGTAGGCGTGAATGTACCCAATGCAACAGTAATGGTGATAGAAAGCGCTGAGAAATTTGGATTGAGCCAGTTGCACCAGCTTCGAGGTCGTGTTGGGAGAGGAAGTGAAAAGAGTTATTGTATTTTGCTATCTGCCAATGGGGTAGGCAAAGAAGCAAAAGAGCGGTTATCGGTGATGTGTACAACCAATGACGGCTTCAGGATTGCTGAAAAAGATTTGGAGATAAGGGGTCCTGGCGACATACAAGGCACGCGTCAAAGTGGTGCATTGGAATTCAGGCTGGCAGATATTGTAGCCGACAAAGCAGTGCTTGAAAAAGTAAAAAGGGAAGCAGATCGCTTGTTATCTGTAGATCCGGATTTGATCCTTCCAGAACATAGTCCCCTTTCCCAGTTTTTAAGAGATTCTCTTCGCATTCACCCCTGGGCTAAAATTTCTTAAGGGGGTATTTAAAATTTGTTGTAACAATCCAGCGCGCTTCGTGTACCGTGAGAAATATTTCCTAGTAATTTTTGTGCATCAAAATAGTAGTGGTACTTAAAAAATATGGTATAATAGTAATCATTGAAACTATTGATGGAACCTCGTTGTTGCCCGGGCAAGAATCCGGGTATATGAACACCATTGATGTAAGCAGGATAGTTTGCTTTTTGCTTTGCTTGATCAGCTTTAATGCTTCCTACACCAAAAAAGCGTTCAAATTCGTCGTTAACAATGTATTTACCGCTTGCATCATCAATGAAATCTGTATTGGTTCTTCGATTGACCCATTCGATGGATATAGCAGAAGATCGATTGATATCGTACCGCAGACCTAATCCCCATAGTATTGCCGTTGAGCTGAGCTTGTATTCCGGTGAGCTTTCGGGTAAGCCCATTCCTTGTCCTTCTGTCCTGAGTGGCTTGAGTGCTACCCAATATTGCTCCCCGGAGGAAGCAGTATAAATGCTTTTAGGATTGAACAAAAAACCAGAAACTCCCAAAACTAGAAATGGATTGAATTTACCCTGAACTTTTTCGTAGCCTCTAGAAATCAGTGGCATAGGGTAAAATTCCGATACCAGGCTAAATTCAGATATTGTAGATCGAAAAGATAAATTACGGAGAATCTTATAATCAAGCTTAGCGCTTAGTCCAGGTTCAAGCAATCGATCAGCTCCCTGAACCGACCCCAAAGTCAAACTGCTTCTGAACGTAAAATATTGATTGAAGTGAAATCCAATATTTCCGCCAAATGCCATTCTTGGTCGGGACGTTCTATTGGCTAGATCTCCCAATTGGCTGTAGAATCGTCCACCCACCTCTCCCTAGTACTGCATGCTACCCAAAGAAAACCCAGTTTCAAATCGTTCCTGACTGAAGCTTACTTGATGGCACATGAGCATACAAATATGCAGTACCATTGCCCATGGCATTAAATGATGCGTTGTTTTCATAGTCGACTCGGAAGGCATATTTTCAACTCTGGGGTGGGGATTCAATATGAATTTAAACGAAAAAATGAACCTAAAATTGGGTAATGACTGAAATTCTTTTCCAAATTCTTTCTTTGTCATTGGATTGTAAGATTAAACTACGGTTTAATAATCCTGCATAATTAACCTATCATTAAGGGTTAAACCAATTAATTTACAGGTTGTCAAACTGTAAAATGTCCGATCTATGAGGTGGCAATCTCCTTTGACCGGTTGTGTTATCACATTGTTGATGGTGCTATTTGCATATCCTTCAATAGGACAGGGGTATTATGGGCTGCAGTACACTGAGAATAAAGGGCAATGGGAAGGAGATTTTTATTTTCGTTCAGATGTAGGCGATGCTTCTTTCTTTATCAACAAGGACGGTTACACAGTATTGAAAATGGATCCGGATGCATTCATTAAGGCACTTTCAACGTATCATCCTGGAATTGAAAAAGAACGGGTAAAGGATCGATCTACTGGAGACACTTACTTTGTTCCTAAACGTTCAACTTCATCATCTGCGGTTGAGTTGCGTTCACATGTATATAAAGTCCGTTTCCTGGGAGGGAACCCAAATGTTCGGTTTGAAGGAGATCGTTCACCCCTGTCTTTTGCCAATTACTATTTAGGCAACGACGCATCCAAGTGGCAAAGTAATATTGCTTCGTACGCAGGTGTGGTGGGCAGGAGTTTGTATCCTGGTGTCGATATCCGCTATTATTCCAATGGAGATAATATCAAATATGATTTGATTCTTCAGCCCGGATCAGACCCTGGTAGAATCCAACTTCAGTACGACGGCGTTTCAAAAATTTCAGTGAAGGACAAACAGTTGCTGGTCGTGACTTCCGTGGGGGAAAGCAAAGAGTTAGAACCTATTGCCTATCAAATTATTAATGGACAAAAAAAGTTAGTGGATTGTGCTTATGAGATTATGGGTACAAAAGTTCGATACAAGTTAGGGCAATACAATAAAAATATTGCGCTTACAATCGACCCTGCAGTCATCATTTTTTCTACCTATTCCGGAAGCCGAAGCGGCAATTGGGGTTCTACAGCAGCGCCTGGTCCTGATGGAAGTCTATATGGAGGGGGCATTGTTTTTGGCTCCGATTATCCACGTACCATAGGAACAGGATTCAGTGGAGGGAAAATTGATATGGTTATTTCACGATTCAGTTCCGCAGGAGACCGTTTCGTTTTTTCAACCTATGTGGGAGGCTTTGGGGATGAAGTTCCTCATAGTATTTATGTAGATGGTTCGGGGAATGCAGTTGTATTGGGGCGAACTTCTTCCGGAAATTTTCCAGTAAAGGGGCCTCTTGGATATTTAGGCGGAGGCGGAGGCCCAGGAACTGATATTGCAGTGTTCAGATTATCTCCCACAGGTGAATTGGTTTCAAGTGCTGTCATTGGGGGTACAGGTAACGATGGTGTTAATTTGGATACTAAGTATGCGGCTGAACGGCCTTTATCACTGTTGTATAACTACGGCGATAATTCGCGAAGTGAGGTTATATTAGATGCTGCTGGAAATATATATATAGCTGCGAGTACATCATCCAATGATTTTCCTTTGATCAATGCCACCAATTCATTCCAGGGCGCACAGGACGGAGTCGTCATAAAATTTACACCCGATCTTGGATCCATACTGTACACAACATTCATTGGTGGTTCCCGCGATGATGCAGCATTTGTTTTGGCAAAGCATCCCACACTTAACCAGGTCTATGTAGCTGGTGCCACGTTGAGCGGCGATTTATTGAATGCAGTACCTGCTTCATCATCTTATGCATCTTCAGCACAAGGAGGTGTGGATGGATACATCGTCGTGCTAGATGCATTCGGTAGTATCATCAATGGCTCCTATTTTGGTACCGGTCGTGATGACTTCATATATGGAATACAATTTGATAAACCTGAGCCGGGTAAAACAATATTCCATCCCTTCATCATGGGGATTTCGCTTGGCGATTGGCCTCGGGTCGGCAATCCCCAATACGATGTTCCTGGGGCGCACCAATTTGTCAGCAAACTAAATCCTGATTTATCCGGATATGTTTTTTCTTCCCGCTTTGGTGCTGCAGGAAATGTTCCCAACATTTCACCAATAGCTTTTTTGGTCGATAATTGCGAAAACCTCTACATATCCGGATGGGGAGGCAAAGTGGTGCCTTGTTCTCAGTCGTTTTTTGATGCCCAAGTTTCTGGTACGTATGGATTGCCAACGAATGGATTTTACAGTCCCTTCCAAGTGGATACCGATAACCGGGATTTCTATTTTACGGTGCTGGGAAAGAATTCTGAACGACTTTTATTTGGTTCGTTCTTCGGACAATCGGGAGGTTTTGGTGATCACGTAGATGGCGGAACATCCCGATTTGATGAAACTGGCACCATCTACCAGGCGATCTGTGCTGGCTGCTACAGCCTACGAGATCCTTGTGCAACCCGGGGAAGAACGAATAATTTTCGTGTAACCAGAAGGATGCTGACGACTCCCGGTAGCGTTGCCCCAGTAATTGGCAGCAATGAGTGCAACCTCGGCGTAGTGAAAATCAATTTTGGAATTTCCTTAAAAGCACGCGTTCAAAGTTTTGTGCAGGGTCGTGTATTCAGAAAAGGTTGTGCCCCAATTGAAGTTGAATTTCGGGACTCGTTGGAGCAAGGACAGGTATATATTTGGGATTTTGGAGATGGGACTTCACCCGATACGACCACATCGCCGGTAATCAAGCATTTGTATACTACTATAGTTGATCAGACCTATACTGTCAAGCTGGTAGTGATTGACAATACAACGTGTAATGTAAAAGACAGCTCGTACACGGATATTACCCTTGGCATCAATGCCGTGGATCTGAAAATCGATGCAAAACGCGAATTGCCCTGTACGGGTAATGTATTCACGTTGACCAATTCATCAATACCTAAATTGGGGGGAACCTACCCAACCTCTCGATTTATTTTCCGATTCAGCGATGGCACAACACAGGATATTGGTTTTGGACAAAGCATTACGAAGTCATTCACCAGCTCAAATAATGTGGTTTGGTTGAAGCTATTGGACCCTTCATTTTGTAATGTGGACGACTCCATTAAACTCATCATCCCCCTTGATCCGGGAATCAATGCACGCTTTGCAGCGGTCGACGATACCGTTTGTCTTGGAGAAAAAATTGTGCTCAATGATTTCAGTACCGGAGGCATCAATTATGTATGGGATTTTGGAGAGCCGGGTGCACAATTCACGGGCCCCAATCCTCCACCATATGAATACACTACTATCGGTCGCAAACCCATCAAGTTGACCTATTCAGAAGGTGCTCCATGTCCCAAACAAGATGATACCACCATTTATGTGGAAATCGTTCCTAACCCGGTTGCTCGATTTGAGTATACCCCCCAGGGCAGTGTGGTCAATGCTTTATACAAATTCAAAAATACAAGTGTTGGGGGCGATTCTTATTTCTGGACCCTGGGAGATGGCTATACTTCTACCGCTAAAGATTCTCTATCACATATGTACAATCGTTCTGGTAACTATGTGGCCACATTGTTTGTTGAATCAAAATATGGCTGTAAAGACAAGTACAGCGAGCCGGTTCAGGTACTGGTGGATCCTCTTGTCAACGCCCCCAATGCATTTACTCCGAATGGAGATGGCGTAAACGATGTATTTCGCATTACGGCATTTGGTGTGGACAATATGGATCTTCGCATTTACAATCGATACGGTCAACTGGTTTTCCAAACTTCAGATCCTATGGAAGGATGGGACGGTACGCTCAAAGGTGTTCCGCAGCCAATGGACGTATACACCTATACTTTGGTGATACAATTATCAAACGCACTCACTCCTGAACCTCCGCGTTCGGGTAAGATAACCTTGATACGATGAGAAAACAGATCCTCTTTATACTGATGCAATGTTCACTGGTCTTTGCCAGTGCACAGGATCTGCATTTCTCGCAATTTTACAATACCCCGTTAACTACCAATCCTGCAAATACAGGGTTTTTACCTAATTCTGATTATCGAATTGGAGCGCACTACCGTGAACAGTATGCTGCACTCCCTTCTGCATACAGGACTGCAAGTGTGTATGGCGACTTTCAGTTTTTACGCAATTGGTTCAAAAGCGGTTGGATGGGAGTAGGAGGTGTAATTTTGCAGGATGCTGCAGGTGGAAATACCCTGGTCTCCAATAAAGCCTACGCATCTGTTGCGTATCATCAGATGCTTGGTGAGGAGGGACTTCTTTCACTGGGGTTCAATTTGGGTTTTGCCAATAAACGACTCAATCCTGAAAATCTTCGTTTTGGGGATCAGTGGAATGCTTTATCAAAAGATTTCAATCTTCCTACCGGCGAAAATCTTGCACAGCTGAATCCTTCATTTGGATATTTTGATGTGCAGGTGGGACTCAATTATGCCTATTTCCCAACGGATAAAGTTTATGTATATCTCGGAGCCAGTCTGCATCATTTGAATCGTCCGAATGAACAATTTTTCCAACGCACTTCTACTGTTGATACACGGCTCAAACCCCGCAGTATCTTCTTCGCAGATGCCATGATCAAGATGAATGATCAGGTTATTCTTTCTCCAGGAGTATATTATACCCGACAGGCAAAATCTGCTGAACTTGTTACAGGATTGCATCTGAATTATAATCTCTCGGGAGATGGCGATCAGCAATTGATCGCAGGAATTTATATGCGACCCGGAGACGCCATCATTCCATCATTGGGGTATCAATGGCGTAATTTTAAGTTTACGTTCAGTTACGATGCTACTACTTCCGGACTTCGCAACTTCAACACTTCAAGGGGAGCAACAGAGTTCTATTTGCAATACGATGGGATGTATACGCTCATGTATGCGAATAAACAGAGTTTTTGTCCTTCTTTCAAAAACTGAGTTTTTTGTGCACTCAACTTCCTACTTCTAATTTGATCGCCTTCATCAGTGCAATCGGTTCGTCAAAGGATGCTAATCGTGTCCAGAGTGAATCATAGAGAAATGCATGTTCCTGCAGCGACTGCAGGTGCCGAAGAAGGTGATCGTAAAAACCTCCCGAATTCAGGATATAGATTTTCTTATCGTGTATGCTCAGTTGGTTCCAGGTGAGCATTTCAAATAATTCATCGAGGGTCCCAAAGCCACCGGGTAAAATCACTGCGGCATTGCACATTTCATACATCATTTTTTTTCGCTCGTGCATGTCCTCAGTGACAATCAATTCCGTCAAGCCGGAATGATACCGTTCCCGCTGCAGCAATAATTTGGGGATGACACCCACCACCTTCGCTCCATGTGTCATGGCGTGATTGGCTAAAGTCCCCATGATGCCCACCGATGCACCCCCGTAGACAAGACTAAATGCTTCTTGACCGATCAGTGCGCCCAATGCAGCAGCATGTTCTTCGTAAATAGGAAGATTACCGGCGCGGGAGCCGCAAAAAACAGCGATGTAAGATGTATCGGCAGGCATTTGCCTATTTCTTTTTGTAATCGCCACGCTTCCAGGAGCGAATGAATTCTCCCCAGGCAAATGGATTCATGATGTTCATCGGTGGAACCTGCCCCGTATAATAATACTTCTGTGCACTGCGTGCCAAGTTCAGGTTCACGGCCTCTCTGCCATCGCTGGGCAAGGTCCTCATCAGGATCCTGCGTGTGGCCATGTCGGTGTTTTTGCGGGCGACTTCTATGTTGTCATCCGGAACATCTGTTGACACAAAATCACGTTCGAACTGCTCTCGCGTAGGCCTAGGCTTGATGATGGCTGCGGGCAAATAGGCTGTATCGTTGATCATCAGCTGTATGATGCTGTATTGATTGCCCTCCAGGGTGGTCGGGATGCGGGTGACTTTATCCTTGAAACCAATGCAGCTGAACTCTATATCGTCACCTTTTAGCACGACGATGGAAAATACCCCTTGTCCGTTGGTCAATGTTCCCCTTCCGGTTCCTTTTACAATTATGCTCACCGCAGGAAGACCGCGCAGACTATCCGCTGTCATGACCACTCCGTAGAGCTGAACCACGGAATCTTTGAAGTTTTCAAATTGCGCTTTTGCGGCAAAAGGCATCAGGCAGCAAACAACAATGAAGGCACGCAGGATCTGTTTCATCTACAATATTCTTTCACAAATTAAGCCCTTTGCTCGGATAAACAAAGTCGCCCCCAAATGGTTATTTTTGCAGTTCGTTTACGCGAAATAATTCTCTACGTATGACTACTGAAGCGGTATTGAAGGCCTTGGGAACAGTGCAGGAGCCAGACTTGAAAAAGGACCTGGTGACCTTGAACATGGTGCGGGAAATTGAACTAACCGACAGATCCGTAACCTTCACCATCGTCCTGACTACCCCTGCCTGTCCACTGAAAGAAAAGATGAGGCGCGATTGCGAAGCCGCCATCCATGAATGGGTTTCGGATGAACTGGAAGTGGTGGTCAATTTTACCTCCAATACCAGTTCGATGCGGGTAGATCTTACCTCTGTTCTTCCAGGAGTCAAAAACATCATTGCAGTTGTCAGCGGCAAAGGGGGTGTGGGCAAATCGACAGTTTCGGCAAACCTCGCCCTGGCACTTGCCCAGCAGGGGGCATCGGTAGGACTCCTGGATGCGGACATCTATGGTCCCAGTGTTCCGATCATGTTTGGGGTCCGTGGCCAGCGACCCCTCATGCAACACATCGATGGCAAAGACAAAATCATCCCCTTGGAACAGTATGGCATCAAGTTGATCAGCATCGGGTTACTGGTGGATGAAAAAAGTGCAGTCGTTTGGCGAGGCCCCATGGCCAGTTCTGCGATCCGTCAATTTGTAACGGATGTGCACTGGGGCGAGCTGGATTATCTGGTCATCGACATGCCCCCTGGGACTGGAGATATCCACCTGACCTTGGTGCAAACCATACCCGTAACCGGTGCGGTGGTCGTCACCACTCCCCAGGAAGTCGCCCTGGCCGATGCCAAAAAAGCAATCGCCATGTTCGGCCAGGCGCAAATTCGCGTTCCTGTTATTGGACTCGTCGAAAACATGTCGTGGTTCACGCCCGCTGAACTACCCGAAAACCGGTATTACCTGTTTGGAAAAGAAGGAGGGAAGAACCTTGCCGATCAGCTGGATTTGAATTTCCTTGGACAAATACCGCTGGTGCAGGGCATCCGGGAAGGAGGCGATAAAGGAACCCCAGCCATGATGGGAAATGATGCCATTACCAAGACGGCATTTGCAGATTTTGCCGCCGCTACCATCCGCGCAATTGCCGTTGCAAACGCATCAGGCACTCAGTCGGCTGAATAGTTGAATATAATTTTTTTAGTGGGTGGAGTCAGCCGATAACTTTTTTCTTTACCGGCAATGCGCATGTGAATGATATTGGTCTGTTCAGGCCTGTATTCATACATCAGATCGGAAGTGATTTCCAAGTTTCGGAAACGTTTCTGCGATGGGATGCTGAAATACATCCATAGCCCTTCTTTATCGATCTCGTAGCCCAGATAGTACATCGCTTTTTGTTGATTGTCGATTGCAATTGAAACGTGTTGTTGAATGTACTGATCCATCAGTTTTCCAATCGTTACTTTGTCGTTTGTGCCGATGTCTACTTTTTTACCTGTAGACATTCGAAGGGTTTCTTCCATATCATCGGGAAATGTTTTAATGGAAATTCCCACTTCTCTGCTTTTCGCGTCGTATTCTACCTCCATTACCGATACGTAAAAAGGATGCCCCGCAATCAATATGAAGCCAATAATCAGTATAACTGTAATTTTCAATTTCATGAATACAAAAATCATCATTATTTTTCAAGTATATCATGATGCTGCACGACTTTCTATTTTATTTCGATATCGGATGGAAGCACATCTTGAGCTGGGATGCGACTGACCATATTCTATTCATCGCAGCACTCTCCATTGTTTATACACATCGGGATATAAAAAAAATCTTGATTCTTGTTACCGCCTTCACCATCGGACATGCTGCTACCCTCTATCTGACCGCATTTGATTATTTGCGCTTTAATGTTGCGCTTGTTGAAATGCTGATACCCTGTACTATTCTTCTCACTGCTCTTTCAAATATTTTTTTCTCAACGAGTCACAGAAAAGGCATGCAATTGCACTATGCCATTGCCCTTTTTTTTGGTTTGATTCATGGCATGGGGTATGCGAACTATATACGGTTTTTACTGTCGTCTGATCAACAACTCGTTTGGAGTTTATTCAGTTTCAATTTGGGTTTGGAAATTGGCCAGCTGGTAATTGTTTCTGGAGTTTTGTTGTTCAATTGGCTATGGAGTACTCAGGCATGGATTTCGCAAAGAATCAGCATTGTTTTGGTTTCAGGCTTCATTGCGGTTGTGTCCATTTTTCTGATCATTTCTCGTTAATTTATTGCGGCCGCTGGCCTGAAAACAGGCAAAAAAAACTATATTGCTGTACCCCAAAATCTTGTAAAACATGAAACATATTCTTTTCCTTTCGGTTGCGCTCTTGGTAGTTGGATGTGCTGTGGGGCAACCCCTAAGAAACGCCGGCTCCAATCACGGTAATAGGTTTGAGCAGTTGGATTATCTTTTGCAGGATCCCAATGAGTACAGAACTGCCAGCGGTGCTCCGGGTCCGAAGTACTGGCAACAGCGGGCCGATTATGACATCAATGTTGAAATCAACGAAAAAGAGAACCTGCTGACCGGCAGTGAGACGGTGACATATTTCAATAATTCACCGGATATCCTGACCTACATCTGGTTGCAGATCGATGAGAATTTCCACCATCCCAATAGCGACAACAATTACGATAAGCCTTCCACCATGGGCAACCGCATGACCCATCTTCAGTTGCAGCAGATGAATCCCAAAGAATATTTGAATGGATATGGGGTAAACATTAAATCGCTCACGGATGCTGCCGGCCAATCACTTTCCTATACCGTTAATCAAACCATGATGCGGGTGGAATTGCCGATTCCGTTGAAACCGGGACAAAAATTCATGTTTAAAGTCAGCTGGAACTACCGCATTCCCGATAAACTCACCCGATATGGTCGCGGAGGCTATGAATATTTTGCTGACGATGACAACAACCTATATTCCATTACCCAATGGTTTCCCCGTCTGGCCGTGTACAGCGACTTCCAAGGCTGGCAGAACCTGCAATTCACCGGTGGTTCCGAGTTTGCATTGGCCTTTGGCAATTATAAAGTCAATATCACCGTTCCCGAAGACCACATCGTGGCGGCTACCGGTGAGTGCAAAAACCTGGCATCCGTTTTAACGCCTGCACAACTTGCTCGCTGGCAACAAGCCCAAACAAGCAATGAACCACTGGAAATTGTTACGCTTCCCGAAGCGCTCGATAATGCAAAAGAAAAATCCACGGGTAAAAAAACCTGGATCTTTGAAGCTCAAAATGTGCGTGATTTTGCGTTCAATAGTTCACGCCGACTCGTTTGGGATGCCATGGCAGTGAACGTGGAAGGTAAAAAGGTCATGTGCATGAGTTATTACGGCAAGGAAGCCTATCCGATTTATAGAAAGTACTCCACCAAAGCAACTGCACATACCATCAAGGTGTATTCCAAGTTTACGATTCCCTATCCTTATCCTGTAGCGATATCGGTAGAAGCTGCAATTGGAATGGAGTACCCTATGCTGGCCATGAATTTTGGTCGCGCTGAGAAAGACGGCACCTACAGCGAAGCCGTCAAATACGGAGCCATTGGCGTAATCATTCATGAAGTGGGACATAATTTCTTCCCCATGATCATCAATTCCGATGAACGCCAATACTGGTGGATGGACGAGGGGTTGAATACGTTTGTACAGTTTTTGACTGAACAGGAATTTGATAATAATTATCCCTCTCGCCGCGGACCGGCACATCTTATTGCCGATTACATGCGGCTTCAAAAAGATATGCTGGAGCCGATCATGACAAAAGGCGACAACGTCATCAGCGTGGGTTCCAATGCCTATGCAAAAGCTGCTACAGGCCTGAATATCCTGAGAGAAACCATTATGGGTCGCGAGTTATTTGACTACGCATTCAAAGAGTATGCACGGCGCTGGGCATTCAAGCATCCCACTCCGTATGACCTGTTCCGAACCATGGAAGATGCCAGTGCAGTTGACTTGGACTGGTTCTGGCGAGGATGGTATTATGGAACCGATCCGGTAGACATCGCCATCGATTCTGTTAAGTGGTTCATGCTGGATGCAGAAAAAAATACTGCTCGACTCGCCACCAAGGAATTTGACCCTATCAATAAATCCCGAAACCGCGACGACAAAAACATTGTATTCTATACCGATGCGGATACAACCTTGCGGGATTTCTATTATTATAACCGCAATGCGGATATGAAAATGTATCAGGAAATGGCGCAGCAGCAATTGGATGCTCAAAAAGACAAAGCCAATTATGCGCAATGGCAGGATAAGCATTTTTATGAATTGCATTTCAGCAACAAAGGCGGCATGATCATGCCCATCATTGTTGAATGGACATTTAAAGATGGAACGACTGAAGTGGATCGGATACCCGTTACGATCTGGCGGCTCAATGAACAGAAAGTGAGCAAGCTCTTTATGAAAAACAAAGAAGTAGTGGGAATTCGGCTGGATCCCATGCGGGAAACAGCTGATATCAATGAATCCAACGGCATGTGGCCCGTAAAGGAAATGCCCAGTAAATTTCAACTGTTTAAAGGTGCTGCAGGCTTGAGTGGGCCAGGAGCGCCTCGCAATTCAACGGGTGCAGCCAATGCCATGCAAAAAGCAGCGAAGCAATAATCTCATTTGATCCAGGAGGTAAATTCCTCTTTGGACACGATGCCTTGTTTACGTTTGTATTCTTTTCCGTCTTTGTAAAGAATAAACGTTGGCAAGGCATCTACCTTTAATGTCTTCATGAGCTCTGTTTCCAAACCACCATCCATTTTCACCAGCGTTACCAACTTGCCGTTTTCTTTCATGAACTGATTCAAGACCGGTTCCATTTTTTTACAGGGTGGGCACCATTCTGCTCCAAAATCCACCAGCACCATTCGTGTGCTCCTGATCTGCCCATTGTATGCATTCAGGCTGGTCTGCTTTGCATCCGCACTGACCCCGACCAACGGTTTGTTTTTGGCTTTCCACGCTGTGATGCCACCTTCCAGATTCGTCACGGTATATCCATTGGCACGCAAGACCTCAGCTGCTGCGTCACTTCTTCCTCCACTGAGGCAATAGATGTAAACGGGAATGGATTTGTCGAGGTGACTGGTCCTGTCCAAAAACTCTTTTTTATCCAGCCAGTTGGCCTGAAGCGATTTATCAATGTGCCCGCTTTTGTATTCGTCAGCGGTTCGAGCATCCAATACTTGTACTTTTCCTGATGCCACTACCTTGCTGAACTGCTCTACATCTGCTGTCAATGGCTGTGAAAAAAGCGAAGCACTTACCAGTGCGAATCCAATAGCCAATACTATAACGCGCATCCTTTTTTTTACAAATTTACCGGATTTGATGAATGACACATGGCGATTGATGGCGGTTTCGTTTATTTTGCTGCATGCTGGATTCAAAATTGCTCATGTTTGCCAATCGCCTTAAGAAGGTGGATCGCATTTTGGGGAAACAGGCCAAGCGGGAAGGAGTGAGCTGCTTTCGTCTGTACGACCGGGATCTGCCGGAATTTCCGCTGATCATCGATCGGTACCATGAGCATGTTTTAGTGACCGAATACCGAAGCAATCACCGGCTTACAGAAGAAGCCTACCAGCAATGGCTCGAGGAAAGTTTGCTTGTTATACAGCAAGAACTGCATGTTGCAGAGGAGTATTTGCATGTGAAAGAACGCAAAAGAAAAGAGGGACGAAAAGATCAGTACCAGCGCTTGGACGCACAAAAGGAATTCATCCAGGTTCAGGAAGGCGGACTGCAGTTGCTGGTCAACCTCAACGATTACCTGGATACAGGACTTTTCCTGGATCATCGGTTAACACGGGAACGCGTAAAAAAAGAATCGAAAGGCAAAAAAGTCCTCAACCTCTTCGCATATACAGGATCGTTTTCTCTTTATGCTGCAGCTGGTGGAGCCGATCAGGTCATGACCGTCGACCTCTCCAATACCTATCTCAACTGGGCAAAAGAAAACATGGCACTCAATGGGTTTACCGGTGCACAGTATTCTTTTGTGCGAGCGGATGTTTTACAATGGCTCCATGAACTGCCCAATGCTGTGGTTGATCTAATCGTCTTAGATCCTCCCACGTTCAGCAACAGTAAAATGATGAAAGCAATTTTCGACGTGCAGGAAATGCATGTGGACCTGATCAATGCATGCACGAGAACGTTACGTCCGGGAGGTGTCCTTTATTTTAGTACCAATGCCCGTACATTTAAAATGGATACAACTGCAATCAATGGCATTATTGAAGATATAACCGCCGCCACTACGCCATTTGATTTTAAGGGGAAATTGCTGCGCTGGTGCTATAGGATCTCGACCAATTCAACTTCAAATACCAAATCCTGACCCGCCAAAAAATGATTGGCATCCATGATGATCACGTCCTCCCGAACCTCTGTAACGACTACGGGAACAGGCTGACCGTATTGGTTTTGTAAGTTCAGCTTCATGCCGACTTCCACTTTCATGCCTTCTGGTACATTGGAAGAAGGGAATTCAACCAGTGCATTGGGATCTTTGTGACCATATCCGTGTTCGGGATCGATTTGAATGGTCTTTTTTTCTCCTATTGTCATGCCCACCACTCCTGCATCAAAGCCAGCGATCATTTGACCTGCACCAACTGTAAACTCCAACGGGGCTCTCCCTACAGAACTATCAAACTGTGATCCATCCAATAGTTTCCCTGTATAGTGCACCCGGATGACGTCGCCACTTTTTACTTGCATATTTCTTTTGTTTATGAATTAACTTGCTGAAGAATGAGGCACGAATCTAGCCTTAAAAATTAATATTGGATCAATTATGTTCCGAATTCTAACGAATCGATTTTCACTGTTCTTGTTGCTGCAGGCATTTTTTTTCACTTCAGCCGCTCAGTCAATCCAGCCCGGAGCCGCACGGATCGATTCCTATTTGCCGCTGCTAAAAGGAAAACAGGTTGCAGTATATGCCAATCAAACGTCTACCGTTGGAAATGAACATTTGGTGGACGTGTTGCTTAAAAACGGAGTTGCCGTCAAGACAATTTTCGGTCCTGAACACGGATTCAGAGGAACTGCCGATGCGGGACAAAAAGTAGCCAATGATGTAGATCCAAAAACCGGTATTCCTGTGATTTCGCTATATGGTGCCAAACGATTGCCCAGCGATGATGACATGAAGGGGATTGATGTCATTGTATTCGATATTCAGGATGTAGGCGTTCGATTTTATACGTTCATCTCTTCTCTCGAAGAAATCATGGAGGTTGCTTTTCAGCATGCCATTCCATTTGTGTTGCTCGATCGTCCCAATCCCAATATTCACTATGTGGATGGTCCCGTATTGGATCGTGGGTTTAAATCATTTGTCGGCATGCAACCCGTGCCAGTCGTTTACGGCATGACCATAGGAGAGTACGCCACGATGCTTCTTGGAGAGCGCTGGCTAAAGCCCGAGGCAATGAACGCGTATCAGCAGATGAAATCCTCCGGTTCAACTCCTTTCACGGTCATACCCTGCAGCAATTACAATCGCTCCATGCGCTATGAGTTGTCTGTAAAGCCTTCTCCGAATTTGCCGGATAATTCAGCTATCTATTGGTATCCTTCGATGTGCTTTTTCGAGGGTACGGTTCTGAGTGAGGGACGAGGAACGCCCAAGCCTTTTCAGGTTGTGGGCCATCCGGATCTTCCCCATACACTCTTTTCCTTTACTCCCGTATCCATGCCCGGTGCCACACAACCCAAGCTCAAGGATCAGGTGTGTTACGGCTGGAATGTCTCAGGCAGTAGCGATGAATCGTTTGTGCGAACAGCAGGGAAGATTCAATTGTCGTTTCTGCTGGAAGCATATCGCCTGTTTCCTGAAAAAGAGAAATTCTTTATTCTTCCAAAGTCGGGCGATGCTGCTGCATCTTTTTTCAACAAGCTTGCCGGAAATGCAAGCCTGATGCAGCAGATCAAAAATGGGTGGAGCGAAGAAGCAATACGAGCGAGCTGGAAAAACGGTATTGATGCGTTTTTGAAGATTCGTTCCAACTATCTGATTTATCTATAATGAATGAAGCGTGGTACAACCATGAAGTTTAGGGAATGTAGAATAGTTTTTTTGGGTACATCTGATTTTGCAGTAGCCGTTTTAAAAAAAATGGTAGAAGAAAAGCAGAAGGTAGTAGGTGTTGTTACGGCTCCCGATAAACCTGCGGGCCGGGGCATGCAGCTTTCGCAAAGTGCTGTCAAACAGTTTGCAGTCGCCCACGACCTCCCTGTATTGCAGCCTGTCAAACTAAAAGATGAATCGTTTCTTTCCGATTTGCGGGCCTTGAAGGCCGATGTTCAGGTAGTGGTTGCATTTCGCATGCTTCCTGAGCAAGTGTGGAATATGCCTCCTCTGGGTACCATCAACCTGCATGCTTCCTTGCTTCCGCATTACCGTGGTGCAGCTCCCATCAATTGGGCCATCATCAATGGAGAACGGGAGACAGGCATCACGACGTTCCGGCTCCAGCACGCCATTGATACTGGAGATGTTCTCAAGTGCATGAGGATATCCATAGGCGATCAAGAGACTGCTGGTGAGTTGCACGACCGTATGAAAGATTTAGGTGCAGAGTTGGTAGTGGAAACGCTTCGTGAATACTGCGAAGGCCGACTCCAGCCGGTTCCTCAATCGGCCATCCAGGACTATACCGATCTTCCTAGTGCGCCGAAACTGTACACTGAAACCTGTCGGATCGATTGGAGATGTTCAGCAGAACAGATTTTCAATCTCATTCGCGGACTTTCACCGTATCCCGCGGCATTTACGGAACTCAACGGAAAGACATTTAAAATTTTTCAAGCCAGTATTGAATACAGTGATGGAGTACCTGCTCCTGAAACGGTAATGTCCGATGGAAAGCACTATCTGAAATTTGCTGCACAGGATGGATGGGTAAATTGCAAGGAAGTCCAGTTGGAAGGAAAAAAACGCATGAGCATCTTGGATTTTTTACGCGGATATCGTTTCACTTCATCTGAATAATATGCCTACCTCTCTTCCTTCCATCGCTGAGCGATTCATCCGGTATGCCAAAATCGATACCCAGAGCGATCCGGATAGTTCAACATTTCCTTCTACTCAAAAACAAAAACAACTGGCTGCAGTGTTGGCAGAGGAACTGAAGTCTATTGGGATTGAAGATGCGCACATGGATGAGTGGGGGTATGTGTACGCAACGATTCCCGCCACATCTACCAAGAAAGTCCCGGTGATTTGCTTTTGTTCACATATTGACACTGCACCTGATTGCAGTGGGACCAATGTGCAACCCATTGTTCATCTTCGATACGATGGGAGTCCCATTGTACTCCCCGACGACCCTTCGCAAATCATCACAGTTGAGCAACATCCCTATCTCCATGAAAAAATTGGAGACGATATCATTACCGCAAGCGGATGCACCTTGTTGGGTGCCGATGATAAAGCCGGTGTAGCCATCATCATGGAACTGGCAACGACACTCATGAACAATCCTCAAATCCCCCATGGTGTTGTCAGGATTCTTTTTACACCTGATGAAGAAGTGGGTAGAGGAGTGGAGCACGTGGATATGAAAAAACTAGGGGCAGATTTTGGGTACACGTTGGATGGAGGAGAACTGGGCGTAGTGGAGTATGAAACGTTTTCGGCAGATGGAATGGAAGTAACATTTCATGGCGTGATGGCGCATCCAGGATCCGCAAAAGGCATCATGGTCAATGCGCTCAAGTTGGCTGCGGGATTTGTGCATGCGCTGCCCACGGATCATTTGTCGCCAGAAACCACATCCGGTCGAGATGGATTTGTGCATCCAACCGACATCAAGGGGAACGCTGAAACAGCAACCGTTAAACTGTTGATTCGCGACTTTGAAACGGCGCAACTTGCGAAATACGAGGAGCAGTTGGCATCTATTGCAGCAGAAGTGGTCAGTCCATTTCCCACTGCCCGGTATTCAGTAGCGGTTGTGGAGCAATACCGGAACATGCGCGAGGTGCTTGATCAACATTCCGAAATACATCAAAAGGCCATTGAAGCAGTGGCATCACTGGGATTTGTTCCGCACGTGCACCCGGTGCGCGGAGGAACAGACGGTTCACGACTTTCTTTCATGGGATTGCCGTGTCCCAATCTTTTTACAGGTGAGATGGCCTTGCACTCCAAGCATGAATTTGTCAGCATACAGGATATGGAAAAATCGCATCTGGTGCTGATAGAACTGCTGCGCATCTGGGAAGCCGGCGCACCTGCATAACTTTATCAACTTATTAATAAATAATGTTGCATCTTCAAAGTACAATCGTCGACCATGATGCTTACTTTCTTGCAAGTTGTTCAGGATAGCCTGTCAACTTCTCCTGCTCCAATCGTAAACCGCTCGATGAACCTCTGGGATATTCTTCAATCGGGTGGAGCATTGATGATCCCGCTCGGATTACTGTTGGTACTTGCTGTATTCTTCTTTTTTGAGCGGTATTTTGCCATACGAAAAGCGGGAATGCTTGCAGAAAATTTCATGCCCATTATCCGGGATCACCTGGCCAACGGAAATGTAACTGCAGCACGCTCCATGACAAAAAATACCGATCATCCGGTTGCACGCATCATTGACAAAGGCATTCAGCGCATCGGAAAGCCCATTGAAGCGGTAGAACGCAGCATGGAAAGTATTGCGCGTCTGGAAATGTATAACCTGGAGCGGAACCTGAACGTGCTGAGTGTTATCTCTCGTGCCGCTCCCATTTTTGGTTTCGTTGGAACGCTGGCTGGATTGATGCAATTGTTTTTTGATATCAATACCACAGGCGAATTTGTGCTGAATACGATAGCTGGCGGACTCTATGTAAAATTGGTTACCTCCATAACCGGACTGGTGATTGGATTGCTATCCTTTTTAGGGTACAGTTATCTCCATACCCAAATCGATAAGACAGCAAACAAAATGGAAGTTGCTGCTACAGATTTTCTGGATATCCTTCAAGAACCCAAGTGATCGATTGACATGCAGATTAGAAAATCATATAGGGGAGAATCAGAGGTGTTCACCGAGGCATTGAACGATATCCTGTTCATTTTGCTGATGTTCTTTCTGATTGTTTCTACGCTGGCCAATCCCAACGTCATTAAATTATCGCAACCCAAATCTTCGGGGGATACCAAAGCAAAGCAAAATGTTGTTGTTTCCATAGATGCAGAGCGCCGTTATTATGTTGGCACTACACCAATTGTGTTGGATTCACTGAAATCAATGCTTGCGCCTGCACTTCAAAAGGAAAAAACTGAAATCCCTACCGTGGTCATCAATGCCGATAAGTCGGTAGAAATCGATGCGGTAGTCGCCGTCATGCGCATCTCCCGCGAATTGGGCGCCCGCACGGTTCTCTCGGTTGAAAAACAATAGAATCAAAGGGAGGTGCCCACACGTTTTCCCCTTACAATACGGTCTTTCTTTTGCATATCCTGCATCACTTCTACAGCTTCAAATTCCTGTTTAGATAAAAGGGTTGCGACTTCCTGCGCATAGTCCATGTGCGTTTCAAACCAGAGCTGCCCTCCCCGCAATAGGTGGTGGTGACTGAATGTCACGATCGCTCTATAAAACTCCAACGGATCTTCTTGAGTGGTAAACAAAGCCATGTGCGGCTCGTGCTGCACTACTTGTTGGGAGAGTTCATGGCGTTCCCGTGGCGGGATGTAAGGAGGGTTGCTGACAATCAGATCAAAGCCTGTAAAATGATCATTTCTTGCTTCTGTTAAGATATCCGCTTCGTGCCAGAGTATGGGGGCTTCCAGCAGCATTGCATTTTCACGTGCGAGTTGCAAGGCCGATTCACTTTTATCCATGCCATGAATTTCCCAATTGGGCAATCTTTTTTTGAGTGCAATGGCTATGCATCCGGAACCGGTACCAATATCCAGTGCTTTAGGGGTATAGGTATTTTCCCACGCGAGTCCCGCAGACTCCTTCACTATGCATTCCACTAATTCTTCCGTCTCGGGTCGCGGAATCAGTACCCGTTCATCCACCTTGAAGCGCATCCCACAGAACCAGGAATGCCCCAGCACATATTGAACCGGTCTGCCTTGTTTGAGTTCTTGCAGTGCAGTGCTCCAAGTGGCAAGCTGATCGGAAGACAAGAAGGTGTCGTGATGAACAATCCGCTGTGATCGCGTCCATCCTGTAAGCTCTTCCATGACCCAATCGGATACCGTAGATGACTCACGCGAGGAATACAGAAAGGATAATTCTTCCTGCATGCGGCGATGGGCTTCTTTGATCAGCATGCCCAAAAGTAAATATTTAGATTTGCAGGAGGGAAGGAACTGCAATGACGGAAGGAAATTATTACCATACGATAGAAAAATCCACCAGTGCCTCGTTCACAGACCGAGGCAGTCGGTTTATTGCTTTCGCTTATGCTGTTGATTCAATTGATGCATTCAAAAAACGACTGACCGAAGTCAAAGCCCTTCATCCCAAATCTTCGCATTATTGTTTCGCCTACCGAATAGGATCGGATGGCATGACGTTTCGTGCAACCGATGCAGGCGAGCCTTCCGGATCTGCAGGTCGACCCATTCTGGGGCAGATCGATAGCCGGGGATTGACCAACACTGCGGTGATTGTGGTCCGCTATTTTGGTGGAACATTGTTGGGCATACCAGGACTGATCCATGCCTATAAAACAACGGCCTCACTTGCATTGCAGCTCACCCCCGTGATGAAAAAGCCAGTACTGGTAAAGTATGTGTTGGAGTGCGACTACACCGTTATCAATGAACTCCTGAAAACCTTGCGTGCCTATGATTGCATCATTGAGAACCAGGCGATGCAGTTATTTTGCCACTATACAGTAAACGTTCCACTACTGCATGAACAGCAGGTGATGGGGGAGCTGGGCTCCATTGCGGGGCTTGTGGTGAAAAAAATGCTTACTTAGCAGTGGCCATTTCTTCGTCTACCAATATACGACCACAGTTTTCACAAACGATGATCTTCTTGTGCTGACGAATTTCACTCTGCCGTTGTGGAGGAATGGCATTGAAACATCCGCCACACGCATCGCGCAGAACGGAAACAACTGCCAGTCCATTGCGGAAATTCTTCCGAATCCGATCATAGGAAGTGAGCAAACGTGAATCTACTGCTGCACGCGCTTTGCAGGAAAGAGCCTGAAGCTCATTCTCCTCTTTTTCGGTTTCTGCAATGATCTTATCGAGCTCTGCCTTTTTCACTTTCAGGTTGGCGTCTTTTGCACCAATTGTCTTTTTGATGCCTTCAAGTGCTCTGGCTTTTTCTTGTATTTCTTCGTTTGCATCCTTGATGTGACGCTCTGCAAGCTTCACTTCAAGTGTTTGCATTTCGATTTCTTTGTTGATGGCTTCGTACTCGCGGTTGTTCTTTACGTTATCGCTTTGCTTTTCGTATTTTTTGACCAAATCCTGCGATTGGGTAATGGTCTGCTTTTTTTGTTCAATGAACTCGTTGATGCCATTGATCTCTTCTTCAAAACGGGTTTCCCGTGCATGGAGTCCTTGGATTTCATCTTCCAGGTCGCGAACCTCAATGGGAAGTTCACCTTTCAAAACGGATATCTCATCCAGTTTGCTTTCAATCTTCTGGAGGTTATAAAGTGAGGCCAATTTTTCCTCAACGGAGTATTCTTTTACAGTAGCCATAGTGCGTTAAAAAAAGTAATGAACGGGATTGGTGTTGGCACCGGTTTTAAGGACGGCAAAGTTAGGGAAATTTTGTTGAATGAAGGACTGTAGCAGGTCGGATGTGAACTGCTCGCTTTCAAAATGCCCTATATCGGCCAGTAAGAGGCGACCATTTGGCGTAAAAAAATCGTGGTATCCCAGATCGGCGGTAAAAAATGCATCCGCTTTATGTGCTAACGCACTATTTATCAATGCTTTACCAGATCCCCCGCAGAGTGCAATCCGTTTCAGGGGTTGGCCAGTTAGGGGACTGTGCCGGATGCAGGTGCTCCCAAAAACAGTAGCGAGTTTTTGGAGGAAGTCGGTTTCCGAAAGTGGGTGGGGCAAATCTCCAATGGCGCCCGCTCCAATTTCATTGAAATGATTTTCCAACGGCACCAGGTCATACGCAACCGTTTCATACGGATGAGCAGCATGAAGCGCGTTCAGCATTTCCGATTGTCCATGGATGGGATAGATCACTTCAATTTTCTCTTCCGGTTCATGGTGCCGGTTTCCAATTTGGCCTACAAATGGGTTGGACCCTTCTTTTGCCGTGAATGTTCCGGTTCCAGTCGATGAAAAGCTGCATTCTGCATAGGTGCCAATGGATCCGGCACCTGCTGCAAAGAGGACATTTTTGACAGATTCAGCATGTTGCGTGGGGACAAACGTCACCAGTTTACGGTGCGTTTGGGCCATGGGAGAGAGGACGGAAACATGTTCCAGTTCCAGTCGGCGTGCAATTTCTCCATTGACCCCCCAAATCACGTTGTCGAGGTTGGTATGGATGGCATAAACGGCAATGCCGGATTGAATGGCGGTGACCAGCAGCTGCGCGGTAGGATCGCTATAGACCAGTCGCTTCAATGGTTTGAATAACGGGGGGTGGTGCACTACGACCAGGTTGAGTTTTTTTTCAGCTGCTTCCTTGAGCACAGCAGGGGTCAGGTCGAGCGCCGTCAATACACCGGTACAGGATGCTGAGGGGTCGCCACAGACCCAACCGGAATTATCATATGATTCCTGCCATTGGACAGGAGCCCATCGTTCAAGCGCTCCAATGATGTCGTGTAAGCTGGGCATTGGGAGATAAATAAAGCCTGAAATTACAGGAGTTTGGCCGTTGATCAGGCAATAAAATAGGCTTTTTCAACGTTTTTATGGGTAGCGACCGCCTTGGTCGCCCATCCAAATCCTATCGTATGAAAACCAAAATCACTCTTTTTTTGGCCGCATTGATCATGGCCACTGGCTTTACTTCTTGTGAAAAAGCCGAACTCCTGCTCCAAAAAATCATCCTCAATCAGCTCATTACGTCCAGCACGTGGGTAGTCGACAGCTACAGTGAAGCAGGCACCGAGTTGAAGACTGAATTTGCAGCCTACACTTTTCAATTCAACAAAAACGGAACCGTGAACGCGGCTTCAACAACAGGAACCGTGACGGGTAATTGGAAAGAAGACCTTGTTGCCCGGACCATTTATTCCTCTTTTGCAACCGGAACTCCGGCACTGCAAAAGCTGAACAACACCTGGCATGTTACGGACGCCGCTCAGGACTATATCGTAGCGAGCGCAACCACTGCTAGCGGAACGGCCTACCTAAAGCTGGTCAAGCAGAAGTAATTTTTGCATAGTTTTGCTCTCGCACAACTAAAACCACACGCATATGGCAATCCAAAAAGGTCAATCCGCTCCTGATTTCTCGCTCTTCAACTCCGAGAAACAAAAAGTCAGCCTTGCTGATTATAAAGGGAAAAATCTATTGATTCTGTTTTTTCCTCAAGCATTCACTGGAGTATGCACCACCGAACTCTGCTCGGTGAGGGACGAACTCAGCATGTATGCCGGACTCCATACGGATGTGGTGGGCATTTCCGTAGATTCAATTTTCACATTGGCCAAGTTCAAAGAAGAGCAGCAGTATAATTTTCCATTGCTGTCTGATTTCAACAAATCTGTTTCTCAGGCATATGGTGCTTTTTATGATGAATTTGTTTTTGAAATGAAGGGGGTGTCGAGAAGAGCTGCATTTGTAGTGGATGGAAATGGCACTGTGCAGTATGCCGAAGTACTGGAGAGCGCCGGAGATCTGCCAAATTTTGCGGCGATCAAAGAAACCCTGAGTGGTTTAAACTGAAACGCATAATATCCGTCAAAAGCCAGGGCAACCTGGCTTTTTTCATTGAAATCCGGTAATTTTAACCACATGCTATTGAAACGAATCCTCATCGGACTTTTCTTCCTGGCAGCCTTTTTTGAAGGTTCTGCCCAGGTGAAGCGCGTGGTGATGGATGACCATGTGCGCAGGACAAGCATTTACCCCAATCCTGCCCGCTCCTTTGTTCGCATTCAGTATAAGTATTCCAGTCCCCAGCCCTCCGCTCTTGCGGTGTTCAACTTTCTGGGGCAAAAGCAAATGGAAATGTTTCAACCGGGCACAAACGTGTACATCGATCTTGCTGAGTTCAAAAGAGGGATCTACATATTTCAATTCCGGGACAAAAACGGTCAGATCGTCGACTCAGGTAAGTTTCAGGTAGAGAAATAATTACAAGACCTGGACAATCAAAAATTTTAAGTAATTGGTGTTCTCCAATTGTCGCATGGTGGGATGATCTGGCGACTGAGCCTGGTAGGCGACTTGTCGCAAGGTCCTGCGTGCATCTTTTGCAGCCAATTCTATTGTTTGATAAAACACATCCGGCTGTACCAGATTGGTACAGGAGGAAGTGACCAAGAAGCCTCCGGGTCGAACCAGCTTCATGCCCCGCAGGTTGATTTCCTTGTATCCGCTGATGGCTTTTTGAATGTTCTCGCGAGTTTTAGTAAAGGATGGAGGATCAAGCATCACCACATCCCATTTCTTTCCTTCTTTGCTCCACTCTTTGAGTGCATCGAATGCGTTCACTGCTTTAAACTCAATATTGCGAAGCTGGTTGAGCGATGCATTTTCCCGGGCCTGCTCCACTGCTTTTTCGGAAATATCCAACCCCAGTACCTGCTTGGCTCCATAGGCTGCTGCGTGTATTTCAAATGTTCCGGTGTAGCAAAAGGCACCCAGTACATCGGCGCCTTTCACGATGTGCTGAATGGCTCTTCGGTTGTCCTGTTGATCTAAAAAATAACCGGTCTTTTGTCCGTGTTCAACATCTACCATAAAGTGTAAGCCATTCTCGACAATGGGAATGCGGGTTGAAAACGGTTGCGAGAGGAATCCTTTCTTTTGTTCCAATCCTTCAAGCTCCCGCACCGGCACATCGTTGCGTTCATATATCCCTTTAGGAGCAAACAACTGTTCCAGTGCAGCTACAATTGCCTCTTTCCATTTGTCCATGCCAAACGAAAGGGTCTGCACAACAAAATAATCATTGAACTTATCAATGATCAATTGCGGAAGGAAGTCGGCTTCACCAAATACCAGTCTGCAGTTTTCGGTATAGCCCAATTGTTGCCGGTACTTCCAGGCATCCGAAATCCTGTTGTAAAAAAATTGATTATCGATGGTTTCTCCTTTTTTTCGGGAAAGGATGCGAACCGGAATGCGTGAAATCGGATTGACATAGCCGTATCCGACAAACTGGCCATCATGCGTTTCCACCAACGCTGTATCACCGGCCTCCAGCTCATCGTCCATCAAATCGATCTCGTTGGCAAAGATCCAGGGGTGACCGTTAACGACCCGGGGACTGATCTTTCGTTTTAAAACTACTTTCCGCATTGCACAAAGGTAGTTTTTCGCTGAAATGACTGAAATTCGCATTTCCCTTTTAAAACGGACAATTTGGCTTGCACGCTTAATATGGCAAGCCATTTGAGCAGGTAAGGGAGTAAATTAACGTGCTATGGAAGAGAACGAAATGCTCCCCAAAGAGGAATCTGTGACAGGCGAAACGGCTACAGATGCGGTGGAATCAGGTGCCGAACCCGTCAGCGAATTGGATCAACTGAAAGCCGATCTTCAGGAGCAAAAGGAAAAATTCATCCGTTTGTATGCGGAATTCGACAATTTCAAACGCCGAACGGCAAAGGAGCGCATCGATCTGATCCAAACGGCAGGTCGGGAAGTGATTCAATCCATGCTGGAAGTAGCCGATGATTGCGACCGGGCAGAAAAGCAAATAGCGAAAAGCGACGATGTGCAGCACATCAAAGAAGGAATACAGTTGGTGTTTTCCAAGCTCCGCACCACGTTGCAATCAAAAGGGGTAAAGGAAATGAAAACCGTGGGAGAGGATTTCAATCCTGATTTGCACGAAGCCATTACCGAGATTCCGGTAAACGATGAGAAAATGAAAGGCAAAGTGGTTGACGAAGTGGAGAAAGGGTACATGCTGAATGATAAAATCATTCGCTTTTCAAAAGTAGTGGTCGGCAAGTAACCCTACGCAAAAATCAGATATGGCGAAACGAGATTATTACGAGATATTGGGTGTGACGAAGACGTCTTCGGTCGATGAGATCAAAAAGGCATACCGAAAAGTGGCCATGCAGTTCCATCCCGATCGAAATCCTGGCGACAAAGCAGCGGAAGAAAAATTCAAAGAAGCAGCGGAGGCCTATGAAGTATTGAGTGATGCCGATAAGCGCGCGCAGTATGATCGGTATGGTCATGCAGGAGTGAACAATCGCGGAGGGGGAGGTGCACACGGAATGAACATGGACGATATCTTCAGCAACTTTGGAGATATTTTCGGTGACGATATTTTTGGAAGTTTTTTTGGAGGCGGCGGTCGGCAAAGAAGCGGTGGCCGCGCACGTGGCACACGGGGCAGCAACCTCAGGATCAAACTCAAAATGAACTTTGAAGAGATCGCAAAGGGCGCGAATAAAACAGTCAAAGTTAAAAAATACACCACCTGCGCAACCTGCAGTGGGTCTGGAGCAAAAGATAAGAGTTCGGTTCAAAACTGCTCCACCTGCAATGGCAGTGGACAAGTTCGCAAAGTGACCAATACGTTTTTGGGGCAAATGCAAACCGTCGGCACCTGCCCTTCTTGCAATGGCGAAGGCTCAACGATCACCAGCAAATGCACCGGGTGTAAAGGTGAGGGCAGGGTATATACGGAAGAAACCATCTCCATCGATATTCCTGCAGGTGTTGCCGATGGCATGCAGCTGAGCCTGAGCGGAAAAGGAAATGCGGGAGAACGAGGAGGAGCATACGGCGATCTCATTGTGTTGATTGAAGAAGAGCCACATGCTGAGCTTCAGCGTGATAACCTGAATGTGATTTACGACATGTACATCAGCTTCACGGATGCAGTATTTGGTGCCAATCCTGAAGTGCCCACCATCGAGGGTCGCGCTAAACTCAAAATTCCTGCCGGCACGCAGAGCGGAAAAATATTTCGGTTAAAAGGCAAAGGATTTCCGGCCCTGAATTCCTATGAACGCGGCGATCAGCTGGTTCATGTCAATGTATGGACTCCTCAGGAGTTGACCAATGAGGAAAAACAAATGATGGAGAAATTAAAAGAAGCCAAGAATTTTCAGCCGCAACCGGAAAAAGGCGATAAGAGTTTCTTCACCAAGGTGCGAGAAATGTTTGGGCAGTAAGATTAGTCGGCCACCTGCATGATGCAATCCAGGTTCCTGCCCTGTCCATTGTAATCGAGACCGTACCCCACCACGAACAGATTGGGAATTTCAAATCCGAGGTACGTAATGTCGATCGGATGAACCGTTGCCTCTTTTTTGTGTAGCAATGCGCAAACGTTCAATGAGTGGGGTTGCTGATGGGCAAGTTGTGGTAAAAAAATCGATAAGGTCTTTCCCGTATCCACAATGTCTTCTACTACAATGACGTGTCGCTGAAAAATATCGGTCTCCAGTCCAATGGCGGTGATCACGTTGCCGGTCGACTGCGTCCCTTTATAGGACGCCAGCTTGATAAAGCTGATTTCTGCCGGGATGGTAAGTTTCTTGAATAAGTCGGACGCAAACATGAATGAACCATTCAAGATGGGAATCAACAAGGGGTTCTTTCCCGCATAATCGTGGTTGATCCGCTCAGCTAGTGCATCTATGCGCGCTGCAATTTCTTCCTTGCTCAGATAAGATTTGAATGATTTATCCAGAATGTGTATGGCCATCGGCTTATTTTTGAATTTTCAAGGTTTGACCAATTTGCAATTCCGAACTCCTTAAATTATTCACTTCCTTGATCGAGTCGATTGTAACACTGTATTTTTTGGCAATGGTGTACAATGATTCTCCTTTTCTGACAACATGTACAGAAGAGGGAGTGACGCGCTCAGCGGTTTTTACCAATTGAGGACGTTTACTGATTGTATGTTGGAGGGCAATTTTTTGTCCCGCTTTCGGCACCTGTCCCGTTTTCATTTTATTCAAGTGCAGTAATTGAGAGAGACGTATGCCTTCTGCCTGGCTGATCGCGTACATGTCTTCTCCTTTTTTAACCCGGTGGTACTTGCTCTTTCCGGTTTTTTTCTTTCGCTGGAGGAAGACCAGTTGATCCTCTTTGAGCAGTGTGGTTCGGGGAGGAAGCTCGTTGAAGGCCAATAGGGAAGAAAGTTGAACTTTGTGTTTTTTAGCCAGTGATAGCAACGATGTTCCCTCAGAAGCATAGACCACCTTCAATCCATTGATCTTGAACATCCCTTTGGGAAAGGTAGTGGCGGATGTTCGAACCGGCGCTGATTTTGTTGCTTCGGTTGCCGATACCGATGGTCTGGAAGAAGCCGGTTTGTATGCGATGGGTGCAGCAGAGCGCAGTGCAGTAAAATAATCGGAAAGGTCCAACGTTTCATCTTCTTCCACATCTCCATACGCGTTCAATTCATTGAGTTGGTAGGTTTCAATGTAGCGGATGATGGTTTGGGCGTAAACGGGACTGGTAGCATATCCCGCGCGTTTCAATCCCCACGCCCATGATTCATGATCATTGGGTTCGTATTCAAACAGAAATGCATAGCGTGATTGTGAACGCAAATAATTGGAATGATCGATATACGACTCTTCCGCACTGTCGTATTTGCGAAAACATTCATCCTCAGCATCGTCGTCGTGATAGACCTTATCGCCTTCCCAGTTTGATTTGCATTTGATTCCAAAATGATTGTTGGATCGACCGGTAAGGTGTCCTTGTCCGGCACCCGATTCATGAATTCCCTGTGCTAGTTTGATGGAAGCCGGCAATCCGGTCCTGGCCATTTCTTTGATGGCCAGATCAGCATATTGCTCAATGTAGCGAATGATGAACTCCCTGTTTGAATCTTGCGCATAGGTTGCAGCCCCAAGGAGTGTTCCAACAACTAACCAACCAATCATTACCGTTCTTCTCATTGTTCATCGTTTGCGGATCAGCATGAGGCCGTCCCGTATCGTAAGTAAAGTATTTTCTGTTCGTTCATCGCCGCGCACATGTTCATTGAATGCATGGATGGCGCGTGCATTTTTCCCTTTGATTTCATCTTGGAGCACCTCACCATGAAAAAACATATTGTCGAACAACAGCCAGGTTCCGGATCGTACTTTTTTCATGAGCTGCTCATAGTAGTCCATATACCCTGTTTTATCCGCATCCACAAATACCAGGTCCCACTCTTCCTGAATGTCTTCAATGAGCTGGTGAGCATCTCCTATGTGCACCTGAATCTTTGAGGCATATATGCTCTTTCCGATAAATGCTTTTGCGGTACGGGCATCTTCTTCTCTTCGCTCCAGCGTATGCAGCACCCCATCTTGTTGAAGTCCGGCTGCCAAGCAAATGGCACTGTAACCTGTAAAGGTTCCTATCTCCAGGATTCGTAGTGGACGAATCAGCCTGCTGATCATGCTCAGGAGATGGCCTTGAAGGGGACCGCTGATCATGTGCGATTCCGGATGTGTGGCAAGGGTATGGGCGTGGAGTTGATCCAATGGCTCATGCAGTGCAGAGCTGTGTGCCAGGGCATATTGTTCAGCCAGAGGATGTAGGATTTCCATGCGCAACAAATTTACAACCAATTCATCGATGCAGAAGGGGGATCCTGTTGTAAAAATGATAAAAAATTAACCCAATCTTTTTTTGGATAAAGCATACAATCCGGCGAAGGTCACCATCCCGTTGATGAGCAGCATTTCAAAACCAATCACGTACCCGTTGAATAATTCAGCGCTGAATTTTCCGAGTGCATAACATGCTGCAGGAGCCAATAAACAGATGGCCGTTACGCCATATCCTTTTGGCAGTGTGCGTCGCGTGAGTATGCCAAATCCGAAAAGACCCAACAAAGGGCCGTAGGTATACCCGGCAAGATCCAGGATGATGCCGATGATCGACTTGTTATCAATCCACTTGAACACCATGATGCAGAGAAGGAATACGACGGCAAAACTCAGGTGCACCGTAATGCGGGTTCGTTGTTGCTGTGCTTCTGATAAGTTGTTGTTCCTGCGAATACCGAGGATATCGATGCAGAACGAGGAAGTCAGCGCCGTGAGTGCACCGTCTGCACTTGGGAACAATGCCGAAATCAATGCGATGATGAAAATGATTCCCATGGCCGGAGGTAAAAAATTCAGCGCCACATCCGGAAACAGATCGTCGCCGATGATATTTTTTCCGTTCAGCAAGAATTGTTTTCCTTCATAATGTGCCCCCTGGTCGATCATGTAAATGTAGAGCAGTGCTCCGAGGAATAAAAAAAGCAGGTTCACGATGACCATGATGGTGGTAAACGTAAAGATGTTTTTTTGCGAATCCCGTACGGTGCGCACGCTGATGTTTTTCTGCATCATCTCCTGGTCCAATCCAGTCATGGCAATTGCAATGACTGCGCCACCTACCAGATTTTTTAAGATGAACGAGCGGCTCTTCCAATCGGTATCGATCATGCGGGCATATCCTTGATCGGCGATGCGACTCATTGCATCTGTGAGACCCAGGTTCATCTGGCTTAAGATGTATCCCATGCAGATCAACAATCCCAGCAGCATGAAACTGGTTTGAAGGGTGTCGGTATACACTATTGTTTTCACTCCACCTTTGAAGGTATACAACAGAATCATACCGAGGATGATGGCGGTTGTCCATTCAAATCGAATTCCCATTTCATCCAGGATGAAAATCTGGAGAACGTTGATGACTAAAAAGAGGCGTGCCGTTGCGCCAAATGTTCTGGATATGATGAAGAATAAGGCTCCGGTTTTATAGCTTTCCATTCCCAGGCGTTGCTCCAGGTAGTGGTAAATTGAAGTCAGGTTGAGGCGGTAGTAGAGAGGAATCAAAACTAAGGCGATGACAGCATAGCCGAATATGTAGCCGAGCACTACCTGAAAATATCCAAACCCATTGTAGGTGTCGCCCGACAAATTTCCCACGGTTCCGGGGACCGAAACGAAAGTTACCCCAGAAAGAGAGGTCCCGATCATCCCAAATGCCACCAGGATCCAGTTTGAATCCCGGTTGCCAATGAAGAAAGATTCGTTGGTGGCGTTTCGGGAAGTATACAGAGCCACCGATAGCAACAGTATAAAATACCCCAAAACAAAAGAAAAAAGCAGCAGCGGAGACATGTTTTAACGGTTGTTATCACAAGGTAGTGCATTTAAAAAAAATATACTTTTGAAGCATGCTCAAGAAGTTGTCGATTCGGAATTATGCCATCATCCATGAATTGGAAGTTGTTTTCCAGAAAGGCATGGTCATCATCACCGGAGAGACGGGTGCAGGAAAAAGTATTTTGATGGGGGCGTTGGGACTGGCATTGGGAGAACGGGCGGATAGTGCGTTGGTTCGGGACCGCGCAAAAAAAACAATCATAGAAGTTGAGTGTGAAGTCAATGACGTGGAGCGCATTCGTACAATCCTGGAGGAGTTGGATATCGATCCCGACACCTCCATCATCATTCGTCGCGAACTCAATGCGGCAGGCAAGTCGCGTGCATTCATCAACGATACACCGGTATCGGTGCAGGCACTGCAGAAGATGACCGGGGCGTTGGTCGACCTGCATCAGCAGTTTGAAACGATGGAATTAGCGAGTCGGGAATTTCAGCGACAACTGCTGGATGCTTGGGTAGGTGGATTGGAGGCAGTAGAAAAGTACCGAATGGTATACAATGAACTGACGCAGCTCAGAAAAGAAGTCGCAACACTTCAGGCATCCATGCAAAAGGCCCAATTGGAAAAAGAATACTGGGATTTTCTGTTGGAAGAGTTGGTGTCGCTGAACTGGCAAGAGGGCGAGGCAAAACAATTGAATGAAGAGTTGAATACCCTGACCCATGCTGAACAGATCCGAAGTGGATTGGGCAATATGGTGACGGCCCTGGAAGAAGGAGATCAACCGGTGGTAGGCCGGCTCCGAAGCATGGTTGGTCAATTACAGGGATTGAGCAATTACCATTCCCGTTTGAGTGAGTTGTCGGACCGACTTCAATCGGCATACATCGAAATCAAAGATGTAGCGCAGGAATTGGGGACAGTGTTGCATGAGCTTGTAGTGGATGAACGGCCCATCGATGCGATCAACGAACGTCTATCGCTTGCACAACGCCTTGCAAAAAAACACGGTGTGTCGGATTTGGACGAATTGGTGAGGGTCCGGGAACAGGTAGCGCGTGATTGCCGTGCATTGGAATCTTCGGAAGAACAGCTTCAGGTGTTGTTGAACAAGGAAAGTAAAACTCGTGCTCAGGCGAATGAGTTGGCAATGGCCATCTCGAAAAAAAGGAAAGCGGGTATTCCAAAACTGGAGAAAGCGGTTGGAGACTTGCTCAAACGTGTGGGCATGCCCAATGCGGTTTGTGCTGTTGAACTCAACGCTGTGGAGTTGTATGCTGGCGGTGCAGATGCCATTGCTTTCTTATTTGATGCAAATAAAAGCGGCAAATTTGAACAGTTGAGCAAAGTGGCCAGTGGAGGCGAACTCAGTCGGCTCATGCTCATACTCAAATCGCTAGTGGCCTCCTCGCTGTCCATGCCCACGCTCATCTTTGATGAAATTGACAGTGGAATCAGTGGAGAGGCGGCAAAGCAAGTGGGACGTGTAATGGAGGAATTATCGGCATCCCATCAATTGATTGCCATCACCCACCAACCCCAAATTGCTGCCCGTGCCGATCAGCATGTATTTGTTTTCAAAACTGAACAAGGCGGGGAGATTCTTACCGGTATTCGGGATTTATCGAAAGAAGAACGGGTAGAGGCCATTGCAAAAATGATGGCGGGAGATGCACCCAGTAAAGCAGTTCGGTCATCTGCAGAAGAGATGATGCGCAAGTAACCCGCTTTTTTTAATCCCTATATTTGCATCAAATCTCTGACCATGTCCCAACAACTGCTCCACGGAAAAAAAGGAATCATTTTCGGTGCCCTTGATGAGAAGTCCATTGCATGGAAAACCGCATTGGCTTGTCACGCACAGGGTGCACAACTCGTGCTCACCAATGCTCCAGTCGCATTGCGCATGGGAGAAATCAACAAACTGGCCGAACAAACCGGAGCGCCGGTAATCGGAGCCGATGTGGTCAACATGGATGATCTCAAGAACCTGTTTGAGCAAAGCAAGCAACATTTTGGGGGAGGAGTTGATTTTATCCTGCATTCTATCGGGATGAGCCTCAATGTCAGAAAAGGCAAGCAGTATACGGAAATGGACTACGGCTTCAATCAAAAAACCTTGGATATTTCAGCCATGTCGTTGCACCGGGTGTTGAAGACGGCCTGGGAAATGGACGCCATCAATGAATGGGGAAGTGTAGTTGCCCTCACCTACATTGCCGCACAGCGGGTGTTCCCTGACTACAACGAAATGGCAGATGCCAAGGCGTTGCTGGAAAGTGTAGCCAGAAGTTTTGGATATCATTATGGGGTGAAGAAAAAAGTAAGGATCAATACGGTTTCACAATCCCCCACGCGCACTACGGCAGGAAGCGGGGTAAAAGGGTTCGACGGCTTCATCACTTATGCAGAGAAAATGAGTCCACTTGGAAACGCTTCTGGCGACGATTGTGCCAATTATTGTGTAAGCCTGTTCTCGGACCTGACCCGAATGGTGACGATGCAAAACCTGTTCCACGATGGAGGATTTTCATTCACCGGTGTAACCAACGCTGTCATTGATCAAATGGAAAAATAATTACGATGAAGTGGAGAGAATACTTAGGATATGTTGGCGTGGTCACAGGATCCCTCACATTTATCCCGCAAGTTTACAAAGCTTGGGAAACTCATTCGGTTGGCGATCTTTCCATCTGGATGATTCTTATCCTCTTGCTGAATGTGACCATCTGGCTGATCTATGGCATCACCGGAAAAGATAAAGCTATGATTCTTGCCAATTCTATCATCATGATTCTCTCCCTGATGATGCTGTACTTCAAGCTCACGTTTTAAAAAAATGCCACCAATCGGTGGCACTCATTTAGTATTCGTCTTCGTTGAAGAAGAAATCTTCCTGACTCGGATAATCCGGCCAAATGTCATCGATTCCTTCATAGATGTCGCCTTCGTCTTCCAGTTCCTGTAAATTTTCAATCACCTCAATGGGGGCTCCACTGCGGATGGAATAATCAATCAGTTCATCCTTGGTGGCTGGCCATGGTGCGTCCTCGAGATACGATGCTAATTCAAGTGTCCAGAACATAGGTCCTTTGAATTTTCGGCAAAAGTAATGGTTAATTCGATAATACCAAATGTGAAGAAATGGTAACTTCAGCAAAATTCAATGCATGTTGACCGCAACGGGGGTAGAAAAATCTTTTGGCGAACTGAGGGTTCTACGTGGGTTAGATCTTTCCGTTCAATCGGGAGAGATGTTGAGCATTGTGGGTTCCTCCGGAGCCGGTAAAACTACATTATTGCATATTCTTGGAGCATTGGATCAGCCGGATAAGGGTGAAGTTGCATTTCACGGACGAAGAATAGACCGTTTGCGGCCCGCTGAAATGGCACAGTTCAGGAATCAGCACATTGGATTTGTGTTTCAGTTTCATCATTTGTTGCCGGAGTTTACAGCGCTGGAAAATATCTGCATACCCACATGGATTGCGGGCAATTCAGGCAAGCGCATAGAAAAGCAAGCGATGGAGTTGATGGAGCGGTTGTCGATTGCTGGAAGAGCGGATCATAAGCCCAATGCTCTTTCAGGTGGGGAGCAGCAACGGGTTGCAGTCGCCCGTGCATTGATCAATGGGGCAGAGCTGATTTTGGCCGATGAACCGACCGGTAATCTGGATTCTTCCAATGCGCAGTCGCTTCATGAACTATTTCGGGAGCTGCGTGCACAATTCAATCGAACATTCATCATTGTTACGCACAACAGTGAACTGGCGCTGCTCAGCGACCGGGTGCTGCATTTAAAAGATGGGAACTGGGTGGACGCCTGATCAATCGACTCGTGGTCGCCATTTGATTTCATCGACCTGCAATTGGTGTCCCACAAACCGCGCAAGGACAAATAAATAATCACTCAATCGGTTGATGTATTTAAAGATCAGGTTTTCACTTCCTTCAGCGTTTCCCAGCAGGTGAACAATCAAGCGCTCGCTTCTTCTGCAGACGCATCGAGCAATATGGATGGTCGAAACGGTGGGATGTCCACCTGGCAGAATAAATGCCTGCAGCGGTTCAAGGGTTTCATCCATGGCATCCATTCTTTTTTCCAGGTGAAGAATATCCTGTTCCTTCAAGTCTGGTATCTTCAACTGGGATTCTTTTTCAGGATCACAGGCCAAAGCGGAACCAATTGTAAAGAGGCGATCTTGGATCTCACGGAGTTCTTCTTGAATGGCTGCATCCGTAATCAAGTCGCGGCAAAGTCCGATGTGTGAGTTGAGTTCATCTACAGTGCCATAGGCCTCGATGCGCTCATGGGATTTCAGCACTTTGGTGCCTCCAATCAGTGAAGTTGTTCCCTTGTCTCCCGTTTTGGTATAGATTCTCATGGCCATGACACATTCCTTTCCATGATAATGCGTTGGAAACGGTTTTGTTCGATTGAATCTTCGCTTTTTTTACACAGCGCTTGCCGCTTCTTTGCGCTTATCGCTTTCGATTATACCATCCCGCAGGCGGATCACCCGCTTGGCATAGTTGGAAATATCCTCTTCGTGGGTCACCAGTACAACGGTATTGCCGTCGCTGTGAATCTTGCCGAAGATGTTCATGATTTCGTAAGAGGTCTTGGTATCGAGGTTGCCGGTGGGTTCATCGGCGAGGATAATGGAGGGGTTGTTGACCAGTGCCCGGGCGATGGCCACCCGCTGACATTGTCCACCTGAAAGTTCGTTGGGCTTATGATGGCTTCGGTCGAGGAGGTCGACTTTCCTCAGCACTTCGTGAGCCATTTCGAGTCGCACTTTTTTCGGAATCCCTGCATACACCAAGGGGAGTGCAACATTTTCCAACGCACTCAATCGGGGCAACAGATTAAATTGCTGGAATACAAATCCGATCTCTTTGTTCCGGATGTCTGCCAGTTCATTGTCGGGCATGGTACTGACATCATGTCCATTCAAAATGTAGGTCCCTTCTGTGGGAGAGTCCAGGCACCCTAGGATATTCATCAGGGTGCTTTTGCCAGAGCCAGAAGGTCCCATCAATGCCACATATTCATTTTTCAATATGTCCAATGAAACGCATTTGAGCACCTGCAGCTCCTGCTTCCCCATGTAATAACTTTTGTTGATTTCCTCCAAATGGATCACCGATGGGTTCATGGATGGTTGTTTATCACTTTTGGGACTGTAAAATATCGATCTGTGGATGAAGGGGCATTGTGCAGTGCTTCTTCAATTGCTATAGAACCTAGGATTTCATCTTCACGCAGCGGAGCAGGCTCTTCGGCGATATGGGTCAGCGGAGGAACTCCCGTGGTATCCAGCTCATTGAGTTTTTCAACAAAGCCGATCATGTGCTGAAGATCCTGTTGGATGGCCTCCAGTTCTTCTTCGTTGAAATCCAACTTTGATAACCGGGCGATCTTTTCAGTCATTTCTTTGTTCAATTGCATAGCATTCACGCTGTAAAATTAGCCAATCTCCAATCTCTTCTTATTTTTTCTTGATGAATGGAAAACTGTGCGTATAAGCGAAGCCGCAGTGAATCCCTTCATTCCCTCTATATTTGCAGCAACATGAGAGAAAAAGCAATTGTCATGAGTGGAATCCGTCCCACAGGATTCCTGCACCTGGGGAACTACTTTGGTGCACTGCGCAACTACGTTCGCCTGCAGGAGACCTATACCTGTTTTTTTATGGTTGCCGATCTGCATGCGCTGACCACCCATCCGGATACTTCTGCTTTAAAAGAAAATGTGCACCGGGTTTTGGCTGAAAACATTGCCTGCGGCATCGATCCAGAAAAAGCAGCCCTCTACTGTCAGAGTCACGTTCGAGAAACTTCCGAGCTCTATCTCTACCTCAACATGCTTGCTTACCTGGGAGAATTGGAGAAGACGACCACCTTCAAGGAAAAAGCGCGATTGCAACCCGACAATGTAAATGCGGGATTGTTGACCTATCCTGTGTTGCAAACGGCTGATATCATCCTGCACCGAGCCACCTGGGTACCTGTTGGAAAAGACCAGGAGCAGCACCTGGAGATGGCGCGTAATTTCGTGAAGCGGTTCAATCACCGATACGGCGAGGTATTTCCCGAGCCGTTGGCCTATAATTTTGGAGATGATTTGGTGAAGGTCCCTAGCCTGGACGGTACCGGGAAGATGAGCAAGAGTGAGAATCAGCTGGCAACGCTTTATCTGGCCGACAGCGATGATCAGATTCGCAAGAAGGTCATGAAGGCAAAAACCGATGCGGGCCCTACCACTCCACATGCCCCCAAGCCCGACTATATCGAAAATATATTTCAACTGTTATCGCTTGTATCCGATAAAGAAGTGATTGCCGAATATGATCGGGCATACAATGCATGTTCCATTCGCTATGGCGATTTGAAGAAACAATTGGCTGAAGACATGGTCCGGTTCATTGCACCCATTCGAGAAAAAGCTGAACAGATCCGCAACGATCAGGCGTATCTCGCACGGGTCATGGAAATGGGTGCAGAAAAGGCAAGAGCCAGTGCCCGGTCTACGATGGATCAGGTGCGAACCGCTATGGGATTGGAGTATTGAGGGCGAATCTTTCCACAATCGGAAAAAAAATATTGGCCCTTCGCATCATTTTCAAAATGAATATGTACTTTGTCCGCCCGCACCAAACCGGTGTGAACCCTTGAGCATATGGCCAAACCAAAAAAACCAAAACACGTAGCAATTGCCGGAAACATCGGTGCAGGAAAGACCACGCTGACGGAATTGTTGAGTAAGCATTATAAGTGGATTCCTCAGTTCGAAGACGTGGACCAAAATCCCTACCTGTTTGATTTTTATGAGGACATGCCCCGCTGGTCCTTTAACCTGCAGATCTATTTTCTGAATAGTCGCCTCACCCAACTGATTGAAATCTCAAAAGGAACGGAAACGGTGATACAGGACCGAACCATCTATGAAGATGCCTACATTTTTGCACCCAACTTGCATGAGATGGGACTGATGAGCAAGCGGGATTTCAACAATTATTTTGATTTCTTTCAGAACCTCCGACAAATGATCAAGCCACCGGATCTGCTCATCTATTTGCAGGCTTCCGTGCCTACGCTGGTGGGACAAATCCAAAAGAGGGGAAGGGAGTACGAAGAAAATATACGATTGGATTACCTCAAACGACTGAATGAGTATTACGGCAAATGGATAGAAGGGTACAAAGAAGGGCCGTTGCTGGTGATCAACGTAGACAACAACAAGTTTGCTGAAAATGAGGAAGACCTTGGCGCCATCATTGCAAAGGTCGATGCCGAACTCTACGGCTTATTCTAATCCATAAACACTTCGTAATGACTGCCTACGGGCTCCCTATGCAGTCCCAATGAAGCTTCCAGCAATTTCCATACTGCTGCTCTGCCTTGTGTTCCCAGTGCTATAGAATACTCGTTCACATACAAATCGATGTGCTGATTCATGACGTCGGTACTCATTTCTTGCGCATGTTGGGTGACAAATTCCGGGAGTTGATTCCGGTGCTCCAACGCATACCGAACACTGCGTTCAATGCAGCGGTTAATTTTGCTCAATAGTGCGCCATCGTAACTTCTTCTCGCCACAATTCCTCCCAGTGGAATGGGAAGTTCCGTTGCAGTTTCCCATACATCACCCAAATCTGCTAACGCGATCAGTCCTTTATCTGCGAAGGTAAACCTGTTCTCGTGGATGATGACCCCTGCATCAACGTCTCCACTCAACACCGCCTCTTCAATGAGGTGAAACGGCATGAAAACTTTTTGCTCAACTTCAGGATAGGCCATTGCAAAAAGCAGGTGTGCCGTGGTGAAATTTCCGGGCAGTGCGATGGTCGATCTGATCAGCTCATCTGATGCAATAGGGTGGTGGGCGACCAGCAGCGGGCCAACTCCCTTGCCAAGCGCTCCTCCTGCATCCAACACCCGGTAACGGGGAACCAGTTGCGAAACTGCACCGTAACTGACTTTGGAAACATCCAGCTGTGCAGACCGGGCCATCTGATTCAAGGTTTCCACATCTTCCAATTGATAGGAAAAACTCAAGCCTTCCGTATCAATTTTATGGTGAAGCAAGGCATCAAAGATGAAAGTATCGTTAGGGCAGGGCGATAATCCAAGTGTCAGGTTCATGATTCGTGCAGTTTATGGATGAGTCGAGTGCACGCCTCAGTTGAGGAAGCAATGGCTTCGTTGAATTTCCAATTTGCCGTTCCCCGCTCTCCAACCCGATTGGAAATCCCCCTTATTTGAATGAATGGAATCTGATGGAGAAGAGCGATATAATGAACAGCTGCACCTTCCATGGATTCCACATCGGCCTGGTAGTGCGCGCTGTAGATAGAGATCTGGTGCGGGTCGGTTGTGATTTGATTGACAGTTATACCGTTCACCCGTTTTAGCCCTGTTTGATCCATGAGAGAAGCATAAGGATTGATCAATCGTTTTGCAGAGAATGGAAATCCGTTCGGATCCTGAAACCCCATATCGAAAATATCCCTGTAACCGCTGGATTCCTGAACTCCCATTTCTGGTAGGCACTCGGATTGTATGCAATAGGCCTTCCCCAGGTGGATGTCCTCATGAAAACCACCGGCAATTCCTGTTTGAATGATCAGGTCCGGTTTTTTTTCATGAATGCGTTGCATCAGTTGCACTGCAGTGGACAAGATCCCAATACCCAGTGGGAGGACTTCATACCCAATGGATGAATTTCTGCGTTTTTCTTCCATTAACGGACCCAGTTCCATTTCCATTGCAGCTACAACCAGAATTTCCATGGATCAAAATTCGGTAATTCGATTCAAAACCACGGGATTGACTTCTTTTCGGCAATTGAACACATCCCATTAAATTTGCACTCCTTTATGCCCACTTTCTACCTTACGCGAAAAGAGCACTTCAATGCTGCCCACCGACTCTTCAACCCATCATGGTCGAAGGAGAAAAACGATGCAGTGTTCGGGAAATGTGCCAATGAAAACTGGCATGGGCACAATTTTGAGTTATTTGTCACGGTAAAAGGATCGCCCCATCCCGATACCGGGTTCATTGTTGATGCAAAGTTGTTGAGTTCCATCATCAAGGAGCACATTGTGGATGTGCTGGATCATCGTAACCTCAACATGGACGTTCCGTTTATGCAGGGAAAACTGTGTTCAATTGAAAATCTTGTCCATGCGATCTGGCATCAACTGGAGCCTCATATACCAAAGGAAGTGGCTTTGCATTGCATCAAATTGGTGGAAACACCCCGTATTTTTGTCGAATATTTCGGAAAGTAAGTCCTTATTTCCTTAAACAATCTCCTACCTTTATTGTTTCTCTATTGTTAAAACACCCCATGGGCGAACGGATAGCGGTTTTCAGAAAGGAGCATTTCAATGCGGCGCACCGGCTGCACAACCCTGCATGGTCGGACCAGCAGAATTCCGAGGTGTTTGGCAAATGCAACCTTCCCAACTACCACGGCCATAATTATGAGTTGATTGTCAAAGTCATCGGCGAAGTGAATCCTGAAACGGGCTATGTCATTGACATGAAGGTTTTGTCTGACCTGATCCAGGAGCACGTGGTGAATGTTTTTGACCATAAAAACCTGAACCAGGACGTGGCGGCATTCACACACCTGAATCCTACTGCTGAGAATATTGCGATCGTGATCTTTTCCATTCTTCGTCCCTTGCTGGATAAAACTTTATCGCTTCAGATACGTTTATATGAAACTCCTCGAAACTTCGTGGAGTACCCCTCTCACATTTAAATGAATCACCATGGCCTATACAAAAGTCGAACAGTTTGAAGACAAGATTACTTCCGGGTTGATCGAAAACTATCGGGAAAGCATTGGACTTTTGGGAGAAGATCCTACGCGAGAAGGACTGTTGAAAACACCCGAGCGTGTGGCCAAGTCCATGCAGTACCTCACCCAAGGATATCAGATCGATCCCAAGGCCATTTTGAATTCTGCAAAATTTCACGAAGAGGTGAGCGAGATGATCATCGTGAAAGATATTGAATTGTTCAGTCTGTGTGAGCACCATATGTTGCCGTTTTTTGGGAAGGCACATGTGGCCTATATCCCCAACGGATGGATTACCGGACTGAGTAAAATTGCACGCGTGGTGGATACCTACAGCCGCAGGTTGCAAGTGCAAGAACGGCTGACCACACAAATCCTCAATGCAATAAAGGAAACTTTGGACCCATTGGGTGTGGCTGTTGTAATTGAAGCATCTCACCTCTGCATGATGATGCGCGGCGTACAAAAACAAAATTCTGTTACCACCACTTCTGCGTTCTGGGGTGAATTTGAAAAAAATGAATCACGCAGTGAATTCATACGACTCATCGGATCAAAATTGCATTGATTTGTTCATTGGTTCATCATGCAATGATGCCTGCAATTTTTTCGGGCATTTGTATTAATTTTGCGACTCAATTTTCTCTATGATCAAGGCCTATGTTTTTCCCGGTCAGGGCTCTCAGTTTCCAGGGATGGGAAAAGAACATTATGATGAAAACGCATTTGCCAGAAGGTTTTTTGAACACGCCAATGATATTCTTGGATTCAAGATTTCGGATGTGATGTTCAATGGCAGCGAGGAGGACTTAAAGCAAACCAACGTAACACAGCCGGCTATATTTCTGCATTCTGTCATTGCCTATAAAATGATTGATGGAGCCAATCCACACATGGTGGCAGGTCATTCACTGGGTGAATTCACGGCGCTTGTGGTAAACGGAACCCTTACGTTTGAAGATGGGTTAGCATTGGTGCGGGTCCGGGCAACGGCCATGCAAAAAGCATGTGAAGTGCAGCCCACGACCATGGCTGCTGTGTTGGCCCTTGCTGATCAAGAGTCGGAAAACATTTGTGCATCCATCCAACAGGAGACCGGAGAGATTGTCGTACCGGCGAATTTTAATTGTCCCGGTCAGTTGGTCATCAGCGGTTCAATTGCCGGCATTGATCTGGCCTGTGAGCGCATGAAAGCTGCCGGAGCGAAGCGCGCAATCAAACTCCCTGTAGGAGGGGCTTTTCATTCACCTTTCATGGAACCCGCAAAAGAGGAACTTGCTAAAGCCATTCGGTCCACCACTTTCCATAAGCCTTCTTGTCCGGTCTATCAAAATGTGGTAGCGCGACCAGTGAAGGATCCGGAAGAAATTCAACAGAATCTGATTGATCAGTTGACAGGTCCTGTAAAATGGACCCAGACCATTGAGAACATGATCAATGATGGGGCAAATAGTTTTACTGAAGTAGGTCCTGGGAAAGTATTGCAGGGATTGATTGCGAAAATCAATAAGTCCATTCCCGTTGAATCGATCAACTGATTAGGCTTGGGCTTGGGGCCCACCGAAATGAAATGGGATCTGTACTTCTTCGATGTCTTTTATGGGTCCGTTTGCTTCTTCAAACTTTTGAATATTGTCTGCCAGCGCATTGAGCAAGCGTTTCGCATGCTGAGGGGTCAGTATGATTCGTGATTTGACCTTGCTTTTGGGTGTTCCCGGCATGACATTGACAAAGTCGACTACAAACTCTGCATGGCTATGGGTGATGATGGCCAGGTTGGCATATTGTCCTTCTGCAACTTCTTCCGAAATTTCAATATTGAGTTGATTCTGCTGTTGTTCGCTCATGGTGTGGAGTTGAGGGACAAATATACGGCTTGTACCGGAGTTGCTTTATCCAAGTGGACAAATCAGTTGCAACCGCCCATCTTGTTTTCTGAACGTGTGCGGGGGAATACAATGCGTCTGCAGCATGTAAGGCATTCGTGTTTGCGTGTACATAAGCCAACAGTTGGAAGGGAAGGGCTGGGGTTTCAAAGGATTCTGTGCCGTTATGCACAGCGGAAGCATCGCACAAATCATTCTGAATAGCATGGTTTAAAGATGCTGTTTCGCAGATCAAGTACAAGGATCAAAACATCTGTTTTGGGAGTCATTTTTCACGGGTGTACCTTTGTCTCATGCAGTTATTGGATGGAAAATTAGTAGCGCAAGCGGTGAAAGAGCAGCTCAAGGTCAAGACCGCCGATCGGGTGAGCCAAAATAAGAAGCGACCTCATCTTGCTGCAATTCTCATTGGCAACAATGGAGCCAGTGAGACCTATGTTGCATCCAAAGTAAAGTCATGCGAAGAGGTTGGGTTCACCTCCACCCTGATTCGTCTGGAGGAATCCATTACCGAAAACGAACTCATCTTCAAATTGAATGAACTCAATGAAGATTTTGACGTAGACGGTATACTGGTTCAGCTTCCCCTTCCGCGCCATATATCAGAACAAAAAGTAATTGAGACGATTTTCCCGACAAAAGATGTGGATGGGTTTCATCCCGAAAGTGTAGGTCGCATGGTCCAGGGATTGCCTACGTATTTTCCTGCTACTCCATATGGAATTTTATTGCTGCTGGAACATTATAAGATCGAAACCAAGGGAAAGCATGCGGTGGTAATTGGACGAAGCAATATTGTAGGCCGACCCATCAGCATCTTGCTCAACCGCAACGATTATCCGGGTAATTGTACAGTAACCGTCTGTCACTCCCACACTCCGGATTTAGCCGCTGTGTGCTTGCAAGCCGATATCATTGTTGCAGCCCTGGGAAAGCCCTTGTTTTTGAAGGCCGACATGGTAAAAGAAGGAGCCGTGGTGGTGGATGTAGGCATTACCCGGGTTGAAGATCCTTCAAAGAAATCGGGCTTCTCTATAAAAGGGGATGTGGATTTTGATGCTGTGGCTCCGAAATGCAGCTACATTACTCCTGTGCCGGGAGGAGTGGGACCCATGACGATTGCTGCACTGATGATGAATACGTTCAAGGCCTGCGAGGCAAAAGATTAGTATGCAAACATCGCCTACTTCACTTCCATTGATGGAACAGTTCTTGACCCTGCAAGGGGAAGGTCGGTTTGCAGGACAACTATCCTATTTCATTCGGCTGGCCGGATGCGATGTGGGTTGTGTATGGTGCGATGTGAAAGAGAGTTGGGATGTGAAGGCACATCCGCTTGTTCCTATTCAGGAAATTGTTGATCAGGCCTATCATTCCGGAGCTCGGATGGCCGTCATTACCGGTGGTGAACCCCTGATGCATGACCTCACTCTATTGACGCGCGAACTGCAAGCGAATGGGTTGCGCGTGCACATTGAAACTTCTGGAGCGCATCCGTTGAGTGGAACGTTTGACTGGATTTGTTTGTCGCCTAAAAAATTCAAAGCCCCACTCCCTGATGTTATTGCCAGGGCGCACGAACTTAAAGTAGTGGTTTTTCACTTGTCTGATCTTCAGTGGGCGGAAACCTATGAAAAGCAAGTGGGACCTTCCTGTTTACTCTACCTTCAGCCCGAGTGGGATAAACGGGACACCATGACTCCACTCATCATTGATTATATACGCCAACATCCGCAATGGATCCTCTCTATCCAATCACATAAGTACATCAACATCCCATGAGAGCCTATTGGATGTTGCTCTTGTTGTTGCTTCAGTTCAATAGTATGCGTGCGCAAGATGTCGCACAAGAGAGGATCCCCAAGAAAGCAGTGCAGTTGCATGAAAAAGCGCTAATGGCCATCGATGATGGTCGCACGCAAGACGCCGTCCTTCACCTGGATGCCGCACTTGCCCTCTATCCGCGGTATGTTGATGCCTGGCTTACCAAGGCGGGTATATATCTGGAAATGCGCCGTTATGAATCTTCTGCTCAGGCGTATGAAAAAGTATTGGGGTTGGATGCCGAGTATACACAGGAATTTTTACTGCCCTATTCCATTGCCCTTGCCGGTACGGGGGATTTTAACCATGCTCTCGATGCGGTCAATCGCTTTCTGATGCTGCATGCAATCAATGATGGATCAAGAAAAGCGGCGCTTTACAGAAAAAATTGTTACCGGTTTGCGCTGGATTACTCCGATCCAGTTGCTGCATTCGGTTGGAAGGTCGTCAACGCCGGCGACAGCATCAATACTACTGCATCTGAGTACTATCCTTCCCTCACCATCGATCAGGGCCAGCTTATTTTTACACGCAGGACCCGCAACGGGATGGATGAAGATTTTTTTGGTTCGCATCGAACCGATTCGGGATGGAATCAAGCAGCACCTTTGAGCGGAGCCATCAATACCCTCGCCCGGGAAGGAGCACAGCAGATTTCACAGGATGGAAAATGGATGGTATTTGCAGCCAAGGATCTTCCTGCTGGATTTGGAAGCTTTGATATCTATGTCTCGTATTATCAACATGGAGGATGGTCGACTGCTCAAAACCCCGGAGCATCCATCAATACTGAATTCTGGGAGTCTGCTCCTTGTTTGTCGCCCGACAAACAATCATTGTACTTCGCATCCGATCGACCGGGTGGGTATGGCGGTACGGATATTTATGTTGCTCATCGGCTTCAAAACGACAAGTGGTCAACCGCCCAAAATCTCGGACCGGTCATCAATTCTGCAGGCGATGAAAGCAGTCCCTTCCTGCACGCCGATGGCCAAACACTCTTCTTTAACTCAAATGGTCATCCCGGTATTGGCGGAACCGACTTGTTCAAGAGTACGCGCACCAACCAGGGTTTTTCTGCACCTCAGAATCTGGGCTACCCAATCAACAGCATCAGCGATGAAGGAAGTTTGTTTGTTACTGCCGATGGTGCAAAAGGATTTTTTGCGAGTGATCGGGAAGATGCACGAGGGGGATTAGATATTTATTCTTTGGAACTTCCGCCTTCCATACGACCCTTGGCGACAACCTGGGTGGAAGGAACAATCGTAGAAAAAAAATCAGGTAATCCCGTGACGGCAGTTGTGGAAGTGGTGAATCTTCAAACCGGACTGCTTACGGCTGCTGTGCAGGCGGATGAACAGGGGAATTACCTTGCTATCTTACCCCGCACGGGTTCCTACTCGTTTTCTGTCCATAAAAAGGGATATGCGTTTTATGCAAAGCGCTATACCATGGATACAGAAAACGCGCGTCAATCATTTCGCAATGATATTGCCCTGGACAAACTGGAAACAGGATCTACCATCGTATTGCAAGATGTACTTTTTGAAACGGGGAAAGCGGAACTGCATCAATCCGATACACTTGAGTTAAAGAAAGTCTACCAGCTTTTACTTGAATATCCTGGCATGCGCATGCAAATCGATGGCCATACCGATAATACCGGAAACCCTGCTGCCAATCAACTGCTTTCCGAGCAGCGCTCTGCTGCGGTAAAAGAGTACCTGCTCAAACTGGGCGTTGCCGCGAATCGACTCGTCACCCGCGGGTTTGGGGATACCCAACCCATTGCCGATAATGCTTCAGCAGAAGGACGTTCCAAAAATAGAAGAACCGTTTTATACATTCTTTCCCTGTAATTATTCTGATTGTTTCTGTTCTTACTCACGTGATCTCAGGTGGATATCCACATGGTTGCATGCATGGCTGATGGTATTTTTCATCGTTGCACCATGACAGAACAGGAACTCATCCATCATCTGGCACTGACCATGATTCCACATGTAGGAAGTGTTCAAGCCCACCTTCTCATCCAGCGCTTTGTGGATCCACAGCAGATTTTCAACGCTTCACTATCCACCCTGCGATCCATCCCCGGAATCGGCGAACACCGCGCTCGCGCAATAAAGAACTTCAGCAAAATGAATGCCGTTGTTCAGGAACTCGATTACATCCGAAGCTCGGACATTCACGTGCTGGTGCGCGGACACCAAACATATCCTTCACGACTGGAACACTGCATTGATGCTCCTCATGTTTTGTTTTACAAAGGGATAGGATCGGTGAACGCAAAACGAATCGTGGGTATAGTAGGAACCCGATCGCCGACTCCCTATGGTTTGCAACGGACTGCTGAGCTGGTTCGATCCATTTCCCATGCGGATTGCATAGTGGTGAGCGGACTGGCTTACGGAATCGATACTGCAGCACATCAGGCAAGCATCGATCACGGTGTGCAGACCATTGGTGTATTGGGACATGGATTGGATCGGATGTATCCGTATAGCAACCGACAACTCGCCGCTCGCATGCTGGAGCAAGGAGGGTTGCTCACAGAATTTACAAGCGGTACAAAACCGGATCGACAAAATTTTCCAAAGCGAAACAGAATTGTCGCGGCCATGTGCGACGCACTGGTGGTAGTGGAAAGCGGCGATAAAGGTGGAAGCATGATTACAGCCTCCATTGCTAACTCTTATAATAAAGATGTATTTGCAATTCCGGGTCGTGTCAATGATTCAAAAAGTCAGGGTTGCAACGTCTTGATTCGCGAACACCGAGCCAGCTTGATTACATCCGGCCTTGATCTGCTTACGGCAATGGGGTGGGAGGAAAAAGACGCGCGACAAACCGTTGTGCTGCGTGGATTATTTGTAGAACTGGAGGGACCAGAAAAAAAAGTCTACGATGCAGTGGTAGAACACGAGCCTGTGTCGATCGATGCCATCAGCTTACTTTCGGAACTCAGCGTTCATCAAACGGCAGCGGTATTGTTGTCGTTGGAGCTGCAGGGACTCGTTGCGGCACGTCCCGGTAAAATGTATGGGGCCGTCTGCCGGTGATGCGAAAATTCAATTTTCCCTATCTTTGCATATGGCAACACGTTCAAACTCCCCCAAATTTTTTGGCGAAGGCCTCACCTTCGATGATGTCCTGCTGGTCCCGGCATATTCTGATGTTTTGCCCCGGGATGTGAACATTGGAACCCAACTGACCAAAGACATTCGACTCAATGTTCCACTGCTTTCTGCAGCTATGGATACCGTTACGGAAGCAACCTTAGCCATTGCACTGGCACGGGAGGGAGGAATAGGCATTCTGCACAAAAACATGTCGATTGATCAGCAGGCCGAACAAGTGCGTCGCGTGAAACGAAGCGAAAGCGGACTCATCATTGATCCGGTAACCTTGCATGAAGATGCAGTAATTGGAGATGCGCTGAAGCTGATGAAGGAGAATAAGATCGGCGGGATTCCCATTGTCAATGCGCAAAATAAACTTGTCGGCATCCTCACCAACCGCGATCTGCGCTTTCAGACCGATAAGAAAAAAAAGGTAAGCCAAGTCATGACCAAGGAGAATTTGGTCACAGCACCGGAGGGAACGGACCTGATCAAGGCTGAAAAAATATTACAGAACTATAAGATTGAAAAATTGCCCGTTGTAAAAAAGAACGGACAGTTATTGGGATTGATTACGTACCGCGACATTCTCCAGTTGCACAGTTTTCCAAGGGCCGTAAAAGATGAGTTTGGTCGACTCCGTGTTGGAGCGGCATTGGGCATCACCCGGGATATGCTAGACCGAACAGCAGCCTTGCAGCAAATTGGTGTGGATGTGGTTTGTCTTGATAGTGCCCACGGTCATACCAAAGGGGTGGTGGACGCACTCAAGCAATTGAAAAAGAATTTTAAAAAGCTGCGGGTCATTGCAGGAAATGTTGCAACTGCTTCCGGTGCAAAGGCATTGGCTTCAGCAGGAGCCGATTGCGTGAAAGTGGGAATTGGTCCCGGTTCCATTTGCACCACCCGAATCGTTGCCGGTGCAGGCGTTCCGCAGATCACGGCCATACTGGAAGCGGCTTCAGCATTGAAAAAGATGAATGTTCCCATCATTGCAGATGGAGGCATTCGGTATACCGGTGATTTTGTGAAAGCATTGGCGGCTGGTGCATCTACTGTTATGATGGGCGGCGTGTTTGCGGGAGTAGAAGAGAGTCCTGGCGAAACCATCATCTATGAAGGAAGAAAATTCAAACAATACCGTGGCATGGGTTCCATCGGAGCAATGCAGCAAGGCAGCGGGGATAGATATTTTCAGGATGTTGAAGAAGGGATCAAGAAGCTGGTGCCTGAAGGCATTGAAGGCCGTGTGCCGTTCAAAGGAAACCTGAGTGAGATTGTTACCCAATTTGTTGGGGGACTCCGTGCCGGCATGGGGTACTGTGGAGCTAAAAACATAGAAGAGCTGCAACAGGCGCAGTTCATCAAGATCACGCACGCAGGAATTCGTGAGAGCCATGCACACGATGTTGCCATTACCAAAGAGGCACCCAATTACAGTCGCTAATCAACCAGCAGGATGAAACAACTGCTTTTCTGGTTTCTGATTCTGGCATGTCAAACTGCACGTGCAGATGGTGCCGACAGCAGTCGACTCCGCATTTCTTTGCTCACCTGTACCCCTGGTGCAGAACTGTATTCTATTTTTGGACACAACGCATTGCGCATAGTCGACTCTGCAGCTGGAACCGATATCGTATATAATTATGGTACGTTTGATTTCAGCGATCCTGATTTTTATACCAAGTTTGTCAGAGGAAAGCTTAACTATTTTCTCAGTCAGGAAACCCTGAACGATTTTCTTTATGCCTATGCTTATTTTGGGAGAGGGGTTTCTGAACAAGTGTTACGCCTCACGGGCGATGAGAAAAGACGATTGCAGCAGTTTTTGTTTGTCAACGTTCGCCCCGAAAATAAAAATTATCGTTACGATTTTTTCTACGACAATTGTTCTACTCGATTGCGGGATATAGTCTGGGGCGCTCGTTCCAGTCCTCCCTTTGCATCGCCTGCGCTGGTTCCAGAAGGAACTACATTTCGGGATCATTTGCATGTGTACCTTGATAGAGGTCAGATGACATGGACACGTTTGGGGATCGATATTATTTTGGGACTGGAAGCGGATCATATCATGGATGTGAGAGAATCCATGTTCTTGCCGGATTTTTTGGAATTGGGAGTAGCCAAAGCGCGCTCCGCAAACGATCCGCTGGTAGAAGCAACGATTGAATTGCTTCCTGATCAGCAACCCACCCCGACGGCATTGCCCATTTTCTTGACTCCTTTGTTTGTATTCATTGTCATAAGTGTGTTGTATGTATGGGTCAGCATCAACGAAAAAAACTGGAACCGCTTGGCACGCATCGCTGATCAGGTCTTGTTCATCACAACAGGTGTATTGGGTTTTTTTTTAGTGTTCATGTGGTTGGGTACGGATCATCAAAGTACAGGCAAGAACCTCAGCTTGGTATGGGCCTGTCCATTTCATCTTTTACTGGGATTTTCGTTCATCCGTAAATTTTCAGGGTATCGTTACTGGTTGACGATATATGCAGTTATGTTACTTCTGTTCATTGCCTTGGGAATCATTTTCCCCGGTTTGGTGAATCCGACATTGTATCCTATTATCGCTGTTCTATCGCTTCGGTCATGGTTGATCGCAAAATCCTGGCCAATAAACGGACATCTATGAATATATTGATTACCGGGGCCAGTTCAGGTTTTGGGAAAGCCATGGCCATCCAATTTGCCTCAATGGGTCATGCCATCATGATCACTGCCAGAAGAGCGGATCGCATTCAGGCGCTTGCCAATAAATTATCCGAGCAATATGGCGTGAAGGTGCTTTCGAAAGTATTGGACGTGCAGGACCGCAGTGCAGTTTTTCAGGCATTGGAACACGATAAATTTGTATCGGAGTTGGATGTGTTGATCAATAATGCGGGATTGGCACTGGGCCGTGATTATTTTGAAGAAACACAATTGGACGATTGGGAAACCATGCTGGATACGAATGTGAAAGGGGTCATGTATGTTACCCGTGCTGTTTTGCCTTCGCTGATTAAACGTGGGAAGGGACACATCATCAATATTGGATCTATTGCAGGCTTGGAGGTATATGAAAAAGGAAATGGCTATTGTGCGTCCAAGCATGCCTTGGATGCGCTGAGCAAATCCATGCGGATTGATTTGCTGCGGCATCGCATTAAAGTGACGTCCATTCATCCGGGCGCTGCGGATACTGAATTCTCCTTGGTGAGGTTTAAAGGCGACCCACAAAAAGCGGCAACTGTATATGAAGGGTATACTCCTTTATATGCCAAGGACATTGCAGAAGTAGTTGCTTATGCCGTGGGAGTTCCGGAACATGTTTGCTTAAACAGTATTGAGATGACCTGTACGTCGCAGGCCAACAGCTTTTATCTGAGCAAGCCTACTGTGCAAGGGAAATCCTGACCTGCAATCCGGCCCGTGTATTCACCGAAGGGGCCGCATTGGAAACATACGGATTGAGTCGCCGCTGATCAAAGAACAGCTGAATATTCACCCGATTACTGATGACATAATCAATGGTGGGTCGTATGCTTACTACTTTTTGTCCACCGGTTGCAAATGCATTTGCCTGATCGAGTCGTGAATTGGAGTTGATGTCGTCTCGGATGCTGAAGTCCAGTGAGAACGTGATATCATTTTCCAATTTATTGGTTGCATCTTTTTTACCCAGCTTGATCCTGAAGGGCAGTGGGAATCCGCGTTTTCTCCACCGCATGCCAAAAGTGATTTCAGTAGAGCGCACTTCGCTGAGCTGGAAATCCACCAAGCTCATGCTCAGCTGTCGTGATTTTCTGTATTCAAACCGTCCCGAGAATTGTCCCGTTGTTGAAAAATCCACTCCGATCAATGGTGCAAATTGTTCAGAAATCAAAATGTTCGGCAGCAGGAAGTAGGGGACAAAATTTCCAGAGATGGTGTCCACGAACGAGGGGAATCCATACAGCAATGTATCCTGGAACAAGAGTGCTGAATTGAAACTGTTCATGCTCAGTGTGGAACTATAGCCATGCGATACCGTGAAATTAGTAAAGTATTGTTGGAGGCTTTCCATGCGACTGAGGCCGGTATAGGTGAGCCGCCAGTTGGGTTTGGGTAAATATCCGCTGAATGGATTGGATCTCACCGAGCCTCCGGTGCCTCCATTTTTCAAGAGTGCAACCGTATTCGGATCTTTTTTGGTGTAGGCGGCTATGAATGAGGGTACCAGTACATCCTGTGCATAGCGACCGTATCCTTTATAGAATCCGTCGGCACCGGCTTGCTGGCTGTATGGATTTTTCTCGCCCAACCGTTTTGAAAGAATGGATCGGTTATTTTCAAACGTTTTAAACGTTTCACTTGTATTGTTTGGATCAAATTTTCCAAACAAGGTTTGGAAAGAAATGTAACTGATGCTGAATCCACCGCCTGAATAAGGATTGAGCTGATTGAAATTTCCAGTCCCTACGGTATCCTTGAACAGCGTGGTATAATTTTTGGTAAGACTTTTATCGAGGTTCAGATCAATCACCAGGTCGCGAATGGGTTCTACCTGAGCAGTGATGTTCATCCGCTGTTCGTAATTCTGCATGAACAGGTTATTGAGGATAGGATCTTTGGTAATCAGTCCCTTTTTACCCACTTGTTCCAGCCAATTTTGATTGGGTTGTCGACCCATTACAAAATCCAATCCCGGCGCCATGCTTTTCCAATTCTGTCCAAAGAAACTGGTGCTATCCACATACCCCGGAAGGAAAGTGGTGCCACCCTCGTTATAGGTCATGCCCACTCGCTTCAAAGAGGTAATGAGTCGGAGGATCATTTTTTCGGTGGCATTCAATTGTACCGGTTTCTGCTTGCGCTCTTCTTTGATCAATTTCTTTTCTTCTTTTTTAGCCAGCTTGATTTCTTCCTTGGATTGTTGTTTTGCTGTGAGCGAATCTTTTTTCTTTTTCTGTTTTGGTTTTGGACCAGAACTGGCAGGTACATCGGTATCACTTGGATCGATGCTGCTTTCATCGATAGCACGGAAGACCTTGAATTTTGAATAGAGCTGGGTGAAATTCAGTTCGGCAGTTGCGCCCGATTGTCCGCTGTTCTGAATGGTGTTTCCCAGGTTGATGGCCAGTCGCGAGGCCCCAATCCAGCTGTAAGTGCTGCGGTAGGCGATATTCATGGTGGTCCAATCCAGGAATGGGAAGCTGGTTGTGGGCAGATTGTAGCTGAAGTCTGCGCTTTGATTGTAAACTGTATTTCTTCCACCTTTGAAAAAGTTCCGCATAAGCGAGTCGCGTTTCTCTTTGGTATCGATTCGTCCATATGGTTCGTCTACCCGAGAATTATTGGTGGCCTTGAAATCAAAATTAAAGGAACGGGTGAGGTCCCAGCGCAGGTTATAATTCCGGTCAATCACAAAGTACTTATCATAGGTTTCAGGGATCAGGTATTTTCCACCGCCTACATTTCGAGGACGAATTGCTCCAAATTGACGACGCGTGTCAAATCGGACACCGATTAGTGAAGGCATCGGATTGAAGTTGATGTTCCGGATGAAGTCGAGCCAGGGTGTTGGCGTTTTCACCCATTTTTTAAACGGCTCGATGTACTTGGATTCAGATGAGTAGTTGTATCCAATACCCCCTTGTGTTTTATTGACCTCATTTCCTTCGATCAATGGATTGCGTTGCCGTGTTTCAGTCAGTGAGTAACTGAAATCAAAATTGGATATGCTCCATAATTTGATTTTTTTATCCGGACGTGGAGTGAAGCGGACATTGGTGAAATTGATTGTGCGCAATCCTGTGAAATCTACAGCATTGTTCCGTATGGAATCCCTGCTGTTTCGATAGATTTTAAGTTTATCCCTGAGCTTTACGTCTCTGTCGTATGGATCATATTCCGGAGAGCTCATGGTTTGAGAAAGGTTCGCAAAGAATGGGATTTCCAACCGCATTTGTTGTGGAAGGAGTTTGCCCAGTTGCAGATTGGTTGAGATATCAAATTGCTGGAAGTCGTCTCGAAACCGTTCATTGACGCGTTGTTCCAGCTGACCGAAGCCAATGGTGTGTACGTTGGCCGACATGGAAACGGATCCCAGGTCGGCAAGTTGAAGATTCATTTGTCCCACTGCAGCCCAACCGCCATCTTCATTCAGTCCCGACAAGCGCAGCTCGTTGATCCAGACTTCCACATTGACAGGTCTGCCTCCGGCAGGATCTTTTGGATTTTCCAGGCCGGCCAATATGCCGCGAATCTCACCGAGATTGGGGTTGCCGATGATGGAAAACGTTTTGTTTCCAATTGTTTTTCTATAAATCGCATTTGCGTTACTGGTGTTGAGATTGCGCTCATTTTTAAGTTTCACCAGATCCAGCAAGTCAATATCGAGTTCATTTTCCAATGGCCATATGACCGTCTCATCGCTGGTGCCAAATGGTGTCACTTTCAGCGGGAAACGGATTTCATAATAGTTGTTGACATAATCATTTCCCAATCGCACCACTGCATACACTTCGCCATCCCGTATTGCACTGTATCCCTTTAGGCTTTCAGCGTGATAAAACATCAGCAGGCGGGAATACTGCCGAAGGTCGTTGCTGAATGATTTGAACACTGCTCTGCCATCTCCCTCTTTGAGGTTGACCACATTCATGCTCAGAGCCTGTTCGTTTTGCAAAATGTTGATTCCTCCATTGCTCAGCGTTTGAACACGTTCAATTCCTGGCGGGGTGCGATAGGGTATAGGGTCTCGTTTATCGTTCTCCTCAATATTTACTGCGGATACATTGAAGCGGGTGAGGTTGTTGGTGAGGTCTATGGGTTTATACAGGCCGGTCGAATCCAGCTCATAGGCAAAGCGGCGCCAGTTGTTGCGCACCAATTCCAGCTTTGCAAAACGCAATACAATGGAATCGGCAAAGTCGGTCAGGAACATTCTGAAGAAGCGAATGGATTTAAAGTCAGGAATATCTCCCACTTTACTGTTGTAGGCCATTACCGGTACGCGGAATTGGTACCAGAGTTGATCTTGTTTGGAGCCATCTGCGAGGATAACACCGACAACTTTTCGATCTGCGATGTAGTTCTGTCCCACCTGCATTCCAGGATCGTTTGCGGGTCGCAGATCAATGCGGTACTGGAAATATTCTTCTGCTTCGTTGAGGGTATTGTCGCGATTCAAATCTTCTCCATCCGGATACAGCGTAAATGCGGATGCGAAGGCATCGCCTGCTCGAGCGATGGGGGAGTTGCCTTGAGGGTTATTGAAATTTTTGTAGCGTGCAAGAATACCTGAATTACTGCGATCAAAGCTTTCATCGCGGTAGTATCTGAAATTATCCGAGGATGGGTCCGCTGCTGCATCCTGATAAGGTCGTGAAGTGGTTCCAAGTCGACCAGCCAGGTCATTCAAATACTGCCTGCGTGCAATTGTTTCTGCTGAGTCGCTCAAGCCATCCAGTCCCACATCTTGAAACGGACGATCTGCCGGGTTGTTGCTGAATCCTTGCGTGATCTGGATAGGATTGAGCGGAGCATTGCCCCAAATGGAGCGTGTTGTGGCAGAAGGGATGGTAGGAGTGGCAAGACCATTTTCATAAAATCTGCGCGAGTCCTTCAGGATATCTTCTGAAATATTACCCAGGTTCAGGTACAATGAACCTCCGGCAGGATTGGTATTCTTGATGAACGGATCCAGGACCCAGAATTCAACAAATTCAATATTGGCTGTTTCGAAGTCGGTTTGATCAATACCACGCATGATGCCTCCCCAACGTTTGTTTGGGTTTTGCAGTCGTCCGTTGGCATCAACGGTTGCTGCATCGTAGTTGTACGGACCTCGCTCACGCGGGTAGTAGGCGAGGTCAAATGTCACCAATTGGCTCTGACCGTAGTCGGGTGTTCGACGTGGAAAAATTTCTTGCTGACCAATGCTGCGGACCCGGGGATCGGATAATTGTTCAAGATCGTTGCGGATGGGATTGTTGGGGTTGCGGCGTTCTTGCAGAATTGGTTCAATGTTGTACCAGGCAAGTTTGGCGCGGTTCTTTCCATAATCCAGGTTATCGAATGCAGTTGCTTCCGGGAACAGAACATTTCCGAAGCGATCTGTTGCGCCTTTGGGGGTAGATGCAAGTGTCCATCCAACAATTGGAAACCTTAGGTCTATGCTGGCCCGTGTTCCTTCAAAATCATCTAAATAGATGAGTCCACCTGAACCTCTTCCAATTTGCGGGGCATGTCCAGGTGTCATCCGTGCAGCCTCTGCTGCGAAATTGATCCGGGAAGTACCGGATGCTTCATAGAACGGAAGTTTGCTCAACCATTTATTGAGTCGAGGTAATTCACTGTTGTACGCGATGTCCACTCCGCTCATGGTGTTGCGGATGGGATCAGATCCGTATTCCATTTTTGTGAAAAAGGGACGTTCGCTGAGGCGAACGAGTGTACCGCCTACCGATAGTTTGTCGTTGAAGAGGTAATCCCAGCGCATTCCCATGTAGGTGCGCTGTTGCACACCAAAGGTTGCGTTGTTTTCAAATTTTACGTCGACTGGTAAACCGGATTGCGTGATGGAGCTGTTGATGATGCGAAGAGTACCGGAAATATAATCGATGGTGTAGTCCACATTTTCCTGCAATACTTGTCCACCTGCCGTAACCGTCACCGATCCCTGAGGAATGTTGAAGGCATTGAGAGAGATTTCACCGCTGGCACCTCCCGATGATTTTGAGCTGCCGCGCATGATAAAGCGATTCAGGTTGGCATAGGTTTGTGCTATGGCTTTAATCGTGTCGTAGAGCGGATAAAATAAATATTGGTTGCGCAGTGACGGATTTGAATTGAACGCGAAATCAAGATCATGTCCGAATGGTTCAAGCACCGGGAAGATGACGCGGCTTTGATAGGAGTTGACGGTATAGCCCTCCACATAGTCGAACATGCCATCGGGCTGTGGGTCGTTTTGGTTGTTGAGTCGATCCAGGTTTAGCAGGGTAATCAATGGAACACCTGCCTGATCGCCTTCCGGTAAAAATCTTTTTTCACCACCTCCGGGTTCTTGATAGAGCACATTGAATTGAAAATCCTGACGTTCCAATTGTCCGGATCCGACGGGATAAATATTTTTCATCATCAGGTCCCACATTGGAAGTGCAGTCCGTTGTGAGGTACCTTTCAGCAGTTTGAGGAACAGTACTTTTTGGACGCCGTTGTTTGCATCTACTGGAATGTCTTGTGCGAATTCACCCACTTGGTAGACTTTTCCATTGATGGTGTATTGGAACGCCACGGCGAGCACTTCGTCGGGTTGAAGACTGATGTTGAGGGAGATGAATCCGAGTTGGCGATTGAAGTAGTACTGCGTGCTGTCGAGTTTTCTGGCAAATGTTTTTTCAAAATCCCTGACCGGTTGCAATCCTAAACCGTTGAGGTAGTTCACGATTTGTGCAGGATCGCGGCTGATGGAGTTGCGTACAATTTTGCTGTAGAGGTCGTTGGTTCCATTGGAAGGAAAAATACTTCCATTGGGAGTGATGATGGGGGGTTGCTGATAGGGTTTGTCTTCACCCAGGTCCATGAGTCCCACCACATCCCGTGCATTGGTGGTGGCTCCGGTTCGATTGGTCACCCATACATCCAGGCGAAGGATCTGCACCTGTGAATTGATGATGGGTAAATTTTTCATGGCCTTGTTGTATTCTCTTCTGAAATGTTGAGCCAACAGGAAGTGCCGGTTCTCTTCGTAATCGTCTGCTTTTATTTCAAACGGAGCTGCGTTGGTGCCGCCTTTGACGGATACGGATTGACGTTGAGAACGCTGACTGGCAAAGACGGTCGATACCCAGAGTTTTCCAAATTGCATTTGTGTTTTGATGCCAAAAAGTTGCTGCGCACCAGGGATCAGTGTGCCTTTGGAAGCAAAAGACGTATTGCCGATTTCAATTTTCTTGAAGATATCATCGGCATCGCCGGTGTAATCGAGTTTGAGTTGATTTTCGAAATCAAATGTCGACAACGTATTGTAACTGATCGGGAACCGCATTTTGTCGCCGATGTTACCCACCACGTTGAGGTTGGCCGACATATCAAAATCAAGTCCTCCGTTTCTTCTGGCCCGCTCAGGGAGTGTAGGGTTTTTGATGTTTTGCCCCTGATACCCTGCTGTGACGTTTACTTCCCCTTGTGGACGAATATCGATTTTCCCATTGCCGAATAAGCGGTTGAATAAATCTTCCCCCATCTTGAGCTTGGGTTTGACGAGCTTTCGGTTGAGCAGACTATAGGTGTTTGCTTTTTTCTGAAAATAATCCACTTCCAACTTTCTGCTTTGTATCCGCAGGTATTCTTCAAAGCTCAGTGGAGTCGGTTTTCGGAAATAGCTGTTTCCGATCTTTTCAACGATGTAGTACTCTTTGGTCTTGGCATCGTAGACCACGGAATCGGCCACATTGGAAGGATCACGCAGATCGAAGGGGTTGCGTTTGCCTGCACTCAGTTTATCTGCATGCCGATCATTCAAGGGAAACCGCAGGGTATCGGTTTTGGGTAGTGTATCCGTCGACGTGGAGGACTGGGCAAACGTGTGCAGGGTGGATACTGCCGTCAGCAGTCCCACACACAAAAAATAACCGGTTATCGTACTGGATAACGCTCGCAACTTCAGGATGTCGTTTGTTTGAGTAGAGTTCTTCTCAAATAAGCTGCAGGGATTTTTTAATGAGTGTTTCAAGATCGGGTTCACCGGTGGTGGACGATTTCACTTTTTTGATTGCTGTTTCGCCCACGTTTCGGGGTATACCCAATGCCACTAAAGCATTTAACGCATCTTGGTCTAAAGTATTGTATTTGAAGCCCGAAGAAGTACTTTCTGGCACAGATTTTACAATTTTTTCCCGGAGTTCCAGCACGATCCGCTCGGCGGACTTTCTGCCGATCCCTTTGATGCGTTCCAGCGCGCTGGTATTTCCGGAGGCAATGGCGGATCGGAGTTCAGCCGGCTGCATGGAGGAGAGCATCATCCGGGCAGTAGAAGCCCCCACGCCGTTTACGCCGATGAGTTGTATAAACAGTTCTTTTTCAGCAAGTTCTGAAAATCCGAACAAGACATGTGCATCCTCCTTGATTTGAAGATGGGTGAAGAGGGTCCCTTCTTTTTTATCCTGAATGCTGGAAAAGGTATGGAGGCTGATCTGCACTTCATAGCCGACACCGTTTACGTCCAGGTGGACGAACGACGGAGTTTTTACAAGGAATTTACCGGTGAGGCTGGCGATCATAAGGACATGTTGCAATTGCGAATGTAATGAATTCAAGGCAGTTACGCATGAGGAGATCTATTTAGTACCTTTGGCATCCAAAACGGTAGCATGGAAAAAATCAGAGCTGCAATCACTGCTGTGGGAGGATATGTTCCGGAAGATTTACTGACCAATGCTGATCTCGAAAAGATGGTCGATACCACCGATGAGTGGATCAAAACACGCACGGGAATTACAGAACGGCACATTCTCAGGGGAGAAGGGAAAGCTACTTCTGATTTGGCTGCTCCCGCAGTGCTGGATCTGTGTCGGAATCGGGGTATAGATCCCAATGAAATCGATTGTTTGATTGTCGCAACGGTCACCCCGGATATGTTCTTTCCCAATACCGCAAACTTTGTTTCCGATAAAGTAGGAATTAAAAATGCATGGGGATTTGACATTCTGGCGGCATGTTCAGGGTTTTTGTATGCACTGACGACAGGCGCTTCAATCATTGAAAGCGGTCGATATAAAAAAGTAGTTGTTGTAGGAGCGGATAAGATGAGTTCGATTGTGGATTATACCGATCGTACTACCTGTATCCTGTTTGGTGATGGCGCCGGGGCAGTGCTGCTCGAACCCAATTACGAAGGATACGGAGTGCTCGATAGTATTTTAAAAAGCGATGGCAGTGGAGGGAAATATTTGAACATGAAAGGGGGCGGCTCCTATCATCCTCCGAGCCACGAGACCGTTGATAACAAGGAGCATTATATTTTTCAAGATGGCCAGCCTGTGTTCAAGTTTGCCGTCACCGGAATGGCCGATGTGAGCTATGAACTGATAGAGCGAAACCATCTCACGGCAGACGATATCGCGTGGCTGGTTCCGCATCAGGCCAATAAACGCATCATCGATGCAACTGCCCGTCGGATGGGACTTTCAGACGAAAAGGTCATGATGAATATCCATCGCTACGGAAACACAACCGCTGCAACCATTCCATTGTGCCTGTGGGATTATCGGGATAAACTGAATAAAGGAGACAACATCGTACTCGCTGCCTTTGGCGGCGGATTCACCTGGGGCGCTACCTGGGTTAAATGGTGGATATGACAAAAAAAATCATCAAAGGATTTTCTTCGCTGGCCATTCATGGTGGTCACCAACAAGACCCGCTGTATGCTCACCTGACGCCCATCTATGCCAGTTCAACGTTTGTGTACGATGAAGCGGAGCAAGGCATGCGCCGTTTTTCGGGTAAAGAAGACGGGTATATTTATTCCAGATGGGGAAATCCCACTTCGAACGAAGCAGAAATGAAAATTGCCGCTCTGGAAACATTCGGCATTGAAAAAGATGGTCGTCCGCTTGAAGCAAAAGCTATTCTGCATGCGTCAGGAATGGCCGCAATCAGTACGTTGTTCATTTCTACATTAAAACGTGGCGATAAAATTCTGAGTCATTTTTCGCTGTACGGAGGAACGCATGATTATTTACGTTCCATTCTGGAGCCTCTTGGCATTGAACCGGTGATCGCTGATTTGCGCGATCTGGAACTTGCGGAAAAATGTTTGAAAGCCGATCCCTCCATCCGCATGGTGTATTTAGAAACCCCGGCCAATCCTACCATTCAGTGTGTGGACCTTCAGGCGCTATCAACACTGGCAAAACAATACGGGAAAATAACAGCCTGCGATAATACCTTTTCCACGCCGTATTTGCAACAGCCGTTTCGATATGGAATTGATTTCATTGTGCATTCCACCACCAAGTTTTTGAATGGACATGGAACAGCGATAGGCGGAGCATTACTGGGAACTGATCTGGAATTCATGCACACGCGGGCGACCAAAACCTTTCGGGTCTTGGGCGGCAGCAGCAACCCTTTCGACGCTTTCCTGCTCATCACTGGAATGCGCACCCTGGAAGTGCGCATGGACAGGCATTGTGCGAATGCGCAAGAGGTTGCCGGGTTTCTGGACAAACATCCTGCGGTGGGTCGCGTGAATTACAATGGTCTTCCTTCGCATCCCGATCATGCTGTGGCTGCAAAACAAATGAAGCATCCCGGTGCTATGATGAGTGTTGAACTGAAGGGGGGATTTGATGCCGGAGTTGCATTCATGAACCGCTTGCAGATGTGTACGCGCACAGTATCGCTGGGAACCTGCGATACCCTGCTTTCCCATCCGGCTTCGATGACCCATTATTCAGTGCCGCGAGAGAACCGGCTCCAATACGGAATTACCGATGGATTGATCCGAATGAGCATTGGCATTGAAAACATTGAAGATATTTTGGAAGATCTCGATCAGGCACTTTCATGAAGTCCCCCTACAGCATTCGCAACGCTACGCGAGAGGATTGTCCCGCCATTTTGGAACTGATCCGGGAACTCGCTCTTTACGAAAAGGCTCCTCAGGAAGTGACCGTTGATCCACTCCATTTTGAAGCAAGCGGATTTGGTCCAAATCCCGTCTGGTGGGCCTTTGTAGTAGAGAGCAGCGACGGCATCGTAGCGTTTGCCCTTTATTATATTCGTTATTCCACCTGGAAAGGTCAGGTCATGTACCTGGAAGATATTCTTGTTACCGAATCCCATCGCAGAAACGGCATTGGGTCCATGCTGATGGATCGCCTCATCGAGGAAGCCAAAGAGCGATCGTTTGGCCGCATCGTATGGCAGGTACTGGAGTGGAACGAGCCCGCCATTCATTTTTACCGAAAGTATGGCGCCAGCTTTGATCCGGAGTGGGTCAATGTCATTTTGGACATCTGAATCATCGGTTTTTTCATACTTTTGCAGCCTAATTCATCGATACAATGGCCGGTCAACTCAAAGAGGTTCGGAACAGGATAAAATCGGTCCAATCCACCCAGCAAATTACCAAGGCAATGAAGATGGTCAGTGCCGCGAAACTTCGCAGGGCACAGGATGCGATCATCCAAATGCGTCCGTATGCGTCCAAATTGCAGGAAATGCTCAGCAATATTGTCAGCAATGCCGACAGCAGTGCGGGAATGAAACTGGCGGAAGAGCGTCCCATCAAAAATGTTCTACTGATTGTGATCACCAGTGATCGAGGACTGTGCGGAGCGTACAATGCTAATATTCAAAAAACAGCACTTACCATTATTCGCGAAAAATATGTTCGGCAACAGGAGAACGGAGGATTGAACATCTGGGCAATTGGAAAGAAAGGAGCAGAGTTTTTTCAAAAGCGCGGATACAAGGTAGACGTTCGGTTCAAGGATATTTTCTTGGCGCTCTCTTTTGAAGCGGTGCAGCAATGTGCGCAGGCCGCAATCAAGGCATTTGAAGAAAAAGAGTTCGATGCAGTGGAAGTGGTCTACAGTGAATTCCGCAATGCGGCAACGCAGCGGTTTGCCTCCGAACCTTTTCTTCCCATACCCAAAAACGCATCATCCAACGGTTCCAGCGTCAAAAAATCCGATTTCATTTTTGAACCGGAAAAAGATCAACTCATTGCTGAGCTGATGCCGAAAATCTTGAACACCCAACTCTATAAGGCTGTGTTGGATTGCAATGCTTCTGAGCACGGTGCCCGGATGACGGCGATGGATAAAGCTTCTGAAAATGCCAATGAGTTATTGAAAAACTTGAAGATTTCTTACAACAGGGCCCGTCAGGCAGCGATCACCACAGAACTGACTGAAATTGTAAGTGGTGCAGCAGCACTTCAGGGATAATGAAATTGAATTAATTTATTTTATTCATGGAAATATCCAATCTGATAACGCACGTTGAGGCACTGATTTTTGCCAGCGAAAAGCCGTTGACCCAACTGGAGCTCACCGAGCTGATCAACAGTGCTTTTGGGTTTTTGGAGGACAAGGTAACGCTGGAACAAGTGGAAACCTGCGTAGATGGCATCCGCGAAAAATACAATGCTGACTTCTATCCCTTCGAATTAAGAGAGAGTGGCGGGGGCTTGCAGTTTCTGACCAAGAAAGAGTTTCATGCTACGATTGCACAATTGAACGGCGATAAGTTCCTGAAACGATTGTCGACTGCCGCATTGGAAACCTTGGCCATCATTGCGTACAAGCAACCCATCACCAAATCAGAAGTAGAAGCCATTCGTGGAGTGAACTGCGATTATTCTGTTCAAAAATTATTGGAAAAAGAACTGATTGTAATTTCCGGTCGCAACGAGCACATGGTGGGTAAGCCCTTGATTTATGGAACATCACGCCAGTTCATGGATTATTTCGGAATCAATTCTTCAGAAGAACTGCCAAAAATTAGTGAAGTACTTGCCGATCAAGTTGTGGAGTCTACACTTGTGAATGCTGAGCACTTCGAGGTAGAGCCTTCACCCGAATCTTCACCGGAACCTGAAGCTCCAAGCAATTCATAAATGGAAACCGGCCTTTCACCTGAGCTTTTATTGAAGGCGGCTGCAGTTCACGGAACGCCCCTGTATGCATACGATCAACACTCCATTGAATCGCAGTATGCTAAACTCCAGACTGCTTTCTCAGCCTTTCAGCCTTCCATTTTTTATGCCTGCAAGGCATTGTCCAACATCAACATTTTACGGATCCTGAACCGACTGGGCGCAGGAATTGATTGTGTGAGCATCAATGAAGTGCGGTTGGCACAAATGGCCGGAGTTTCCTCCCAGCAGATCATTTTTACGCCCAACAGCGTAGCAATGGATGAATACCATGAGGCTGTAGCACTGGGGGTCAACATCAACATTGACAACCTTTCTATTCTCCAGGAGTTTGGAAGCCACTATGGAAGCCGTTATCCCGTGTTGGTGCGCATCAATCCGCATATTCTGGCCGGAGGGAATCTTAAAATATCCACCGGTCATGAAGATTCAAAGTTTGGTATATCGGTTACGCAAGCTGATAAAATTCTGCAAATAGTGGAGGAGACTGGGGTGGTGGTGAAGGGACTCCACATCCATACCGGAAGTGAGATCAAGGATATTGATGTGTACATCAAGGGATTGGAGTTGATTCTATCCACAGCACAGCAATTTGATGGGTTGGAAATCATCGACCTGGGTGGTGGTTTCAAAGTACCGTACGTTCCCGGTGAACAGGGAACGGATCTGCACACGCTGGGTGAACGAATGGCTGATGTGTTCGAACAGCATAAGCAGTCGACAGGCAACTCCTATCGGATTTGGTTTGAACCCGGAAAATTTTTAGTGAGTGAATGCGGTTATCTCTTGGTAAAAGCCAATGTCATCAAAAAAGGACCATCACGGATGTTTGTAGGCGTTGACAGCGGGTTCAATCATTTGATTCGCCCGATGTTCTACGATGCATATCACCACATGGATAATTTGTCTCATCCCGATGCGCCTCCAACCGTCTATAATGTTGTAGGAAACATTTGTGAAACCGATACGTTTGCATGGGATCGCCAACTTCCGGAAGTACAACCTGGGGATATCCTCTCGTTTCGCAACGCTGGGGCATATGGCTTTGAAATGAGCAGCCGTTTCAATTCTCGTGCGCGCCCTGCTGAGGTATTGATCAGCCACGGTGAAATCACATTGATCCGGAAAAGGGAAACGTTTGAAGATATCCTTGCGGGACAGCTATACTGATCACCGCTTATTGAATTTTCCATCAAAGCTGCATCGAAGTCCCCTGTGATTTCCACAGGCCTCCAGCTCTTTCACCTGCAATCGCTTTCCGTTGAACGTGAATTCAAGGATGCAGTGATCGTCGGCTTTGTTATAATGATACACTTTGTTGCGGACCTGTGCCAGATCTCCCCTCAGGGTTCCAGTGCATTTGCCGGATGACTTTGAAATCGAAATGAAAAATTGAAGTCGACCTTTTTTCCCGCCATCCCGCACGGCAACAAAGTTCAAATCGTCCTGTTTATAATCACCGCTCAATGGATTTTTAGCCGCTACTGTATCGATTGGATTGTATACTGTTTCTTTTTCAATCGGCTCATTGCTGTCGGTAAGAATGAGCGTAAACATTCCTTCGGTATTGTACACGTAGGCATTCTTATTGTAGTAGATTTTCTTATCCGTTCCTACCCGATTGGTGTTTTTGTAGATGGTCAACTTTCGGTCTATGCTGCATTCCGCATTGGTTCCTGATTGGGTGGCAGTCGACAGCATCTCCATGGCCGTGCTGAATCGATTTTCTGGATCAAAGCAAATCAGGTATAGCACGTTTTTGCTTTTGCTTGCTGCGAGCAGGAATATATATGTTTCCTCTGTTTCTTCTGCCGTGTAGCGTGCTTTTCTATAGAATGTTACATTTTTCAATGATTTGAAATCTGATCGAAAAACAGAATCCGGAATGAACTGTGCTACCACAGATGGCTTGACAAAAAAACTGTCCGAAGAAGGCTTTGCCAAATCGCGATCGGCATACTGAATGGGAAGTGATTGTGCTGGAAACGAAAGAACAAAATCGGTGCCTTCAATACCTTCTGCCGTATTGATATCTTTTGGTCCATTTTGGCAAGCCGCCAATCCCAATAAACAAATCCATGATATGATTGAGCGCATCCTGTGCAAAGTACTTGAAATTTCACTGGCCATGCGAATATTGTGTCTAGAATACATATTAGTTCATGGAAGTTTCTGTTTAATGGGGTATCTTGCAGACTCAATAAAAACAACCGGCATGACCGATTTCCGTCACTACACCTTGCCTTATCCCATTGATCCCAAATACAGCAAGAAGGTGGCCTACTTTTCAATGGAATTTGCCATCCATCAACCATTAAAAATCTATAGCGGGGGACTTGGATTTTTGTCCGGTTCACATTTGCGCAGCGCGTATGAACTTCGGCAGAACCTGATTGGTATTGGAATACTGTGGAAATACGGTTATTATGATCAGGCCCGCAATCAGGACCAGACCTTACAGGTTCAGTGGAACGAAAAGATTTACAATTTTCTGGAAGACACAGGCATCAAGTTTCAAGTCATGATCCATGATGCACCGGTGTGGGTGAAAGTATTTTATTTGAGTCCGAGTACCTTCAACGCAGCACCGCTTTTTCTGCTCAGCACTGATTGTCCCGAGAACGATTATGTTTCTCAAACGATCACCCATCGGTTGTACGATGCGAATGTTGCCACAAAGGTGGCTCAATTCATTTTGCTGGGTGTGGGTGGAGCAAAACTGGTGGATGAACTTGGGTTTCGTCCCGAAGTCTATCACCTCAATGAAGCACATGCCATTTCATCAGCATTTTACTTGCTCGATCAAAACGGAGGAGATCTCGATGATCTCAAAAAGAAGCTGGTATTCACTACCCACACTCCCGAAGAAGCCGGAAATGAAAAACACGACATCTACCTCTGTAATAAAATGTCGTATTTCTGCGGCATGCCACTAGTGAAAGTGAGGAAGATTACAGGAATAGATGACGATCAGTTCAATCATTCTCTGGTTGCGCTTCGTTTTGCACGGTTGTCCAATGGGGTATCAGAGCTGCATGGACACGTCAGCCGAAAAATGTGGGGCAAGCATACAGGGGTATGTCCCATCATCCATATCACCAATTCGCAGAACTGGAGATACTGGGCCGATAAGCAACTCTATTTTGCAATGGATGAACAAAACGACGAACGATTCATCGATCGCAAGCGCTACCTGAAGAAGCGGGCATTTGATATTGTTGCGGATCAAACAGGAAAATTGTTTGACCCGGACATCTTCACGATTGTCTGGGCAAGAAGGTTTGCCGGATACAAGCGTGCGGATATGCTGACCCGCGACAAAGAACGATTTGAGGCATTGCTCTCCAATAAAAGATATCCAGTGCAGATCATTTGGGCAGGTAAGCCGTATCCGGTCGACTACCCCGCGATTTCTGAATTCAACTACTTGGTGCACCTCAGCAAGGCATACAACAACATGGCAGTTTGCACGGGCTACGAACTTGGCTTGAGCAAACGGCTCAAACAATCGGCGGATGTTTGGTTGAACAATCCCCGTGTACCCCGAGAGGCATCAGGCACCAGCGGAATGACTGCAGCCATGAACGGTGCCGTGAATGTTTCCACCAACGATGGATGGATTGTAGAATTCATCAGCCACGGAAACAATGGTTTCGTTGTGCCTCCCGTTGATTACGAAAGTATGCATGTTCAGGATCAGGATCAATACGATCTGGAACAGATGTATAAAATTCTCCTGGAGGAAGTATTGCCGTTGTATTACGATAGTGCACATACGTGGCGACAAATCGTGCAGAACGGCATGCGCGATGTTCGTTTTAGATTCGATTCCAATCGCATGGCATCCGAATATTACGACCTGCTCTACAACGGCTAGGCATTCAGTATCTTTGTAATATGATTCTGCCAATAGTTGCATTTGGGCACCCTGTGTTGCGAAAAGTGTGCGACGACATCCCATCGGACCACGAGGGACTGTCGCAGCTCATTGCAGATATGTGGGAAACCATGTACCAATCCAATGGCATGGGACTGGCTGCTCCTCAAGTGAATCGGGCCATCCGGTTATTTGTCATCGATACCCAACAGGTGTACGAGAAATACGATGAAGAAGATCGAAAAGAATTTGAGGGCGAAACCGGTTTCAAGAAAGTCTTCATCAACGCACATATCCACGATTTATCAGGAGAAGAGTGGTCCTGTGATGAAGGCTGTTTGAGTTTGCCCGGGTTCAGGGAGGAAGTCAGTCGGCACAGCACCGTTACACTTGAATACCAGAATGAACAGTTTGAAACCCAGATGGAGACTTTCAAGGGATTAAACGCTCGTGTCATTTTGCATGAATACGACCACATTGAAGGAAAACTCTTCATTGATCGCTTGCCACTGCTCAAGCGCAAGTTGCTCAAGAAAAAATTAGACGATATCAGCGCTGGGCGTGTGAAACCAGGTTACAAAATGCTGTTTCAAAAATAAAATTCAGTCCATACCCAGGTAACGCCTGAGAATAAATACTGCAGCCAGTTGATCGAGGTTCTCTTTTTTCTCGCGATCCTTCTTTTTTAGCCCCATTTCCCGAAGCGCCTGTTCTGCCATTTTTGATGTGTATTGCTCATCCACCGCTTCCACGGGTATGCTCGGCAGTGCATTGCGGAGCCGCCGAATAAAATGATGTGCAGCGTCTGTTGCATCTGTTTTGGTGCCATCCAGCGCGAGGGGAAGCCCTACAATGACGCAATCGACGGACTCGGTTGAAACGTAGTGCTTAATCCAATCGAATGCTTTGATAGAATCCAATGTTGCTAACGGACTGGCAATGATTCGCAAGGGATCGGTGACGGCCAATCCAGTTCTTTTTTTACCAAAATCAACAGCCAGTACTCTTCCCATATTACGATATGATTTGATCAGCTATGGCAAAAATGGCAAACACAATGCTTCCGATTCCATTTGCTGTCATGAAAGCAATATTGACGCGGGAGAGATCCGTGGGACCAACAATGCTCTGTTGATAGACAAGCAATCCTATGAAGCACGTCGACCCAACATAATATGTGAACTCTGCCTGATGTATCCATCCTGCAGCCAGGATGCCTGTCGCACACAGCACATGCAACATGCGTGAAACGGCCAAGGCTCGGGTTGCGCCCAGTGCTACCGGAATAGAAAGGAGTCCCTTTTCGCTGTCAAATTGTTGATCCTGTAACGCATAGAGAATATCAAATCCGCTCACCCAACACATGACCGAACAGGATAGCAAGAGAATCGAGGGTTCTACCGATTCTGTAACAGCTATGTAGGTACCGAGTGGAGCGAGTGAAAGTCCAATGCCCAATACAAGATGACAAAGTGCGGTAAACCGTTTGGTATAGCTGTATCCGAGGATGACTAATAAAGCTATAGGAGATAGATATAGACAGGTCGCATTGATCATTCCCGCTGATCCAACGAATAATAATGTATTCAACAAGGTGAAGCGCAGGGCGCTGGCGGGACTGATGATGCCTCGAGGAATTTCCCGAATCGCGGTCCTTGGATTTTGTGCATCAAATTCTCTATCGAGGTACCGGTTAAACGCCATGGCAGCACTTCTCGCAAATACCATGCACAATAAAATAAAAAGAAAAATGCGGGTGTTCTCTCTGAAATATTCAACCAGTGCGGGTGCTCCGGATTCAAAAGCAAATCCATTTGAATATACCCCCCAAAAAAATCCGATTAATGCAAACGGCAATGCAAAAACAGTATGGGAAAACTTGATCAGTAATAAATAATCATTCACTTTCTTCATGCATCTTGATTTTATTGAACAATTCCCATAACACGATGCCTACGGATACACTGATGTTGAACGAATGCTTCGTTCCAAACTGGGGTATCTCAATCGCCCCATCACAGAGGGCAAGCGTGTGTTGCTCAATGCCCACAGCTTCGTTGCCAAAAACAAGTGCCAGTTGTTCGTCCTTGGATGCAGCATACGACCGCAGGTCCACACTGGTGTGCGTCTGTTCTACGGCAAGTATCCTGTATCCTTTTTCTTTTGCAAAAGCAATCGCTTCAGCTGCCTCCGGGTATGCTTTCCACGCTACCGTTTCTGTTGCCCCCAATGCTGTTTTTTGAATGTCCCGGTGAGGAGGTTGGGGCGTGTAGCCGCAGAGCAGGATCATTTCTGTGCGGAATGCATCGGCTGTCCTGAATACAGAACCGACATTGTGCATGCTTCTCACATTTTCCAGGATCACGATCAATGGCATTTTTTTGATTGCGTGAAATGCTTGGGGACTCATTCGCTCCAATTCCTGCATTGATTTTTTGATCATGGTGCAAAGATAATGCCCTGCATTTTCGCTTCTGAATAAAAGATAACTTTGTAGGGTCATGCATACTTCATTTCAATCTACGCTGGATGCCCTGGAACAGTGGAAGCCGGGCGCCTCAACTTCACTGACCAGCTTAAATCAAGCGGGAAGCAATCGGCAGTATTTCCGATTACTTGCCGACGGACATTCGCATATCCTGACCTATAACCCCTCCAATCAGCCCGAAAACAAGGCCTTTCTTGCATTTACCCAACAGCTCAGGGGAAAATCACTGAATGTACCTGACATTGTATTTCAGGATCCAGCGTTGCGGTTCTATGTTCAATCCGATCTGGGTGATCATTCCTTGTTCGATCTGATGCAACAAAAAGGATTCAATCAGGAAGTATTCGAAGCATTTCGCTCTACCTGCACAGCATTGGCGCGACTGCAAGTAGTAGGAGGGAAAGAATTTGATTATTCCCATTGCATTGCCACACGTTCATTTGATAAGCAAGCAATTTATTCGGATCTGTTGTATTTCCTCTATTATTTTGTTCGTGCACTCGATCTTCCCTACGATAAAAATATGTTGCTCAATGATTTTGAGATGTTGAGCAATTATCTGATGCAAGAAGAGCATCAATACTTCATGCACCGTGATTGTCAGAGCCGAAACATCATGCTCCACGAAGGCCGACCGTATTTCATCGATTACCAGGGGGGCATGCAGGGCGCACTTCAGTATGACATTGCTTCCTTGCTTTGGCAGGCTCGTGCACAGATGCCGTATGTATGGCGACAGCAACTGGTCGATCATTATTTTGACGAAGTGAACCGTTTGCTGGACGGAAAATTATCCAAACAGGCGTTCATGGATAATTACGATGGTTTTGTGCTGATCCGCATGCTCCAGACACTGGGTGCATATGGATTCAGAGGATTGTTTGAACGCAAGCAACATTTCATCGCCAGCATCCCGTTTGCTTTAAAAAATTTAGCCTGGTTCCTCGAGCATCGAAAACTCCCGTTGCGACTACCGGCATTGCAGAAAGTATTAGAAGCCATTGTTGCTCCAGAGATGCAACGACGGTTTGAGCCGGTTGTTGCTGGTCCCGATTCAGCTCTGCAGATTCAAATCAACAGTTTCTCCTACCGGAAAGGGGTACCCGAAGATCGATTCGGTAACGGCGGCGGTTATGTATTTGATTGCAGGGGAATTTTGAATCCGGGGAGAATCGATCTGTATAAAACACTGACCGGTCGCGACAAAGAAGTCAAGGAATACCTGATGCGTCAAACCGAAATGCCCTTATTTCTTCAGCATGTATATGGAATGGTAGGGATCACGGTAGAAGAGTATCTCAAACGAGGGTTTGAGGGACTCACCATCAGTTTTGGGTGTACCGGTGGTCAGCACCGCAGTGTTTTCGCAGCCGATCAGTTGGCTCATCATTTGCAGGAAACCTATAAGGTAAAGGTGTGCCTCTCACACATTGAGCAAGAGTCAAAAAATTGGAAAAATGAAGCCTATTGAGGGAGCAACTGCTTTGCTGTTTGCTGCAGGGTTGGGTACGCGACTGAAACCTTTTACGGATCATCATCCCAAAGCACTGGCACGGGTCAATGGCCGAACGTTACTGGAACGAAATATTTCTTATCTGCGCAGCTTTGGCATTGCTCGCATCGTAGTCAATGTGCACCATTTTGCCGATCAGATCATTGATGAGATTGCAACCCTTTCTGATCCTTCCTCTATCATTATTTCCCACGAACAGGAACAGCCACTGGAGACGGGGGGCGGATTGGTCTATGCGCGTCCTCACCTCATGGAAGGAGGTCGTCCCTTTGTGGTGATGAATGTCGATATCCTTACCGATCTTGATCTTAACCGTTTGTATGCCGCACATCAGCAATCCGATGCTGTTGCTACGCTGGCCGTCACCAGCCGCGCCAGTACCCGACAATTTCTGTTTGATTCAACCATGCGGTTGTGGGGGTGGAAAAACAACACGACGTCTGAGTACCGATGGAGTGATCGTGCTCTCAATGATAGCCTTGCTTATTCATTTTCAGGCGTGAACATCATTTCGCCTCGCTTATTCGATGCTTTGCCCACCGGAGGTGTTTTTTCAATAACCGATAGCTATATTCAACTCGCTGCCCACCACCTCATCAAAGGAATGGATCATACCGGTGATGCAGTGATTGATGTAGGAAGGCCAGAGTCTATAGCCATTGCAGAAGCCCATTTCGGTTAATCAGAATACAGTACCGCTCTCATGATGAAACGAATTTCAATTCCAGTTCACAGCAAAGCGTTTGTTCAACAACATATCGTACTCAGTCCCCAGCGCTGTCTTTTTTGGGAAGAAGAACAGATGTTGGTTCTGGCAGATCTACACATTGGTAAAGCTGCACATTTCCGAAAGGCGGGTATACCCATTCCTCAGGCTTTGTTTCAGGAAGATTTGATTCGTTTGTTTGACCAAGTGAATTTTTTTCGACCTAGGTCCATTCTGATTTCCGGCGATATGTTTCATAGTGCAGCTAATTTGGAGCACGATTGGTTTTCAAAATGGCGAACTGCACTAGGGGGAATTGAAATTCAATTGGTCCGCGGCAATCATGAGATTTTACACGATGATGAATACGCCCGATGCGGAGTTCACGTAATAGGCTCGCACCTTGAGAAAGGGCCATTTACGTTTTCACATGAGTTACCACATCAGCTTAACGAAAACAGCTTTTATTTTATTGGACACACGCATCCGGGGGTTCGGTTATCGGGCAAAGGAAAGCAGCAAGCTGTTTTACCCTGCTTTCACCTTACGGATCGCTGCTGTACATTACCGGCATTCAGTGCATTTTCAGGCAAGCATATTGTTGAGCCGAAGAAACAGGATCGTGTTTATGCCATCCTACAAGATAAGGGAAGTGCCCAGTTGATGGCTATTCCCCATTAATTCCCCTGAATCATTTTCTTGACCCGGTCTTCCAGTTTTTCTGAGGAGACGTTTTCGCGGATGGAATCGACTTTCACTGGAAAGGAGAACGGCGTCAATTTTTTTGGTCGGGTCAGTACGATTGTCGACTGTTCAATACGATGCAGCATTGCTCTGAGTCGTGATTCTTCCATTTGATCCTGCATGACTTCATTGAACGCCTGTCGCATCAATAAATTATTCCGATCGTATTCCAAAAACACGTTGAACAGCAACGAGGCGGAAGACTGCAAGTGTCGTGCTTTTTTTTCTTGTCCCGGCATGCCCTGAAAAATGAGTCCGCCAATCACTGCGATATCCCTGAATTTTCGTTTTGCCATTTCGGTCGCATTGACGCTCTGCTGAATGGTAGCGGACAGATTCTCTGAGCTGAACAAGTGGCGCATGGATGCTTCATCAACCGGTATAGGCTGATCACTGAGCAGCTCAAAGCTATAATCGTTCATGGCAAATGTGAAGCTGATGGGTTGGATCTTGGAGATGCGCCAGGCGAGTATAGCGGCCATGGCCTCGTTGACAAGGCGGCCTTCAAACGTGTGCACAAACAGATGGTGGCCGTCTTTGGTTTCAATCATTTCTACCAGTAGCTCATTGTGGGAGGGAATGTGAGACAGATTGGCCTGTTGTTCCATTAAAGGGGCCAGTCGCTGCAGGATTGGATCCGATGGGGTCTGCACTGCAGCATCGGAAAGTTTTTTTCGAAGTAAATATCCCATGTTGGCCGTGAGGGGCATGCGACCCCCCATCCAGCTGGGAACAATCGATTTTTTTGCATTGCTTTTTCGAACCAGTACCGTCATTGCTTGAATGGATACCAATTCAACGTTTCTGCCGGCAAGTGAAAACACATCACCGGGTTCAAGTTTGGATATGAACCATTCTTCAATGACGCCTATGTATCCGCCACTCATCCATTTTACTTTGAGCATGGCATCGCTCACGATGGTCCCGATGTGCATGCGGTGACGCATGATCGTTCTTCTTCCTTGCATGCGGTAGTGCTGGTCATCCTCCATCACAATTTTTTGAAACTCATCGTATTGCTGCAATGCATTACCTCCGGTAGTGATGAATGCAATTACTTCTTGCCATTCTTGGTGCATCATTTCCCGAAAACAAAATGTGCTGGATACCTCAGCTTTGATTTTATCTGCATCAAATCCATCTCCTGCTGCGAGGGTGCAGAGGTATTGGGTGAGCACATCAAAACAGAGTTGCTGTGGTGGCTTGGCTTCTATATTTTTTAGTTCTATTGCTTCTTTCAGCGCAGCGGCCTCCACCAGTTCCAGCGAATGGGTGGGAAGGAAATAGATGCGGCTCACTGCCCCCGGAGCATGACCGCTTCTGCCTGCTCGCTGAAGGAAGCGTGCCACGCCTTTGGGTGATCCGACCTGGATGACTGTTTCAACGGGACGAAAATCAACTCCCAGATCCAGGCTTGCTGTGCACACTACCGCTTTGAGTCGACCTTCATGCAAGGCTTCTTCCACCCAAACCCGCAAGGCGCGATCGATGCTGCCGTGGTGCAAGGCTATTGCGCCGGCCCAATCCGGTACCAATGATAGAAGTGTTTGGTACCAGATCTCACTCATTCCCCGTGTATTGATGAAAATCAACGTGGATCGACTTGCTTCTATGATGGGGACCAGTTTATGCGCCAGTTTAATGCCCAGGTGTCCGGCCCAGGGATAATGCTCAATTTCATCGGGGAAAATAGGGACCAGTTCTATCTGTTTTTCCATCGAAGCCGTTACCGTTACGCCACTGCTTTTATTGTTTGGATGTGTTGTAACGGGATGCAATAAAACATCTTGCGCTTCATTCAGATTTCCGATTGTCGCTGAAATGCCCCACAGAACCGGCAATTGCTTGGGGGCTTGAATGATGCGGCTGATGGCCAGTTCTACCTGAACACCTCTTTTTGATCCCAGCAGTTCATGCCATTCATCCACAGCAATCGTGTCCAGTGTAGAAAAAAATTGTTCGTGATGGGAGGTAGAAAGCAAAACGTGAAGGCTTTCCGGAGTAATGATCAGAATTTCCGGAGCATGTTTTTTTTGTTTTTGTCGCTCAGTCGTTGAAGTATCTCCGTTGCGAATGCCCACCCGCCACTGCATTCCCAATTCAGCGATGGCTTCTTCCATTGCGCGACCAATATCTTTTGCCAGTGCGCGAAGGGGCGTGATCCACAGCAAGCGCAATCCGTTGTTCCTCTTTTTATTCCAATCTTCCGGATGTTCTTCCATGAATCGGATCAAAGCGCCCACAAAAACCGAGTAGGTCTTTCCGCATCCGGTGGGTGCGTTGACCAGTCCGCTTTTTCCATTGAGCATATGGTGCCAGGTCTCTTCCTGAAAAGCGAAAGGCGACCAGCCCTTGTTGTTTAGCCAAGTTGATATGATGGAAGTAGCGTTCAATGATGAATACCGGCAATCACGATGACGATCTCGCCTTTAACACCTTTCGCAGCAAAGTGTTCGTGCACTTCTTTCAACGAACCGCGGACGGTTTCTTCGAATTTTTTAGTGAGTTCCCGCGATACAGCACACGAGCGGTCTTCCCCAAAATAGGTCATGAGTTGATCCAATGTTTTTACCAGTCGCATCGACGATTCATAGAGGATGACGGTTCTTTTTTCTTGTGACAATGCGGTGAGCAGGGTATGTCTTCCTTTTTTCAGGGGAAGGAATCCTTCAAAACAAAAGCTGTCGGTGGGCAAACCACTACAAATCAATGCCGGTACAAAGGCAGTCGCACCCGGAAGGCATTCCACGCGAATGCCATGCCGAATGCATTCTCGTACCAATAGGAATGCAGGATCGGAAATACCGGGAGTTCCTGCATCGGTGAGCAGGGCCATGGTCTGTCCGGTTTGAAGTGATCCGATCAGTCGAGGCGCAATCTGGTGTTCGTTGTGCTGGTGATAGGCGAGGAGGGGCTTGCTGATTGCATAATGTTTCAGCAATACACCGGAGGTGCGGGTATCTTCAGCAAGTATGGTATCCACTGATTGAAGGATTGCGACAGCCCGGTAGGTCATGTCGGCCAGATTCCCAATGGGTGTAGGTACGATGTAGAGCATATTGGCAGTTGCCTTAGAGCAAACTGATCTCGTAATGTTCCATGACCGGATTGGCCAGGAGTTTTTTTGCAGCTTCTTCTGCGGCATGCAGTGCGGCTGATTCACTTGCTGCATCGATCTGCACGGTAATTCTCTTGCCGATTCGGACATCCTGAACGCCCGATAATCCCAGGTTCTGCAGTCCGCCCATGACCGCTTTTCCTTGTGGGTCAAGAAGGTCTTTAAGGGGCATCACATTAATGGCAACGGTATAGATCATTTCAGCCGGTTTTTGAAGAGCAAAGATACTAAGATATACAGGATGAAGAGGATGGGCACGGACATCCATTTCAAGAGCAGGATGAGGGGGATGGAGGGAATCAGTACCAGGAAGCGGGGCAGGTTCTCAGCAAATCCCATGTGGTTGAATTTCATGCTCATCAATGGAAGCCGCGATACCATCAGTGCTGCCAGGCAAAGGATGATGCCGTACAAAATCCATGGGTTGATCAGCAGCACTTGAATGTCAAATGAATGGTAGAGTGCGATCAGTGGGAGGGAGGCGATGAATAAGCTGGCTGCAGGGACCGGCAATCCTGAGAAATGTTCGCGATGAGTGGTGTCGATGTTGAAGCGAGCGAGTCGCCACGCTGCCGCCAGGGGAATCAGCATGGCCGGGCTCATCCAGAGCAGCGACGTTTCCAGTCCGCTGGGTTCTGCCGCAAACGCCAGTCGAAGCAACTGAAAGAGGATCATGCCCGGGGCCACTCCAAAGGAAACCACATCCGAAAGGGAATCGAGTTGTTTGCCCATTTCTGAATCGGCTTTCATGAGGCGGGCCAGGAATCCATCACAAAAATCGACGAGTGCAGCAGCGCCGATGCACAGGGCAGCCCAGGTAATTTTTTCAGGAAGATAGATTTTCCATTCCAGTCCCTCTTGGTTCAGCAGGGTTTCACCGGTTTGCAGTGTGAACAGAATGGCCACACATCCCAGACAAAGATTGAGCAGCGTAAACAGATTGGGAAGTTGTTTCATGGTTACTTTTTCATCAGCGCCTCAATGTCATCAGCCTTTATGGGTACATTTTTATAGAGGTCCGTATTCCCGTTTCGGGTGATCCAGATATTGTTTTCAACGCGCACGCCCAATTGTTCTTCCTCAATGTAAATGCCTGGCTCCACGGTCAGCAGCATTCCGGCTTTCAGCGGTTCAGTTTTTGTTCCCAGATCATGAACGTCAATGCCCAGGTGATGGGAGATGCCGTGATAGAGGTACTTGCGGTAGGCGCGGTTATCGGGACTTTCATTTTTGACATCTGATTTTTTCAGGAGTCCGATTTTTTGGAAGACTACCGTTGCTTCATCACCGATCATTTCTGTGTATGCATTCAACGTGATACCGGGCTTGAGCAAACTTTTTGCGTAGTCGTGTAAATGAAGGCAGGCGTTGTAAACCGTTTTTTGTCGCTTGCTAAACTTACCATTCACAGGAACCGTTCTGGTCATGTCTGCACAGTACCCTCCGTATTCTGCTCCAAAGTCCATCAACACCAGTTCTCCGTTTTTGCATTGTTCATTGTTGGCAATATAGTGCAGGGTGCGTGCACGGTCTCCGCCGGCAATGATGGAGGTATAAGCCGGACCGGCAGACCGGTTCATCATGAATTCATGAATCAATTCTGCTTCGATTTCATTTTCCCATACACCGGGACGAATGAACTTGAGCAATCTTCTGAATGCTTTTTCGGTGATATCGACGGCTTGTTGTACAACAGCCACTTCAAGCGGCGATTTGATGGCCCGCAAGTCGCGCATGATTTTTGCCGAGCGTTCATAGTGATGCAGTGGGTAGCGGGCTTTCATTTCTTGTGCAAACCGGTAGTCGCGCACAGCCAACAAATTGGCTTTGCGGTCATTTTCATTGGTGTTCAGGTAAATGGTATCCGCAAGATGAATCATGGGTTGGAGCAGTCCATCCAGCACATCAAGCCATACGATGGTTGCAATGCCCGATAGTGCCGTGGCTTCATGGGTTCGGTGACGTTTTCCATCCCATTTTTCTTTGAGCTCATTGGGCCGGACCAGCACCAGTACTTCCCTGTACTTGGGATCCGGATGGTTGGGGTAAAGGATCAGCATGGTATCTTCTTGACGGATACCGGTTAGCCAATATAGATCTGCATTTTGTTTGAAGGGGTAGAGCGCATCGCCATTCATGGGAATTTCATCATTGCTGTTGAAAATGGCCATGCTGTTTGGTTTCATGCGAGCGGCGAAGCGCTTTCGGTTGTCGGTGAATATGCGGGAATCGGTATGAACGGAGTACATGCAGCGAATGTATTTGTTGAGAGCTAAGGTAAATGATTTATGCGCATCCCTTACCAATTGCCCTCATCCGCGAAGCTGTAATATCCATCGGTGCTCACGATGATGTGGTCCAGCACCCGAATGTCAAAATATCCAGCCGCATGGCGAATCTTGTGGGTGATCTCTTCATCTGCTTTGGACGGTCGCAGGTTTCCGGAGGGATGGTTGTGGCAGAGGATCAGGCTGACCGCTTCCTCTTCCAGCGCTTTTTTCAAGATGATCCGCGGATCGGCCACCGTTCCGGTCATGCCTCCTGAACTGATGATTTCAAAATGGGTGATGCGGTTGGTGCGGTTTAAAAAAATAACAGCAAATACTTCGTGCGGCAGGTCCATTAGTTTTGCCCGCAGGTAATGGGCCACCGATTTGCTGTCGCTGATCGTTTCCGATCGCAGGTATTCTCTTGCCATTCTTCGTTTTCCCAATTCCAGCGCGGAGAGGATAAGGGCGGCTTTGGCGGGACCAATTCCATCCACTTTCATGAGTTCTTTTGCGGAGCACCGGGCCAATTGCTGTAAATCGTTTTGATGGTGTTCCAGCAGTTCCCGGGAGAGGTCCACTGCGCTGGATTTTGAATTCCCGTTTTGAATCAAAATAGCCAGTAGTTCGGTATCGCTCAGATGAAGGCATCCCAATCGTTTCATTTTTTCTCTTGGTCGATCGCTTATCTGCCAATGTTTAATCGGTTTCATTATCTTCGTTTCTCACACTATTTTTTATGCAACTTGTAGGTCCCTCTTGCAAGATCTTTTCCGGAACCAGCTCTGAATACCTGGCCGAAAAGATCGCCACCGCCTATGGCGGAACCCTCGGTAAAATCAGCATTCAAAAGTTCAGCGACGGAGAGATCCAGCCCATCTTCCTCGAAAGTATTCGAGGAGATTATGTTTTCCTCGTGCAAAGCACCTTTGCTCCGGGGGATAATCTGCTGGAATTGCTGTTGATGATCGATGCGGCCAAGCGTGCTTCCGCATACAAAATCATTGCGGTGATGCCGTATTTTGGCTATGCCCGCCAGGATCGAAAGGACAAGCCCCGGGTGGCCATCGGTTCAAAAATGGTCGCCAACATCCTGACTGCTGCCGGTGCCGACCGGGTGATCACCATGGACCTCCACGCTCCCCAGATCCAGGGCTACTTTGATATACCGGTGGATCACCTCGACAGCTCGGCAATTTTTATCCCGTACATCCGCGATCTTCAGCTCGAAAACCTTACCTTTGCGGCCCCTGATGTGGGAAGTGCCAACAGGATCCGGGAGGTCGCCAGTTATTTCAACGTAGAAATGGTGATTTGCGACAAACACCGGAAACGGGCCAATGAGATTGCCAGCATGGTGGTCATTGGTGATGTGGTGGACAGGGACATAGTTCTTATAGATGATATTTGTGATACGGCCGGCACCCTTTCAAAAGCAGCTAAGTTATTGAAAGACAAAGGTGCCAGAAGTGTACGGGCCCTCTGTACACACCCGGTTCTCAGCGGCAATGCGTATGCCAATATTGAGAACAGTGTGCTCGAGGAACTGGTCGTTTGCGACACCATCCCGCTCAAAGGGGAATCTGCAAAATTAAAAGTGCTCAGTGTTGCCAACCTCTTCGCCACGGCCATCAAAAATGCCTATGAGAATCAAAGCATAACCAACCTGTTCATTCATTCTCAAATGCGGAACAAGTAGGTCCCGAAGCGAATAACAAAACACAATACAATGAAAACGATTACAATCGAAGGACAATTGAGGACCGGAACTGGCAAAACAGCCACCCGTCAGTTGCGCTCTCAAGGCTTGGTACCTGGTGTAATTTACGGGGGTGCGAAAGAGGTCAATTTTGCTGCTGACGCTCTTGCTTTAAAGCCGTTTATTTACACGCCTGACTTCCAGTTGGTGAAACTGAACGTGGATGGAACCTCCTACACCTGCATTTTGAAGGATCTTCAATTCGACAAGGTGTCTGATGCACTTTCTCATGTGGATCTTTTAGAACTGGTAGAAGGCAAAAAAGTGACCGCCAACATTCCACTGAAGTTTGTCGGTAGCGCCGAAGGAGTAAAAGCCGGTGGCAAACTGGAAATTCGCCTCAAGTCTGTAAAGGTGAAAAGCCTTCCCAAAGACTTGAGGGAGAATATCGAAGTGGACATCACTCACCTGGAGCTCAATGGGAACATTCGTGTGCAGGATATCCAATCCGATAATTACGAGATCCTGAATTCGCCCAGAATTCCAATTGCTTCTGTGACCATGACCCGTCAGTTGAAGCAAGAAGAAGCGGCGGCTCCTGCTCCTGCTGCAGCTGCTCCTGCTGCTGCACCTGCGGCGGCGGCTCCCAAAAAATAAGTGCAAAGCTTTATCTTTATAGCCCCATGAGTTGCTCATGGGGCTTTTTTTATGGAAAAATTCCTCATTGTTGGTTTGGGCAATATTGGGCTGGAATATGCCGGCACCCGGCACAACATTGGATTTGATATTGTGGATGCACTGGCGGCTCGGCACAACGCTCATTTTGTCGTGGACCGACTGGCAGAGCGCTTGGAAATTACGGTGAAGGGAAAAAAAATGGTCTGCATCAAGCCCACTACCTACATGAACCTGAGCGGTAAAGCCGTTAAATACTGGATGGATAAAGAAAAGGTGGAGGTGGATCATGTTTTGGTACTGGTGGACGAACTCGCCGTTCCGTTGAATAAGATCAAGATGAAGCCTGCCGGCTCTGATGGGGGGCATAACGGACTGCGCAGCATTCAAGAAGTGCTGGGCACTACAATCTATCCTCGCCTGCGTTTTGGAATTGGGAACGATTTCCCAAGAGGCCGACAGGTGGAGTATGTGCTGGGAAAATGGCGACCCGGAGAAAAAGAGATCGTTGCGCGGAAAGTCGACCGCTCTGCTCAGGCCATCGAAGAATTTGTGCTGATGGGATTGGAAAAAACAATGGCAGAAGTAAACGCAATAGAGTTTTAATTTAGCAATCTGAAAACCCCAACACGATGAAATTTCTGTGCATCGGACGCAACTATGTAGAACACGTAAAAGAACTGGGCAATGAAGTTCCTGAGGAACCCGTGGTGTTCATCAAACCCAAAAGCGCATTGCTGCAGCCCAATACACCTTTTTATTATCCAGAGTTCACCAATGAGTTGCACTATGAATGTGAACTCCTGTTGCGGATTTGTAAAAATGGGAAATACATCCAGGAGCGAAGCGCCAAAAATTATTACGATGCCATTACAGTGGGCATTGATTTCACAGCCCGGGATATTCAATCTGAACTGAAGAAGAAAGGATTGCCCTGGGAAAAAGCAAAGGCGTGGGACAATTCCGCGATTGTAGGAGCCTGGCAGCCAATTGGCGCCGGCTGGGATAAAAAAAATGTTGCCTTCTCCATGAAAAAAAACGGAGAACTCGTGCAGCAGGGTAATTCGCGAGATATGATCCATGGATTCGATGCAATTGTTGCGCATTTATCCAATTACTTTTCGCTGAACATTGGGGATGTGATCTTTACCGGTACACCCAAAGGGGTAGGAGAATGTGTGGTTGGGGATGAATTGGAAGGTTTTTTAGCAGATAAGTCGATGTTCAAGCTCATGATACAGTAGATTTGTTGTATCATGAAAAAGGAAAGCCTGATTGCCAAGATCAATAAGCCACTGTGGTTCAGGACGTTTCTATTTTTTTCTTTACCTGCTGCGTTTTTCTCGGGATTGCGAATACAGTCGGTTGATGAGCATGAAGCAACAGTAGTCATGCGATACAATTGGTTTTCCAAAAATCCATTTCGTTCGATATATTTTGCCTGCCTGGCCATGGCTGCAGAAATGAGCTCCGGCATTTTAGCGTTGGTTCATACCGGTGATAAACAGCCCCGTGTTTCCATGCTGGTGCTGGAAATGCGTTCTGCGTTTCACAAAAAAGCGGTTGGCAAAATCAGGTTTGTGTGCACCGAAGGCGATCGAATCCAATCTGCTGTAGCAGAAGCCGTTCAAACCGGATTGGGCACAACGGTAGAAGCCTATTCAAAAGGGTTGGATGAGAACGGGACCTGTATTGCTGAATTCTGGATCAGGTGGACGTTCAAGCAAATCCAAAAGAAGTGATATGAAAATTGCGTTTCATGGAGCAGCACGATGCGTAACCGGTTCCAAGCATCTGCTGAGTCTTACCAATGGTAAAAAGATTCTGCTGGATTGCGGCATGTTCCAGGGAATGGGAAAGCAAACCGATACGCTCAATCGCCACTGGGGGTTTGATCCTCGTGAAGTGAGTTATTTGATCCTCTCGCATGCGCACATTGACCACAGCGGATTGATTCCGCGATTGGTCAATGATGGGTTTCAAGGAAAAATTTTTTGCACCCCTGCGACACGAGAACTTACTGGAGTATTATTGGAAGATTCGGCAGGTATTCAGGAGAATGAAGTGAAGTACGTGAACAAGCGCAGAAAACTGGAAGGACTGGAACCGCTGAAACCCTTGTATACAGAGGAGGATGCAGCGGCAGCCATGCAGCATTTTCATGTGCGTGAATACGATGATTGGTTCAAGGTGGAAGATGGAATCGAGTGCTTGTTCACGGATGCAGGGCACATCATCGGCAGTGCATCGGTTCATTTGAAAATAAATGAAAAGGGTACAGAGCGACGGATCACATTTAGCGGAGATGTGGGCCGTTACCGCGATGCCATTCTGCGATCACCGGCACCATTCCCGCAGTCCGATGTAATGATCCTTGAATCGACCTATGGCAATTCCCTGCATGATTTGCATACCCCTACTCCGGATCATTTGTTGCAATGGATTGAAAAAACCTGTATACAAAAAAAAGGGAAGCTCATCATTCCATCCTTCAGTGTGGGCAGAACACAGGAGTTGTTGTATGCATTGAATCAGTTGGAGTTGGAGAGAAGATTGCCGGAGCTGGATTATTTCGTAGATAGCCCACTGAGCATTGAAGCAACGGAGCTTGTAAAAAGTTATCCGCAGTATTTCAATTCACGGATCCGTAAAGTGTTGGAAAAGGATGAGGATCCGTTTCGATTTGCGGGACTGCGGTATGTGAAATCCCTGGATGAATCCAAGTTGCTCAATTTTCGAGACGAGCCCTGCGTGATCATTTCGGCTAGCGGTATGGCCGATGCTGGTAGGGTCAAGCACCACATCAGCAATAACATTGAGCACTCGCGCAATACGATCTTGATGACCGGATACTGTGAGCCTCATTCCTTGGGAGCGCGATTATTATCGGGGAAGAGGGAAGTCAAGATTTTTGGAGTGGCCCACGAAGTGCATGCTGAAATTGGCAGTATCCGAAGCATGAGTGCCCACGGTGATTATGAAGACCTATCTCAATACCTCTCGTGTCAGGACATGAAGGGCATTCAAAAATTATTTCTGGTGCATGGGGAATACGACGTGCAAGTCGATTTTAAAGAACGGTTGCAACGAAAAGGGTTTGCCGGTGTAGAAATTCCGGAATTGCATCAAGAAATGGGGTTGGGCTGAGTTTACCAGCTTCCCCCTGCACCACCGCCTCCAAAGCTTCCTCCTCCAAATCCGCCAAAACCCCCGCCGCTGCTGCCTCCGCCCCAGGAGCTCCGTCCTCCAAGTGAGCTTCCTCCACTTGGCAGCCACCAGATGGCGGGAAAGTGATGTCGACCGCGACGATGATAGGTTCCTCCACCTCCTCCGCCTTTTTTGATGACGTAAATGATGTAAATGATTACAATCAGGATGATGAAAAATCCAACAGGTCCATCATCATCATCGCCACGCGTATGGTGTTCAGGAGAAGTATACTCGCCTTTGATGGCACCGATGATGGCATCTGTACCTTGGTCCAATCCCCGGTAAAAGTCGTTCTCTCTGAAGTTGGGTTTGATTTCATTTTCAATGATGCGTTTGGCCAGTGCATCCGGAAGTGCCCCTTCCAGTCCGTAACCTGTCGCGATCCACATCTTGCGATCCTCTTTGGCCACCAGGAGTATAATGCCGTTGTTGAATTCTTTGGAACCTACGCCCCAGAAGCGTCCTAAGGCTACCGCATAATCAGCAATATCATAGTCGCCAGTAGTGGCCATCACCACAACAGCGATCTGTGAAGAGGTGCTGTCGTTGAATGTGACGAGTTTTTGTTCCAGGGCTTGCGACTGATCAGCGGTCAGTGTTCCGGTATAGTCCACTACCAATCGAGATGGTTGTGGCCGGGCAGGCAAGTCCTTTTCTGATTGCGCCATTAAAGAAACGCAACATAAAAAGAGAAGATAGGCGGTGGTCAGTAGTTGTTTCATTTGCCGTAGACGATGGTGTCGTCCAACTCATTGATGTCCCCGTTTTCAAAAGGGAAATGGTGTTTCAGTGCCTGGCCCACATCACTGATGATGTGGCAGACTCCGTCGATGAAGTGGTGGTGCTTGAAATCCGATAGGATGGTCCGGATCTCGTTTTCCCAGAAGGATTGTCCCAGTCTTTGGTGAATGCCTTCATCTCCCAAGAGCGCCAGTTGATGATCTTCTGTAGCGATATACAGCAACACGCCGTTTCGATCACGGGTCTGGTGCATGTTCAGTTCCAGAAAAATTTCTTTTGCGCGATCCAGTGGGTCGATGAATCGGCAATGGCGTTCAATGAAGACCCGGATCTCACCGCTGGTTTGTTGTTCAGCAGAACGGATGGCTTTCACCATCCGTTCTTCCTCATCTTGATTGAAGAATGATTTTTTCTTTCCGAGAAGTGGGTCCAGAAAGCTCACGCGTTATTTATTGAAATCAACGGTTGGAGCTTTTTCTGCACCTGCTTCAGCAGTGAAGTATCCTTTTTCGCTGAATCCAAACAGTCCAGCGAACAGCACCATGGGAAATTTCTTGACGCTGGTATTGTAATCCTGAACAGATCCGTTGAAATCATTACGGGACACTTTGATGCGATTTTCCGTTCCTTCCAGTTGTGCTTGGAGGTCACGAAACGCTTCTGTGGCTTTGAGTTCGGGGTAGCGTTCTACGCTGACCAGGAGCCGACCGATCGCGCCGCTGAGTTCGCCCTGTGCTTTTTGAAATTGAGCGATTTTTTCTGGAGACAAGTCGGCTGCGTTGACCGTAGTCTGTGTGGCTTTTGCACGGGCTTCAATTACCTGTGTGATGGTCTCTTGCTCAAAATTGGCGGCGCCTTTGACGGTGTTCACCAAATTGGGAATGAGATCTGTTCTCCGTTGGTAATCGCTTTCAACGTTGGCCCATTTTGATTTTACATTCTGGTCTTTCTGTACCAGGTTGTTGTAGCCGCTGCATCCGCAGCCTCCCAGCAGGAGGATCAAAGCGAGAATGGATAGCAGTACAATGTTACGTGTGCTCATGTTCTTGAATAATTAGGATGTAAATATAGGATGCTGAAATACAAGGATTTCATAAAATGCCCTAAAATGGGATGAGCGGTTATTGGGCGATGGCAGCGATGCCCGGAAGGGTTTTTCCCTCGAAATATTCCAGCATGGCGCCTCCGCCAGTGGATACGTAGCTGACTTTTTCGGAAAATCCGAATTGATTCACAGCGGCTACGCTGTCGCCTCCACCCACCAGGGAGAAAGCGCCTTTTGCGGTTGCTTCTGCAACCGCTTCTGCTATGGTCCGTGTACCGGCTTGAAATTTTTCCATTTCAAAAACGCCCATGGGACCGTTCCACAGGATGGTTTTGCTGCGCAGGATCACGTGCCTGAAATCTGCTCGTGCCTTGATGCCGATGTCCAAGCCCATCCATCCGGAGGGGATTGCAAAGCTTTCGCAATTGGTAGTGGTAGCATCCGCTGCAAACTTGTCGGCGATGGTGCTGTCCATTGGCAAATGGATGTTCACTCCTTTGGCTTTTGCTTTTCCCAGCAGATCAAGGGCCAGTGCAAGTCGGTCGTCCTCACAGAGCGAATTGCCGATGAGTTTACCTTGTGCTTTCCAGAAGGTGTAGGCCATACCGCCACCAATGATGATATCGGTCGCCTTCTCCAGCAGATTTTCTATGATGAGGATTTTGTCGGAAACTTTTGCTCCCCCGATGATGGCTGTAAAAGGTGGTTGGGATTGGTGCAGTACTTTTTCAGCGCTGCTCACTTCACTTTCCATCAGCAAACCGAAGAACTTGTTTTCTGGAGAGAAACAATCGGCCATTACGGCGGTCGATGCGTGTGCCCGGTGGGCTGTGCCAAACGCGTCATTGACATATACATCACCCAGCGATGCCAGCTGTTGTGCAAATTCAGGATCACCTTTTTCCTCTTGTTTATGGAAACGAAGATTTTCCAACAGCAGGACATCGCCCATTTTTAATGCAGTAGCGGCTGTTGTTGCTGGTTCACCGATGCAATCGGTTGCAAAGTGGACCGTGTGTTGGGAGCCAGTCAGATCTTGTAAATGGGGGAGAAGGTGAATGAGGGAGTATTTATTTGTTGGGCCATCTTTGGGTCGACCCAGATGGCTCATTAAAATCACTGCACCTCCGTCGTTGAGAATTTTGTGGATGGTCGGCATAGCCGCACGCATACGGGTATCGTCGGTAATCTGGAGCGATTCGTTGAGTGGCACGTTGAAGTCCACCCGCACCACTGCTTTCTTTCCTTCAAAATTGAATGAACTGAAGCGGCTCACTATTTTATCAGTTTAGCAAAGTAGTGAACAGTGCGCACCAGTTGGCTCACGTAGCTCATTTCGTTATCGTACCAGCTTACGGTTCGAACCAGTTGTTGATCGCCTACGGTTTGTACTTTGGTTTGAGTGGCGTCGAACAAAGAACCGTAGTGGATGCCGATCACGTCACCGGAAACAATTTCATCTTCGGTGTAGCCATAGCTCTCGTTGGCAGCGGCTTTCATGGCTGCATTGATCTCATCGGCCGTAGTTTTTTTAGCCAGTACAACGGTCAGTTCGGTGAGCGAGCCGGTAAGGGTGGGCACGCGTTGTGCGGTGCCGTCAAGTTTTCCTTTCAGAGAAGGGAGGACCAACCCAATTGCTTTTGCAGCGCCTGTGCTGTTGGGGACAATATTCTGAGCGGCGGCTCTTGCCCGGCGGAGGTCGCCTTTCGGGTGAGGAGCGTCTTGTGTGTTTTGATCGTTGGTATAGGCATGCACGGTGGTCATGAGACCGGCTACGATGCCAAATTGTTCCTCGAGTACTTTGGCCATGGGTGCCAGGCAGTTGGTGGTGCAGGAAGCGCAGCTGATGATGGTTTCGCTGCCATCCAGGATTTCATGGTTGGTATTGAAAACGATTGTTTTCAGGTCTCCAGTAGCCGGGGCAGAGATCACCACTTTTTTAGCACCTGCTGTCAGGTGAGCGGCAGCTTTGTCTTTGTCGGTGAAAAAGCCGGTGCATTCCAGTACTACGTCGACCTGATGCGATCCCCATGGAATCTGAGCAGGATCTTTCTGTGCATATATTTTTACTTCATGTCCGTTGACAATGATGGAACTATCGGTTGCAGTAACATCCTGTTCAAACCGGCCCTGGGCGGTATCGTATTTGAGGAGGTGGGCCAGGACTTTGGGACTGGTCAGGTCGTTGATGGCGACAATATCGATGCCTTCCATATTGAAGATCTGACGGTAAACCAGTCGACCGATCCGGCCGAACCCATTGATGGCTACTTTAACTGTGCTCATATCGATTGCTTTTGCGTCTTTTTTAAGTCGTGCAAAGGTACTAACTATTCGATTTTTTTTGCCATAAATCCCCAAGAACTTATCTTTGCGGCCTTGTCCGCGAGGCCCGTTGGTCAATCGGTTAAGACGCCTCCCTTTCACGGAGGAATGAGGGGTTCGATTCCCCTACGGGCTACTAATCCCTGGCAACCTTGCCGGGGATTTTTTATTTCATTGAAATGCGCTTGGATAAAATCTTTCTCGGTATTCAACCAATTAATGAACCATAACAGTATACGTATACCGTTTTACCCCGACTTGAGTGCTAATTGCCTCGCGTATCATTGCCTTTGCAACACTTTTGGCAGCAATGGGTTTATACATTGGTGGTATGACAAATGAAAATAAGGGCATGAGGAATTGACTGATCCTTTCACCAAGTCTAAATTCTTTTCTATTGCCGAGTAATAAGGATGGCTGAAATATGCCAACATACGGGATAGCCATTCTTTCTATGGCATCTTCCACTTCGCCTTTAAGGCGTAAATAAAAATTAGAACTTGAGCTATTGGCGCCTATGGATGAAACCAGTAAAAGTTTTGGGATATTATTTGTTGCGCATGACTGAGCGATTGCCATGGGTATCTCGTAATCTATTTTTCGATAAGCCGACAAATCGCCTTTCATCTTTTTTTGTGTGGTGCCAATGGCAATAAACACAGCATCTATTCCTTTTACTGCTTTATTCAATGCTGCTTGGTTAGAAAAATCAACAATTAACTCATGAATACGTGAGTTATGTAATCCTAAAGGACGCCTGGTGATTAAGGTTATTTTGCTTGTTGTGGTTTGAAGTAGTTCGTCGACAAGACAACTTCCAATTAAACCGCTGGCTCCTACAATTGCAAAATTTGACATGAAAAATATTTTTGTTTATACTACTAAAAGTCCTGCTTTGCGCATGGTGTTCAAGGGTTTGTTGTCCCAGAACAATTCAAAGTCCTCTTGCCCTGCTGCTTCATAATCTTGCTTGACTTGATGAAGTGTCAGTTGTGTGTTGTTGTGGATGTAAATTTTTGACAATAGTTGAAATAGCCATTCGCCTTTTTGTGGATCGACTTGTATCGTAAAAGTACCTTGTAGCGTTTGAAATTTCAACGCCATGGTTTCCCATTTAGCACCTTTTTTCGACTTCTGAATAATTTCAGTTTTTGGCTGCCTGCCCAACCAGATTACTTTATTGTGCGGAGCTGCATTTAACTCTGCTTCTTCTACTACACGTTTGATGACATCATTGGCTACAGAGGGTTTGGGGACTTTAAACTCAAACCATTTTTGTAAAGGATGATCCAAGCACAAACCATGCATATAGTTGAAAAGGGCTTTTTTTAAACCGTATCCAAAACTTTCATGATCTGCTCCAGTCGGATCGGTGTGCTCGATGTCATTGTTGGCAAAACTGCCTACTGCGTCACTACGCTTTTTTACTTTGTATTTTTCGGGGTCAAGACCAACGGGACTATGTGCTGTCATGGTAAACAAATGCCAGAACGCTGATTGCAATACACCCGTCTCAAACAACTGCCTTACCATCTCCAATGAATCAATCGTCTCCTGTTCGGTCTGTGTGGGAAATCCATACATCAAATACGCATGTACCATGATGCCTGATGCAGTAAAATTGCGACAAACCTTTGCTACTTGCTCAACAGTAATTCCTTTATCAATCAACGCCAATAGCCTGTCGGAGGCGACTTCCAGGCCACCGCTGACTGCAATGCAGCCTGATGATTTCAATAAAATACAAAGATCTGGAGTAAAGCTTTTTTCAAATCGTACGTTCGTCCACCAGCTCACTACCAATTTTCTTTTGATAATCTCAATGGCCAATGATTTCATCAAAGAGGGTGGAGCAGCCTCATCCACAAAATGAAATCCGTTTTGACCGGTTTGTGCAATCATCTCCTCCATTCGATCCACCAAAACCGATGCTGCAATGGGCTCATAGTTTTTGATATAATCTAAAGTAATATCGCAAAAAGTGCATTTGCCCCAATAGCACCCATGTGCCATAGTGAGCTTGTTCCAACGCCCATCACTCCATAAACTGTGCATGGGGTTCGCAACTTCAATTACAGAAATATATTGATCAAGTAGGAGATCGCTATAATCTGGTGTGCCGACTTGTCCTTGTTTATAATCTTTGCAATTCGCATTGTTGATATAAACAACTGCATTATTATCTAAGGTGAAAGTTCTTTTTAGTTCCTGTTTTTCTTTTCTGCCCTGGATGTGTTCCCACAGCATTTCCATCGGTGCTTCACCATCATCTAGGGTGATGAAGTCGAAAAATTCAAATACTCTAGTATCTGATAATGAACGCAATTCAGTATTGGGAAAACCGCCACCCATGGCTACTTTGATATCAGGTCGGTTTTGTCTTAACCATTGTGCACACCTGAATGCAGTAAATAAGTTGCCCGGAAAAGGAACAGACATGGCAACCAGTGAAGGTTGAATGGCAGTGATTTTATTTTCAAATAGTTGAAGTAAAATTCTATCGAGATAGGAAGGTGGTTGCTGTAAGGCCGAATATAATTCATCGAAGCTGTTGGCTGATCTTCCTAGTTTTTCAGCATAGCGACTGAATCCAAAATGTTCGTCGATTGTGGATTTGATCAAATCGCTTAAGTCTTCCAGGTACATCGTCGCTAGATACTTGGCCTTATCCTGCATGCCCATGTTGCCGAAGGCCCATTTCAAATCATCAGATAAGGCAAAGCGATTGGCTTCTGGTAGAAAATGCCGACTACAAATGGCATGTGCCAGTGTATCTCTTTTTCCTTGAAGGAATAAGATGACATCATCAATGGTGCGGATGTAATCCTCTTTCAAGGCTATGATTCTGCCAGTGTTTTCATCTAACGATGGCGATTGTCTTTCTATTTCTTGAAATAAATGAGTAAGCCCCTTTTTCGAAAAAACTTCAAGAATGACCTCAATGCCCAGGTCAGCCTGTACGGCTGAAATTTTTTTAGTATTGAGAAACCCCTTCAAGTAAGCCGTTGCCGGATAAGGGGTATTCAACTGTGTAAAGGGTGGGGTGAGGAGTAAAATCGAAGAAGGCAACAACAATGATTTAGAGCCAAAAATACTCTATTGCATTTACATTGTTATTCAGCTTCTATATGGTCTTTCCTTACAAAACCATCACCCTTCTCAGGTATTGTTTCATGCCGTGATTGATGCGCAAGAGGTAGACGCCTGCTTTGTGTTGCTGCAGCCGTATGGTTCCATTGTATTCACCACTGAAGTTATTCTGACGCTGTCTGAACACTTCTGCTCCGGTGGCATTGAGTACCGAAATACCCAAATCATCCCTTCCGTCTACCCTAAAGCGTACATTGAACGTACCGTTGTTCGGGTTGGGGGCTGCTGTGAAACCGATTTCTACAGGGTCAATGTTGATCACTGCTGTTACGGTAACCGTGATGGTTTGAGAAACGCTCTCGCATCCCAGGGCATCTACGATTACTGTACGGTAATTGCCGGGTTCAGTCGGTTTGTATGACTGTCCTTTTGCATTTGGAATATCAAACCCATCTTTTTGCCATTGGTTACCGGATGCAATGGAACTCACCAGGCTATCTCCCACTTTTGTTACAACCGGAATCACATTACTGATTGCAGTGACTGGTGTCCGCGGCCCAGGACAGGTATTCGCTGCAACTTCTGTTTTCATATCGTAAAAGAAGTACCAGAACGTGGCAGGATCTGCAGAAGATGGAACAACACTATTGCCCGTTATCGTGAAAGCATCATTGATGCCACCAATCTTTTGAGGGTAGGGAGAAGCGCCGATGTTATTGTTTCTATAAATGGTTGCTCCCTCCGTTGCCTGCATAATCAAAACATGGTTGCCTGGTGTAAACACTCCAAAATTCAAATTGAATACCGCTCCTTTATCATTGGGGTCATTTTCGGTAACGGATCCTGCGGTTGCAGTGGGACGAGTATTGCTGACGACGAAATCCCGTTGATCATAATTGTAATAGCTGTATCCCCCTGTGCCATTTTCACTGGCCAAGTCACCATAAATGATCCGAACCTTTCCGGGATTGCCGATATACATTTTTACCGACTCAATAACAATGGGAACTTTATTGGTGAATCGCACAAAGTTGCCGTTGAACTCATTGTATCCTCCGGATGCGTACGCAGCCTTATCCGCCGGACCCACTGGGCCCACTAAATCATTAGCTGCTGCCCAATATTTTTTGTCAGAAGTGATCAGTGTACTGTTGGCAACTTTATTGCTCGCCACAGTCAGGAAGGGCACTTTTGCTGTGTCACTGCTGAACCAGCTAACATAATCGTCAACCGTAATGCCCGCATTTCCCTTGAATAACACAGCCGTGTTGTTGCAGACAAGCGCCTGAAGGTTAGTGGGTACACCCCCTGCTGCTGTTGAACTGGCAAATGAAGTGATTTGGTCATTGTCGGAATTCTGATCATTGATCAAATTTGTACGAGTATTGAATGTGTACTGCTTTCCAGCCTGCATGGCAAATGGCGTTTGAAAGGTATACTGACTGGTTGCGCCTGAGGCCAATGTTCCATTGAATACACCGGTCAACGTGGCAATTTTTACATTGTTCTCCAATACATCAGTGGTCAATGGAATGTTATTTTGTTGCTTGCTTCCAGCATTCCTCAGAGAAACAGTAACGTATTGTTTTGGATCTGCACACTCACCATCCAGCGGATAGACTACACTGGAAATGCTGAGGTCGTTTGATGCACGAACAACAAGCAGTGTATAGTCTTGCGTTTCACCACGGGTATATGAACCAGTGGGTTGAATATTATCAACGGATGCCGTTTCGCTGACGATGATCCGCATGATGTGTTTATCCCCCATTGACAATGTTTTGGGAAAGGCTACAGAAGGAGAATATGTTTCTCCATTTAAAAGCGCACTGCTGCTGGCCACCAGTTCACCTGCATCAAGAAAATCACCGTCGCGGTTGAGGTCGACAAACACCTTCACAAATCGCGTCGCATTGGTTTGGTCGCAACTCTTCATTTTCAAATACAAGGAAGCATTGCCTCCCGATTCTATGCTGGCGGTCTGCACGCGGTTATCGCTGTAGGTTTTGCAGGTATCCAACTGTTTTTTATTGATGCCTCCAAATGAAAGCGAATCAATGAAGCTGCCTTCAGCTTGAGCAGGTGCAGAACTGCCGAATGCTGTACCGCCAATACCGGTAATGATAAGCGAATAACGCTGTGTGCTGTCGCCTCGGGTAAGCTTTCCTTTGTGCCGTACTTCTATGGTATACGTTTCTCCCAGAAGTACGGAATCGATTTCAATTTGTTCTACGTTGTCAATGTCGTTATCGCCTTTGGTGGCAGCATCTGCAGGTTTTGAAAAATCCAACTTCCACGGAAAATAGGTGCGCGACCCTCTTTTGATGCGAAGATCTAAATCATTGATGAGGCGTTTCGTTCTAGAATTCAGTGTTCCATTTTGAACCGGTTCTGCAGCAGGATCGGTCCAGCACAACGTGGCTTTCAAGTTGCCTGAGCCGGAGGCCACGACTGTAATCGTGTAAACGGAATCGTTTTTTAAGTTACGCTGAACGATTTCTTTTGATGCGCCACTGCTCATGACAGTTGCAGCTCTGTGAAAGTTTGCCAATCCCCAGCCTGTTTGGTAATTGGGACCCGGAAGTGCTGCGGCAGGATCGGTTGTATGAATAATCAACCCCTTGATGGTAGAAGACCAAGCAGGTTGGTCACTATTCAGGCGCATGAAATATTCCTGAAGCAAAAGAGCAGATCCGGCAATGCCCGGCCCGGCCATAGAGGTACCAGAAAGAATGGAATACGCAGTATTGTTGTCAGCACCCGTCGAAAGCAGTCCAACGCCATTTGAAACGACATCCGGTTTGATGCGGCCATCATCGGTAGGACCCACACTGCTGCTGTTGCTGAGTGCAACATCGGTGAAATTGGTATAACCGCCTGCAATCGGAAATACGTTTCCGATGGTAAGTGTGTTCTTGGCGTTGGAATAGGTGGGAAGCAGATCATAGCCTGTTTGATTGCTGATATCCGATGGCCGTCCACCTGCATCCGTCATTTGGCCCGTTGCATCGAATCGGAAATAAGATGCACCAACAGCCGGTCCGGATTCATTTCTATTGTTTCCGGCTGACTTTACAATAAGGTAGTTGGGTGAAAGCCATGCAATGGAATCCCACATCTGCGTTTCAGATGAATAGGCTCCAAATTTCCAGTCTTCATTTTGTCCGACTGCTCCCCAGAATTCCCATCTGCTTTGTCCACTGTTGAATCGCCATCCTGAAATGGAACCATATGAATGGTTTGAAACAAGCAAGTTGGCGGCTTCATTGGAGATCTCACTGATGTGATTGTTGAAATCATAGACCAACATTCCTTTCAGTCCATTGGCCATTCCTTTTGCATTGGGATTGACTCCTGATGCGATCAGCGTGCCGGCTACGTGTGTAGCATGGCCATCGGGACTGCTGGCTGAAGGGTTGTCCCGTTGCGTAGTTCTTCCAATGTATTCTACGTGTGAAGCATTGATCCTGCCTCCATCCCACATGGCCATTTTGTTGGTCAACAATGGGTTGGATCCGGTTAAATTGAATGTTCCCGTCCAAAGCCTGTTTGTGCCAATCGTTTGAGCTGCTACAATATTGTTCTGTGTTTCCACGTACATGGGAAACCCTTTTTCGTCTACGCCGACCAATCGCGCAACATTTCCTTTATCGTTGGTTATGGTTGTTTTCCAGCCCTTCTGAGCAGCCAGCATCAATGCCCGGTCGTAGTTCTCAGTTTCTTTGATGCGCTGGTCCACAGCAATGCGATCCAGCTCTCTTTTCATGATTTCTGGTCTGGTTTGGGCATGAGAGGCAGCGCAAAAACCAACGACGATTCCCGTCATCAGCCATCCCCGAAAAAGTTGAGTTTTCATACACATGAAGATAATTCTTATTGACAACAATTGGTAACTTCCGAATGTTCTCTGCGTCAAACTACTGTAAACATTTTAAGACGATTGATTATGTTGAAGCGAGTTGTTTTACTGGCGACTGTTTTATCAACAGGATGGGTGTCTTGCCAGCCTGCCAAAGTACTGGTTACCGGAAAAGTTGAGCGAGTCGTGGGCAATCAAATGCCCTCTCCGGATATTCCATCGCCTTCCTTTTCGGGAATTTCCGTCCCCATTTATTTCTTTGAACCCCTGGATCGACAAAAAGTGACCCCAGGTGCGGCCATTGGTGAGTACTCCAGCGTATCGGTGCAACCCCTGTACACCCTTCAATCTTCGGATGATGGACGATTCAAGGTCAAGCTACCCGCAGGCCGGTACACAGTATTGATGGGAAAGAATGGGGGCTTTTACAGTACCATTTTCGACCTGGACGGCACCATCCATCCTGTAGTGGTAGAAAAAGGCAAGAAAAACTACTTGGTGCTTCGCGCAGATTGGGAAGCTATCTATTGACCATGGATTGCAAGCGATTCATGAGTGCATATCGTTCGGGATGAGACTCTTTCTCTGCATGTGTGGTTGCCCCGATGTGCATTACCTCTGATGCGCCATTTTTTTGCATGGGGTTCCAAGTGGGCAAATCCTTTCTGCAGCATGGTGTATGATGGAGCAGAAGAGCAGGAGGCAGTGGTAGGTGCACTTTCGGCCAACAGCTTTATAGTGCAAAAAGATGCCGAACGAAAAGATGTCCGCCAATCGGTCAACCGCATCCTGAAACGCTTATCGGCTGAAGCCGTGCGTTGATTACTTTTGCGGCGTGACGTATTTTAAATTGGTTCTGGTGGCCCTGATGTGGGGAGGAACGTTCATCGCCACCAAAATGGTTTCCCATGTATTTGGTTCGTTTACCGGCGCATCGCTGCGCTACCTGGTGGCCTTGGCTTTCATGTTGCCGATATTATTCGTTACCGATCGTAAGGCCTTTCAGATCACGCGAGAACAATTCAAGCAAATGGCGTTGCTCGGTGCGACAGGTATTTTTGCGTACAGCTTTTTTTTCTACAACGGTCTTCGGTTGGTGAAAGCCAGTCACGGCGCATTGATTGTTGCACTCAATCCGGTTTTGGTGATGTTGATCACCGCAATCGTAGGAAAAGAAAGAATTAGTGCAGTTAAAATTATGGGACTCTTGCTTTCCTTGTTGGGGACAGCTCTTGTTATTGCGCATGGCGACCTGGACGAATTGATTTCCCGATTCAGTTGGGGCGATGCCTTTATACTGGGGTGTCCGGTTTCCTGGGCTTTCTATACGTACTACGCAAAAAATGCGTTGAAAGGGGCAACACCATTGCAGGCCTCTACGTGGGCGATCCTATTGGGATTGATGATGATTTCAGTATTCATTCCGTTTGAAACACTGCCTGTTCATGTGGATCCCTCTATTTGGTTGGCTGTGGCCTACTTGGGTATTTGCGGATCGGTACTCGGATTTGTCTGGTACTATGAAGGGGTTCAGAAAATTGGTCCCGTCCGAACCTCCGCATTCAACAACCTCATTCCCCTATTTGCGATGGTCTTTTCGGTAGTCCTGTTGAGAGAAGCCGTGCATGCCTACATGCTCTATGGCGCAGCAATGGTGATCGGTGTTGTGTTTCTGATCAACCGATTTTAGCCGACTCTACCCGGGTAGGATTTCAGCGCGACTTCCAGGCAATCCATGGCAGCGTGGATATCGGTTTCGTTGATCACATAAGCCAAACGGACTTCATTTTTTCCCAAACCTATTGTCTCATAAAAACCGCTTGCGGGTGCCAGCATCAGGGTTGCTCCGTTGTAATCAAAATCTTCCAGCAACCATTGACAAAACCGATCGCCGTCGTCAATGGGCAATCGGGCGATTACATAGAACGCGCCACCGGGTGTTGTGCAGAATACACCTTCCATCGCGTTGAGTCGCGCTACCAGTGTATTTCTGCGAGACAGGTACGCGGCTTTTGGAGCATCAAAGTATGCATCCGGCAAATCCACGGCTGCTTCACCCAGGATCTGGGCGAGTCCTGGCGGACTCAATCGTGCTTGTGCAATTTTCAAAGCAGCACTGTACACCTCTTTATTACGGGTGATGAATGCGCCGATCCGAGCCCCGCAGGCAGAATACCGTTTTGAAACCGTATCCATCAGTACCACGTGCTCCGGAATTTTTTTCAGGTGCATGGCACTGGTATAGGTGCCTTCATAGCAGAATTCCCGGTAGGCTTCATCCGAAAAAAGAAACAGGTTGTTGCGAAGACAGATGTCCTCAAGTTGCTCCATTTCTTGCCGGCTGTACAAATACCCGGTCGGATTGTTGGGATTGCAAATGAGAATGGCCTTGGTACGCGGCGTAATCAAGTTTTCAAATGCTGAAATGGGGGGTAGCGCAAATCCATCTTCGATGTGCGATGTCACAGGCACGATGTGGATGCCCGCCATCACGGCGAATCCATTGTAGTTGGCATAAAAGGGTTCGGGTATGATGACTTCATCACCCGGATCCAGGCAGGCCATCATTCCAAAAACAATCGCCTCGCTTCCTCCGGCGGTGATGATGATGTCGGTATAGTCCAGTTCGATACCATTCTTATGGTAATACTGCACCAACTTTTTTCGATAGGATTCATTTCCTGCACTGTGGCTATAGGCAAGCACGTGGATATCCGCATGGCGCACTGCATCCAGAATCGAGGGAGGGGTTTCGATATCCGGCTGACCAATATTGAGATGGTGCACCTTGATTCCTCTTTTCTTCGCGGCTTCGGCAAAAGGGACCAGTTTGCGGATGGGCGAGGGGGGCATCGCTTCCCCTCTTTGTGAAGCTTTTAACATGGGGCAAAATTAGCCAAATTGGAAGCATCGTAAACATGATGTAATTTTATATCGGATGAAAAGGATAAAAAAGCTTACGCTGGTTATCATTGGAATGTGCATGGCCATGACAGGTGATACACAGGTAGCGGTGCAGTCGATCCCGGTTGTGCAGCTCAATGCTAAGCAGCCGATCCACGATTTTGGTCGCATCGCTCAGGGCAAACCGGTTTATGTTGGTTTTGAAATCCGCAACCCATCTGCGGAGACCCTTTCCATCAGCGACGTGCAGGCATCCTGTGGCTGCACCACTCCAGAATGGAGCCGGCAGCCCATTGCTCCCGGATCCAGTGCTGTCATCCGGGTGGGGTACAATGCCGCAGCAGAAGGTGCATTTGAAAAAACAATACAGGTTTTTTATGGGAATGGCCAGGTATTGCAGTTGACCATCAGGGGTGATGTGTGGAAAACACCCGACCAGCCTGCGCCTGCTAACAAAAGCATTGCATTATTGAAAAACATAAAATTTTAATATCACACAATTATGAAACGCATATTTTTATTTGCTGCACTGATCAGCACAGCCTTGTTTGGATTTTCTCAGGCCAATGTAAAAGCAGATGCGCTTGTGAAATTCAAGGAACTGCGTCACAATTTTGGTAAGATCAAGCAAGGGGTGCCGGTTACCCATGATTTTGAATTCACCAATGTTTCCGGTCAGCCCGTGATCATTGAAACAGCAACGGCCTCTTGCGGCTGCACCACTCCAACCTGGCCTCAGGCTCCTGTGATGAAAGAAAAGTCGGCGTCTATTAAAGCGGGTTTCAATGCTGCGGCTCCTGGACCGTTTGAGAAAACAGTCTATGTGAAGGTCAAGGGAATCGATACGCCATTGGAGTTGCGTATTGCGGGAGAGGTTGTGTCGGCTGCCGAATTTGATAAGCTGAGCAAGAAGTAAAAAGGAAGTTTTTAACACTTTCTCCCTACCGGATGAGCAATCATTTTTATTGGGCAAAAACCAATTAGTTTTGTCGCATGGACCTTCATGCGCACACCCGGGAATTGTCGAGGGAGGAGTTGTCCTATGAGGCATTCCGAAATGCAGTCATTGAGGATTATCGCATCGTGTTTGAGAGTCGGCAAGCCAGTCTCCTGGGCAGAAAAGAGGTCTTAACCGGAAAGGCCAAATTTGGCATTTTCGGTGACGGCAAAGAGGTGCCGCAAGTGGCACTGGCCAAGTTTTTTCGCCCCGGCGATCACTATGCCGGGTATTACCGCGACCAAACCCTGGCATTCGCAACCGGTGCTGCAACCATCTCCGAACTTTTTTCCCAACTCTATGCTGATCCCAATACGGATCATGATCCGCACAGTGCAGGTCGACAAATGAATTGTCATTTTTGTACAGCCTATGTGAATGAACAGGGGAAATTCATACAGCACACTGCACAGAAAAATTTTGCATCCGGAATGGCCCCAACCGCAGGACACATGCCCAAGGCATTGGGGTTGGCCTACGCCTCTCGGATCTATCGGAATGTGCCGGAACTCCCGATACAGAACGGTTTTTCCAATAAAGGGGATGAGGTCTGCTTTTGCACGATTGGAGATGCATCCACCAGTGAAGGGCATTTTTGGGAAACGCTGAATGCGGCAGCTGTATCGCAAGTACCGCTCGTGGTATGTGTTTGGGACGATGGCTACGGCATTTCGGTCCCTAAACATGTTCAAACGGTAAAGTCATCCATATCAGAGGCCTTATCGGGTTTTGAAAAAGAGAGTACAGGAACCGGAATCCTGATTTATCGTGTGAAAGGGTGGGACTATGCGCAGCTTTGCGAAGTATTCGAAGAAGGCATATCCCGGGCCCGGTCCGAGCATATACCCGTGTTGTTTCATGTGGAAGAATTGACACAACCTCAGGGGCATTCCACATCCGGAAGCCACGAACGGTACAAATCGCCTGAACGACTCCAATGGGAGCGCGAGTGGGACTGTTTGGTAAAATTCAGATCCTGGATTCTGGAAAATGCACTGGCCTCCTCAGAAGAATTGGAGGCAATGGAAGAACGTGCACGTACGCACGTCAATGAAAGCCGCCTTCACACCTGGCGTTTATATGAGGAGCCCATCATGGAGCAAAAAAAACTGGCCCTCAATCTCATGGCTGCCGCACTTGTGCATGATGCCAGCGGAACGCTGCAAGAGATTCATCAGGAGCTTCACAAAAACGCAATTCCGTTCAGAAGAGATGTGATTGCTGCATTGAAACGCTCCATATTCTTGTTGAAGAATAAAGAAGTAGCGCTGCCCCTGCAATCCTACTGCGATCAATTGTCGGAAGAAAACCGCGACCTGTACAATTCTTTTTTACATGCCGAGCGGTATACAGCTGACCAGGCACTTCCGGAGCTTAAGGTTATTGAAGAATTACCGGCAATGAATGGCTATGAAATCCTCAATCGCTATTTCGATGCGTTGTTTGCATCTGATCCTCGTGTTGTAGCTTTTGGGGAGGATCTTGGAAAAATTGGTGACGTGAATCAAGGGTTTGCGGGATTGCAGCAGAAGTTTGGTACAGAACGCATTTTCGATACTGGAATTCGCGAACTCACGATCATGGGACAGGGTGTGGGCATGTCGATGCGCGGCTTGCGGCCCATTGCTGAGATTCAATACTTGGATTATTTGTTATATGGTTTGCAGGTGCTGAGTGATGATGTAGCCACTTTGCATTTTCGTTCTGCGGGAAAACAAATTGCACCGATCATCGTTCGGACAAGAGGTCACCGACTCGAAGGCATGTGGCACAGCGGGTCTCCCATGGGACTCCTGGTCAATTCCCTGAAGGGTATGTTGGTCTGTGTTCCCCGCAACATGGTTCAGGCCATTGGGTTTTACAACAGCCTGCTCAACGGTAAGGATCCGGGACTGATCATCGAGTGCCTGAACGGATATCGGTTGAAAGAAAAATTACCAGCTGATCTGCTCGGGTATCGTGTACCATTTGGGATACCGGAAGTGGTTCGCGCAGGCGAAGACATTACCATTGTATCGTATGGATCAACCCTGCGCATTGTCCTGGAAGCAGCTGAACTGCTTGCCAAAGGCGGAACACAATGTGAGGTCATCGACGTGCAGACCTTGTTGCCATTTGATCTTGGCCACAGCATTGTGGAATCCCTCAAAAAGACCAATCGTATTTTATTTGTCGATGAAGATGTTCCAGGAGGAGCTACGTCATACATGTACACAGAAGTGATGGATAAACAAGGCGGATACCGCTGGTTGGATGCGGCCCCTAAAATCCTGTGTTCAAAAGAACACCGCCCTGCATACGGCAGTGATGGTGATTATTTCTCCAAGCCCAATGTGGAGGATGTGATGGCAAATGTCGCGGCGATAATGGCCGAATAATCACTTTAGGTTGTGGAATACTTTTTGCACGTCTTCATCTTGTTCGATGCGGTCGACCAGCTTCAGCACTTCCTGTGCTTGTTCTTCTGCTAATTCAACCGTTGTTACAGGAATCCATTCCACCTCTGCACTCAGAGGTGTGAATTTGCGTTCTTCGAGTGCTTTTTGCATGTTGCCAAAATCACTGAAGGCGCAGCGTATCACAATGACTTCGGTGCCGTCTTCGTTGGTGCTTTCACCCATTTCCTCCAATCCAAAATCGATCAGCTCCAGTTCCAATTCATCTACTGAAATTCCTTCATTCTTGAGTTTGAAGACGCCCATTTTCTTGAACTGGAAGCTCACGCTTCCGCTGTTGCCCAATGCCCCGTTGCCCTTATTGAAATGCGACTTGACGTTGGCGACCGTCCTCACGTGGTTATCGGTTGCTGTTTCCACCAGGATGGCTACACCATGGGGGGCATATCCTTCATACAGGATCTCTTCATAGTTGTCCATTTCCTTGCCCATGGCCCGCTTGATAGCGGCCTCTACTCTGTCTTTGGGCATGTTCACGCTTTTGGCGTTTTGCATGCAGCGGCGAAGTGCCGGATTGGTATTGGGATCGGATCCTCCCGCCTTAACAGCAATGGCTATTTCTTTTCCGATGCGGGTGAATTGTTTTGCCATTCGGTCCCATCGGGCAAACATGGACGCCTTTCTGACTTCGAATATCCTTCCCATAGTGAATCAGGTGATTGGTTCAGGCTGCAAAGGTAAAAAGAGATCAGCTATTTGATCTTTTTGGCATTCGGGTATATTTTTCAACCGAAATACTGCCGTCGGTATCAGAGGTAATGGTTTGGGTAAAATTGTCTTCATCAATGATGTCCAGCTGAAGATTTACAGGAACACCTGTAATGGACGGGTAGCTGGAGAATTGATTGGTCTCAACGATGGATCCATCGTTGAGCTGGAACTCTCCGTATCCAAATCCTTTCTTGGGTGCGCCGGTTTCTTTGTCAGTGAAATACTGCAGCCACATGAAACGGCCTCCTTTGAAAATTTTATATTGGATGCGCGTATCCCGAACTGTGTCTGCATTCTCAATCGTATAGTGCTCGGTCAATTTCCATACGCCATCCATTTCCGAGGTGTTGTTAAAATTGATGCGGGTATAATCCTCAATCAGTCGATTGGGTACGCCTGCAATCATGATCTTGGGAATGACCTGTTTGTAACCGGCAGGGTGTGGTTCAATTTGTAGATCAAACGAAGAGGCGGAATCCAATAACGAAGTGTTGAATAGGTTGTGTTCCACCAGTTTTTTTGTCGCCGGATCGTACGTGTAGTAGCCAAAACCAAATGTGGTCAGTGTATCCTCTCGCATGTTGGTGTAGGAATAGTATTCATCGGAAAACACCTTGTACTGTTTGGTGTGATCCCGGACATCTTCTACTCCATTTGCAATGAAAATTTGTTGTTCCATGGTGTACCAACCTTCCATTTCGTGGACATCGCCTTTGCTTCCGCAGGCAAGCATGAACAGGATACACGAGAATATAAAATACTTCAGCGGGGAGTTGAATTTCATTATCAAGAATTTAGTCGACTATTCTTTTTGCTGTACAGAAAATAAACAACCAGTCCCAAGGCCATCCATCCAAAGGCTACTTTGAGGGTCTGGCCATCCAGTCCCACAATCATGGCTGTACAGATGATGGCACCCAGCACCGACACTACTGGGGCGATTGGAGTCCGGAAAGGACGCTCCAGTTGAGGGGCCTTGACCCGCAGGATCCAGACACCGATGCTGACCAGAACAAAAGCGAAGAGCGTGCCAAAGCTGGTGAGATCGCCTGCTACATGACCAGGAACAAAGGCTGCAAATGCTCCTACGAACACGAATAGAATCATGTTCGATTTATACGGTGTTTTGAACTTGGGGTGGAGATCGCCAAACACTTTTGGAATCAATCCGTCGTTGCTCATCGTATAGAAAATGCGGCTTTGTCCCATCAGCATCACCAAGATGACCGACGAGAAGCCGGCCAGGATTGCGACAGTAACGGCAGTGGCCAGCCAGCCGTAACCCGACATATACGTGGAAATGGCATAGGCCACCGAAGCCTCTCTTCCTTTTTCAGGATCTACGAAATCCTGCCAGTTGGCCACTCCGGTGAGTACATGCCCGAAGAGTATATACAATATGGTGCAGACAACCAGTGAACCCAAAATGCCAATGGGCATGTCGCGCTTTGGATTCTTAGCTTCCTGCGCTGCTGTGGAAACCGCATCAAATCCAATGAACGCAAAAAACACAATAGCCGCTCCACCGAGTACACCGCCCCATCCATGTTTGTTCCATCCACTGTAATCGGCGATTACTTTTCCCGCTTGATCGGTTACGGCTGCTGTGCCTTCCGGAATGAGGTATGGAGTATGGTTGTCCGGATTGATGAACTGCCATCCCAGCGCAATGAACAAGAGGACGATGGCCACTTTTATGAATACGATGATGGCATTGATGAATGCCGATTCCTGGGTGCCCTTGATGAGCAGCAGGGTGAGGGCAAATAAAATGATCAGTGCCGGAGCATTGACGATGCCTTGGTGGTGAATTCCGCTGGCATCGGTGTAGCTTTCAAAAGGCGAGTGGCTCCATTCATAGGGGATACCGCCTCCCAACAGTTTATTGAGGTATTCGCTCCACGCAATGGCAACCGTTGCCGCACCCAGTGCATATTCCATGATCAACGCCCAACCGATGATCCATGCAATGAGTTCACCCATGGTAACATAGGAATATGCATATGCGCTTCCTGCGATTGGAATCATGGAAGCAAATTCTGCATAACAGAGTCCTGCAAACGCGCACCCGATGGCGGCAACAACAAAGGACAGAGTTACTCCCGGTCCTGCTGCTTGTCCCGCAGCTGCTGCGGTACGCACAAATAGTCCTGCTCCAATGATGGCACCAATGCCAAGGGCAATCAGGTTACCTGCACCCAATGTTCGCTTCAATCCTTTCTCTGAATCAGCGGCCTGTGATAACATTGCATCCAGGGATTTTCTTCTGAATAAACTCATATGGTATGATTGTGTTGGTCGTATGGAAGGTTCTAAAATAGCCAATAATTTGGTTTTCAAGATTTTTATTTTCGGGTTGAAAAGAGCATCGTTAATCCGCTCAAATCGTGTATTTTGAGGCAGTATAAATCACTGTTGCATGAAGGGATCCTCCGGTCGGCTTACTACGTACATCATCATCGCAATGTTCATTGGCATCTTGGTGGGGTATGCTATCCATCTGCAAGCGGATGCGGAAACGATTGCTTCGTTCTCCGAAAAAATCAAGCTGCTGACGACCATCTTTTTGCGTTTGGTCCAGATGGTGATCGCACCGCTGGTGTTCACTACACTGGTCGTGGGCATTGCAAAATTGGGTGATCTTTCTGCTGTAGGACGAGTAGGAGGGAAAGCCATGCTCTGGTTCATCTCTGCTTCTCTGGCCAGTTTATTGCTGGGGATGTTGCTGGTTAATTTTTTCCGTCCTGGCGCTGCCATCGACCTGAGCAATGCAGATGCAAAAAGTGCGGCGGATTTAATCGGGAAAACACAACAGTTTTCGCTGCAGCAATTTGTGGAACATGTATTCCCGAAAAGTCTGATTGAAGCCATGGCCCATAATGAGATTCTTCAACTGGTGGTATTCAGTATATTTTTTGGCGTAGCCACTACGGCATTGGGCGAAAAAGGAAAGGTGATTGTAAAGGGACTGGACGCGGCGGCTCACATCATCTTAAAAATGGTCGGCTATGTCATGAATTTTGCACCACTGGGCGTGTTTGGTGCCATAGCCGCAGTGATTGCCACCAAGGGATTGGAAGTATTTTCTTTTTATGGTCAGTACCTGCTGGCGTTCCTTGCCGGCATTGCTTCCTTATGGGTACTGCTGCTCACAGTTGGGTTCATCATCCTGCGCAAGCGGCTCTGGGAATTGTTGCGCATCATTTCACAACCCTTGCTCATTGCTTTCAGCACCACCAGCAGTGAAGCGGTGTTTCCAAAATTGACTTCGGAGTTGGAACGGTTTGGTTGCAAGGATAAGATTGTTTCATTCATTCTTCCACTGGGATATAGTTTTAATTTAGACGGCAGCATGATGTACATGACGTTTGCCAGTCTTGCCATTGCACAGGCATATGGCATTCAAATTGATCTGGGGACACAGCTGACCATGCTGTTGGTGCTCATGCTCACCAGCAAAGGCATTGCCGGTGTGCCCCGTGCTTCGCTGGTGGTTGTCACTGCCACCTGCGCCATGTTCAATATTCCAGCGGAGGGCATTGCATTGATCTTGCCCATCGACCATTTTTGCGACATGTTCCGCACCATGACCAATGTGGTGGGAAATGCTTTGGCAACTACAGCAGTCAGTAAATGGGAAGGGGAATTAACCGAAGCAGTTGCACCGGCAGAAGCATAACATCTTTGATGAGTAAAAACAAATGGAGCGTATGATACTGGACGTGATGTTTCAATGGAGAGATTTGGTGAATCCGGAGTTCTATATTCAACACGGAGGACTTTGGCTTTTTTTATTCATCGTATTTGCTGAAACGGGATTGTTTGCCGGGTTTTTTCTTCCAGGCGATTCTCTCCTGTTTGTCGCGGGCATCTACAGCAACGAATTAGCGGCAGAGCTCTTTCTGCTCAACAATGATTTTCTCAACCTCTTGGTGGTCTGTTTATTTGTCATCGGAGCCGGTATTTTGGGGAACTCGGTGGGGTATTGGTTTGGGGCAGCGAGTGGCCCGTATTTATTTAACCGGCCGGATACCTTCTTTTTTAAGAAAAAACACCTGTTCACCGCGCGTAAGTTTTATGAAAAATACGGTGGGGGCGCTATCGTTTTCGCTCGTTTCCTTCCCATCATTCGAACATTTGCGCCCATTGTGGCCGGCATCGTGCGCATGGAAAAATCAACCTTCAGCCTCTACAACATCATCGGTTGTATTGCATGGGTGTTGAGTATGATGTTTGCGGGGCATTACCTGTATAAATTTTTTCTCAGCCAATATGGATTTGATCTGAAAGACCGACTTGAACTGATTGTATTGGGAATTGTGCTGGTCACCACTGCGCCGGTCCTGATCCGGTTGTTCCGGAAAAAACAAAACCCCTAAACTGATTTTCATGAGCATCCGAGAGAGTTTGTCCAAGGATCACTTTTTGAATGTGGCCGTAATTGTTGCGGCACTTGGATATTTTGTCGACATCTATGATTTGTTGTTGTTTACCATTGTGCGGGAGCCCAGTTTGCGGGGCATCAACGTTTCTGATGCCGATATGCTTGCTGCCAGTACACACATCATCAATTATCAAATGATAGGATTGTTGATGGGTGGAATTGTCTGGGGCATCATGGGGGATCGACGGGGAAGGTTGAGTGTGTTGTTTGGCTCAATTCTGCTGTATTCAGTTGCCAATTTTGCAACGGGATATGTGCAAACAGTTGATCAGTATGCATGGCTGAGATTCATTGCTGGTGTTGGGTTGGCTGGAGAGCTGGGTGCGGGCATTACATTGGTAAGCGAAATCATGCCCAAGAAGAGCCGGGGTGTCATGACTTCTTTTGTAGCCGGTGTTGGATTATTTGGAGCGGTGGTCGCGTTCATTGTATATAAAACAACCGGCGACTGGCGACTCTGTTACAAAATTGGCGGAGTCCTGGGTATCTTTTTGCTGTTTTTGCGCATCCGTGTTTCCGAGAGCAGCATTTTTAAAAGTATTGAAGCCAAACACGTGTCCAAAGGGAACCTTTTGATGTTCTTTACTAACCGCGACCGATTTACCAAATATTTGCTGGCGATTTTGATTGGTCTGCCTACTTGGTTTGTCATTGGAATCATGTTGAACCTGAGCAATCGCTTTGCCACGGAACTATATGGGGTGAATGCAGTGGATTCAGGGGAGTCGATCATGTTTGGGTACATAGGAATTGCACTCGGGGACATTGCCATTGGATTTGTGAGTCAGTATTTCAAGAGTAGAAAGAAAGCCCTCTATCTTTTTTATGGGATGACGTTTTTGGGGATTGTCTTTTTCTTCAGTCCCCTTAACCATTCCGACACCAGCATGTATGCCATCTCATTTTATCTTGGTTTTTCAACCGGATTCTGGGCAATCTTTGTGACCATGGGTGCTGAGCATTTCGGGACGAATATCCGCGCCACTGCGGCCACGACCATTCCCAATATGGTCCGTGGTGCCCTTCCTTTGATGAACCTCTTGTTCAAGGATTATTTTCAGGGTGAGTTGGGAATCAGCCTGCTGCAAAGTGGAATCTATACAGCGCTCATAGTCGCTGTCATTTCTGTGATTGCACTGTACTACACAGAGGAGACCTTTCACAAGGACCTTGATTTTGTAGAAGAATAGAAGGGAGTCGAAGGCGGGATCAGCCCAATACTTCATTCATGGAGCGAACAGCCGCTGCACTTTTTGCAAAGGCCTCTTGTTCAGCTGCATTCAGTTCAAGGGGAAGGATTTTTTCCCAACCGCCTTTTCCAATCACAACCGGAACGCCCAGGCAAATGTCATGCAGACCGTACTCCCCATCGAGTGCTACGCAACAGGTAAATAATTTTTTCTCATCGCGCAGAATGCTGCTCACCAATGCAGCCCCTGCTGCACCCGGTGCATACCAGGCAGAGGTTCCAATCAGTTTGGTCAGTGTTGCACCACCCACCATGGTGTCGGCCACAATTTTATCTTGTTGTTCCTGGCTCAGGAATTGGGTCACGGGAATGCTGTTCCAGGTTGCCTTGCTGATCAAGGGAATCATGGTGGTATCGCCATGTCCCCCAATTACGATGGCATTGAGATCGCTGGCGCTGCATCCCAAGTGTTGAGAAAGCTGGTATTTGAAGCGGCTGCTGTCGAGTGTACCGCCCATTCCGATGATCCTGTTTTTAGGGAGTCCGGTCGACTTCAACGCCAGATACGTCATGGTATCCATCGGGTTGCTGATCACAATTATTATGGTGTTGGGGGAGTACTTGAGCACGCTCTCACACACGGTCTTTACAATCCCGGCATTGGTGCCGATCAATTCTTCTCGGGTCATGCCCGGTTTGCGGGGAATACCGGAAGTGATCACGACCACGTCGCTGTCCGCCGTCTTGGAATAGTCGTTGGTAGACCCAGTGATGGTGGTATCGAAACCCAGGAGTGCGGCAGTTTGCTGCATATCCTGTGCTTTGCCCTCAGCGAGTCCCTCTTTGATATCCAGTAAAACCAGATGTGTACAAACGCCTGCTCTGGCAATATTGTCTGCGCATGTTGCTCCAACTGCGCCTGCTCCGATGACCGTTACTTTCATATCCGGGTGTATTGAAGGTGATTGAATGTATTCAGACGCGCAAAGGTAGGATGTAATTTCACAAATTGGATTAACTTTGCGGCCTCTAATCATTTTTTTATGGCCAATACATCTGACATTTCCAGGGGCATGATCATCAAACTTGACGGCAGCTTATACACGGTGGTGGAGTTCGGCGAAAACAAGACGGCGCGCGCAGCAGCAAAGGTTTGGGCAAAGTTGAAGGGGGTGGACAATAGCCGTTCCATCGAAAAGACCTGGAACAGTGGTGACAACATTTATCCGGTTCGCGTAGAGCGCAAAGGGTATCAGTACTTGTACAAAGACGACACAGGGTATAATTTCATGGATAACGAAACATTTGAGCAGGTGGCTGTTCAGGAGTCGCTCGTCGATGCCCCTCAATTCCTGACAGAGGGACAAGAAGTTTCTGTATTGTTCAATACGGAGACCGAGCAACCCATGAGCGTAGAGTTGCCCGATAAAGTGGTCTCCAAGATCACGTATTCAGAACCGGGTTTGAAGGGCGATACGGCAACCCGGACATTGAAGCCTGCAACCGTAGCAACCGGTGCTACCGTAATGGTGCCGTTGTTTGTCAACGAGGGGGATGTGATCCGAATCAATACAAAAACCGGCGAATACATTGAAAGAGTAAAAGAGTGATTTTTGCGAAAAATCGCTAAAAAATGCTAAAAAAGCCCCGTTTTCGATCAAAAACGAGGCTTTTTTGTTTAAAAATTGATTCTCTTATTTTGGCGGGTTGAATCTTTTCCCCCTACCTTTACCTGCTCATACGTAACCCAAACTGACAAACATGGATCTGAAACACATTCAGGACCTCGTGAAAATGGTCAACAAGTCGAATATTACGGAGTTGTCCATCGAGGAGAAAGACTTCAAGATCACCATCAAGCAAAACGAAGAGCGGGTAGTAGCTGCTGCCCCGGCACCGGTCTATCAGCAACCTGCTGTTGTACAGGCACCTGCCCCTGTTTCAGCGGCTGCTTCTGCTGCGGCACCTCAAAAGCAGGAAGCGGACAACCTGATTACGATTAAGAGTCCCATGATCGGCACCTTCTACCGCAAGCCCGCACCGGGCAAACCCAATTTCGTGGAGGAGGGAGATGAAGTGCGTTCGGGTAAAGTTGTATGTGTCATTGAGGCCATGAAATTGTTCAATGAAATAGAGAGTGAAGTCAACGGACGAATTGTAAAGATTCTGGTTGAGGACTCTTCACCTGTTGAATACGATCAGCCTTTGTTCATGGTAGAGCCTGCTTGATTTCAGGCGAACTAATTTTTCACGCAAGTCGGTCACATGACAAAAGATTCTAAAAAGAGTTTTAAAAAGATATTGATTGCGAACAGGGGTGAGATAGCTCTGCGCGTTATACGTACCTGCCGGGAAATGGGCATCAAAACGGTGGCGGTATACTCCACAGCCGATAAGGATAGCCTTCACGTAAAATTTGCAGATGAAGCGGTGTGCATTGGCAAGCCTGCCAGCTCCGATTCGTACTTGAATATTCCCCATTTGATGTCGGCCATGGAAATTACCAATGCCGATGCGGTACATCCCGGGTATGGATTCCTTGCAGAGAACGCAAAATTTGCGGAGATCTGCGGTGAACACGGCATCAAGTTCATCGGTCCCACCCCCGATCAAATTCGTTCCATGGGCGATAAAATCACTGCCAAGGAAACCATGATCAAAGCCGGAGTGCCGGTTGTTCCGGGTAGTGAGGGATTGTTGCAAAGTGTAGATGAAGCAAAACGTCTCGCCAAAGAAATCGGATACCCCGTAATGATGAAAGCAACCGCAGGCGGTGGTGGAAAAGGAATGCGTGTTGTTTTTGAGGAGAGTGAATTGGAAAAAGCATACAACACTGCAAAAGCAGAGGCGTTGGCATCGTTCAAGAACGATGGACTCTATATGGAGAAGTTCGTGGAAGAGCCCCGGCACATTGAGATCCAGGTAGCGGGTGATCGGTATGGGAAAGTGTGCCACATGAGTGAACGCGATTGTTCCATTCAGCGCCGCCATCAAAAATTGGTGGAAGAATCTCCCTCTCCGTTCATGACCGACGAACTGCGTGAGCGCATGGGTGCTGCAGCCGTAAAAGCGGCAGAGGCCATTGGGTATGAGAGCGTGGGCACCATTGAGTTTCTGGTGGACAAACACCGGAATTTTTATTTCATGGAAATGAATACCCGTATTCAGGTCGAGCACTGTGTAACCGAAGAGGTGACCAATTTTGATTTGGTCAAGGAGCAAATCAAAATAGCTGCGGGTGAGCCCATATCGGGTCGGCATTATTTCCCTGACATGCATGCCATCGAATGCCGCATCAATGCAGAGGATCCCTACAACGATTTTCGTCCGAGTCCCGGTAAGATCACCGTATTGCATCAGCCCGGTGGACATGGTATTCGTGTCGATTCACACGTGTATGCCGGTTATGTGATCCCTCCCTTTTACGATTCCATGACTGCAAAAATCATTGCGGTTGCCCGCACCCGCAAAGAAGCCATCGATACCATGAGCAGGGCCCTGAGTGAATATGTAATTGAAGGAGTAAAGACCACCATTCCTTTCCATCAGCAGCTCATGAAGAACGAACAGTTCATCAACGGTAATTTCACAACCAAGTTTTTGGAGACGTTTAAAATGCAATAAACTTTTTCGGTCTTCCCATAAAAAAACCTCCTTGTTGACAAGGAGGTTTTTTTGGATTCAATTTTCGATTTCACTATCTCAGGAACAACATTTCTCTGTACTTAGGAAGTTCCCATTGAGAGTCGTCTACCAAGAGTTCCAGCTTGTCCACCGAATAACGGATCTGATCAAAGTAAGGCTTCACCTTATCACAGTAAGCGATGGCTTTTTCTCTGGATGAACCGAGGTTGTTCGCTGCTTTTCTGGCTTCGGTCATTTCTTCAGTGAGGACCTGTACCTTGTTGATGTGCTCGGAGATTTCGTTGAGCACGTTCAATTGGGCTTTGTATCCTTCCGCTTTTATTCCGATTTCTTTCAATCCCTTGATGTTGTCGATCAGCACGTTCTGATAGCGAATAGCGGCAGGGAGGATGTGGTTGCCTGCGAGATCACCGATTACGCGGCCTTCGATTTGCACGTACTTGATGTACTTCTCCAGTTCAATCTCGTAACGGGCTTCCAATTCTTTGTGGGTAAGCACCTTGTGTTTTTCAAATAAGTGCATGGCCTTGTCGCTCACCAGGGCGTCGAGTGCCAAAGGCGTGGTCTTCAGATTGGGGAGTCCACGTTTTGCTGCTTCCTTCTGCCAATCATCGCTGTATCCATCGCCTTCAAACAAAACATTCTTGGATGCTTTGATGTAGGACTTGATCACCTGCATGATGGCCACTTCTTTTTTGTCGCCTTTCTCCATCAATGCATCTACTTCGTTTTTGAAATTGGTCAGGGTTTCAGCCATGATGGTATTGAGCACCGTCATGTTGTACCCGCAGTTGGCAGAAGAGCCAACCGCACGGAATTCAAATTTATTTCCGGTGAACGCAAAAGGCGATGTACGGTTGCGGTCGGTATTGTCCAACAGCAGTTCAGGAATGTTCTTGTGGATGTCGAGTTTGAGCATGACTTCATCCTGCTCGTCGAATTTGTCGCTCACTCTGCTTTCCACCTCGTTGAGTACTTTTGAAAGATAACCTCCAATGTAGGCAGAGATGATGGCCGGTGGTGCTTCGTTAGCGCCCAGTCGGTGATCATTTCCCGCAGAAGCAATGGCGGCACGCAGCAGATCCGCATTATCATGTACCCCCTTGATGGTGTTCACGAAAAAGGCGAGGAACATGAGATTGGTCTTTGGAGTTTTTCCGGGCGACAATAAATTCACACCGGTATCGGTGGCCATGCTCCAGTTGTTGTGCTTGCCGCTTCCGTTGATGCCGGCAAATGGTTTCTCGTGCAACAGCACGCGCAGTTTGTGGCGCTTGGCTACGCGCGACATCACATCCATCAGCAATGTATTGTGATCCACAGCCAGGTTCAATTCTTCATAAATCGGTGCACACTCAAATTGTGCAGGTGCAACCTCATTGTGGCGCGTGCGCAGCGGAATGCCAAGTCGGTACGCCTCATTTTCAAAATCGCGCATGAAGGCATACACGCGCTCGGGGATGGATCCGAAATAATGGTCTTCCAATTGTTGTCCCTTCGCTGGCGTGTGACCAAACACGGTTCTTCCGGTCATGATCAGATCCGGACGTGCATTGGCCAATCCCTCATCGATCACAAAATATTCCTGTTCCCATCCCAGTGTTGCCGTTACCTTTCCTACACTCTTGTCAAAATAATGGCATACATCAACAGCTGCTTTGTTCAGCGATTCGATGGATTTTAATAAAGGCGCTTTGTAGTCCAGGCACTCACCGGTATACGAAACAAAGATGGTGGGGATGCAGAGGGTGCTGCCCTGACTAATGTTCATGATGAATGCAGGAGAGGTAGGGTCCCATGCTGTGTAACCGCGCGCTTCGAAGGTTGCGCGGATGCCGCCACTTGGGAAAGAAGATGCATCGGGTTCCTGTTGGGTCAACGCATTTCCGTCGAACTCCTCTATCGCTGTTCCATCGGATTTGATGGTAAAGAAAGAATCGTGTTTCTCAGCAGAAGATCCGGTCAAAGGCTGAAACCAGTGTGTAAAGTGTGTTGCTCCTTTGCTTTGTGCCCAATGCCGCATTCCGGCTGCAATTTGGTTGGCAACTGTCCGATCAATTTTTTGTCCGCTTTTAATGGAATTGGACAAACTTTTAAAAGCCTCGTCACTGAGGTACTCCCGTGCAGTTTTCAGGGTGAATACATTTTCACCGTAAGAAGCCGCAACTTTTTCGGATCCGCCAACACTCACCTCCTCTTTTACGGAGATCAAGTTGTCAATTGCTTTGAAACGTAATGATTGCATATGAAGTGGTTTAAGAAGGTACAAAATTGAGTCAAATAGGCGTAAATGCCAACAAAAATTTGCATGAAACAGTTTTTTTAAACCGGAATGTGAAAAAAATATGCATAACTGCGCGGATTCAGATATATATATAAATCATTAATATGATTGATGTTCTGCTTATCAACCATTTGTCAACCCCTTCGGTTCGGGACTTTCGGACACCCTCTTTTTAAATTAACTTCGCGCTTTCCTTTAACGAACATGGAAACAACCGTAGAGACCGCCCGGCAATTGGGACTGCTTCCCGAAGAATTTGAAAGCATTCGCCAGATCTTAAAGAGGACACCCAACTTCAACGAGTTGGCAGCCTATTCCGTGATGTGGAGCGAGCATTGCAGCTATAAAAACTCCATTACCTGGCTGAAAACCCTGCCCCGGGAGGGAAGTAAATTACTGGTAAAAGCGGGAGAGGAGAATGCAGGACTTGCGGATATTGGCGACGGATACGGGGTGGTGTTCAAAATCGAATCCCACAATCATCCCTCCGCGATTGAGCCTTTTCAAGGAGCTGCCACAGGAGTCGGGGGCATTCACCGGGATATTTTTACCATGGGCGCGCGACCGATTGCAGCGTTGAATTCGCTTCGTTTTGGAAACATTGCTGAAGCGAAAACGCGTCACCTGCTCAAAGGAGTAGTGGCGGGCATTGGTCATTATGGAAATTGTTTTGGTGTGCCGACGGTTGGCGGTGAAGTATATTTTGAAGATTGTTATCATACCAATCCACTGGTCAATGCGATGAGTGTTGGCATTGTGAAAGTGGGACAAACAGTGAGCGCCACCGCCCTGGGTAAAGAGAATCCTGTTTTCATTGTAGGATCTGCAACCGGAAAAGATGGAATCGGTGGGGCTTCATTCGCATCGGCCGACATCACCGAAGAAAGTGCACAAGACCTTCCTGCCGTGCAAGTGGGTGATCCTTTTCAGGAAAAGAAATTGTTGGAAGCGTGTTTGGAAGTCATTCCGACCGGCGCACTGGTGGGCATGCAAGACATGGGAGCAGCTGGTATCATTTGCTCCACGGCCGAAACAAGTGCAAAAGGAGGAGTGGGCATGCGCATTGATTTGGACAAGGTGCCCAAGCGCCAGCAGAACATGAAAGCCTGGGAATTGCTGCTCAGCGAGAGCCAGGAACGCATGTTGATGGTCGTGCACAAGGGAAGAGAACAGGAAGTGCTTGGCATTTTTGAAAAATGGGATTTACCCTGTTCCGAGATTGGTGAAGTAACCGATGACGGGATGCTACGTTTTTATATGGGGGGACAACTGGAAGCCGAACTTCCGGCAGAAAGTTTGGTATTGGGTGGAGGTGCACCGGTGTATCACCGGGAATACGCGCGACCGGCGTATCTTGATGCGATCGCACAATTTGATGCCAACAGCATTCCTGTTCCAGGCGATCTTCAACCCATAGCTCGACAATTGACGACACTTCCCAACATCGCAAGCAAGCGGTGGGTATACACACAATACGACAGTATGGTGGGCACTGGCAATACTGCTACCAATGGTCCCTCAGACGCCCCCGTTGTATTGGTCAAAGAAACAGGCAAGGCATTGGCGGTGACCACCGATTGCAACAGTCGCTATGTATATGCCGATCCGTACAAAGGTGCCATGATTGCGGTCAGCGAAGCCGCCCGCAACATCGTCTGCAGTGGAGGAACACCTCTTGGAGTGACCAACTGTTTGAATTTTGGAAATCCATATGATTCACACGTATATTATCAATTCGTGCATGCGATCAAAGGCATGGGCGATGCATGCCAAAAATTTGATACCCCCGTCACCGGTGGAAATGTAAGCTTCTACAATCAACACCCTGAAGGAGCAGTCTATCCAACGCCTACTATTGGAATGGTGGGATTACTGGACAGTCTGGAACACAAAATGACATTGGATTTTAAAGCACCGGGTGATGTGATCTATCTAATCGGTACTTCCACGAACGACATACATTCATCTGAATACCTGCATAAAATTTGTGGTGTAGAACATTCACCCGCCCCACATTTTGAATTGGAAGAAGAGTATGCGGTACAGTCGGCTGTCACCCGCCTCATTTCAACCTCCTCCATTCAATCTGCGCATGACATCAGCGAGGGAGGATTGTTCATCACCTTGTTGGAGTCGGCCATGATCCAGGAACTCGGGTTTGAAGCAGAACAACAAGATAGATCCATTCGTTCCGATGCGTATTGGTTTGGCGAGGGACAAAGCAGGGTAGTGGTGTCGGTTTCGCTTGCACAGCTGAATTCGTTTGAAGACCAGATGCGCAGCACATCCGTTGCGTTCTCTCGAATTGGCACCGTCAGTGCTGGCAGACTCACCATCAACAACAGCGATTGGGGAAGCATCCAGGACTGGAAATCAGACTATGACACCAGTATTGGTTCTCGCATGCAGTAAGCACTTCCATTGGCATACCATTTTCAAGAGACATCGTGCTTTTCCCAGTGAGCAAAAATGTGAAAAAACTTCTTTTTCATGTTTTAAAATAATGGTATGTTTGTATGACCTCCTGAAGTTCCAAACATTGCTTGGGCGGTCCCTTTTCTATGACCAAGTATATATTTGTAACAGGAGGAGTTACTTCTTCTTTGGGTAAGGGCATTATTTCTGCTTCGTTGGCCAAATTGCTTCAGGCCAGAGGATTCAAAGTCACCATTCAAAAGTTTGACCCCTACATCAATGTGGACCCCGGTACGCTCAATCCGTATGAACACGGGGAATGTTATGTAACGGAAGACGGTGCAGAGACGGATCTTGATTTGGGACACTACGAACGGTTCCTCAACATTTATACTACACAAGCCAACAACGTAACCACCGGTAGAATTTATCAATCGGTCATCAACAAAGAACGCGAGGGTGCCTACTTGGGAAAGACCGTGCAGGTTATTCCGCACATCACCGATGAAATCAAGCGCAGGATGCAGTTGCTGGCGGAGTCCGGGTACGATATCATCATCACCGAAATTGGTGGAACGGTGGGCGATATCGAAAGCCTCCCGTTCATAGAGGCGGTGCGACAATTGCAGTGGGAGCTTCCTGACGGAGATTGTTTAGTGGTGCACCTTACTTTGGTTCCTTATTTGAAGGCCGCCAAAGAACTCAAAACCAAGCCTACGCAGCACAGCGTAAAGATGATGAGTGAAAATGGTGTGCATCCCGATATCATTGTTTGCAGAACCGAGCAGCCGTTGTCCAAAGAATTGAAAAATAAGATTGCGCTGTTTTGCAATGTGAAACCGGATTCGGTCATTGAAGCAGCAGACGCCAAAAGCATCTATGAAGTACCGTTGCTGATGCAACAGGAGCAACTGGACATGATTGTGTTGAAGAAGCTCAACATCACGTGGTTTCCGGAACCCGACATGAGTGTATGGAAAAAGTTTTTGGATAAGCTGATGCACCCCACTTCCAAAGTGACGATCGGTTTGATTGGGAAATACATGGAGCTGCAGGATGCCTACAAGTCCATATTAGAGGCGTTTATTCATTCTGGCGCCATCAATGAATGCAAAGTTGAAATTCAGAACATTCACAGTGAGTTCATCACGGAAGAAAACGTACAAGAAAAGCTCAATGGATTAGATGGATTGTTGGTTGCTCCGGGCTTTGGTCATCGCGGCATCGATGGGAAAATTTTAGCGGTGCAGTACGCGCGCGAAAATGGATTGCCCTTCTTTGGAATTTGCTTGGGCATGCAGATGTCGGTCATTGAGTTTTCGCGCCATGTATTGGGATTGACATCCGCACACTCAACCGAAATGAATCCGGCTACTGCTGATCCGGTGATCGACCTCATGGATGATCAAAAAACAATTACCAGCAAGGGAGGTACCATGCGATTGGGCGCCTATCCCTGCAAGATCGAAGCCGGAACGCTTGCACACCGGATTTATGGAAGTGAACTCATCTCTGAACGCCACCGTCACCGTTGGGAGTTCAATAATAAATACCTGGCTGCAATGGAAGCGGCGGGACTCAAAGCCAGTGGTGTGAATCCGGAGACCAATCTGGTGGAGATTGTTGAGATACCTGCTCATCCTTTCTTTATCGGTGTTCAGTACCATCCTGAACTGAAAAGCACTGTGGAGAATCCTCATCCCATTTTTGTACACTTTATCAAAGCAGCCCTTGCGTATCGGCATACTCGCTCCGAAGGCAGTCGCGCCCTTGCCCCTGAGATGGCATAGCGTCGCGGGTATTGCGTACATTTGACCCTCAATTGAACGTTCATGAAACTCGAAAAGAATTCGGTGATCGGCATGGTGTTGTTGGCCGGCTTGTTCATTGCCTATTTTTATTTTACGCGCCAGGGTCAGATCGAGTTGGAAATGAAGCAACAGCGCATCCGTGATTCGTTGGCAGCGCTGGTTCCGCAGGTGAAGGATACAGCGGTTGCTGCATCGGCTTCTGTGGATACTGCACTACAGCCAGTTGCATCGGCCGGGGGATTTGTCCAAATGGGAAGTGCGGTGGAAGAATTATCAGTGTTGGAAAACGAGCGGGTCAGGGTAACGTTCAGCAACAAAGGCGGTCGACCTGTTTCCGTGGAGTTAAAAAACTATGTGTCCCGCGACAGCAGCCAAGTTAAACTGATAGCTGCATCCTTTAATCAACTTTCCTATCCCATTCAAATTGCTGCAAACGAAACCGCCTTTTCCGGTGATTTGTTTTTTAGGAGCACTGTTGCTGATGCATCCGGTAAAAATGAGTTGACCTATCGGTTGTCGGATTCATCGGGTCGTTCAATCGTACACCAGTTTTCGTTATCTCCTGATGAATACATGATTTCCTGGAAGGTGAAGGTTCAGGGTGCAGATAAATTATTCACGGGTTCATCGTTGAACATGCTTTGGCAGGTGCAGGCCGATCAGCAGGAAATGGATATTCAAACTGAGAAACGCGAAACACAGTTGGGACTGTATGGTCCAGATGGATTCGATTACTTCACGATGAGTGATGGATTGAATGAGAAGTGGGACGAAGGGTTGAAGTGGCTGGGTGTGAAGCAGAAGTTTTTCAATACAACGATCATTTCGGAATCCGGATTCAGTCGGGCAGAAATCAACTGCACTGTCCCGGATGACTCATTGGGCATTGTCGCACAAACCGTTGCCAACCTGAAAGTAACCCTGCCTGCAGGCAAGGATGCGGAAGTTTCTTTTCGCATGTATATGGGTCCCAATGATTACAAAATCCTTAAATCCTATGGGTTGGATCTGGAGGACATGGTCAATTTAGGGCAAGGTTTTTATGCGTTTGTGAAATACATCAATCGCTGGATCGTTCTTCCGGTATTCGATTTCTTCCAACGCTATGTCAGCAGTTTGGGGCTGGCCATTGCATTGCTCACATTGTTCATTCGTTTGCTTACCTCCCCGTTGGTCTATACTTCGTACCTCAGTGGTGCGAAAATGAAAGCGATGCGTCCGGAGTTGGATGTACTCAAGGCTAAATACGGCGATGATCAGCAGTCCTACAGCATGGAGCAAATGAAACTCTTCAGGAGTGCAGGAGTGAACCCTTTAGGAGGATGTATTCCAGCCCTTTTGCAAATTCCCATCTTCTTTGCCTTGTATAGTTTCTTTAATTCCAACATATCATTGAGGGGACAATCCTTTTGGTGGGCCAAAGACCTTTCTTCGTATGATGCAATCCTAACCTGGGATTTTTACATCCCCGGTGTGGGAAGCCACCTTTCTTTGTTCACATTGCTCTCGGTGATTACCAGTTTACTGATTTCGTTGTACAGCATGAGCATGACGCCGGACCAAAATAATCCGGTGCTCAAGTACATGCCCTATATTTTTCCAGTGTTGTTATTGGGCATCTTCAACGGCTTACCGTCTGCATTGACCTGGTATTATACGGTTTCCAACGTCATCACGCTGTTGTTGCAATTTGTGATTCAGAATTATATCATCGACCACGAAAAGATTATGGTCGAAATAGAAACCAACAAGAAAAAGCCGCGCGAAAAATCCAAATGGCAGGAACGGCTCGAGCAAATGCAGGAAACGCAAAAAAAAGTAAAAGCATTGCAGGATAAGTCCAAGAAAAAATGAAATCCTCTGCGCTATTCATTCTTTTCATGTTCCTTGTGTGTGTGACGCAGGCACAGAAGCGATTTTCAGAAGGTACTGCACAATTTGAAGTTGTTGTTTTTTCAAACGGCGATACAACACACATGCGTGCGGTACACAAACTCAAGGGCGGTCACGTGCGCACGGAAATCACCAGCGACGCGGGCCGCTCCCGTGCACTTTATGACACGCGGGAAGGCAGCGGAGCGCTGATTACTGAATTTGGTTCGCAGCGACTCCTCATTGCGCTGACCGAAGCCGACTGGCGCGACCGAAACTCCTGGTACACCCATTCGGGCATCACCTGGCTGGACGAGCAAAAAGAGATCCTGGGGTATACCTGTTCCAAAGCTGAAATGGTGCTCAAGGATGGAACCCGAGCTACTGTGTTTTATTCCCGTGAGCTCATTGCGGAGAACACGGATACCGATCTTCAGTTTGGAGACTTGCCAGGAATGGTCCTGGAATATGAATTGTTTTCAAAAGAGGCATCCGTGCGGTACAGGGCTGTAGGACTGAACTTTGATCCTGTTGCCATACAGCAGTTTGATGTTCCCACTACGGGATACCGAGTCATGGAATACAAAAACAGTAAGGCGCTGCTGAAAAAATAAGTATCAGTTCTGAGGCTTAACCGGAGTTTTGAACCGGTTCAGCACCGTGCGGTTCCGATACGGAAGCATGTAGGTGATGTTCCCTTTCTGGTAGGTGATAACAGAGTTGAACGAATTGTCCTTTCCGATTTTCCTGAAGCCAAAGGATTTGTTTTCGCGATAGGAAAAACCCGAGCTCAGCGAAAGGCTGAGGTTCTTTTTCATGTTGGAATAAGAGGCTTTGGAGGATTTTGACTTGACGATGATGCCATCCACGGCCATTACAGCATGGGTGAAAAATAGCAGTCCCAGCAATGCAACAACTCCCTTGGAGAAGAATAATGTGGATCTGTTTGTGGTTTTCATCAGGACAAAATTAATAAGAAATGTTAAAATACCCAAAAACGCACATTTCTTACTAAATCATAACGAATTGCAAAAGAAATTATTGCACTGCTTAAAAACTTTCCTACAATTGCCTAAATTACAAGTACATACAAGCTGATGGCGGACGAGTCGCGTTTCTCGGAACATGAAGACATTACAGAGTTGCTCAATACCTATGAGCGGATCAAGAATGGGAAAGGGGTAGGGTTTCTCAGCGAAGAATCCTTTGAGCGCATCATCGACCATTTTGACGATCAAGACGCCATCACCAAGGCCATGGAAGCTGCTGAGCTGGGCATAGCGCAGTTTCCCTTCTCTTCCTCTCTGATGGTAAAAAAAGCTGATTTGCTCATTGCATCCCGGCACTATAAAAAAGCGTTGCTGATGTTGGATAAGGCGGAAATCCTGGACAAAAATGACATCGATATTTACATCCTGAGAACGGATGCTTATCTGGCGCTCGATTTACAAGAGAAGGCGGTTGAGTTGCTTGAAGAAGCCGTCAACCGGTTTGAAGGCGAGGAGCGCATCGAGTTGTTGTTTGAACTGGCGGACGTGTACGACGATTACGAAGCATTTGAGAAAATTTTCGATTGCCTCAAGTGGATCCTCGAATACGATCCAACCAATGAGGAGGCCTTGTATAAAATCTGTTTTTGGACCGACTTCACCGGTCGCAACGAAGAAAGCATCCGGTTGCATCTAAAAATCATCGAAGAATATCCCTACAGCGATCTTGCCTGGTTCAATTTGGCAGCCGCGTACCAGGGATTGAAGTTGTTTGAAAAAGCAATTGATGCGTATCAATATGCCATTGCGATCAACGAAAAATTCGATTATGCCTACCGCAACATGGCCGATGCGTTGATGCGGTTGCACCGCTACAAGGAAGCCATTGATCAACTGGAAAAGGTGATTGAGTTGTCGCGACCAGAAGACCTGATCTATCAGGCCATTGGATACTGCTATGAGAAGATTCGAAATCATGCACAAGCGCGGTTCTATTACAGAAAGGCTTCGCACCTGAACCCCGACAATGCACGGCTCTATGTGAAAGTGGCAGGCACCTACATGAAAGAATTGAAATATGCCCAAGCCATCAAATACCTGGAGATGGCCTTGCGCATAAAACGGCTTGATCCCGAATTCAATTTGACCATGGGCGAATGCCATGTCAAGTTGGGCCATCATAAAGAAGCGGTGCATCATTTTTTAGCTGTCGTGCAATCAAAGCCGCGCAGCATCAAGGGCTGGGAAGCATTGATCCGTACATTGTTTTTGAGTCAGCAACATGCAGAGGCTGAACGACAAGTGGAACTGGCCCGTAGCCGACTTGGCAATCGTCCCATCCTGGAATTTTATCGGGCAGCCATCCTGCTGGCCTTGGGTAAAAACAAGGAAGGATTTGAAGCCTTGGAAGCAACACTGGAACGGTACCCCAAACAATTGAAATCTTTTTTAAACCTATACCCTTCTTCCGTAAAGCATCCACAAGTGGTGGAACTCATTCTCCGCTTTAAACGCCGTAGAAGAATTTAGCCAATCCGACATCGGTTGAACCGTTTTCGCTTAAGCTTATTAAATTTGCAGGAACCAGCATATTCCACATGAACTTTTCTCTCTCTCAGATGCCTGATCGCTTTGCGAAACCCCGAATCGAAGGAATCACCATGGTCATGGACAAGGGCTTATCGCTAGAAGAAGCGCGTCATTTTATTGAGAACGCTGTTCCTCACGTTGACCTCATCAAATTGGGATTTGGAACAGCCTATGTTACCCCCAAGTTGAGGGAGAAAATTGAGCTCTATCAAAATGCCGGCATTCCCGTCTATTTTGGAGGAACCTTGATGGAAGCCTTTCTCATCCGAAATCAATTCAACGAGTATATTTCCCTCTGCAAGGATTACAACATCCGGTACATGGAGGTCAGTGATGGTTCCATCGCCATCCCGCATACAGAAAAATGCGGCTACATTGAAAAACTCAGTACAATTGGAACTGTTTTGAGTGAAGTCGGCAGCAAAGATGCCGCCCACATCATACCTCCCTATAAATGGATCGAGCTGATGCGCGCAGAATTGAGCGCAGGTGCGTCCTGGGTGATTGCAGAAGCACGGGAGGCGGGCAATGTAGGTATCTACAGAGGCAGCGGGGAGGTCCGTGAAGGACTTGTTCAAGAAATCCTGACGCAAATTCCCGGAGAAAAAATTTTATGGGAAGCACCTCAAAAGGCACAGCAGTTGTATTTTATTGAGCTCTTGGGTGCCAACGTGAACCTGGGCAACATCGCACCATCCGAAATCATTGCGCTGGAAGCCATGCGCATTGGATTGAGAGGCGATACCTTCAGCCTTTTTCTCAAGCCATAATCCCATGCGCCGATTTGGACTCATTGGCTATCCGCTTTCCCATTCTTTCTCGGGAAATTATTTTGCTCAAAAATTTCAGCAGGAATCCATTCGGGATCATGTGTATGAACTTTATCCATTGTCCTCTATTGATGAGTTGCCGGAATTGTTGTTCGCACATCCGGATTTAGCAGGACTCAACGTCACCATTCCCTACAAAGAGCAGGTCCTGCCATATTTGACAGAGCAGACGGCAGCTGTAGAGCAGATAGGAGCCTGCAATTGCATTGCCATTCGGGAAGGTCGACTCATTGGCTACAATACCGATGTGATTGGATTTTCGCAAACACTTCATCGGCACTGGCAGCCGCATCATGATCGTGCGCTGGTGCTGGGGACGGGAGGAGCAGCAAAAGCGGTGGTGCATGTGTTAAAAGAAAAGAACATTCCATTCCTAACCATAAGCAGAACCACCCATTCCGAAGGACTCACCTATGAAGAAATCGATGCTGATCTGATTGCGTCGCATCGGTTGATCATCAATACCACTCCGCTGGGAATGCATCCCAACATCGAATCAAAGCCGGCACTACCGTATGACGCAATAGGTCCCCAGCATTATCTATACGATTTGGTGTACAATCCTGAACGCACTGCTTTTTTGAGAGAAGGAGAACAGCGTGGAGCAGCAGTTGAAAATGGGATGGATATGCTCGTGATTCAGGCGGAGGCTTCCTGGGAAATTTGGAACGATGCCTCGTTCAAAAATGCGGCCAGTTGAACGGCAGCTTTTTTCCGGTGACTGATTTCTTTTTTTACATCCATCCCCAATGCAGCAAATGTTTCCTGGTAGCCTGATGGAATAAAAACGGGGTCATACCCGAAGCCAGTTTGTCCCTCTTCCCTTTCAGCAATCCTTCCTTCGCATTCCCCTTTGAATAAAAATTCTTTTCCTTTCCAGATCAAGCAGATCACGGTAAGAAACCGGGCGGATCGGTTGGTGTGGGGCTTCAATTCCATTAACAGTTGTTGAATGTTATCGTGATCGCTTGCATGCGGACCCGCAAAGCGTGCAGTATGAACTCCCGGTGCACCATTCAGGGAATCGACTTCCAATCCCGTATCTTCTGAGAAACAATCCTTACCGGTTAGGGCATAAATGACCCTCGCTTTTTCCAGTGCATTTTCTTCTAGGGTGGGGTGGGGTTCTGGAATTTCAATCGTGATGCCGGCTTCTTTTAACGTCAGGATGTTGAGCGGAGGGGCGAGGATCTCTCTGAATTCATCTGCCTTGTGGACATTGTTGGAGGCGAAGAGGAGCTGGCTCATACGGCAAATAGTTTTTGAAGGGATTGCCAGAGCTGGAGTTTGAGTGAACGGTCCTGTTCCACTTCTTCCAGCGGCGGACTGCTCAGGTAAGTTTTTTCAGCAAAGGATTGTACTTGAAAATGCGGAAAGTGCATGGGCAAACCAATTTGATCCGGCTGTACACCAAATAGGAGGGTGATGCTGTTGTTCCATTGCAAATGAATGGAGGTATAGTCCGGTATATCCGGGGATGCAGTGACGATTTCTACTTGTCCCGGCAACAATTTACAGGCAGACAAAATGGATTGCAAGAATTGGGCAGCTGCTGCTGGAACAGTATGGGGGTATGCGGTCACCACCACCACCCTGCGTTGCGAAGAGGAGGCTGGCGAAACCGAAGGGGCTGTTCCATCGATGAGAAAATCTTTTCCGTACACCTGAGCCAGTGCAGTAGCGTTCAACTTTACTGATTCCATTGTGTCATTGTTTTCGTTTCTTTGCAGAAATGTTGATCATGGAGTTCATGGAAACGATAAAGGTAACAAAAGCCGCAACATCCAAATTGCGCGAAGTGGATTTCAACAATTTAGGGTTTGGCAGGTATTTTACCGATCACATGCTGATGGCCAAATACCAAGATGGTCGATGGCAAGCACCCGAGATACTCCCGTATGGACCGATTTGCTTTGATCCAGCCATGGCCACCTTGCACTATGGTCAATCCATTTTTGAAGGGGTAAAAGCATTTCGGATGCAGGATGGTCGATCCGCCATTTTTCGTCCATACGAAAATCTAAAGCGGTTCAATCGTTCTGCCCATCGGATGGAGATGCCGGAGATTTCCGAAGATATCTTTATTGGTGGGATGAGAAAACTTTTGCAGATGGAGGACAAGTGGATTCCCCATGAAGTTGAGCATGCCATGTACATCCGCCCGTTCATGTTTGGCACAAACGAACTGTTGGGGGTCATGCCTTCATCATCCTATTTGTTCATGATCATCTTATCGCCGGTGGGTCCTTACTATGCAGCACCCATGCGCATTCAGGTAGAAGAAAAGTATGTACGGGCAGTGGAAGGCGGAATTGGTCGTGCGAAAACAGCTGGCAACTATGCAGCTTCGCTCCACCCCTTTGCCATTGCCCAAAAAAATGGATTTGATCAGATACTGTGGACCGACGCCCATGAGCACAAATATGTTCAGGAGTGTGGAACCATCAATATCTTTTTCCTCGTGGACGGCCGACTCATTACCCCTTCCCTTGCAAATGGCACCATTCTGGAGGGAGTGACACGCGACAGTGTGATCAAGGTGGCACGGGACATCGGCATTCCGGTGGAAGAACGAAACATCTCCATTTTGGAACTCATTGAAGCCCACCAAGCGGGGTTGTTCACCGAAGCATTTGGAACCGGAACTGCAGCCACTATTTCCAAGGTGCAAGAGATCCGGTACAAGGACCGGTCCCTGCTCTTTGAACCCCTTCAATTCAAGTTGGCCGATACCCTAAAGGCAAAACTGACTGGAATTCGCGATGGCATTGAGCCGGACGTCCATAACTGGATGCTTCCCGTATTTGAGTAGAGGGTTTTGGTTTTTTGAAAATTACCCCTACCTTTGCCGTCCCGTTAAAAAAGGGTAGAATGCCTACAATACAGCAGCTTGTTAGAAAAGGAAGAGAAATCATCAAGGCCAAGAGTAAATCAAGGGCCCTGGATGCATGTCCACAACGTCGTGGAGTGTGCACCCGTGTGTATACCACAACACCCAAGAAGCCCAATTCTGCGCTTCGTAAAGTTGCCAAAGTTCGCCTCACCAATAAAATTGAGGTGATTGCCTATATTCCCGGAGAAGGACACAACCTGCAGGAGCACTCGATCGTGTTGATCAGGGGTGGTCGCGTGAAGGATCTGCCGGGGGTTCGTTATCATATTGTTCGCGGAAGCCTGGATACAGCGGGAGTGAAAGACCGCAAAAAGAGCCGTTCTAAATACGGAACCAAGCGCGAAAAAGCCAAAAAATAAATCACAGAAACTTATCCATAGATGAGGAAGACTAGAGCCAAAAAATTACCCCTTGCACCGGATCCCAAGTTCAGCGATGTACTGGTGACCCGTTTTGTGAACAACGTCATGTGGCAAGGAAAGAAGGATGCATCCCTTACCATATTTTATGATGCCATTGAGAAAGTGAGCAAGATGAGTGGGGAAGACGGATACGAAGTGTGGAAAAAAGCCCTCTCCAATGTAACACCTGCTGTTGAAGTGCGCAGCCGCAGGATCGGTGGTGCCACGTTTCAGATTCCTTCTGAGGTGCGTCCCGACAGAAAAATTTCACTGAGCATCAAGTGGTTGATTCGGTTTGCTCGCGAGCGCAATGGTCGCAGCATGGCTGACAAACTCGCTAACGAAATCGTTGCGGCCAGCAAAGGTGAGGGTGGAGCATTCAAGAAGAAAGAAGATACACACCGAATGGCAGAGGCGAACAAAGCATTTGCCCACTTCAGGATTTAAGAAATGAGCTGATTCAGCAGAAAGGGTCGTTTTGAACGACCCTTTTTTATTTCCGTATCTGCAGGGCTTTGTATAACTTTGCACCCGCAAAATAATCACCAACTACACCCGTCATGGCAGACTTGAAATTTCAACGCAATTTTGGAATCGCCGCACACATCGATGCAGGCAAGACAACAACAACGGAGCGCATTCTCCGCTATACAGGTATGATCCACAAAATCGGTGAAGTACACGATGGTGCAGCCACCACCGACTGGATGGAGCAGGAAAAAGAGCGCGGCATCACCATCACTTCAGCTGCTGTAAGCTGTCAGTGGAATTTTCCAACCGTGTTGGGAAAGGCGACTGCAGACACCAAAAAATATTATTTCAACATCATTGATACTCCGGGCCACGTGGACTTTACTGTTGAGGTGGAGCGTTCCATGCGCGTATTGGATGGATTGATTGCGTTGTTTTCAGCGGTGGATGGGGTGGAACCCCAGTCGGAAACCGTTTGGCGCCAGGCCAACCGGTACCGTGTTCCCCGCATTGGATTTGTGAACAAGATGGACCGCAGTGGTGCGGATTTTCTCATGGTGGTGCGTCAGGTGAAGGAAATGCTGGGAGCCAAGGCCGTTCCGCTTCAATTGCCCATCGGTGCTGAAGATAATTTCATGGGGGTGGTTGACCTCATCAAAATGAAGGGCATCATCTGGCACATGGAAACAGAAGGAATGACCTTTGATGAAATTTCTGTACCAGAAGACATGGTGGCGGAGGCCAACGAGTGGAGGCAAAATTTGATTGAAGCTGTTGCAGAATACGATGATAAGTTATTGGAGAAATTTTTTGAAGATCCCAATTCAATCACCGAGGATGAAGTGCATGAAGCGATACGCAAGGCGTGCATTGATCTGAGCATCGTTCCGATGATGTGCGGATCTTCATTCAAGAACAAGGGCGTTCAAACTGCCTTGGATGCGGTTTGCCGTTACTTGCCTGCTCCGGTGGACATTGACGCGATTGAGGGAACCAATCCCGATAACGGTGAAACCATCGTACGCAAGCCGGAAGCATCAGAACCGTTTGCGGCGTTGGCGTTCAAGATCATGACCGATCCGTTTGTGGGTCGTTTGGCGTTCTTCCGTGTGTATTCTGGTCGACTCGATGCCGGTTCCTATGTATTGAACGTGAGGAGCGGAAAGAAAGAGCGGATCAGTCGCATCATGAAAATGTTTGCCAACAAGCAGAATCCGATTGATTTCATCGAAGCGGGTGATATTGGAGCGGCAGTGGGTTTCAAGGAAATCAAGACGGGGGATACGCTCTGCAGCGAAGATCATCCGATTGTATTGGAGAACATGTTTATTCCAGAGCCGGTGATTTCTGTGGCGGTAGAACCCAAGGCACAGGCTGACGTAGATAGAATGGGTATGGCCATTGCCAAGCTGGTGGAAGAAGATCCGACCTTGAGGGTAAAAACCGATGAGGAAACGGGTCAGACCATCCTCAGTGGAATGGGTGAGTTGCACTTGGAGATCATTGTCGACCGTATGCGCCGCGAGTTCAAGGTGGAAGTCAACCAGGGCGCCCCACAGGTGGCGTATAAAGAGGCCTTCTTGGCATCTATTGAGCACCGCGAAACGCTGAAAAAGCAGACGGGTGGTCGTGGTAAGTTCGCCGACATCGTATTTGAATTTGGTCCAGCCGATAAAGAGTGGTTGACTGAGAACCCTGGAAAGTCCATGCAGTTTGTCAACGATATTTTCGGTGGATCCATTCCGCGTGAATTCATTCCTGCCATCCAAAAGGGATTTGAGCAGGCGATGACCACGGGGGTATTGGCCAGCTATCCAGTTGAAAGCATGAAAGTTCGGATTTTCGACGGAAGCTTCCACCAGGTCGACTCCGACTCGATGTCGTTTGAGCTCTGTGCCAAGCAAGGTTTCCGCGAGGCGGCACGCAAAGCGAAGCCGGTATTGCTGGAGCCCATCATGAAAGTGGAAGTGATCACTCCAGAGCAGTACATGGGAGATGTGACCGGTGACTTGAACCGTCGCCGCGGCATGCTCGAGGGAATGGACAGTCGCGCAGGTGCCCAGGTCATCAAGGCCAAAGTGCCCCTCAGCGAAATGTTCGGGTACGTGACCCAGCTCCGTTCACTCTCTTCCGGACGCGCTTCTTCCACCATGGAGTTCTCTCACTACAATCCGGCGCCGAACAATATCGCCGAGGAAGTAATTGCCCGGGTAAAAGGGAAGGCCAAGGAGTAATTTAAGTAATTGAAATACAGTAGTATGGGGCCCGGCGAAGCCGGGCCCCACTTTTTTAAGGATTTCTTTTGTTGGAAGCAAACTATTGACTAGTTTTGCATCCCCATTCAAAAATGGGTAATTGTCTATGTCACAGCGTATCAGGATCAAGTTGCAGTCGTACGATCACAACCTCGTCGACAAATCTGCGGAGAAGATTGTCAAAACCGTGCGCAGTACAGGAGCAGTCATCACTGGTCCCATTCCTCTGCCTACGCAAAAGCGCATCTTCACCGTGTTGAAATCTCCTCACGTAAACAAGAAAGCCCGTGAGCAGTTCCAATTAAGCACACACAAGCGTTTACTTGACATATACACTTCATCATCCCGCACCGTGGATGCGTTGAGCAAGCTCGACCTCCCCAGTGGTGTGGACGTGGAGATCAAGGCCTGACGGCTTTGCGTGCTGCACCAGCGGCACACAGTTCTTTATCATTCATCTCCCAATTGACTGCCGGCGGCAGGATAAAAAGGAGCGCTGAACTTAATTTTAATCTCCCCTGTGGAGTTGAAATATGAACAAGCCCTTCGAGGTTTGTTTACCATCGGTACTTCCGGTTCTTTGTGAGAACCACCTGGAAAAGGTCGATGGCAAACTCGGATTGAAGAGAGGTCATGGCCTCACTGTCCATCATACCGAAAAGGGCACAAACGACAGAACATGAAAGGAATTATCGGAAAGAAAATCGGCATGACCAGCATCTTCGGTCCCGACGGCAGGCAAACGCCCTGTACCGTCATCGAAGCCGGACCGTGTGTGATTACACAGGTTAAATCTGCAGAAAGCGATGGCTACACTGCACTTCAGTTGTCTTTCGGTGAAAAAACCGAGAAAAGTTCCAACGCATCAGAAAAGGGTCATTTTTCTAAAGCATCCACTGCTCCCAAGCGCCATGTGAAGGAGTTCAGGGATTATTCCATTGAGAAAAACATTGGAGAGTCGGTTACCTGCGACATTTTCGCTGAGGGCGAAAAGGTGGATGTGGTCGGCACATCTAAGGGCAAGGGTTTTCAGGGTGTGGTCAAGCGTCACGGTTTCAGTGGTGTGGGTGAGCAGTCGCACGGTCAGCACGATCGTCAGCGCGCTCCCGGTTCCATTGGTAACTCATCGGATGCTTCCAGGGTATTCAAGGGCATGCGCATGGCCGGCCGTTTGGGCGGTGATCGCGTGAAGGTGAAAGGCCTGAAGGTGGTGAAGATATTCCCGGAGAAGAACTATATCCTAATCAGCGGATCGGTTCCCGGCCACAATGGTTCCATCGTTTACATTCAGAATTAATTCAACGCATTCATCATGCAACTAGACGTACTATCTATTCAAGGAAGCAAAACCGGCAGGACAGTCGATCTGCCTGAAGAGGTATTTGGTATCGAACCCAATACCCATGCGGTTTACTTGGCGGTGAAGCAGTTTCTTGCTGCTCAGCGTCAGGGTACTCATAAAGTAAAGACCCGTGCGGAGGTGAAAGGTGCGAGCCGCAAGCTGCACCGTCAAAAAGGAACCGGTGGTTCTCGTAAGGGCAACATCCGCAACCCCTTGTACAAAGGCGGTGGTACCATTTTTGGTCCGAAACCTCATGCCTACGACATCAAACTGAACCGCAAGGTGAAGGACCTGGCCAAGGTCAGTGCGCTGAGCCTGAAAACCAAGGATAATGCAGTGGTGGTGGTAGAAGACCTCCAATTGGATGCACCTAAAACGGCAGCCTTCGCTTCCATGCTCAAAGCGCTGAACGTAGCCAACAAGAAAGCACTCTATGTGCTTCCTGAATTGAACGAGCAGGTATTTGTGAGTTCACGGAACATCTCCAGTGTGATGGCCTGTGTGCTTTCTGACGTGAATACCTACGATGTGATGAACGCCGATGTACTTGTGATCACCGAATCAGCTGCCAAGCTGTTCAGTGAACTGGAAGCTGCGGTAGAAGCATAAATCATTTGACAACACATTCAAACCATTGATATGAAACTTGCTGATGTTCTGGTGAAGCCCATTCTTTCAGAGAAAGCCAATCAGCTTTCTGAGAAAAGAAGGGTGTATTCATTTAAAGTAGCGCGCTTGGCCAACAAGTTGGAGATCAAGAAGGCGGTAGAAGATTTCTATGGCGTAACCGTAGAGGATGTTCGTACGGCCGTTTCTCCTGCCAAGAGCAAGAGCCGCTTTACCAAAGCCGGTGTGATCAGCGGCAGAAAGCCTGCTTTTAAAAAAGCATTTGTAACGGTTGCAGAGGGCGAATCGATCGACCTGTATGCGACCATTTAATTTGAAACAAGCCAACGGATAAAACATAAAAAATGGCATTAAAAAAGTACAAACCCATTACAGCAGGAACGCGTTGGAGAATCGGCAATGCGTACGCTGAGATCACCACGGATCGTCCAGAGAAATCACTCCTGGAAAAGGGGAAGAAGACCGGTGGACGAAACGCACAGGGACGTCGTGCAATGCGCTACATTGGTGGCGGCAGCAAGCAGATGTACCGTGTCATTGATTTCAAGCGCAACAAGCATGATATTCCTGCAAAAGTTGCAACGATTGAATACGATCCCAACCGCACGGCATTCATCGCATTGTTGAACTATGCCGATGGAGAAAAGCGCTACATCCTGGCTCCCCAGGGATTGGAAGTGGGCATGACGGTCGTGAGCGGAAATGCAGTTGCACCGGAAGTGGGCAATGCATTGATGATGAAGAACATGCCGTTGGGTACCAACCTCCACAACATTGAAATGCAACCCGGTCAGGGCGGTAAGATTGCCCGCAGTGCAGGTTCTTCGGCTCAGCTCACCAACAAGGAAGAGCGGTACGCTGTATTGAAGATGCCATCCGGTGAGCTCCGTAAAGTATTGATCAATTGTTTCGCGACGGTTGGCGTATTGTCCAACTCCGATCATAACCTGGAGAGCATGGGCAAAGCAGGCCGTAACCGTTGGAAAGGCATTCGTCCCCGCAACCGCGGTGTAGCGATGAACCCGGTTGACCACCCCATGGGTGGTGGTGAGGGAAGGTCCTCTGGTGGACATCCCCGCAGCCGTACCGGAAAGTATGCGAAGGGCGAAAAGACAAGAACATTGGGCAAGGGAAGCGACAAGCTGATCCTGCAGCGCAAAAACGGAAGCAAACTGGCTAAATAACGATAAAACGAAAACAATACCATGGCTCGTTCAATAAGAAAAGGTCCTTATGTATCCTCCAAGCTGGAAAAGAAAGTGGAGGCGATGAATGATGGCAAGAACAAGAAGGGAGTTGTGAAAACCTGGAGCCGCAGAAGCACCATCACCCCTGACTTTGTGGGCCACACGTTTGCGGTTCACAATGGGAACAAGTTCATCCCGGTATACGTAACTGAGTTCATGGTGGGACACAAGCTCGGCGAGTTCGCTCCTACCCGTCAGTTCAAAGGACACTCAAGCAAAAAAGTCTAAATCAGTGCTCGTCTTGAACGAGTAAAAACAACATAGTATGGAAGCAGTAGCAAAATTGAGAAACTATCCCGCATCCCCCCGCAAGATGCGCTTGCTGGCGGACCATATCCGTGGGTTGAAGGTGGAGAAGGCCGTTGCGATTCTGGAGCATCACCCCCAGCACAGTGCTACTCCGTTGCGCAAGCTGGTGATGTCTGCTGTGAGCAACTGGAAGCAGAAGAACGAAGGCGGCAATGTAGAGGCATTGGTGGTGAAAACCATCATGGTGGACGGAGCGCGTTCCATCAAGCGCATGCTGCCGGCTCCTCAGGGAAGGGCGTATCGGATGCGCAAACGCAGCAATCACGTAACCGTTATTGTAGACACAAAAAATTAAGAACACTCAAACTGAATCATAATGGGTCAAAAAACGAATCCGATCGGCAACCGATTGGGCATCATCAAGGGTTGGGAGAGCAACTGGTACGGCAATAGCAAGGACTATGCAACCAAGCTCATAGAGGACAACAAAATCCGCAACTACCTCAATGCCCGTATCAACAAAGGTGGCATCGCCAAGATCGTCATCGAGCGTACGCTCAACAAGTTGATCGTGACCATCCACACGTCCAAGCCTGGCATCATCATTGGTAAGGGAGGTGGAGAAGTTGACCGCATCAAGGAAGAGTTGAAAAAGCTGACCGGTAAGGAAGACGTCCAGATCAACATCCTGGAAATTCGTCGTCCTGAACTGGATGCCAACATCGTGGGCGAGACCATTGCCAAGCAGATCGAGAACCGCATCAACTACAAGCGTGCCATCAAAATGGCCATTGCTTCTACGTTGCGTTTGGGTGCAGAGGGAATCAAGATAAAAGTAAGCGGTCGAATTGGCGGTGCTGAGATTGCCCGTACCGAAGAGATCAAGCAGGGCAGGGTTCCATTGCACACATTCCGGATGGACATCGACTATGCATCTGTTTTTGCGCAGACGGTCTATGGAAAAATTGGAATCAAGGTATGGATCTGTAAAGGAGAAGTGTTGGCCAAGCGCGACCTCAATCCCAATTTTGTCGGTGGAAAGTCAGAAGCCGCTGAAAGAAGGGAAGCCCGCGGTGGTCGTGACGACCGCAAGGGTCCACGTGATCGCCGGTCCTAAAATATTGACAAATCGCTATTCAAAACTAGTTGAGCATGTTACAACCAAAAAGAACCAAACACAGGAAAGCACAGAAGGGCAGGATCAGACAGGTCGCGAAGCGCGGCACTACCTTGGCTTTTGGATCATATGGTCTCAAGGCGATGGAGCCGGTCTGGATGACCAACCGTCAGCTGGAAGCAGCACGCCAGGCCATGACCCGCGCCATGAAGCGTGAAGGAAACGTGTGGATCCGCATTTTCCCCGATAAGCCCATCACCCGCAAGCCATTGGAAGTGAGGATGGGTAAGGGTAAAGGTAATCCTGAGTTCTGGGCAGCTGTAGTGGAACCCGGAAGGATCCTGTTTGAAGTGGACGGGGTCAGTGTTCAAGTGGCCAAAGAAGCCATGGATCTGGCAGCGGCCAAGCTTCCCATCAAAACAAAATTTGTTGTGCGCAGGGACCTCGTAGCATAATGGTGATAACTGAAAAAACAACGAAACATGTCTAAGAAGATTGATTTTTTGAAAAGTATTTCCTCGCTCAGCGAAGCCGACATTAAGGCAAAGATCAGTGAGGATGAATTGCGTCTGAAGAAAATGCAGTTTGCACATGCCATCACTCCTTTGGAGAATCCCATGAGCTTGCGCGACCTGAGGCGTGATCTTGCTCGAATGAAATCAGAACTGAAGAAAAGGTTGTTGGCATAAAAAACTAGTAAAACGTTCCGGCATCGGCCGGGAAAAAAATAAACACAATGGTGGAAAGAAAAATTCGCAAAACCAAAACCGGGGTTGTCCGTAGCGACAAGATGGATAAGACCATCACTGTTGCAGTGGAAAGGAAAGTGAAGCACCAGATCTATGGAAAGTTCGTTAAAAAAACGACCAAGTTCCATGCACATGATGAAAAGAATGAAGCCAAGCCTGGCGACGTAGTACGCATCATGGAAACAAGGCCGTTGAGCAAAACCAAGCGCTGGTTGCTGGTGGAGATCGTTGAAAAAGCCAAGTAAGCATTTGAATGTATAACGCGGTGAAAGCCGGAAAAAATAAATAAAATGATTCAGCAAGAATCCAGATTGAATGTAGCGGACAACAGCGGTGCCAAGGAAGTGCTCTGCATCCGCGTGTTGGGAAACAGCGGACAGGATTACGCCAAGATCGGAGACAAGATCGTGGTGACCGTTAAGGACGCTATTCCTGCCGGTGGCATCAAGAAGGGAACGATGGCCAAGGCCGTTATCGTCCGCACCAAGAACAAACTGCGTCGCAAGGACGGATCGTATATCCGTTTCGACGACAACGCTGTGGTTTTGCTGAATGCAGCAGATGAGCCTCGTGGAACCCGCATTTTTGGTCCCGTTGCCCGCGAGCTGCGCGACAAGGGATACATGAAAATCATCTCTTTGGCACCCGAAGTGCTGTAATCAAGAAAATCGTGAACAACGAATAAATACTAGCAAATGAGCAACAGATTCAAGTCCAAATTCAACATCAAGAAAGGTGACATGGTGGTGATCATTGCCGGAGACGACAAAGATGCTAAGAAGCCCCGCAAGGTGCTGGAAGTGCTGCCGGAAAAGTCCTGCGTGATTGTTGAAGGAGCGGCAATTGTTACCCGCCACACCAAGCCTTCTGCACAGAACACGCAAGGTGGACTGGTCAAGAAAGAAGCATCCATCCACATCAGCAACGTCATGCTGTGGGATGCGAAACAAGAAGCAGGTACCAAAGTGAAGCGTTCCCGCGAAAACGGTAAACTAGTCAGAATATCTAAAAAGTCAGGGGAGGTAATTAAATAATGAGCACGACAACATATACACCCAGGTTGCAGACCAAGTACCGCAAGGATGTGGTACCGGCGCTGATGAAGAAGTTTGCATTTTCTTCTGTGATGCAAGTTCCCAAACTGACCAAGATCTGTTTGAACAGAGGCGTGAATGGTGCGGTTTCTGACAAGAAACTCATCGACATCGCACTCGAGGAACTTTCCATGATCACCGGACAAAAAGCAGTGGCCACTCGCTCCAAGAAAGATATCTCCAATTTCAAGTTGAGAAAAAACATGCCCATCGGCGCACGGGTTACGCTGCGCGGTGTGAAAATGTATGAGTTCCTGGATCGATTGATTGCGGCCACTCTTCCCCGCGTGCGCGATTTCAAAGGCGTGAGTGAAAAAGCATTTGACGGCAGAGGAAATTATACCCTCGGCGTAACAGAGCAGATCATTTTCCCGGAGATCGATATCGACAAGGTGAACAAGATCACCGGCATGGACATCACATTTGTGACCACCGCCAAGAACAATGAGGAAGCATACGAATTGCTCAAGGAGTTGGGCATGCCGTTCAAAAACATGAAAAAAGATTAAACCAGCAAATTCAACATTAACATATGGCAAAAGAATCAGTAAAGGCCAGGCAGCGTAAACGGGAAAAATTGGTCAGTCAGTTTGCAGAAAAGCGTGCGGCATTGAAGGCGGCAGGCGAGTGGGCAGCGCTGGATCAACTTCCTAAGAATTCATCGAAGGTTCGCCTCAAAAACAGGTGTCAGCTCACCGGTCGCCCCAAAGGTTACATGTGTTTCTTTGGAATCTCCAGGGTAGCGTTTCGTGAAATGGCACTTTCAGGTAAGATCCCCGGTGTTAAAAAGGCCAGCTGGTAAACCTTAATTCGAAACATTAAACCCAAATTCCCGGAAGCTACCGGGACAAAGGAGGAAAAAATATGACAACAGATCCAATTGCAGACTTCCTGACCAGAATCAGGAATGCACAAATGGCAGGACACAGAATCGTTGAGGTTCCCGCTTCCAATTTGAAGAAGCGCATCACCGAGATTTTGTACCATCAGGGCTACATCCTCAAGTACAAATTTGAAGACGATAGCAAGCAAGGCATGATCAAGATCGCGCTGAAGTACGACCCGTCTACCAAAGAACCTGCGATCAAATCCATGGAGCGCATTTCGCGTCCTGGTCTGCGCCAGTACGCAAAGCCTGCTGAATTCAAGCGTGTGAAAAATGGCTTGGGTGTAGCGATTCTCTCTACCTCAAAAGGTGTGATGACGGACAAAGATGCGAAGAACCAGAATGTAGGGGGTGAGGTGCTCTGCTATGTTTATTAAACTTTAAAACAAGCGATTATGTCTCGTATAGGTAAAAAAATAATTGAACTCCCCGCGGGTGTGAGCCTTTCAGTAGGCAAGGACAATGTGGTTACGGTTAAGGGTCCCAAAGGAGAGTTGAAACAAGTGATTGACCGCGACATCACCGTTGAGGTCAGCGGAAACCGTGTGGAATGCAAACGCCCAACGGATCAGATACGCCATCGTGCGTTGCATGGACTTTCCCGTGCGTTGATCAGCAACCTGGTGCTGGGCGTGACCACTGGATTCAAGAAGGAACTGGAATTGGTCGGTGTCGGTTTCAAAGCCTCCAACCAAGGAAACCTACTGGATCTTTCATTGGGGTACTCGCACAACATTTTGCTGGAAATTCCCAAAGAAATCAAAGTGAGCACCACACAGGAGAAGGGAGACAACCCCCGTATTTTCTTGGAGGGTGCCGACAAGCAACTGTTGGGACAGGTAGCGGCTAAAATTAGAAGCTTGCGCAAACCTGAACCATACAAGGGCAAGGGTGTGAAATACAAAGACGAATACATCCGTCGTAAAGCCGGTAAAGCAGCTGGTAAATAATTGATAACCTCCTGGCAGCATCAGGAAAAACAAATAGGAAATGAACGTTAAAGCATTAAGAAGGCAACGCATCAAGTACACGGTCCGCAAGAAAATTTCGGGAACGGCACAGCGTCCGCGCCTTTGTGTATACCGCAGCAATACGGATATCTATGCACAGTTGATTGATGATCTGAGCAATGCCACACTGGCCTCAGCGTCATCGCGCGACAAAGACATCGCTGCGCAAAAAGGAACCAAAACCTCCAAGTCCAAAATGGTGGGTGAAGCCATCGCTAAAAAAGCAGTGGCCCTGGGGCTCAGCGAATGTGTGTTCGATCGCGGTGGATTCCTTTACCACGGAAGGGTAAAAGCGGTTGCAGATGGTGCACGCGAAGGAGGTCTTAAATTTTAATTCAAAACATCAACACATCATACATGTCAAAAGTTAATTACACGAAAGTCAAGGCCGGTGATCTCGAGTTGAAGGAGAAAGTGGTTGCTATCAACCGTGTTGTGAAGACAACGAAAGGGGGAAGGGCGTTCAGCTTTTCTGCACTCGTGGTTGTTGGAAACGAACATGGCGTAGTTGGACATGGTCTTGGTAAAGCCAAGGAAGTTCAGGAAGCCATCACCAAAGGCATTGAAGATGCCAAGAAAAACCTCATCAAGGTTCCGGTGATGAAAGGTACTATTCCGCACGACCAGTTCGCGAAGGAAGGGGCATCCAAAGTGTTGATCAAGCCTGCAGCACACGGTACCGGTGTGATCGCCGGAGGCAGCATGCGTGCAGTTTTGGAGAGTGTGGGTGTGACAGACGTTCTGGCGAAGTCGCTGGGTTCAGCCAATCCACACAACGTGGTAAAAGCAACATTCAAGGCATTGGCCTTGTTGCGTGAACCCATTCATGTTTCAAAGACCAGAACCATCGGACTGAAGAAAGTCTTCAACGGATAATTTAAAATCTATCAATACCCGCAGGGTCGATAATATGAAAAAGGTAAAAATTACAAAGATCAAAAGCGTCATTGACCGCCCGGAGCGTCAAAAGCGCACCATGCAAGCATTAGGCCTCAATAAGCTCAATGCTGCTGTTGAAGTGGAAGCCACTCCTCAGATCATGGGTATGGTCAAAAAAGTCCAGCACCTGATCAAGGTGGAGGAACTCTAGAACAATTCCCGTTTGTTCTATTGAAAACAATGCGAGCGGTCTGAGGGGGACCGCGCTGAGTAAAAAAAGAAACAATGAAACTGCACACACTCAAGCCTGCTGAAGGCGCTACAAAAAAAGAAAAACGCATCGGTCGCGGTGAAGCATCCGGACACGGTGGTACTTCTACAAAAGGCAATAAAGGCGGACAAAGCCGGGCCGGTTATAAATCCAAAAAAGGTCACGAAGGTGGTCAGATGCCCATTCAGCGTCGTATTCCCAAAGTTGGATTCAAGAACATCAGTCGCGTAGAATACAAAGTCTTCAACCTGGGTCAGGTAGAAGCACTCGTTGAAAAATACGGACTGAACGACTTCAGCATGGAGAACCTCTACATCAATGGATTGGTGAACCGTACCGATAAGGTGAAGATTTTGGGCAACGGAGCGGTCAGCAAGAAAATCGCCTTCAAAGTGAATGCGGTAAGCGAAAAAGCCAAATCGATCATTGAAGCCGCCGGCGGTTCAGTGGACATCATCAACTAAATTTAGAGCAGTGAAGAAGTTCATTCAAACACTCAAAAATATCTGGAGCATCGACGACCTCAGGTCCAAGATCACCGTAACCTTGTTACTGATCCTGGTTTACCGTTTCGGTGCACACGTGGCCCTGCCGGGTATTGATCCCAACAAACTGGATTTGCAAAGCGCAAAGTCGGGCTTGCTTGGTTTGTTCGATACGTTTGCGGGCGGGTCATTTTCCAATGCCTCCATTTTTGCATTGGGTATCATGCCCTATATCTCTGCTTCCATCTTCATGCAGTTGATGACCATTTTGGTTCCTCAGATGCAGAAGATCCAGAAAGAAGGCGATAGCGGCAGAAAGAAAATCAACCAATGGACTCGCTACCTGACTGCTCTGGTCACATTGTTCCAAGCGGCTGCTTATGTGGCCTACCTGCGCAATGTGAGTCGTGATGCGCTGATCGAAGCGTATCAGCCCTACTTCTGGTTGTCCACGATCATCGTGTTGACCTCTGGAACATTGTTTGTGATGTGGCTGGGTGAAAAAATTCAAGACAAAGGATTGGGTAATGGTACCTCCATCATCATCATGGTCGGTATCCTGGCCCGGCTTCCCCAATCGTTCCTGGGTGAGTTTGCTGCAAAGCAGACCCGGGGCGGCGGTGGACTTCTGATGTTCCTCATTGAAATCGCATTCCTCATTGCCATCATTCTTGGCCTCATCTTACTGGTGCAAGGTGTACGCAAAGTGCCCATCAGTTATGCAAAACAATTGGTCGGCAACCGCGCCCTGGGTGGTGCTCGTCAGTTTTTGCCTTTGAAAGTGAACGCTTCGGGTGTTATGCCCATCATCTTTGCGCAGGCCATCATGTTCCTTCCGACCTTGTTCTCCTTCACCAATCTGGAATCGGGTCAGGGCATTGCCAGGATCTTCAACGATCCCAGCAACTTCTGGTACATGCTGATCTATGTCGTGATGGTCATCGCCTTCACCTTCCTCTATACAGCACTGATCTTTAATCCCAAGCAGATGGCCGATAGCCTGAAGCAGAACAACGGGTTCATCCCCGGCGTAAAACCTGGTCAACCGACCGCAGATTACATCGGTATGGTGATGGATCGGATCACGCTGCCCGGTGCCATCTTTTTGGCCATCATTGGAATCCTTCCCGGCATAGCACAACAATTGGGTGTGACACAATCCTTCGCTTCATTTTTTGGGGGAACATCCCTGTTGATCATGGTGGGCGTCATCCTGGATACCCTGCAACAGATCGAAACCCATTTGCTCATGCGTCAATACGACGGATTGATGAGTGGAGGCCGCATTCAGGGAAGACAGTCAACTCCAGCCGCTACCTTCTAACGTATGATCAGGATCAAGACCAACGCCGAGGTTGAACTGATCCGTGAAAGTGCATTGCTGGTAAACCGCACCATTGCAGAACTTGCAGCGCTGCTTCGTCCCGGCATCACCACGCATCAACTCGATCAACGCGCGGAAGAATTCATTCGCGACAATCAAGCCGTTCCATCGTTCAAAAACTACAGAGGCTATCCGTATGCCACCTGCATTTCAGTAAACGATGCAGTGGTGCATGGATTTCCTATGCGCAAAGAACTCAACGAAGGTGACCTGGTTTCCATCGATGTGGGCGTTTTTAAAAATGGGTTTCATGGCGACAGCGCCTATACGTTTGGATTGCAGCCGGTTGCCGAAGCACATCAACTCCTGATGCGCGTTACGCGTGCATCCCTCGAGCTGGGAGTTGAAAAGGCCATAGCCGGCAATCGAATTGGCGACATCTCCAATGCCATTCAGGAATACACCGAGCGCAAGCACCATTTTGGAGTGGTTAGGGAGTTGGTGGGACACGGATTGGGAAAGCAGCTCCATGAAGATCCACAGGTTCCCAACTATGGTAAAAAAGGAACCGGGGCAAAATTGCGCGAGAACATGGTGCTGGCGATTGAACCCATGATCAACTTGGGTACAAAAGATGTTATTTATGATGCGGATGGGTGGACCGTTCGCACCAAAGACGGAAAATACTCTGCACACTACGAACACAATGTCTGTGTAAAAAAAGGAAAGCCCGATATTCTCTCGAGCTTCGACTCCATCATCGCACAGGAAAAAGGGAATGCTCAGCTTTTTAGCGACTATTGATTGTACTGCTTACCTTCATCCTAAAATCAAACGGATGAAGCGTTTTTTATTTGGTTTACTTTATCCAGTTATCGCATACTCCCAATCTTCCGAAGTGTTATCGGTAAGAAATTTCCGAGTGCAACATGAACATCGTTTGCTGCAACAGTACCGTGATTTTTTATCCATCCCCAACGTGGCAGCCGACATGCCCAATATTTTACGCAACGCTGAATGGATTCTTTCGTACATGCGCAGCAATGGCATCCGCAATACCCAACTCCTCCGTGCCGCAGCTTCGGATGTTCCACCTGCGGTTTACGGAGAAGTCATCGTGCCGGGCGCAACAGAGACCATCGTGCTCTACGCGCACTATGACGGGCAACCGGTTGATCCAACTCAGTGGTTGGAAGGACTTCATCCGTTTCGCCCTCAAATGGCCAACGGTTCCATGGTGAACGGCGCGCGCATCATGGACTGGCCACAGGATGGAACGCGTGTGGATCCTGAATGGCGGATATATGGTCGAGGTACTTCTGATGACAAGGCAGGTGTTTTTTCCATCATCACAGCATATGCTGCATTATTATCTACGGGGCAGCAACCCAAGGTCAACATCAAATTCTTTTTTGAAGGCGAAGAGGAAGCGGGCTCACCGCACCTGCATGAAATTTTTAACCAATACCGCTCGTTGCTCAAAGGCGATCTTTGGGTCATCTGCGATGGACCTGTGCACCAATCGGGGCGTAGGCAAATTGTATTTGGGGTGCGGGGCGATACCCACCTGGAGCTCACTGTCTTTGGTCCAAAACGCCCGCTGCATTCCGGCCATTACGGAAATTGGGTGCTCAATCCGGCAATGGAATTGTCGCGCTTGCTGTCCAGCATGAAGGATGCCAACGGTCAGGTCACCGTCCAGGGATTCTATGACGATGTAGTTCCGCTCAGTGCATCTGAAAAAGAGGCCTTGTCGAAAATCCCCCCCGTAGAAGAACAGTTGAAAAAAGAATTGGGTATTCGAGCGGTGGAGCGACCCACGCCGTTGAATGAAGCCCTGAATCTTCCGTCGTTGAACATCAACGGCATTCAGAGTGCAGGAGTGGGGAAACAATCGGCCAACGTGATTCCCACAAAAGCGATTGCGTCGCTGGACTTGCGACTAGTCATCGGAAACGACTGGAAACGTCAACAACAAAAAGTCATTGATCACATCCGTAACCAAGGATTTTATGTAACGGAACAAGAACCCACCGACGCAGAACGATCCACGCATGAAAAAATCTGCATGGTGAAGCGCTCCAGCGGATACAATGCACAGAAAACGCCGCTGGATGATGCATTTGCACAACGCGTTGTGCAATCCGTCAAAAAAGGAACAGGCGAAGATCCACTGTTGCTTCCCACCCTGGGCGGAAGCCTACCATTGTTTGTGTTTGAGCAGGAGTTGAAAGCACGACCCATCACTGTTCCCATCGCCAATCACGACAACAACCAGCATGCTGAAAATGAGAACATCCGCCTTTCAAATTTTTGGAGCGGCATAGAAGTATTTGCCTCCATCATGCTGCTGCAGCGATGAATCATCAACCGCGATTGGTCGTCATAGGAGGAGGAGCCTCCGGAATCTTTTGTGCGGTCAATGCTGCGCGAATGCATCCCGGTATTGAAGTGATCGTGCTGGAAAAATCTGCCAAATTGCTTTCCAAAGTAAAAGTCAGTGGAGGGGGGCGTTGCAATGTCACGCATGCATTTGAGGGAGTAGAGGAGATGTCGGCAGCCTACCCCAGTGGTCATCGGTTGCTCAAACGAACCCTTCATCACTTCTCACCCTTGCACACTGTTGCTTGGTTTCAGGAGCGAGGGGTACAGCTCAAAACAGAGGAGGATGGAAGAATGTTTCCTGCATCCAATGCTTCACAAACCATCATTGATTGTTTGCTGCACGAAGCCAATCAGTACACGGTCAATATTCAATTGCACACGGATGTGCAGGAAATTCTCAGAGTCAAAGAAGGATTTGAATTGCGCGTGATTCAGAGCGGACGATCTGCTCCATTGAGCGCGGATTGGGTGTGCATTGCAACGGGAGGTCAGCCCAAGCGCAGTGGATTTGAATGGATCGCCGCGCTGGGGCATACCATTGTGGAACCGGTGCCATCGCTGTTTACATTCAATATTCACGACAAGCAGCTGCATGCATTGATGGGGGTAGCTGCTGCTGGCGTATTGGTTCGGCTTCCATCTTTGGGTAAAGATGCTGTAGGTCCGGTGTTGATAACCCACTGGGGACTGAGTGGGCCGGCGGTACTGAAACTTTCAGCAGTGTGTGCCCGCGAACTTTCAGCATTGAATTATCAATTCGAAGTGGTGGTCAACTGGGCACACCCCTATCATGAAAGCAGTTTGCTTGCCTTTTTAAAACAACACCGGGAGCTCAATGGGTCGGTGTCGTGTTTGAAAAATCCGTTGGGATTGGTGTCGCGTTTGTGGGAGTACCTCATGCAGAAGGCAGCTGTCTCCCTGCAACGCAGTTGGTCGGATGTGCCCAATGCTGACCTGGTAAAAATGTCGAAGGTGTTGACGGCAGACGCGTATCGTGCAGAAGGAAAGACTGCATTCAAAGAAGAGTTTGTAACAGCAGGAGGAGTAGCGTTGAATGAAATCAATCCGCTAACCATGGAAAGCAGGGTGTGTCCGGGTATTTTTTTTGCAGGAGAAGTCATGGATGTGGATGGAATCACCGGCGGGTATAATTTTCAGCATGCCTGGTCGAGTGCCTGGATTGTTGCGAATTCCATACCTTAGAACCATCATCAACCTGAATGCCATGACTCCTTCTTCTCGCAGACAATTCATTCGACTTTTTTCAGGTGGCATCACCGCGCTTCCATTCATGGCCTGGAGTGACCCGGTGTATGCCGGTGAAGCACGTGAGCGATTGAAATTTGCCAATGCATTGGATCCGTTGGCCATGGCAAGCGATGAAGATTTTTGGGGATGGGTGCGATCATCCTACACGGTGAGTCCCAATATCATCAATTTGAACAACGGCGGAGTGGCTCCACAACCAAAGGTGGTACAGGATGCGCATATTCGCTATTATCAATACTGCAATGAGGCGCCTTCGTATTACATGTGGCAGCTGCTCGACCAGGGTCGCGAGCCCTTGCGCGAGCGATTGGCCTCACTGTGCGGATGCGATAAAGAGGAAGTCGCCATCAACCGCAATGCAACGGAAGGATTGAATACCGTAATATTTGGCTTGAATCTTAAGGCAGGCGACGAGGTGGTGCTGACCAAACAGGATTACCCAAACATGATCAATGCCTGGAAGCAACGCGAGAAGCGTGATGGAATTAAACTGGTGTGGCTGGATCTTTCACTGCCCATGGAGCAGGAGGATGAGATTGCTGCCCGTTATATTCAGGTTTTTACTCCACGCACCAAGGTGGTGATGGTGACGCACCTGATCAATTGGTGCGGACAAATCATGCCGGTGCGTAAAGTAGCCGATGTTGCTCACGCCAGGGGAATTCAGGTGATTGCCGATGGTGCGCATACGTTTGCGCATCTTGATTTTAAGATCCCCGATCTGGGGTGTGATTATTTTGCGTCATCCTTGCATAAATGGTTGAGTGCTCCTTTTGGAAGCGGACTCCTGTACATCAAAAAGGAACGTATTCGCGACGTATGGGCGTTGCTTTCCAGTACAGAACCGGACGGAACCGATATTCGAAAATTTGAATCACTGGGAACACGGTCCTTTGCATCCGAAATGGCCATTGGCACAGCGATTGATTTTCATGAAGTCATTGGTGCTGCTCGAAAGGAGGCGCGACTGCGAAAATTAAAAGACCATTGGGTGAATCAGGTCAAGGATCTTCGCCGTGTAACCTTCAATCAACCCATGGCTCCTCATTTATCCTGTGCCATCGGAAGTGTGGCCGTTGAGGGCAAGAAACCGGAAGAGGTGGCAGGGGAATTGTTTACCCGCTACAAGATCCATTCAGTTGCCATCAACTGGGAAAACATTCACGGGGTTCGGATCACTCCCAATGTCTATACCTCACTGCAAGAGCTCGATAAACTGGCCGGGGCCATTCGAAAAATGGCTCAATCATAACCCCGCCTGGTATTTTGGGGCCTTCCGCTCCATTTTTATCCCTTTTTGCCCTAAAATCTCCCCGATTTTATAGGCGTTGAGCCCTTTTTCTCCTAATTTTGCCCTCCCCAAATCAGGCTGACAAAACAGCTTGAAATTCAAACAAAAGGAGGACATCAACAAGTGGAAGAAAACAACACACTGAACAATCCAAGCGTGTCCGCTCACGACGATTTCGATTGGAGCGTAGACAAACGCAATGTATCCCGCTACAACAGCGAGGAGCAGCAAAAATTTGATGCCGTTTACGAAGGCACATTCAAGCAGATCACCGACGGTGAAATGGTCAATGGGACAGTAGTCGGCATGACCAAAACCGACGTGGTGATCAACATCGGCTTCAAGAGCGATGGTCTGGTTCCCTTGAACGAATTCAGGGACATTCCAGGATTGAAGTCCGGCGATGAAGTTGAGGTGATAGTGGTAGAGAAAGAAGACCGGGAAGGTCACCTGCACCTGAGTCGCAAGCAAGCCCGCATCACACGTGCGTGGGAACGCATTGTTGAAATGCACAAAACAGGTGAAGTGGTTACCGGTTATGTAACCAGCAAAACCAAAGGTGGTCTCATTGTTGATGTATTGGGCATGGAGACCTTCCTGCCTGGTTCTCAGATCGACGTGAAGCCCGTTAACGATTACGATCAGTTTGTCGGCAAGACCATGGAATTCAAAGTGGTGAAGATCAACGAAGCCATCAAGAATGCCGTTGTTTCGCACAAGGCGCTCATCGAGAGCGATATCGAAGCACAGCGTGCGGAGATCATAGGCAAATTGGAAAAAGGTCAAGTGTTGGAAGGAACGATCAAGAACATTACCGACTTTGGTGCGTTCTTGGATCTGGGTGGAGTGGACGGTTTGCTGTATATCACCGATATCAGCTGGGGCCGCATCAACCATCCTTTTGAAGTACTCAAGCTTGATCAGAAACTCAACGTGGTGGTATTGGATTTTGATGACGAGAAGAAGCGGATCAGTTTGGGTCTCAAGCAGCTCACTCCACATCCGTGGGATACGCTGGCTACAGACATTGTGGAAGGCGCTACCATCAAGGGTAAAGTTGTCAATATTGAAGACTACGGGGCATTTCTGGAAATCCAGCCCGGTGTTGAAGGTCTCGTGCACGTGAGTGAAATCACGTGGGCAAACACTCCTGTCAATGCCAAAGAATTCTTCAAGTTGGGAGATGAGTACCAAGCAAAAGTGATAACACTGGATAAGGACAGCAGAAAGATGAGTTTGTCAATCAAGCAGCTTTCTTCCGATCCTTGGAGCAGTATTGAGGAGAAATTCCCTGTTGGAAGTCGACACAGCGGACTGGTGAAGAACATTACGCCTTACGGTGTTTTTGTGGAACTCCAGCCGGGTATCGGCGGTATGATCCACATCAGCGATCTGAGCTGGCTGAAGCGCTACAACCATCCTTCTGAATTCACCAAGTCTGGAAGCAAGATTGATATTATGATCTTGAACATCGACAAAGAAAACAGGAAGTTGCAGTTGGGCCACAAACAACTGGAAGAAGATCCTTGGAATGCATTGCAGGAAACCTTCACCATTGGTTCTATCCATGAGGGTACTGTAATCAAGAAAGACGATAAGGGTGCTGTTGTTCAGCTGCCGTATGGTCTGGAAGGATTTGTTCCTGGTCGCCACCTTGCAAAGGAAGACGGAAAGTCGGTTGGTGCTGATGAAACCACTCCATTAATGGTCATTGAATTCGATCGCAATGAAAAGCGCATTGTACTCAGCCATGCCCGTATTTGGGAGCAAGTAGTCGCCGATGAAAAAGAAGCCGTAATGAAAGAAAAGAAGGCCGATGCTGCAAAGACCAAGAAAGTAGTAAAGGACATTCAAAATAAAGTAGAGAAATCTACCCTCGGTGACCTCGGTGTATTGGCCGAACTCAAGAAAAAAATGGAAGGCGGCGAAGAGGCCAAATAAACCTCTTTGTCTTCAATGGATAAACGTCTCGGTACATCACCGGGACGTTTTGTTTATGTGATCAACGCATGGAGTTGGGCTGTATTCAATTCTTCCAGGCTGTTCAACTGCAGATCTGCCAGTGCCCATTTCGGATTGTTGCGTTGATCGGGATGTGGAACCACGATGCATTTCATGCGCGCAGATTTTGCAGCAATAAGCCCATTGAGTGAATCTTCCAGGCAGATGCATTCGCCCGGGAGAGACGATAGGGCGGTTGCGCAGTTGAGAAAAACTTCCGGATGCGGCTTCCCCAAGGGAAGGTGCTCTGCAGATGCAGTTGCCGAAAAATACCTACCTAGTTTCGTTTTTTCCAAGACGGCCTGAATCAGGCTCAAGGGGGAAGAACTGGCCAGCCCAATTTTTAGTCCCATTTGTTGCGCCAACCGGATAGACGACTCCACACCGGGTAAGGGGTTGCCTTTTGTGCTGACTTTTTCAATCACCCGATGAGTGATGTCTTGTTCCACGGCATCAGCATGCTGAAGATCTACATCAAACCGGTTGAACCAATACTGCAAAAATTCTTTGGTGCGTAAACCGGTGGACTGATAATACTCCTCGTGACCGATATGAATGCCAAAAGGATTGAGGCTTTCCAGTGCAGCTTCGTACCACAGGGGTTCGGAATCAATGATGAGTCCGTCCATGTCGTAAATAGCAGTTGTGATGGGCATATGCTGAAGTGCTAAAATAGGCTTATCTTGGATAACATGATGGATTGGCTAAAAAATGTGAAACTGGTCCGTAAGCTAGTCTACGCCGTTGTGGGGGCTTTGACCTATCCGGGACTGGCCATCGTTAACCGACTCTCGATCAGTGGTGCGGAGCACATCACAACCCTGCCGCGCCGCAATGTGTTGTTTGTGAGCAATCACCAAACCTATTTTGCGGATGTAATGGCCTTTCTCCATATTTTCTGCGCGATCCGTTGGCGAAAAAAAAATAAACTGGGATTGCCGTTCTATCTGCTGAACCCTTTTGTGAACGTCAATTTTGTCGCAGCCGAAGAAACCATGAAAGACAACCTGCTGACCAAGATTTTTACACTTGCCGGAGCGATTACCATTAAGAGGACTTGGCGGGCAGCAGGAAAGCATATCAAGCGAGAGGTCGATTCAAAAGATTTCAGCAAAATAACGGAAGCCCTATCGAAGCGATGGGTCATCACATTTCCTCAAGGAACCACCAAGCCCTTTGCACCGGGAAGAAAAGGAACGGCACATATCATTAAAGAGATGAAACCAATTGTGATACCGGTGGTGATCAGTGGTTTTTGGCGTGCGTTTAACCGCAAGGGACTCAAGTTCAAAAAAAGAGGAACAGCGTTGGCGGTTCGCTTCAAGGCACCGCTGGAATTGAACTATGATGAGTCGCTGGATCAGATTCTTGAACGCGTCATGGACGCAATTGAGCAAAGCTCCACGTACATGCTCAGGGGCAAGCATCATGCAGCCATACAGCCAACTTGATCATCAGGTTGTGAACAAGGCTTTCAATTCGTTCGCGTCTTCCGGTTTCATTTTTTTACCCAGGATGAGTCGCAATTGCCTTCTCCTCAACGCTCCATCATAGACTTTTTTCTCTTCCTCTGTTTCGGGAATCAGTTCAGGGACTGGCCGGGGTTTTCCGTTTGCGTCAATGGCAACAAACGTCAGGTATGCCTCATTGCTTTTGTACCGGTGGTGTTGGATGGTATCTTCTCCCCACACCTTGATGTAAATTTCCATGGACGTATGGAATGCACGGGAAACCTGGGCTTCGATGTGCAATACATGTCCGAGTTTTATCGCTGCCTGAAAAGAGATATTGTCTACGGATGCGGTAACGCAGGTAAAATTACTATGGCGCGAAGCGGCCACACCAGCGGCAATGTCCATCCAGTACATCAGTCGACCTCCCATGAGATTTCCAAAGAAATTGGTATCGTTGGGAAGCACCAGCTCGGTCATGGTTACTTTGGATTCAGAAGATTTTTTTTGTTCCATAATTGCTTAGATAAGGAGTGATTCAGCGTTCTTGAAGTATTCAGGATCAATATCGGCTCCAATGCCGGGGGTTTCATCCATTTCTAAAAAGTAGTTGTTATAGCGTGCTCCGCCGATGACGGGATCTTCGAGATGCCCGAGCAAACAAGTATCCAGGTCATAGAAGTGAATGTTATCATGGGAGCGAGCCAGATGGACTTTTGCAGTCAATGCCATTCGGCTCTCCACCATTCCACCGAGCATGCAGGGTATTCCATAGTGAGCTGCAGTATCTGCAATCTTGATGGCTTCGTAAATCCCGCCTGATTTTGCCAGTTTAATATTGATGTAATCGCACGCACCTGCTTGAATCAGCCGTTCCGCATCAACATGATCGAATACGCTTTCGTCGGCCATGATTGGAATGGATACTTGTTTTCTCAGTACTGGGAGGAGATGATCCAAGCGGTGATGCATGGGTTGCTCGCAGTACTGAATGCCATAGGGTTCCATTGCATGCAGGGCATACACCGCATCGTCATAATGCCATCCCTGGTTGGCATCTATCCGCAGTCCGATTGTTGGTCCCACTGCTTCCCGAATGAGTCGAATGCGTTCTACATCTTCTCTGGCATGTTTACCCACTTTAACTTTGATAATCTTCACTCCGTCTTCCACAAATCGAGTGGCGGTAGCGGCCATATCTTCTGGCGTACTGATGCCAATGGTGAGATCCGTTTGGATAGTTTTTTTTGTGCCTCCCAAAAATGTATACAACGGAACTCCTTTTGCTTTTGCTGCAATATCATACAGCGCCATATCGAATGCGCTTTTGATGGTGGAGTTGAATGTAATGTAAGCATTCATGGCAGCGTGCACCTCTTCTACATCCAGTGGATTCAGTCCCTTGATTACGCGCGCCAGGTCTTTTCCTACATGGAAACAGGTGTCTTGTGTTTCTCCCACCAACATGGGAAAGGGACTGCATTCTCCAACGCCATGGATCCCGTCATCGGTGTGTACCTTTAGGTAAATATTTTCTGCTGCTTCGCAGATTTCGGTTGCAATCACAAAGGGTTCCATGGGGATGGTCAACCGCTTGATCTCAATACGGGTAATTTTCATGACAGAAATTATCCTCGAATAATTTTTTTCTTCCGCAGGATATTCAAAGTTAATGCTTCCCCATCTAGGTTATTTCGGAAACTTTTTACGTCGCACAAAAAGAGCACGTGATCTCCAGCATCCATTGTCTGGATGATCGATAATTCCATGTATGCCAATGCGGTGTTCAATACCGGATAGGTTTTCCATTCTGCCAGTAAGCGTTTTTTTTGCAAGCGTGCAAGTTTATCGACCGTGCGGCCGCTGGTTTGACCTAAGAGTTTGATCAGTGAAAACTGATCCTTTGATAACAATTGAAGGACAAATTCTTTTTCTTTTTCGACCAGTTCCAGAGTTTTTGTGCCCTTATAAACTGCAACGGCCATGCGCTTTGGTTCCATGCTTGCGCCGGTAACATACGTGCAGATGTGCATGTTGTACGTGCCATTGTGTTTTGAGCTGATGCTGTATACGGGTAAATCAGTCCTGTTCCACGGTCGTTTCATTGGCAGTATCGATTGCGTGAAGAAATCCATTTGCAGCAGTCAAGAGAACGTTTTTTCTCTGTTCGTCCATTTTGTCAAAGGTCTTGATCAACATGCCCATTCGGGGATTGGATGAAAAAAAGCTACGTTGTTTGTCCATGAATCGCCAAAACAATCCATCCCAGATGTCGTTCCACGAAGGCTTTCCCTGGATGGATTCTCCCTTTTTGTAATCGCTCATTTTCAAAATATAGTTGCTACCGCAGATATACGGCTTGGTTGTCATGATTCCCCCATCTGCAAATTGGGTCATGCCGTAAACGTTTGGTACCATGACCCAATCGTAGGCATCAATAAACAGCTCCATGAACCATTGGTATACTTCATCGGGATCGAACTCACACAAGAGAAAAAAATTACCCAGCACCATGAGTCGCTCAATATGATGCGCGTACCCGGTTTGCAGCAGGTTCTTGATCACATGATCGATGGGAACAATTCCGGTTGTTCCGGAATAAAAGGACGCAGGAATCTTTCGGTGAAATTCCCAGTAATTCAGTGTACGTTGTTGACTGCCTTTTTTTCTGTAGACCAGCGCAATGAATTCACGCCATCCGATGACCTGCCGCAGGTATCCTTCCAGAGCATTGATGGGGAGGGATGTCTGCGCTGCATAGTGAAGAACTTCCCGGATCAGTTCGTTGGGCGTGATGAGTCCGATATTGATCATCGGTGATAAGACACTGTGACATATGAATCGATGCTCTTTCAGCATAGCATCCTCATAATCTCCAAACCGATCAAATCTTTTTGCTAAAAAATCTCTCAGCAGCAGGAGGCCTTGCTCACGCGTCCATCCCCAATAGATGGGATGTTCATTGTTGGGGAGTTCACCGGGATTGCTTTGGTAATGTTGTTCAACGTACTGACGCGCTTCTGTGATCCACGGGTCTTCAGCTGGGGACGGAAGAGAGGGGGGAAGGAATCCTTTGGGGACTTTTTTTCGATTATCGGCATCGAAGGTCCACTTTCCCCCAACGGGTCGCTGGTGCTGATCCATCAGTATGTTCAATCGCTTTCGTTGAAGGATGTAAAAGTCGGTTTGGTGGAAATGGGTGCGGTCCTTGGACCACTCATCGATCCATTCGGGTGGAGTGATGAAATCAGGACCGTTGTACCACTGCACGTCGATATTGTTTGAACGAGTGGATGTTCGTATTCTTTTTTCCAGCAGGTAATCACATGGATCGGATACATGAAGTGTTTGGATGCCTTGTTTTGCGAGCTCAGCAATGAGGAGTTGAACAGATGCGCGGTGTTCGATAGACGCAATGTAGTAGACCGTATAGCCTTGATCGACCAACGCATGCTCGTATCGCTTCATCGATGCCCTGTGCAGTAAAATTTTTTGTTTGTGAAATGCGTATTGAGTGAAAAATAGTGCTTCTTCAATCAAGTAGACCGGGCGTTTTTTTTCCAGCACAGGGTGTTCGTGGAAAAGCTGGTGGGGAAATATGAGTGAAGCGGAATTCACGTGTAGTTCAACAAAATTCAATTCCAAATGTTTTCATTTCTAAACAGGATCCATGGAAAAATTAAGTGGTAAAAAGGTGGTGGTGGCCGGTGCTACCGGCGGAATTGGTCAACAACTGGTCAAGCTGTTGCTCCAGGGAGGTGCTCATGTATTCATCACGGGGCGCAATGCGCAAAAGCTAGAGGCATTGGTGCAATCGTTGGGGATACCTCCTTCACAATCGCTGGCTGTGGATCTCAGTTTGGAATCCGATGTAGCGGCCTTGCAGCAGGCCGTCGCTGCAGAATTGGGAACGCCTGACATCCTGGTCAATTTAGCAGGGATAGGCATCATCAAGCCCTTTGAGCTGTTATCTGCAGAAGAATTTCATCGTTCTTTATCGACCAACCTCTTTGGAACCTTTTTGTTCGTCCGGGCATTCATCCCCGCCATGAAAGAGGTCAAAAAGGGACTCATTATCAATGTTCCGGGAGTATTGGGAAAAGTACCCATGGCCGGTGCAGCTGCATACTCCGCCAGCAAGTATGGTATTGTAGGCATGATGCAGAGTTTGCGGGAAGAACTGAAGCGCACAGAGATCCGCATCACCAATCTTTTTTTAGGAGGAGTAGACTCTCCTTTCTGGGATACCATTGATTTGAAAGTGCAGAAAGAAAAAATGATTCGGGAAGAGGAAGCGGCACGCTCAATCTGGTTCTTGTGTCAGCAACCGGCCAGTGGGGTGGTCAGTGAAATGGTGTTGCAGCCATTCAATCATCAGGCAATTTAATCAGAGCATGGTTCCTTTCAGGAACAGGTAAGCGCAATTGAAATAGATGATCACTCCGGTTACATCCACCAGGGTGGCGACAAACGGTGCTGAGGAAACAGCTGGGTCTGCTCCTAATTTTTTTAATGCAATGGGTAACATGGATCCGGAAAGTGTTCCGAACATGACCACTCCAATGAGGGAGACGCCCACTACGGTTGCGATTAAAAAATAATGTGCGCCGTATACTTCGGGGAAAATTTGTGACCAGAGCACAACGCGCAAGAATCCAATGAGTCCCAGTACAGCACCCAGCAATAATCCTGATATTAATTCTCGGCGCATCACATTCCACCAATCGGTGAGGGTGACTTCGCCCACGGTAAGAGCTTGTATGATCAACGAAGATGCCTGGGATCCGGTGTTTCCTCCACTGGAAATGATCAGCGGGATGAACAAAGAGAGTACCAGCGCCTTATCCAAAGCGAGTTCATAATTGGCCATTGCAGTAGCCGTCAGCATTTCTCCCAAGAAGAGTACGATCAGCCAGCCGACGCGTTTTTTAAAAAGTTTGAAGATGGAAATTTCCAGATAGGGTTCTTCGAGTGCTTCTGTACCTCCCATTTTCTGCATGTCTTCACTGAACTCTTCGTTGGCTACCCAAAGTATGTCGTCGATGGTAACAATTCCCAGCAAGATAGTATTGTTGTCTACTACCGGAAGCGCCACCCGGTTATTCATTCTGAATACCTGGTTGGCTTTTTCCTGGTCATCGTAAACGTTAAGTTCAATATAGCGGCCATCGGTGAGCTCGCTTACCAAGCGTTCAGGAGGCGATAGCAAAAACTCCCGGATTCGAACGTCGTCAATCAATTGACCCTGGTCGTTGATCACATAGATCACATCGATGGTTTCAGAATCTTTTCCCACCTCCCGGATGTATTCCAGTACTTCAGCGATGGTCCAATCGGCTTGAACTGCTATGTAGTCGGGCGTCATCAGTCGCCCTACACTGTCTTCCGGATACCCCAACAACGAGAGGGTGACTTTTCGTTCTTCCGGGTTGAGCAATTTGATCAATTCCCGCACCACTTTGGTCGGCAGTTCTTCCAAAAATGAGGTACGGTCGTCTGCCGGCAATTCATTGAGCAAGGCAGCTGTTTTCAGGGGCTGTAATTCCTGAATGATTGTCTTTTGGGTTCCGAGTTCAAGAATCTTAAAGGCGCTGGCGGCACGGTGAACGGAGAGGACACCGATGATTTCGGTTGCCAGGGTTTCATGTTCTTCGATCAGGTGGGCAACGTCGCTGATGTTTTGATCATCCAGGTACTGATGCAATGCCAACTGGTCGCCTTCCTGGCGCAGGGCTAGGAATTTTTCCAAGATGGAGATGTGATCGATTACCTGGGTCATAAGGACCAATTTTCGCAAAAATAGCCATAGTTTCCAAGCCCGCAATATTAACTTAAGCCGCTTCCATGTAGCTTTGCAGAAACTAGAATGTATGTCGCGGCAAGACCTTTTTGAATCTCCCGATTACTTTGCTCTGGACGAACTATTGACGGAAGAGCACTTGATGATCCGCAAGGCAGTGCGTGATTATGTGAAGCAGTCGATTTCTCCCATCATTGAGGATGCGGCGCAGCAAGCAGCATTTCCGCGACAGATTGTGAAGGAGATGGGCGCACTCGGTTGCTTTGGTCCCACCATTCCGGTTCAATACGGAGGGGGTGGACTCGATCACATCAGTTATGGACTGATGATGCAAGAACTCGAGCGTGGAGACAGTGGTGTACGCTCCACGGCCAGTGTACAAGGGTCACTGGTGATGTACCCTATTTATAAGTATGGAAGTGAAGAACAACGCAATCGCTATCTGCCCAAACTGGCCAGTGGGGAATGGTTGGGTTGTTTTGGATTGACCGAAGCCGATCACGGCAGCAATCCTGCAGGAATGCTCACCCGCATTTCCGATAAAGGAGACCATTACCTGCTCAATGGAAGCAAGATGTGGATCAGCAATGCACCATTTGCCGATGTGGCCGTGGTGTGGGCAAAGAACGACGATCAGGAGATTGTTGGTGTACTTGTTGAAAAGCACATGACGGGTTTTTCAGCTCCTGAAATTCACGGGAAGTGGAGCCTTCGCGCCTCTGCAACCGGAGAGTTGGTTTTTGAAGATGTAAAAATTCCAAAGGAAAATATATTGCCGGGCGTGAAGGGACTGAAAGGTCCTCTGTCCTGTTTGACCAAAGCGCGCCTTGGCATTGCGTGGGGAGCGCTTGGACTTGCCATGGATTGCTACGATACGGCGTTGCGCTACGCCAAAGAGCGATCTCAATTTGGAAAGCCCATTGGAGCATTTCAGTTGCAACAAAAAAAACTAGCTGAAATGCTAACTGAAATTACCAAGGCACAGTTATTGAATTGGCGGCTCTCTGTATTGATGGATGCGGGTAAAGCAACTCCTGCACAAGTCAGCATGGCCAAACGCAATTCATGTTCCATTGCACAGGATATTTGTCGAGATGCTCGCCAGATCCTGGGTGGCATGGGGATCACCGATGAGTATGCTGTAATGCGCCACATGATGAACCTGGAAAGTGTCATCACCTACGAAGGAACTCACGACATCCATTTGTTGATCACCGGAATGGACATTACCGGATTCAATGCTTTTGCCTGATGCCTGCTCCGCCGATCATCATTTATCTCTGGGGATTCATGGGATCCGGTAAGTCCTTCTTGGGGAAGCAGTTGGCCGAAACATTGGGCATAACGTTTGTTGATTTGGATGCACGAATTGAATCGCAACAGGCGAGCTCCATCGCAGCAATATTTAAAGAAAAAGGGGAAGGCACATTTCGGGAGTTCGAACTGCAAGCCCTCCACGCCTGCACAGAAGAGTTGAAGCAAATGAGTGTCAAAGGCAATCAACCTACCCCATATGCAGGTGTGATTTCGTGTGGAGGGGGCACACCTTGTTTTTATGATAATGTGGAGTACATGAATGAGCAGGGCAGGACCATCTGGCTGAATCCTCCAGTTGAAGTTCTGGTTGAGCGATTGGAACATGAACGGTCGCATAGGCCGGTTCTAGCTGGCGTGCATTCGTCCGAACTGAAGCAATTTGTTTTAGATAAGCTCCAACAAAGAATTTCATGTTATGAACGTGCAGCACACATCATTTCGCCTGCGCGTAATCTTCAGGAACTTTTAAATTGTTTGTAATGCACAAAAGATTTTTGCGCATAGGTTCATTGTTGATGGCGTTTTCTGTTTTATTGGGGGCATTTGGTGCACATTCCTTGAAGACCCTGCTTGATGAGTCGTCCATGCAAGCCTATCACACGGCGGTACTGTACCATATGGTTCATGCAGTGGGGATGATCATCGCATCGTTGATCTATAAGCGATATCAAACTCCATCCACTCGTTGGGCACTTTATTTTTTTCTTGCCGGATTGATTTGTTTTTCGGGCTCACTTTATGCGATTGCAATTGGGAAAGTCATCGGGTTCTCGTTCCCAACTTTTTTTAACCTAATTACACCGCTTGGAGGAGTCTTGTTCATTATCGGATGGATTGCGTTGTTCTTTGGTGTGCCATCTGAAAAAGAAGGCGAACAGCCGGAATCACGGCAATAATCTTTACATTTGGGAAACGGCAGCGTACTGTCGACTTACATTGTCCATGGCCAACCGATTGAAACCTTCCAAGCATCAGATTGATGAGGAGGTATTGATGGAAGACAAAGAGGAATCTGTTGAAGTCAGGTCCCTCATTCGTGATGAACGAACCCATAAGATCCTGGGTCTGACCCTTCTGTTTATCGCGCTTTTTCTCTTTATCGCATTCTCTTCTTACTTATTTACGTGGACCGAAGACCAAGATAAAATCAGAAATATAGGCATCGGGGTATTGATGCCTAATGATCTTGAAATCAGTAACCAGCTGGGTAGTTTAGGCGCCTATATTGCATTTGTTTTTTTTGAATACGGTTTTGGAATTGCGTCGTATTTGTTTTGCTCGCTTTTCTTCGTAGTGGGCATTAACGTTTTGATGGGCCGGACAGTATTTTCTGTTGTTCGCAATGTTCGGTATCTGTTGTTGGGATTACTGGTCATCAGTGTCAGTACGTCTTTCTTTTTTCCCCGTTCTCCGTTTCATTGGGGAGGAGCATTTGGTGATTTCATTTCACAATGGATGATCGGCGTAATGGGTTGGTCCGGCACTCTTGCGGTCATTATTTTTTCGCTCAGCTCCTATGCAATTTGGAGATTCAATCCTGTGCTGAAATGGCCCTTCGAGAAGAAGGCTGCTGACGCGCTCATGCCTAATCAAGCAGATACTGAAACGGTTGAAATTGTTCCTGAAGAAGTACAGCCACGGGTTGATCTCACTTCAGGGAACAGCTTAAAAGAAACGGTGGTTGCTGCTCCTGCTGCTCCTGCTCCTCCTGCTCCTGCTCCTGCACCTGATCCAGTGCCGGAGCCTGTTCAGCCTAGAGTGGAAGCTCCTCCACCCCCTGAACCTGTAAAAGTGATTGTTCCGCAGGAGGATCTAGCATTGGAAATCAAACCGGTTGCAAAGGAAGAAGGCGTGGCTCCAACCAAAGCTTCTGTATTTGCTTCTCCGCATTATGATCCAATTGCCGATTTAAAAGGGTACAAATATCCTCCCCTGGATTTACTGGCTCAGCATTCCGGAGAAAAAATTGTAATGGATCAGGCTGAGTTGGAAGCGAATAAGAATCAGATCATCAACACCCTGAAGAATTACGACATCGATATTCAGAAGGTATTTGCAACGATTGGTCCAACCGTCACGCTCTATGAAATAGTTCCTGCAGCAGGGGTTCGCATTTCCCGGATCAAGAATCTGGAAGATGATATTGCCCTCAGCCTTTCTGCATTGGGTATTCGAATTATTGCACCTATTCCCGGAAAGGGAACCATTGGCATTGAAGTTCCCAATGTAAAAAAGAGTGTAGTGGGGATGCGTTCATTGCTGGCATCGGATAAGTTTCAGAAAAACGATTATGCATTGCCGATTGCATTGGGGAAGAAAATTGACAATGAAAATTTCATAGTCGATTTGGCTACCATGCCTCACTTGCTGATGGCGGGTGCAACCGGACAGGGCAAATCGGTCGGATTGAATGCCATTCTTGTTTCTTTGTTGTATAAGAAGCATCCCTCGCAATTGAAGTTTGTACTCGTCGACCCTAAAAAGGTAGAGCTCAGTTTATACCGTATCATTGAAAAACATTTTTTGGCAAAATTGCCCGGGGAGGACGATGCCATCATCACGGATACGCGCAAAGTGGTGAACACACTCAATGCACTGTGCATCGAAATGGATGAGCGGTATGATTTGCTGAAGGATGCCAGTTGCAGAAATATCCGGGAATACAATGAAAAGTTTGTCGCCCGCAAACTCAATCCTCAAAAGGGGCATAAATTTTTGCCCTTTATTGTTTTGGTCATTGATGAGTTTGCTGATTTGATCATGACCGCCGGAAAGGAAATTGAAACGCCCATTGCGCGCTTGGCACAGCTGGCCAGAGCAATTGGCATTCATTTGATTGTCGCCACCCAGCGCCCTTCCGTCAACATCATTACCGGTACCATCAAAGCAAACTTTCCTGCTCGGATAGCATTTAAGGTTTCTTCTAAAGTGGACAGTCGAACCATCTTGGATATTGGCGGTGCTGAACAATTGATTGGTCGTGGGGACATGCTGGTTTCCTATCAGGGAGAGATTACACGGGTACAGTGTGTATTTGTCGATACCCCAGAAGTAGAGCATGTTGGTGAGTTTGTGGGTGCTCAACAAGGGTATAGTTCTGCTTTTGAATTGCCAGAGGTGATCGATGAGAAAGATATGGAGGACCGGGAGATTGATCTCTTGAGCAAGGATCCTCTGTTCAATGATGCAGCCCAGTTGATTGTTCAAACGCAAATGGGGTCTACTTCGCTGATTCAGAGGCGTCTCAAATTGGGCTATAATCGGGCTGGCCGACTCATGGATCAACTCGAAGCAGCTGGAATTGTGGGACCCAGCAAGGGAAGCAAGGTGAGGGAGGTATTGTTTAAAACCGAATACGAATTGGATCAGTTTCTAAAATCAATGGAATAGTCCTTTCTTTGCAGACCATTTCGCCCATGAAACGTAGCACCATCTTTCCAGCGGTTTATTGTATCCTCATCCAACTCTTGTTTGTGGGAACTGTCGGTGCACAGGCTCCAAAAGGAATGGGGAAAAGTGATCCCGAAGCAAAGAAAGTCCTGGATGCCGTGAGCATAAAATTCAAAACGTTCAAAAGTGTAAAGGCAGCTTTCACGCTGAAGATTGAAAATGCTGCCGGAAAAGTGCAGGGTACCAAGACCGGAAATGTCTTGATGAAAGGAGTGAAGTACAAGGTTTCGATCACCGGTCAGGAAATTTTTTGTGATGGAACAACGATTTGGACCTACGACGTAGGAGCGAAAGAGGTTCAAATCACCGAACTCGACAACAGCAGTGGCTCAATCACTCCACAGAAGTTGTTTACCAATTTCTACGACAAGGATTTTTTATTTGTATTGAACCCTGAAGTGAAGCGTGCGGGAAAAACCTATCAGGTTGTGGAACTGACTCCCATTGATAAAACGAAGCCATTCTTTAAAGTGATTTTGGAAGTGGATAAATCGACAAAGGTGATCATGTCCACCCGTGTATTTGAAAAAAATGGGAACCGGTATTTTTACGCGATCAACACCATTTCTACTAGTTCGGTTATACCCGACGACAGTTTTGTCTTCAATTCAAAAAAATATCCGGGAGTGGAAGTAATTGATCTGCGTTAAGCGTTGGATCCCCACCGAAAGGATGCAACATCAAATCCTGCCAAGTCCAGAACACGGTCTACTACCGTATCCACTACCTGTTCAATCGATGTCGGTTTGCTGTAAAACGAGGGTGTAGCAGGGCAAATTACCCCGCCCGCTAAGGTCAATGTTTCCATGTTCTTGATGTGGACCAGGTTATAAGGGGCCTCCCTGACTACACAAATCAGTTTTCTTCTTTCTTTCAATATCACATCGGCTGCCCGTGTGATCAGGTCGTTGGACACGCCGGTAGCCACCCGTGCCAATGTTCCCATTGAACAGGGGATGATGACCATGGTATCGTATTTTCCCGAACCGGATGCAAACGGAGCGTTGAAATCGCGTTTATCAAAAATGGGAATTCCCCAATCATTAAAATTGACGGGCCCAATCTCTTCCGTCCACACCTGATGGGCGTTGTCGGAGAGTACCAGTGCCAGGTTGCTCCACTGATCGTTGATCTTCAGTAGTTTAGTGATGAGTCGTTGTGCGTAAATCGACCCACTTGCCCCTGTAATCGCTACGACAACTCTTTTCATAAAGGGAAATGTTAAAAAAATATCAAAACCTACGCAATAGAACTACGTAGATACACGTTATTACTGCGGTTTTTCATAGGATATTGGATTTAAACGGGCTGGATTTCTATCCGGGCCCTTTTTTTTATACCTACTCAGCCATTTGGGGAATGAACTCACTCTTGTAGGCACCCTCATCCAATTTCTTCTTTGTTTCCTCAAACGCTTTCAGTGTTAGCGCTATGTCTTCGTCGGTGTGAACGGCTGTCGGGATCAGTCGGTAAATGATGTGTCCTTTCGGTATAACTGGATAAACAACGATTGAACAGAAAATGTTGTAATTCTCGCGCAGGTCGGTCACCATGGAAGTTGCTTCTTCAACCCCTCCCTTCATGTAGACGGGTGTCACCACTGAGTCTGTTTTTCCAATATCAAAGCCCTTTTCTTTTAAACCCCGTTGCAGTTTCAGGGCATTGGACCACAATTTGTCTTTGATTTCGGGTTGTGTTCTCAACAGTTCCAGTCGCTTGAGGTTGCCAATGACCAGTGTCATGGGGAGGGACTTTGCAAATATCTGACTTCGGATGTTGTACCGGATATAATCGATGATCTGTTTGGGTCCTGCGATGAAGGCACCTATTGAGGCCATGGATTTTGCAAACGTGGAAAAATAGAGATCAATTTCATCCTGCACACCCTGTTCTTCACCCGCTCCGGCACCTGTTTTGCCTAAGGTTCCAAACCCGTGCGCGTCATCAACCAGCATCCGAAACTGGTAGGTTGGTCGAAGGGCTGCAAGTTCCTTCAGTTTGCCTTGGTCTCCGGCCATTCCAAATACGCCCTCAGTGATCAGCAGAATGCCGCCTGAAGATTGTTTTTCAATCAAGGCTGTGGCGCGCTGCAATTGTTTCTCGCAGTCGGCAATATCGTTGTGCTTGAATACAAAACGATGACCCTGGTGCAGACGCAGTCCATCAATGATGCAGGCATGGCTTTCAGCGTCGTATACAATGACATCGTGCCGGTTGCATAAAGCATCGATCAGGCTCATGATGCCCTGGTAGCCAAAATTGAGTAAAATGGCATCTTCTTTTCCTTCAAATGCCGCCAGTTCTCGTTCCAGTTGTTCATGGAAGTTGGAATTTCCACTCATCATGCGCGCCCCCATTGGATAGGCGAGACCGAATTCCCGGGAAGCATCTGCGTCGCTTTTTCTCACTTCAGGGTGGTTGGCCAGTCCCAGGTAGTTGTTCAAACTCCACACAATCTTTTCTTTTCCGCGGAACAGCATTCTGCTTCCTATTTCCCCTTCGAGTTTTGGGAAAGCAAAGTAGCCGTGGGCCCGCTCGCGGTGTTGACCGAGGGGACCGTAATTCTTAATCAGACGTTCGAAAATGTCAGCCATTGTAAACAGGTTGTGTGGTTCAGCTGCAAAGATAGTTTTTTGGCTTATTTGTCCCGCAGGACTGTTCATAAAATCCCGCCCTGAAACCCGCTACTTCCCACTAAATTTGCACATCTAAATCCCCGTCTATGAAGAGAGGAATAGTTGTTATTGCATGGATGATGAGTGTGTACGGATTGACTGCGCAGCCCAGTAAAACTTCCGTCAAATCGCCCAAGTTGGTGGTAGGAATGATGGTCGATCAAATGCGATGGGATTTCATCTACCGGTATCAGCATCGGTACGGGGAAGGTGGATTTAAGCGGATCTTGAGGGAAGGGTTTACCAATGAAGATGCGCACATCCCTTTTGTACAAACCGTGACAGCAATTGGACATGCCTGTGTGTATACCGGCTCAGTTCCTGCATTCAATGGTATCATGGGAAATGAATGGTACGATCGGTCATTGAAACGATCCATGTATTGTGTGGAAGACGACTCGGTGAGCGTGATAGGAGGGAAGGGAAATTTTGGCCCCATGTCGCCACGCAATCTTCAGTCCACCACGATTTCTGATGAGCTCGAACTTGCAACCAATTTCAGGTCTAAAATTGTAGGCGTTGCCCTCAAAGACCGGGGCAGCATTCTTCCGGTGGGCCGATCCGGTGATGCGGCTTATTGGTATGAGACCAGCTCTGGCAATTTCATCAGCAGCTCCTGGTACATGAAATCATTACCCGAATGGGCGGCTTATTTCAATGCACGCAAAGTAGTGGATTCGTTGTACGGGTTGCCATGGGCATTGTCCTATCCTTTTGGATCCTATACACAAAGTGATCAACTGAATCCGAGTTACGTGAAGAATCCCTTTCCTCGTGATTTTTCAGCCAATAAAGGGAAAACATATGGAGCCATTGCTTCTACTCCCTGGGGCAATACCTTGACCATGGCTTTTTCAATTGCAGCCATAGAAGGAGAACAACTGGGTGCCGACAGCATCACCGATTTATTGGCCATCAGCTTGTCCACTCCGGATTACATCGGGCATGCAGTAGGTCCCAATTCCGTTGAAATTGAAGATGTATACATTAAGCTGGATCGTGAGCTTGCAGCTTTCTTTTCCTATCTCGATAAAAAAGTGGGCAAGGGCAACTATCTTTTTTTCCTGACAGCAGATCATGGCGTAGCGCATGTTCCGGCATTTATGCAGTCGCACAACCTTCCCGCCAAAGCCATGCGTTCCAATAAAAATGCAGAGATGGCAACGCTGAAGAAATTTGGACTCTCCCGGTTGGTTGAAGCCACGGCCAATCATCAGGTTTATCTCAATCATCATTATTTGGATTCTATGAAGGCTCCCCGGGAGGCGGTCAAACACTATTTTATAGAACGGTTGAATGAAGAACCCGATGTGCTATTGGCCTTTGACAATGCCTCCATTGCAATGGTGAACTTACCAGCCGAATACAAAGAAATGTTTCAGAAAGGGTACAACAGAGAACTAGCAGGGGACATACAAGTCGTTTATCGTCCGGGGTACATCTACAGCAGCAATCCTGCTGGAACGACCCACGGATCCATGTATCCGTACGATAGCCATATTCCCTTGTTATGGATGGGCTGGGGGGTCAAGCAAGGTGCAGGGTACAGAAAGGTGTACATGAGTGACATTGCACCTACCGTTGCGGCTTTACTGAGAATCCAGGCACCAAGCGGAAATGTGGGAACCATCATTCATGAACTGATCAAATAAGACCATGCAGGCATATTTGGATTTACTGAAGCACATCATAGAAAAGGGTACCGATAAAAATGATCGCACCGGTACCGGTACACGCAGTGTGTTTGGCTATCAGATGCGGTTTGATCTGGCAAAGGGATTTCCAATGGTGACCACCAAGAAGCTGCACTTGAAAAGCATTATCCATGAGTTACTCTGGTTCTTAAAAGGATCAACGAATGTTGCCTATCTCAAGGAGAATGGTGTCAGCATTTGGAATGAGTGGGCCAATGAAGAAGGGGAGTTGGGCCCGGTCTATGGAAAACAATGGCGTTTATGGTCGGGCGCCGATGGCTCCACCCATGATCAGATCACCGATCTGATTGCACAAATCAAATCCAATCCGGATAGCCGGCGACTTATCGTCAGTGCCTGGAATGTTGCCGATCTATCCAAAATGGCCTTGATGCCCTGTCATACCTTGTTTCAGTTTTATGTTGCCGATAAAAAACTTTCTTGCCAGCTCTATCAGCGATCAGCCGATGTCTTTCTGGGGGTACCCTTCAATATTGCTTCGTATGCACTGCTGACCATGATGGTGGCTCAGGTATGTGATCTCGGCGTCGGAGATTTTGTGCATACGTTTGGAGATGTTCATTTGTACACCAATCATTTTGAGCAGGCTGCCCTTCAGCTTTCCCGTGAACCGTTTCCGCTTCCTACGATGAAGATCAACCCGGAAGTAAGGGATATCTTTTCATTCACCTTTGAAGATTTTGTATTGGAAGGATACCAGTCGCACCCGGCGATCAAGGCTCCTGTTGCGGTTTAATTTCTTTAGATTCGCATATGATCATTTCGATTGTGGTAGCAGCTGGCGAAGACAATGCCATTGGGGCCAACAATGACCTGCTTTGGAAACTGCCACAGGACATGCGGTTCTTCAAGAACCTGACCTGGGGAATGCCGGTCGTCATGGGACGAAAAACATTTGAATCCATGGGGTCAAAGCCGCTCCCCGGCAGAACCAACATTGTCATTTCCACTACACTGGAAATGCATCCGGGGGTTCATTTGGCCAGCAATATGGAACACGCTTTGAGCGTTGCAGCAGATACCGATTGCAAAGAAGTGTTTGTCATTGGCGGTGGACAGATATATGCCGATGTTCTTGACCGGGCCGATTGCATTTACATGACCCGTGTGCATGGTGTATTTCCTCATGCCGATACTTTTTTTCCCGACATTGATCAACGTGTTTTTAGCTGTGATGCAACAAGGTCTGTTCCTGCTGATGAGCGACATGCACATGCGTTTACTTTTGAAACATGGAAGCGGATTTAAACTAAGCGGTGTCCATGTATTCCACCTTTACCTTGGCATATCGCTATTTGATGCATTGGATAACTGCCTCCAGTGGAAAGGGGCATGGAGTTCATTCTCCGTTTGTATATGAATTTGTCCGTAACGTGCTCATGCAACCATCGCGTGATCCCCGTTTCAACACAATCGAAGCAGTACGTTCGCATTTTTTGCAGGATCACAGCACGACCCTTCCCATCGAAGACCGGGGGGCAGGCTCACGCATCTCCACTTCTTCGGTACGCTCTGTTTCCAGTATTGCTCGCACAGCCCTCAAGTCTCCTCAATACGCACAGCTCCTGTATCGCATGATTCGTTACTATACCATAGATGGTGTGTTGGAATTGGGGACTTCTCTTGGCATAACCACACGGTATTTGTCGGCCGCCCAGCCAAAAAACGGTGTCACCTCTATCGAAGGTGCACCTGCATTAGCAGCGTTCACCGCAGAACGTTTGCAGAAAGAAGGATATGATCAGGTAACCGTGCTAACCGGTGATTTCTCGGAACACCTCGAACGCGCTTTATCGTCGATGCACGGATCAAAGCTGATCTTCATGGATGGAAATCATCAATATCAACCCACTATGGAATATTTCCACACAATTGTCCGCTATATAAACGAAGAAGATATTTTGGTGGTAGACGACATCCACTGGAGTGCAGAAATGGAAAAGGCTTGGGAAGATTTGAAAAAAAATGAACGGGCAACCTGTTTTGTCGACCTTTTTTTCATGGGTATAGTTTTTTTCCGAAAAGATTTCAAGGAAAAGCAGTGTTTTGCCATTCGTTTCTAAGATTCAGCGACCTTTCGGATAGGGATTTTGATTAGATTTGTGGCCTCAAACAAAACACATGATCGTTGGTGTTTTAAAAGAATCTTTTCCTGAAACCCGGGTTTCCCTGATTGCAGAAGGTGCCGCGCAACTCACGAAAAAGAATATCACGGTTTGGATTGAAAAAGGAGCGGGTGAATCAGCATATTGCTCTGACGATGATTATGCATCGGTTGGTGCAGAAATTAAATCTGCTGAAGAGATAGCAAAACACGCCGATGTTGTTCTTTCTATCCATGCTCCCTCTATTTCATTGAGAAAAGAAATGGTCTTGATTGGCATGTATCAAGCTCGCTTTCAAACCGAACGCATCCAGCAGTGGTGCAGTCAGGGGGTGGTGGTCTACAGCATGGACCTGCTTCCCAGAACCACCCGTGCGCAGAGCATGGATATTTTGTCCAGCCAGGCCAATATAGCCGGATACAAAGCCGTGTTGGTTGCTGCTAATCACTATGGCAGGTATTTTCCCATGTTCATGACTGCAGCGGGCAGCATTGCTCCAGCCAAAGTGTTGATTCTTGGAGCAGGAGTGGCTGGACTTCAAGGCATCGCTACGGCAAAACGGTTGGGTTCAGTGGTAGAGGTCTTCGATACGCGACCTGCTGTGAAAGAGGAAGTACAAAGTTTGGGTGCGAAATTCATTGAAATTCCTGGTGCAGCAGATGCATCATCTGCTGGGGGATATGCGGTTGAACAATCCGACGAATACAAGCGTAACCAGCAGCAAAAGATTGCAGAGAGTATAGCAAAAGCAGACATCGTCATTACTACGGCGCAGATCCCTGGGAAAAAGGCACCTATACTGGTGACGGAAGAAATGCTCAAGGCCATGCGAAAAGGAAGTGTGGTGGTCGACCTGGCTGCCTCTACCGGCGGTAACACCCCATTCACCAAAGACCGTGAAGTAGTGGAAGTATTTGGTGTCAGGATTGTGGGCGATAGCAATCTTCCGGCAACGTTACCATCCGATGCCAGCAAATTATACGGTAAAAACATTTTGAATTTTTTACAACTCATTACCAGTAAAGAAGGACAATTGATTACCGATTCTCAGGATGAGCTGGTCATCGGTTCACGCGCAAAAGCTTAATCAATAAATTTTATCCAGATGGAACCACTCAATTGGATAGCCGCTCACCAGGAAATGATCTACATCGTTGTCCTGATGATTTTTGTAGGAATTGAAGTGATTGGTAGGGTGCCCAGCGTTTTGCACACTCCGCTCATGAGCGGTGCCAATGCGATTCACGGCGTCGTCATCATTGGTGCCATCATCGTGATGGGCCAGGCAGAAGAAAGCAACATCCCGGCATTGGTGTTGGGATTCTTAGCAGTACTTCTTGGAACACTCAATGTGGTAGGAGGGTTTGTCGTGACGGACCGCATGCTGGAAATGTTTAAAAAGAAAAAATAAACACCCAAAAGGGATCGCATGGAAATGAATCTACTTGTGCTCGCCTATTTGTTCGGTTCCGTTACATTCATTGTGGGACTCAAAATGCTTTCCAATCCCGCCAGTGCACGGAAAGGCAATCTGGTGGCAGCAGCTGGTATGACGGCTGCAATATTCGCAACTATATTTCTGTACACAGATAAAAACGGTAATCCACTTGGAAACTACCTGTGGATATTCGCAGCGTTGGCCATAGGCAGTGTAGCCGGAACCTCAATGGCAAAGCGTGTTCAAATGACGGCAATGCCTGAAATGGTCAGCCTGTTCAATGGAATGGGTGGGGCATGTGCTGCATTGATTTCAGTGATTGAATTCGGGCATCTTCAGGAAAAAGATCCTGGTACATTGCTGATCATTTTGCTGGGACTCATCATTGGTTCGATTTCATTTGCCGGTAGTATGATTGCATGGGGCAAATTGAATGGAAAGATCAAGGATTTTTCATTTGGAGGTCAACACATTTTCAACCTGGCGCTGCTCTTTTTCATCCTGGGTATCGCTACCTATCTTGTTGCGGCAATACCTGAAAACATGACGCTGTTGTTTTATGGCGTGGTTGCACTATCCATTCTCTATGGTGTTTTCTTTGTCCTCCCCATTGGTGGAGCCGATATGCCTGTAGTGATCTCGTTGTTGAATTCATTCACAGGTGTTGCTGCAGCGTGCGGAGGTTTCTTGTACGAAAACAAGGTCATGCTGACGGGTGGAATTTTGGTCGGTGCCGCCGGAACCCTGTTGACGATTCTCATGTGCAATGCCATGAATCGTTCACTCAAAAATGTATTGATTGGATCGTTTGGAGCGGGAGCTACTGCAGGTTCAAGTGCTTCATTTGGTGGAACCTATAAAGAAGTATCGTTGAGCGATGCAGCAGTTGTGATGAGTTACGCCAGTAAAGTAATGATTGTTCCTGGTTATGGTTTAGCCGTGGCACAGGCGCAACACGTTTGCCATGAACTGGAAAAGACATTGGAGGCCAAAGGTGTCGAGGTAAAATATGCCATTCATCCCGTAGCGGGAAGAATGCCCGGTCATATGAATGTATTGCTTGCTGAAGCCGATGTCAGCTATGATAAGCTTTTGGAGATGGAGCAAGCCAATGAGGAATTCAAAAATACCGATGTGGTCCTGATATTGGGCGCCAATGATGTGGTCAATCCCGCAGCAAAGTCCGATCCTGCTTCTCCCATTTATGGCATGCCCATTCTAGAGGTGGAAGATGCCAAACACGTGATTGTAAACAAGCGAAGCATGAAACCGGGCTATGCTGGCATAGAGAACCAGTTATTTTTCCAGCCCAAAACATCCATGTTGTTCGGCGATGCCAAAAAAGCGTTGCAGGAGTTGCTTGCTGAGATAAGAAGCATTTAATACTTGTGCTCCCAGAATCATTTTTGGATTCATTAGCGGCCTGTCCGGGCATGGACCGCGAAGCTTTTTTGGGGGCTCATGCCCATCCCGCTCCCATCAGTATCCGCATTCATCCCCTAAAAGTCAAAAATTGTGCAGATTTGCCTGAACTATCCAGTCGCCAAACGGCAGTTGTGGATTGGTGTCCACATGGATATTATTTGAATGAGCGACCATCGTTTACACTTGATCCCATGTTTCATGCCGGAGCGTATTATGTGCAAGAAGCTTCCAGCATGTTCATCCATCATGCTGCACAAACTGTTTTGGGAACAACCCGTGGTGCAATAGCCCTAGATCTGTGTGCGTCCCCAGGGGGGAAAGCAACCTTGCTCTCGACCCTGCCTCAGTTGCGGTATGTGCTTGCCAACGAAATCATTCAGTCGCGTATTCCCGCATTAGCAGAAAATGCAGTGAGGTGGGGGACAGAAAAACTACTCATCTCCAATAATGATCCTCAGTCCCTCGAGCGCCTAGGCGCATATTTTGATTTGGTCCTGGTGGATGCGCCTTGCAGTGGGAGTGGACTCTTCAGAAAAGATCCTGCTGCCATCGAAGAGTGGAATACAGAACTACCGGGATTTTGTTCTGCGCGGCAACAACGGATTCTCGCCAGTGCCATGAAAATAGTTAAAGAAGGGGGGTACTTGATTTACTCCACTTGTTCGTATTCCCAATGCGAGAACGAGGAGAATGTCGATTTTATTCTTGATTCAGGAGAGTTTCAATCCATAGATGTACACCCTGATCCAGCTTGGGAAATTGTCGTTGCTGCGTCTCCAAGGCACAACGCCATCGGATACCGATTCTACCCTCATCATATCATGGGAGAGGGCTTCTTTTGTGCAGCATTTCAACGAACTGCGCCGGGTGTTGAAATGAGTACTGGTTCATCTAACAGCCTCTCCATTATTAAAAACAAGTCGAGCCTATCTCCCTGGGTCACTGAAAAAGAGGGTCGTGTTGTTTTTCAATGGCAAGACCGGCTTTATCTGCAAGCAGAAGAAAACCTATCCGACCTACAACACTTTCGGCAGCAGTTGCGTTTGAAACGATCCGGGATCAGCCTAGGTGGTTTCAAGCGGGATGATTTTATTCCGGATCACGAACTGGCACTATCGCTCCAACTGGGGGAAAGGGTTAGGCGGTTGGAGCTGGATCTGCCAACCGCAGTTCACTACCTGAAAAAAGAAACAATTGAACTGGCGGATCAGCAAGACGGATGGGCCTGTGTTACCTTTGCGCACCTTCCTCTGGGGTGGGTAAAAATTGTCCAGGGCCGATGTAAAAATTATTATCCCATGTCGTCAAGGATCCTGATGCGCAGCTGATTATGTTAAAATTTTAAGAATCTGGGCTATCCCCATTCTCTATCATTTGTGTTTTTTGTCATTTATGGGTTAATTTGTACTCAAGGAACAGAACATGCGACCAATATTCTTAAGTTTAATTATTCTGACCACTCACTTTGGTTTTGGACAAGTATCACCCTTAGAGATTCAGAAAAGTGCTAAGGGGGTCTATGTTCAGCACAAGGTAGCACCCAAAGAAAATTGGTACAGTGTTGGACGTGTCTATTTCATCAGTCCGAAGGAGATTGCTTCTTACAATGACCTATCCATGGAGAAGGGCCTTGGCATATCCCAATTGTTGAATATTCCATTGACGGCTGCAAATTTTACCTCATTGGGGGCATCGGGAACTCCGGTTGTATATAAGGTAAAACAAAAGGAAGGACTCATAAAAATTGCAGCGGACTTTGGAGTGGATATTGGACAGTTGCGGAAATTAAATCAATTATCGTCTGATAATCTAAAAGTTGGATCAATGCTTGTATTGGGGCATTTGGTATCCAATTCTTCTTCACTTGCTTCTGCTGTTTCAACTTCTACTGCTGTTTCAGCCCCTGCAGTTGTTGTCCCTGCAATTGCTGCTACCCCCCAGCAGCCCGCCAAGACCAACGATGCCCGTTCACAATATTCGTATCGGTCGCCTACGGGCTACTTCTTAAATGTTTTCCAACAGCAAGCGGCACAAGGAAAAGAACAGCTAATGGAGCAACCAGCATTTGGAGTTTTTAAAAGCTCAAGCGGTTGGCAGGATGGAAAGTATTATGTGTTGATGAATGGTGTAGTACCCGGGACAGTTATCAAATTATCGTCCAATAAAACGGACAAGACCATATATGCAAAAGTGCTGGGGGCGGTTCCTCAGGGCAAAGAAAGTGAAGGTCTCGTGCTTCGCATCAGCAATGCTGCTGCGTCCATATTGGGAGTTGAAAATGACGGTGCGATTGGCGTAGTGTGGTACAATTGAAAGAATTCTTAATGTTTAAGTGATAGCTACTCTAACACCATATCAAGGATCCTGGGATCAGTCGACTGCTCGCCATTTGCTCAAGCGAACGGTATTTGGTGCAACCAAAGAGCAGGTGGATGCGTTTGCGGCAAAAGGGATTTCAGCTTGTCTTGATCAACTGTTGGACGATTCAGCACCGCAACCCTCTCCACCGGTAAAAGAGTACAATTCTTCTGCAGCCGCCAGCCCGGATACCTTGATCGCTGCGGGACAAACGTGGGTCAACGATCCCAATAATGATGGTACGGTAGCAGCTCTTCGACGTGCCTCATTTAAAAAATGGTGGGTAGGAAGGTTGATTTTTCAAGAAGCAACGCTGCGCGAAAAGATGACATTGTTTTGGCACAATCATTTTGCAACCGAATCTGCGGACGTAGGCAATGCCCAATATGTATACAAGCACCATCAGCTTCTTCGATCGCATGCTTTGGGAAATATCAAAGCCTTGACCCGTTCTGTTAGTGTAGACCCCGCCATGCTTGTTTATTTAAATGGACAAAACAATAATCGCACCGCTCCTGATGAAAACTATTCAAGAGAAATACAAGAATTGTTTGTCATTGGAAAAGGACCCGGTGCAGGCTTTACAGAGGCGGATGTAAAAGCTGCTGCTCGTGTATTGACCGGCTGGAGAAACAATGCTACAAAAATCGAGTCATTCTTTGATTCAACGCGTCACGATACAACAAATAAAGAATTTTCTTCCTTTTATGGGGGTAAAATCATAGCTGGTAGAACCGGTCCTACAGCCGGTGATCAAGAATTGGATAATCTCATCACTATGCTGTTTTCGGTGGAAGAAGCATCCCTTTTTCTATGCAGAAAGTTATACCGCTGGTTCTTGTATTATGAAATCACATCTGAGGTGGAAGCAAGCGTGATTGCCCCCCTTGCAAAAATCATGCGGGACAATAATTTTGAGGTTAAACCGGTGCTCAGAGCGTTATTATCAAGTTCTCATTTCTACGAAACAACCTATATAGGGGCACAGATTAAAAGTCCCGCTGACATGCTCATTGGGATGTTGCGCGAGACCGACGTACAGTTTGCGTCGGCCGACGCTTACGCTATCAATTATCCTTTGTGGAATCAATTGGTTGCCTACCTCACTAACATGCAACAAAATTTAGGAGATCCTCCTGACGTGAGTGGGTGGAAAGCTTTTTACCAGGAACCTGGTTTTTATGAATATTGGATCAATACCGATACATTGCCAAAGCGTATCCAGTACCTGGATATTTTGGCCACAACGGGCTATACGATGAACGGATTCAAGGTAGCCGTCAATGGCGTCAACCTGGTTCGTAAATTCAGTCGACCTGAAAACCCGAACTTCCTGATCGATGATTTGGTTAATCATCTGCTCGGGATTGGAATAACCCCAGCACATAAAACACAACTCAAACGGGATATTCTCCTTGCAGGACAGTCGGAAGATTATTATTGGACCAACGCGTGGGAAACCTATGTTGCTACGCCCAGCAATGCAGCCAATACCAAACACGTAACCACGGCTATCACGTCCTTGGTTAAATACTTAATGAACCTGCCGGAGTATCAACTCATGTAAACCCGCAACATGGATAGAAGACGATTCATAAATAATTACTTGCCTGCGGGACTGATGGTGCCTTCATTTATGTCCGGTGTGGGATTTCGTGCGTATGCTTCTGGTCATCAGTTATTGGATAATTATTTGTTGCCGGCTGGTGACAACGACCGTGTGTTGGTAGTGATTCAGCTCAATGGTGGCAATGATGGATTGAATACGGTTATTCCCATCGATAAGTTTGGACAGTATTACAATGCACGAAACAATGTATATATCGCTCAGGAAAAGGTCCTTCGGCTCGATCGGCATCCCAATACAGGGTTGCATCCTGCAATGACCGGCATGCAGCAGCTTTTCAATGAAGGCAAAATGCATATCGTGCAATCTGTAGGATATCCGCGTCCAAATTTCTCTCACTTTCGGGCAACGGATATCTGGATGAGTGCTTCAGAAAGTAACCAGGTAGTGAATACCGGTTGGCTGGGACGATTGTTGGATGAACTCTACCCGGGCTTTCCCAGTAATTATCCCAATACTACGATGCCTGATCCCCTTGCCATCCAAATCGGTTCTGTTACTTCCCTGACCCTGCAAGGTCCCGCACAACCGATGGGTATGAGCATTTCCAATCCCAGTTCCTTCTATAGCTTTGTAAACAATCAATCCGACCCTGCCCCCAATAGTTACGCGGGCAAGGAACTCACCTTTGTGCGGGAAACATACCGGCAAACACAGCGATATGGAGATGTTATTAAAACGGCCAATTCGAAGGTGACTTCCCAAATGCCTTACCCCACGGGTAACACACTGGCGGACCAGTTAAAGATTGTGGCCCGTTTGATTAAAGGGGGACTTAAAACAAAAATTTACCTGGTCAGTTACGGAGGATTTGATACACACGCCAATCAAGTCAATACGGGAGACACCACTGGAGGAATCCATGCCCGCCTATTGGGAAATGTGAGCAGCGCCATTAAGGCTTTTCAAGATGATTTGCGCTTTTTGGAAATTGAGAAACGGGTAGTGGGTATGACATATTCAGAATTTGGTCGACGTATCAAGAGCAATGGCTCTAATGGTACCGATCATGGGGCCGCTGCTCCCTTATTTGTTTTTGGCGATAGCGTACAGCCGGGTATTTCAGGAAACAACCCCGATATTCCCCTGAACGCAACGGTTTCTGATAATGTACCCTATCAATATGATTTCAGAAGTGTTTATGCAAGCATACTTTCCAATTGGTTATGCGTGGATGCGGGAATGTTGAACACGGTCATGCTTAAACAATTTCAGAATCTACCCCTGACGAAAACCGGAACCTGTTCGGTACTCTCACCAGTAGGAGATCCCGATCAATTGCTGGTGCCGTACCCCAATCCTTTCTTCTCTACAATTAAGGTACAATTCAAAACAGCAGGAGGGCATACCTTGATCCAAGTGCTGGATGGTGCTGGTCGACTTGTGAAAATTTTGATCGATCAGGTGATGGACCCCGGAACGTTTGAAACGCAATATAATGGACAACACCTTCCAGCCGGAGTGTATTACATCCGTCTACAAAATGAAATCATCCAACAGGTCAAGACTGTAATTAAGGTTTGACGTCCATTCAATACATTTGCGTGGCCACTGAGCCTATTGCATGTCCATTCCTTCACAATTATATCGAATCTTCGTTCCCAAGCCGATTCGCAGAGCGATCCTGCATAAGCAAATAAAACAAGGTCTCGTATGCTATTGGACGACTCACCCTGAATTAAAGGACAATAAAGAGTGGAATCGCGTCATTCCGTTTGTGCAAACAAGGGGTGTGCATACCTTCCCTTATTCATTCATTGATGGGTATAAAAAAGAAGAGGTAGAGGTATGGGTAGATGATAACAATGGGTTTAAGTATGTGGTCCATGAAGGAAAGCGCCTTTTTTTTCGGAAAAACTGGAGCTGCGATCGCATTCAACGAGCATACCGGGACTTGTGCATGGAGCAGGATGTGGAAAGTCCACACCGGTATTTGAGTGAAAGCTTTCAGGTAGATGGGGAAACCGTTTTGGCAGATTTTGGAGCTGCTGAAGGAAATTTTGCCCTATCGGTGGTGGAAAAGGTTAAAAAAATTTATTTGTTTGAGTGCGACCCGCAATGGGTGGAAGCACTGCGACATACATTTGCCCCCTGGAGCCACAAAGTAGAAATCATTGAACGGATGGTATCCGACTCGAATGAAGGCATGCAATGCACAGGAGATGCGTTCTTTAAAGAAAGGGAGATCAATTTCTTGAAAATTGATGTTGATGGGGGAGAGCAGCGACTCCTCAAAGGATTTCAGCATATTCTTCAACACAGACAACCATTACGACTTGCATTGTGTACCTATCACAAACATGACGACGAACAAGCGTTTACTGATCTGCTACATTCATACGGTTTTCGAGTGGAGCCTTCAAAAGGATTTATGATTTTCCACTACGATAAGTCCATTCGAGCGCCCTATCTCCGCCGCGCATTGATTCGCGCACACAAACGTTAACCATGAACTGGAAACAAATCCAATCTGAATACCTTTTTAAGGACCTCTGGTTCACGGTTAGAAAAGACCGTTGTGAAAAGCCAGATGGTCGCATCGTTGATCCATATTATGTGTATGAATTTCCGGAATGGGTAACTGCAGTAGCCATCACCCGGGAAGGATCATTCATCATGGAGCGTCAATACCGCCATGCCGCCGGTTTGACCATGTTGGAGATACCCGGTGGTTGTGTAGATGCAGATGATGTATCCTTTGAAGCTGCAATTGCCAGGGAACTAAAAGAAGAAACAGGGTATGTATTTGACTCGTATACATACCTGGGAAAGACTTCGGCCAATCCGTCTACCCACTCGAATTGGATGCACATGTTTCTTGCTCAAGGGGGAGTGAAAATCAGTGGACAAGAACTGGATGAAAACGAGGAGATTGAACTTCGTTTGATGACACTAGAAGAAGTAAAGCAGCTCTTAAAAGAAAAATCAATTCTGCAAAGCATGCATGCCACTGCGCTGTTTTATGCATTGGAACACTTGGGTGAATTGAGGCTTTGAATTCATGTGCGGTCGACCTCTCCCACTACAAAAATACTTCCACAGACGATGATCAGATCATCCGGTTCTGCCAGTCGCTTAAATTCATCGAGGGCCTTATTTACATTTTCAAAAACTTTTCCTGTATGTCCTGCAGCAGTGGCCTTTTGAAGCAGCTGCTCTTTTTTCATGGCTCTTGGTATTGCTGCTTCTGTAAATCCATATGTAAACGATTTGGGTAGTAGTTTCAATATTCCATCTACATCTTTATCTGCGGATGTGCCCATGATCAGGTATACATGCTTGAATGAAAATTCATTGATTTGAGCAACGACTTTTTCCATTCCTTCTTTGTTGTGTGCTACATCCAGCACAATCAACGGATTTTTTTCAATGACTTCCCAACGTCCGTGTAAGCCGGTATTCTTGATTACGTGAAGCATCCCTTTTTTCATCGCAGTATCGGTCAATTTCCATCCGTCCCTCACGAGTTGCTTACAAGCGGCCACTGCTGTACAGATGTTTTCTTGCTGGTATGCGCCGCTCAGTGGTGTTTGAAATACCTGCGACTGTTCTTCATTGGAGCCCAGTAGGGCAACAGTAATCCGATCCGGCAATCGTTCCGTGATGGTAGACGAAACGACCTGGTCTGCGAAGAGTATGGATGATTCATTGTGCTGTGCAGTTGCTAAGAAAACTGGACGAGTTGTTTCCTGGGTGCTTCCAATGATGACCGGGATACCGGGTTTAATAATTCCTGCTTTTTCTCTTGCAATGCTTTCGTGTGTGTCCCCCAGAATAGACACATGGTCAAGTCCGATATTGGTGATGATGGAAAGAATCGGGGTGATTACGTTGGTGCTATCCAGCCGACCACCCAATCCAGTCTCGATGATTGCGATGTCCACCTCTTCTTCGGCAAACTGATGAAATGCCATTGCAACGGTTACTTCGAAAAACGAAGGTTCAATTTCTTCAATGATCGGTTGCAGTCGTTTTACGATATGAACAACCTGCTCAGGTTGGATCATTTTCCCATTTACTTTGATGCGTTCCCTGAAGTCTTTTAGATGAGGGGAGGTGTAGAGTCCCGTTGTGTAACCTGCTTCCTGAAAAACAGAGGCCAGAAGATGGCTGACTGATCCTTTTCCGTTGGTTCCGGCAATGTGCACCGAAGGAAATTTTTCTTGTGGCATATCCAGGTATCGACACAATGCCCATGTGTTATCCAGGTTCAACTTGAGTGCAGCGTCACCGGTCCTGCTGAACATTGGAAGCTTTTCGTATAAGTATTCGATGCACTCCTGGTAATTCATGCTGCAAAGATATTGTATCTTCGGTGCCATGAACATGCTGGTGTGGCTGCCTTTCATGGCATTTTGTTTTGTCGTCTTGCTTCAGGTCTATTATTATCTCCGTTATTTCAGGTTACTTGCATTTTACCGCCCACCCTCCCGGTCTTATATTGCTGAACAGCCAGTGAGTGTGATCATTTGTGCCCGTGACGAAGCAGATGAAATTGAAAAAAACCTGCTAGGTGTGCTTGCGCAGGCCTATCGCAGTACCCATGAGATCATTGTGGTAAACGATAACTCACAGGACGACACTAAATTTCTATTGGAGGGATTGCACCGGACCTACCGCCAGTTGCATGTGATTGAGCTCAAACAAGAGGCCATGCATATTCCAGGAAAGAAATTTCCGTTATCGATAGGGATAAAGTCGGCTAAACACGAAGTGCTGCTGATGACCGATGCGGATTGTATTCCATCATCCGAGCATTGGATTCGGAAAATGCAGGAGGCATATGACCCGGGCGTAGAGATTGTGTTGGGGTATGGTGGTTATAAGCAATCAAAGGGCATCCTAAATAAATTCGTTCGGTTTGACGCGTTCCATACCGCCCTTCAGTACCTGTCTTTTGCACTGGGGGGGAAGCCCTACATGGGGGTAGGAAGAAATTTATCCTACCGGCGCGAGTTGTTCATGCGTCAAAAAGGATTTGCTGCCCACCATCATTTACCCGGTGGGGATGACGACCTGTTCATCAATGCCTGTTCCACCAAAGAAAATACACGGGTGGCCATTGACCCGGATGCTTTTACCTTCTCTTCTGCTCCCATGAGCTGGTCGAGTTGGCTGGCTCAAAAAGAACGGCATAATTCTACTGGAAAATACTATAAGCCATTTCACCGATGGATGTTGGGCTGGTACATGATCAGCCAGTTTTTATTTTATCCTTTGTTTGTGCTGGCATTATTGATGTTAAAATGGCAATGGGTGATTGGAATTTTTTCTTTTAAAATACTGTTGCAAGGGATTATCTACTATCGAGCCATGAAACGGCTTGGCGAAGGAGATCTTTTCCTGTTCTTCCCCTTTTGGGATTTTTGGATGATGATTTATTATATTTTATTTGTTTCCACATTATGGAAAACTCCCAAAGCTCAATGGAGCTGATCACCGGTTATTTTTCTGATTTTTCTGATCGTCAGTTGAAGCAGTTTGAGCAACTGCTTCCTATTTACTCCGACTGGAATCAAAAAATAAATGTGATTTCCCGAAAAGATATTGCTTCCATGTACGAACACCACGTCTTGCACTCTTTGGCCATAGCGGCATGCTATTCATTTGAACCGGGTTCACTGGTCGTGGATATTGGGACTGGCGGGGGATTTCCAGGCGTTCCACTGTCCATTTTCTTTCCAGAAGTTCAGTTCCATCTGGTGGATTCAATTGGGAAAAAACTAAAAGTGGTAGAAGCTGTGAAAGAAGAGTTAGGCCTGGACAATCTCAGTGTAGAGCATTCACGGATTGAAGATCTTCGCGGAAAGAGCTTTGATTTTGCCGTTTCTAGAGCAGTTGCGCCGCTGAACGATCTTTGGAGATGGAGCCGACCGCTTTTGCGCAACAAGCGGAACAGTGAGCAACTTAAAAACGGTCTTATTTGTTTAAAGGGAGGTGATTTGCACCAGGAAATTTCAGAATCGGGTGTTCGTCCCCACCTGACTTCTATACATGATTTGTTTCCACGAGATTTTTTCTTAGAAAAATACATGGTCTACGTACCAGTATAGTTATGAATGCATGGGCTAAAGGGATGCTAAAAATTGCGCCAACGCCTCATGCAGCGCATCCAACTCTTTTTGAATGCCTTCAAGTTGTTCATGGTTGTTGATATCAGCAATGGATTCTAATTGTTTAACCAACAGATCTTTTTCAAAAATGATAAAACTTGGACTCAATTTGAATATCATCGATTTCAGCTCCTCTTTATTGCCATCCTTGATATATGCATCCAGGTTTTTTCTAAACAATTCCAACTCGCTCAAGAAAATAGAAGCAATCCTGCGGTTCAGCGCAGGATCATTTCCGGTTATATTATGAAGTCGCTTGAACTGCATTAATGTGCTGATTGATAAATAATTATTATCACTGGATTTTTGGAATGAAATAATTATTACGTGAATATACGTAATTAGATTACGTATGAGTACCTAATATTAATGAGTGGCTATGGCCCCTAGTGCTTGAATCACTTGATTATCAGTCAATTGTTCAAAATTCAGGTAAAAAGACCCTATACCCGTAAACTGTTCAGGCTCGTACAGGCTGATTTTATTTTACCTGCCGACCACATACAGCATTGCGTTAAAAGGCATTTATTGCTTGATTAGTCGAAATACCGATTTTTCTCCGGTGGCAGCAGTGACCATGATTTGGTAAACACCTGCAGGCCAATAGTCGCCATTCATTGAAATTTTATTATCCCCTTTAAAAACATTTTTTGTGGTCCGCATGATGGTCCTTCCAACGGAATTCACTACTTCAACGGTAACGCCTTGTGATTCTCGAGATTTGATGAATAAAAATCCTGAGCCTTTAAATGGGTTGGGAAAAGTCGAAATAATAATATTCTCTGCATTGTTTGAAGGCCAATCACCACAGGCTCCGGTATTTTGAATGTTTTGATCCAGCCAGTTCATCCGGGCTTTGATCCACGCACGCATGGTCTCCCGTTCTGCTTCATATCCTTGAATTGGAAATTGACCTCTCCACCAGGTGGTGCCTCTAAGATCCCATTTGCTAAAATGCCGAGCTCTTGCCTCTGTGGTTACGCGATCCGCAGAATCAATCAGCCGATCAACGGCATCATCGGACAATATACCTGTTCTCAGGCTTACCCACCTGCAGCGTAACGAGGATAGAAATCCAGTATCAATGGTTAGCCGCTCCCACCAAAAAGGGACAGCACCTGCGCCATCGCTGGGGCAAACAAAATTGAATCGGTATCCCCAGCCAAAGATTTGATTCCCGGCACAGTAATCCGCATTCTTGAATCCCAGATCAAAATCCCAAACGGGACCGGCATGAATGCGACCATCCTTGACATTTTTGTCTTTGTACAAGTAAGTGCTCAACCGATAACCGTCGATATTCTTACTGATTTCATTGATGATAAAAAAATCAATAAAAGATGAAAGATTGGCATGCTTGCGAACCCCTTGCCCCGGATCCTGGAACTGAGGCCCTGCCAGCGCTCGCTCAAATTCATCGACCGTATTTTTTAAGTATTCTTTTTGTTGTGGAGTAATCACACTCAGTCTGGGATACACATATGAAAACTGCCGGGTTGCATTTGTTGTAGTGCTCGGTGAGGGATAACTGGAGAACCAACCATTGGGTTGTTTATCCAAGCTGAAAATGTAACCGCCCGTGAGTTCGATCCCTGCATTATCAGTGGGCAACAGGTCTGCAATATTGACGCGACTGGAATCGCGTTTTATTTTTTCTACTAAAAGATAGATTCCCTGGTATTCGTTATTCAGTACCAATTCCACGTAGCGTACGTCCGATGCCCAGCGGCCCATCCTTCTCGAAAGGGTATAAGCAAGAAAATTGCGCATGAGTGTTTTGTCCATATACGGAGCATAGAGCACCCAATCGCTTTCGGGGGCCATTCCCAGCAAGGGAGCATTGAGCTCAACGCCCGCAGGATCACGCAATTCAATGTCATACGATCGAAGGGGTTGCCCCTGAGAGGATTGTCCCCTTAATTCAATTCCAATTTTATTATTGTATGCAGTGGGAGGATCAGTGGTTTTGTTTCTTTTGCCCGATCCGTTGAAAAACACCTTCATGTCCGCAGTAATCTTAGGATCATTGGGAATGGATTGGCCTCCGGTATTGATCGCGATGATGGGCAGATCAGAATCGGTAAAATTAACCTGGGCCCAATGGGTTCCGGGTAAGAGGAGGAGGAGGAGTATGATCAAAAGGTTCTTCATGGGTAAAAAAACCGGAGAATCCTAAAAATAATGCCTTTATTCGGAATCATCGCTTTCGTATTTTTGACGGATTCTCCAGATGATTATGAAACACGTGCACGATACACCTCTGATGCGACAACACGCGGAAATCAAGCAACGGTACCCCGACGCCATATTGCTCTTCCGGGTAGGGGATTTTTATGAAACTTTTGGAGAGGACGCTGTGAAAGCCGCTGCTGTATTGGGCATTACCCTGACCAAACGCAACAATGGCGCTGCTTCATCGCTTGAACTGGCCGGATTTCCGCATCACGCCTTGGACAATTATCTGCATAAACTCGTCAAGGCCGGCTTTCGAGTGGCCATTTGCGATCAGCTGGAAGATCCCAAGCTGGCAAAAGGAATCGTCAAGCGGGGAGTGACCGAAATGGTGACTCCGGGGTTGACCACCAACGATAAATTGCTAGAGGGATCTTCCAATAATTTTCTTGGGTGCATCCATTTTGGGGATGCGACCTGCGGCATAAGTTTCTTGGATATATCAACGGGAGAATTTTTTATCGCACAAGGCAATGAGGAATATGCTCAACAGCTGCTGCAGTCCTTTCAGCCCGCTGAAGTGCTCTGCCAAAAAGGAAATCAACAGCGGTTTGTTGCCGCATTCGGAAAAAAAATACATACCCAATGGATGGATCCGTGGGTATTTGACTACCGATATGCTGAAGAAGCCCTGCTCAAGCATTTCCAAACTGCATCGCTCAAGGGGTTTGGTGTAGAGGGACTTCCCGCGGCTATTGTTGCAGCCGGAGCATCACTTCACTATGTAGCCGATACCGTTCATCCGCACTGCGGGCACATTCGGTCCATGCAGCGCATCGATCGCACCGACTACATGTGGATGGATCAGTTTACCATCCGGAACCTGGAACTGGTCTCCACATCCAACGAACCAGGAAGAAGTTTGGCCAAATCAATCGATGCCACGGTCACTCCTATGGGAAGTCGACTTTTCAAGCGGTGGTTGCTGATGCCTTTGGTCAATTTAACCGCCATCAATCAACGATTGGACGTTGTTGAATACGTCATGCTCAACGAAGCAGCCATGACGCAGTGCCGAGAAGCAATGAGTCAGTGTGGCGACCTTGAACGACTTGCCGGCAAACTTCCATCCGGTAAAATCAATCCCCGTGAAGTCCTCCAACTGGCACGGTCTCTTCAACTGATAGGCCGTGTAAAAGAAATTGTTGGCCAGCTGAATCAGTCGCATGCCCATCACCTGGCCAATCAACTCGACCCTTTACATGAACTGGTGCAGCAGATCCAGCGCGTCATCTCCGAAAATGCGCCCTTGCAGGTGCAAAAAGGAGGAGTGATTGCAACGGGGGTGAATGAAGAACTGGATCAATACCGCTCGCTGGCCTCCGGAGGTAAGCAGGTACTTGTGGACATCCAGCAGCGCGAAGCACAGGAAACGGGAATCGGCTCGCTTAAAATTGGATTCAATAATGTTTTTGGCTATTACCTGGAAGTCAGTCATGCACACCGTTCAAAGGTTCCTGCTTCATGGATTCGAAAGCAAACGTTAACCAATGCAGAGCGCTACATCACTCCTGAATTAAAGGAGTACGAAGAAAAGATAATGGGAGCGGAAGATAAGATCCACGAGTTGGAGTCGGCCGTGTACGAAGAATTGCTCACGCATCTGCGAAATCACCTGTTGGTCCTTCAACAAAACGCACACACACTGGCCATCATCGATTGTCTTTTCTCCTTTGCGCATACCGCGAAAAAATACAACTATACGAAGCCAGTGCTGCACGAAGGGGAGGACCTGCAGATTACCCAAGGCCGCCATCCGGTCATCGAACAACTGCTCTCACCCGGAGAGGAATATGTGGCAAACGATGTGCAGGTCGACCAGGAACGTTGCCAGATCATCATTTTGACCGGACCCAATATGAGTGGTAAAAGTGCGGTATTGCGACAGACTGCGCTCATTGTATTGATGGCCCATATGGGAAGCTATGTTCCTGCTTCTGCCTCACGTATCCCTCTAACCGACAAAATATTTACACGGGTTGGGGCTTCGGATAACTTAAGCGGTGGTGAATCCACGTTCATGGTGGAAATGAATGAGACTGCCAGTATCATCAACAATATTTCCCAGCGGTCTTTGGTGATTCTTGATGAGATTGGTCGCGGCACTTCTACTTACGATGGTATTTCGATTGCAGCCAGTATTGCAGAATACCTGCATGATGCTGCTGAACGACCCAAGACCTTGTTTGCAACCCACTACCATGAGCTCAATGAGTTAGAAGGGCGACTGTCGCGGGTTCGGAATTTTCATATTACGCACCGCGAAGTCGATAATCAAATTTTATTTCTCCGTAAACTAGCACCGGGAGGAAGTATGCACAGCTTTGGCATTCACGTTGCCCGAATGGCCGGTATGCCGAATGCTTTGGTTCACCGTGCTACGCAGTTGCTCCAGCAGTTGGAAGCTAAATCAACACAGCCGGGCAATACACTTCCTGCTCCTGCAGCCAATGTTCAATTGTCCATTTTTGATGCACACACCGAAGCATTTGAAACCATTCGGAACTTACTGGAAAAAACTGATATCAATGCACTGACACCCGTTGAGGCATTGGTGATGCTCAGCGAAATCAAGAAGCGGTTGGGATAGGGTTTATTTAACCGATTGCCTTCTGCTCATCAGCTCCCGCATGGTGGTGAGAATAACTCCTTCTTTTTCAACGAATGCGCGCAATTCAGGATCTGTCATGGCTAAAAAATCCCCTTCTCGGATCAGTTTGGAATCGGATATGTTTTCAAAGTGCTCCGAAGGTTTATTGCAATGCATGATGACATAGGTGATGCCGGGACGAATATCGCGAATGGCCTGCTTGTAAAATGCGGTCTTGTGTTTCCGGATATGTTCAGCAGTAGGAGAGACGTCTTTCGGCAGGGGAACATCATAACTTGTGTTGTGCAAATCGTCAATCACCGGTAATCCTGCATCCCATAACATCTTACCAATCCCTTTTGCCATTTGTTTATCGGCTGCGGTAGACCGCATTTGATCAGCGATCAGGGTGTTGTGTCCACCCGGAAACATCACGGGGATTTTGTGTTCAATGCCAACTTTGATGTACCGTTGGATGAAGGCAGGCGTGGCAAACAAGGTTCCCATGTGTGAGTCCAAGTGGGTAGGACGAAACCCAAGCTTCAGTGCGAAGTCCACTTGCGCACGTATTTCTTTTTCGACCTCATCAGCGGTTGCATGCCTCACCACATCCTCCACACTCTTCCACATCATACCGGAGGGGTCGACCAAACCCGGTACATCTTGCCGATCACTAACCGGCTTCCACCGGTAATCGCGCCACTCGGAGGTCAAGGTCAGGTGAAGACCTGCATCCATTTCCGGATGCTCCTTGAGGTAGCGAAAGATTCCCGGAATCCAGGGACAAGGCATCATCATGGAACAGGAAGTGGCTACTCCCTGTGTCATGCTTTCAATGGCCCCTCGGTTGGATTCCCAACTCATCCCAACATCATCAACGTGAAACACTACTACTTTTGCACCTTTTGGATATCCCAGTCGCTCTGCCCAAGTAGTTTCTTGCGCCTGTGCACGAGAGAGCAACAAAATAAACACAACACTTACCAATCGGGCAAGTGAAAGAATGGATGTATGCATATACAGTTGATTTTATCAGAGGAGCTGTCGAAGCGTTTGGATCATTTCATCGATTTCCTCTTTGCTGTTGTACTTGCTGAAGGAAAATCGGATGGTGACCTGAGCGGGAATGTGTAAAGCACGAATCACATGAGAGCCTTGATCTGCTCCACTGGTACAGGCACTTCCTCCTGATGCACAGATATGATGGATATCCAGGTTGAGTAAAATCATTTCTGTTTTGTCGTTCACTGGAAGTCCTGCACTCAACACGGTGTACAAGCTATTGCCGGAAATATCGCCGTTGAAGCAAATTCCTGGTATGCGATGGATGAGTTGTTCGCACGCGTAGGATTTGATTGAGGCAATTTGAGCAGCTTCAGCCTGCATTGTTTCACAGGCCAGCTCCAACGCTTTGGTGAACCCTACAATGCCGTAAATATTTTCGGTACCCGCACGCATGTTTCTTTCCTGTCCGCCTCCGTGGATATAAGGTCCGATGCCGGTGCCCGACCTTACGTATAAAATTCCCACTCCTTTGGGTCCATGAAACTTGTGTGCAGAGGCAGAAATAAAATGCACATGAATCGTGGACAAGTCAAATGGGAAATGACCTACCGTCTGCACCGTATCGGTATGGAACAAGGCGTTGAAGCGTTTACAGAGTTCACCAACTTTTTGAATATCCGTTATATTCCCAATTTCATTGTTGGCATGCATTAGGGAAACCAGGGTTTTCTCAGTTGATTCCGAAAGCAGTTGCTCCAGATGGGCAAGATCAACATGGCCGTTGCTGAATACATTCACATAAGCGAGTGAAATCCGACCGGATTGATGCAGGTGTTCACAGGTGTGCAGGGTTGCATGGTGTTCTATGGGAGATGTAATGATGCGGGTGCAACCGAGTTGTTCGACCGCCCCATGCAAGGCTGCATTGGTGCTTTCCGTTCCCCCACTGGTAAAAAAAATCTCCGAAGGGTGTGCCCCCAAGAGTTGTGCGACTGTTTTTCTGCATTTTTCTATCACCAGTCGGTTTTCCCTGCCATAGGAGTAGATGGAAGAGGGATTTCCAAAATGTTCAATGAAATAGGGGACCATTGCCTCAAATACCTTAGGGTCCAAAGGCGTAGTCGCCGCATTATCAAAATAAATTCTCTTTACCATTCACGAAAAGGGTAGATGACGAAAATACGAAAAAGCAATTTAGAGTGCTTCTTGAATGTCTTTGATGAGCTTGATGGCAATGTTGTTTGCCGTTGTTTCGAGACTGCTTTCCGCAATGATGCGAATGATGGGTTCAGTATTGCTGGCCCTCAGGTGAACCCAATCATTATCAAAGTCGATGCGCAAGCCATCTATTGTATTTGCTGGATGCGCCCGGTATTTTTCCTGAATTTTGGTGAATACTTCTTGAAGATTGATGCCGGCCGATAATTCAATTTTATTCTTGCTGATGAAATAGTCGGGGTAGCTATTTCTCAATTGCTTAACCGACTTTCCCGATTGAGCCAAGTGTGTCAGGAATAAGACGATGCCAATCAGTGCATCCCTCCCATAGTGGAAATCAGGAACAATGATGCCGCCATTGCCTTCTCCACCGATGACTGCATCAACTTCTTTCATTTTTGCCACCACATTTACTTCTCCAACGGCAGCAGGGTAATAGGTTCCGCCTCTTTTTTCAGTTATATCCTTAAGGGCACGTGTTGAAGAAAGATTGCTGACGGTATTTCCTGTTCGTTTGCTCAGTAGATAGTCGGCAACAGCCACCAGGGTATATTCTTCCCCGAACATGCTACCGTCCTCACAGACCAGCACCAGTCGGTCAACATCCGGATCCACGGCAATACCAAGATGAGCTTTATGGGCAATGACTGCCGCAGATAGTTCGCTGAGGTGCTGGGGAAGTGGCTCGGGATTGTGGGCAAATTTTCCGTTTACTTCTGCATTCAATACAATGATATCGGTATCCTTTAACCCCAGTCGCGTTAACAGTGCCGGAACAAACACCGCTCCGCTGCTGTTGATTGCATCCACCACGATTTTAAACTTCTTTTTTTCGATCGATGCCGCGTCCACTAAAGGATAGTCCAGTATCGCCTGCAAATGACGATCCATGTGGTCTGGTTTGGCCGTATACGATCCAAAGCGATCAATAGAACAAAACGATAGGGTGTTGTTTTCAGCCCGATTCAGGATCGATGTTCCTACTTCTGCACTGATGAATTCTCCTTTTTCATTGAGCAGTTTGAGTGCATTCCACTCTTTTGGATTATGGCTGGCGGTAATGATGATGCCCCCTGCGGCTTGTTCTGCAACCACTTCCACTTCCACGGTAGGCGTAGTAGAAAGTCCAAGGTCGATGACATCGGCGCCGACTGCAACCAGCGTGTGGGCGACGAGCTGGGAAATAGAAGGACCGCTGATTCTTCCGTCCCGACCCATCACAATTTTTTTATTGCCTTGTTCGAGCGCCCACTGACCAAAAGCTGCTGTATATTTCACCACATCCAACGGGGAGAGCGAATCTCCGGGATGTCCTCCAATGGTGCCTCTAATTCCAGATATGCTTTTGATCAATGCCACACTTCACGTTTTAAGAGTGCAAATTTAATGCATATGGATTCGGCACACAAGTTTGGATTCCTGCTTATTTTTGTACTCCATGCATTTTCTTCAATCTGAACATTTTCAGCTCCTTGAAACCCTTTTGAACTGGGATCGGCAACTGTTCTTTTTCATCAACCGAACAGCTATTCATCCCTTGATGGATCAAGCTGCTATTCGGTTGCGAGAAGCTGTTTTTCACATCCCTTTATATTTATTTCTTTTGTATTTGTCGTACCGCACCTATGGCAAAATAGCCTGGAAATGGTTCCTGGGTGCGCTCCTGCTCGTAGCCTGTTCCGACATGTTGAGCAGTCAGGTCATCAAAGCATGGGTGGGTCGACACCGACCCTGTCGCGACCTTGAACTTGCCGATCAGGTGCGCCTATTGGCCAGCTACTGCGGAGCAAACGGCAGCTTCACCTCCTCTCATGCAGTGAACCACTTTGCATTCGCAACCTATGCAGTGGCCACTTTAGGGCGTTTTGGCAAAGGGTACCTTTTATTGTTCCTGTGGGCAGCTGTTATCGCCTATTCCCAGGTCTATGTAGGGGTGCATTTCCCCACCGATGTCCTGGCTGGCGGTCTCCTCGGAGCCTTATTGGGGTGGATGGCAGCCAAGATAAGCAACAGGGCCTTATCTTTGCCCCACACATATGAGTGATTTATTCATTCTTTTTCTGTTGATTTTAATCAACGGGTTCTTCTCCATGGCCGAGATTGCGTTGGTTTCTTCCCGCAAGCCCCGACTGGAAGCGCAAGCCAATAAAGGCGATCTTCGGGCCAAGCTGGCACTGCAGTTGGCGCAAAAGCCGGACTCATTCCTATCAACGGTTCAAATCGGCATCACCATCATCGGCATCTTTACCGGTATTTTTTCGGGTGAACGAATCGTGGATGATGTGGAAGCTTTTTTGATGAAGCAACAACCTATCTCTGCTTTTGCGAATGAATTGGCCACAGCAGTCGTTGTCATCGCCGTTACATTTTTTTCACTGGTGTTTGGAGAGCTGGTTCCAAAACGGTTGGGATTGTCCAATCCCGAAGGCATTGCCAAATCAGTAGCGGGACCCATGCTACTGGTCTCCAAATTCATGCACCCATTTGTGTGGTTGCTCTCCCGTACCTCAAATGTTATTTTAAAAGTATTTATGGTCAAAACGGATGAGTCGCAAGTCACCGAAGAAGAAATCAAAGCCATCATCAACGAAGGCACGGAGCACGGTGCCATCGAAGAAACCGAACAGGAGATCATCCAACGCGTTTTTCATCTGGGCGATCGGAACGTAACCTCCTTGATGACGCACCGCAGCGATATCATCTGGTTTGATTTGAACGACAGTGAAAACAGCATCCGGGAGAAAATACTCAAAGAACCGCATTCGGTCTATCCGGTGTGCGACAAATCCATCGATAATATAAAAGGCATTGTTTCCATCAAAGACATGTACACCACTCCGGATGATATTCCGTTCAAAGATGTGATGAACAACCCGCTTTTTGTTCCGGAGACGATCAGTCCCTACCAGTTATTGGAAAAGTTCAAACAGTCAAAGATCCATACCAGTTTTGTGGTCGATGAATACGGGTCGTTATTGGGGCTCGTTACGCTGAACGATATACTGGAAGCCATTGTGGGCGATCTTCCTGAGCTGGATTTGCAAGATTATGAAATTAAAATGAGGGAAGACGGTAGCTATCTTGTCGATGCTCAAATTCCTTTTTATGATTTCTTGTCGCATTTTGAAAAAGCTGACTGGATGGGAGAAGGAGATCAGGAATTTGATACCCTTGCCGGTTTCATCCTGCAACAACTGGAACGCATTCCAGTAACAGGAGATCAATTCGAGTGGAAAGGATTCTCATTTGAGATTTTAGATATGGATGGCCGAAGAATCGATAAGGTGCAGGTAACAATCTCCGATAAAATTCGCGAAGAATTAAACGACGAAGCATAAATGGAATTGTCGCGGAGTCATGCAGAGCAATTGGATAAGCGGGATCCACTGGGTGCTTTCCGCAGCAAATTTTTAATTCCGGAAAATGAAAATGGACAGCGGATCTATTTTCTGGGTAACTCGCTGGGATTGCAGCCAAAGTCCACCCAAACGGCAATCGACTTTGTGCTTCAGCAATGGGCCAATGAAGGAGTGGAGTCGTTCCATAAAGGAGAGCGGCCTTGGTTGAACCTGCACGATCAACTGGTGCAACCGGTGAGTACAATTGTTGGTGCGCATAAACAGGAGGTGAGCATCATGGGACAATTGACAGTGAACATTCATCTCATGATGGTCAGTTTTTATCGACCCAATGGCAAACGCAGAAAAATTCTGATGGAAGCAAAAGCGTTTCCAAGCGATCAATATGCTGTTCATTCTTTTGTGTCGCATATGGGACTGAACCCGGATGAAGATATTCTGCTTGTTCATCCAGCCCCCGGAACTTCACACATCGATGAAACTCACTTGCTGGATGTCATAGAACAACACCGCGATGAATTGGCGTTGGTTTTTTTAGGAGGGGTCAATTACTACAGTGGACAATTATTTGATATAAAAACCATCAGTGCTGCTGCAAAAAAAGCAGGTGCGATGGTGGGATGGGATCTGGCACATGCTGCAGGAAATGTAGAGCTGAGGCTTCATGATTGGCAAGTGGACTTTGCCTGTTGGTGCTCTTACAAATACATGAATGGTGGTCCCGGTGCAGTTGCAGGCATTTTTGTTCATTCCAATCACCTGCATGATCCAGCCTGTAAAAAGCTAACCGGATGGTGGGGGTATAAACGGGAAGAGCGATTCAAAATGCACGACCGTTTCCAGCCGGAGCCGGATGCAACCGCATGGCAGGTCAGTACACCTTCTATGTTGCTCTATGCCTGTTTAAAATCATCCCTCATACTGGTTGAAGAAGCAGGATGGAGCAGTATACTTTCCAAACAATACCAACTGGTAGAGTGGATAAAAGCTGTGATCAGTGACCTTCGCTCCCCGTTGTTTACCTGCATCACACCGGATTCCAGAGGTTGCCAGGTTTCCTTGCTGTTCCATGAAAAAGGGCGAATGGTTTACGATCGGCTCTTTGAAAAAGGATTCATGGTCGATTGGCGTGAGCCAAATGTTATTCGACTGGCCCCAGTTCCTCTCTACAATACATTTACGGAAGTGTGGATGTTCCGGGAAGCAATGAAGGAAATTCTGCACGAACTTGAATAATTCTTTGCCATGACGCTTGAGCAACTCGTTGAACAGATCAAAAGCAAACGGACCTATCTCTGCGTAGGATTGGATTCGGATATTCAGAAAATACCAAAACATTTAATGGATGACGAGGATCCAGTTTTCGCGTTTAACAAAGCCATTATTGATGCAACACTGCCTTATTGTGTAGCGTATAAAATCAATACTGCTTTTTATGAGTCGCGCGGACTGAACGGTTGGGCTTCCTTGGAAAAAACCATCCGCTACATTCCGGCTACCCATTTTCGCATCGCCGACGCAAAGCGTGGGGATATTGGAAACACCTCTTCGCAATATGCCATAGCTTTTTTACAACACCTTCCCTTCGATGCAATTACTGTGGCGCCGTACATGGGAGAGGACAGCGTGAAACCCTTTTTGCAATTTGAAGGGAAATGGGCAATTGTATTGGGACTCACTTCCAATCCTGGAGCACGGGACTTTGAATTGAATGAACTCGCTGATGGAAATGGAAGGCTATATGAAAAAGTCATTCGGACCGTTACAGGGTGGGGAACCATTCACAATACCATGTTTGTTGTGGGAGCTACGCGTGCCGAAGAATTCACCAACCTGCGTCGTATTGTACCGCATCATTTTTTTCTTGTCCCGGGAGTAGGTGCGCAAGGAGGCAGTTTGAAAGACATCTCAGAAAAAGCTATCAACGAACATGTCGGCATACTCGTCAATTCCAGTCGTGATATCATTTTTGCTTCTTCCGGAACAGATTTTTCAATAGCTGCGGGGGAAAAAGCACAATCGTATGCCGTTGAAATGGCAGATTATTTGAAATGACGTACGACTGCTCCTGAAAGTTGATCGGCCCACTTTGCGTACTCCTTCCCTGAAGGATGCAGTCCATCGGCTGCCACCAGTGTGCGGTCATTCAGACAGGCTCTGCATTCTTTGGTGATTTCAATGTAATGAACCCCGTATTGTATGGCTCCTAATTGATTGATGGAGTTGAATAAATCAATTTCCGCGGAAATTTTATTTCGGTCTCTTCCTTCTGCAAATGGTGTGCATCCCCAATCCGGGATGGACAATACAACTACCCGCTCTGGCCGATTTCCCGCTTTGTTAATGGATAGTTCAAGAATCGATTGAAACTGTTTGCTGTACTCTTGCGGGTCTCTTCCTCGGTACTGATTGTTTACGCCAATCAACACGCTCACAAAACTATAGGTATTCAAGAGCTGTTGGTTCTTGATGCCGTTCATCAATTCATCAGTCGTCCATCCTGTTTTTGCGACAATTTCCGGAGCCTCTATTGCGTGTCCGGCGGATCGCAATCGCTGAACCGTTTGATAGGGAAAGGAATCGAATATCGGCACTCCTTCACCAATGGTGTAGGAGTCGCCCAATGCCAGATAATTCATGTGAACAATGCTTGGTTTACAAGTTATGGTTTTTTGATTTAATGCATTAAATTGGACGAAAGTCAATCAAAAATGAAACCTTCATTATTTTTCATAGCGTTGTTGGGTCTGTTTATTTCTGTTCATGCTCAACCCGTCGTTCATCAAAAAGCCAACTACGAGCTTCCTTCCCGTTTCTCTCCCAAAAAACTGGAGAAGATGATTTTTTCGACGGCTGTCGATCCGCATTGGATGAAAAACGGTTCGCGTTTCTGGTATGCGTATGAAACAACGCAGGGGAAGAAATGGATAATGGTTGATCCGGTTAAGTTGACCAAATCGCCCTTGTTCGATAACGATAAGCTTGCCGCTGCGTTGACCCGCATCATCAAGGACCCCATCGATGGGAAACATTTGCAGCTGGATAATCTGAAGTTTGTCCGCGACGAGAATTGGGTTCGGTTTGAAGTAAAGAGCACATTGGACGAGGAGAAAAAGGATTCTGCGAAAAAGTCGACTGTCTCCACTTCCGAAAAAAAAGTTTTTCATTTTGAGTACAACGTGATGACCGATTCTCTGGTCGAATTAAAAGACCATAAAAAACCCAAGTCCAAGCCCAATTGGGCCAATGTATCGCCGGATCAGCAATGGGTGATTTTTGCGCGTCAGTTCAATTTGTACCGAATGGATTCAGCGAATTACCGGAAGGCGTTGGCCAATGAAGAGGACAGCACCATCCGCGAAGAAAAATTGACGACCGACGGAATGGAGTATTACGCGTATGGCGACAGCTACAATGAAACCAACGTGGAGCGGGTTGCCAATGCAAAAAAGCGTAAACCGGTTCAAGCACTATGGTCGCCTGACTCCCGCCATTTTGCAATGCTCAGAACGGATAGCAGAAAGGTCAAGGATTTATGGGTGATCAACAGTGTTGCAGAGCCGCGACCAACCCTGGAGACTTACAAGTACCACATGCCGGGCGAAAAAGAGGCCCCAGTTCGGGAGATGTTGATCTATTCTATGGCCGACAAGCAACTCAAGCCAATCGCTGCAGAAATGTTCAAGGATCAGGAGTTGGCTATTTGGCCCGCAGACATGGAAAAAAAGATGCGGGACGAAGAACACCGTCCATTCATCTGGTTGGGGGATGAGAAACGGTTTTATTTTTCAAGAACAAGTCGGGATTTAAAACGCATCGATGTTTGTGCGGTGGATATTCTTTCTCAAAAAGTGGAAGTACTTGTAGAAGAGCGGTTGAACACCTATGTTGAATTGAGAAAACCTGTCTTCTTTAACGGCGGAAAAGAATTCATCCATTGGAGCGAGCGAGATGGATGGGCACATTTGTATCATTATGAAGCAACGGGTAAACTAAAGGGCCACATCACTTCTGGCCCCTGGCATGTGGAAGAAATAGAAGCCGTCGATGAAAAAACCCGCACGGTCTATTTCACTGCAAACGGAAAAGAACAGGATGAAGATCCCTACTATCTGCATTTGTATAAAGTGGGATTGGATGGAAGTCCTGTGCGATTATTGAATGCAGGTAATTTTGATCATGCGGTGAGTCTGGACGACAGCAAACGGTTTTTTATTGATAATTTCTCTCGCGTGAACACTGCTCCTGTTTCTGTTTTGTATGACGCCAATGGAAAGAAAATAATGGACCTTGAAAAAACAGACCTCAGTGCTCTGTTCCATGCAGGGTATGCATTTCCAGAACCATTCACAGCAAAGGCCGATGATGGCATCACCGATCTGTATGGTGTTGTTTATAAACCCTTTGATTTTGATTCAACCAAAAAATATCCAGTCATTGCTTATGTCTATCCGGGTCCACAAACCGAATCGGTGAACAAAGCATTTGGAAGAAGCATGGACCGTATAGACCGACTTGCACAGTTTGGATTTATAGTGGTGACACTGGGAAACAGAGGCGGGCATCCTTCCCGTTCCAAGTGGTACCATAATTATGGCTACGGGAATCTCCGTGATTATGGGTTGGCCGATAAAAAAACAGTATTGGAACAGCTTGCCCAGCGGCATTCCTATATCGATATACAAAAAGTAGGCATCCATGGCCATTCAGGCGGAGGTTTCATGTCCACTGCCGCCATGCTGGTGTACCCTGACTTTTTCAAAGTAGCCGTTTCATCCGCTGGAAACCATGAAAACAATATTTATAACCGTTGGTGGAGCGAAAAGCACCACGGTGTTCGTGAACAGATCACCGATAAGGGCGATACGTCCTTTTTATACCGGATTGAAAAAAATTCCGAGTTGGCAAAGAATTTGAAAGGACGACTCATGCTTTCTACCGGGGATATTGACAACAATGTGCATCCGGGCAACACCATCCGCATGGCCAATGCCCTCATCAAGGCCAATAAGCGATTTGACTTGGTCGTCTTGCCGGGTCAGCGACACGGGTACGGGGATATGACCGAATATCATTTCTGGTTGATGGGCGATTATTTCAGCAAGTGGTTACTGGGTGATTTTTCACAAGGGGTGGACATCATGGAGATGAACAGAGATGTTCAGCAAACGGGAAATAAACGATAGCATTGGGGTTAACGCTGTAATTTTGCAGCCATGAAATGCTATGCGTTCCTCTTCTCGGTACTGATGGCGCTGTCACTTTATGGACAGGAGAAAGACTCTGTGGTGCAGTCGGGGGGGCGACTGGTTACGTTGACTCCTGTGATTATCCGAAGCGGAACCAACGTTCCCGGCTTCATCAAGCGTGTAGGAGATGATACAACGTTCTACAAGGCGTTTAAGAACTTGCGTGTTTTGAATTACCGGACGTTGAATGATGTGCGCATGTTCGATCGAAAAGGAAAGGTAGCCGCCAGCCTGAACAGCAAAACCCGGCAGTGGTCTTCCGGAACATGCCGCGTTACCATCACCGAACAGGAAAATATAACCGGTGATTATTATGATGCACAAGGTGATCCTAACTATTACACCGCACAGCTGTATGCATCGTTGTTTTTTTCAAAAGATACCGTGTGCGGACAAACCAATACCGTCGGTGATCTGAAGCTCAACATACGTGATAAGAAAGGAATAGAAAAACGCAAGGAACAGCTCAAAATGCTGTTCTTTAATCCGGGGAAAGACATTCCGGGTATACCACTGATGGGAAGAAAAGTGCAGGTATTTGATCAGCAGCATTCTGATCTTTACGATTTCAGCATTGACCTCCAGGAGTACAAAGGGAAAACCGCATATGTATTTCGATTGAAAATGAAGGAAGGACTTTCCTTCTTTAAAAAAGATGAGGTAGTAATTGATGAAATGACCACCTGGTTTGATTACGACAGCTTTGAAGTAATCGAGCGCGATTATACCATGAGTTACAATGCCGGTGTGTATCGCTTCAATGTTGCGATGCATGTGGAAATCGATAAGAAAAACGGTTATCTCTATCCAAAACTCATTCGCTATGATGGAAGCTGGGGGGTAGTGGTGAAGGGAAGCGAACGGGGATTGTTTACGGCAACGGTTTATGATTTATCCGTGAATTGAACACCGCCCGCATATGCTTTCCATTTTTGGATAACGGCTTGCATGTCTGCAGGGATTTCACTTTCAAATAAGAGTGGTTCTTCGGTTTTAGGGTGGATGAACCCAAGGGTTTTGGCATGCAGGGCCTGTCGATTGCAAAGTGCGAAACAGTTTTCCACGAATTGTTTGTACTTGGTGAACACCGTTCCCTTTACAATTTTATCTCCCCCATATACTTCATCATTGAACAGCGGGTGGCCAATGTGTTGCATGTGGACACGGATCTGATGCGTTCTCCCGGTTTCCAATCTGCATTCAACCAGGCTCACATACTTTAAATCTTCCAAAACGGTATAGTGGGTGATGGCTTCTTTGCCATAGTCGCCTTCCGGGTAAACATCCATTAATTTTCTGAACCGTGCATGCCTACCGATATGTCCCACAACAGTTCCGGTTGTGGATTCAAAATTTCCCCAGACCAGGGCGAGGTATTTTCGTTCAACGGTGTGATCAAAAAATTGTTTAGCCAATTTGAATGCGGCAAGTTCTGATTTGGCCAGGACCATCAATCCGCTCGTATTTTTATCGATGCGGTGTACCATTCCAAACCGAGGAAGTGTGGATTCGTCCAGATCCGGTTGTTGTTGCTTGAGGTATCCTGCAACTCCGTTGAGCAGGGTACCGGAAAAATTCCCTGCTCCAGGGTGAACCACCAGTCCCGCTGGTTTATGAATGACCAGTATGTGTTCGTCTTCGAAAACAATATTCAGGGGTAGGTTTTCCGGGATGATCTCATAGGTTTGAGGATCATTATCGGAATAGAAAATAATTCCATCTCCCGGTTTGACTTTGTAATTTGACTTTACTGGTCGCTCGTTGACCAATACCATCTCGTTATCGATGTATTGCTGGATTTTATTTCGGGAAGTATTTACAACACGGCTGAGTAGAAATTTATCAATGCGGAGCGGTTCTTGTCCCTTGTCCACCACCAATGTCAGTCGCTCATACAGCTCGTCCGAGGATTGTTCAATCTGTTCTTCTGGAGATTCTTCCATGCCCTTGAGCGGCATAATGATTATTTTTGCAAAGGTAGCACAAGGCCATGAACCAATATTGAATTGATGCAAGAAGTGATTTTTACCGATTGGGGCCGCATTGAATACGGATTGGCCTGGCAACAGCAAGAGGCGTTGTTAAAAGCCAATACCGAGATCAAGTCCAATCGAGCAAAGGGAATCTCCGATGAGGAAACCCGGCATCATCTCATTTTCTGTGAGCATCCTCCGGTGTATACATTGGGAAAGAGTGGCAAAGAGTCGCATGTGCTGGTCACTCAAGAAGAACTCAGTCAGCGCAACATAGCCTATTACCCCACCAACCGAGGGGGCGATATTACGTTTCACGGACCTGAACAACTTGTAGGGTATCCGATTGTAGACCTGGAAAAATTTTATACTGACATTGGACGCTATTTGCGCTCATTGGAAGAGGTCATCATATTGGTGTTGGCGGACTATGGATTGAACGGGGAGCGAAGCAAAGGGGAGACCGGAGTATGGCTTGATTCGGCCCATCCCATGAAAGCCCGCAAGATCTGTGCGATGGGAGTGCGGTGCAGTCGTTGGGTTACCATGCACGGCTTTGCGCTGAACGTGAATCCCGATCTGAACTATTTTAACATGATTGTTCCCTGCGGTATACCCGATAAACAGGTCACGTCACTTGAAAAAGAATTGGGTAGGACTGTAGATATGAATGAAGTTAAACTTCAGGTGAAACGCCATTTTGAGCAGGTATTTGAATGCAGGCTTATTTGACTTCTGTCGGGATAAAAAACTTGTTCTTGCTTTTCAGTTTTCCGCTTTCAAATAGATCGTACCTGAACCACCCGCTTTTGTAGAAGTTGGATTTATCAATAAGCAAATGCGGTTCACGAATATTTTTCATTTCAAACAAATGGTTGCCATCTTCCGTATAGACATGAAGGCTGTATTTTTTTTTCTGTACATCCGGAAGTGCAATGACAAGATTGCCATCATTATCGATGAAAATAAAAGCGGAAGGATCAAAAATACCATCGGTTGATGGCGTAAAGATTTTGCCTGTGGGCTGCAATGATGCGTCCATGGATCGGATGATTTTCATTGCTTGTTCAGGATTCACTTTATATATGCTATCGATTTTGGGATTACTTTTGAGAATGCTGTCAACTTGTACAGGGGGGAGGGGCGTGGCGTTAACCGGTTTTGTTTTTTCTAGATCGGGGCCTGCTGGTAAAGGTTCTGGATCGGCAGGTTTGGGTTTTAAGGATGGGGTAAACGTATAACGGCTTCCTGAACGGACGTAGAAAATGCGGTAATAGAAGGAGGCGGCATTTTCTTTTTTGTATACAAATCCGTTGTAAATGGAGCTGGGATCCGGCATACTCATGATGGATCGGAATCCGCTCAGGGAGTCGGTCGATCGCTGCACAATCAGTTCACTGATATCTGTATAGGGATTAAACCATCCAATGATAGCGTACCCATTTCGTTCTCTCGCATAAAAGGATGGAAGGCTATCTTGTGCGCGCAATTCAGGAGCAAGTATACTCAGGCAGAGGATGATGGATAATTGATAATACTTGCTGGAGAACATCATTCAATCAAAGTTAAAAAAAGAAATCTTTAATACATCAATTCACCTAGTTTTAATGAACGATTGCCTTGTAGTCCGCCAGAATGCAGCAGCAGTATTTGTTTACCGCGCCATGATGCCTCTTCAGAAGCAAGTGTGAGAAATGCTTTGATCATTTTTCCGGTGTAAACAAAATCAGTTGGGATTTCAGTTTCCTGATAAAATTCGTTCATCGTTTTTAATAATGCGGCAGTGTGCCGCGCATATCCTCCTTCATGAAAACGATAGTGAATCTGGTATTTCTTATGCTTTTGTTCTTCTTCAGGTAATAGGCTGAGGATGTCTTCTTCAAGTGTATTACTTCCTTTTAGTACTGAAATAATTTCCAGTTGTTGGTATGGGTGCAATCGACTGATCAATCCTGCTGCCATGGTGCCGGTTCCAGCAGCAGCAACCAGAATATCGTAGCGGCTTGCATCCAGATCATCCAACATGGTTGCAGCGCCCATCATGCCTAAACGTCCAAATCCTCCTTGGGGGATGAAGAGATGGTTTGATTGGTTAATAAATGCATGATCTGCATGAAGTTCATCAAATGTGGAACGCGAAAAAAATTGCAACTCCATTCCAAGGGAAATGCAATCGTTCAAGGTGGGTGAAAGTGTCTTGGGTTGTTCTCCCCGAACCCATCCGATGGATGCGAGTCCAGCTTGTTGCGCACTGAAAGCCAGTGCAAGGAGGTGGTTGGAATAGTATCCGCCCATGGTGACCAATGTCGATTTACCCGTTGCCTGGGCTTCGGCGATATAGTAGCGAAGTTTATAGTACTTGTTGCCGGAAACAATTGGGTGAACAAGATCAAACCGCGCACAATCGGCGTGCATTTGATGCGCTTTCGTAACTGCTGTTGAAATGGACTGTATGAGTATTTTATTTAACATGTACTAGGTAAAGTTCGCATTTTGACACCTAGAATTTTAAGAATAACTTTGCTCTCCAATTAATAATCAATGAAGCCATCCTTATTGATCTTGGCAGCCGGAATGGCCTCGCGATACGGCGGCATGAAGCAGATTGAATCGTTTGGTCCCGATGGTGAAACCATCATGGATTATTCGATTTACGATGCCATACGGGCCGGATTTGGGAAAGTCGTCTTTGTCATTCGGGAAGATTTTGCCGAACAGTTCAAGTCAATATTTGAACCCAAGCTCAAAGGAAGGATTCAAACGGAGTACGTGTATCAGCATCTAGATGCACATTTGGATGGATACGACCGGTTGTCTACCCGGTCAAACCCCTGGGGGACTGCTCATGCCGTTTTGTGCGCCCGCGATGTTATTCAAGAGCCGTTTGCGGTCATCAATGCCGACGATTTTTACGGAAGAGATGCTTTTCAGAAGGCGTATGCTTTTTTAAGTCAACAATGTTCGGCCCAAAATTATTTCATCATAGGCTATCAGCTGGAGCAGACGTTGTCTGACCACGGAACCGTCAACCGCGGAGTGTGTTCCATGGACGAACTCGGCAATCTGGTAGGCGTAACGGAGCGGTTGAATATTTCACGGCATGCTGAAGGGGTAGTGTGCGATGATGGACTAGAACCGGCTCACTTGCAACTCTCTACTATCGTTTCCATGAATTTTTGGTGCTTCCATCCTTCGGTATTTGCCTATACCCACCGGTTGTTTCAGGAGTTTTTACAAGCAAGAGGAAAAGAAGAGAAATCGGAATTTTTTATACCGCTTGTAGCCGATCAATTCATTCATCAAGGTGAAGGAAAAGTAGAAGTCATTCCCACTTCTGCCATTTGGTTTGGCGTTACTTATAAAGAAGATGCTCCTGCCGTCCGTTCCGGAATTGAAAAACTACTAGGCAGCGGAGAATATCCGATGGGGCTCTGGAAATAGTACAATTGGATTAGCTCAGTACTACTTTTACCATGTAAATGTGATCCTGTACTTTCTTGACCTGCTCGGAGCGAGAGGTGCCACGCAATGAACTGTATGGGCGAAGCTTGATGTTCACATCCGAAGCATCTTTTTTAATTGCTTCCAACAACCCATAGATATTATTGGACTTTGTCGCAAACACCACACCATTTGCGGATGCTTGTCGTGTACTGATAATCCCAATTACTTCTCCATTGCGGTTGAATACGGGTCCACCGCTGTTTCCTGGATTGGCTGCGATGCTGATTTGATAGGCCATTGTGTCTCCCTGTAATCCTGATTTTGAACTCAGGCACCCTTCGTTGTATACAATTTCGTCTTTGGGATATCCGAGGGTGAACACCGGTTCGGCCAGTTCAGAACGATTGCGGCTGATGCCGTAGGGGAGCGATCGGGGGGCCGTATATTCTTCGTCGTTGATTTTCAATATGGCTAAATCAGATGCTTCATCCTGGTGAACAATCTCCGCCAGGTAATCCACTCCGTCATTGCTCTGGACATATACTTTTTTAGCACCATTTAACACGTGAGCACTGGTCAATAGTATTCCTTTTGGATCGATCAGGAAACTTGTACCGCCAAACCGCACGTCAGTGCCGGGAGCAATTTTGGATTTTACGTTGTTGATTTCTGCGCGCTGGTTGCTGGATTGGCGCTCGAGGTTGCTCACCTTTCTTCTCAGTTCCTCCAAATCCCGAATGGGTCGGTTCGGTGAAAAAATACTGATCATTCCGCTGATCAGCAAAGCCGTGATCCCTGCAATCGAAGCGGCCACAGCAACAACCCTCCTGTACTTGGTCCACATGTTCAGGATGCGGGTGCTGGCAGGAAGGTGAAGGTCTTTGATCTGTCCGTTTTCTTGTAACGTGTGGTGCGTGTCGTATAGATTGGATTTGAACCGACGAATTGTACCATATCGCTCCATCTCATCGAAGAAAAACTGATATTCCACAACGGTCTGATCCAGCTCCGGATTATTTTTTCGGGCTTCTTCAAACGCATGCCGTTCTTGAGGATCCATTTCTCCTTTGAGGTAGCGTTCTACCGCTTCTGCTAAATGGGCTTGATCCATGATCAGTTATTTTTATATTGAGCAAAGAATAATTTTTTCAATCGCATCAGGCACTTGTACTTCTGGTTCTTTGCATTGTCTGCGTTGGTATACCCAAAAAAACTGGCAATCTCGTGCATGTTTTTTCGGTGTACGTAAAAGGCCTCGATCAGACTTTTACAGGGTTCCCCGATTTTTCCCATAGCCGTACGCATGGTCAAGTACTGGGCATTGAGTTTGTCGTGGTCCTCCAAGTCTTCTTCTACCGGAATCAGCTTTTCCAATCCCTCAACCGGTGTCTCCATCCTGCGTGCCTGCTGCAGTTTTTTCAACCACAACCGGCGACAAACCGAATAGAGATAGGTTCTGATCTGACAGGTGAGCTCAAATTCAGGGGACCTTGACTTTTCATAGAGCACGATCATGGCCTCTTGAAACACATCCCTCGCATCATCTTCATTGCCATTGTTGGCAATGACAAAATGCTGAATCAGACCATAATTTTCACTGTACACCGATTCGATCGCACGCTTCTCGTTCTTTCCAATGGCCCTAAAAATCGCTAATTCCTGTTCTGAAATCGCCACTTTACATGCATTTATTCCCTGTAGCAGGGATGGTAACCCGCAAAACAACAAAAAAAAACTTTCAAAATCCGGGTTACTTTGTTTTACTTTGCGAATCAATTTCCAGTTACTTCAATTTTAACATTCAAAAAAACAAAAGAATGAAAAAGTTTTTCGCTATCCTGGCTATCGTAGCCCTCGCTTCTTGTGGTGGTGCTGAAGAAGCTCCTGCTGCTGACACTACAGCTGTAGAAGCTCCTGCTGTTGATACTGCTGCTGCTGATACTGCTGCTGCTGCTGTTGACACTGCTGCTGCCCCTGCAGAAGCTAAGTAAGCTTTTTTTCATATGGCAAGCAATCGTTGAAGTCGCCCCGTTTCCACGGGGTGACTTTTTTTATCTTATTGATATTCAAGGCGTTGCTATCATTCTCATCAAAAATAATACCATGAATTTTGAAGCGTTAGGTCTTGCGGCGAACATGTTGGATAGCATCCGAATCCTGGGTTTTCAGACCCCGACCCCTATACAAGAAAAAGCCATTCCCACTTTGCTCAGCGGTACCAAAGATTTTATCGGACTGGCACAGACCGGAACCGGAAAAACGGCTGCATTTGGACTTCCCCTTATCCAACTCATTGAAGGACCTGCTCAGAAACCCAAGGGACTCATCGTTTGTCCAACCCGGGAGCTCTGTATGCAGATCAACCGCGACCTCACCAATTTTTCATCGGCCAAACCCGGTTTTCGAACCGTTGCCGTGTACGGTGGCGCCTCCATGGGAGATCAGATCCGCGACATTAAAAAAGGAGTGCAGGTGGTGGTGGCTACTCCTGGCCGACTGATTGATCTGATCGAGCGCAAAGCCATTGATCTGTTTCAAATCGAATACATCGTGTTGGATGAGGCCGACGAAATGCTGAACATGGGATTCAGAGAAGATATCGAATTCATCCTCAGTAATACCCCCAACCGGAACAGCATCTGGTTGTTCAGCGCAACCATGCCCAATGAAGTGCGACAGGTGAGCCGAAAATACATGGACACTCCCGCTGAAGTCACCATTGGAAAAGTAAACGCCGCCAATACCAACATCGATCATCAATACTATGTGACTTCCGGTGTGAACCGCTACCAAACCCTGAAGCGCATCATCGATTTTAATCCCGGCATCTACGGCATCATATTCACCCGAACCAAGGCCGACGCTCAATCCATCACCGAATCCCTGATTCGGGAAGGGTACGATATTGAGGCGCTGCACGGCGACCTCACACAGGCGCAACGCGATAAAGTGATGGCCCGCTTTCGGGAACGCTCTTTGCAGCTGCTCATTGCAACCGACGTTGCAGCACGCGGCATCGATGTCCAGGGCATCACACATGTCATCAACTACGAACTTCCCGACGATCTGGAAGTCTATACCCATCGCAGCGGTCGAACCGGTAGAGCAGGAAACAGCGGTATCTGTATTTCATTGCTCACCCAACGGGAAACCTATCGCTTGCGACAAATTGAAAAACTCATCAACAACCGGTTTCACCGATTGGATATTCCTTCCGGAAAAGACGTTTGCCGCAAACAGTTTTTTCATTTCATCGATCGTATGCTCAAGGCCGACATCAGCCACGGAGAATACGAAACCTATCTTCCTGTGTTGCGCGAGAAATTTGCGCACACCGAAAAAGAAGAAATTCTACAACGCGTGGCGGCATTGGAATTTGACCGCTTCTTGCAGTACTATGAGAATGCAGCTGATCTCAACATGCGCGACGACCGCAAAGAACGTCCGAAAAAAGGTGCAGAGTTCAGCAGGCAGGATTCACGGGAACCACGCAGCGGAAGTGGCGATTTTAAAAAGTTATTCATCAACCTGGGTACCAAAGACGGTTTCTATAAGGCCAGCTTCCTGCAGTTCATCCTGGACATGAGCGATCTTCGAAAAGACGTGCTGGGTAAAATCGATATGCGGGAAATGAACAGCTGGGTGGAGATCGAATCCCGCTCCGCTCAACAGATGATCCGCGCCATTGACGGAAAAAAGTTCAAAGGCAGAAAAATTCGAATGAATGAGGCCGATGGGAATACATTCAGAAAAAGATTTTGATATTTTTTTGAATAATCTTCAAACTAACCTATCTTTGCATAGATGAAAACGAATAGAACCCGCTACTTCTTTTATTTCTATTACTTCTTTACCGGAGGAACGGGAGCTTTTTGTTGAAAAAAACTACACTCAAACAAATCAACATAAGGATCCCGGTCAAGACCGGGATTTTTTTTAATGGACCCGAATGAGCAAGACAAAAAAAGATGCAGTACCTGTACCCCCTAAGCCGCTGGCCATCCAGGGCTACGAAGGGAGCTTTCATCAGGTAGCGGCTCGTCAATTTTTTGGAAAACAGGTCGATATTTTACCCTGCGCTACGTTTACGGATGTGATCCGGGAAGCGGGCAACTCGAAGAAAACACAGGGTGGGGTAATGGCCATTGAAAATTCCATTGCCGGAAGCATCCTGGCCAACTACAACCTGTTGCAAAAATCCAACCTGATTGTCACGGGTGAGGTTTATCTACAAATCGATCAGCACCTGATGGTCAACCCAGGAGTCAAACTCGTTGATATCCGAGAAGTGCATTCCCATCCCATGGCCCTGTTGCAATGCACAGAGTACCTTAAGCGCCATCCCTGGAAGCTCATCGAGACAGAGGATACGGCCCTCAGTGCCAAACATGTTCATCAGCGAAAAAGCAAACACATCGCTGCCATTGCAGGAGCACTTGCCGCAGAACTGTTCGGCATGAACATCATTGCGCCCAATATTCACGATGTAAAAAATAACTATACGCGTTTTTTGATCCTGCAGCGGCATGCATCGGAGATCACAGGAGCCAACAAAGCATCCATAAGTTTCCATACCGATCATTCAAAAGGACGACTGGCTCAGGTGCTTACCCTGATTGCGGTTCACGGCATCAACCTGAGTAAGCTGCAATCTTTCCCTATCGCAGGAAGCCGGTTCCGCTACGGCTTTCACGCCGATCTGGAATTTGAGGCCTTGGATCAATATGAAGCCGTCACTCAGGAATTGAAGAAAAATACCGAGTACCTGCGGATACTGGGTGTGTATAAAAAAGGAAAATTCAACAGTTGATTATGATCCCTGTTTCGTCACGACTGGAAGGCATTGGTGAATATTATTTCAGCACCAAACTCGGAGAGATCGATGAGCTCAATAAAGCAGGCCACCGCGTGATCAATCTCGGTATTGGTAGTCCTGATCTTCCTCCACACCCTTCAGTCGTTGAAGTTCTCCATGCAGAGTCGGCCAAACCCTCTACTCACGCCTATCAATCGTACAAAGGTTCTCCCGTACTTCGCGAAGCGATCGCCTCATGGTATGCGAAGTGGTACCGCATCGATGTAGATCCTTCATCGGAAATATTGCCGTTGATCGGAAGCAAAGAAGGCATCATGCATATTTGCATGACCTATTTGAACCAGGGAGATGGAGCACTGGTGCCCAATCCCGGTTATCCAACCTATTCGAGTGCAGTCCGACTATCTGGCGGAAATGTCATCTCCTACACCCTTCAAGAACAACACAACTGGCAACCGGATCTGCAACAATGGAAACACAAAATTGATGCCTACGCTGCTTCGGGTGCAGGACGAATCAAACTGCTGTTTCTGAATTATCCGCATATGCCAACGGGACAACTGGCGGATGGGGATCTCATGCAGTCCATCATCGCATTTGCAAAAAAAGAGCGCATCCTCATTGTGCACGACAATCCCTATAGTTTCATCCTCAATGAACAACCCGGCAGTCTGTTGGCGTACGATCCGGAAAAAGAGGTGACCATTGAATTGAACTCCCTCAGCAAATCACACAACATGGCGGGCTGGCGCGTTGGGATGATTGTAGCAGCTGCTAATCACATCAATGCCATTCTTCGGTTCAAAAGCAATATGGATTCAGGAATGTTTTTACCGGTTCAGCTGGCGGCAGCAAAAGCACTGGAGTTGGGCGCAGATTGGTTCGATGAAGTGAATGCCGTCTATGCCGAGAGAAAGGAAATCGCCTGTGCAATTTTAGATGAATTGGGATGCAGCTATGCAAGGGATCAGGTGGGAATGTTTGTGTGGGCCCGGATACCCTCGAATGTTGCATCTGGATTTGCGTTGAGCGACAGTATTTTGTCGCACGCAAAAGTATTCATTACCCCGGGGGGAATTTTTGGCGATCAGGGTGATGCGTTTGTACGCATCAGTTTGTGCAGCACCAAAGCAATCTTGTCTGAAGCATTGAAACGCATTCAACAACACAACACTACTGTTGACGCATAAGGGTTGATCATATGAAAGCAAAGAAGAATATTGTAATTGTTGGCGTGGGACTCATCGGCGGTTCGTTTGCACTGCGCTGCCGCTCACTCGGATGGGCACAGACTTTGATTGGTGTGGACAACAACCCTCATCATGCGCAACAAGCCATCGAGCTGGGTCTAGTTGATACCATGGCCACGCTTGAAGAAGCCATACCGAAGGCCGACTTGATTGTTCTCGCTATTCCGGTGAATGCTGTTCCAACCGTACTGCAATCCGTGTTGGATGCGATTGAGGATCAGGTGGTGATGGATATGGGGTCGACTAAATCGCAGATCATTTCCGCTGTTGAACATCATCCTAAACGGGGAAGGTTCTTGGCATCTCATCCGATGTGGGGGACAGAATACAGTGGTCCATCCGCCGCAGTGGATAACGCCTTTCAGGGGAAAGCGGTTATTTTTTGCGATGCCGAAAAAACCGATGCCGATGCTCGTGCCCATGCTGCATCACTGTTCTCGGATCTCGGGATGCGCATTATTGAAATGGGAGCAGTCGAACACGACTTGCACGCTGCTTACGTGAGCCACATTTCACACATCACTTCTTTTGCTCTTGCCAACACGGTGTTGGAAAAAGAAAAAGAGGGGGAGGCCATATTTGAAATGGCCAGTGCGGGCTTTGAAAGCACGGTTCGGTTGGCCAAAAGCAGTCCCGCTATGTGGACACCCATTCTCATGCAGAATAAAGAAAATGTATTGGATGTTTTGAATGAACATATTTCGCAATTGCGAAAATTCAAATCCTGTTTGGAAAAAGAAAATTGGGAATACCTAAATGAATTGATCGTGAATGCAAATCAGATCAAGCGAATCATACACTAATAACCCTTTTAAAAAAACTAAATTTACACAATGGAACAGACAGTCGCCACCTCCCCAGCACCCGTTCAGTCGGCGTGGAGCAAACGTCCACTGATCATTTCAGGCCCGTGCAGCGCAGAAACAGAAGAGCAGGTTATGGAGACCGCCCTGCGATTGGCAAAAACCGGAATGGTCAACATGCTCCGTGCCGGAATTTGGAAACCGCGCACCAAGCCTGGAATGTTCGAAGGCATTGGTACCAAGGGCTTGCCCTGGTTGCAGCAGGCAAAAAAGGCAACCGGGTTGCCTACTACCGTGGAGGTAGCAACAGGCAAGCAGGTGGAAGACGCACTCACCTTTGAGGTAGACGTGTTGTGGGTAGGCGCCCGCACAACGGTCAATCCATTCAGTGTGCAAGAGGTAGCTGATGCCCTGAGAGGGGCCAATGTGCCGGTGCTGATAAAAAATCCAATCAACCCGGATCTTGAATTATGGCAAGGTGCTGTAGAACGGATAAGCCGCGCAGGCGTGAAAGAAATCGGACTGATTCACCGCGGGTTTTCTTCTTATGGCAACACCGAATTCAGAAATGCGCCGATGTGGCACTTGGCACTCGAAATGAAGCGAAGATTGCCTGAAATGATGATGATCAATGATCCTTCGCACATTTGCGGTCGACGCGATATTCTTCAAAGTACCGCGCAGAAAGCGGTGGACCTTGATTTTGACGGACTCATGATCGAGAGCCACATTGATCCGGATAATGCCTGGAGCGATGCCAAGCAACAGGTTACGCCCGAACGCCTGGCGGAAATGCTGGAGGCCATCAACTGGCGAAACGAAGACGTGGCATCGCCCTCTTTTCATGCGGCTCTGGATAAACTTCGGGAACAGATTAATCATATTGATGATGAACTCATGCAGTTGATTTCCCAGCGCATGCATGTGGCTGAAAAAATTGGTCAGTACAAGAAAGACAACAACGTAACAATTTTCCAGCAAAACCGCTGGAGCGAAATCCTGGAAAAGGCAGTCAAGAAATCTTCCAAATTGGGACTGAGCGAAGAGTTCATTAGCCGGTATATGGACGCCATTCACATGGAAAGCATCAACCGTCAGAATAAAGTGATGAACGATTAATCATGGCGACAAAACACTATACGTTCGCGGGAGAAAAGGTGTCGATGCATTTCGATACTTCGTTCTCACGGTTATCACAGCTAGTGGATCGCCGCTACACCATCATCATCACGGATGAGAATGTCTATCGTGCGCATCTTAAAAAATTCAAGGGCTGGAGCTGCATTGTGCTGAAGCCGGGAGAGGAATACAAGATCCAACCCACGGTTGATGCTGTAATCGGTCAGCTGATCACTATGCAGGCCGATCGCTCTACCACCTTGGTGGGCGTGGGCGGTGGCGTCATCACTGATTTAACTGGATACATTGCATCGGTGTATATGCGGGGACTGCGTTTTGGTTTTGTGCCTACTTCTTTATTGGGGATGGTGGATGCAAGCATTGGAGGAAAGAACGGTATTGATGTAGGAGAGTATAAAAACATGGTGGGCGTAATTCGTCAACCGGAATTCATTCTATACGACACCTCCCTTTTGTCCACCTTGCCCGATTCAGAGTGGTCGAACGGCTGTGCTGAAATCATCAAGCATGCCTGCATCAACGATGCCCGCTTATTCAAGCTCCTGCAGCAACATGATCTAGCATCATTGCGACGCACTTCAACGCTGCTCAAAAAAATCATTCGCCGCAACGTTGAAATAAAATCGTCTATTGTTGGGAAAGATGTGCACGAGAGAGGAGATAGGCGACTCTTAAACTTCGGGCATACGTTGGGACATGCTTTGGAAACCCAGTACGAGCTCATGCACGGACAAGCGGTGGCATTGGGAATGGTTTTTGCAGGATGGCTATCGGAACACATGAATGGAACAATATGCGTAACATCCCTCGAATCGGTTCTGGTGCAATACGGATTACCCACGCGTGCGCAATTTGATGTATCCCGCGTGTTTAAGATTCTTCAGATGGATAAAAAACGGGAGCGTAAAAAAATCCGTTTTGTTTCATTGAAAAAACTCGGAAAAGGAACAGTGGTTGAAATAGACCTAGCGGCCATCAACGGCTATTTGAAAGCATTTACTTCACTCAATCGAACACGCGCATGATTGCAACCGTTCATCCTTCAGCGCTTAGCGGTTCCATTCGCGCTCCTCGCTCCAAGAGTGATATGCAACGGGCCTGTGCGGCAGCGTTGTTGCACAAAGGGGAGACCCTCATTCATCATCCGGGCAGAAGCAACGACGACCGTGCAGCACTGGATGTGATCCAGAAACTGGGAGCAACTGTTCTGAACGAACACGATGTGATCCGGGTGCAAAGCAAGGGTGTTGTCCCGCTCACCCATGAGGTGCATTGCGGAGAAAGTGGCTTGGGTATCCGCATGTTTACTCCCATCGCTGCTTTGTCGAATCACACATTGGTAATCAGCGGTTCGGGTTCATTGGTGAATCGTCCCATGAATTTTTTTGATGAAATTTTTCCGCAATTGGGAATATCGATCCGCAGCCATGATGGAAAGCTTCCATTGGAGATAGCGGGACCACTGGTTCCTAAAAATATCCAGGTGGATGGTAGCCTGAGTTCACAGTTCCTCACCGGACTGCTTATGGCCTACGCGGCATCCGGTGCTCACAATGTATACATTGATGTCATCGGTTTAAAAAGCAAGCCGTATATCGATCTCACTCTCCGGGTCATGCAATCATTTGGCATGAAGGTTCCACTGGTCGAAGGATACAAGCGTTTCTTTTTTGACGATCATTCGGTTCCGGAATCACCGGCTCAGATCAATTATTCGGTGGAAGGCGATTGGAGCGGAGCAGCCTTTTTATGTGTAGCCGGAGCAATAGCCGGTCCCATTCAGATTCAGGGCATGCAGCCCGATTCTGTTCAGGCGGATAAGAAAATTTTGGATGCCATTCGTGATGCCGGAGCAGCTCTTGATCTTGAGCAGGGAACGTATAGGGTAGGTCCAGCAACCTTGCAGCCGTTTGAGTTTGACGCTACGGAATGCCCGGACTTGTTTCCTCCATTGGTAGCACTGGCTGCCTATTGCAACGGAGTCAGTCGCATCACCGGTGCTAATCGACTGACCCACAAAGAAAGCAATCGGGCGCTCACCCTGCAACAGGAATTTGGAAAGATGGGAGTGAACATTGAATTGCACGGAGATATCATGAGCGTACATGGAGGTGGTCAGTTGAACGGTGCGGATGTACATTCGCATCACGATCACCGCATTGCGATGGCCTGCGCTGTTGCAGCACTCCGTGCAAATGGCACCATCCGCATTGATGTTGCTGAAGCCGTAGGAAAATCGTATCCTGATTTTTATCGTCACTTGAATCAACTGGGAGCTGCTGTAGAGGAAACCCACTAATTTTGATATATGAATCAATTCGGAAAACTTTTTCAGGTCACCATTTTTGGAGAGTCGCACGGCGAGAGTGTGGGAGTGGTGATCGATGGTGTCCCTGCGGGAATGCTGCTGTCGGTCGATGATTTTATCAAAGACACCGAACGCAGAAAAGGTGGAATGCAAAAGGGGACAACGCCTCGGCAGGAAGAGGACCTTCCGCTTTTCAAGAGTGGGGTATTCAACGGCAGGACTACAGGAGCTCCGTTGACACTCTTATTTGAAAACAAGAACATCCGTTCCGGTGATTACGAAAAGCAGCGCGCGGTGCCCCGACCCGGACATGCTGATTTTGTGGCCAGTAAAAAATTCGGAGGATTTGAAGATTATCGAGGCAGTGGGCATTTCAGCGGAAGGCTTACCCTCTGTCTGGTAGCCGCTGGGGTAGTGGCAAAAAAAATGATTGCTCCACTTGCTGTTGACGCACACATCGCATCCATCGCCGGCGAAACCGATACTGAAAAAGGATTGCAAAAAGGAATCGACGCAAAAGATTCCGTGGGCGGAATTGTGGAATGCCGTGTTTCCGGGTTGCCGATAGGATTGGGGGAACCCTTTTTCGATTCGGTTGAATCCTTGCTGGCACATGCTGTATTTGCCATACCCGCAGTCAGGGGTGTTGAATTTGGTACTGGATTCAAATCGACTGAATTGTTTGGGAGCCAGCACAACGATGCGCTTGAAAATGCATCAGGGAAAACCGCTACCAATCATGCGGGAGGAATTCTAGGGGGACTCACCAACGGCAATGAGCTGGTGTTCCGCATTGCCATTAAACCGACTTCTTCTACTCCACAGGATCAGTTTACCTACAACTGGGAAACCGATCAAATGGAATCCTTCGCTGTTCGAGGTCGCCACGATTTGTGCATTGCATTGCGTGTTCCACCTGTACTTGAGGGCGTTACGGCTATGGTACTCGCAGATCTCTTGTTACGCGAACAACGGATAAAAAGGGTATCTTCACTCTAAATGCCACTGATTTATCATATTACAACTCCTGCTGCATGGGCAACTGCTCAACAGTCTGGAGAATATACTGCACCGTCGTTGAAAGATGAAGGGTTCATTCATTGCAGCCAGCATTCACAATTGGAAGGAGTTCGGGAACGATTTTATAAAAATGCAGGCGAATTGATCCTTTTGGAGATTGATACAACAAAGCTGACAGAGCAATACATCTTTGAATGGGCGCCTTCCATTCAGGATACCTTTCCCCATATCTACGGTCCAATTAATTTGGATGCGGTGGTAACGGTAAAGCCGTTTTAATCTGCCAGTTCACGTCCGCAGATTCGACCTCCCAGTTCCAGCACGATGAAACGTTGCTGCGAATCAGTTGCGGTTCGCATAAATTCCCTGATGTCTGCAGTATTGAAAGCAAAAAGATCGTAATGACAGGGAAGCATCAGGGGTAGGTTGGAACGTTTGCAGAGGTCAACTGCTTCTGTTGCATTGAGATTACCCGCTACTTTTCTGGCGGGGTCGTTTCCGTTGATCGGAAGAATGGCCAGATGCGGTTGAAATCTCCGGAGGTGATCGTCCAATCCCGCATAATCAAGAGTGTCTCCGCTGTGATAGAGTCGATAGGGACCGATCGTGATTGCATATCCCAGACATAAACAATTTCCGTGTTCGTCCCGCTCAATGGTATTGTGTGCTGCCGGTAGGGCGCGAACATGAAATTCATTCCAGGTAAATTCTTCTCCTTCGTTGATGCAATGAATTGCCTGAGCATCGATGGAGAGTCGCTCAGCCACCGCTTTTCGGTTGGCGGTAGGGACCAGCAGGCGGCATTCCGGGGAATGGGACAGGATCGGTAGTATTGTTGCAGCATCCATGTGATCGGTATGCAGATGACTGGAAGTGATGAGGTCGATGCGGGGAAGTATGGCAGGGTCGATTACCCGTTCACTGATGCGCACATGCGGCTTATCGGTTTGCGCATATTTTTTGGTCAGCGAATCGGATAGATATGGATCGATCAAAATGCGCTTGCCTTTGTATTGAATGAGGTATCCGCTTTGTCCCAACCACCAAAGGTGCAGATCCTCCTGTGCAGAAAGGGTGGTAACGTCTTCTAAGAATGCCTGATCTTTTCGAAGTGCGCGAATCATGATGCCCTCATTTGTCGCGCGCCTTCCACCATGTGGATCAGTTTTTGTTTTGCGGCCCATCGGGCAGTCTGACTCAATCCGCAGTCAGGTGCTACCGATAGTTTTTCGGCTGGAACAAACTTCAAGCATCGTGCAATGCGATCCTTGACATCTTCCACTGTTTCGATGTAATAATTTTTTACGTCGATGATGCCAACCGAGACATCCATTTTTTCTGCAAATGCAGCGAGTAATTCTATCTCAGCAAACTCGCGGTTGGCCATTTCAACGTGCACTTCATCCACGTTTAAGTCGAGGAAGTCGGGCAGCATCGGACGAAGACTGCGGTAGCCAACAGGTCGACCTTTAAAATTTCCAAAACACAAGTGGGTGGAGAGTCGGCATTTCCCTTTTGCAGGCGCAACGGTTTCATTAAAGATAGACACGAATCGCTTGGTGTCTTCTTTGTAGGCGTAGCAACTCATGGATGGCTCATCCACCGTGATTTCCGTGCATCCCTCCTGAATCAGCGTGTTCAATTCATGTTGTATGATGGGAATCAATGCCTGGGTGATTTCCCAACGGTCTTTGTATGTTGCATTGGGGAGCAATCTTCCGCTCAATGTATAGGGACCGGGCAGGCTGCATTTCAAAGTTGGTCCTGATGGTGCCAGCCGTTTCAATCGCTGATACTCCTTTACCGATCCTAGTCCCCTGGGCGCTTTGAGCGCTCCAACTATGCTGTGCTTGCCGCGTTGGTCGTGAGCCGGTGGACCGAATTTTCGGGTTTCGGTATGGTTGGGTTCAATGCCTTCGATAAAACCGTAAAACGAGAGATTGAAATCAAACCGGGTTTGTTCTCCATCGGTGATCACATCGAGGCCCGCTCTGAGTTGATCGTGAATGGCGGCGATGACGGCATCTTCTGCCATTTCTTCCATATCGGCTGCTCCAAAATCAGATAAGTGTTGAGTGGCATGTTCGAGCCATCCCGGAAAGGGATAGCTGCCGACGACGGTTGTGCGAATGGGAATGGGTTGCATGTATTAGAATTGATAAAGTTGTGCGAGTCGAACGGCATGCTCATCATACGCTGCCTCAAAGAGTCGAACGGCTTCTTCTGCTCCTACAACATTGGCCGCCGATAAAACGGTCGGAGGCTGTCCTGCTGCTGTGAGCAGTGCGGCAACACGTGCTTTGATGGCGTTGATGAGTAGAATGCCACCGAGGCTGGAACCTGGAGCCACGGGCGTGTTCAATCCATCGATATGGATCATCGCATCTCCCACCGGCGCGCCCGTATCCAATACCAGATCCGAACAATCTCCCAGTTTTTTTCCATCGCTGCGTTTGCTTGCACTAGCAGTTGAATGATCTTTTGAAAGGATGCTGACCACTTTAATTCCTTGTTGTTGAAATGCTTCTGCCATTTCAATGGGAACGATGTTGGTGCCTCCGGATGAGATGATCAAGGCGGAGTCATTTGCTTCTAATTTGAAGTTGCGCAGGATTCGCTCTGACAGTCCGCTCACGTTCTCAAGGAACATGGCTTGTCGCTGACCATTGGCGCCCACCACCAGGTTGTGAAAGGTGAGAGATAGTTCAACGATGGGATTGAATCCCGGGAATGAGCCGTAGCGTGGCCACATTTCTTCGACCATGATGCGGCTGTGTCCGGATCCGAATACGTGTACCATTCTTCCTTTTACTATAGTATCTGCAAACCACACTGCGGCGGTTTCAATCTGATCGTGTTGTGCGGCAATTTTTTCGCAGATGGTGCGACTCTTTTCGATGTATTGATTGATCTCGTTCATGTAATATTTATTTACGCATGTTGTCCTTCAGAAACCGACCAACCTCCGTCGATGTGGATGGTCTGACCAGTGATGAAAGAAGCCTCATTCGAAAGCAACAACGCTGCCATTGCAGATATGTCTTCCGGCCTTCCTATTCGTCCTCCGTCCAGGGGTTGTTTGGTCGTGATAAACGACTGAATGGCTGGGTCGCTGCTGGCCCGAGCCGACATGGGCGTTTCAACGAGTCCCGGGGCAATGACATTGACCCGGATATTGTGCTGGGCATAATGAGCTGCAGCAGCAGTGGATAGTCCAATGGCTGCAGCTTTTGCAGCAGCATAGGCATGGGTTGAAAAGAAAGCAGGAGAAGGGTGTGCGGCTAAAACAGAGGACAGGTTCACGATGCTGCCGCCTTTGTGTTGGTTTAAAAAAAAGCGGATGGCAGCTCGATTGGTCATCATCATGGTTTCCAGATTCAGTTGAAAGGTTGCTCTCCACGCATCAAGAGTCAAGGAATGCAAGGGACCATCGCCAAATGAACGACCGCTTCCGCCTGCTACATGAAACAACCCATCTAAATCGCCCAATCGATCCACACACGTTTCGATAGCAGCTGAACAATTGCTTTCTTCTGTGAGATCCAGGAACTCGAATTCAAGTCGACCTTCAACCGACTGCAGTTCAGGGTTGGGTTTCCCAACCGCCATCACTTTTGCACCTTTTTCCGCGCAATAGCGAGCAGCGGCCAGTCCAATACCGGAAGTGCCTCCTGCAACAAGAATATGTTTATTGTTCAACTGCACGCAATTCTTTTTTTAGTTCGTTGAATGGTATGTCCAAAACATCGTATCGATCTGCATTGGGCCAGTAGTAGTGCCACCATTCTGTTTGAAATTTAATGAAACCATTTCGTTCCATCACGACCCGAAGCAATTCTCTGTTGGATATCTTTTTTTCAGTCAAGGCGGCATATCCATGATGAGCGCTCTCGCTGAAATCATCGAATTCAGTCGGCATATCCAGCACCTTTCCCGTTTTCATGTCGTAGAGGGTGAGATCAACAGCAATCCCCCGGTTATGTCCACTTCCTTTGGAGGGATGTGCAACGTAGCGTTCATCTCCAATCATTTCCCAAAACCGGACCGTGACGGAATAGGGGCGGTAAGCATCCCAAACCCAGATTCCCAATCCCTCTGCCTCCAACTCCTTTGCCGCCTGGGCGAGCGCAGCTGCCGGATCCCGGCGGAGGTAGGATCGGTGTTGCCCTTTTGGATAAAGCCGAACACCCGTAAAATTATGGGTCGATGCGTACCTGAGGTCCAGCTTAAGGTGTGGTACTGCAGTAGCAAGATCTACCAACCCTTGGGAGGGATCCTGTTGGGTCTTCTTAGTCAACTCGGCCGGGGAGTGGAGGACGACCAGCGACTGCCCGTTGACCGAAGCCTCTATTCCAATGGCCAGCATAACCAGGATTAACCGAACCATGTACATCTTTAGCACTGCCCTCATTTGCATTCAATTTACCGCTTTTCCCTCTTTTCCGTGAAAGAAAATTCCCGTTTTCCGTGTGGGTTTTAGACCTTAAAGTACTGAAAATCAATCGTATAAAATAAAAAACCGTTAAAGCGAGCCCGTTTGCTTCTCTTTTTTGGGCCAAGGGGTTAATTTTAGGGTTGCATGGCATTGCTTCACCACCATAATCTCCGGTTATTGCTTCTAATTTTGCTGCTGGTACTGGGATTCAATTCCAGTAGGGGTCAGCAGAAGCCCAACTACCGAAAAGTAGCTGTTGTGGATTCAGCGGAGGGTGTTGCCAGTTTTTATGCCGACAAATTCGTGGGAAGGACCACAGCCAATGGCGAGGTGTTCAGTCAGAGCAAGCTGACCTGTGCCCATAATACCCTGCCATTTGGAACGATGGTACGGGTCACCAACATCAAAAACGGCCAATCGGTGGTCCTTCGGGTGAATGACCGGCTGCATCACCGAAACCCAAGACTGGTAGATGTTTCCAGAGCTGCTGCTAAACGCTTGGGATTCAATCGATCAGGAATCATACGCGTCAGGGTTGAAGTGGTTCGTTCCGATTCGGGAGCTGTTGCCTCCAAAATCCAATAAATATTTTACGATTCAACCTCTGGGGAGTATTTTTGTTATACTCAAAATCCAACTGTTTATGAATAGGATACTCCTCCTTGCTATTGCTACGCTTTCTTTGGTCGGTGTTTCGGCTCAGGACAAATCGTCAAATGTAAAAGGCAAAAATCTCGGCGTTCAGTTTACGCTGCATGATTATAAAACGGCTTCTGAGATGAGACAGAATGGTCTCTCCGGTGTATTGGCAAAACAACAATGGAACAAGTTGAGCAGGATGAGGCCTGGTCTAGCTGTGAATTATACTGTGGGTCTTGACAAAACATTTGATTTCAACGCTCGTTTTGGGTTCTCTAACTTGGAATACTCGCTCACCAATCAGCCCTTTGCTGCAGGTGTTGGTCCCAAGCCCTATTTTGAACTGGACGCCAACCTGTTTATGAAGTTGACGGATGATTCCTACTGGGTTTCTCCTTTTCTATCTATGGGAGCAGGTGCATCTACTTGGAGAGGATATTACGCTGCGTACCTACCCGCTGGAGCTGGTTTGCAACTGAACTTGTATGATCAAACATTCGTCGTTTTGCAAGGGCAGTACCGCCTTCCTGTTACTCCAAATGCTGCGCACACCCTGTTTTATTCGCTGGGCGTATTTGGAACGATTGGGAAAAAGTAATTCGTTCAATTTCCATCTTCTTTACTGAAGACGCGTTTTGGTACCGACTTCTTTTTTGAAGCAGTATCACCAGCAGTATTTTCTTGTTTCGGTGGCAATGGAGCAATAGGAATATCGATGTATTCACTCGACTTATTCCCTTCTTCACCTTCTGCTGGAAGTTGGGCTGCTTCTTTTTCAAACGGATCATAATCGAATATGATTTCGTTCTGCATGTTGGAGGGGGGAATAAATGCAGACTCGGGATCGATGTTCAGCGAATTGTCGTTAAACACTTGCTGATAAAAATAGGCCCAAGCGGGCATGGCCATTTGTGATCCTCCTGCGGTATACAGCATGCGCAAAAACGGATCATCGCACCCCACCCACACTCCGGTGAGCAACTGCGGATTGAATCCAATGAACCAACCGTCAGCGTTATCATTCGTGGTGCCTGTTTTTCCTGCGATTTGTCCCTGCACTCCATAGGCCCAACGCAGTGAACCTGCAGTTCCTCTGTCCACAACCCCCTGCAGCATTTTGGTCATGACATAGGCTTCTGATTCTCCTATGACTTCTTTGGTTTCTGCCCGGAAAGAGGCCAGCACGTTGCCGTTGCGGTCTTCAATGCGACTGATGAAATTTGGTTTTACGTTGTATCCTCTGGCGGGAAACATGCTGAATGCCTGTACCATTTCAACTAACGAGATATCCGCAGATCCCAATGCAATGGAAGGGTATGGCGGAATGGTACTGGTGATGCCGCATTGTTTAGCAAACTCGATGGTGCGCTCAACCCCGAGGGTATTGATCAGGTGGACTGCTGCCGGATTCTTTGAGAACGCGAGACAAATGGCCATGGGTCCACCGGTTCCATCTATCATTTTACCCCCCATGTTGATGGGTCCGCCGGGCATAATGGTTTCAGGGGTGTACCCATTCATGACACCCAATGTATAAAGGAGCGGTTTAAAGGTGGACCCTACTTGTCGCTTGGTCTTTATATTGACGTGATCGAATTTGAACCGTTTGAAATTGCTTCCACCTACCCAGGCCTTTACATCACCCGTTAGCGGATCCATGGCCAGCAGTCCGATTTGCATGACCTGCTTATGGTACCGGATGGAATCGAGAGGCGTCATCAGGGTATCGCTTTCCCGCTTTTCATTCCAGGCAAATATTTTCATGCGCACTGGCTGAAGAAATGATTTCCGGATCTCATCTTCTTCCACGCCATCCTCTTTCAGATTTCTCCAGCGATCGCTTTGACGCATGGCAGTTTCCAAAATCGCTTTTGCATCCGGGGTATTCCAGACAGTACCTGTTTTGATGTTTTGCTGACTGCTGAATACTTTTTGCAGGTTCTGCATGTGACGGTACACGGATAATTCTGCATATTCCTGCATGCGTGCATTGATGGTCGTGAAAATCTTGAGCCCGTCTTTATATATATCGTAGGGCTCACCGGTCTTGGGATTTTCATTTTCCTTGCACCAGGTTTTGATCTCTTCGCGGAGAACTTCCCTGAAATAGGGAGCAATCCCTGAATTCTCATCCAGCTTTAGGTAATTCAAGCGAATGGGTTCAATCTTCAATGCCCTGGCCTCCTCTTTGCTGAGGTAGTCGTTTCGCGCCATCTGATCGAGCACCGTGTTCCTGCGGTTCATCGCCGCTTTTGGATTTCGTCTGGGATTGTAACGGGTGCTTCCTTTCAGCAATCCCACCAGCACGGCTGCTTCATCTACCCGCAATTCACCGGGCTCTTTTTGAAAATAGGTCTTTGCTGCATTGCGAATTCCATAGGTTTCATCGCCGTAGTTCACCATGTTCAAGTACAGGGTGATGATTTCTTCTTTTGTAAAATTGCGTTCCAGTCGAATGGCTACAATCCATTCTTTCAGTTTTTCGATGACGCGGCCGACCGACATGCGGCTTTGTTGACCGAGCAAAGCCTTTGCCAATTGTTGAGTGATGGTGCTGGCGCCCCCCTCACTACCTAAAAAAACAACTGCCCGCAGCAGACTGCGCACATCAATGCCGGAATGTTCGTAAAACCGTTCATCTTCTGTGGCGATCAGTGCTTTGATTACATTGGGAGAGATGTCTTGGTACTTGACGTTGATCCTGTCCTTCAAATAAAACTTGCCCATGAGGGTGCCGTCATCTGCATAAATTTCCGAAGAGGACATCATGGAAGGATTTTCCAATTCCTCGATTGAGGGAAGTTTGCCAAATAGTCCCAGGTAAATCACCAGGATCATCAGCAGTGCAACCCCCCAGCAATAGAAAAAGATCTTCCAAAAAATGTGAACAGGTCGACTCACTCCCGGGTCTTTTTTTGACGGCATCCTCATGGAGTAAAACTAAACAAAAGGAGGGGCTTTGATGGAAAGGATTCCTTAAAATTTTCCCGGTAGTTGCTGCTGCAGGAATTTAATATAGCCGGCCGTCTCTTTGTCTTCCATCATTTTTTTCAGGTTATCTGGAGACACAATGTAGAATGCGTATTTATCGGCTTGCAACCAGGGGAAAATTTCACGGGGAGCGAGAGGTGCAGCACGTTCTATATAGACTAAGGCATCTGCGGCATTGTTGAAAAAGCTCATGAGGATATACGCTGTTGTACCGATCACGTCGTTTCGGATGGAAAATGTATTGCCCGGATAGCGCTCTTCATTGTAGCGTGCAAGTGCGCGTTTGGCTTCATTGATGTATACAATGTCCACATCCTTCATCAACAACAGTACCGCATAGGGGTCATTGGCATTGAACGCAAATCGTTCAGCTTTAATGGTATTGACTGGCACCTTGAATGCAGCTGAATCAACGGCCACTTTCTTGATTTCCTTTTGCTGCGAAACAATTCGGTTGGCGGGCTCTTGTTTAGCAATGGCCTCTTTGGGTTTGGGAAGTGGACGATCATCGACCCACACTAAACTGTCCTCTTGTTGTCGGACCACTTCCATGGCGGTCAATGCCGACTCAATAGAATCCCGTTTTGCCACAACTTCGGCTAATACCGATGCCCTTGCAGCAAGTGGGGATTCAGGGTGCTGGGCGACAATCGTCTTCAATGCCGCAATGGCCTGCTCATCTTTACGCGATTTGATGTAGTATACCGATTCTATATATAGCAGTTGCGGACTCCATTGGGTAGTGCCGTATTGCTCGTCGGCCTTCTTCTTTTCCTGTAAGGCCTGCTCGAATCTTCCGGATAAGAAAAGAGCATAAATCTGTTGATACGTATTGTTGATGGCAGTTCGTTTTTCTTCCGAATCTTTTTTGGGTGCTGCTACAGCCAGTAATGCAGTGTCGTTTCCTTCCCGTATGAAACGTGCGATCCAATCTTTCGCCGTTGCTTCATCTCCGAGCTTGTCCCGATAGATTGCAGCCAATTTTACATATGCCTCTCCCTTTTTGCGCTGTGAGATGGCCATTTGCGACTCGCTTAAGGGAAGATTTTTGGAAAGACCTTCTATGGATAGTTCAGGTGTACCTGCATCAGTGGGTGGCGGCGCGGCGCCTCCTCTTCTTCCATCGCCTCTTACAGCACCCGCACGGGCATTTCCAGAAATCGCGGAGAGTCGCCTCCAGTTGTCAACATTCGGCCGATTGCCCCACTTATTTGTAAACATTAATTTTCCTTGCGCTACCAGAGTGGGATTATTGAAATACCATTCTCCCTTTTTGGGATCATTGGAAAAAATATTTCCCGAGTTGGGATCCAGGATGCTGGTGCGTTGCTGGACGGCACCTCTCCCGGTCGATTGAACCTCTTCTTCCTGTATGCCCTGTTCTTTTTTTAATTTCCTGAGCAATTGCCGCAGAAACTCTTCACGTTCTTTTTCTGGCAGGCGCGCTATGCGTTGAAGGCTGTCTTCTTTATCCAATAGGTCAAAATACAGCATCAGTTCTGCTGCAATGGTTTTCTTGGAGGTTACCGCTTCAGAGAGCTGTCCGTTCCCAACACTATCAAAATAGTTTTTTGCAATCTTGTAATTTTTGGAGTCAAAGGCCAATTCTGCGATGCGCATTTGGGTTTTGGTTTTGACAGTGGGTTCGATGCCGTCAAATTGAGTGGATGCAATGAGCAGTTCGATCGCTTTTGCTGTTTGTTTGCGTTCGAGTTCCATCGTAGCCGCTGCTTCGTAGATGATCGACCGATAGGAGCGGTATTTTTCTTTTTTGATCATTTGAAGCAGCAGCTCCACATTCTCATCAATGCGTTTGTTCAGGTCGGCTTCATCCGAACTCAGTCCCACCTGATAGATCCTCGCATATGCCTCCATGATGGGGTCTGTGGTCAGGGTAATCGATTTATCAAAAAATTCCTCTGCTTCTTTTTTCTTGTTAACGGACGCATAGAGTTGGGCGATTAAAAAGAGGCGGCGCGACTGTTCTCTGTTGTCTCTGCACACGTTCATTGAAGATTCCATCATATGAGCCGCAGAATCATATTGCCCTGATCGGTAAAATCCATATGCAGTTAGATCGGCCAGTTCGTCCTTCAGCCGTTTTGGGAAATAGGTATCACGCCGCAGGACCGCAATCAGGCTGCGTGCAACATCATCTGAGCCTACGGCAAACTGTGTACGAATGATCCACAGAAGTGCATCGTTGCGCGAAGACAGCCGCGCACCTTCTCCTTTTTCGCGGGTTGCAATGTTGAAGGGAGTCCCGGTTTCACTCAGGTTTGAGCCTATTTGTTTTTCAAATCCTTTTTCATTTTTTGATTTGGGCTGAAACGTATAATTGATATACTGAAACACATCAAAGGCCGAATCAAATTTTTGCTGATAGAAATAGGATTTTCCCATCAGCAGGTAGAGGTCATCTACCCAGTCGTTTCGAAGATCGTGCAGGAGAATGCCGTTGTTGCATTTGATGACAACGGAGTCGAGGTTCTGCTGCTGACCTTTGAAGCTTTCCAGCGGCATGTCATAATACGGAAGCAATGCATTGAAGTTGTCTTTGTACGAGGAGCGAACAGCACGAATCGATTCCTCTAGTTTGTTATTGGCGTTGAAGTAAAAATTGTATTGCGCGACGATGTTTTCTTTGAGTCGCTTGACCGGATTCATTTTCTTATCTGGAGTCAGTTCAGAACGCAGTTTTCTGTTCTCGAACGCTTTCGGCTTTTGCAGGTCGTAGGTGATATCGGACTGAGCCATTGCCGCCCCAACGGAGATGGCGAGGAAGGCGACCATCATCGTCCAGCTCAAATAGGTGCGCGGGCGATAGAACGGGTTGTTCATGGTGTGTAAAACTACACCTAATCCAGAATTAACAGTAACTTTATTGCGTTATCCAACCTGAAATGGCAGAAGAATTCAAGCAAAGCAGATTCAAGCGGTTGACCAATCGGTACCGACTGGTGATCATGAACGATCACTCCTATGAAGAGGTGGTGACGTTCAAAATCACGCGACTGGGTGTATATATTGTTTCCTGTTTTATTTTTGTGCTGCTCGTGGGACTGACCACTGCGCTCATCAGTTTCACCCCCCTGAAATTTTATATTCCAGGATACGGCTCTCAATCGGAACGACGTGAGTTGACCCGACTAAAAATGAGAACCGATTCACTGGAAAAACAAGTCCGTTACCGGGAAGCGTATTTGGACAACCTACAAAAAGTATTGTCTGGTGAGTCGGAGCGCTTGTTGGACACTGCTGTCATTTCCATTCCAGACCTTGAACAGAGTTTTGAGTGATGCAGTCTGGCACTGAACCAAGGCACAATAGTTCGTGGACCAAGTACATGGGTATGGGCATGCAATTTTTTGCATCCATCTTACTGGCCTTGTGGGTAGGGTCTATGGCCGACGACTATTTTCATTTTTCCGGTGCACTCCTGATTTGGATTTTACCCTTGCTGGCGGTACTCTTTAATCTTATTCGCATTGTAATCGATACCCAAAAAAAGAAACAATGACTATTCGAAAATCATTGCGGCCGATCATAAGTGTATTTTTTATCGTTGCCCTGCTGTCGGGGCTTTTGGTCGATATGCTGAACGACATCGGGGTCGATCCCGAAGTGGTATTTTTTGGGAATCTCTTTCTGTTCGTACTCACTGTTTTTTCGTTCTGGATCCTGAACAAGGGTATGCGTGCAGCTTCTACGCTCGGATTTACTTCATCGGTCTATGGGTCGTTCATCTCCAAACTGGTGTTTTCGGCTACAGCTGTCGTGGCCTACGCATTGATCAAAGGAGAACAAAAAAATGTACCGGGACTCCTCGTATGCATGTTCCTGTATCTGGTCTACACTTTTTTTGAAGTAAAAGGGGTATTGGCTGCCATACAAAAGAAACGCTGATGCCTCAACAGGAAGCGCCCATACGTTCGTTGTCGGATTACCTGCCGGTTGGTACATTTGAACTCATCACGCCGTATCTGCATCAGTATCGGGTACACCTCACGATTACCCGCTCCCGTGCAACTGTTTTGGGTGATTACCGCAATGCGCATGCCGACAAACACCACCGCATCAGTATAAACGGAAATCTAAATCCATTTGCCTTTTTGATTACCCTGCTGCATGAGCTGGCTCATCTGATCACCTTTATTCGATTCGGCCACCGTGTGGAGTCGCATGGCAAAGAATGGCAGCAACATTACGCTGATTTGCTGCAGCAATTTCTACAAACGCGAATTTTTCCGATCGACATCACCGAGCAATTGAAAATGACAGCGGCGCGTCCAGCTGCCAGTTCTTGTGCTGATGCCGATCTCATGCGCGTCCTGCATCGGTATGATTTTCAAAAAGAAGGGTATTGCCTCATTGAAGAGTTAGCCGAAGGTGAACAATTCATCATCAAGGGCGGACGAACATTTAAGCGGAATGAAAAAGTCAGAAAGCGGATCAAGGCGACTGAGGTGTCTACAGGCAAGGTGTATGTATTCAGTCCCGTCTACGAAGTAAAAAAACATCCTTAAAGATTCCCGCACATCCAGATCGAACAGCCATGGTGGCCGGTGTTGCCCATGGGTCCATCTAAATAGGCAAAGCCAAATTTTTCGTAAACCGACATCGCTTTTTGTAACTCAGGCATTGTTTCGATGTACATGCGCTTGAACCCTGCTGCACGTGCGCCCTCCATTGCTTTTAAGATCAATTGTGCCCCGGTGCCGGTACCCCTCGCTTCGGGCAACAAATACATTTTGACCAATTCACAGGTGTCCTCAGGCAATCCATAGCTCGGGAAAAATCCTCCACCTCCCACAATGGTGTTGCCGGATCGTGCAGTAAAATATCCTGAACGTTCTTTTGAAAACAGTTCAAAGAGGTGATCGGTTGAGGCATCGTAATAAACCGTTCCGCATTTATTGGCATTGAATTCTTCCAATGTCTTGCGAATGATGGTTGCAATGATAGGATTGTCTTCCGGAGTTATGGGGGAGATGGTGATGCTCATGCCGCAAAAATAATTCAAATGGTTGGCTCAGGAGGCAGTCGACCGCTTGATCATTTTATCCATCACATCCAGGTGAGGAAGGGTAATGACCGAAAGAAAAATAAATACAACGGGCAGTGGATCGCTGTTCAATTCACTGAATGACCAAACGTACGCTGAGGCTAAAAAAAATAATGCGGCCATGATGGTCATGGGGATAGAACGCATCCAGAGCGATGCAGGCTGCAAATGTGCATGTGCCTTATCGTTTTGCAAATACCGGAAAATAAGTTCAAACGAACGGATGGAATGCCATCCGGCAAAATACAACGCAAAAGAGGGGAGCAAGGGAAGTTTAATGCAGAGCACCAGGATGACCATCAGGTTGAGCAGTGCATTCAGTGAATAGGTGTTTTCGTGGGTGAGGAAACAATATGCGGTTAGCATGCTGCTGGCTATTCCCAGGCCAACCAGAATCGATGTGGCATGAGTTGCACATGCTTCAATCACTAACTGCGTTCCCCTCTCAAAATGGGTGATGCGGGAAATGATATCGATGGATTCTTGCTGGTGGGTGAGTAAAATCAGCAGCAGCACAAAGCTGCCCCAGAGCATGCGGCTCAGGTTCCAGATCAGGTTATTGCCTACGTTGGCAATATCCGTTTCACCAAAATGCCATGCCGAGATGATTAAAAAGAGGAGTAAACTAATCGAAGGGAAGAACACCCAGCAAAGTGCATATCCGGCCATGGCCAGGAGGTACTTCACCAGGAACTGGACCATGCTGAATCGTTTGTTCTGATGCTCGTCGTTCACCCGAGCAATCACGTGATCCAGCGCCCCGTGGGGAATGCCGGTGATGGCAATCATAGTTGCAAAATACCCGATCTGAAATGCGATGGGAAGGGGTCCCGCCCATTTACTCCAGACCAGCATGGCGGCGCCAATGGCTGCATTGATCCATGTGAGCAGGTGAAAAGGTCGGCTATGTTGCAGTGGAAAGGTCATTGATTGGGTTTAGAAAAGAGAAGGGCTCATGCAAACGCACGAGCCCTTCAACGAATATGCGTGACTTCCTTCTTACTTGGATTCAGAACGGCTCAATGCATAGATGACGAGACCGAAACCGATCTTGTTCACCGCATCACCGATGTTGTAGATCACGTCCATAGGCAGACCGAAATCGAGCTGCATACCGAACAGACCACCGGGAGTACCCTGGATGTAACCAATTGGGTAAATTGCCCAACCGACCAGTACAAACCATGCAAGTGTTTTCACTGCGCTAGCAACGGCTGGAGATGTTGCACCTGCAAGTTTGGCTACGTCGCCGAACCATACCAGGTAAACAATGTAGAAATAAGCAATACCAGAAGCAAGACCCCACTGCCAGCTGTGTGCCATGTCAATGGTTTCACCGAAGTAACCGGTAACCAGCATCACCACAGAAGCAAAGATGAGTTTCCACAGCAAACCAGTTGTTGCACCTGCTTTCTTGGTGATGAGGTAGAACTCAACACACATCAGCGGTACAGTCAACAGCCAGTCTACATAACGGAAGAAGGTAGGAGAAGTGTTGTTCTCCAGGTTGTACCCCCGCATGTAGTAGTAGTGTACTGCAGCGATGAAGGTGATCAATCCTGATACCAGCACAGAAGTCCTCCATGCTTTGTCAGTGTTGCCAACTTCAAAAAAGAAGAAAACCGAAGCGGCCATCATGGCCATGGTGCCTACGAAGAACGTAAACGCCACATAATTGTCGGCAGCAATCGCTGCCTCAAGAAAGAAGGGGCTCATCGTGTATAGTTTTGGTTAATAAATGACAGCTTTTCGTTCCTGCACATCGGTTCAACAATCGTATAACTTTTACTAACTGAAGATAAAACAAAAAGTTCATTGAGTTGATAAAATATGTGGGTTTTTATTCAAGTGGGTTTCAAGTCTGTGTCCAGCTAACGAGACCGACCGTGTATTCGATTGATTTATATACGATTGACCTGTTTTTGTGTATATGCTACACTAACTCAAAAATTTTTTCTTTCAATGCAGCGAAATCTGCATCCAGTGCGTCAAATTCTTTCTTTCTGTTGAACAGCGATGCTGCGGCGGGTGGAATCGGTATCGATTGATCTATCAAATCTTCAATGCTTTCCGGAAATTTTACCGGGTGTGCGGTGCACAGCACTATTCCTTTTTTTCGGGGGTGCAGGTTGAGGTAGTGGTTCATGCTGGAATAGGCGACTGCACTGTGTGGATCCAGCAAATAGTTGTAGGCATTGAATACTTCTTTAATGGTTTGGCTTGTTTGATCATCGCTGACCGAATAACCAACGACGGCATTGGATACCATCCCATCTTTTTTTTGCTTGAGCAGTTCCATAATGCGTACCGCATTGCTGGGGTTTCCAACATCCATGGCATTGGATAGGGTGTGCAGGGAAGGTTGGGGATGATATTGAAGGTTGCTCAGGTATTTCACAAACACATTATTAACGTTGCACGACATGATGAAATGATCGATGGGTAAGCCTGAATGGTGTGCCATCATTCCCGCACATATGTTTCCCAGATTGCCACTGGGTACTGCTATAACAGGATCCACAGTTTCCATCCACTGTGAGCGTGCAATGCCGTAATACACTTGTTGTGAAAGCCATCGCGCGATGTTGATGGAATTGGAGGAGGTGAGTCGAACGGATTCACTGAGCTCCCGATCGACAAACGCCTGTTTCACCAGCTGCTGGCATTCGTCAAAGCTGCCTTTTATTTCAAGTGCATGGATATTGCCTTGGTATCCGGTTAACTGCATTTCTTGAATAGAGCTGACACGTCCGGCTGGATATAAAATCACCACCTCGATCCCTTTCATTCTATAAAATGCATCTGCTACTGCACCGCCGGTATCTCCGCTGGTTGCGACCAGCACAATTGTTTTTTTGTCTTCAGCTTGTACAAACAACTCCAGGCACTTGCTGAAAAACCGTGCACCCAGATCTTTGAATGCTAAGGTTGGACCATGAAAGAGTTCCAATCCCCAGATCCGTTCGCTGATTTGCTTCAATGGAAAATCAAACGAAAGTGTTGATGCGATGGCCGCATAAAGATCCTCCTTGCGCATGCTTTCTCCAACATAGGGTTCCATGATCCGAAATCCGATTTCTATCTTATTCAAGTTGGCAAGCGAATCAATGAAGTGCTGGTCCCAGATTGGGATATCGGAAGGGAAATACAATCCGCCATCCGGAGCTTGTCCCTGCAGCACGGCCGACCGAAAATCAACTGGTGCTGAACGATGGTTTAGGCTATAGTACGTCATGCAGCTTCATGTGTGATGTGAATGCCTTCTGAATTCAGCGATGTTACATAAGTCTTTGCGTCCAGTCCCATCCGGGAATAAATCGCTTTCATTTCCGATTCTACCGCAACGGCAGTGTCATGGTTTTTGCTGAGCATGAACACAGAGGGGCCGCTTCCGGCAATACCTCCTCCCAGTGCACCGGCTGCGAGTGATCGGGATTTCACTTCTTCAAATCCTGGAATCAAAATATTCCGAATGGGTTCAATGATGACGTCTTCCAGTGAGCGGCCAATCAAGTCATGGTCGCCTTTCATCAACCCGGCGATGAGCCCACCGATATTTCCCCATTGTTTGATGGCAGACCGAAGCGGAACTTCTTTTTTCAATATGCGTCGCGCATCTGATGTCTTCACTTCTATCTGCGGATGCACCACGGAAATAAATAATTCAGGTGAAGGGATATCGATTACATCCAAGGGGTGGATGGATCGAATCAGCGTAACTCCTCCCATCAGGCAGGGCGCCAGGTTGTCGGCATGTTTTACTCCGCTTGCTATTTTTTCACCACACATTGCAAACTGGAGCAGCTCTTCATTGGTGAACCGATGCTGAAGAAGTCGGTTTGCAGCAAGAACAGCACCCGTTGCACTGGCTGCACTTGAGCCCAATCCGCTTCCGGGCATTATTTTTTTATCGATGATCAACCGCATGCCTATTTCGGGCTCCAGTTCTCGCATGAGCGCCAACAGTGCACCTCCTGCAACATTTTCTTCCGGTAGAATCGGAAGTCCGTATCCGTCTATGTGTTCAATGGTGAGTCCTGGTTGATCCGACCATTCCAATGTCATAATATCATAGGGCTCCTTCAAACAAAGTCCGATGATATCAAATCCGCAAACCAGATTTGCGATGGTGGCAGGTGAGTGAAGCGTTACCGATTTCATGAGTGGTTAATTTCCGATGGAGCAGCAAATGCTTCTGCCTGTGAAACGATGTAGTGCACGAGTTGATCGGGTACGTGAACAAAGTGCAATGCAATGGCATGTGGAAGTACACCCAGCAGTTGAATTCCTTTACAGAAATTTTCCAGCTGATTGAACTCGCATCGAATCTGACTCAATACACTGCTTTGGTGCATGACTGGAATTTCATTTCGTGCCAGATCCAGAAACAATTTTTCAATTGCATAAAGGGGTTCATTGAAATCGAAGACCGGTGAAAGACAATTATTGGCGAGCTCTTTCAACTGGAGTGCGTGTTGAACGGAGGAAGAGTATGATGATGGTTGGTGCATGATGACATAATTGTTGAATAAAGAAGATGTACTTCAGAAAATGGCGGACGCCCAGAGGTGATATGATAAAGTACAACCCTAACGGGTTGTGGTCGTGAAGGTGGTAGTCAATGCAACCGCACCGTCAGTAAGCTGACGAAAAGAAGTGGTGCTGAATGTGTAGTTGGATTGCATTGCTGATCTTGGATTACAAAATTAAGTAAAATTCATTAAAACTTGATTTTTATTTAAATTTACAGTCCGATTGCCCCATTTTCCTCAATAAATAAGCAAATGAACAGTAATTCTTCTACCGAGATTTCGCGGTTCAATAATGAAGTGGGCATTCGTTATCAGCTGTACAACAGTTTATTCACGTCGTTGCCGTTTCATCGGATTGAAAAAACCGGCATCATGTTATCCCTGCTGCAGTCGCTATGCGAGGAGGGGTATAAGAAGAAATGGGGACCCGTTGCTATTTTAGAAGATTTTTTCAGTCGGCACACCTCCTACACCACCGAGCAGCAGCAGCTCGATCTGCTCTTTCGGTTTGTGCAGTATGTAGAGCGACAAGTTGTTCTCTTCGATGCGCTGGAAGACGCAGCATTTTCCAAGTTGAACGATATGAAGGGGCTGGGAACACTCAAACAGTTGCAGGCCGATGTTATTCAGGAAAGCAAGCAATCCCAATTGCAAAAGCGGCTTCGAGATTTTTCTGTGCGACTGGTGCTGACGGCTCATCCCACGCAGTTTTATCCGGGATCGGTGCTGGGTATTATCAATGATTTGTCCAAAGCCATTGCAGAAAATAATCTGAATCAGATCAACACCTATTTACAGCAGTTGGGTAAAACCGCTTTTTTCAAAAAGCAAAAGCCAACACCCTACGATGAAGCAGTCAGCCTGATCTGGTACCTGGAGAATGTGTTCTATCCGGCAAGTGGAAAGATTACCACAACCATGGCTCAACAGTTTTCTGATGAGCATGATCCCGCGCACTCCCTGATCCGCATGGGATTTTGGCCCGGCGGTGATCGGGATGGTAATCCGTTTGTCACCAGCGACATTACCCTAAAAGTTGCGGACGCACTGCGGGGGGCCATCATCAAATGTTATTACATGGATGTGCGGAAGATGAGGAGGCGACTCACTTTTGAGGGAGTGGAAGGGCCATTGCAAAAACTGGAAAAGCGGTTGTATGATAATATTTTCATCCCTGGATACCAGGCCGATCTTACGCAGCAAGAAGTGGAGGAAACCCTTTATCAGATTCGTGAGACGATCGTGCACCAGCACAATGGCTTGTTCTTGGGTATGGTGGATGCCTTGCTGCATCGGGTTCATGTGTTCGGACTTCATTTTGCAACGCTGGATATTCGTCAGGACAGCGGCGTACATCATAAAGTGATTGCGGAAGTGTGCAGTGCTTTGAATGGGCAGGATTATGTAACCATGGAACGGGAGGAGAAATTGAAATGGCTCGCTGCGTTTGAAGGACCCTTCGAACTTCCATCCGGTGCATCTGCCATTGCGCAGGATACGTTGTCCACCGTAGGTATGATCAAAAAGATCCAGGATCAGAATGGCAAACCCGGTTGTGATCGGTACATCATCAGTCAATGCAAATACCCTGAACACATTTTAGAAGTCTTTGCCTTATTTGTTGCCGGAGGATGGAAGCGCAACGCCATCGACGTTGACATCATTCCTTTATTTGAGACCATTGATGATTTGAAAAATGCTGCGAGCGTGATGCAGGATCTGTATGCATTTGCGCCATACATGGATCATCTGAAACGCAGGAGAAGAAAGCAAACGGTGATGCTCGGTTTTAGCGATGGCACTAAAGACGGTGGGTATCTGATGGCCAATTACAGTATTTACAAAGCCAAAAAAGAAGTATCGGCTGTTTCTGCTAAATACAATATTGATGTGGTGTTTTTTGATGGCAGGGGTGGTCCCCCTGCTCGAGGAGGAGGCAAGACGCATAAGTTTTATGCATCCATGGGAAGTGATATCTCCCAAAAAGAAATTGAGTTGACAGTACAAGGGCAAACCGTGAGTTCGAATTTTGGTACGGTGGAGTCTGCGCAGTTCAATATGGAACAATTGATCAACGCAGGAATTTCCAGCCAATTGTTTTCCAGTGGCGCTAGTACATTCAGCGATCAGGAACAGGAATTACTTGATCAGCTTGCTTGGGAAAGTTTTGATGCGTACGTGCGTCTTCGAAATCATCCTTATTTCATGGAGTACCTGACGCATGCGAGTCCATTGCGTTTCTATGCTGAAACAAATATTGGGAGCAGGCCTGCCAAACGCGGAGCTTCTGCCCGATTATCATTACAGGATTTACGTGCGATACCGTATGTGGGTTCCTGGAGTCAGATGAAACAAAATGTCACCGGCTACTATGGTGTGGGTACTGCATTGCGCAACATGGAGCGCAAAGGGCACATGAAAGCGTTGAAGGCTATTTATCAGCGCTCCTCTTTTTTCAGAACGTTGATGGACAATTGTGAGATGGCCATGAAAAAATGTTTTTTCCCGCTCACTGCTTACTTATCGGATCACCCCACTTACGGAGAAATCTGGCGCGATATTCAATCGGAGTATGAGCTCACCCGACAATATATCCTCATGCTCTCCGGAAAAACAGAGCTGATGGAGGATTATCCCATTGAAAACATATCGATACAAACCCGTGAAAGGATTGTTCTTCCCTTGACCACCATTCAGCAGTATGCACTAACCAAGGTCCGGGAGATTGAAGAAAAAAATATTCCTTCTCCCATGCGGAGCAGTTACGAGAAATTGGTTATGCGTTGTTCGTTTGGAATCATCAATGCCGGAAGAAATTCTGCCTGATCATTGATCTGCCAGTGCAGCTCTTTTCATTTCACTGGCTTTGGTTTTGCCCAGAAATTCTTCGATCAGGTTATGGACCAGATAAATCAGGGGTGTACACAGTATTGCAATGACAAACTTGTATACATATCCTGTAATGCCAATGGCCGTTACACGGGCAAACGAGAACCCCAGTGAAAAATACAAATAGATATACGCCACACAGAACGTGTCGATCAATTGGGAAATCAGGGTGGAGAGGGTAGCGCGCATCCAGATGCCTTTATCGCCGGTAATCAGTTTGATCTTTTTGAAAACGGTAGCATCTGCCAATTGTCCCACTAGAAATGCGGTGAGCGATGCGAATATGATGTTCATTCCCTGTCCCAGGATCTGGCTATAGGCCAACTGCATATTGGGAACTCCATTTGTAGCTTGTGAGGTAACCCAAAAATTATCCGGGGCAATGTGAATGGCTCCATAGAAAACCAGAAACGCAAATGCGATGATGCAGGCGGTGAGAAGCGATAAAAAACGAACCCCTTTTACGCCATAGTATTCATTGATGATGTCCGTCATGATGAAGACCAGTGGCCAGGTGAGGGTACCGGCGGATAGGGTAAAGCCTAGTCCCGACTCTCCAAATAAGGTGTGGTTGGTGGGTTCCGCTCCCAGGGTGCGTTCCAGTGAAAATAATTTTACGCCTACTACTTCAGCGATCAGTGCGTTGGCAATGAAAAAACCACCCAGTATGAGAAAGAGTCGCGTAGGTTTATCTTTGATGATGAAGTGGATCATTGCGAAGGAATTTTATGGTTTTGGCGTCAATAAAGATGGTTTCGCATGTTTAAATTATGATTTTGTGTTCATACCACTTATAATATCTATCTTTATTCAGTAAAAAATCCACTATGAATATCTTCGTTGCCGGTCTGCCCTATGACCTGGATGATGCCGAACTCTTGGAAATTTTTGAAAAGTTTGGTGCAGTAAAATCAGCAAAAGTTGCCATGGATCGCGAGACAGGAAAAAGTCGCGGTTTCGGTTTTGTAGATATGCCCAATGCCGATGAGGCTAAAGATGCCATAGAAAATCTGAACGACATATCCTTAGGCAAGAAGCCACTTGTGGTGAAAGCCGCAGAAGATCGTCCCTCTGGCGGTCGTCCTGGTGGTAGCGGTGGACCCGGTGGCCGTCCTCCTGGCGGTGGATTCAATCGTGGCCCGAGCCGGTTTTGATTCACGCTTCCTTTCATTAGGAAAACCAATTCAATTCCTTCTTTTCAATTGTTTGCGTAAATTTGCATCCCATTGGGGAATTAGCTCAGCTGGCTAGAGCGCTTGCATGGCATGCAAGAGGTCGTCGGTTCGACTCCGATATTCTCCACCAACCTCAGCAATTTGTATTGCTGAGGTTTTTTTTATGCATCTTATGTGTAACTTGATTCCATGATGAAGGATAGGGTTGCGCCCCATGAACATTCAGTGGTGAGCAGTTGCTAGCATGTTGTCTACCAGTACGCAACATCCATCCCTCACATTTATGGCCTTGACCGCTCGTGCTGTAAACCATGCGGTAAGTCAGTTGAAAAAAAGAGAATTATAAACATGAATTTTTATTAATAATGATGTTCCTATCTTTTTTTTTGCTGACTCACCTATCCTTCTTAAATTACTGTTATATCTCTTGATTTATCGTCAGCGTTGCTGGATGAAAATCCGCCTGTTGAGATTAAAAACTAACTGTTATGAAAAAATTGATTAATGCCGCTTTGGCTGTCACTTTTTTGATGCTATCGTTTGTTGGACATTCTTTCGCCCAAGAAAAGGTCATCACCGGTACAGTAATTGGTGAAGACGGGAAGACTCCGCTCATAGGAGTCAGTATCCGAGTGAAAGGAACACGCCGTGCCACACAAACAGATAACAATGGTAATTTTAAAATTTTAGTTGCTGAGGGCGAGGTGCTTCAATTTTCCTCGGTAGGGTATGAAACCACAGACGTTCCCATCCGTTCCAACCAAAATTTAAAAATCGGACTGAAGATTTCTGATGCCATGCTGGGCGAGGTTGTGGTGACGGCAATGGACATTAAACGCAATCCTCGTGAATTGGGTTATTCTGTTCAGAAAGTTGACGGACAAGAATTGCAACAAACACAACGGGAAAATTTTCTCAATGGATTGGCTGGAAGGGTTGCAGGTTTGACGCTGGATCAGACTTCGGGAGTTGCAGGTGCTTCATCTTCGGTTGTCCTTCGGGGATTCAATTCTCTGTCTTTGAGCAACCAGCCTCTTTATGTAGTGGATGGCGTGATCATTGATAATCAAACCATCAATGAAACGTCCAGTGGCGGACAGGGTATTGGACTGGCATCTGATCGTCCTAACCGGGCCAGTGATTACCAAAACAGAATAGCGGATATCAATCCAAGTGATATTGAGACCATTACCGTGCTAAAGGGACCGGAAGCCACCGCATTGTATGGCAGCCAGGCCAGCTCAGGAGCAATCGTCATTTCCACTCGAAAAGCTAAGACCAACAAACTTGCAGTTCAATACGATAACAGCTATCGAATACAAGAGGTCGTTCGTTGGCCAGAAATCATCGATGATTATCGTAACGGAATCAATGGAGCATCTGCCAATACATTTCAATATTTTGGTCCCGCATACGATGCCACCACTAAACGCTACAACAATCGGGAAACATTTTTTAGAACCGGAAAAGCACAAACACACAATATCGGTGTCGATTTTGGTGTAGGAAAATCCAAGTTTAGACTATCTGGAAGTTATTTTGACCAACAAGGTGTTGTGCCCAACAATAGTTTTCGCCGATATAACTTTAGAATTTCCAACAGCACAAAGCTTTGGAAAGATAAAATTGAGTTGATGCCTTCTGTGGCCTACATCAAAAGCGATAACAACAAGGTGCTCCGTAGTTTTGGAAGTTATCTGCTGAGTTTAATGATATGGCCAAGTGACATTGATATCACCAATTTTGAGGATCCAACCACCGGCGACAAACTTGACATTTTCTCCAACACTACCGCCAATGGGGAATACGACAACCCGTTATTCAATGTAAAGAAGAACAGGGCGTATGATGAAACGGAAAGGAAGACCTATAGCATGGGGATCAACATCAATCCTTTTAAGTGGTTGACTGTTTCTGGTCGGTTTGGATATGATACCTATGACATGTTTGGTTACATGTTCTACCACCCGCAATCCTATTTTCTTTCAGCTGGTCAGGGTGGCTCATTGGATAATTATTGGCGTAAGTACTCGGGGTACAATCATACCATTACGGCCACTGCCAAAAAGCAGCTTGGAAAAGATTTCAGTTTGAGGGTCATGGCGGGAACGATGTGGCAGAATTACGAAACACGTATGTTCTCCGTGTATGGAACCAACATCGTAGACAACGTAAGTGCAACCGGTGCAATGGTTAAAAATGGGGCTACGGTCACCGATCGTGATCTGAATGGAATCATGGGGAATTTCATGGACAGTAATGTGACCCGGCCCAATACCCGCCTCCGGCTGCTTCGCAATAAAATTGGCGAATACAATTTGAATGTTCTTCGGCAGCAGGCATTCTTTGGAGAAGTATCCCTGAGTTATAAAAATTATGCATTCTTCAGCTACACGCATCGTTTTGAAGAAGCATCTCCATTGCCAAAACTCAATCGCCGGTACAATTATCCCGGGGGTAGTTTGAGTGTGATCCTGAGCGATATTTTCCCGGAAGTAAAATTGAACAACCTGGTCAGTTATTGGAAGGTTCGGACCTCACTAGCCGGAACGGCACGCCTGAACACTCCCTATTCTACTCAATCTGTTTTTGTTGACAATTTTGCCAGTGGTGGTGGATTTTCGTATGGATTCTTTAATAATAGTCCTGACTTGCGTCCAGAGCGTCAAAGCACCTATGAGTTAGGAACTGAGATGCGCCTGTTCAATAGTCGACTCAATTTTGATGTCACTTATTACAACACGCTCAACAAGGGACAAATCATTCAAAATTTTAGATTGAGTTATGGAACCGGATTTGTACTGAATACCCAAAACGCAGCAAGCACAAGAAACCAGGGGGTTGAAATTTCAGTAGATTATGATTTGTTACGGGGTGGAAACAAAGGGTTGAATTGGAATATGCGACTCAATTTTAACCGCATGTGGAATGAAGTCGTGGATATGCCTAAAAACGTTTCAGAGTATTACATATCGGATACCTGGTTATATGGAAATGCAAGAGGTGGACTGGTGAGGGGTGGACCCACAACCTCTATTACTGCAGTTGGTTATGCACGAAACAACAGCGGCAGAATACTGATTAATCCTTCAAACGGTTTGCCAGTCTTGGACGGATTGTTCAAGGTCCGTGGAGATCGAAATCCTGCATTTACCCTGGGATGGAACAACTCTTTCCGGTATAGAAACTGGCGACTGAGCATGCTGTGGGATCTTAAAATGGGTGGCGATATTTTCAACGGAACCAATATGTTTTTAACCCGTATTGGTCGCAGTAAACTTACTGCGGATCGTTACACGCCACGGGTGATCAGCGGCGTGCTCAACGATGGACAACAAAATACCAATCCAACAGAAAATTCAATTGTGGTTGTGCCGGCCTATCAAAACGATTACTACAATGCATTCATGCCTGAAGAGGCATTCATACAGCGGGATGTTAATTGGTTCCGGTTGAGGGATATAACACTGAGCTACTCTTTCCCGATGGGAAATTCTAAAGCATTTAAAGCACTCAGTGCATTTGTCACTGGAAATGATTTAATTCTATTGACGAATTACAGTGGGGCAGATCCTGCTGTAAATGGAAATACGGCTGGTAGCTTAGGTGTTGGTGCTTTTGGCTTTGACTATGCTACACTTCCTTCTCCATTGCAACTCAATTTTGGAATCCGTGCTTCATTCTAAACCACAAATTTTTGCACCATGAAAAAGATATTCACGACACACCTTTCCATTCTGCTGTTAATGGCCATCCTCTTTGGTCTTGGATCCTGCAGCAAGGAAATCGATGACGCCTATCGGAATCCCAATGCAAATGTGCGGGTTCCGGTAGAAACACTGCTTCCTGGTATCATTGGAAACTTTGTTGGTAGTTCTTCCGCGCAGGGCAGTGCGTATGGAACTGCAAACGACGGTCTGTACATAGGTAGGTATGTTCAATTTTGGGCGACCAACACAGCGGGCAACCAATATGACCGCATGGGCGGGGCAACCGGAGGCAGCGACATCCTGGGATCGGTCTGGGCCATGCATTATTATGGTATGGGACTTAATCTTTCCAGGATGATTGAATGGGCCGAAGAAGAAAAAAAATGGGATTATGTAGGAGTAGGCCATGCCATTCGGGCTTGGAGCTGGTTAACATTGACCAATACCTATGGTGAAGCAATTCTCAAACAAGCCCTGGACCCTACACTTCTTGTTTTCAATTATGATTCTCAGGAGGAAATGTATGCAGAGTCGCGTCGATTGGCCCATTTAGCCATCAGCTACCTCAATAAAACAGGTGACGGAGCAAGTCAGGCTAATCTGGCAAAGGGTGATGCATTCTTTTATAATGGGGATGTCAACAAGTGGAAGAAGTTCGTTTATTCGGTCTTGGCCCGCTCGTTCAATCATTTGACCAATAAGTCATCTTACAACGCTGATTCGGTTCTCTTTTATGCTAACCTTGGGATCAATGCAAATGCAGACAATGCAAGTGCCAAATTTCTTGCACAGGGACTTTCCGGCACCTATAATTTTTACGGACCATTCCGCGTCAATACTGGTGCATTGCGTCAAACAAAATTCATTGCTGATCTCTTAGCCGGAAGAAACCCGATGTTTCAAGGTGTTGTTGACCCTCGAGCGCCTTACCTGATTCGCGAAAACACCAATGGAACCTACATTGGAGTACGTCCGAATAAAGGAACAGATGGTTTGGTGACAGCTGATCAGCCCCAAAACTTTTGGGGAGGCGCATTTGCCAGTACTACCGCGCCTGGCGATGACCTCGGCGCCCGTTATATCTTTAGAAATGGTGCAGAATTCCCAATCATTACAGCTGCCGAAATTCAGTTCATCAAGGCAGAAGCACATTACCGGAAAAAGAATTTTGCTGCAGCTCGACAATCCTATTTGGATGGGATCAACCTCAGTATTGATTATTTAACAGGATCGTTCCAAAGCAATATTCCCACCAGCAGGCAGATTACTCCTGCCTCGAAATCCGGGTTCATTGCCAATGCCGCTGTAGCACCAGCCACGATAACCTTGTCTCATATCATGCTTCAAAAATACATCGCCATGTATGGCCATGGATTGATTGAAACGTGGACAGATATGCGTCGATATCATTATACGGATCTTGACGCTGTAACCGGTCAACAAGTTTACCGAAACTTTGAACCCCCTGTTGGTACTGATTTGTGGCCAGACAACAAAGGTGCATGGGCGTATCGGTGTCGGCCTCGATTCAATTCAGAATTCCTCTACAACATCGTTGCTCTTGACGCAGTTGGAGGAAGAGCACTTGATTACCACACCAAAGAACAATGGTTCTCTAAACCCTGATTATCCACATTAAACGTATGTCAATGAACAAGTATATTCAAATCATCTCAACGGGAGCCGCATTATTCATGCTGGGACTGCTTTCATGTGAAAAGTCGTTTGATGAAAAAATTGAATTGAATAATGAATTCTCCAACAAGGGAGTCATGCAGGTTTTCCTGGCTACCGTTGGCGCTTCCCGAAACTTCATTTATGTAGACACTAAACCCGTGACCGGCGCTTTATTGACATCCGGAGGATTATTTCCGGCGACAGGTGTAGGCTTTCAACTGCAACCGGGGCTTCGCCAGTTTTTGATCAGGGATACTCTACGCACTACAACACAGTTGCCGCTTGGATTTGCTGAAGAAATGTCCGCTGGACAACGCTACACACTGTTTCTATATGATACAATCAATGCAATGAAATACAAGTTATTGCCACTTCAGGTCATTGAGCCTGTAGACACGAGCGTTCGTCTTCGGTTTGCGAATTTTGCATACAACGGGTTAGCGTCCACCCCGGCAGTCGATTTTTTCTCTGTTGTGCGCAACGAAGTGGTTGCAGCAAATGTTGGATATACGGCCGTGACCGATTTCACTCCTTATCCTTCTGAACTAGCGGGTGAAGGATTTCAAGTGAGATTGGCAGGAACAACCACTGTTTTGGCAACATTGTCAAACATCAGCTTGACCCGTAAACGAAGCTATACGGTTGCATACCGCGGTTCACATCGCGCTACAAGCGGAACCAGTGTGCGCTCGGTATCTATCTTTGCAAACAACTAAAATCATTGCGAACTAATTCACTAAACGATTGGTGGGTGAAGCGTTATAAACGTTCACCCACCAAATGAGATTGCTTTTTCTTAAAGAGCAATTACAGTTTCTTCGCATAGTCGCCGTCCTTCGGCTTCAGATCACCGGTAAGGATCAGGATCATATCAATCAGTGCCCAAATGCCCAGACCGCCAAGGGTTAACAGTTGAATGATGCCAATTGTGGTATATCCCAGGTAGAAACGGTGGATGCCCAAAGCTCCAATCAGGAGCGCAAGTAAGAACGCAGCCAGCTGGCTTTTGCCTGCACCTTCGGCTTGCATGTTTTTGGAAGTGGCGACTTTCAAGCCTATTTTTTCTTTGAGGCTCAGTTTGCCGCCTTTGTACGCTTCCAAATTTACTTTGGCTGTTTGGTAGTCAACCCCAATTACTTGAGGAAGAGGTTTTGCTGGCTCCACGCTGGGTGGGATTGCGGATGTCAAAAAAATGACAAGTGCCGGTAGTAAAACGAGTATTCTTTTCATGGCAGTTTGTTTAACTAATTTAAGGAACTTTTTCTATAAGTTCAATCAGAACTGCAGCTGTTTTTTGAAGGTCTGATGAGAACAGCAGCTCTTTTCGCTTCGGACCTGCCGTGATGATGATGAGTCCCGTATTCGGCGGGATGGTTCCCAGGGTTTCGGCATGAAAGGCGATGGAAAAGCGCTCGCCTTCTTTTCGCTTCAGGGTATACGACAACGGAGTGGTTCCCAATTTCACCTTATCAAACACTATGCGATCATTGATGACCAGTGAAATAAAATCATCGTCTATGACTCCGTTATCGTAGATGGTTACCACCGCACTGTCTTCCAAAAATTGAAGCCGGTCTATGACCTGCAGCTCCCTCTTGTCCAATTCTCTTTTTACTGAAATACTGCTTTGCGGAAGAGGCAGTGGTGATGAGGGCGATCGTACTATTTTTTCTGCTTGAGAGGGTGCAGCCGCAGCGATTGCTTCTTTTTCCTGTTGCTCTGTTCTGGTTAAGGCGACGGATCCCGATCCACAGTCTTTGCGTTTGCTGTTGCTGGACGAAAACGTGCCGTTCATTTTTTTATCGGTCGCATTCAACTGCAATTCCATCAAGCAGACCTCTTCTGTTCCCTTATAGTTCATGCGAATGATGCGGGTTTCGCGAATGCGGTACATCGTGCCACTGACCATCCCCCGAAAGGCGGTTTCACAGAAAAAACCTTGTGAAGCGCTGGTAGAAATCCCAAAAATACTGTCACCCACCCTGCGCTCAATTGCCAAGGTATACGCATAGGTATTTTTTCCCTCTTTGATTTTCCCCTTCCATTCCTGCGGAATTTTGATTTGCGCAACTGCAGAAAGACAGAGTGCGCAAGAGAACAAAAGCAGTTGGAGTCGAAGCCTGCATTTCATATCCTAAATCTAAGGGGAAATTGGCGAGCAACTAAAGAAAACCTAATTCTAGTTTTGCTTCTTCGCTCATCATGTCTTTGTTCCATGCCGGCGTCCAGGTGATTTCCACAAACACATCGTTGATGCCCTCGACTTCTCTGATTTTTTGATCCACGTCGTGGGGGAGGGTTTGGGCGGCCGGACAACTTGGTGCGGTCAGGGTCATGATGACCTGTACATTGTTGATCGGAACAATATTCACTTCGTAAATCAATCCCAATTCCCAGATGTTGACCGGTAATTCGGGATCAAAAACGGTTTTGATTTTTTCAATTACTTCTTCTTTGAGTTGTTCGGTTGTTTTCATCCTTAGGATTCTTTATGGGTGAGAAGAAGATTGTCCACCTAAAATGCTTGCCTCCAGTTTCATTTGCTTGAGCATGGCACTGAGTCCGTTAGCGCGCGTTTGGGCCAGATGCGACCGCAACCCAATGGCATCAATAAAGGATAGGGGCGCTTCTGCAATGGCAGTCGGTGATTGACCATTTAAAACAGTGATGACTATTGCAACCAGTCCCCTGACAATCACCGCATCACTGTCGCCTTCAAAAAAAACGCGTCCGTTTTCATAGTGGGAATGAATCCATACGCTGGACTGACATCCTTTGATTTTATACGCATCTATTTTAAATGCATCGCTGAGGGGTATGAGTTTCTTTCCCAGATCGATGATGTATTCGTACTTCTCTTCCCAGGTTTCAAACAATGCAAAATCATCCACCAGCTGCTGCTCAATTTCTTCTATGGTTCTTTGATTTTCCATTACCTGAGCATCTTGAGCGATTTTTCCAATGCCGTTATAAAGACATCAACTTCCTCTTGAGTGTTGTAAGCACCAAACGAAACACGGGTCGTGCCGACGATACCCAATCGCTTCATCAGCGGCTGCGCACAGTGGTGTCCGGTGCGGACAGCAATACCGTTGTTGTCGAGCAGGTACGCCAGATCCTGAGGATGTGCCCCCGCTGCAACAAATGAAACGACCGGAACTTTGTTCTCGACCTCCCCAATGATCTGTACTCCTTCAATCTTTTGCAGTTGCGCAGTTGCATATTTCAGTAACACGTCTTCGTGCATTCGGATCGCTGATTTTCCCAGCTCAGTTATGAATGCTAATGCGGAACGCAAGGCAATCACATCTGCAATATTGGGCGTTCCTGCTTCAAACTTAAACGGCAATTCGTTATAGGTAGTTTGTTCAAAACTCACTTCTTTGATCATCTCCCCTCCACCTAAAAAAGGAGACATGCTGTTGAGAATATGTTTTTTTCCGTAGAGTACGCCGGTGCCGGTAGGACCGTATACCTTATGCCCCGAGAAAACGTAAAAATCGCAATCCATTTCCCGTACGTTGATGTCCAGGTGAACACTGGATTGCGCGCCGTCGATCAACACAACCGCACCGTGTTGATGCGCAGAACGAATGATCTCTTCAACCGGTTGAATGATGCCGAGTGCATTGGAAGCGTGAACGACGGCAACCATTTTTGTTTTATCATTCAGGAGCGCATGAAATCCAGCCATATCCATTTCGCCCTGGTCATTCATAGGAATGACCCGAATGGTGGCTCCTTTTTTCTGGGCAACCATCTGCCAGGGAACAATGTTGGCATGGTGCTCCAACGAGGAGAGGATGATTTCATCACCAGCGGATAAACATGCTTCTCCCCATGCTGCTGCGATGAGGTTGATGCTCTCGGTTGTTCCTTTTGTGAAAATAATTTCTTCCGAATGAGCAGCACCAATGAATTCTTTTACGGCTTCCCGGGTTGCTTCAAATGCAGCTGTGGCTTCATCTGCAAGGGTGTGAAGGCCACGGTGAATATTGGCATTGTAATACGAGTAATACTGGGTGAGTGCATCTATGACTTCAACCGGCTTTTGAGCGGTAGCGGCGTTATCGAAATAAATGAGATCCTTTCCTTTGACTTTCCTGTTCAGAATTGGGAACCGCTGGCGAATAGAATGGACATCATATGGTGTGCCGGTCGACATTTACTCGCTGTATGAGAGTCGCGCTGAAATCAACTGATCGGCATATGCGCGAATCGATTCGTTTTTGATCTGGTCCAGGATATCCACCGCAAATGCATGCAACAACAGGGCCTTTGCTTTGTCGTCGGGGATGCCCCGTGCCTTGAGATAGAACAGCGCATTCTCGTCGAGTTTTCCAACTGTGCACCCGTGTGAACATTTTACATCGTCTGCGAAAATTTCCAACTGGGGTTTGGTATTGGCGGATGCCTGTTCGCCGATTAATATATTTTTATTGGACTGATAGGCGTTCGTTTTTTGAGCGTCTTGACGCACGAAAATCTTTCCGTTGAATACACCGGTCGATTGATCATCCACGATGCCCTTGTACAACTCATTGCTCAGGCAATTGGGCATCTGGTTGTCTACAATGGTGTGGTTGTCGGCCAGTGTTTTCCCATTCAGCAAATACAACCCGTACATGTGGCTTTCACTGTTGGCTGCCTCCATGATCATGTTCAGATTGTTTCGGACCACATTGCCGCTGAGGGTAATCGTGACTGCATGCGTATTGCATCTACCCAACTGCCGAATATGTGTGGTGCCGGTATGGTTGGAGCGCGTCCCTTCATTCTGTAGTTTCACATAATGAACATGCGCGTCTGTTTCTGCGCACAGTTCGATTACTTCATTGGTGAGGCTCTCCTCGTTTCCGATTTTGATATAGGTCTCGAGCACCTGCATTTCAGAAGCGGCTTCAGCATGCACAAGGATGCGGGGTTGCGAAAAACGAAAGCCCGATTGCGCATCGGAAAAATGGTAGATGACAACGGGGTCCTGTACCTGCTTTCCTTTTTTTGCTCGAATAAAAACTCCACCCGCTGCAAAGGCTCCGTTGAGAGCATTGATGCCATCGCGGTGGTATTGCTGGGAGTGACCAAGGTGTTGTTTTACAAACGCAGCATCTTCGTCGCCTGCAGCAGCCGACAACGCTTTTACAACAAGTTCGGTTGAAGGAGCAGAAACGCGGGAGAGGCTGGGTTGATACATGCCGTTGACAAATACAATTGCATTCTTGGAGAGCTCTCCCGGAAGGAAATGCTGTTGGATGATAGCTGGAGTGAGACCGGTGCCTTCAGCGACTACCTGCATGTCGTCGCGAAACACCGTGCGGATGCGGGTATATTTCCACTCTTCGTGCTTGAGCGCAGGGAGTCCCCACTGATCAAAACTCGACCAGTTCTGTTGCTGAAACGAGGACAAATGACCCGCTTCAGCCTGTATGGTTTGAAATGCCGAATTCAGCATGTTATTCTCCATGATCAATTAAACGGTTGCGGCTTCCAGTTCAGCCTTGATGAAATCATATCCTTTTTCTTCCAGTTCCAGTGCCAGTTCTTTGGTTCCGGAACGTACAATCTTACCGTTGTACAATACGTGCACGAAATCGGGCACGATGTAATCCAGCAAACGCTGGTAGTGCGTGACCACCAGGAATGCATTGTCCTTGCTCCGCAACTGGTTCACGCCATTGGCCACGATGCGCAGCGCATCGATATCCAATCCAGAATCGGTTTCATCCAAGATCGCCAACTTGGGTTCGAGCATGGCCATTTGAAAGATTTCATTTCTTTTTTTCTCGCCACCGGAAAATCCTTCGTTCAGCGAGCGGGAGAGAAGCGACTGGTTGATTTGAACCAATTGCATTTTCTCTTTCATCGTTTTTAAAAACTGCGCAGCATCCAAGGGTTCCAATCCTTGGTACTTGCGTTTTTCATTTACGGCTGTCTTGATGAAATTTGTGGTGCTGACTCCGGGTATTTCAACCGGATACTGAAATGCCAGAAACAACCCTTCCTTGGCCCGGTCCTCAGGAGCCATTTCCAATAAATCTTTTCCAAGGAAATCAGCCGATCCGCCAGTTACTTCATACGCTTCGCGGCCAGCCAGTACAGAAGCCAGTGTGCTTTTACCGGAGCCGTTGGGACCCATGATCGCATGTACCTCACCTGGCTTGATGTCCAAGTTGATTCCCTTTAAAATTTCTTTCTCTTCTATCCGTGCCTGTAAGTTTTCAATCTTGAGCATAATGTGCTATTGATACTGTATTTGTTGTTATCCTACGCTTCCCTCCAAACTAATGGCCAGGAGTTTTTGTGCCTCTACGGCAAACTCCATGGGGAGCTGGTTCATGACTTCTTTTGCAAATCCGTTGATGATCAGTGCGACTGCCGTTTCAGTATCCATGCCCCGTTGGTTGCAATAGAAAATCTGGTCTTCGCCGATCTTGGATGTGGTGGCTTCGTGCTCCACAATCGCTGTGTTGTTTTTCACTTCGATGTACGGAAACGTATGTGCCCCGCATTTGTCGCCCAGCAACATGGAATCGCACTGTGAAAAGTTGCGCGCATTATCTGCATTTTTTGAAACGCTCACTAATCCTCGATAGGAATTCTGACTTTTTCCAGCTGAGATGCCTTTAGATACAATGCGGCTCCGGGTGTTTTTGCCCAAGTGGACCATCTTGGTTCCGGTATCAGCCTGTTGATAATTATTGGTGACGGCAACGGAATAAAATTCTCCAATGCTGTAGTCGCCTTTCAAAATCACGGAAGGATATTTCCAGGTGACACTGGATCCTGTTTCTACTTGAGTCCAGGAAATCTTTGCATGCGAACCGGCACAAATGCCGCGCTTGGTCACGAAATTATAAATACCGCCTTTGCCTTCTTTATCACCAGGATACCAGTTTTGTACGGTTGAGTATTTGATCTCTGCTTTCTCCATGGCCACCAGTTCCACTACCGCAGCGTGCAACTGGTTTTCGTCGCGCTGAGGAGCGGTGCATCCTTCTAAATAGCTCACGTAACTTCCTTCTTCGGCTACGATGAGGGTGCGCTCAAACTGTCCGGTGTTCGCGGCATTGATGCGGAAGTAGGTCGATAATTCCATGGGGCATCGCACTCCTTTTGGAATGTAGCAAAATGAACCATCGCTGAAGACCGCTGCATTCAGTGCAGAGAAATAGTTGTCGGTTGCCGGCACTACCGATCCCAAATATTTTTTCACTAGTTCCGGATGCTCCTGAACGGCTTCGCTCATGGAACAGAAGATGACGCCGACTTTCGACAATTCGTCTTTGAAGGTGGTCGCCACCGAAATGCTGTCCATCACCGCATCCACCGCCACTCCTGAAATTCTTTTTTGTTCGTCCAGCGAGATGCCCAGCTTCTCAAATGTTTTTCTCAGTTCAGGGTCGATTTCATCCAGACTTTTGGGAGCAATTTTCTGTTTCGGGGCTGAATAATAGATGATGTCCTGAAAATCAATTTTCGGGTAGGTGACATTGGGCCATTGAGGCTCTTCCATATTCAACCACTGACGAAAGGATTTTAACCGGTGCTCCAATAGCCATTCCGGCTCATTTTTCTTTGCAGAAATGAACCGAACCGTGTCTTCCGACAATCCCCTGGGGGCCTCATCGGCCTCGATGGCCGTAACGAACCCGTACTTGTATTCCGAGGTCGTAACCTGTTCTAAAATATCTTCATGTTCCTCCGGCATATACCCTCCTCGATTTGAAGCGCAAATTTCATCATTTTACCCCTTTGTAAAAAGCCAAAGCGGTTGATCTGACCTGTTGGAGCGGCTTTTTTCCGTAATTCGTAACAGATTCGGAGCCTGAAGGTTCGATTCGAGGGTAAACCCTTGTGAACAAGTTGTTTATTGGCAAATCAGTATTTTTAATTCAGCATGACCCATTCCGGATTTTCCTCTATACGAACAGTTTTTCAAGAGCGCTTTGGCGGTGAACCGAGGCTGTTTCAATCGCCCGGTCGCATCAACGTGATTGGTGAGCATACGGATTATAACGGGGGATATGTATTGCCCGCGGGAATCGATTTGTGTTGTAGGGTGAGGATCGCGCCGACGAAGGAGGCGCGATCCTCACTGATCGCCCATGATCTGGGGGAAACGTTTGAATTTGAGGCGACTGCTTTGCCGGATGCCTGCCCCCCCTGGGCCGCCTACATCCTTGGCGTCATTCATTCCATGGCCCATCGCGGGAAGTCGGTCGGCAACTTCAACGCTGTTTTCACTGCGGACATTCCAATAGGGGCGGGACTCTCTTCTTCTGCTGCGCTGGAATCGGTGTTTGCCTGTGCGTTCAATGAGCTGTTTCAATTTCATTTTTCCAATATGGAGCTGACCCGCATCGCACAGCAGGCGGAGAATGAGTACGTGGGACTCCAATGCGGAATCATGGATATGTTTGCCAGCATCCACGCAAAAAAAGATCAGGCCCTGCTGCTGGATTGTCGCTCGCTTGACTTCCACTATGTTCCCTTGAACATGCAGCAGTATGTCATCCTGTTGCTGGATACGGGCATCAAACACGAATTGGCTTCGTCGGAATACAATGTCAGGCGACAAGAATGCGAGGCCGTGGTGGAACATTTCAATCGCCTCGGTCATTCGCTTGTTTCGCTTCGCGACCTGACTTTACCCCTTCTGAAAACGCAACGCCCGGTCCTTGACCCCATTCTGTTCGCGCGTGCCCGGCATGTTGTGGGAGAAAACCAACGTGTGTTGGATCTGAAGCGGTTGGTGAGGCATGCCGACTGGAAATCAGCGGGACAATTGATGTATGCTTCACATCAGAGCCTTCGCAACGACTATTCCGTGAGTTGCCCGGAGCTCGACGTTTTAGTTGAAACGGTGCAACCCATAAACGGTGTGATGGGCGCGCGCATGATGGGCGGAGGCTTTGGCGGATGCACCATCAACATCGTTGAACAATCCCACGTGGATCACCTGCTCGAAACAGTGAATACGGTCTATCAATCAAAGTATGGAATCCTGCCAAAATCATATATTGCACATACAGGCGATGGTGCCTGTGCGATTTAAACCAACCGCATGAAACCGCTGTTTTTTTTCTTTCCCTTGTTGATAACAGCGTTTGCGGCTTGTGTGGTTGAACCGGAACTTCATCCTTCACCAGAACCAGAACGCATGCACGCATTTTCCGATACCATCGATGGCAAATCAGTCGACCTCTTCCTCCTGCGCAATGAAAACGGAATGGAAGTGGAATTGAGCAATTACGGTGCGACAATCGTTGCAATCCGCACACCGGATAAAAACGGAAAAATCGAAGATGTTACCTTGTCCTATGACAACCTCACGAATCTGCGTGCGGGGAAATCTTATTTCGGATGCGTGGTGGGACGCTTTGCCAACCGCATCGGGGGTGCGCAGTTTACCCTCGATGGTCAGGAATACACTGTTCCTAAAAATGATGGCGACAATGCCCTGCACGGCGGCATCAACAGCATCGATAAGCAGGTTTGGAAGGCACGAAAAATGAATGATGCTGTTCGTTTCACCATCGAGATACCCGACGGGGCGAACGGTTATCCCGGAAAAATGAACGTCACGGTGCTCTATTCCCTGCGCATCGATAACAGCCTCGTGATCGATTATACCGCAACAACCGATAAAACAACCGTGGTGAACCTCACCAATCATGCCTATTTCAATTTGAGTGGTGATCCATCGAAACAGATTTTGGATCATGTAGTCAAGATGCGGGCTAAGCAGTTTACGCCGGTCGATAGCTCACTGATTCCCTCAGGGGAGCTGCGCGATGTAAAGGGTACACCGTTTGATTTCATGAACGCAAAATCCATCGGCACCGACATACAACAACCCGACGAACAACTCCTTCGCGGTAAAGGATACGATCACAATTTTGTTTTGAATGCATCGAATGAAGAAGCGGCTGTCGAAGTCGTAGAACCGCGTTCGGGCCGCAAAATGGAAGTTTTTACCACGCAGCCGGGCGTTCAGTTTTACACGGGAAATTTTTTGAACGGAACCGAAAAAGGAAGAGGAACGGCGTATCAGTTCCGTACGGGGTTCTGCCTGGAAACGCAACAGTTTCCGGATGCTCCCAATCAACCGAATTTTCCATCTGCGGTGCTGAAAGCCCGGGAGCAGTGGAAGGGACAAACCATTTATCGCTTTTCAATTCAACGTTGATCGGATGAGGTATTTGTTGGGATTGGATATTGGATCATCTTCTGTGAAATGTGCGTTGTTGGACATTGAAACGGGTCGAGCAGTCGCTACCGCTCATTCGCCCTCAACGGAAATGATCATTGAATCGCCCCGACAGGGATGTGCGGAACAGGATCCTTCAACCTGGTGGAAAGAACTCTGCATTGCAGTCGCCCAATTAAAGGAAGAAGTCGCATGTAAAAAAGACGATGTCGCAGCCATTGGAATTTCCTATCAGATGCATGGATTGGTAGCAGTCGACAAAAACGGTGAGCCGGTTCGCCCTGCCATCATTTGGTGCGATGGCCGTGCAGTAGATTTGGGTCGCACCGCTTTTCAATCCTTGGGGCAACACCATTGCTTATCGCATTACCTCAATTCGCCGGGTAACCTTACGGCATCCAAGCTCAAATGGGTCAAGGACAATGAACCGGATGTGTATGCGCGCATCCACAAAGTCATGTTGCCGGGTGATTACATCGCATATCGGCTTACCGGTGAAATGCGCACCACCTTGTCCGGTTTATCCGAAGGGGTGATGTGGGATGTGCAATCGCATTGCATCGCGCACGCGTTGTTTGATTATTATGGCATCAATGAGTCGTTGATCTGCGCAAGCGTTCCCCAATTTGGGGAACAAGGTCGACTCACTGCTGCCGCGGCAGAAGCGTTGGGACTTGCCCCGGAAATTCCGATCACTTATCGCGCCGGTGATCAACCCAATAATGCCTATTCCCTCAATGTGCTCGAGCCGGGTGAGGTCGCTGCAACGGCCGGTACCTCCGGAGTGGTTTACGGAGTGATCGATACCCCATCGTATGATGAGCGTTCTCGGGTCAATACATTTATTCACGTCAATCATCAGCCACAGGATCCTCGCTATGGCGTCCTGCTCTGCATCAACGGCACCGGTATTCTCAACAGCTGGTTGCAGAAAAATGCATTTGCGGGATTGTCCTATCCCGAGATCAATCAGCTGGCCAGTAAGTCGCCGATTGGGGCAGAGGGACTCCTCTGCTTTCCGTTCGGAAACGGGGCCGAGCGGGTGCTCGAGAACAGTGATCCCGGGTCGACCATCCGCGGACTCCATTTCAATCGGCACAACCGTTCCCATCTGGCGCGTGCAGCACAGGAGGGAATTGTGTTCTCGTTGTTCTATGGGATAGAAATCATGATGGAGATGGGATTGAGTGTGTCAACGGTCCGCGCGGGAAAGGCCAACATGTTCCTGAGTGAAGTCTTCACGGAAGCGTTTGTCAATACCACGGGCGCCTGTGTAGAATTATTCAATACCGACGGAGCCCAAGGTGCTGCCCGCGCCGCAGGCGCGGGCGCTATGGTCTTCGCCAACAGAACCGAGACTTTCAACGGGTTGCAAGGCATTGCGTGTTTCGAACCGGACCCGCACCTTCAATCCCGCTACCGGGAAGCGTATTTCAATTGGCGCACCCTTCTAAACAAGGGTCATCACCCATAACATACAACGTACAACCTACAACGTACAACCTACAACACTCACATTATGTCCCTCACACTCGGCAACAAAGAATTCTTCCCAGGCATTGGTAAGATTCCATTCGAAGGGAATGCATCCGACAATCCACTGGCTTTTAAATGGTACAACGAAGACCAGCTGGTTGCGGGAAAGACGATGAAAGAACATTTTCGTTTCGCCATTGCCTATTGGCACAGCTTCTGCAATACCGGCGCCGACCCGTTTGGTCCCGGAACAAAATTCCTGCCATGGGAATCTTCCGCCAGTGCCCTGGATCGCGCAAAGGATAAAATGGATGCCGCGTTTGAATTCATTACCAAACTGGGTGTTCCGTATTATTGTTTTCACGACGTGGATCTGGTCGACGAAGGCAACAGCCTTGCTGCGTACGAAAGCAACCTTGCGGCGATTGTCGACTACGCCGGCATGAAACAAAAAGCAAGCGGTGTGAAACTATTGTGGGGCACGGCCAATGTGTTCTCCAATCCCCGCTACATGAACGGAGCCAGTACCAATCCCGACTTCAACGTGGTGGCCCATGCGGCGACACAAGTGAAAAATGCACTGGATGCCACCATCCAATTGGGTGGAGAGAATTATGTGTTCTGGGGCGGAAGAGAAGGCTACATGTCGCTGCTCAACACCAACATGAAACGCGAACAGGATCACCTGGCGCGCTTTCTGCACATGGCAAAAGATTATGCGCACAAAAAAGGATTCAAGGGAACTTTCTTCATTGAACCCAAGCCCTGCGAACCCACCAAGCACCAGTATGATTATGATGCGGCGACGGTAATTGGGTTTTTGAGGCAGCACGGACTTGACAAGGATTTTAAACTCAACATCGAAGTCAATCATGCAACGCTGGCGGGACATACCTTCCAGCATGAATTGCAAACCGCAGCCGATGCAGGCATGCTGGGCAGCATCGATGCCAACCGCGGAGATGCACAAAACGGATGGGATACCGATCAATTTCCCACGCACCTCAACGAACTGGTGGAATCGATGCTCATCATCCTGGAAGCAAAAGGTTTTGCAGGCGGCGGAGTAAACTTTGATGCCAAAACACGGCGCAATTCTACCGATGGTGAAGACCTCTTCTATGCCCACATCGGAGGAATGGATGCTTTTGCACGAGCGCTTGTGACGGCCGATCGTATCCTAAAAGAATCACCGTATACTTGGTTCCGAAAAGAACGCTATGCGTCATTCGACAGCGGAGCAGGAAAACAATTTGAAGATGGAAAACTGACGCTGGAAGACCTGCGCGACTACGCGTTCAAAAGTGGAGAACCCAGGCAAATTAGCGGTCGTCAAGAATGGCTGGAAAACATCATCAACCAATATCTATAGTGCGGCGCTGTCGACTGCTTTCGAATGCACATTCAATCAGTTGAATGACACGTCGACCGTGTTCGGGTGTCTCCTGCAAGGGTGCCCCGTTGCGAATACTGGCATGAAGATGTTCGTAGTACTTGCCAAAACCACCCTGCACCGATGGATAGATCTGCCTGACCAACTCTCCGTTGATCTCGGTGTGCAACAAGCCATACGACTGAGGATCCTCTTTTCCCCAATCGGGACCGACAGGAAGATGTCCTGCTTTCAATAATTCTTCCTGCGGATCTTCCCCATGCTTGATGAACGATCCTTTGGTGCCATGGATCATGTACCGCGGTCCCATCTCCCGCACCAACATGCTGGAATGCAGGGTCACGATGAGCGAATCATAGTGGAGACGCACGTCAAAATAATCATCCACTTTGGAGTAGTCTTTCATCCTCCGAATGTCGGCAGTAATGGCAGAAGGCATTCCAAACAGCACAAGTGCCTGATCGATCAAGTGGGGACCCAAATCAAAAAACACTCCGCTTCCGGGCAATTCGTGTTCGCGCCAAACACCATAGGTGCGAGGATCGGGTCGAAACCGATCATAGTGTGCAAAAAATTCTTTTACCTCGCCGAGTAATCCTGTTTCAATGACCTGCTTCATCGTGAGAAAATCGGCTACGTAGCGGCGATTGTGAAACACTGAACAGATTTTTCCGGTTTGCTCGGCAAGAGCTACCAGCTCCAGTGCTTCAGCATGCGTGGTGGTAAATGGCTTCTCCACGACCACGTGCTTTCCGGCCAGCAGCGCAGATTTAGCATACGTAAAGTGGGTGGTGTTGGGACTGGTAATGACCACCAATTCAATCGATGCGTCGCTCAACACATCTTCAAACGCATGTGCCAGCTTAATGGAGGGAAATTTTTCGAGTGCAGTGCTGCCGCTGCGCTCCAGAATCATGTCTAGGCTATAGCCCGACTGCGTGGTGAGAAAGGGCAAGTGAAAGGTCTTGGATGAAATACCGTAACTGACTACGCAGGTTGAAATGGGGACCATGGTTGTATATTTGCGCAAATTGAAGATATGCAATTGAGGGAACAAATCGCTGCAGCATGGGAGAACCGTGAACGCTTAAAAGAAAACGGATACGCGGATGCCGTTCGACAGGTCATTGAAGAAGTAGATAAGGGTCGCTTGCGCATTGCACACAAAGAAGGAGAGGAGTGGATCGTAAACGAGTGGGTGAAACAAGCCATCCTCATGTATTTTGGTATTCAGCAAATGCAAACCTGGGAACTGGCTCCGTTTGAGTTCTATGATAAAATGCTGCTGAAAAAAGATTATAAATCCCTCGGCGTTCGCGCCGTGCCCCATGCCGTTGCCCGCTACGGCGCTTACCTGGCAAAAAATGTGGTGCTGATGCCTTCGTATGTAAACATCGGTGCCTATGTGGATGAGGGCACAATGGTCGATACCTGGGCAACCGTAGGAAGCTGCGCACAAATCGGCAAAGGAGTGCACCTCAGTGGCGGCGTCGGTATCGGCGGTGTACTCGAACCCTTGCAAGCTTCGCCGGTGATCATCGAAGATGGATGCTTCATTGGCAGTCGCTGCATTGTGGTCGAAGGAGTCATCGTAGAAAAGGAGGCCGTGTTGGGTGCAAATGTGGTGCTCACCAAATCAACCAAAATCATTGACGTCAGCGGTGCAGAACCGGTGGAATACAAAGGACGTGTGCCCGCTCGGTCCGTGGTGATTCCAGGATCCTATGCCAAAGCATTTCCCGCGGGTACGTATCAGGTAGGATGTGCACTGATCATTGGTCAGCGCAAACCCAGTACGGATTTGAAGACCAGTCTCAACGATGCCTTGCGCGATTTTAACGTATCGGTATAACCATGCAACTCCAGTTGAATCCACAGGAATTGTCGCTCATCGGCAAAATTGCTGATGCATCGACGCAATCGAACCTGCGTTCGTTTGTGGTAGGTGGATTTGTGCGCGATAAGTTGCTGGGTCGCTCGTGCAATGATATTGATATTGTCTGTTTGGGTGATGCCATTGAATTGGCCAATGCCTGTGCCGCTCGGTTTCATCCTTCCCCAAAAGTTTCCTGGTTCAAAAATTTTGGCACGGCTCATTTTTTTGCGGATGGCTTTGATGTAGAATTTGTGGGTGCCCGCAAAGAGAGCTATCAGCGGGATTCCCGTAATCCTGTTGTGGAAGCGGGTTCCTTGCAAGATGATCAGGAGCGTCGTGATTTCACCATCAATGCGCTTGCATTTGAATTGCATGCCAAAAGTTCACGCGATGAACACCCTTCGGTGATAGATCCCTTCAATGGATTGAAGGATTTGGAACAGCGCATCATCCGTACGCCGCTGTCGCCAAACGCCACATTCAGCGATGATCCCTTGCGCATGCTGCGGGCCATTCGGTTTGCATCGCAGTTGAATTTTACCATTCACTCTGCAACCCTGTTGGGCATCACCGATACCGCGCACCGCATCGCCATCATCAGCCAGGAACGCATCAGCGATGAGTTCAATAAAATACTGCTGTCGGACAAACCTTCCATTGGATTGGATCTGTTGTATAAAACGGGACTGCTCAAGGAAATTTTTCCTCAGCTGATTGAACTGGCAGGAGCTGAATATGTGGACGGAAAAGGGCACAAGGATAATTTTTACCATACCCTTCAGGTGGTCGATAACATTGCACCGTTCACCAATAACCTCTGGTTGCGTTGGGCGGCGTTGTTGCACGATATAGCAAAACCGGCGACAAAAAAATTTGAGAAGGGAACAGGATGGACGTTTCACGGACATGAAGTCATTGGCGGTCGCATGGTCCCCAAGATCTTCACCAAATGGAAGCTCCCGCTGAACGAACCCATGCGGTATGTCCGCAAGCTGGTGGAATTGCACCTGCGTCCGATCAGCCTAACCAAAGAAAATATCACGGACTCTGCAATCCGCCGACTCCTCTTCGATGCCGGAGAAGATTTGGAGGACCTGATGACGCTCTGCGAAGCCGATATCACTTCAAAAAATGAATCGAAATTAAGGCGTTACCGTGCCAATTTTGAAATGGTGCGGGAGCGACTCAAAGCGGTTGAAGAAAAAGATAAAATCCGAAACTGGCAACCGCCCATCACCGGCGAGATCATCATGCGTACGTTCAATTTATTGCCATGCAGAGAAGTCGGATTGATAAAGACTGCTATCCGAGAAGCGATTCTGGATGGTGTGATTGACAACTCGTATGATTCGGCTCATGCACTCATGATTGAAGAAGCAGCGAAATTGGGACTATCCCCGGTTACACCTTCTTGAACCAGGTGATTTGCCGCTTGGCATAATTCCGGGTGTGTTGCTTGATTTTTTCTACCGCCTCATCCCGCGAACACTTCCCTTCGATGTAGTCGAATAATTCCTGGTAACCGACGGTTTGCAGCGGACCCAATGCGCGATGCGGATGCAGATTCCGAACCTCTTCTTCCAGTCCTGCTTCCATCATCTTGTCCACGCGCTCGTTGATGCGGTGATACAATACTTCGCGGTCGAGCTGAAGCATGCGGTATTCTATTTCAATGGGTTCTCCGTTGAACGAAAGGCGAGAGGATTTTTGTTGCTGAAACGAAGCAATAGAAATTCCAGTGTGCAGGATGACTTCCAATGCCCGCATCATGCGCTGGGGATTTTGAAGATCGATTTGTTCCGCAGATGCAGGGTCGCGAAAAAGCAATTCATTTTTCAAGCCTTCGATCCCTTTTTCATGATACAGTTGGATGACCGAGTCCCGCACCGTTGATGGCGTCTCCGGAATCTGGTCCAATCCTTCAACCAGGGCTTTGATGTAGAGTCCCGTTCCTCCGCAGACCACCACGTGATCTGCAACGGAAAGAATGGTGTTGATGTAGCCTGCGGCTTCCCGGGCAAAACCTGCAGCGGTGATGGTTTCGTGGATGGAATGATTGGCGATGAAGTGATGGGGTACGCGTGCGAGCTCGCTTTCGGTCGGACGCGCAACACCGATGCGCAATTCACGGTAGCATTGCCGTGAATCTGCTGAAACGATTTCAGTCGACAACCCAAGGGCCAGCTCGATGGCAGCTGCGGTTTTTCCCGAGGCTGTTGGACCGGCTATGATGATGCATTTTTTATTCAGTGCGATCAGTTGAGGTGCGTGTTGAAAAATTCGATGGTCCGTTTCCAGGCCAACTTGGCAGCTGCTTCATTGTAGCGCGTGGGAGCCGTATCATTATGAAAGGCATGGTTCACCTGTTCGTACATGTACAGTTCGAAGCGCACCTTGTTTTCCTTGAGGGCGGCTTCATAGACGGCGATACCAGCATTCACGCGTTCGTCCAGTGAAGCATAATGCAATTGAACAGCAGCTTTGATGTTGGGTACATCTTTGGTTTCAGGCGGTCGACCGTAAAACGCAACTGCTGCTTTCAGTGAAGGAATAGAAACAGCAAGGGTGTTGGCCATTGCGCCTCCCCAGCAGAAGCCAACGCATCCAATCTTATCCGTCGCATCTTTTCGGGTAGAGATGTAGTCCACTACACGAATAAAATTTTGAATGCTGTCTTCCTGTTTGAGTTGCGTGAATTTTTGTCGCGCCTCATCTTCATTCTCTGGTGTTCCGCCCAAGGGGGCCAGTGCATTGGGGGCGATGGCCAGGAATCCTGCCTGAGCAGCCCTTCGCGTAACGTCTTCGATGTGTTTATTGAGTCCCCTGTTTTCGTGTATGACAATCACGACCGGATATTTTTTTACTGCAAGGGGGCGTGCCACGTAGGCCTGCATTTCTCCCTTAACACCCGGGTAATGGATGGTTTCGGTAAAGAGGTGTTCATCGGAGGTCATTGCTGCGTGTACCGGGTTGACTTCTATTAAGGGAAGTATGGCGTTTGCCGCAGCCACACTGCCGGTCAGCGCAACCAATCGTTTCATGAATTCGTTCCGTGATAGCGGCTTGTGGGTGTACTCGTCATACAGGTTGATGATGTGCTGATCCATAGTTGTTGTATGAGCAGTAAAAACTAAATAGAGGTGTCTTCGTCTTGTCCCTCATCGGTGAGTCCGTCGTCTTCACCATCTGTGCCTTCTCCTCCTTCGTCTGAAAATCCTTCACCCAGGGAGGTGAGATCGTATTTCTCTTCCACATCCGCGAAGCGATCACCCAAAATGCTTTTGATGCCATATTGGCTGGGACCGATTCCTTCTTTGCGGATGACCGAAGGATAAGTGAGTTTAGCGTTGACGTCTTTTGAAACGCCGATCAGTTGAACCAGGAAGGTCCAGTTCTTCACAAAGTCGTATACGTACACAAATTTTTGCCCCGTATCGCGAATCTCCGAACCGATGGTGGTATCAAACATGTCGAGTGGATCAACCTTATACGCTACACCTTCGTATTTTTCGAGGCTGATGGCCCTTCCGCGCTGCCAGTTGTCGTTGCTTCGGTAAAAACTGGCCGAATGGATGCTGTCGAATTCAAATGCCGCGAGAATGCATTGGTGCAGTTCAAAGAAGGACTGTTCGTGCAGGATGGCAAGATCCCGGTACACGGTATCATCTTCTTCGTAAAAGACACGAAACTTGAGGACGGCCATGTGAGCAAATTAGTGAAAAAAGCGGATGGCTCAGAATTTCATTCCGAAGGTGAGGATGATGTTTCCGTTATTTCCTTTGACCATTCCGGGAGCGTAAAATCCGTTGCCGAGTGTATAGGGGAAATTTACATCCTTGATCATTTGGTGCACATAGGTCAGATCGACAATCAATCCTTTATTGCGCCATCCCAGTCCTCCGCTGATGTTGCTTTGTGCTGCTTTCAGCTCTCCGTTGCTGTAGGCATTGCTGAGTGCATTGTAGCCGGCACGTACCATGATGGTGTTGAATTTCAATTCACCTCCCACGCGGAAATTGATGGCCGATCGGAATTGTTCGCCCACTGCCTTGTTGAGTTCATCCAGGTAGTTGACGCCGCTGGCGAGGCTGGCAGTTGAGAATCGCGACTTTCCATAATTGATGAACTCTGCATCGGCGCTGATGAATCCACGTTGCTTGGTTACATCTTCCACTTCTTGAAACACATAGGAGATGCCCACGTTCATGCGGGAGGGTGTTCTGAAATCATATTGAAATTCGCCGGGATCTCCGTTGTTGAGATCAAACGAACTTTGTTTCAGCACGGTTTGTCCCTGATATCCTTCCACATCGGTCGTCATACTGGTTGAGTAGAAATCATCCAGGTTGTAAAAGACAGGGGAGTGATACGAGAATCCGATGCGCAATTGCTGCACAGGTCTGACAATGAGTCCCACTTTCAATCCCACGCCCAATCCTTCGGTGACCAGGTTCTCAACGGTTTCAAAATAATTGAAGTTGTTGTTCTTGTTGTTGGTTGCATCCGATTCGCGGTAGGTGATGGTACGCTCATATTCCAATCGATTAAAGGTCAACGCACCTCCGATGTACAAGCGGTCTTGAAAATTCCCACTGGCCGCAATGAAATAATCATTTAAGCTTCCTTTGGTGTCTACGCGTTGATTTTGTGTGACTCCGGTTTGTGGAGTAGCCAGGCTTCTGTAACCGCGCACGGTGCCGCCGGGTCCCGATACCGTATCGATCAAATAGGTGTTGAGCGCGAGGCTGGATCCAAATGGAAATTGAGTGGCCGCACGATTGGGATCCGTCACATTGTTGTTGATCAGTTCTTCCAGGTATTTTTCAGAATAGGAACTTTCGTTGTTCGTGCCTTGTAATCGAGTCTGGTTATTGAAATTTACGGTGCGGTTGATGCCCACGCCAAAGGTAAAATTTCTCCATTGTCCGTTCATTGAGCCATCGCGCGGCATGGCCACGCCCAGGTTGCTGATATCGAATGCTGTTTTTTTGCTGCGCGCATCCCCATTTAAATAATTCGTACGGGTTGAATTGAGTCCCAGCGAAGGCGTAAACACAAACTCACTCGTTTTAAAAAATGCGAGTCCCGCTGGATTCACCATGGCCGTAGAAATATCGCCTCCCAGTGAAGTTACGGCACCGCCGATCGCACGTGCGCGGGCTGTTCCGCCGATACCGGTCATGGAATACCGCAGGGCGTCGACCGGTTCCTGTGCGAGAACGGGGTGTAAGAAGAGTATCCCGAGGAGGGAAAGAAGTAGTCTCATGATGGTGTCAGATCTCAATTGCCGCCGCGACCAAACGAACGAACAGGAGCAGAACCGCTGCTTCCGGAAGAACTTCCGCTCGAGCTGTTGCTGTAATTGCTGGAGCCTCCGCTGTTGCTGTTGGAGAAGGTCCGCATGGGCGATCCATTGTAGCCGCTGTTGCTGCTTCTTGGGTTGTAACCGCCGCGTGGACTACCGGAATTATTGTTATAGTATTGTCCACCTCCGGAACGGTACACGCCACTTCCGTATTTCGAATTGAAATTTTGTTGGGAAGGTGGATTGTAATTGCCGAGGTTGTAGGTGCGCGGACCGGTTGAGCGCGGGGTGATGAACTTGGGGTTGTTGATCACGACTACGGGAGCTCCATAGAAATAAGGAGAGAAGGGACTGTAAAATAAGGAAGAACCGATGTACGATGGACCGAACATTCCTCCGATGAAGGGACTTCCAAACCCGATGCCGGTTCCCCAGCCCCAGCCGCGATTGAATCCGTCGAAGTATAAACTGTTGTTCCAATACGGATTGTTCCAGTAAGCAAAATCATCGTCAAATGCTCTCCAGCGTGAACCACCGAAGGTCTTCATCCGCAGGTAACGCTCGTTCAGCGGAGTGCGGGATGCGTCGTATCCTTCGCGTTGGTCATAATCATCCACGTTTACATATCCGCTGTTCGATGGAGTTGGCGAATAATAAACATCATCAGGGGTTTGTCCGCTTCGGTAAGCAGTGCTGCATCCCATTACCATGGAACCCAGCAACACGACAAGTAAGGTCCTCTTCATATGATGCGATTTATCATTGGTTCGAAGTTACTACTTTTGCGCTAACGCAACTTTAAAATTAGACGTTTCAAAGCGTCAAAAGTTGCTGTTTCACGGTTAAAAATTGTTAAATTATTTGAGTTATGGGCAATGAGGTGACCAAACGGGCAAGCGATTATTCCCAGTGGTACAATGATTTGGTACTAAAGGGGGGACTGGCCGACTATTCCGCAGTACGCGGATGCATGGTGATCAAGCCGTATGGATACACCCTGTGGGAAAACATGCGCGATGTCTTGGATAAGATGTTCAAAGACACCGGTCACACCAATGCCTATTTTCCACTCTTCGTTCCTAAGTCGTTTCTGGAAAAAGAAGAAGGTCACGCTGAAGGCTTTGCCAAAGAATGTGCAGTGGTCACCCACTACCGGTTGAAAGGGGACCCCAATCAGAAAGGAAAGTTGATGGTGGATCCTGAGGCCCAGTTGGAAGAAGAGCTCATCGTGCGGCCCACCAGCGAAGCCATCATTTGGAATGCATACAAGGACTGGATACAGTCGTACCGCGACCTCCCGCTGCTCATCAACCAATGGGCCAATGTGGTTCGCTGGGAAATGAGGACCCGACTCTTTTTACGTACAGCAGAGTTTTTGTGGCAGGAAGGACACACTGCACATGCGACTGCCCAAGAGGCCATTGAGGAAGCAGAAAAAATGTTGCATGTATATGCCGATTTCGTTGAAAACTACATGGCGTTGCCCGTCATGAAAGGGGTTAAGTCGCCCAACGAGCGCTTTGCGGGTGCATTGGAGACCTATTGCATCGAAGCCTTGATGCAGGATGGGAAAGCGCTGCAGGCGGGGACTTCACATTTCCTGGGACAAAATTTTGCAAAAGCATTTGACGTAAAATACCTCACCAAAGAAAACAAGCAGGAATTCGTGTGGGCCACTTCCTGGGGAGTGTCAACGCGCTTGATTGGTGCACTGGTGATGGCGCACAGCGATGATGAAGGGTTGGTGTTGCCTCCTCGCATTGCTCCCTTGCAAGTGGTGATTGTGCCGATTTACAAGGGACCGGAACAAAAGATGCTGGTCGACCAAAACGTCCATGCCATCATGGCGCAGCTCAAACAAAAAGGAATTTCTGTCAAGTACGACGACAACGACAATTCGCGGCCGGGTTGGAAATTTGCGGAATACGAACTCAAAGGAGTGCCTGTGCGCATCGCGATTGGTCCTAAAGACATTGAAAACGGCGTGGTAGAAGTGGCCCGCCGCGACACCAAAGAAAAATCGTCCGTGCCCGCGGCGGGCCTGGACCACTATATCGTCCAGCTCCTGGACGAAATTCAACACAACTTGTATCAACGCGCCTTGCAGTACCGCGACTCCCACATCACCTCCGTGAACAGCTGGTCGGAGTTCAAAGAAGTCCTGGAACAAAAAGGCGGATTCATTTCTGCGCATTGGGATGGAACCGGTGAGACCGAAGAGAAAATCAAAGACGAGACCAAGGCCACCATCCGCTGCATCCCGCTCAACAACTCAACAGAAGAAGGCGCATGCGTGTATTCGGGTAAGCCGAGTAAGCAGCGGGTGTTGTTTGCTGTAGCGTATTAGGGTTGTACGTTGTAGGTTGTAGGTGTGCCCGCCTAGGCGGGTTGTAGGTTAAGTGTTGTTGATGACTTTTAAGCGGGCGATGAGGCAGGCTCCTATTACACCTGCACGCTCGCCCAATCGCGATATCCGAAGCGAAGTATCGTTGTTCATCAGGCTCAATGAAAATTTATTCAATACGCTTCGTGCCGGAAGCCGAATGTAATCGCCGGTCTCTGAAAGTGTTCCGCCGAGGATGATCAGCTCCGGATTGAAAACATTGATCAGCACGGCCAATCCCTTTCCCAGCTGTTCCCCGATCTCGCTCAATAATTCAATGCAGAGGGTGTCTTCGTTTTTGGCAGCCGTGATGATGTCCTCCAGGGTAATCTCGCTGGCAGATGTATTTTTTTTCACTGCCGATGAAGAAGAGCCTTTTTCCAGCCGTTCCTTGAATTTTCGAATAAGGGCCCAACCGGAGGCTTCCGTCTCCAGGCATCCTTTCTTTCCGCAGTGGCAGATGATTTCATTGTCGAACAACGGAATATGCCCGAACTCGCCGCTGAATCCTGAACGACCATAATAGATTTTTCCATCCACCACAATGCCCAATCCGATGCCATAGTCGAGGTTTACGAATAACACATTGCGTTCACTGCTCAATTCACCTGAATAGAATTCTCCAAAGGCCATGGAGCGGGAATCGTTTTCCAAATACGCAGGAATTCCGATTTCCTGCTGAATCACCTCAGCCAAAGGCTCTTCCTTGAAATGGTAAAAACTATAGCTGTGACCGGTATGCTGATTGATTCTTCCGGTTAGATTGATTCCGCAGCCTAAAATTCGTGCACGCTCAATTTGTGAATGGGAGATAAAATCCTTGATGAGTTGTATGAGTTTTTTAAGAGACTCTGCTGTGTTCTCCATCTTGAAGGGCAACTTGTCCTTGTGGGTCACCATCCTTTTTTGAAAATCCATCAACCCAACATTAATATGGTACTTCTTTACATCCACACCTAAAAAAAAGCAAGCATCCGACACCAGTCCAAAGACACTTGCTCTTCTCCCTCCAGTAGAATCGATTTTACCCTCATCCTGTAGTAACCACTCCGTGATCAATTCGCCCACCAATGCCGTTGTTTTGGGTACGCTGGTGGTGAGTTCTTTGCTCAATTCGGTTATGGAACTACTGCCCCGGTTATCGATGAACTGGATGATCTGCTTCTTCAGGGCCTTATTCTTGTAGGCCACACCCGACGATGAACCCAGGCTGAACAATTCAAAATTGACCTTCTTGCGCTTGCTTGCCATCGGACTAATTTATTCTCTTTTCCCGAAACGACTGGCTTTTTTGTTCAGTTCGAAGGGACATTAATTAATAAAAAAATTAATAAAGTTGACTCTTTAAGTAAAATATTTATAAATTACGTTCTTTGAAAATAAATTTTGTTAATGGAACAGGCAACGACTTGGCCCTCCCTTCAAACTGCAGTAGGCGGGATGAATTACGGACGACTTTATGTCGATGAATTGTGCAATAACATTCTTCCGTTTTGGTTGCGGTATAGCAAGGATGCTCAACATGGGGGGTATTTTACTTGCCTGACGCGTGAGGGAGAGGTATACGATACCGATAAGTTTGTTTGGTTGCAGGGCCGACAAGTATGGACCTTCTCAACCATGTTCCGAGTAGTTCAGCAGCGTGATGAGTGGCGGGAATTTGCTTTGCATGGAGCCCGATTCTTGCAGCAGCATGGTAGAAACGAACAAGGACATTGGCATTTTTCATTGCAAGCAGATGGTAAGCCACTTACCCATGCGCACAATATTTTTAGCGATTGTTTTGCGGCGATGGGTTTCTCTGCATTGCATGCCATAGCGCCAAGTGCAACCTATCAGCAGATTGCAGCTGAAACGTTTGAAAGTATTTGGAAGCGACAGCACAACTGGAAAGGTCAGTTCAATAAAACGATAACTGGGACGCGACCGATGAAGAATTTCACCCTCCCCATGATCTTGTGCAACCTGGCTCTTGAGATGGAACACATCTTGGGAAAAGATCGCGTGGATGCGATCATTCCAGAAGTAGTGGACCAGGTGATGAATGTATTTTATCGACCCGAACACGGACTCGTGGTTGAAAATGTCAGCACCGACCATTCAATCGTCGATTCATTTGAAGGAAGAATCCTTAATCATGGCCATGCCATCGAAGCCATGTGGTTCATCATGGATATTGGCAAGCGCATCAACGATCCGGCCCTGATTACTAAGGCAAAAGACATCATGCTCCATACAGTTAATCATGCCTGGGACAATGAGCAGGGTGGAATTTTTTACTTTTTGGATTTATTTCAAAAACCCATGCAGCAGTTAGAGTGGGATCAGAAACTGTGGTGGGTACACATCGAAACATTGGTCGCATTAGCAAAAGGTTATGCTTTTACCGGAGATACACGTTGTTTAAGTTGGTTTGAAAAAGTTCATGAATATACCTGGGAAAAATTCCGAGACCCAATCTATGGAGAGTGGTTTGGATACCTCCACCGCAACGGTGAGCCCTTGCACACTGCAAAAGGGGGTAAATGGAAGGGCTGTTTTCATATTCCGCGCGGACTCCTCATGGTTGCGCAATCATTTAATTCATTATCATCCACAACAACTAATTAAGGAATCCATAGAATGAAAAGTCTTAACCACATCATCATTGTTGTTGCACTGCTGCTGAACTCCTGTTCAGAAATCAAGCAGGTACAGACGGATGTATTGGTTATCGGTGGAGGAGCATCGGGCGTTACTGCCGCTCTTCAAAGTGCGCGATCAGGTGTTAAGACGCTGCTTGTGGAAGAAACGTCCTGGTTGGGAGGAATGATCAGTGCTGCAGGAGTTTCTGCATTTGATGGTAACCACACTATTCCATCAGGAATTTGGAATGAGTTCAGGGAAATGATCTATACCCATTATGGAGGGCCAACCAAAGTTGAAACTGGATGGGTGAGCAATACCTTATTTGAGCCGCATGTGGCAGACCGTATTTTTAAGACCATGGTTGCTAAAGAGGCGGCATTGGTTACCGAATTCGGATGGACATTGTCCAATGTGATGAAGGATAGCAACAAGGTTCAGGGTGCACAGTTTATCCATAGCGTTACTGGAGATAAACTCGAAGTACGTGCAAATGTTGTGATTGATGCAACGGAATTAGGGGATGCCATTGCTGCCGCAGGTGTTGTGTTTGACGTGGGATTGGAACCTGAGGTGGCACGAACTGAACAGATTGAAGTAGGAAACGGAGCCGGAATCATTCAGGACCTCACCTACGTTGCAATTCTCAAGGATTATGGAAAAGATGCGGACTGCACGATCGTAAAACCGCGAAACTATTCACCGGCAGAATTCGACGGAGCTTGTAGCGATTATCATACTGATTCCTCGCGCAAGAAACCGACAGTAAATGCGCAAACCCTGCTCAATTACGGTCGACTCCCCAATGGAAAATTCATGTTGAACTGGCCCAACTATGGGAATGATTTTTATTTTAATCCCATTGGTCTAGATCGTGCTGCACAAGACAGCGGATATGCTTTGGCTAAAGAACAAACGCTTCGATTCGTTTATTTCATTCAACACCAATTGGGTTACCGTCATTTAGGATTGGCAGATGATGAATTTCCAACAAGTGACAAACTTGCATTGATTCCATACCACCGTGAGTCCCGCAGAATAAAAGGAGTCGTACGATTCAATATGTTGCATCTTGCTCAACCCTTTGAGCAGGCAACAGATCTTTACCGCACTGGAATTGCAGTAGGCGATTATCCGGTGGATCATCACCATAAAAAAAATCCACTAGCTCCCCAGCAATTGGATTTTTATCCGGTTCCCTCTTTCACTATTCCATTGGGCGCACTCATTCCTGCAACAATGGATGGAGTCATTTCTGCTGAAAAAAATATCAGTGTCAGTAACATCATCAATGGTGCAACCCGATTGCAACCCTGTGTGATGCTGATTGGTCAGGCTGCTGGTGCGTTGGCAGCTTTAGCTGTTAAAAAAGGAGTTGCTCCTCGAGCAGTCCCAATAAGAGCAGTACAAACTTTACTCCTTGAGCAAAAGGCCATGATCCTTCCTTATATAGATGTTGCACCTACGCATCCACAGTTCTCAAGTATCCATCGAGTTGGAGCTACCGGATTGCTCAGAGGTAAAGGAATACCGTATAAATGGGCCAATCAAACCTGGTTCTATCCTGATCAGCACGTAAATGTAGATACCCTGCGAAGCAATGGAAAGGAGTGGCTGAGCGACTTCAATGCAAAGGGATTGTGGTTGTCGATTGCGGAAGCCAAGCAACTAGTAGTACAAACTGCAAGTCTACGATACGGACTGCAATTAAAGGAAGAAGATTCTGTCGTATGGTCGGCATCTGAAGCAGCTGGAATCATGGGTATGGAGCCGACGAAGTTTATAACAAGGGGACAATTTGCTGTATTGATCGATCGGTTGATCGATCCATTCATGCGCGTTTCCATTGATCACCAAGGAGAAATTCAATCATTATAGCAATTAATCAACACAAACAGTCACATGAAAAAACTAACGCTTCTGTTGATGCTCTTTGCTGCGACCCTTCACTTGGCATATGCCCAAACCAAGGTCGGTGGAAGAGTCATCAACGCAGAAAACTCCACTCCTGTTGAAGGAGCAACGGTGCTGGTCAAGGGTACTACCAAGGCCACCCGCACCAATGTGGATGGAAACTTCGTCATTGAAGCATCTGCTGGTCAGACGCTTGTGGTGACCGCCATTGGTTTTGGCACCAAAGAAGTGCAGGCCGCTGGTGCATCCATGGAAATCGCGCTTCAATCTACTGCCTCCAACCTCAGTGAGGTGGTCGTAGTGGGATATGGTACGCAGCGCCGTACCAATTTAACTGGATCGGTTGTTTCATTGAACAATGCAACGATCACCAAACGTCAAGTATCCAGTGCCAGCCAGGTACTGCAAGGATTGGCGCCTGGCGTAACGGTGCAACAACAATCGGGCCGACCCGGAGCTGATGGTGCTTTCATCCGCATTCGCGGTGAGAGTTCCATTCAAGGCAACAGTACCCCACTCGTAGTGATCGATGGATTGCTCATGCCAACCGGCTCAGGTTTGGACGCCTTAAACCAAATTGATCCCAATGCCATTGAGAATGTGACGATCTTGAAAGATGCGGCATCGACTGCGATTTATGGTAACCGTGCTTCCAGTGGGGTCATTGTAGTGAAAACGAAGCGGGCTACCCAGCAGGGAATGAAAGTCAGCTACAATAATTTCTTTACCCAACAATCCTTCACTGCATTGCCCAAGCGCGTAAATGCAGTGGATCACATGGTGTACAGCAATGAAGCTGAAAAAAACCGTACGGGCAATCCCAGTGCAGTTGTGTATCCCCAGACCTTGATTGACAAGTACGTTTTCAATCCTGCAGGCAACAACCTGGACGTCATCAATACCGATTGGCTGAAGGAAGTATTGACCAATAGCGGGTTGCTGCAAAACCACAACGTTCAATTGGCGTCCGGTGGTGAAAAAGTAAATGTATTCACTTCGTTTAGCTACATGAACCAGCAAGGGCTCATACCCAACAACAGCTTTGAGAAATTTGATATCCGCTTCAATCCTGAATTCAAATTGAACAAGTGGTTGACCTTCAACGGGGTGCTGGCTTATAATTCCAATAAGACCATCAATCCTTCAACAGGAAGTCCCGAGTTTATCATTCGCCAGGCAATTGGTCTCCCTGCCTTAGGGGGTGGAAAATACGGTCCCGGTCAGTACGGTACTGCTGCACAGACCAACAACCGCAATCCGATTGCCATGGCTGAAGCCACCGGTAATTCCGTTACACAAGGCAACACGTTGTTGACGCGATTCGGATTCAGTCTCCGCCCAATTCAGGGATTGGAAATCGAGGCGTATTGGGGGCGTGAAAAGCGTAATCCGTATACCAAGACATTTGTGAAGAATGCGGATATCTTCCAACCCAATTTGACAACGCAAGGATACGACCGCATCGCAGTATGGCCCGGTAACACTTCGTTGTCAGAAGCCTGGAGAAACGACACCTACCAAAACTATACTGCACAGGCTACCTATAATGTAAAACTCGGTGAAGATCATTCGTTGAAATTTATGGCAGGTGGACAAAGTGAATTGTACAGCAACTATTTCTTCGGTGCGAGTCGCCAAGGCTTCATCAATCCCAATCAACCTTATTTGAATTTGGGTACTGGCGCACGCGATAACAATGCAGGTGTTTCTGAATTGGCATTGGCGGGTTTCTTTGGTCGCGTGAACTATGCGTTCAAAGACAAGTACTTGTTGGAGTTGAACGGTAGAAGAGATGGTTCTTCACGTTTTTCTCAAGCGAATGATAAGCAGTGGGGTAATTTTGGTTCTGCATCCGCCGGATGGATCTTCACCAAAGAAGAATTCCTGAGTGGTCTCTCTGATGTATTCACATTTGGTAAATTAAGAGCATCGATCGGTGGGAACGGTAACCAGAACTTCAGTTCCTTCTATGCGTTTGATGCATTCTATGGTCAATCCAACTATTCCAATCCCACCAACGGAACCAATGCATACTTTAATAATGCAACAACCGTCGGTGTTGCTATTTTGCAGTTCCCTAATCCATTGATTGGTTGGGAGACTTCAAAACAGTTCAATGTAGGATTGGATTTGAGTTTGAAAAATGGACTGACGTTCACTGCTGATTACTATGTGAAGACGCTGAAGGACATGATTCTTCCGCGTGTTCTTCCTGCATCGGCTGGTGGACTCTCTAATCCTTTTGTGAATGCTGGCAATATGGAAAACAAAGGCTGGGAGGTTTCAGTGAACTACAAGAAATCGTTCAAGAAACTCAATGTGGATGTTACAGCCATGCTTTCTGATGTGCGCAATACCGTGAATGGGTTGATTGAGGGACTTCCTTTCCTTGATGGAGGTTCTACCCGCAGTGCAGTTGGATATGCGTTGGGTTCATTCTATGGATATCAATCACTTGGATTTTTTGCCGACAGCAACGATATCAAAAACTCTGCTGTTCAGTTTGGAATTCCTTGGAGCTCAGTCCCCACAACAGGACCTAAGCCCGGTGATATGAAATACGCAGATCTCAGCGGTCCCGATGGCAAGCCCGATGGAAAGATCGATGCCAATGACCGTACGTTCTTGGGTAACGCATTCCCTCGTTATGAGTACAGCATTAACCTGAATCTTTCGTACGGCAATTTTGATTTGAACATTTTTGGTCAGGGCGTTGGAAAGCGCAACAATTACCTCAGCGGTACGGGTGCAGTTCCTTTTGCCAGCTCTGATTTCATTGCCTCCTTGTTGGATATTCAAAAGGACTCCTGGAGACCTGATAATACAGCTGCACTTTTCCCACGATTGCTTCCTTCTGGTTTTGGTGGAAACAATTTTCTGGTTTCCGATTGGTGGATCAGAAGTGCAGCCTATTTCCGTCTCAAAAACGTGAACCTGGGATATACCATTCCAACATCCGTGTTGAAGAAAGCCAAAATCAGCTCAGTAAGGGTGTTTGTCAGTGGACAAAATCTCTTCACATCAACCAAGGCATGGAATGGATTTGATCCGGAGATCAATAACGCCAATGCGGAATTCTATCCGGTGATGCGGACCTATACAGCAGGGTTGAACGTTAATTTCTAAACAAGAAAAACTCGAGATATGAAAAAGTTAATATACTTCTCCTTCCTCACACTCCTGCTGGGTGCCGCAGGGTGCAGTAAGTTTTTGGATAGGAAGCCATTGGATGCTTCTTCATCCACCAACTTTCTTGCCAATCAGGAAGAAATGCAACTTAGCCTCAACGGTGTGTACGGTGCGGCCTTCTGGGCTTTTCCCAACAACACGCCCCTTTTATTTGCAGTAGAAGCCTCAACCGATCTGGCCATCAAACGCGGCGGCAATGCCGAAGATGCTGTGGCGATGGGGGATGGTGGACCCTTCCTGATCAATAACACACTGGTCAACACCTGCTGGAGTCAGGCCTTCCGGTTGATCCAGCGTTCCAACCAACACCTAGGTGGAATGGAAACGGGTAAGACTTTTGTACCTGCAACAACCTATGGACGGATTCGCGCTGAAGCGCTGGTGCTTCGCGCATGGGCCTATTTTCATTTGATGTACATGTTCGGTGATGTGCCTTGGTACAACAAAACTCCTTCCGTTACAGAAGTACTGTCGGCTACCCGCACACCCGTTGCAACCATAGTTGCAGAGCTCTACAAAGATCTGGATGAAGCATCTGCTGCATTTGCTGCAGCCAACTCACAGCCCGTTATCGCGCAAGGCCGCGTAAACAGGGGGGTGGCATTGGGACTCAAAGCCAAACTTGCCCTGCTCATCAAAGATTATCGTACAGCTGCCACAGCTACAAAAGCTGTAATGGATCTTGGACAGTATGGTCTCAACCCCAGCTATCCCAATCTGTTTCTCTTAGCAGGACAAAACGCAAATGCGAACAGAGAGATCATGTTCAATCAGGCGTATCCAACCGATTTGTTGGATCCGCAAAACTGGGGCCCGATTCTCGGTGTTCCCCGTCAGGTAACCAACTCACAGAGCAGCCACTTTCCTACCCAAGCGCTCGTTGATCGTTATGAAGGAAATGATGGAAAGCGCATCGATCAGTCAACTGTTTACGATCCGCTGAACCCTCGCGCGAACCGCGATAGCCGTCTGCGTTGGACCATTTATATGCCTGGTGATACCATGGTATACAACACCCTCAAGACGCCATCGCTCCCATATGTGCAACCCAAAGAAAAAACCATCTTCAATATTCATAGCAATATTCGCAGAAGGTTCAATTGGAATACCAATGCATTTGATAACGTAACCGGTAACAACGACTGGATCGGTGCTCAGGCAGCTGGTATTCAATGGCAGGTAAGTGCAACCGGTAATATTGGCGGTGTGGGGTATGTTTGGAGAAAATACATTGACTCTACCCAATACATCTGGGAAACTAAAACGGGATATATCTTGATGCGTTATGCAGATATACTGTTGATGTATGCGGAAGCAAAGACCGAGTTGAATGAAATTGATGCAACGGTTCTCGCGGCCGTCAATCAGGTGCGTACCCGTGTTGGTCAACCTGCAGTCACTGCCACCGGCCAGGCTGAACTCCGCCAGATCATTCGTCGCGAGCGTGTTGTAGAGTTTGCAGGTGAAGGACAGCGTCTGTTTGATCTGCGTCGCTGGGACATCTATGAGAGTGCGAATAGTGGCCCCATTGTTGGCTACGCCACAAATCCTCTCGTGGCTCCCGCTCGTCCTACTTTTGATGCAAACGAAGTACCCAACTATACTTCCAGCATCAATCAACGGATCCGTTTCCGCAATCAGATTAGAAATAACGCCAACTCAAAATACAAGCGTTGGCCTATACCTCAATTCGAGATCGATGCCAACAAAGGCATCACGCAGAATCCGGGATGGTAAAATAGCTTCTAAGGATACAAAGCCATACGGGCCGCGCGAAGCGCGGCCCGTATTTTTATCCATTCAATGAGGACTTACTCTGTATGCAATTCAATGGTTCCTCCTTGCATCAACTGCTGGTGCTGAATCACCCACTTGTCCTGTTGTTTCCCGTTGATGATGATCTTGATTACGCTCTTGCCATTTCCCTTGCGCTGAATGGTAACTGATTTCCCCCCGGATACTTGAATCGTGGCCTCTTCCAATAAAGGATATCCAACTACGTATTCTCCAGATGCCGGATTCATCGGATACATACCCATGGTGCTGAACAAAAACCACGCGCTCATCTGACCGCAATCGTCGTTGCCGGATAATCCATCGGGACCGGTTTTGTACATGCTGTCGGCAATGACACGAATCCATTTTGCCGCTTTATCTGGCCTACCCAACGCAGTATACATATACGCAATGTGGTGCGAGGGTTCATTGCCGTGTGCATACTGGCCAATCAATCCTGTTACATCAATGGAAACATTATCACCTTTTAAAACAGATGCTGTTGTGAAAAGCGTATCCAATTTTGAAATCAATCGTTCCTTTCCGCCATATAATGCGGCTAATCCGTTTATGTTGTGGGGGACAAAAAAGCTGTGCTGCCAAGCGGTTCCTTCAATGTATTGTCCCTCAAACCCATGCTCTGAAACATAGGGATCGAATGGCTCTACCCATTTTCCATTACTCAATTTTCCACGCATGAACCCAGTAGCAGGATCGAACAGGTTTTTGTAATTTTCTGCCCGTTGTTCATAACGCACTGCTTCTTCTGTAAATCCCAATTTGCGTGCCACCTGTGCAATGCACCAATTATCGAATGCATATTCCAGGGTATAGGTTACACTCCACCCATGTAAATCATGTGGCAAGTACCCAAACTGATTAAAGTAGGGCGTTCCCCGTATGGGTTGTTCTGCTGAAGCTTTCAAGGCCGCATAAGCTTCTGCATGATCAAATCCCTTGATGTTCTTTAAGATGGCATCGGCCAAAATGGGAACAGAATGAAATCCTGTCATGGTGTTGGCATCCCAACTGCTGATGTCCCACACGGGCAATCGACCATTATCGCGATAAAATTGCAGTAAACTGTTCATCCATTCGGCAACGCGATCGGGTTGGGTTAAGGTAAACAATGGGTGCAGTGCTCGAAATGTATCCCAGGTTGAAAAAATCGTGTACTTGGAAGTATTTTTTTTCATTTGCAGCAGACGTCCATCCGCATTTCGATACCTTCCTTCACCGTCCGAATACAAGGAGGGTGCCATACAGGTGCGATAGGCGGCAGTATAAAATCGTTTCATCATCTGCTCATCCTTTGTTTTGATTCGGATGAAGGATAGCGCAGTTGTCCATTTGCTCGCTGCTGCTGTTTGAACCGATTCAAAATTGCGACCGGCATTTTCTGTGTTTGATAATTGAGCAGACGCATACGACACATTGCTGATTCCTACACGCACTTCAAGCAATGTTGCTGATGCGAATTGCAGCAAGAGTTTCAGGCTTCTTCCTTTTTTACCTGTTCCGTTCAATTCATTGCCCACTTCCCACGTGCTGTCGCCAATGAATGCAACTTGTTTGATGGGTTGATTGAAAACTGCTTGAAAGTAGACGCGCTGATTCTTTGCCCAACCGGTTGAATGCTTGTATCCAGCAATGGTGGTATCGTTCACTGCCCAAACCTCTGCTGAATCGACTGCATCCCAGTTCTGATGATAGCTCGGATCCCAACGCAACCAGCCGGTATCGGTTGGAAACTGATACCGGTGTAAGGCCGATCGGTCTGTTGCAGTCATTTCACAATTCACTCCATTGTCCAATTGCACTCGGTAGTATCCCGGAAAGGCAGTTTCATTCTCGTGTGAAAATGGAAGGTGAATCCGCTCCTCTTGCATGCTATCGGTATTGGTCAATGGCAATACCGAAATATCATACCCATCTCCAATGCCTGTTCCGCTGAGATGCGTATGACTGAAACCGGCGATGGTTGTGCTGCTGTAATGATATCCACTGCACCAATCCCATCCATCTACTCCATTATCGGGACCCACCTGCACCATTCCAAAAGGCACTGTGGCTGCAGGATGCACGTGACCGTGTCCACCTGTTCCTAAAAATAGATCTACCTGTTTCAATGGATCAACAGCTGGTTGTTGGCAGGCCACCACCCACATCAGCAGAAGACCCGTCCCAATTTTTTTCATGACTGGATTATTTAATGAATGGATATTGTCCTTCAAACCACGGCAATGCATCTTTGAGTCCCTCGTAAAAAAAGAACACCTCACCTCTAAATCCTGCATTGCGATTTGCCTGAATCATTTGCGTTAAAAACCCTGCACTGGCTACATAGGTTCCTGATTTTACCAGCACTCCCGGATACAAGGGAATCGTCGAGCTGCGGTAATATGATTTTTGCTGTTGAAGGGTGGTGGAATAGGGGCCAATTTCATATCGGTAACATTGTGGTATAACGGCATCTACCCATCCGCTGTCCACCCACGTTGGCCAATCCTGCAAGTATTCCTCCAACGAAAACGGATAGGGAGAAGGTGACATGGTGACTTGCAACGTTGATCGAATGGATTTCATTTCTGTATACAATCGTTTCATGTATCCATTCAAACGATTAGCTCGCCACTTTAGCCAAGCCGGATCTTTGATGTTGGTTGTTGGAAATGCATTGCTGTGCTCTTTTTTATACTCTGCAACGGTATAATCATCGTAACCTGCAGAAGAAGGGACAGCAGGGAGACGGTCATCGCCCTGCACGCCATCTACATCATAATTGGTTGCAACTTCTTTGAACAGATCAATCATGAACTGCTGCACTTCGGGGTCGAACGCATTGAGCCAATCGAACCCGTTTTTCACCACCAAACTTCTGTTCTGATCCAGGGCCGCCCAATTGGGCTTTGCGCGAATGATCGACCCACCTTGTGCACTGTAGGATGATGAAAAACCATATTCGAACCAGGCATGGACTTTCAATCCTGCAGCCTTTCCGGCAGTGATGATTTCTTTGAGGGGATCGCGACCAGAAAATTTTTCCAACTGACGAACACCAATCAACCGGTTCATGACTTCGCTGGGATAAATCGTGCGGGCGTTGTTGTAAACGACTACAAATAAATGGTTGATCCCTGCTTTTTTGCAGGCCGTTACCGTTGCCTGAATGTTATCCAGATTGTCCAGCGCCGTACTCGCTGTGGTAGTGATCCACACTCCGCGCATGGCATTCGGATCCCATACCGGTTCCACCGGACCGGGAGGTCGAACAGGGGGATCTTCACCTGCGTTTTTTTTACATCCACTTATTAACATGGCAAACAGCAGAAGAATACCGATTGCGCGCACTATTTTTAAGCAACGCTGAAGCATGATTGAAGGGGAAATTATTTTTAAAAATAATTATTATTTATAATTAGCTTTATAAAAATTATTAAAGATCCGTTGTGTCACTTCATCTGCTTGATTTACTGATCATCCTGGCATATTTGGGTCTTACGCTTGTGGCGGGCTTTTACTTATCCCGGTTGGCGTCGCGTGATTTACAGTCGTATTTTCTCGGTGGGAATTCTATGAAATGGTATACGTTGGGACTTTCCAACGCTTCAGGTATGTGGGACATCAGTGGAAGCATGTGGACGGTCATGATTTTATTTGTTTATGGATTAAAAAGTGCCTGGATTCCTTGGCTCTGGCCGGTATGGAATCAGGTCTTTGTATTTGTTTTCCTGGCAGTATGGATGCGGCGCAGCAATGCCATGACGGGTGCTCAGTGGATCAGCTTTCGATTTGGAGAAGGAAGGGGTGCAACGCTTTCCTACATAATTATAGTAGTGTTCGCGCTGGTGAGTGTGATGGGCTTCATGGCCTATTTTTTTGAAGGCATCGGAAAGTTCTGCACTTCTATTCTTCCCTATGATCTTTCGTTTCGCATTGGCAATTGGGTCATTCCCAACGAACGCGCCTATGCGCTGTTGATTTGTGGCATCACCACGGTATATACCGTGAAAGGGGGGATGTACAGTGTTGTGGCAACGGAGGTGTTGCAGTTTGTGTTGATGACGCTCAGTGCTTTATTGGTAGCCTATATTGGGTATACACAGGTGACAGCTGAACAGATTGCGGCAGTTGTTCCAGCTGGATGGGATAATCTTTGGTCGGGTTGGCAACTTGATCTCGATTGGACCGCCACACCCTATCCGTTGGTCAATGATAAAATTGCTTCAGATGGTTTTGGATGGTTTGGTGCGCTGCTGATGATGATGGTTTTCAAAGGAATATTTGCTTCCATTGCGGGTCCCGTTCCGAGTTACGATATGCAGCGCATCCTCAGTACACGAACGCCATCAGATGCTGCCAAGATGAGCATGAGTACCATTCTGGTGATGTACATCCCGCGTTACCTGATGGTGGCGGGGTTCGCGGTGTTGGGATTGGTTTACCTTCAGCCGGAGATGGCCGCAATGGGTGCCAACATCGATTTTGAAAAGGTCTTGCCGTTGGCAATCAATAAGTTTGTGCCCATCGGATTCAAGGGACTGCTGATCGCCGGTCTGTTGGCGGCATTCATGGGGACCTTCTCTGCGATCATCAATGCGGCACCGGCATACATCGTCAACGACATCTATAAGAAATACATTCGTCCGGATGCCCCTGCGGAAGTCCTAATTCGCTATAGTTTATATGCCTCTTTGATCTTAGTGATTTTAGGCATAGGTTTTGGTTTCAATGCCGAATCTTTGAATCGACTGACTCTCTGGATCACTTCTGCTCTTTATGGTGGATATGCTGCTGGCAACATGCTCAAGTGGGTTTGGTGGCGATTCAATGGGTATGGATATTTTGGGGGAATGGTAGCAGGACTTGTCATCAGCACCATCATTCTTTTTTTCAAACCACAGGTGCTCGATCTTTTTGCGTTAGCACCCAACTTGCCCGACATCTTTTTGTTTCCTTTAGTCTTGGGGGTTTCCCTGATAGGATGCGTGATCGGAACGTATATTGCACCATTGGAAAATGAAGAACAGGTGATCCGATTTTATCGCGATACCCAGCCGTGGGGATGGTGGGGACCGATCCGCAAAAAGCTGTTGCAACAAGAACCGGACTGGAAATCAACTACTTCATTCAAACGTGACGCTTTCAATGTCGTGATTGGAATGATTTGGCAGATGGCGCAGGTGGTGATTCCGATGTACTTCATGATTAAAAACAATACACAGTTGGCCATATGGACCATCATCTTTTTTGTCAGTTCGTATCTGCTCAAAAAGTTTTGGTGGGATCGATTAAATGATTAAACAGGTGAAGATCACAGGTACTTTTTTAGACGAAATCAGCCACGATATCCCACATCAGAATTGGAGTAGGAAAGAGTGGGAGCAGGATTTTCAATACATGAAAGCAACTGGTATTGGAAAAGTGATCCTCATCCGATCGGGATATCGCAAATTTCTCACCTACCCATCGGAATATTTAATCAAGCAATACAATTGCCATCGTCCTTCTGAAGACCTGGTGAATATGTTTCTTGAGCTATCCGATCACTATGGAATGGATTTTTATTTTGGACTGTACGATTCAGGAAAATATTGGGATACAGGGGATATGCAACACGAAATCGATGCCAACCGCTATGTGATCGATGAGGTGTGGTCGCGTTACGGCCATCACGCTTCATTCAAGGGTTGGTACTTGAGTATGGAAATCAGTCGCAAAACCAAAGGCGCCATTGAGGCGTTTCGCACGTTAGGACTCGCCGGTAAAGAAAAAGACCAACACCTGCAAACATTGATCTCTCCGTGGATTGATGGTCCCAAGGCAGTCATGGCGCACGATGCAGCGCTTCGCAAAGATGCAGTCGTAACGATCCAGGAGCATGAGCGGGAATGGAAAGAAATTTTTGATGGCATCCAGGGAACTGTAGATGTCGTTGCCTTTCAGGATGGCCATGTGGACATACACGAATTGGAAGAATACCTGGTGGTGAACAAACAATTGGCGGATGCACATGGAATGCATGCATGGACCAATACCGAGTCGTTCGACCGCGACATGCCGATTAAATTCCTGCCGATCAAATTTGAAAAAATGCGACTCAAATTGGAGGTAGCCGCTCGCGCTGGTTACCAAGAAGCAATCACATTTGAATTCTCGCATTTTATGAGCCCACAGTCGGCCTACATCCAAGCCCATCATCTTTATAATCGTTATAAAGAATACACCAATCACGCATGATATGAAATACATGCTTGCTGTTCTATTGTTGTTATCGGGATGGTCTTCCTTTGCACAAGTGCAACCCATTCGGGGTATATGGATGACCAACGTAGGAAGTCGCGTGCTCTATTCACGTGACAGTATCGTGCGTGCAGTCGATCAATGCAAAGATCAAGGCATCAATACCATTTTTGTAGTCGTGTGGAATAAAGGACTCACGATGTATCCCAGCGCAGTTGTGAAGCGCTACATCGGCATTGAACAAGATCCATTGTTTGCGGGCAGAGATCCAATTCAAGAATTGATCGATGTTGCACATGCTCGCTCCATTCAAGTGCATGCGTGGTTTGAATTTGGATTTTCCTATGGTTATCGCGACACCACCTCTCCTTGGTTCAGTCGTTATCCCGAGTGGGTAGGAAGGGACCGGTCCGGAAAACTGTTGCAGAAAAATGGATTCTATTGGTGGAACGCGTTGCATACTGGACCTCAACAACTCTTAAAAGAATTGGTACTGGAAGTAGTGAAGAGGTATAGCGTAGATGGCGTGCAGGGTGATGATCGTTTGCCTGCCATGCCTGCTGAAGGAGGTTGGGATTCATATACCCGCAAACTCTATCAAACATCTGTTGGCCGTGATCTTCCAATGGATACTCCCAACGATCTTTCGTTTTTGCAATGGAAAGCTGATCGTCTTAGTGAGTTTGGAAAAGAGCTCTATGGCGCTGTCAAAAATGCAAAACCATCTTGTATTGTTTCATGGGCTCCCAGTATTTATCCTTGGTCCAAAGAGCAATACTTGCAGGATTGGCCAGAGTGGTTGAAGGGAGGTTATGCCGACTATGTTTTTCCACAACTCTATCGGTATAAGTTGGATGCATATGAAAAAATTCTGGGCGAGTTGCAATCACAAGTCCCGCCATCTTTAAAACAAAAAGTTTTTCCTGGTATTCTGGTCTCACTCGGCGATGGATATCAGGCGAGTGAAGAGATGCTGTCAGGGATGATTCAGTTGAATCGAAAATACGGGTTCAATGGGGAGGTGTTTTTTTATTATGAAACATTGAACCGGTATAAAAAACAGATATACCAATGAAACGAGTACATGCTTTGAAATGGATGGTATTGATTGTAATTGCAGTCGCCTGCAATAAATCTCCCAATGCTGGTCCCGGTCCTAATCCCGCTCCGCCTCCTACACCACCAGCTGTTGCAAAACTCATCACACTTCCAGCCGGTTGGAAATTCGACATCAACTTATCCAATGGATTTCCAGAGGGAATTGAAGCGTACACATTCGATACCTTGTTTCGCGATGCTAAGATCAAGGCATTTGCAGTGGCCTTCAATCCCAAGATCAGTTACCTGGAATTCAAACCGACGTTGTCGACTACGTCTAAAAAACCAAGCGAATTTTATGCGCAAGAAACTGGAATTGTTTATGCCTGCATGAATGGAGGATATTTTGGAGGCAACCAATCGTATAGCTTGATCAAATACAATACCGTCCTTTCTCCCAATATCAAATCAGTCAACCGCACCTACAATGGTTCCAGTACACCGTATTATCCAACCCGCGCTGCATTTGGAATTTCATCGACGGGTGATCCCTCTACGGTATGGATGTATAACATAGGCACAGGAAACGATCGGGTCTATCAATATCCCGCACCCGCTGCCAATCTCATTGGAGCAGCCCCTCAGCCCATTCCGGATGAAGCTTTTCCTGCGGGCGGAACGGAGTGGAGCCCGCCCTATGCGGTAGGTGGATCGCCGATGCTGTTGAAAGGAGGGGAGGTGCGCATAACCGATAAAGAAGAGCTGATCGACATTAATAATACGACTTCACGACCCCGATCTGCCATTGGGTATACTGCAGGAGGTATAGTCATTCTGCTGACAGTGGAGGGCGATAACACCGCAAACGGGTATCCTGGGATCAATCTCGCTAACCTGGCGCTTTTCCTCAAAGAACTCGGTTGCACCAATGCGATTAACTTAGATGGAGGAGGTTCTACCAGCATGATTATCAATAACCGTGCGACCGTTCGTCCAGGTGACAATGGTGTAGAACGATCGGTTCCATCTGTTGTCCTGATCAAAAGGAAATAATTCTCTAATTTTGCGGCTCAAATAACTTCCATCACATGGCATACGACGTACTCGTTCTGGGCAGTGGTCCCGGTGGCTATCCCGCCGCGATCCGTGCTTCTCAACTCGGTTTCAAGGTGGCAATCATTGAAAAAGAAAGCCTGGGCGGCGTCTGCCTGAACTGGGGTTGCATCCCCACCAAAGCGTTGCTGAAAAGCGCGCAAGTATACGAGTACCTCAAACACAGCAGCGATTACGGCATCAAGGCCGGCAGTGTGGAACACGATTTCGGCGCGGTGGTAAAACGCAGCAGGGGTGTGGCGGATAAAATGAGCAAGGGAGTACAGTTCCTGATGAAAAAAAACAAGATCGATGTGATCATGGGCTACGGCAAAATCGCTGGCAAGGGTCGCATTGAAGTCACTTCTGCCGCCGGCAAAAAGCAAGTGGTAGAAGGCAAATACATCATTATCGCCACAGGGGCCAGAAGCCGACAACTTCCCAACCTCCCCCAGGACGGTAAAAAAATCATCGGTTACCGAGAAGCCATGGTCCTGCCGGGTCAGCCTGCCTCCATGATTGTAGTCGGCAGCGGAGCGATCGGCGTCGAGTTCGCCGATTTTTACAATGCGATGGGAACCAAAGTGACCATCGTGGAATTCATGCCCCGCATTGTCCCAGTTGAAGATGAAGACGTGAGCAAGGAATTGGAAAAACAACTCAAGAAAAAAGGCATCACGGTGCTCACCTCCAGCGAAGTCACCAAGGTGGATACCGCCGGAAACGGCGTGAAAGCCAGTGTGAAGAATGCTTCGGGTGAATCGGTCCTGGAAGCCGATATCCTGCTGAGTGCCGTGGGCATTCAACCCAACATTGAGAACACCGGATTGGAAGAGACCGGTATCCGTGTCGATAAAGGCCGCATCGTGGTCGATAAAACCCAACAGACTTCCGTGCCGGGGATTTATGCGATTGGCGATTGCTCACCGGGACAAGCACTGGCGCACGTTGCAGCCAAAGAAGGCATCAACGCAGCAGAAGCCATCGGATACCTGGAGAAAAAATACAATCACCTCCCACAACCCATGGATTATAACAACATCCCCGGCTGTACCTATTGCAGTCCCGAAATTGCCTCTGTGGGCTATACCGAGAAAGCTGCAAAAGATGCCGGATATGAGGTCAAGGTGGGCAAGTTTCCCTTCATGGCCAGCGGCAAAGCCAGCGCAGCGGGCAATACCGACGGATTTGTAAAGGTGATCTTCGATGCCAAATACGGTGAATTCCTGGGTGCCCACATGATTGGGGCCGGGGTGACGGAAATGATCGCGGAAGTGGTCGTTGCCCGCAAACTGGAAACCACCCACCACGAAATCCTCAATGCCGTTCATCCGCACCCCACGATGAGTGAGGCGGTCAAGGAGGCGGTAGCCGCGGCCTATGGTGAGGCGATCGATATTTAAGGCATTGGTTATCAGGTCCTGGTTACGGGGAAACCCCAATCCAGAAGATTTTTGTTTTTGACGGGAATTTGAGTTAGTTTTGCTCTCCCAAAAAAAGAGTTTATGGCACGTGTATGTCAGGTCACAGGTAAGCGCCCCATCACCGGTCACAAGGTGTCGCATTCGAACATCAAGACCAAGCGTCGTTTTCTGCCCAACCTTCAGACCAAGCGCTTCTTCCTGGCGGAAGAGGACAAATGGATCACCCTCAAGCTTTCTTCTGAGGCGATTCGTACCATCAACAAAAACGGACTCTACAGTGTGGTGAAAGAACTGAGGGCCAACGGGGTCAACATCTAATTTTTAAACTTACCGAAATGGCTAAGAAAGGAAATAGGGTTCAGGTGATTTTGGAGTGCACAGAGCACAAGACTACCGGAGTAGCCGGCACCAGTCGCTACATCACCACCAAGAACAAAAAGAACACCCCAGAGCGCCTGGAGCTTAAGAAGTACAATCCACTTCTGAAAAAGTATACCCTTCACAAGGAAATCAAATAATTGAACAGTTATGGCAAAGGCAACTTCCAAGAACGCGAAAGTAAAAGACCTCAAGGCTTCAGCAGAAGCAAAGAACTGGACCAAAGTGATCCGGGCCGTGAAAAGCTCGAAGTCAGGGGCCTACACCTTCAAAGAAGGTATCGTGCACAAGGACAACATCAAGGAATACCTCGCACAGTAAACGCATTCATTCCAATGACCAAAGCTGTTCCGTTGAATTGATCGGGACAGCTTTTGTTTTTTAACGGAGATCCATGGGATTGTTTGATACATTGTTCGGCAAGAAAGAGAAGGAGCAACTGCAGAAGGGGTTGGAGAAAACCCGGGAAGGATTCTTTTCCCGCATCACCAAAGCCATTGCCGGAAAAAGTCAGGTCGACGATGAAGTGCTGGATCAACTGGAGGAAGCACTCATTTCAGCGGATGTAGGCGTAGACACGACTATTTCCCTCATCGAACGTATTCAGGCGCGGGTGGCACGGGATAAGTACCTGGGGACCGACGAGCTGAATGGAATTCTCAAAGAGGAGATCCGATCCATTCTGGTGGAAGACGAATCGGATACACTCAAGCAATTCAACCTGCCGGAAGGCAAAAAGCCCTTTGTGATGCTGGTGGTAGGGGTAAATGGAGTAGGGAAGACGACAACCATTGGGAAGCTGGCGACCAATTTCAAGTCGGCCGGCAAATCCGTGCTGCTCGGCGCTGCCGATACCTTCCGTGCTGCGGCAGTCGATCAACTCACCATCTGGAGCGAACGCGCCGGTGTTCCCATCGTCAAAAAAGAAATGGGCAGCGATCCCGCATCCGTTGCATTCGACGCGGTCAACAGTGCCGTCGCACGCGGCTCCGATATTCTGATCATCGATACAGCAGGTCGCCTCCACAACAAAGCTCACCTGATGGAAGAACTGAGCAAGATCCGGCGCGTGATCCAAAAAGTCATCCCCGATGCACCCCACGAAACCCTGCTGGTGTTGGATGGGACAACCGGACAAAACGCGATGGAACAGGCAAAGCATTTTTCTGCGGCGACCAACGTCTCTGCACTGGCCATCACCAAACTGGATGGCACTGCCAAAGGCGGCATCGTTCTGGCCATCGCTAATCAATTCAAGATCCCGGTCAAGTTCATCGGTGTGGGCGAGAAAGCAGAGGACCTCATTGTGTTTGAACCTAAAGCGTTTGTGGAGGGACTCTTCGCCTCATGAAATCGCGCACACGTAAAAAAGATAAGATCAACATCATCACGCTGGGATGCAGTAAGAATATGGTCGACAGCGAATTGCTGAGCGGACAACTGCATGCCAACCACATGGATGTTGTGCACGAGAACACACGACTCGATCACAACATCGTCATCGTCAACACCTGCGGCTTCATCGATAAAGCAAAAGAAGAAAGCATCAACACGATCCTCGATCAGGTTGAACTCAAAAAGAAAGGCAAACTGGATAAGGTCTACGTCACCGGTTGCCTGAGCGAACGCTACAAAAACAACCTCGAAGCTGAAATTCCTGAAGTGGATGCCTTCTTTGGCACCATGGAATTGCCAGCCTTGCTGGCTACGCTGAACGCCGATTACAAAACGGAACTGGTGGGCGAGCGACTCCTCAGCACTCCTTCGCACTACGCCTACATGAAAATCAGCGAAGGGTGCAACCGCACCTGCTCGTTCTGTGCCATCCCGCTGATGCGCGGACAACACCGCAGCAAACCCATTGAAGAACTGGTGACGGAAGCCAAGCGCCTCGTTCAATCGGGCGTGAAAGAAATCATGCTGATCGCCCAAGAGCTGACCTACTATGGTTTGGATTTGTACAAAGAACGTCGACTCCCCGATTTATTGCGCCAATTGGCACGGGTAGAAGGAATCGAATGGATCCGCCTGCACTATGCCTATCCTTCTAAATTTCCGATCGACATCATAGATGTGATGAAGGAGGAACCGAAAATTTGTAATTATCTCGACATGCCGCTGCAGCATGCAAGCGATCGGATGCTGAACGCCATGAAGCGGCAAATCACCCAACAGCAAATGCGCGATCTCATCGCGGACATCCGAAACCGCATTCCCAGCATCTGCCTGCGCACCACGCTGATTGCAGGCTTTCCCGGTGAAACGCGCGAAGACGTGGAAGAACTCAAGCAATTTTTAAGCGATATGCAATTCGATCGCGTGGGCATCTTTACGTACTCGCATGAGGAAGATACCGGAGCGTACGCATTGGAAGACACACTTTCAGCTGAGGAAAAAGAATCCCGCGCCCAGGAAATCATTGAATTTCAACAGGAGATCAGCTATGAAAAAAATCAGCGCCGCGTGGGCGAAGTGCTGAACGTGATCGTCGATAAAAAAGAAGCCGGCCGCTACATCGGTCGCACGGAATTCGACAGCGTAGAAGTCGATAACGAAGTCATCATCCGCACCACCCGAACATTGCATCCGGGCGATTTTGTGCAGGTTCGCATCACTACCGCTTACGATTACGACCTCGAAGGCGAATTGCTCTGAGCCGAATCACTCTTCAATAATTACAATACCGAACTGCTGTTCGAGAGCGAGCGAATGGCGGAGGATGGTGTGGATGAATGCGGGACCATACTGCGCGTAATACGGCAGCACATTCCACTTGCGTTCCTGTAAACTCCCTTGCGGAAACAGCGCTGATTTGAGTTTCCAGATGCGTTGCAATTGCGTAGATTGTTTTTTTCGCTCGGCACGGAGCATTTTTTTCTCGAGCGACTCCATCCGTTTCAGGAAACCTACCTCCAATGCGTGCACATGCTGAACGAGGGTTCTGTCGATTGCCCCCGCCCGCTGCTTGAGGTGTTCGAAAAGCGCACGGCTCTCAGCGGTCTCCTTGGACAAATGAATATCTGCCACTGCCCATCGCTGGATCACTTCATTGGCCACGATTGTTTCATCCTTGAACAGATCGGCTTCGTGAATGCCCAATGCCTCGAGCTTGCTCCAATGTGCTGCATCCACGACCAGGAAACTGTTGCGCAATACCAATACGGGATAAGGCACTCCGTAATGTTCAAAGAGCGAACGGAGTTCCATCCAATAGGCGACTTCCGAGCCTCCACCGATGAATGCAATGTTGGGTAAAATGGTTTCCTGATAGAGTCCGCGCAGGATGACGTTTGGACTGAACCGCTCGGGATGTTCCTTGAGCTCTTGCAAGATCTCCGATTGCTGAAAACGAATCACGGTGCCGTCGACTGAATACTGCTCGCCCCGCTTATCAATGCGGTTGCGAATGCCATCGCGCAAATAAAATAAATTCACCGTACGCGGATTCACCTGTACCTTATACTGGCGGGATAATGCCTCGATGCTTTGTCCCACAATCCGCTCAGCTCTGGAGTGCACGAGGTCGTCTTTCATGACCGCGACAAACGATTGCTTGAGTGCGGCATCATCGGGTTGCAACACCAGCAATCCTTCTGCTCCAAACATTTCGTTCAACAAAATGAAAATGGCATCGGCCATCGTGTTCCCCTTTGCGTAGGCCTTTTTGAGCAGATCAATCAGTTGCTGCGCATAAGGGAAATGCGATACCTCTTTTCTGATCTCTTCAATGAGTTGCTGAATGCCGGCATCGGATTGCATGCGACCCACAGCGCCGGTCTGATCGGTTTCCCAGCGAAAGGGTTTGCCATTCAGCTGAAAAACAGAAAGTTCATCTAGATCGTTGTCCTCACTGCCGATGTAAAACACCGGGACAAAATCATTCTCCGGAAATGCGGCTTTGAGCGAGCGGCACAACGCAATGGTATGCGCCGTCTTGTAAATGAAATACAAATAACCGGTAAAAATATTGGGCTGGTGCGCCGTGCACACGGTGAACGTGGTCTCTGCACTGAGCCATTCAATGTTGCGCGCTTGCTCAGCGGTGCTCTGTCCTGCATACGCCTGTTCAAAAGTGGAGCGGATCAATGCGCGATGGGTCGGGAATTTTTTCCGGGCTTCCATGGCCGAACGCATGCCGTCAAGCGTAGGAGCGTGTTCAATGAAAGGTTCCAGCGCAGAATGTTGATCCAGGTAGTCGAGCACCAGCGAAGAAAAGAGGGCGGTGGACCGGTAATCCAGGTATCTGCATTCCGATTTCACTGGCTAAACTGTTTACGCGCTTCTTCTAATATTGATGCAGTTGCAGTTGAGCCAATGCGTGTGGCGCCGGCATCAATGGCCGCGAGCAGTTCAGGTAAAGAACGAATCCCGCCGGCGGCTTTGAGTTGGATGGCGGGTGGACACGCATCCCGCATGAGTTTCAGATCGTCCAATGTCGCTCCTTTGGTGACAAACGATCCATCGGCTTGCTTCACAAATCCATATCCGGTGGATGTTTTTACAAATGCCACGTGGAGTTCGGAGCAGATGCGACAGAGTTCAATTTTCTGTGCGGTATTCAAAAAATCATTTTCAAAAATGACCTTGAGGATGGCGTTGTGTTCGAGACAGGCCGATTGGATCTGATCGATTTCATGGGCAACATATTCCCAATCGCCGCTGATTGCTTTTCCGATGTTGACCACCATGTCGATTTCGGAGGCGCCGTTGCGGCAGGCTTCAATGGTTTCAATCACTTTCAGATCAGTGGTGTTGCTGCCGTGCGGAAATCCAATCACCGTGCACACGCCCACACCGCTGCCTTTGAGTCGCTCAGCTGCCCATTTCACCGCATAGGGCTTGATGCAAACGGTCGCCGTTCCATATGCAATGGCCGTTGCGCAGCCGTTTTCCAGATCCTGATCGGTCATGGTCGGATGCAACAGAGAATGATCGATGTATTTCGCTAACTGTGCAACGTTCATTTTTCTTCTCTCAATGCGTGACCGGTGAGGTGGATGAATACATCCTCCAGGTTGGCCCCTTTGTTTTCTTTTTGTTTTTCAAAACCAGACGATAGCAACTGATCGATGAGTCGATCGGGTGGATCGAGCGCAATGATTTTACCTGCATCCATGATCGCTACACGATCGCAGAGGTATTCTGCCTCATCCATGTAGTGCGTAGTGATGATCACCGTCGTGCCTTTGTTGCGGATGTTTCGGATCAGGTCCCACAGGTTTCTTCTGGCCTGAGGATCGAGTCCCGTAGTCGGCTCATCCAAAAAAATAATCCGCGGATCGTTGATCAGGGTAGTAGCAATGGAGAAACGCTGTTTTTGTCCACCGCTGAGCGACTTGTACTGGGCGGTTGCTTTGTCCTCCAGGTTTACGGCCGACAACAACTGTATCGGATCCACCGCTTTGTTGTAGAGCCCGTTGAACAGGTTCACCAGCTCGATGAGTCGCAGTCCCGGATAAAATCCGGAAGTCTGCAATTGCACTCCAATTATTTTTTTGATTTCATCAGGTTGACGATCCAGATCGAATCCCGCAATGGTCACGGTGCCGGATGTTTTATCCCGCAGGGTTTCCATGATTTCCAGGGTGGTGGATTTGCCCGCGCCATTGGGACCGAGCAATCCAAAGATTTCACCTTCTTTTACTTCAAAGCTGATGCCTTTGACTGCTTCAAAGGTTCCGTAACACTTTTTGAGATTCTCTACTTGGATCATGTGGATCAGTAGAACACGTATCTCCCGTCTGGGGCTACGGCTACGACCGGCAATTTACGATGCTCTTCGAAATAATCGTATGCCTTGCGCATGTTGTTTTCAAAGGCTCGCAGCGAAGGATCGATGGTGTAGAGTTTTTCGAGGTATTCAGCGCTTTTGGGATGATCGAATTTGGCTGAGAAGATGTGCACCGGAATAAAATCTTGTCCTCCGCCTTTTGCATGTGAAGCCAGCACATAGAGCTCTTCGATCATGGGATCGGTCAGCGGAATGCACCCGACGGTCACGCAGCTGCCGTGGATATAGATTTCACCACCCGGCTTGATTGGATCGGATAGTTTTTTATCGGATGCGTTCGGATAGTTCAGTCCCAGTGATAGATGGTACTGACTGTTGGGGTTGAATTCGTTGATGAAGTAAAATCCTTCCGGTACCTGGTAGTCGCCTTCCATGCGTTTGGGTCCCATGGAGCCCGCCAGAGCGCATACTCTATAACTCTTGAAATGCTTGTAGGATCCGGTTTCCTGTTCTTTCACCCAGACCTGCAGTTCGCTGTTGTACTTGAAAGAGCGGATATAGATATGCTTGACCGGCCAGGCAAGACCTTTGGATTCAAATTCTTTTTTCAGCAGGTCTTCTTTATTCTTGAAGGCGTCGGATACGCGATCAAATGCATGTGCATAAGGGTTCAAGGCACTTTGCGCCTGCACATTGCTCAGGATGAGCAAGGTGGAAAACAGTATCAGGATATTGGTCCGCATGTTATTGCCGGGGCAATACATTTCATCAAATTTAATAATCTTTTCAATCCAAATAACTTGTAGGATATTTGCAGGGTCAACATAATAAACGAGGTGAATTTCAATTTATTATGCTCAGGATAGGGATTTTGGGAGGGGGTCAATTGGGAAGGATGCTTCTGCAGGAGGCACCGAATTATCCAGTGGATGTCCACATTTTGGAAAGCGATCCAAATTGTCCGGCTTCCAATGTAGGGAAAAATTTATACACAGGAAATTTTTCATCATATGACGACGTGGTCAGCTTTGGAATGCAAATGGATGTTCTGACCACTGAGATCGAACATGTGAACGTGGATGCCCTTCAGTATCTTGAAGATCAGGGAGTTAAGATCATACCTCGATCAGCATGCTTAAGGACGATCAAGGACAAGATCGGGCAAAAAAAATTCTATCAGCAACAGGGTATACAATCCCCTGCATACAGGGTTATACACACGCGAGATGAGCTGAATGGTCACTTGGATTTTCTGCCAGCTGCCCAAAAACTGGCTAAAGGGGGATACGATGGAAAAGGGGTACAATTGATTTTACACAACGATGACATCGCTAAAGGTTTTGATGCACCGTCCGTGTTGGAAAAGCTGGTGGATATTGATAAAGAAATTGCAGTTTCGGTGGCGGTGGGACAAGACGGTTCGACGGCCATTTATCCTGCCGTGGAAATGGTATTCGATCCCGTCTTGAATGTATTGGATGTACAGGTCTGTCCCGCAGGCATCAGTGCCGCTGTAGTGGAAAAAGCAAATGCGCTGGCGGTGAAAGTCGCCACCGGATTTGCGTCACCGGGTTTATTTGCGGTGGAGATGTTTGTCGACAAGCAAGGCGAAGTCTGGGTCAACGAAACCGCCCCGCGTGTGCACAATTCGGGTCACCACACCATCGAAGCCCATTACAGTTCTCAGTTCGATATGTTGTGGAGGATTCTGCTGGGTTATCCGTTGGGCAATACCGAAATGATACAATCGTCGGTCATGCTGAATATTCTAGGAGCGGAGGGGGAAGTGGGACCCGTTCGGTACGAAGGATTGAAAGCGGTGCTTGCCATTCCCAATGCTTTTGTTCATCTTTACGGGAAGCAGTCGACCAAACCCGGCAGGAAAATGGGACACGTTACGCTGATGGGTGATGATGTTCCGCAACTCCTGCAACAGGCTCACCAGATCAAAACGACCTTGCTGGTCAAGGCACAACACTAATTTAATATGGCCGTAAAAAAATCTTCTCCCAAACTCAAAAAAAAGCCGGTGGTGAGCATCATCATGGGAAGCGACAGCGATCTTCCGGTGATGAACGCCGCTGCCGAACAGTTGAAAGAATTTAGCATCGCGTTTGAGCTCACGGTCGTGTCGGCACACCGCACACCAGAGCGACTCATGCGGTTTGCTACTTCAGCAGCGAAGCGGGGAATTAAAGTCATCGTTGCCGGCGCCGGAGGCGCCGCTCATCTTCCTGGTATGGTGGCCTCTGTCACCACCTTGCCGGTCATCGGCGTTCCGATCAAATCCTCCAACTCCATTGATGGCTGGGATTCCGTACTGTCGATATTGCAAATGCCCAATGGCATTCCGGTGGCGACGGTCGCGCTAAACGGAGCAAAAAATGCGGGCATACTGGCCGCATCCATTTTATCGACCAACAGCGCCGCTCTTCAAAAGAAGCTGGTCGATTTTAAAACTAAAATGAAAAAAGAAGTAGAAACAAAAGTTCATTCCCTCAAAGGAAAGGGCTTTGAAAACGCATTCGATTAACTGAATCAACTCAACAACATGAATAAACTCCTGATCAGTGTGATGGTGTTTGCCATGGGAATCCAGGTGCAGGCGCAGAACAAGTCAGCGACTACAAAAGCTCCGACAACGAAACCGCCTGTTTCCAAGGCGCCGACTACACAGCCTCCATTATCCAAGTCGCCTGCTACCCAACCGCCTCTATCAAAAACTGCTCCGCAAAAACCTGCAGCAGTCGTGTTGAAAAACGAATCCGATTCATTGAGCTATGCCATTGGGGTGTTGGACGGAAATTTTTTCAAGACACAAGGAATTTCTGCGATCAATCCCGCTGCTTTGGCGAAAGGATTTGAAGATGCCATGGCCTCCAAAGCGATGTGCACTCCGGAGCAGGCCGATTCTATTCTTCGGTCGCAAATGCAGCGCATGGTGAAAGTAAAAATCCAGCCCAATATTGATGAAGGAGAAAAATTCCTGAAAGAAAATGCCAAGAAGCCGGGTGTCAAATCAACCAGCAGCGGACTTCAGTACGAGGTGATAACAGAAGGCACGGGACCCAAACCTGCGATGAGCGATAACGTGAAAGTGCATTACGAAGGATTTCTGCTCAATGGCAAGAAGTTTGACAGTTCGAGGGATAGGGGTGAGCCGACTTCTTTCCCCTTGAATCAAGTGATCCGCGGATGGACTGAAGGCGTGCAGTTGATGCCGGTCGGCTCCAAATACAAATTCTACATTCCCTACCAACTCGCTTACGGTGAACAAGGCGCAGGCGCCGACATTCCCGGAGGATCGACCCTTATTTTTGAAGTGGAATTGATCGAGATTGTAAAAACCAACCAATGACAACAGACCCTCGTTACCCCATCGGTAAATGGCAGCAAGTAGAATTTTCTGAACAAGAAAAAGAGGCGCGACTGGCCGACATTCTGTTTCTTCCACGCATGCTGGAATATGCTGTATTGAACCTGAACGAAGATCAACTGAATACCCCTTATCGCGAAGGGGGTTGGACGCTCACACAAGTGATTCACCATGTGGCCGATTCCCACATGAACGCGTTCATTCGGTTTAAACTGGGACTGACCGAGGACAAGCCCACCATCAAACCCTATATCCAAAATGCGTGGGGCGAAACGGCAGATGTGAAAAATGTTCCGGTCAATTATTCCATAACCCTGTTGCACGCACTGCACCACCGCTGGTACGAACTGCTTAAGACCATCACCGATGAACAGTGGCAGCGCACCATCTTTCATCCGGAACAAAAAACAACCATGACGCTGTGGACGCTCTTAATCATCTATTCCTGGCACGGCAAGCACCATGCTGCACATGTCACGAATTTGAGGGAGGAGATGCAGTGGTGAGAGAGTTGTATGTTGTAAGTTGTAAGTTGTGGGTTGTATGTTGATTGAACGGGATATATCGTTACAGCAGTTCAATACGTTCGGGGTGGAAGTCAAGGCAAAATGGTTTGCTGCGATCACCACCGAAGAAGAGTTGCAAGCACTTGCACAAACGGACGTGTTTCAATCGGGAGTCCCCTTGGTCCTGGGTTCGGGCAGCAATATCCTGTTTACACAAGATGTCGAGCGACTGGTCATTCTCAATTCCATCAAAGGGATTCGGGTTGTGGAAACTTCACTGGATGTTGTTCGTGTTGCGTTTGGTGCAGGTGAAAACTGGCACGACTGTGTGATGCACTGCATCAAACACAACTGGGGTGGAATAGAAAATTTAGCACTGATTCCCGGAACCATTGGAGCAGCTCCCGTCCAAAACATCGGCGCCTATGGGGTTGAAAAAAAAGATGTTTTTCATTCTCTGAAAGCGTGGGATCGAATGACACATGCGTTTGTCACGTTGTTCAGCGATGATTGTACATTTGGTTACCGCAGCAGCATTTTCAAAACAACGGCAAAGGACCGCTACATCATTACCGAAGTGGTGTTGAATCTTTCTGCATCTTCTCATGCATTGCACCTGGATTACGGTGCTATCCGTGAGGTGCTGAAGAAAAAAGAAATACAGGAGCCCACCATACGGGATGTTGCGCAGGCGGTCATGGACATCCGTTCTTCCAAGTTGCCGGATCCCAAGGTATTGGGCAATGCCGGAAGTTTTTTTAAAAACCCAACAGTCGATCAGGCAACATTCGAACGATTGAAATCGGCTCATCCCGATATTCCCTCCTATCCATCAGCAGGTGGAGTCAAGCTCGCCGCCGGTTGGTTGATCGAGCAATGCGGCTGGAAAGGATTTCGGGAAGGCCCATGCGGTTGCTACGATAAACAGGCACTGGTCCTGGTGAATTACGGCGGCGCAACGGGAGCTAAACTGTTGGAACTTGCGCAACGGATTCAGCAATCGGTTCAACACCGCTTTGGACTGCAGCTGGAAGCAGAAGTCAACCTGCTGTAAGTCTTTTTCAATCATATCTGCTTTACCCTTTTTTGGCGAACCATTGCCAACAGAAAACGTTATTAAGTTGTAATTTCATCGTTCAACTTTTTTCATGAAAGGGTTTCGGTTTTCAAAGTTTGTGCCGGGGAATGCGGGAGGGTCGCCTTTCGAAAAAATGCTGGACATGTTCATGCAGCTCCTGAACTACACCAACGGCGATGCAGAAGAAGCGCTTAGCTGGATGACGGAGCTCGATAAGCAATACGATTTCTCTACGCCTCAATACGGGATTGGTGATTTTATTGAGGACCTCAAGCAAAAAGGGTATGTGGACGAAGACAACCGCAAAGGAGAGATTCACATCACGCCCAAAACTGAGCAAACCATTCGCAAACGCTCCCTGGAAGATATTTTTGGAAAACTGGCCAAATCCAAAAAAGGAAATCACGCTACGTATAAGAGCGGACAAGGAGATGAGGCCAATTCAGAAACGCGACCATTTCAGTTTGGCGACCGACTGGAACAAATCGATATGGTCAACTCGATTCGCAATTCTCAAATCACTTCCGGAATTGATCAATTCTCATTGAACGAAGGCGATCTCGAGATTCGTGAAACAGATTACAAAACACAAACCTCAACGGTGTTGATGATCGACATCTCGCATTCAATGATTCTCTACGGCGAGGATCGCATCACCCCTGCGAAGAAAGTCGCCATGGCCCTGAGCGAACTGATCAAGACAAAATATCCAAAAGACACCCTCGATATCGTGGTCTTCGGTAATGATGCCTGGCCCATTGAAATCAAGGACCTGCCGTATCTGCAAGTGGGTCCCTACCATACCAACACAGTGGCGGGACTAGAACTGGCAATGGATATTTTACGGAGAAGGAAAAATGCGAATAAGCAGATTTTCATGATCACCGACGGAAAGCCAACCTGTTTGAAAGAAGGAAAAAAATATTATAAAAACGCTTTTGGTTTGGATCGGAAGATCACGACCAAATGCTTGAACCTGGCGGCGCAATGCAAGAAGCTGCGGATCAAGATCACGACATTCATGATCACCAGCGATCCGTACCTGCAGAGTTTTGTCCGGGCCTTCACGGAATCCAATAATGGAAAAGCATTTTACGCCAGCCTGGATAAGCTGGGAAGTTTTGTGTTTGATGATTTTGAGAAGGGGAGGAAAAGTTATAGGTTATAGGTTGTAGGTTGTAGGTTGTATGTTGTATGTTGTAAGTTGTAGGTTGTAAGTTGTAGGTTATGGTTGATATACAGACGTTAGGGGAGTTGCGCGCATCGGCGTATGTGTCGCGGTCGATCAAAGAAGAGTTACGGGAAAACCTGATCAGAAAAATGCAGTCGGGCGAAGAACGATTTCCGGGCATCATCGGATATGAAGATTCAGTCATACCCGATACCGAGCGGGCGATTCTTTCGCGTCACAATATATTGTTGTTGGGGCTGAGGGGACAAGCCAAGACGCGGATGGCGCGATTGATGGTCGATTTACTGGATGAATACATTCCCTACGTAGAGGGAAGCGAAATCCACGATGATCCCTTTCATCCCATCTCATCCTTTGCACGCAATTTGATTGAAGAAAAAGGAGATGAAACGCCCATTGCCTGGCTGCACCGCAGCGAACGCTATGGAGAGAAACTCGCTACACCTGATGTATCGGTCGCGGACCTCATCGGCGACATCGATCCGGTGAAGGCGGCGAACCTGCGACTCAGTTTCTCTGATGAACGCGTGATACATTATGGAATTATTCCTCGCAGCAACCGCTGCATTTTTGTGATCAATGAATTGCCGGATCTTCAGGCACGCATTCAGGTTTCCCTTTTCAATATTCTACAGGAAGGCGATATACAAATAAGAGGATTCAAATTGAGGATGCCGTTGGATATTGCGTTTGTGTTTACGGCCAATCCGGAGGACTATACCAATCGCGGATCGATTGTAACGCCGTTGAAAGACCGCATCGAAAGCCAAATCCTTACGCACTACCCGAAATCAATGGAGGCCGCACTCAGCATCACCGCCCAGGAAGCGCGTGTGCACGACGCACAATCGCGCACCATTGAACATAGCGACCTTGTGACCCGCATCATCGAACAGATCGCATTCGAAGCGCGCTCCAGTGAGTTTGTGGATCAAAAGAGTGGAGTATCAGCTCGACTCACCATTGCTGCGCTTGAAAATGCCTACAGTGCTGCCGAACGTCGGGTCATTCTGAACAAGGAAAAAAGTTCAATGATTTGGATGAGCGACTTGCAGGGCATCATTCCCGCCATTACCGGTAAGATTGAACTGGTATACGAGGGCGAGCAGGAAGGGCCCTATCAGGTCAGTGTCAACCTGCTGGAACGATCCATCCGTTCGGTATTCGTTCAATATTTCCCTGATCCAGAAGATTTCAAAAAGAAAAAGAATAAAGAGGTGCAGGAAGAGAGTCCCTATAAACGCATCATCAGCTGGTTCGATTCAGGTAATCAGGCGAATGTGTTGTTTCAGTTGAAGGATAGCGAGCGACAAAAACTGCTGAATGTCATCGATGGTTTGTCCGATATCGTCTTGAAATATTATCCCAAAGCCAGCGGCAAGCAAAAAGTCTTATTGATGGAGTTTGTGCTCTATGGTCTTAGTGCTTACTCTCTGATCAGCAAAAAACTCTTCTCCGAGAAAGTCGAGTTTCGCGACCTCATGGGATCCATGTTCTCCGACCAATAACCCGCCACGACGGGCACGCCCACAACATACAACCTACAACTTACAACATGATTAATTTGCTGCTGCCTGCAAACTCCTGATGTATTCCTGTATGATCACCGCCTGTCTTATCTCCAAGAACATCTGACGTTGATCGTTGCTGAAATTATCGGCTTTGTTCGCGAGTAAATCCTGAACGGCTTGTTGCAGTTCTGCGACCGACATACTTCCCAAAAACGCATAGTATGCGAGTTGTTCGTTGATGTCTTTCATCACCGCTGCACTGACCTTGGCCGCCAATTTCTTTTCACCCGCTCGGTAGCAGGCTTCCAGGAACTGCACGCTGACGGTGTTGTGCTGATTTTGCCGGCTCACCATGCTATAGGGGAAGTTGGATTCCAAGAGATTTTTGTCGGCAAGGTTCAACAGTTCTCGGGCTTTGGTGGAATCGCCTTCGATAGCTAGTTGATTGGCCGCTTCTGCAATGGATTGTCGGATGCCGATCAAATGGCGACGATTTTCTTCGTCGAAATACACGCCCGGGATGTTGGCGCTTCCGTATGCAAATTTGTTTTTGATGTTTTCATACGCGGCGCGGGAATTGACCATGTTTTGTCCCGCGATGGGAACCAGTCGGTACGACTGCCCATCGCTGCGCAGGTATTGTCCAAAGCCAAGTTCATTGAAGGGAGAGGTGAAATAAATGGGACGATCCCATTTATTTGCAGCGATGATGTTGAGCACCGCCATATCGTTTTTGAGCAGCAGCTCTTTTGGAATGTCAAATCGGATGTCCGACAGGATGCTGTCGCCTGCCTCCACGGTACCATTCTTGCGGACTTTCTCTGCATCAACGGGTACGCTGACTTTTTTCACCGGCAGGTAATTCATCCACGTACCGTCCTGCATTTGCAATTGTGCGGCCTGGTCGTCGCTTCCTACAAAATCATTCATCAAGCTATACAGATCTACATATCGGTTTTGATCGGTGATGCCTTCGCGCTCGTAGAAGCGGATGTAGTCGCGCTTTCCGCCTTCTATCTTTTCGGGTCCCCAGATCACATCAATCGGCGCACTTCCATTCACCTTGTACCGCATCTGGTTGATGTACCAATCAATACCCAATAATGAATAGTTGATGACGCGCACATCGCGGCGAATGCCTTCTACTTCTTGCGCGTACCACAGCGGATAGGTGTCGTTATCGCCAAACGAAAAAAGAATAGCATTGGGTGCACAACTCTCCAGATAATTCTTGGCGAGGTCGCGGGCCATTTGTTTTTTACTGCGGTCGTGATCGTCCCATTCTTCAGCTGCCATCAAGACCGGAACGGCCAGCAGGCAGACCAGTGCTGCAGAGGCATTGGCCACGGAAGCACTGGTGAAGCGCGACAACCATTGGTTGATTTGCATGACGCCCAATCCAATCCATATTGCAAATGCATAGAAGGATCCGACATACGCATAATCCCGTTCGCGGGGTTGGTTGCCGGCCTGGTTGAGGTAGAATACAATGGCGAGTCCTGTAAAGAAAAACAACAGAAACGAGACGAATGATCCTTTTCTGTCGCGTTTGTATTGATAAAGTATTCCAAGGATGCCCAAAATGAAGGGCAATGCATAGAGTTTATTGTTGGCTTTGTTGTTGCGGATGCTGGAAGGAAGTTTATCCTGATTGCTCAGCAGTGTGTTATCGACTGTGCTTATTCCAGTGATGCTGTTGCCATCGCGTTTGTTGCCAAAGCCCTGAAGGTCGTTTTGCTTTCCGATGAAATTCCATCCAAAGTAGCGAAAGTACATCCACCCGATCTGATAGGTCAGGGCCCAGCTCACGTTGTCGGCCATAGTGGGGGCTTCACCATCTTCCAGGTTCAACCAGCGTTGATAGAACGTCGCGTGACCCTGATCGTTGCTTGCATCCCATACACGCGGGAGGAACATTTTATCCGAAGATTCGTAGACTGGTTTTTGTTCGCGACCGACTTCTATGTAGTTGTCTTTTCCTTTTGCGTACCGCATCGAACCTTCTTCGTAATCGATCGGGCGAGCCGTAAATACTTGTCCGTACAGCAGTGGAAAATCGCCGTATTGTTCGCGACCGAGATAGCCTTCCAGCGACATCGGATTATCGACATTGTACATATCGATAGCCGGATTGGCTGCAGAGCGCACCATGGTGGTGATGTACGTAGAGTATCCCAACAGCATGAAGGTAAACGACCAGAGTCCCAATTTCAGGAAATGCGCATCCACCTTGCTTTTGCCGGAATTCGCATACCGAATGCCCAGGAAGACCAGCGCTGCCAGCAGTACAAAAAAGGTAATGAATCCGGAGAAGAAAGGAAGTCCAAATGAATTGACAAACAGAATATCAAATTGTCCCGCTGCTTTGATGGTGTATTGAATCACTCCTTTCTGAACCACGCCGGTGATGATGCATCCAATGAGGAAGGCCCAAAAGGTGCCCCAGCCGGTGACCTTATACCGCTTGTAATAATAAATCATGACAATCGCGGGGATGGTCAACAGGTTCAACAAGTGTACGCCGATGGAGAGTCCCATCATGAAGAAGATCAAAATGATCCAGCGATCAGCGCCCGGTTCATCAGCCGCGTGTTCCCATTTGAGCATCATCCAGAACACCAGTGCGGTGAAGAAAGAGGAGAGGGCGTACACTTCACCTTCCACTGCGCTGTACCAGAACGAGTCACTGAACGTATAGGCCAGTGCACCGACAACGCCGGCGGACATGATGGTGAACAGTTGTTGTTGGTTCAGCGATTCGCCGGTGCGTTGAACAATTTTTCGTGCAAAGTGCGTGATGGTCCAGAACAAAAACAGAATCGTGAATCCGCTGGCCAGTGCGCTCATCACGTTGACCGCTTTGGCAGCAGTAGCAGGGTCGTTGCCGAAAAGAACGATGAACACCCTGCCCAGGATGACAAATAGCGGTGCTCCCGGGGGGTGAGGTATTTGTAATTTGAAACAGGAACTGATGAACTCGCCGCAATCCCACAAACTGCCTCCTGCTTCTGCTGTAACGATGTAAACCGAGCAGGCGATCAGGGCCACGAACCAGCCAACGATGTTGTTGATCTTGTTGAACGACATAAGTTCTTGTTTAGTTGACAAAAGTAACAAAAAGGGATGCATTTTCATTTTGTTCGGATATCAAAACCCGTTATTTTTGCACTCCCTTTCAGGCGCTGAAAAGCGTTCTATGGAGTGGATTGAACTCGTAGCTCAGTTGGTAGAGCAATACACTTTTAATGTATGGGCCCTGGGTTCGAGTCCCAGCGGGTTCACGGATGGTCGCCTCAATGGCGACCATTTTTCATTTAACTTTATGAGCCCATTCAATATCGGATCATGCAAACCTTGAACAACAAAACAGTCGTGATAACCGGAGGAACCGACGGCATCGGTCGCGCGCTTGTCTTAGCCGCCATTGCCCGTGGTGCGCGGGTGGTGACCTGTGGTCGAGATCAATCAAAGATTCATGCATTGGAAGCCGAGGCGCCTGTTGGAAAATTGTGTGTGGTGCAGGCGGATGTAACCAGTGAGCGGGATTGTGAGCGGATTGTTTCGCAAGCGGTGGCTCAATTTGGAACGGTGGATGTGTTGATCAACAATGCCGGCATCTCCATGCGAGGATTGATGGAAGAGGGAGGGACTTCTATCATAGGCGTGATCAAGCGCGTGATGGATGTGAATTTCAATGGAGCGATGTATTGCACGACCTATGCCTTGCCGCATTTGATTCAATCGAAGGGAGTGATTGTTGGCATTTCATCCATTGCCGGATACCGGGGATTGCCTGGTAGGAGCGGGTATTCCGCTTCGAAGTTTGCGTTGCAGGGATGGCTGGAGTCGATCAAGACAGAGTTGGTTGATAAAGGCGTGCACGTGATGTGGGTGAGTCCCGGTTTCACAGCCTCCAACATCCGCAATGTGGCGTTGAATCATGAGGGAAGGGCGCAGGGAGAATCACCGTTGGATGAAGCCAGTTTGATGTCGGCCGACCAGTGCGCGAACATCATTTTGGATGGGATCGAAAAACGCAAACGCACCGTGGTGATGACGTTTCAGGGTAAACAAACTGTTTTTTTGAACCGTTTTTTCCCCTCCCTCGCCGACAAGCTCGTACGAAAGTTCTTTTTTAAAGAAGGAAAACTCATAAAGTAACCTACAACCTACAACTTACAACCCTCATGCTCCTCTCCTTCACATCCGACTTTGGTTCCGGCGATCATCTGGTTGGCGGCGTGAAGGGCGAGATTGTAAAGTTGAATGAGGGGTTTCAGATTATTGATATTACGCACGACATCATTCCGTATAATTTTATGCAGGCGGCCTATGTGTGCAAGAATATTTTCAAGGCGTTTCCGCCCGAGTCGTTTCATCTGATCATGATCAATGTGTTTGACAATGATTTGGATCATTTGTTGCTTGTGCGGCATGGGGGACAGGTATTGGGGATGGCTGACAATGGTTTGATCACCATGATGTTGGGCGGTCGGCCTGACGAAGCAGTCGCCATCCCCATTCCACCGGGAAGCAAGAAGGGGGTTCGGTTGTTTGCTTCCGTGTTGATTGAAGCGTTCAATAAAGTCGCCAGTGGCATGGCGTTCGATAAAATAGGCGATGCCGGAGTGAAGATCCAGGAGAAAGCGTTCTTGAAAACGTTTCAATCGGATCAGTATATTGAGGGGCAGATTCTGATGATTGATCGGTTCGCCAATGTGATTGTGAACATTACCCGCGAAGAGTTTGAAGCAAGTCGGCGTGACCGCCCTTTCAAGATTGTGTTGTTGCGGGATGTGTTTATTGACCGAATCAGCCGGCACTACGCCGATGTATCCGAAGGGGAGAAGCTGGCTTTTTTCAATGAGGCCGGGTATTTGGAGATAGCGGTCAACAAGGGACATGCCGCACCCTTATTTGGTTTGGGCGAGTACCATGGAGCCGGTCCCGGTACCCAGGGAAGGCGGCAGTACTACCAGACTGTTAAAGTATTTTTTGAGTGAGGGTAAACCCTTGATCCCGAGGACTATCTAATCTGTCAGGGATGGTTATTTTTTTATTCATTTTTGCGTTTTATTGCCCACTTAATATGTAGATTTGTTCAGTCTTAGCCACTAACAATCTACATCTTATGTTGAAAAACCCTGGCATCGTTGTGTCACCCGTTTTGGGTTCATTTCATTGCAATTTTTTTGTAGAAACCACCCCTGTAAAGCAATTTACCAGGGGGTGTGGTGCGTTATGGGTTGAGAACCAATACGATTGGCCTTAAAAAAGGCTTGAAATAGACTGAAAAAATGGGAAATTCTGAGCGTTTCATGGGACTCAGCAAGCGAAGCTATACTCTTTTTCAAGATAGAATTTTTTTTATATTAATATTTGTAAAACAATGTTTTATGAGTAAATCTCTAAAGGCAGTCGGAATCTTATTTGTTGTGGGATTGTTATTTGTCGGCGTTGCCGCGGCCCAGATCCCCGCCAATTTGAGCAGTATTCGGTCCAGTCAGATTACCGATGCTCAGCTGATGCAGTTCTTGCAGCAGGCGCAGTCGACCGGCATGTCAGAGGATCAGTTGATCCAGGAGTTCAAGCGCAGGGGGTTGCCGGATGCGGAGTTGGAAGGGTTGGTGAACCGGATCAAGTTGATGACTGGTGTTTCGTTGTCGATTGGTGCTGATGATGAGCCGATGGAGGATAGCAAAGATGGAAAATCGACAATCCGCAAGTACAAGGGGGAGAGCAGGCCTTTTAAGATTCCAGCCAAACCGTCACGGGTTTTTGGTGCGGATTTGTTCAGTGGTGCTGATCCTTTGTTCATTCCAAATCTTAAAATTGCTACACCCAAAGGCTATGTTTTGGGTGCCGACGATGAACTGCAGTTGGATATTTACGGAAATAACATTTCCAATCAAAAGTTAACGGTGAGCCCGGATGGATTCATCACAGTCCGCTATGCCGGTCCGATCAATGTGAGTGGAATGACCATAGAACAGGCGGCGGGAGTAATTAAATCCAGGTTGACTAAATTTTATCCTGCAATGGCGACTGGTGCTACCAAATTGCAACTTTCACTGGGTTCGGTGCGGAGTATACAAGTGACTGTTGTTGGAGCGGTCAAGCGACCTGGTACGATCACGCTACCATCAATAGCTACATTATTCAACGCATTGTATTCATCTGGAGGTCCTCTGGACAATGGTTCATTCAGAAATATTGAATTGGTTAGAGTTAACAAAGTTGTTGCTTTGGCTGATCTGTATGATTTTATGTTGAAGGGCGACCAGGCATCCAATGTGACTTTGCGCGATAATGATGTTATCCGGGTGCCCTATGCCAAGTTGCAAATTGCCCTTGAGGGAGGGGTGAACCGCGTAGGGGTTTTCGAGGTGAAGTCGACTGAAACCATCCAGCACGCACTGGACTACGCAGGTGGGCTTCGCGGCAATGCCTTTAAGGGTCGAATCACAGGTACACGGTATACAGATGTGGAGAAGAGCGTGATCGATGTAGCAAAAGATCAGTTTTCCAATTTCCGATTGTTGCATGGCGATTCACTGTACATCGATACAGTCGTTGATAAGTTCAGCAACCGTGTCTACATCACCGGGGCAGTTTTTAAACCTGGAGCATATTCGCTTGATCAGGGGATGGATGTGAAATCCCTCATTGCAAAGGCACAGGGATTAAAGGAGGATGCGTTTTTGAATGTAGCCAACATGGTTCGTTTGAGGGATGATTATACCAAAGAGTATGTAACGTTGAACCTGCGAGATGTGATTTCTGGAAATTCTCGTGTGCAATTGAAGCGAGAGGATAGCGTCAATGTAGAATCGATTTTGAACCTGCGGGATTCTGTAACCGTTTACATAACCGGTCCCGTCAAAAATCCTGGTATTTTTCGCTATGAAGATTCCCTTACGTTAAATGGATTGATATTAAAAGCAGGCGGGCTATCTGAAAATGCTTCCGCATTGAAAATAGAGGTCGGCAGAAGAGCAAAGGGTGTACAGGTTGTTGACAAAGGGGCTAAGACTTCAGAGATTTTCTATATCGATATTGAAAAGGACTTAACCTACAAGGAAAAAGAATTCATACTGCAGCCATTTGATGTTGTGAACATTAAGCGTGATCCGACTAAAGTAAATCAACTGACTGTCAGCGTAGAGGGAGAGGTTTTTTTGGTTGGGGATTACACGCTTGAAAATCCTGAGGAGCGCCTCAGTTCTGTCATCAATCGTGCAGGCGGATTGTTGCCCTACGCGGATCCACAAGGTGTGCGTTTGATTCGCATTAAATTGTTAAAGGATACCGCATTCATTAAACTGCTTGCTCGCACAAATATTGATGGATCGAAAAAAAATAAAGAGCGAAGCGATAGTAGTCAGATACTTGATTTGAATCAGCTCAACAGCCAAACCACAGAAGTGGCTATTGATCTGAGTAAGATTATGCGTAATCCGGGAGGCGAAGATGATCCGTATTTACAAAATGGAGATAGAATTATTGTGCCAAAGATTGTCAACACGATTTCCATTTCTGGAGCAGTTTTACGGCCGGTTACTGTTCAGTATGAATCTAAGAAAAATTTTGATTACTACATATCCTCAGCCGGTGGTTACAGTCGAAATGCCTATAAGAAGAGGGTATTTATAGTTTATTCCAATAGCAGGTCGCAGCGGACCAAGTCATTCTTGGGAATTCGAAGCTATCCCGCTGTTCGACCCGGCTCTACAATTTTTGTTCCGATGGAACCTGTAAAAGAAAATAACTTTGGTGCAGCTGAAGCGGGTGTTCTTGTTTCTGCTTTTTCTGCTATTATGACCACAATTGCTTTGCTAACAAGATAAATGATCATTTTGAATTTTAATTCTTATCAATAAATCCAATTTATAATGGCTCAAGCGGTTATTCTTTCAGGAGGTTCTGGGTTCATAGGATCTCATTTGCTTGAGGCGTTGCTAGTGAATCAGAATTTTTCTATTGTTAGAGTAGTAGACAATCTATCTACTTCTACTATTTCAAACATTAGCCGTTTCTTGTCACATCCCAAAATGGAGTGGATTGAAGGGGATATACGTGATAGGGATACCTGTAAAAAAGCTGTTTCAGGAATGGATGCGCTCAATCACCAGGCTGCTTTGGGTTCAGTTCCTCGCAGTATTCGTGAACCACTCAATACTTTTGATAATAATATCACTGGCTTTATCAATATTTTAAATGCTGCGCGAGAGGCTGATATCAAAACAGTAGTATACGCATCTTCTTCTTCTGTTTATGGGGATGCCGATTATCATCCGAAAACAGAAGATCGGATCGGAAAAGTACTCTCACCTTATGCTGCCTCCAAACACAGTATTGAAACGATTACTGAGGCATTTGCTAAATGTTATGGCATGCGCATTGCAGGATTCCGGTATTTTAATGTATTTGGACCGCGACAAAATCCAAATGGGCCCTATGCTGCAGTCATCCCACTTTTTATATCGCATGCCCTGGCTAACACGTCGCCTACCATTAATGGCGACGGAAACATCACCCGGGATTATACGTTTGTCGATAACGTGGTTAAGGCCAATATCAATGCCATGATGCCCGATGCTAAATTTGAAGGGCATCAGGTCTTCAATATTGCCTGCGGTGCAACAACCTCCCTGACTGAACTCTGGAATATGATCAAAGAAATTACAGGTTCAACCGCAGATGCATTATATGGCCCAAACCGTCCAGGGGATATCCTTCATTCACTTGCAGATGTAACCAAAGCGGCCAATCTCATCAACTACACAGATTTGATTGATTTGAAAGAGGGCCTTAAGCAAACCGTTTCACATTATTCTACTCGCTAATATACAACCCACCACGGCGGACACGCATGGAACATACAACTATGACAACAATCCCTTCTCAATCCTCTATCGCTATCATCGGACTCGGATATGTTGGCCTCCCACTTGCAGCCGCTTTTGCAGAAAAGTATCGTGTCATTGGATTTGACATCAATCAAAAGCGTATCAACGAATTGATCAGTGGAGTAGATGTCACTCTTGAATTAGAAAGCGATGAATTAAAAAAAGTCTTGACAAAAGAATCTGAAAATGCGACTGGATTGTTTTGCACATCAGATACGTCCCACATCGCAAATTGCACTGTTTTTATTGTTACGGTTCCGACGCCAGTTGACAAATACAAGCGACCTGATCTTACGCCTATGATCAAAGCCAGTGAGACAGTCGCTTCTGTGCTCAAAAAAGGGGATCTGGTCATCTACGAGTCGACCGTATACCCGGGTGTAACGGAGGATGAGTGCGTACCGGTGCTGGAGCGGCTATCCGGACTGAAATTCAACGTTGATTTTACTGCCGGGTACTCACCTGAGCGTATCAATCCGGGGGATAAAGAACGGACAGTAAAAAAAATCAAAAAAGTGACTTCCGGATCTACCCCTGAAGCTGCAGATGTTGTGGATCAGCTCTACGCGTCTGTCATCACTGCCGGTACCCATAAGGCTCCAACGATCAAAGTAGCTGAAGCTGCTAAAGTCATTGAAAATGCACAACGGGATATCAACATTGCATTTGTGAATGAACTGGCCAAAATATTTAACCGACTCAATATCGATACACACTCTGTTTTGGAAGCCGCCTGCACTAAATGGAACTTCTTGTCATACAAGCCAGGCTTGATTGGAGGCCATTGCATCGGTGTGGATCCCTATTACCTGGCACAAAAAGCCCAAGAAACCGGGTACCATCCAGAAATCATTTTGGCGGGCCGTCGATTGAACGACGGTATGGGAGAATACGTGGCTACAGAGGTTATTTTTCACATGATCCGAAAAGGCAATATTGTAAAGGACAGTAAAGCATTGGTCCTGGGCATCACCTTCAAGGAAAATTGTCCGGATATCCGAAATAGCCGCGTCATTGATGTGATAAAATCACTGAGCCAACAGGGCGTACAAGTGGATGTGTTTGATCCCCATGCTAATGCTGATGAAGTGCACTACGAGTATGGCATTGCACTCTGTGGTCAAGAGCAAGTAAACTCCTCCTCGTATGATGCGGTTGTGCTTGCGGTTGCTCACGCGTCATTTATTCATCAAAATTGGCGGAATAAACTTTCTGCGAAAGGCATACTGTATGATGTTAAGGGTGTTCTTGATTTGAACGCAGTTGACTCGCGGCTATAATCAACTATTTATGTGGAACTTTTCTTTTATAGCTTTTACCCTTTTGACGCTACTTGCTTCCGAACAGTCAGCGGCTCAGCATATTCAGGTGGGATCACCGCTGGAGCAATTGACCCGCGAACGTCAACTCATGACCCCTTCTTCCATTCGCTACTCCATGACCGTTCGACCCATGGGCATCTACAGGGGAGAACGGGATAGTCTTGTTCGATTCCTATCTCCCGACACGGTTCAACAAGATCTGATACCCGGTGTACTGAGTGTGCAACCCGCTCAAGTTGATTTGAGTTTCAATTCATATCGACCCTTTGGATGGAACAATGGCAGCATGATAACAGCTAAAGGCTTACAAATGCGGGTATCCGCTGGGATGCATTACCGTACTCGACTTTTTGAAGTGAACCTGCAACCTGAATTTGTCTCCGCTGCGAATCGCCCGTACTCGTTCTCCAATCGGTTTGGAGGAACTGTAAAAGGGGCATACACAAAATCTTTTTTAGGTCAGTCGTATGCTGAGATTAAATTGGGTAAAGTTGGAATCGGCTTTTCTAATGAGAATATGTGGTTGGGACCGGGACAAAAAAGTGCGCTCATCATGACAAACAATGCACCAGGTTTTGGGCATATTTATATAGCCTCACGCGAGCCGATCAAGACTCCTATTGTTGATTTGGAATGGAAAATATTTGGAGGAGGTTTGGATCAGGATTCTTTACTCAATTCCGAATCGAACTTTCAGCAAAATGCATCCTTTACCCGTCAATGGCGTTATTTGAACGTAGTTACACTCACGCTAAAGCCAAAATTTTTGCCGGGACTCTATCTGGGATTCAATCGTGCTCTACAGTTTTATGGTAACAAAGAGGATTCTTCTATCGTCGGATTCTTCAATAAATACACACCTGCTGTCAGCGCATTTTTCAAGAAAAAAATCAATACACAAATAGACGCGCCAAGCGAAAACGATGGACAAGATCAAATTGCTTCTGTATTCATGCGATTTGTTCTCCCAAAAGAACGTATGGAATTTTATTTTGAATACGGGTACAACGATTTCAAGGCAAATACCCGTGATCTGATTCAAGATGTGCAACACTCAGCAGCCTACCTGGTTGGCTTCAAAAAGCTGACATCAATCAAAAATGGAATCTATTACACTGTATCCGGAGAAGTAGTTCAAATGGCACAGTCTGCAAGTTTTGTAACCCGTAACGCTGGTAACTGGTACACCATTGGGAGCGGATCTATTCTGCAGGGGATGACACATATGAGCCAAATCCTCGGAGCATCTAGTGGTTTGGGTAACAATGTACAGTCCATACAGGTGGAACGGGTCAGTGGAGTCAATCGTATTGGATTTACTCTTATGCGTATTCAAAATGACCCTAAAGGCATTCAAGGGGGTGTTAATAATATTTGGATAAGTCCACTCGCATGGACCGATATCGTATACGGGCCCAATATTCAATGGCGCTTCAACAACTTGTTGCTGAGAGGGGAAATGCAATGCGTTCATTCCAACAACTATGCCTGGATCAATAAGAATCAGTTCAATCTCTTTACTGCAACTTCCCTAATCTATAAATGGTAAAAATCAAATGAAACGATTTGGCTCTTTAACGGTAGTAGCGATTTTGTGGGCGTTGCAATCGGTGGGACAGGTTTCGGTCTTCAGCGAAATCGGTCAATTGGATGATTTGCGCATTCGTCAACTAACTGGAAACGATTCGACCAGCCATCTTTCTTTTGCTCTTCGCTCTGCCAGCCATTTTTATCAATCCGCCGATCCCCATCGAAATTTTTGGAAAAAAGATCTTGGATTTGAACTGAGAAATGTAGGCTTACTTGCACAACATAACAGCACGATAGGAGTGAGTTCAAATGACGGATCACTGTTGCCTTCTGTTGGGATGCAGTCTCGCGCTCATCTTTCCATGGCCCTTCGTTGGAAGCGGATCATTTTGCAATTGGGCCCTGAAGTTATGCAAACTGAAAATCTTCCTTTTCCTGCTTTTCAATTGGATCAGGGCGATCAAAACTATATGGCGCGGTATTACCTCTATACTGTCAATAAAATTGACATGTACTGGCGATACGGAAATACCAAGATCCAAAAGCAGTTGCTGGGACAATCCAGCCTTCGCTATCAAAATGATAAGATCTCAATTGCAATTTCTAATGAAAACATCTGGTGGGGACCTTCCCTGCGCAATAGCCTGGTCATGTCCAACAACGCCAGCAACTTTCCTTATCTGACCATCAATACTGTGCAACCAATCAAAACAAAGATTGGGTATTTCGAGGGACAGGCTATTTTTGGCAACTTAAAAAACCCTGAATTCGAACACCCCGATCACGAACGGATGAAAGGAATTTGGGCCGAAGGCATTGCACCAAAGGACAGTTCAACCCGGGTACTGGCGGGATTCATGTTTAGCTGGGAACCCAAATGGGTCAAGAATTTATACATAGGCCTATCGACAGCAACCACCTACTACAAAGGGGGTGAAGTGAGACGACCTGTTGCGTTTCCGTTGTTTACTACCTACAAACCAATTAAACTCGGATCCTTCTTCGTTCGATACAACCTTCCAAAAGAGCATACCGAACTCTATATCGAACTGGGCAGATCCGATAAAACAGCGACTCCGCTCAACATCATCCGCGATAGCATTCCGCTTGGATATACTGCCGGTGTTAGAAAACTAGTTCCTATTCAAGGAGGTAAATCATACTTCTTGTTTGGAATTGAAGTTGCGCGACTTGAACTGCCGGATCCGCGACTGATCTTTGTGAATAATGCACCGTATGGTGTCCCTCTAACCAACAGTTGGTACATGGGCAGTGAGGTCACCAGAGGTTATACGAACTATGGTCAAGTGATGGGCGCCTGGATTGGTCCCGGCAGCAACAGCCAAACCCTTCAACTGGGCTGGATCAAAGGCTCAAAACGCATTATGCTTACCGGTGAACGGGTGCAGCACAACAACGACTTCTATAATTACCAATACTTGACGGGTTATATATCGGCCCAATATCAAAACAACAATAAACGATGGGCCGATGTCAATGCTACCGCCCAATTCCAGTGGAACATCCGGAACCTCCTGCTCAGTGGTGCATGGTCGTATACGAGCATGATCAACTACCGCTGGGTGAAACTGGATGGCGGATTTTCAGGACCGTCAACGCTGTCCGACCGCAGAAACACCATGTTCTACGCCTCTGCCGTATGGTACTTCAACCGCAACATGCTCTTCTAACAGCACCCTTTATAGATCTTCGTATTCAAATTATTCACGATATTGCTTAACATGAGAGTTATTCTTACAGCCATTGTTGCCTGTGGACTGCTCATTGCAGTCCTCCCGGCATCGGCTCAGCTCAATACCCTGCGCATCGAATCCCTTTCGGATGAACAACTGGTGCAACTGCTGCAGCAGTATAACCTGACAGGCCGCTCTCCAATGGAGCTGGAAAAAATGGCACGCGACAAAGGAATGAGCGCCGATCAGATCAATGCACTGATCAAACGGGTGGACCGGCTCGATCCTGCTGTCATCAATCGATCCAACCGAACGAATGAATACGACCGCGATGACCCCTATGGACAACGCCTTCGCATTCCCACAAAAAGTCCACGCACTTACCGAAACGACTCCACGCTGCACGTATTCGGATCTGAACTGTTTTCCATGGAGGGGCTCAATTTTGAAGGAAATCTTTCCATCCCGACTCCCTCTAATTATGTGCTGGGACCCAACGACCAACTGGTGGTGGATGTATACGGCCTCTCGGAGAATACTCAGCAACTTCGCATCAGTCCTGAAGGATTTGTGCGCATTGCCAACCTGGGACCGGTTAAAGTAGGTGGACTCACCATCGAGCAGGCAACTGCAAAAATCCGGAACGAAATGAAAAAAATTTACCCGGCTATTCAATCGGGTAAAACGCAGGTCAACGTGACATTGGGTCAAATCCGCAGCATCCAGGTTACCCTGGTGGGAGAAATCAAACAGCCCGGGAACTATTCCCTTCCCTCAACGGCTACCATCATGCACGCCATGTATGCAAGCGGGGGACCGAATGAGATTGGCTCTTATCGCGATATTCAATTGGTTCGCGGAGGCAAAACACTTGTAACCTTTGATCTGTATGATTTCCTACTAAAGGGAAATCTCTCCAATAATCTGCTCCTGCAAGATGATGATGTAATCCGCATTCCGGCTTTCAGCAAACGCGTTGCATTAAAAGGAGCAGTAAAAAAACAAGCGCTGTTTGATGTAAAAGAACCGGAGCGGGCATCGACGGTGATTGGGTATGCCGGGGGACTATCCGATGTGGCATTTAAAGAACTGATTCGTATCAAACGTTTGGGATCCCAATCGCGCGAAGTCCTCACTGTTACGTCTGCTGATTTAGCATCGTTTGCATTGCAGTCGGGCGATACCCTCGAAGTCGACACCCTTGCCAAACGATTCGTGAACAGGGTGAGTGTGTCCGGAGCAGTCCATTATCCGGGCGATTATGGCATTTCTACATTCGCATCTCTGCGTGCCTTAATGACGCACGTGCAGCCCAAGGAAAATGCCTATTTCGATCGGGCAATTATACGCCGACTCAAACCGGATCTTTCTCCAACATTTTTACATTTCAATGTGGGTGAAGTCCTCTCCGGGAAAGGCGATATGCCCCTGCTCAAAGAAGACTCCATTCACGTTTTCGAAAAAGAACAGATTCGTGAAGTTCAATTCGTGTCTATAGAGGGCGAAGTGAACAAACCCAGCTTTTTCACCTATGCGGAAGGAATGCGGGTACAGGACCTCATCCTCATGGCCAAAGGTGTGAGGGACGGTGCCATCCTGCAACGTATAGAAGTCTCTCGCCGACTGCGTCAGCAACTCAACGGTCGCGATACTACTGTCTATTCCATCATCGAAACAATCGACATCGATCCGAAAAATTTTGATATCAGCTCGCTCGACCTGCCCCTGCTGCCATATGATATTGTATACATCCGTCGATCACCTTCCTATCGGGAACAAACGAATGTGATGATTGAAGGAGAAGTTATATTCCCGGGCAAATACACCATCAAAGGTTCGAATGAGCGACTTTCGCAGGTGATTCTGCGGGCTGGGGGACTCAAATCAACTGCCTTTCCAAAAGGAGCTATGTTGATCCGGAAAACGTTTCAGGGAACTACGTCCAGCGATTCTACCATCTTCAGCATCAAGTACGATCTTCTTTCAAACAAGAATAAACAGGTGCTGCAAGATGATACAAAAAGAACTGTAGATACGGCGATGATCGCCAAAGAAACACTGGAACTGTTTTCTGCTCAAAAACGCGTTGCATTGGATCTGATCAACGCATTGAACAATCCGGGCAGTTCGTTTGATATCGTCATGCAGGAGGGAGACATTCTAAAGATTCCCATGATTCAGCAAACGGTTCAATCGTTTGGTGAAGTGAACTATCCTCAGCAAATGGCCTATGAAAGCGGGATGAACTTCAGGCGACTCATCAACGCATCGGGTGGTTTTACCAGTAAGGCTTCGCACCGACAATCCTACGTTCTGGAAGCCAACGGAAAAGTACGCAGCACCCGCCGCTTCCTGTTCTTTAATTTCTACCCGCGCATCTCTGCCGGTTCAGAAGTATACGTGCCGATACGAAAGGACCGCGAACCCCTTTCCAAGGGCGAAGCTATTGGCATCACCTCTGCACTGGTTTCTCTCGCCGGTGTAATGCTGGCCATCATCAATTCATTGAAATAATGTTCGATCCACAACCCATACGCATCGATACAGACGAACTGAAAGCAGTGGTTAGTCGACTGCAGTACAAACTCTACACAGGCCGTTGGATCACCCTGTTGCTCGTAGTTGTCTTTGCATCGGGTGGGTGGGCTTGGAAAATGATGAGTGCTCCAGCCTATGTTGCAAAGTGCACTTTCGTGCTGGAAGAAAAGAGTGGCGGAGGAGGGGCGTTGTCAGGACTTGCATCCCAGTTTGGTTTTGATCTGGGTGCCCTCTCCGGTGGATCCGATAATTTCTTTTCGGGCGAGAACATCAACGATATCATTGCTTCTTCTGCCATCATGGAGGAAGCACTGCTTTCAAGGACAAACGACTCGATTACTCTTGCTGATCGCTTCCTGGATGCATCCGGCATGCGCGATGCAATGGGTTGGGGCGGTCGACTCACCTCGTTTTTATTTGCACACGTGCCGAGATCTGCCGAGGAGCAGCGCCTCTTCGACACCGCCTTGTTGGTTGTTGGTGAGCGCATCCGCGAAAAACACCTGATCATCGATAAGACCAATAAAAAAGGAACCATTTTTGGGGTAGAAGTAAAAAGTCGCGACCCCGAATTTGCGAAATTGTTGACTGAACGACTGGTATCGGGGACCAGTAAAATGTACATCGATATCAAAACCCGAAACCTCACGGATAACATATCTAAACTGGAAAAGCGTGCAGATTCTCTTCGTCAACTGTTTGGGTCGAAGTCGCGACAAACTTTCTCTCTTCAAATCCTCGATGCCAACGAAGCATATAAGTCGAATCTCGCCTCTGCTGAGATCAGTCAGCGCGATAAATCCGTCCTGTTTGAATTGTACACCGAAGTCATGAAGAACCTCGAGGTGAGCCGTATGATGCTGATCAACCAAATGCCGGTTATTCAAGTACTCGACAGGCCACAAGATCCTTTGGTCGACACCCGGCCTGGCACCCTTTTCGTCGTGCTGCTTTGCATCCTGCTCGGCGCTCTACTGGGCAGCCTTCTTACTTTGTTAAGAAACTGATTTGAAAAAATCCCTGCTGTTCCTACGGTCTTTTGGTGATTTCACCATCGCCCTTGGGGTGATCTCCAAATCCAAATCAACGTCTTCGGCATACCGATTGATCGCCTCTGTACATCTCGAGCCGCTTTTTCACGCATTGACTCAACACATCCCTACACTGCAACTTAAAGTAGAATTCGTTGATGTTGGGATTAGGAATAAAATACTGGGCGCATTTACTAATAAATTCCTAATCAATGCCGAGAGTTTATCGGAGTTAAGGCGGCTCAAAGATGTGGTGGATGAACTTGCGCGTGATTCAGAAGTCATGTTTGAGCAAAGCAGGCGACAATGGATCATTCGTATTCTGATGCCATCTCAGGGGTGCATTCATGCTCACGGAAATATCTATGACTCTTATAGTAATCATTTTAACGTGGACGAAAATGAATTGATTTTTCAAGCACCATCTTCATCCAATCGTTCACAGAGCAAAGTGATTATTTTTCCGGAATCCAGGAAGCCTACAAAGCAATTGGGACCGGCTACAGTCGATTGCCTCATCCGTGAACTTAAGTCGGAAGGCAAATCCCCCGAACTGGCGTTCTATAAAACACAACCGTATTCGGCTGATGCAGAGGTGAACCTGCATGATTCATTTAGCGATCTGTTGGAGCTTATTCAATCAGCCGACGAGGTGGTCACAGCAGATAGTCTGCCTGGCCATCTGGCTCAACTCATGGAGAAACCGCATCGCGTGTACTATCCCCGATCAATCGACTCCGAGTGGGTCACCCCCTATTCTAAACGCAACCAAACAGCACTGGTCTTTTGAAGGCTTTTCTCATCACGGCTCCTCATGAAACGCAGCGACGCGAACAAGTCAGTCACTTGTTCAAAACGCTGCCTTTTTTTGTGCACACCGTTGATGCTGTTTATCCCACTCACCACAGAATCCCGTTTCAGGAAAAACTCATTGCGCTCTCTGAAGAACGCACCGGTAAGGCATTATTGCCCGGTGAATTGGGCTGCCTGATGAGCCACCGAAAGATTTGGAGAAATATTGTGCGTGAGCAAGGCAATGAACAGCAGCATTTTTTAATTTTGGAATCCGACAGTGAATTGAATGATCCATCCGTACTGTCAACATACTTTTCTGAATTAACCGCAGAAAAAGATCTGTTCTTCTGGGGTGCATGGGAAGGGCACATGAAGCTTTTTTTGTCTAGTAAGTCAGGCTTGCAAAGTCAATATACCATTGGTGAGCCCTTCATCAAGACCACTTACTGTACTTATGGCTATTCGCTGAACAAGACTGCTGCACGATTATTATTGAAACGTACTGCTCGCATCAGTTATCCGGTGGACCAGTTCAAACGTTTTTTCAAGCAAAACGAATTACGAATGGGGGGTATTCTCCCGGAAGTGATCACGGGAAACAATAGCGAGAGCACCATTCGTGAACGCGAATCCAAATTGTTGAAAAAACTCTTTTTACACGTACTTGATTTTAAAAATAACCTGATCTGCAACCTGCGCTAACACTTTCCAAACGTATTTTTCTCCATGCCTTTGTTTGGGTCTATGCACTCTATGCCTACCTCAACAAGGGAATTGCCTATGCATTTCTGGCAGAGCTGTTGTTGATGGTAGGGTTAGTACTCATTGTGCTTGATCTTCGCAACGTAGTTATCATCTGGAACAAACAGGTCAAGATGATGTTGGTATTTGTAGGGCTCACCGCTGTCTCCGCCCTTCTTGGATTGGGACGCTATCCGCTCAAAGCCATACTCCAGGACGCATCGATGTTTGTATATGGACTGTTTATTCTTGTGGTATTTTTTCTGGAGGGCGGATTTGAAGCGCTCAAACAAATGCTGTTCACCATCTATCGCTGGTACCCGCTGGTCGCACTACTGGTTTTCTTATTGGTCTCTTTTGTTCCATTTTTTCAACAACTGACAGTATTTGGTGGCATTCCGTTGTTGCTGTATAAGTATGGCGACATGGCCGTGCACCTGCTGATTGCAACCCTGCTGATGGTTACGGGGGTTATTCCACTGTCGCGAAACTGGAAATGGGTCAATGCCTGTATCATTGCCTTTCTTTTTCTGGTGATCGCTTCATATAACCGAGCAGGGATGCTGGCCTACCTGACGGGCATGGTTGCTTTTTTACTGGTGTTTAGAAAGCGGTTCACCACATTCACGCTGCTTAGTTATGGGGCAGTGCTGCCGCTTCTTATTGCTCCTGTTTTGTTCATCTATTTGAATACCCGCGTTCAGGAAAATTTTCAGGGACGCAGTTTAGGCGCCGCACAGCTCCAACAAAACATCACCAGTATTTTCAGCGAAGAAGGAGAGGGATCTTTGGTGGATAACCGGGTGTGGCGACTCGCGTGGTGGTATTCGATTGTGAGTGAGGCGACTAAACCGCGTAATGCACTCCTGGGCAGAGGCATCGGTGAAAACCTGGCACTTACCAGCGATATCCGGGTAGAGGACGAGAACCTGCGCTCTCCGCATAATTTTCATCTCAATGTGTTGGCACGATTTGGTGTGATTGTTTTTGGGTGTTGGATCGTTTGGATCTGGCAACACCTGCGGCAATTAAAGGACCAGGGACCAAACGAACTGAATACTTTGATTCTGATCTTTTTTCTAGCCTTTATTGTGAATGCCAGTTTTGATGTGTATTTGGAGGGACCCATGGGCGCCCTTCCATTCTGGTCGTGGCTGGGCATACTTTATCTCAACGATGCAAAGACTGTTCACGCGGTTCGTTGATCTATTTTTCTCAGATCGGCTCTACCTTTCCAATGTTGCCGCAACCTTTGGGGCACAGCTCCTGACTGCACTATCGGTGCTGATTCTGATGCCTCGACTATTGCTCTCACTTGGAGAACAACAATTTGCCACATATGGCATTGTTCTCAATGTAATAGTATTTGGAGGAATTCTGGATTTTGGAATGAGTACAGGGTTGCTCAGGCGGCTAATTCACGAGCGCAACCATTCAGCTCAATTGCTGTCGCTGGTTTTTACTGCCTATATGTTGATCTTTGTCGTTGTTGCCCCGGTATTGTTCATTTTGCATGTTTCGTCGACCGGCCCGCTCAACGGATTTTCCCTCTTTCAGCTAGTGGCACTCTCTTTATTGGTGCTGCAATACGTCCTGGCTACATTGTTTGATATTGTGATCCAGTCGACGCAGCGCATTTTTCAGGCCAAGATTATCCGCATGTTCAAAGTTGTGGGAGAACTGATTGCCATCCTACTCATTTTGGACAAAGGCTCGTTGGATCTGGTGCTGATCTGCATGATTGCCTTTAATTCCCTCTACGCGCTCGTACTTTACCAACGAGCACGCCTGATCGTCGGCAAGGATGCACCGATCTTCAGCTTCGACTGGAAATTGCTGCAAGGGCACCTGCGGTATAGTTTCTGGTATTTTTTGGCGGCGTTGTCGACTGTCCTGGTATTCAATTCACAATTGTTTGTGCTCGACCTCATGGCGGGACCACAAATTGTTGCGCAATTCGTGCTCTTTAACCGGTTTTTTGAAATCATCCGTTTTGCTGTCTCCAATTTCACCGTGGTGCTGCAACCGATTATAGTGGATAATGAAGTGAACAATCCGGGTCGACTCAAACACCTCTACACCAGCGCCCTCACCCGCGTAGGCTTATTATTGCTTGTGGTTTTTATCATCTTAAATCAGTGGGGTTTCGATTTATTCATGTGGTGGTCAAAACAACGGTACCCGTTTGACAAATCACTGTATCAACTTTTTCTGCTCTACACCACATTGATCCTCATTGACAATGTATCTGCCTTGTTCCTGGGCTCCTTGAAACTGAATCGGGTAACCACACTGGTTGCCCTGGTTCAGGGAACCCTGGTGGTGCTGGCACCTGTTTTCTTTTTTGAAGCGTACGGACTTTCCGGTGTGGTGATGGCCTCTACGGCGGTACTGCTCCTGACGAATTTTATTTTTAATCCCATCTACCTCTGGAAACACATCGGACGATGAAAAATCGGGTGCTCATTGCAGGAGTGGGGTTTAATAATGTAGATCGCTTGGAATTGATCGGCTTGTTGGATGATGCGCATGCATCCGGCAGCAAATCACAGGTTTGTTTTGTTCCTGCCAACTCCGTGATGGCTGCACGAAAATCAGCTGAAGTGGCCCATGCATATCAACAATCTGAATTTGTGATATGCGACGGTGTGCCGGTGCGTTGGGCTTCCCTACTGCTTGGAACACCGCTCAAGGAACGCATCACCGGTTTTGATTTTTTTCCTCAGTTCATCCGTCAATGCGCCAATAGAAAATACAGCGTCTTTTTTTTGGGTGCTGCTCCAGGTATCGCCGATGAGCTGGTACGTGTTTACCAACAGCAATTCCCTGACCTTGATGTGCGGGGCGTGTATTGTCCACCTATGACCGCAACCTTTCCTTACGAGGAAAATGAGCGCATGATTCAACTCATCAATGCCGCTCAGCCGGATGTGTTGTTTGTCAGCCTGACCGCACCCAAGCAGGATGCATGGATCAGACAGCATTGGGATCGGCTCCATGTAAAGATTGCAATGGGAGTAGGTGCTGCATTCAGCTCCGAAATTGGCCGCATACGCCGTGCACCTCAATGGATGCAGTCGGCAGGACTTGAATGGTTGTACCGGTTTTTGCAGGAGCCGAGGCGACTCTTTCGGCGCTATTTTATAGAAGCGCCTCCGTTTATTGGACTGGTAATTCGTCAACGGTTATTTCAAAAGCACTCTTCTTCTTCCTCGCAACATGCATACTGATACCGATATTGTAGTGGTGGCCTGGAACGGAGAAGATGAGGCGTTGCGACTCATTGATTTTGACACGACTCCCCATTTTCACGTGTTGGTATTTGATTATTCAGGTCGACTCCAACCGCCGTTCACAGTTACACGAAAGCGAATCGATGAATTCGTTTCCATTCGCACGGAGTTCAAAGGTGCGTTGATTCATCAGGTGGCCGTGCTGTTGAACGACCGGCCTTTTCGGTATATCGGTCTATTGGATGATGATCAGCAGATCCGTGTGTCGGATCTGAACCGATTGTTAACAGAAGCGGCAACATTGAACGCCGACTCTTTTCAGCCCTCCATCACATCGGACAGTTACCACAGTCACCCGCAGTTTCTGCAAAAGCCCCACCATCCTGCTGAGCCGGTGCACTGGGTGGAAATCATGGCCCCCTTTATCCGAAAGGAGATTCTCGAGGCGGGTCGACAGTTTTTCAGGGACAATATATCCTCGTATGGACTAGACCGCTATCTCTTTCCCTATCTCCAACGCATGATGGGATTGGATAAAAAATATCTGATTCATTCCGTTGGACTCGCCCATACCAAACCCGTGACCGATGGGTCGAAGAAATTTTCTAATGGGTTGGACGCACGGCAGGAGGGTGAGGTGCTCAGAAAAAAAGTCCTGCGTGCAATACGTAAAGAGCAGGTGCAATTCAGTCGAGAAGAACTCAAAGCCATTTACGAAGTAGGCACCCTTCGCTGGGATGCTTTTAAGTATTCTGTTAAAAGAAGATTATCGCTCATGAGCTAATCAAAGTCCATAACTGAACCCCACCGAAAGAAGCCGGTCGGATCGCTGAACAGAGTTCGTCGGCTTTTCTGTTTTCTGTTGGTACTGCAGCGTGAAGTACATATTGTTGATCCACTCGTACTGGGCCGTGAAAAAGAGGTCGTTGCGGGTTCGTTGGTGATCGAACAGGAAGGGAGGTTGAGGGATTGCCTGGTATTGGTCGACCAGCGTGCCAGGACCGCCTTTGCGGATATGCCACCAGCGAAGATCGAGTCGCAATTTGGGCAGGGGGGTAAATTTAGCTATCAGCGCTAGGCGATCGAAATTATTGCCCATCCAATCTCCCAGCTCGGTCTGGTAATGCAGGTATTCCTGAGCGGGTAAGAGGTTACGGTACACAAAGGGGTTGACCCGGGTGTATTCTGCGCCCAGGGTGAGGTAGGGAAGTCCCACATCCGTTACCGATCCGCCCAGTTGTATTCCGAATTGGTTGCGCGACTGCGCAGGGTTAAAGATCTTGGTCAGGCTCAGTTCATCGATGAACCAGGTGGCATACAGGTGGGTGTTCTTGATGTGGTTGCGCGAACTGGCCTGTAAAAAGATTTGTCCATTGGATCCTGCATTGATCAGGTAATTGCTGCGGTTATTGTCGTATCCCTTGAAATACATCACGGGAATGAAGAAGCCGATATCGAGTTTATCGCTGTAGACCATCGATTCTCCTACTGTGATCGATAGCCCTTTAAGCGGAAGAAAGGTCAGGCTGTGGGCGACCAGGTACTTGGGGATGTAGCGGATGCGGATGTCGCCGCTCACCCCCGTTGTGCCTGTGGGATAGGTGCGGACGGAGTCGACAATATTGGAATTCAGGAACGTGTGAGAATAGTTGAAGTAAATCCATTTAAGCGGCTGATAATCAAGTCTTAAATAGGGAAACGACGGTGCCCGATCCGAAAGAATGATCTTACCCGTTTCGCCGTAGCCCATGAGGAGGTGGTCTTTGCCGATGTTCACGGAGCCGTTTTTCCAGGAGTAGGAAATATTGCCTCTGATTTCGTTGTGGTTGCGTTTATTGGCGTCTCGATTGATCAGGCTGATCACATAGGTTTGCGGGTTTTCAGAGTTGAGCAGGTTCAGTCCCGAACCTGTCAGCGCATGGTCGCGGTAATAGGCCTGAAATCCGAACCGCTTGGCCTGTCCCCAGAGGTGGACTCCATTGCTCAGTTCCCTGAAGGAGCGGTCAGAACCGTTGACCAGTCGCGCGCCTACAATCGGATCGACAAACAGCTTGAAGTCCGGGTGATTCACCCCCAGCAGTCGGATACGCCCATATGGATCTTTTTTCACCAGGGTGGTGAAGCCTTCCGACAAAGAGGCAGAAAATGGAGCACTGGATGCAAATTCCTGGTAGTAGAATTCCAGTTCTTTTTTTTCGATGACTAATAGCGGTCGGTTGGACAGGGTATCCAGGAGTTGGAGTATATGGGTGCGGGATACCGGCCGGATCACGTCGTTGAATTCAACCAAACCTTTTTGGGCCATGCGCGAGAGGTAACCGTAGATGGGCGAAGTATGCGGTTCAAAGACGGTTTGTGCTTGGGTGGAGGAGAAAATGACCAGTGTAAAAAAGAGAGTAAATAGGCGTTTCATGGTCTGAAGTTATAGCTTAGTAAGCATTTTGGTCGCCTCGCAGAAAATTGATGACGGTTTGCAGGATGATCTGGCTATCCATCCAGAAGGTCCACCGGTGGATATAGTACAGGTCAAAATCCACTCGCCGTTGCATGTCCTGAATGGTTTTGACTTCTCCGCGGAGGCCGTTCACCTGGGCCCATCCGGTGATGCCGGGGAGTACGACGTGCCGGAGCATGTAGTTGTTGACGGTGTGCATGGAATTCAGGTTCATGGGGGTGGGGTGTGGTCGGGGACCAACAATCGACATGTTGCCGATCAGCACGTTCCAGAACTGCGGGAGTTCGTCGAGGTTGGTTTTGCGCAGGAAGCTGCCCACCGGAGTGATCCGCGGGTCGTTTTTGCTGGTGGGGAGGTAGCGACCGTCTTCGTCGGTTTCTGTACTTTCGCGGACCATGGTCCGGAATTTATAGCAGGTGATTTTGGCGTTATTGAGTCCCCAGCGTTCCTGCAGAAACAGGATCGGCCCCTTGGAAGTAAGTTTCACCAGCAGGGCGATGATCGGCAATACGAAGATGCCGATGGTGCAGAAGAAGAGCAGGGAAAAGAGGATATCGAAGCCACGTTTGATGACCTGGTTCAGTGATTTATCCAGGGGCAGTCCGCTGATGTTCAGCACCGGCATGATGCCGATGTTGTCTACTTCCACGGCAGTGGTCGAGTAGCGGTAGGCGTCCGGCAGGATACGGGTTTGCACGCGGTGGACGTCGCATGTATTGACGCAGGAGCGGATGGTATCGAACTGTTCGCTCGGGAGGGTGATCACTACTTCGTCGACTTGTTCTTCCTGCAGTACTTTAGCCAGTTGTGCGATGGGTCCGAAGTACCTGCACCCATTGAGTTTGGTGATGGAGTTGTCGACAAACCCGATGCAGGTATACCCGTAATAATAGTAGCGGTTGACAGTTTCGTAAAAGAACTGGGCTGCGTTATCGCCGCCCACCAGCAGGATTTTGTCGTACATTTTTCCCTGGGAGAGGATCGAGTGGATGTATTTGCGGTGGATGTATTTGGTGGTCGTTACGATGAGAAATACAAAAAGAATGAGTCGCAAGAATACCACCAATTCCATTTCCACCCTGGGTTGCAGGAAGGAGAGGCTGGCGGCGGTGAGGATGGTGAAGAGCAGGGTATTGTAGAGGATGAAGATGATTTCTTCCGAGAACTTATTGGAGCGGCGTTCGGCGTAGAGTTTGGAATAGGTGCTGGTAAAGTACCAGGAGACGATCAGCAGGAGGGGGTAGAGGTAGAGCAGCGTGGTGGTGAGACTGACGATCTTAAACTGCCATTGGATCAGGGAAAACGCCAGTGAAACCGAGATGGCGTCGAGCAGGTAGCGGAGCAGGGTGTAAAATTGTTTGTTCCTTCTCATCAGAGCCTTTGCAAGATAGGAAAATCTGAATAAGATTGAGTCCCCAATTATTGGGTTGTTTCTACATTGATACCCTTAATCGTTTTGCAACTTTTCTTAAGATAACAAATATGAACATTACAATAATGAGCCATATTGAGGTTACAAGTACAAAACTCAAAAAACGATCTATTTTAAAAGCTAGCTATTGATCTAGCTTTTCTTTATTTTTAGTGTCAACACAGACATGTGGAAGTCGGTTGAACATTACAGCAATTGCGTAATAAAACGATTGCGTTTTGCGTGATTCTTTTTTGATTATCGGAAGCCAGTCTGTGAATGCATAAAATTTTTGATACTCATAATCGGGGACAATGCCGATCACAAAATTCTTTAAATTTCCAGAATAGTATCTTTCAACCGAGTCTCGTTTTTGATTTAAGACGGTTAACTGAAAAAGTAATTTTGAACTGTTATTGACTTAAGAATCAAGATCGCGATAGTTGATTAGATGATTATTTTTTTTATGAACGATCTTCCGATTATGTCAAAAATTGCAAGACTGTCCTTATATTCTGCTTGTAGAGCAGTATGTCCGGAGCCCTCAAGGAATGTTGGGACTGGCATGGGATGTATGACTTGATAATGTTTACCAAATTCTGACAAGATTGCGCCAGATGCCACAGATTGATTGGAGCAATTTCCACTTCCTTGTAATTGTTTTTTTATTCTTTCTTTCTTTTTTATTGAGAAAACAGTTCCTTGACGCTTAGGCAAAACCTTTATTGAGTTTACTGTTAATGAGTCGAGAAACAATGAGTATTTATGAATCAGCTTTTCTGTTTCATCTGTGTATCGAATTGCAATTGACTTATAAAAGGAGTAAGGACGTAGTAGAAAATAAGAAATAATTATTAGAACGATAGCAAATAAAAGGGAGCCGATTTTTTTCATGGATGGATTAATCTATTGATTTTTACACATAAAATTAACGAATATCAAAATGTTTCATATAGGAATTTCAACTTATTAAACCCGTAGGCATAGGTATTGCAATTTTCGGGTCAAAATTTATACATAAAAAAGTTTCTGCACTGTGTTGATAACCAGAGGGAAAAACTATATTTTCGCACCATTTTTTAGGGTAAATTGCCGAGAGACCCTTATTCTGCCCGGCACGTCGTTTAAACACTATGTGACCGGGGTGGCGAAGCTTTCAAATCACCTATCTTTACATTCTTAATTTTTGATATAAAATGAAAAATATCTTCAAAAAGTATTCACTCCTCCTCGTGGTATGTTGTAAATCGTAAGCATAAAAAAATCCTACATTTAAACAACGAAACCAATGACAACAGAAAACAAGCTGTCAACAGTTAACAGTCAACCACCAACCGAATCCGACGAAATCTCCCTCAAGGAGCTCATCGAAAAAGTTCAGCAACTTTGGAAGCTCTTGATATCTAAATGGGTTTTCATTGTATTAGCTGGAATGATTGGCGGGGCAATTGGATTTGTTTATGCATACATACGGCCTGTTAAGTACATAGCAAAAATGACTTTTGTAGTGGAGGACGCAAAAGGTGGTGGCGGCGGACTCGCTTCTTTGGCTGGACAATTTGGATTCGATATTGGAGGAAGTGGTGGCGGAAGCATTTTCAGTGGTGACAATATTCTGCTTTTCTTGAAAAGTGAAAGTCTGGTGAGAGAAACCTTGTTGTCACCCTTTGATGAAAAATCAGGCATCACACTGGCAGATCGATATGCTGATGTTAACGAACTAAAAGAAGATTGGAGCAAGAATGAAAAAATCGGGAATATTCAATTCTCGAAATTCAATGCTCATAACTTGCCTAGAAAGGAAGACAGTTTATTGCAAGCCATTGAAACGGGTATTATCAAAAATGAATTAGCGATTGCGCGTCCGGATAAGAAAGCTTCATTCATAGAAACAAAAACAACCACCCTGGACGAAGGCTTTTCAAAATTATTTTTAGATCGATTGGTCAAGATTGCAACAGAACGATATGTGCAATCCAAAATAAAAACAAAGGCTTCCAACGTAGCCATGTTGCAAAGAAAAGCTGACAGTCTTGCTGCAGTCTTGAATAACAAAACATTCAGTGCAGCTGCTTCTCAACAGGCATTAGTTGATGCAAATCCTGCATTGAAAACAAACGCCATCTCTTCTGAAATCAGCACCCGCGACAAAACAATGGCAGCAACCATCTTTGCTGAGGTTGTTAAAAACTTGGAGTTGTCAAAAACGTTGTTGAACCAGGAAACACCAGTGATACAGGTTGTTGATCAAAGTACATTTCCACTGGAAAAAGAAAAAACCAGTAAACTTAAATCATTGATATTAGGTGGCTTCCTAGCGGGCTTTCTAACAGTTTTGTACCTTATTGCATCAAAATGGCTTAAAACTCAGTTGACAGTTAACGGTTAACAGTCAACTGGCAACAACTTATAACTTACAACTAACTCTATGCCCTCCCAAACACCCCGCACTGTCAAACTCCTCCAAAAGATAAGAATCGTCCCCCGCTGGCTGATTTTTATTTTGGATCTCGCTTGTACACTCTTCGCTATTTTCATTGCCATACTTATTGAAAACAGGTTGAGTTTCAGGCTGGTTGATTCCAGACAATTGTTGAATGTGATGTTCATAACAGTTATCATCAACACACTTGTATTTTCATCTATCAAGACCTACAAAGGAATTGTTCGCTATACAGGATTACAGGATGCCTTGAGGGTATTTATCACAGTAGCCATTTCTTCGCTTACCTTGTTTCTGGTTCAATTTTTCAATTCAAGTCGCCTGAATGGATTTATAATCAGTGAAACTGAAGTCATCATTTATGCGGTGTTCAGCTTTTTATTTTTGCTGGGATACAGAGTTAGTGTAAAACAGGGATTTGAATTATTGCGCAATTATAAGCGTGCAAGAAAAACGGTAGTGATTTATGGCGCAGGTGAAACAGGAACTGCCACAAAGCGTGTGCTTTCTCATGATACCAGAACTGGATTCAATATTCTGGCATTTGTAGATGACGACCGTAGGAAAAACAGCAAGTCACTGGATGGAGTTCCTATCATTGGATTTGATCAATTGAAATCATTGCATGAAACAGCGGGTGTGGATGAATTGATCATTGCTTCCTTCTCCTTATCTATCAAAAGAAAAAATGAGGTGGTAGATTTTTGTTTGGATCATGAAATTGGGGTGTTAAGTGTTCCTCCTTACAGTCAGTGGACTGGGGGCAGCTTTACTTCAAAGCAATTGAAGACCATTAATATTGAGGAATTGTTGGAGAGAGATCAGATTGAGATACACAATGAGGAGATAAGAAGAAATGTGAAGGGTAA